>CAWILK010000036.1:0-181817 GCA_963836845.1 uncultured Alphaproteobacteria bacterium | reverse complement strand
CTTCGAGCCGCCCATCGTCATCCCCAAAGGCGCCAGCTTCAAGGATATGGTCGCCCTGAAGGGCGACGCGACATCGGCAACAAGATCAATACCCAGGTCATCCAGCCGCTGATCGACGCCAACGCCCGCTTGGCCCGAACCGATTTCCCCGACTTCAACGACCCGAACAAGCTCGGCGAAGGCTAGGCGATGGTGGAGCGCCTGGCCAATCTGATCGCCATTTTCCAGAAGCCGGAACTCGATTTCTCGAAGAACCGCGCGGAACACGACGACATCCTCGGCGACGCCTACGAATATCTGATGCGGCACTTCGCCACGCAGAGCGGCAAGAGCAAGGGCCAGTTCTACACGCCGTCCGAGGTCAGCCGGTCATGGCCAAGGTCATCGGCATCTCCCCGGCGAACACCGAAGGCGTGCACCACTGCCTATGACCCCACCTGCGGCTCCGGCTCGCTGCTGCTGAAAGTCGCTGCAGAGGCGGGGAAACACATCACGCTGGAGGGACAGGAGAAAGACGTGACCACCGCCGGTCTCGCCCGTATGAACATGATCCTGCACGACTTCCCCACGGCCAATATTGTGCCGGGCAATACTCTTTCCGCGCCCAAGTTCAAGGACGGCGAGCAGCTCCGCACCTACGACTACGTCGTCGCCAATCCACCGTTCTCCGACAAGTCCTGGTCCACTGGCCTCACCCCGGAAAAGGACCATCTTCAGCGCTTCGCCTGGGGAGTGCCGCCGGCGAAGCAGGGCGACTACGCTTACCTGCTACACATCGTCCGCTCGATGAAGAGCACCGGTAAAGGCCGCCTGCATTCTGCCGCACGGCGTCCTCTTTCGCGGCAATGCAGAAGCCGTCATCCGCAACCAGCTCGTTCTTTCCGGCTACCTCAAGGGCATCATCGGCCTGCCTGCCAACCTCTTCTACGGCACCGGCATCCCGGCCTGCATCCTCGTGCTCGACAAGGAAAACGCCACTGCCCGCAAGGGCATCTTCATGATCGACGCCTGCAAGGGTTTCATGAAAGACGGCCACAAGAACCGCCTGCGCGAGCGCGACATTCACCACATTGTCGATGTCTTCGCGGCAGGACGAAAGCAACCCGCGCTTTGCCCGCATCGTGCCGCTTGACGAGATTGCCGCCAAGAACGACTTCAATCTCAACCTGCCGCGCTATATCGACAGCACGGAGCCTGAGGATATGCAGGACATTGACGGCCATCTGCGCGGCGGCATCCCGGCGCGGGACATCGACGCGCTCGGCGACTACTGGAACGTCTGCCCAGCGCTCCGTGCCGCGTTGTTCAAGCCGGGGACCGGCCGGGCTACCAAGTTGCGGTTGGCCGTCGCAGAGTCAAGCCCGCCATCTTCGGCCACCCGAGTTCACTGCCTTCATCGTCGGCCGAACGGCATCTTCGCCAATGGAAGCAGGCCATCTCGCCGTAGCCTCACAAGCTTCGCGCAAGGACGGCCACCCCAAGGAGCTTATCGAGACCACTCCGAGGACCTGCTCGCCACGTTCAAGGCCGCGCCGCTCATGGATGCCTACGGCGTCTATCAGCATCTGATGGACTACTGGGCCGACACCATGCAGGACGACTGCTACCTCATCGCCGCCGATGGCTGGGTGCGCGCCCAGCCGCGCGAGATCCTCCGGTCAAGAACAAGAAAAGAAGCGTTGGCCAAGACGAAGGATTCAAAGGGCAACGGCGCTTCAAGTCCGATCTCGTGCCGGCAGCGTTCATCGTTGCCCGCTACTTCGCTATCGAGCGGGACGCGATCGCAGCGCTTGAGAGGCCGAGCTGGCCGCCACGAGCAGCAGCTCGCCGAGATGGAGGAGGAACACGGCGGCGAAGAAGGCCTGCTCGCGACGTGATTGAGCGAGAGCGATAAACAGAAGTCACCGCCCAGGCCGTTAAGGCACGGTTTAAAGCGACGGCAAAGATGCCGACTAGAGGACGAGCGGGGGTGCTCCAGCAATACGCCGCGCTGCTGGACCGGCAAGCCGACACAAAGCCCATGCTCAAAGCCGCGCAGGCAGCGCTCGACGCAAAGCTCGACGCCAAGTATCCGAGCTCACCGAGGACGAAATCAAGACCCTGGTGGTGGACGACAATGGCTGGCCACGCTTGCGGCCGCCGTGCAGGGCGAACTGGATCGCGTCTCCCAGACACTCACCAGCCGCATCCGCCACTCGCTGACCGTTACGCCGCCCCACTGCCACAGCTCGTGGACGAAGTGGCCGGTTGGCCGCCCGCGTGGAGGAGCACCTCAAGAATATGGGGGCGCCATGGAGTGAGGCCCGGCTACAAACAGACCGAGGTCGGCGTGATCCCGGAGGACTGGGACCTCCACAGTGTCGACCATGACTTCGAGCCGATGTTATCACATAGCGGGTCACGTCGGATGGGCGATATATTATGCGTGATCAGCGGTGCCCTTTGTCGCTCGAGAACTTCGAACGCCTTCGCGGAAGAGTATTATGCCGCGACCTGACCGCACTTCGCTGGTAGACCTCCCGAAGAACGATACTGAAGGGAGGATCAGAGCTTCAAACGGGGACATCCTCATCTCAATCGACGCCGACATAGGATATTATCGGTTTTGTTAGCCAGCGGACGACTTGCCCGCCTACTCAACAGCTACATCGCATGTATTCGGTTGACCTTTGGCAAAGCGCATCTCTTCCTGCGCATTCTTGCATTTGGATCGCAGCTACGATTCAGGAATTGACGCGATTTGGGAACCAGACTGCAATGCAACCTAACATCGGTGAGCATGCTCATTCCTTGTGCCCTCCGCAAGTCAGCACGAAACGGCCATCGCGAACGCGTTAAGGATGCGGATGCGCTGTTGGGGGCGCTGGACGGGCTGATCGCAAAGAAGCGCGATCTCAAACAGGCCACCATGCAGCAACTCCTCACCGGCCAAGACTCGCCTCCCTGGCTTCAACGGCGAGTGGGAGGCGAAGCGCCTTGGGGACGTATGTCGACTGAAGAGTGGCGAAGCCTGAGCAAGCAGCTAGCGACTGAGAGTGTCATCTGCGTACCCGTATTACGGCGACATACAGTCTTCGACGGACACATTGCGGTTGACGCATAGTGAATGCCAAGCCCGACGTGAATCGGCGTCACGGGTCGACCGCTCATGACGGCGATTCGTGTTTGTGGATGCTTCGGGAGAGTTCGTGGCTTCGGAATCGATCGTACAGGATCGAATCGTCATTGCCGTCAAACGATTCGCCGATATAAAACGGCTCAAATGTGTTCTAGGCGAGGATGAATTTTCATCAGCTTTCCGAGGCATCTTACCTCGCTCGAACCAAGGTATCGCGACTCAAGGATCGTGAAATCTGAATGCTCGAGTGCCTGTCGCCACGAATCGCGAGCAAACCGCCATCGCAGCCATACTGAGCGACATGGACGCGGAGATCGACGGTGCTGGAGCAGCGTCGCGCCAAGACCCGCGCCCTGAAGCAGGCCATGATGCAGGAACTGCTCACCGGCAAGTCGCGGCTTGTTTCACCGGAGGACGCGCTATGCCTGAACAACCCCGCTCCGAACGCGGAGACGCAGAACCGTGTCGTCGCCCTGTTCACCGACAAGGCCCGGCCCGATTGCCTTGGCTACCGCTACCTCGGCGAGTGGGACAAGCGGGAGGACAATCGGCCATCGAGACCGAGCTCCTGCGAGACAACCTGACGGCGCGCGGCTATTCCGACGCGCACATCTCCGCCGCTCTGCAAAGGCTGCAGATCGCCGCCGACGCCACCGGCATCACTCTCTATCAGGCCAATCTGCGCACCTACCAACTGCTGCGCTATGGCGTGGAGGTGCAGATCGCGGCTGGGCAGGCCCACGAGACGGTGCACCTGGTGGATTGGGAGCACCCGGAGAAGAACGACTTCGCCCTGGCCGAGGAGGTGACCCTCAAGCGGCGGCTACGAGCGCCGGCCCGATATCGTGCTTTACCTGAACGGCATCGCCATCGCGGTGATCGAGCTGAAACGCGGCTCGGTGGAGGTCGCCGATGGCGTCCGTCAGCTCATACCAACCAGGAGGTGATCTTCAACAAGGGCTTTTTCCCGCACGGTTCAGTTGTCTTGGCTGGCAACGATTCGCAGGGGCTACGCTACGGCACGGTGACCTGCGGGAAGAGTTCTTCGTGGGAAGTGCAAGCAACAAAGCGGTCTATGTCGCCCTCGCCCTCAACAGCGAAGGCGAGAAGGAGGTGCTCGGGCTGTAGATCGAGCAGACCCAGGCCGAGTTCTGGTTGAAGGTGATAACGAGCTCAAGACCCGCGGCGTCAACGACGTTCCTCGGATCGCGGTCGTCGACGGACTCAAGGGCTTTCCCGAGGCGATCGGAATGCACCGCACCCAGGGCGGCGGAGGGTGTCAGTGCAGCAGCTTCATGTTTGCCGGTTCCTTCCTTCGCCGCAGGCCATCGAGGCGTACTTCGAAGAAGACGAAAGCGCTGAACAACTTCCAAAAAGCAGTGCTCCGCAAGCGCTGGGCGACGAGTTACCAGGATTCGATGGATGATGCAGGTCTGCACCGTGGTCAGCGGGAACACTGTCCCCGGCGGGGTCGCCCTGCTCGTATCCTAGATGCTCGCTCAGTCCGGGCGGAAATCGCCGAGACGGCCGCAGCGACCACAACCTCTTCCAGGCCATCTGCCGCACCAACCGCCTTGACGGCAACGATAAGGACTACGGCTACATCGTGGATTTCGAAACTTGTTCAATGACGTGCAGCGGGCCATCCGCCACCTTACAACTTGCTTCCGGACGAGCTGCAGACGGTGGCTGCCGACGGGGCTGATCCTCTGCCACGACCCAGGCGTTCTTTATCACGCCTTCGATCGCTGCCTGTCCAGCTCGTCGCGGTCGGTGACGATCAAGACGCGCGCCTCGGGGTCGTGCTCCAGCAACCACTTGGCCAACACCCCTACGATGCTCTACCCGCACACCTCGGCCAGCGGTCGGTCCAGCAGCGCGCCGGGCGGCACGGGCGAACTCCCCGGCAATTGCCGTCGCGTCTACGCGGCTTTGTTGGATGAGGTCCTCAAGCAGCCTCGACATTTCCTCAAGAAGCGCGGGTCCGTGAGCTGCTCGCAGGGTGACGCTTGTCCACGAAATTTCGACTGCTGCTGCCGAAATCCGCGACGAGCGCTACAAGTTCGACACCTACACAAGCACGTCCTCAGGAACGGGCAACCACCAAGTCCGACCAGGACGAGGTTAAGCGCCGGTTCATCGTCGAGCCGGGTCTGTCCTTTCGCGACGATCTGCGGCTGAAGCTGCCGCTGCGGTCGCGCGGCATGCGCAGCAGAAGGCACACGACCCGCGAAATCAGGGAAGAGGTCATTGAGGAGCTGCTCCAAGGCTACAGCTCGCCGCGGGATCTGCTCGGCGAAGAAGGGCTGCCGCGCCAGCACCAGTTCACGGGCGTCAAGAAGGCGCAGGAGCGCATCCGCCAAGGCGAGGGTGGCGTCAAAAACTCATCGGCACACGCTTCGTCGGTCGGGAAGCTGCCGCGGGTCTTGATGATCTTGCGCAGGCTGCGATTGAGGCTTTCCACCGCGTTCGTCGTGGTCTTACTTGCGGATCGCCGGCGGGTTAAGAACGGCATCCACGACGCAATCGCCCGAACTGAACGAGAAAGGCAGGCTCTCGCGTAATGCGATCGCCGAGGGCATCGACCGTTCCGGCGTTAATTCCGAAGTCGGAAGACTGGCGTGAAAGTGCACCGTTTCTTCCCTCCTCCGCCGATACCCGCGGAGGAATGTGGACTCCCCCGCGTTGCACGTCTCCTCGCTTCAACGCGCTGCGCCCAAAGGTAATTCATTCAGCTCGCCCCTGCCTCGCGCCACGCGGGTATGCTTGTTCAAAGGTTAATGAACCGTTCGCTGTGCGTCCGGCTCGATCAGATGAAGCATCTCGTGGACGATTACGTAATCGAGCAAATCGCGCGGCTTCCTGACGAGTTCCGTGTTGAGGCGATGTGGCCGGCGCGGTGGGGTTGAGCTTCCCCATTTCGTCTTCATACGTTGCAGGGTGCGAGCTGGTGAAGTTCACCGCGCCGGCCCGAGTTGATTGCTGATTCTGGGTGTCACCGCTTGATGATTTGCCCAGGGTCCGGTATACCCTGCTTGCAGCGGTAATTTGTTTAGTTCACCGATAAACGGCATGCCCAAACCTCTTAATCCCGCACCCCCTGCCGATCCCGCCCCCAAGCAGGCAGTGATCTACGCCCGCGTCTCCTCGAAGGAGCAGGAGAAGGAAGGCTTCTCGATCCCGGCGCAACTGAAGCTCTCAAGGATTACGCCGCGGCGCAACGGCTTCAAGGTCGCGCAGGAATATGTGGACGTGGAGACCGCCAAGCAGACCGGCCGCGCAGACTTCGGCGAGATGGTCGCCTATCTCAAGGCCATCCGACCGTCCGCATGCTCCTGGTCGAGAAGACCGACCGGCTCTACCGCAACCTCAAGGATTGGGTGACGATCGACGAGCTTGAGGTCGAAATCCATTTTCCCAAGGAAGGCGTCGTGCTGTCGCGCGACTCGCGCTCGTCGGAAAAGTTCATGCACGGCATTAAGGTGCTGATGGCGAAGAACTACATCGACAATCTGTCGGAGGAAGCCCGAAGGGCATGCGGGAGAAAGCCGAGCAGGGCATCTGGCCAACGAAGGCGCCGCTCGGCTATCGCAACGTCATTGGCCCGGACGGCAAGAAGATTATCGCGACCGACCCGGCTGTCGCGCCCGATCATCTCCAAGCTGTTCGAGTGGTATGCAACCGGCCAGTATTCACTGAAGAGAGCGCGCAGCAAGGCGCGAGATGCGGGCCTTGTCTACCGCAAGAGCGGCGCGCAAGGTGCCGGTGAGCGCTGTGCACACGATTCTGCGAACCCGGCTCTATACGGGCCAGTTCGAATGGAACGGCGAGCTCTATCAAAGGCAAGCACGAGCCGCTCATTTCGGTTGAGCTATGGGACGGGTTCAGGATGTGCTCGACGGCCGCTTCGCCAAGAAGCATCGGCGGATGAGCACGACTTCGCCTTTTCGGGCCTTATCACATGCGCCAACTGTGGCTGCTCGCTGGTCGGCGAGATCAAGAAGCAGCGTACGTCTACTATCATTGCACGGGCTATGCGATAAATGCCTGGGCAATCCCGCGTCCTGCCGACGCCGCTATGTCCGCGAGGAGATTCTGGACGAGCAATTCACCGAGCTGCTTGGCCGGCTGCAGTTCGATGACGAAGTCCTCGATTGGGTGCGGCGACGCGCTGCGCGAAAGCCACTGCCGACGAGAGGCGAGAGCACGAGGAAGCTATTCGCGCGGCTTCAGGCCGAGTACGATCGGCTACAGCGACCGCATCGACGCGATGTATGTCGACAAGCTCGATGGACGGTTGACGACGCATTCTTCGACAAGATGTCGCGCCGAGTGGCGGGATGAGCAGGACCGCTGCCAGCGCGATATCGAGCGGCATCGAGGCAGCCGACAAGCCTACATGGACGAGGGCATGCAGATTCTCGATCTGGCGCGAAACGCCCAACGGCTCTTCGAGCGGCAGGAACCCCGCCAAAAGAAACGCCGACTGCTCAATTTTGTACTTTCGAACTGCACATGGGAGGACGGCGACGTGGTCGCCACCTTCCGACAACCATTTGATTTGTTGGCGGAAACCACGGCCGCCGCGGCACGCCGCGGAGGCGGGAAATGCGGCCAATTCCGCAAAAAATGAGATTTGGCTGGGGGACTAGGATTCGAACCTAGACTGGCGGAGTCAGAGTCCGCTGTCCTACCGTTAGACGATCCCCCATCCGAGGGTCCAGCCCGCCGGGGCTGATAGCACACCGAGCCGGCGTTGGATAGGGGCGGCGCACAGCCGGGCTCTCCGGCATCTCACAGATATTCGCAGCGTTTTGATTTGGAAGCCGCCTGCGCTACCATCAGAGGTCGTGTTCGAAGAGAATGGGTTGCTCCGGTGGAGAAGCCGCTGCACGTCGAAGATCCGCTCGCGGGGCATGCCGCCCCTGCGAAGGGTCGGCCCGTGCCCGGCGGCGTCGAGCCTGGCGAGAGGGCGATTGCCGGATTTCGGACGGAACGCCCGCTCGCCTCGAGCTTCCGGCCGGCGAGGTCGGCGCAACCGGCTGCCCACCGCTTCGCGCCGCAATACGCTGCGCTCGATCTCGGCACCAACAACTGCCGGCTGCTGATCGCGCGCCCGGCAGGGCCCGGCTTCCGCGTGATCGACGCCTTCTCCCGCATCGTCCGGCTCGGGGAAGGGATGGCGGCGACCGGGGCCCTCTCGGAAGAGGCCATGCGGCGCGCGCTCGAGGCGCTCAAGGTCTGCGCCGACAAGATCGCGGCCCGCGAAATCGCCTCGGGGCGGTGTGTCGCCACCGAGGCCTGCCGGCAGGCGGCCAATTGCGATGTCTTTCTCGCTCGGGTGCGGGACGAGATCGGCCTCGATATCGAGATCATCTCGAGCGCCGAGGAGGCGCGGCTCGTCGTCGCCGGCTGCGCCCCGCTGCTCAACCCTCGCATTCCCTATGCGCTCGTGTTCGACATCGGCGGGGGCTCGACCGAGATCGTCTGGCTGCGGCTCTGGGGCGACCCCGGCCGGCGCAGGCGCCCGCACATCCTCGGCTCGGTGTCGCTGCCGTTCGGGGTCGTCACCTTGACCGACCGCTTTGGCGGCGCCGAAGTCTCGACGGCGACCTATCGCGCGATGGTCGGCGAAACGGCGGCGGCGTTGGCCCCGTTCGAGCGCACCCACGATCTGCTCCGGCACATTAGGACCGGCAGAGTGCAGATGCTGGGGAGCTCGGGCACGGTGACGACGCTCGCCGGCATCCATTTGGCCTTGCCACGCTACACGCGGGCGCTGGTCGACGGCAGCCTGCTGACCTTCGAGCAGATCTCGGTCGTCTCGGCCCGCCTCGCCGGTCTCGATCTCGCCGGCCGGGCGGCCAACCCTTGCGTCGGTCGGGAGCGCGCCGATCTCGTGCTGAGCGGCTGCGCGATCCTCGACGCGATCTGTGCAACCTGGCCGGTCGGCCGGTTGCGAGTCGCCGATCGCGGCGTGCGTGAGGGCATCCTGTTCGATCTGATGCGGGCGTAACGTGGCGGAGGAGAACGGCCCGGGCGCTCGGGGCCCGGCCCGCCATGCCGCGGTGCGGGTGCGCCGCGCGCGGCGGCGCAAACCGTCCTCGACCGAATGGCTGAGACGCCAGCTCAACGACCCCTACGTCGCAGAAGCCCGCCGCCTCGGCTACCGGTCGCGCGCCGCCTTCAAGCTGATCGAGCTCGACGACCGGTTTCGCCTTCTCCTGCCCGGCCGGCGGGTCGTCGATCTCGGCTGCGCCCCGGGCGGTTGGACGCAGGTGGCGGTCGAGCGCGTCGGCGCCCCGGCGGGCGGTGGCGCTGTCATCGGCATCGATCTCGCCGAAACGGCGCCGGTGGCGGGCGCCACGATCTTGCGCGGCGACATCCACGACCCGGCAGTCACGTCAGCGATCAAGACAGCGCTGAGCGGTTCACCCGACGTCGTGCTGAGCGACATGGCCCCGCCGACGACCGGCCATGCCGCGACCGACCACCTGCGGATCGTCGCGCTCGCCGAGGCGGCGCTCGCCGTCGCGTGCGAGATCCTCCGGCCCGGCGGCACGTTTGTCGCAAAGGTGTTCCAGGGCGGCGCCGAGGGGGCGGTGCTCGCTCAGCTCAGATCGGGTTTCGCCGAGCTGCGCCACGCCAAGCCGCCGGCCAGCCGCGCCGAGTTGGCGGAAACCTACGTCATCGCCAAAGGGTTCCGCGGCCTCCCGTAACGGCAAGGCCGATCTCACCAGGCGACCTGAACTCGACCGGCAAGTGTCGTCGAATATCGCTGGCCGATCTGGACCGTTCCCGCTGCGTTCAGCTTGTTTACCATGGTGTGCTGGAATTGCAGCTCAACCGCACCCAGTCGTTCGGGTACCAGCTGAGCGCTTGCGCCGAAAATCTGTTGATAGCCGCCAAAGATCCCGCCGGTGACGCTTTGCGACACGCCGGGAGCGACGTTGCTGTTCGAGGTTCGCGACGCTCCAGCGGGCGGCCACTTGCCATGCGCCGATGCCATTTTCGAACCGTTTTCGTCGATAGTGAACGGGTCGGTCCACCTTGCGGCCTTGGAAGGCGGCCGCGCCAACGTTGTAGCGGAACGGCTCTCCGGTGATGTTCCAGCCCGCCTCGACATAGCCGCCATTGAAACCGAGATCGGGAGCCGGTACGCCCGGCAATTTCGATTGCGTCTCGCTGATTTGATAATAGCCTCCCTGAACCAAGAAATTGCGCCAGTTGATCGCCGCCTCTCCGCCATAAACAGTAAGCGTTCGATCTCGACAGTTTTCCGGTGCTGATCAGCCGGTTCAGGTCGGCCGCGCAATCCTCAGGGCGATCCTGAAGGATCAATGTGGTCCGGTTTACCCCTGCCGTGCCGCTGGCGTTGATGTTCGGATGGAATACGTACTCGCCGGAGACATCCAGGTGGACATTCCAATCCTGATCGTAATAGGGACGGCCCGCCAGGCGCCCGACCGTGCCGAGCTGCTCGCCGTTTGAGAGTCGCTTCCACTGTTCGCCCCGTATGGGGCGCCGGTCAATAGCCCAGGCCGCGAAATATCGATCCGTGGATGCTTTGACACCGCCGAGTCGCGCGAGCATCGCCCGCCGCCACGTTGCGCGCGATTTCGACGATGCTCGGCCGCTCCATCAGCAGGAAATCGTTCGAGCTCTGCGAATTGTACAGCGAGAACCACGGCTTGAAATATCCGACGGTAGCAGTCACCGGCTTGAACCCGGTGAAGTTGATGTTGGCTTCGTACAGGGTCGGCGACCCGTCGGGCGAGCCGCCGAAGTCGGGGGTGATGTTGAGCGTGAAATCATCGTACTTTCCGACAAAGAAAATTCGGCCGCGGCGCAAATTGACCCCGGTGTTGAGCTTCGGGAATGCCGTCGTCGGGTGCGGGTCTTGGAAATAGGTGCCCATGTCGAACTGGACCTGGGTGCCGATGGCGAAAGACATGCGGCCGTCCGAGGTTGATATCGTTGGCCGGCCGCCGGGGAAACCGACCTCGATGCCCTTGCCTCCGACGGTTGGTGGCGGCGGTGCGGCGGCGAGCCGCCTGCGCCTTTGCCGCAGCCTGTGTCGCTTGCGATTCGGCAGTCGCAGCCCTGGCGGCGTCCTGCCGCGCCTGGTCCGCCGCCTCGCGCGCCTGGCGAGCCTCCTCTTTCGAGCGCTGGGCTTCGCCTCGCGATTGCTGGAGCTGCTGCTTTGCCTGCGCCGAGCTCGTTCTTGAGCGCTTCAACTCGCCCGTCAAGTTGCGGATCTGACGCTCGATTGCCTCGATTCTTTCCATCGGCGCATTTTGCGCGTCGGCCGCAGCGGGCATCGCCGCAGCGCAGATGACAACTAATGCACCGCAGCCGCGACGGCGCGCGTGAGATTGTATGGCCACGTCCTGCTCCCCGCTTAGCACGAGATGCGCGGAGCCTTAGCAACTCAGCGAGACAGTTTCTTTACCGGGGGCAATTCAATTGTTGCTGTTGCTGCAGTGCAACAATGATGCTTCGGCCCGACCGGGTCGCCTTTTTGCGTGTTCAGCTTCGGGCGATACGATAATGAGCTTCGAAAGTCGGCGATCCATCGCTGTCGACGATTCCGCGGCTGACAAGGTCGATCAGATGCGCATGGACCGAGCGCCCGGCGGCGCGGTGCAGCCCGGGCTGCAGCCCGACATAGAGCCGCTCGACGATGGCCTCGATCCGCCCGGCGCCGGCGCGCAGACAGTCGAGAATGCCGGCTTCGCGCTCGCGACGGTGGGCGATGAAGGCGCGAACGTGCGCCTGCGGCTCGGTGATCGCCGGGCCGTGCGTCGGCCAATACAGGGCATCCGGACGGCCGAGCAACTTGGCGAGCGAGGCCATATAGGCGGCCATGTCGCCGTCCGGCGGGGCGATCACGCTGGTCGACCACCCCATCACATGATCGCCGCTGAACAGCACGCCTTCGCTCGGCAAGGCAAAGCACAGATGGTTCGAGGTGTGGCCCGGGGTGTGCACCGCCTCGAAAACCCAGCCATTGCCGGCGAGCCGGTCCCCGTCGCGCACCGTCCTGTCGGGGATGAAATCCCAATCGCCGCCTTCCTCGACCGCCGCGTCGCCGCGCTGACCGCCGGCATGCGGGCCGTAGCCGTAAGTCGGCGCGCCGGTCGCCGCCTGCAACGCGCGCGCCGCCGGCGAGTGGTCGCGATGCGTATGGGTGATCAGAATATGCGTGACCTGCTCGCCCGAAAGGCCGGCGAGCAACGCCTCGACATGCTCGTCGAGATCGGGGCCGGGGTCGATCACCGCGACCTCGCCCTGGCCTACGACATAGGTCCCGGTGCCCCGAAAGGTGAAGGGGCTCGGGTTGCGCGCCACGATGCGGCGGATCATCGGCGCCACCGGCTCGAGCCGGCCGTATTCGAAGGAAAACTCGCGCCGGAACGGGATCTCGACAGCCATGTCGGGAGATTACACGAGAACCCTCGCGAACAGGTGCTTCTTTGTGCCGGTTCGGCCAAAATCCGCCCGGAGCAGGAGGAGGGCCCGAGATGAAGCTGAAGCTCGACATCGATTGCACACCGGAGGAGGCGCGTTCCTTTTTTGGTCTCCCGGACGTGAAGCCGCTGCAGGAGGCGTTGCTGCCGGAGGTCGAGGCGCGGCTGCGGGAGACGCTCAAGGCGATGGACCCCGAGGCGATGCTCAAGACCTGGCTGCCGGCCGCCCTCAAGGGTTTCGAGCAGCTCCAGGAGATGTTCCTCGCGCAGATGGCGGGGCTCGGCAAAAAGAAATGACGGTCATCGCCAGGTGGCCGGATCCTTGCTTTTGGTGCGCCACGGCGAAACCGAATGGAATC
This sequence comes from uncultured Alphaproteobacteria bacterium, assembly GCA_963836845.1. GTDB lineage: Bacteria > Pseudomonadota > Alphaproteobacteria > ATCC43930 > CGMCC-115725 > AP-15. Next base: position 168,870 of record CAWILK010000036.1, on the reverse strand, counting down.
TGCAGAGGCGGTACCAGGGCCGCGCGGATTCCCCGCTGACCGAGCGCGGCGTCGCGCAGGCCCATGCGATCGGGCGGCTGCTCGCGAGCTTGCCGGAGATTGCATCTGCCGGGATCGTCGCCAGCCCCATCGGGCGCGCCCGGTCGACCGCGGGATTGATCAGCGAACATCTGCCCGCGGCTGCGTCGCTGCACCTGGACGATCGTCTGTGCGAGCTGTCTCTCGGCTCCTGGGACGGGCTGACCTATCGCGAAATCGAAATGCACGCCCCCGGCGTATTCGAAGGCGAGGACCGCCACGAATGGTATTTCAGCTCCCCGGACGGCGAGCGCTACGATGCCTTTGCCGCCCGCCTCGCCGGATGGCTGACGGACTGGGGCGAGCGCAAGGTTCTGGTCGTCGTGACGCACGGGATCGTGACCCGAGTATTGCGAGGCCTCTATGCGGGTCTGCCGCGGGCGGTCGCGCTGAGCCTTCCGGTGCCCCAGGACAAGGTCTACCGCCTGTCCGGCGGGCTTATCGAGCAACTCCCGGCACGCGTGCCGGCTGCGGGCGCCGGCGAAAACGCTTTGGGGTGAAGCCGGTCCGGCCGGTCAGAGTTGCTCCGGATCGAAATCGAGCACCGTGGCGCCGGCGCAGGCGGCCTCGAGGTGACCCGGCGCCATCGACAGGAAATGCTCGGCAAAGAACCGTGCCGTGGTGCGTTTCGCCCTGGCCGCAGATGCTTCTCCGGGTGCGGCGAGCGCCTGCTTTGCCATCAGCCAGCCCGCCGTAACCGTGCCGAGCAATGCGAGGTAAGGCGCTGCCCCGGCAGCTGCCTGCGCCGCCTCCGCCGCTACGAGATGCTCTGTCGCCGTCTCCAACGCGGCAATCCCCGCCTGCAGTGCTCCGGCGATTACGCCAAGGTCATCGCAGGGTGTCCGCGGTAGGCTCACCAATGTCTCTCGCATCTCGCGGATCAGCGCTTCGGCGGCCTCGCCTCGGTCGCGCGACAATTTACGGCCGACGAGGTCGTTCGCCTGAATGCCGTTGGTCCCCTCATAGATCGGCGCGATCCGTGCGTCGCGCAGATATTGCGCCGCACCGGTCTCCTCGATGTACCCCATCCCGCCATGCACCTGGATGCCGGTCGAAGCGACCGCCACGCCGAGCTCGGTGCACCACGCCTTGACCACCGGGATCAGCAAATCCGCCCGCCGTTGCGCGAGAAACCGAGCGGCTGCAGCGGGTTCGCGCCGACCCCGGTCGATCAGAGCGGCGGCGTAATAGGCGAGAGCGCGCATCGCCTCGGTGGCGCTGCGCATCCACAGCAGCATGCGCCGAACGTCGGGGTGATGAATGATCGGCAGCACCTCCGCTTCGCGCGCCGCGCCGATGGGGCGGCCCTGCACTCGGATACGGGCAAAATCACGCGCCTGCTGGTAGGCGCGCTCGGCGATCGCCAGCCCCTGAACGCCGACATTGAGCCGGGCATTGTTCATCATCGTGAACATGTATTCGAGACCGCGATTCTCGTCGCCGATCAGCCAGCCGACCGCCTCCTCGAACGCCAGGACGCAGGTTGGCGAGGCGTGGATGCCGAGCTTGTGCTCGAGGCCCAGGGTGCGGACATCGTTGCGCCGGCCGGGCGCGCCCTCTGCGTCGGGCAGAAGTTTCGGGACGAGAAACAGCGATATGCCCTTGCTGCCGGGCGGCGCGCCGGGGATGCGCGCCAGCACCATGTGAATGATGTTCGGCGCAAGGTCGTGGTCGCCATAGGTGATAAAGATCTTCTGGCCGGTGATGCGGTAATGACCGTCCTCCGGCACCGCGCGGGTCCTGAGCGGGGCGAGATCGGAGCCGGCCTGCGGCTCCGTCAGGTTCATAGTGCCGGTCCACTCGCCCGAAACGAGCTTGCCGAGGTATGTTTGCTTCTGGTCGACCGAGCCGTGGGCCTGCAGTAATTCGATCGCGGCGGCATTGAGGAGCGGACAGAGCGCGAAGCTCATGCAGGCCGAGTTCCACATTTCGACGATCGGTACGGCGAGGGTCAGCGGCAGTCCCTGACCGCCCCAATCGGGGTCGCTGGCGACCCCGTTCCAACCGCCTTTGACGTAGTGGGCATAGGCTTCGGGAAACCCAGGAGGCGTGCGCACGACACCGTTTTCGAGAACACTCCCGACCCGGTCGGCCGGCTGGTTGAGCGGCGCCACCACGGTCTCGGCAAGCTTTGCCGCCTCTCCGAGGACCGCCTCGACGAGGTCGGGCGAGACCGCCTCAAAACCAGGCAGTGCCCCGACCTCGGCGATTCCCGCGACCTGGTCGAGGACAAACCGCATGTCGGCGAGCGGGGCGGTGTAGCTCATTCGCGGCTCCTGTGCGCATCTACTTGGTGGATCAGTGCCCCGCGCCGAGGGGGCAATACGGAGCTCTCGCTACCGGCGCGCTGGGCGGCGTCTTAAAGAGTAAGCCCGAAACGGACGGCCATGCAGAATGCTCGTCCGGGCGCGTCGGTTGCTCTCCTGATACGCAATGAGGGGCAAGCGAGGCAATTGGGCCAACGCTCTGTCCCGGAAAGGTTGGGTTGATGCGCTTGCGACGCAAGGCGCTCTGCGGGCCGTTGGCTATTTCGAGCCGCCACAGAGTGGTAACGACAGCGCCTTCTTCGACGCCCCGGTCGAGGTTTGTGCCGCGCGCTCATTCAACGGATCTGCTGAGCGGCCTCGCGCACTTCTGAGCGTCTGGAGCCGGGCTTAGGCCCGTGCGTCCCACCAAAAGATTCACACGCTCAGAGGCGGCCGCGAGATGGCCATCACCAAGGACGCACGACGCCGATCCAGCCCATCTCAATTTCCTGAAAGCCTTTCCCTCGGGGTGACGACAACCCGTTGTGCCTTTCGGGCTGCGGAGACTGCGACCAAGCCTTCCTGCTCCAGCGTATTGGCGTAGTCGGACACGGTCGTGCGGTGCAATACGCGGCGCTGGGTGTCGTCATAGGGGCGGCCGCGGTGCATTGTGCAGCGGTTGTCCCAGATCGTGAGGTCACCGACCGTCCAGCGGTGCTGGTAGACGAATTGCGGCCGGGTCGCGAAGGCGGTCAGCTCCTCGATCAGCGCTCTACCCTGTTCGACCGGCCAGCCGACGATGTGCGAGGCATGCGAGGCGAGATAGAGGCTGGTGCGGCCCGAGGCCGGGTGGTGCCGCACCAGAGCCTGAGGCACCGGCGGCAATTGCTTGTAGATCTCGTCGCTGAAATCGGCAAACCCGATCTGGCTGCGTGAGCGGAAGATGCTGTGCTCGACAACGAGGCCGTCGAGTTCTTGCTGTCTGGTCTCGGGGAGCGCGTCCCAGGCGGCGCGCAAATCAGCGAATTCGGTTTCGCCGCCTAAAGACGGCAGCTCGCGGGCGGACAGCAGCGAGCACTTTGCGGGAATCCGCTTGAACGAGCTGTCGGTGTGCCAGAGCTGGTTGCCGAGGTTGAACAGGTTGCGCCGGTCGTCGCGCGCCAGCACGCGGCCTTCGGCGTCGAGATTGGAGATGTCGGCGATGTCGGCGCGCAGCCGCATCTTCGCGCCGGCATAATTCGGATTGACTTCGAGCGGCCCGAAGAAGCGGCTGAACGCGAGCTGCTGCTCGTCGGTCAGCGGCTGCTCCGGAAAGACGAGGATGCCGTAGCGGTTGAAGGCGGCCTCGATCTCGGCAAACATATCGGGCATCACCGGCCGCCTCAGATCGACACCGCGCAATTCAGCGCCTAGTGTCGGATGGAGCGGGGTCACCTCGATCGCCATGTTGCGCTCCGTTCTCGTGCATCTCCGATAATATGAGGCGCGCGCGGAAAGGATCAATTTGCCCATGCCCGACGCCGACCTCAAAGCGACCGCCGAATGGCTGATGGACGGCGCCCGGTCGGCACCGCTGCCGCAGCAAGTGCTGTCCCAATTATGCGAGCGGCTCGTCGCCTGCGGCATCCCGCTGTGGCGGGTCGCGGTGTTCATCCGCACACTGCACCCCAATGTGATGGGCCGGCGATTTGTTTGGCGGCCGGGCGCCGAGGTGGAGACGTCCGAGGCCCCCTTTGAGCTGCTCGCGAGCCCTGGGTTTCTAGAAAACCCGGTCGCCCGGGTCTATCAAACCAGCCGTGCCGTCCGGCGGCGGCTCGCCGATCCGGCTTGTCCGGCCGATTTTCCGATATTGACCGAACTCAAGGCAGAGGGCGTAAGCGATTATCTGGCAGTGCCGCTCGTCTTCACCGACGGCGCTATTCATGTGGTGACCTGCACGACGCGGCAGCCCGGCGGTTTCGCGGATGCGCAAATCAGTGGCATAGAAAGCATCATCCCGCCACTGGCGCGCGTTGCCGAGATCCGAACGCTGCGGCGGATGGCGAGCACCCTGCTCGACACCTATGTCGGGCGCAGCCCGGGCGAGCGCATTCTCGCCGGGCATATCCGGCGCGGCGACATCGAGGAGATTCACGCGGCGATCTGGCTCTCCGACATGCGCGGGTTCACTGCGCTGGCCGACCGGGTGCCGCCCGCGGCAACTGATCGATCTGCTCAACCGCTACTTTGATTGCCAGGTCCCCGCGATCCTCGATCACCGCGCCGAGGTGCTCAAATTCATGGGCGATGGTCTATTGGCGATTTTTCCGATCGCCGAGGACAATGCGGATGCGCAGGAGGTGTGCGGCCGCACCTTTGCCGCCGCGCGCCAGGTCCGCGCCAATGTCGCGGCACTGTCCAGAGACATCGGGGTTGAGGACCTCCACCAGCTGCGCTTCGGCTTGGCGCTGCATGTCGGTGAGGTCCTCTACGGCAATATCGGCAGCGGCAACCGTCTGGACTTCACCTGCATTGGCCCAGCCGTGAACCTGGCGGCCCGCATCGAGAAGCTGACCGGCCAATTGGGACGCGCGATCCTCGCTTCTGGGGAATTCGCGCGCTACTGCCCGCACGAATTTTTCGCGATCGGCCAGTTCGCCCTTGCCGGGATCAGCACACCGCAGCTGGTGTTCGGGCTCGACGAATCGAGCTGGATGAGCCCCAGAGCCGTTCGGAGGCGATCCGGGCGCCTTCGGCCAATGCGGCGAGCTTCGCCCAAGCGATGGAGGGGGCGACCGCGTTGTTGACGAAGGCGAAGGTCGCGAAGCCGCAATCGGCGCCGGCAATCACCCGGTCGCGGCCGACAATATCGGCATAATGTGAGATCCGCTGCGCGATCAGCCGCGGGTGCTCGACGAAGTTGGTGGTCGAATCGATGACCCCTGGGATCAGGACCTTGTCGTCGGGGATTTTGGCGCTGCGCAAATCCTCCCATTCATGGGCGTGGCGCGGATTGGCTCCCTCGAACGACAAGCTGGCGGGCCGCGCCCGCATGCACACGTCGAAGATTTTGGCGAGCGGGATGTCGTGGGTGTGTGGGCCTTCGTAATTGCCCCAGCAGAGATGCATGCGCATCGCCTCGGGCGGAATATTCGCGGTCGCTTGGTTCAGCGCGGCGATATTGCGTTCGGCAATGCGCAGAAACTCGTCGTCGGACAGGTGCTGATACTGGTTGTGCCGGGCCGAGCCGAGATCGGGCGCGTCGATCTGCAGGATGAAGCCGGCCTCGACGATCGCCTCGTATTCCTCCTTCAGCGCATTGGCCAAGGCTTCGACATAGGCGTCTTCGTCCTGGTAGTAGCGGTCAGGCACGAATTTGGTCAGCACACCCGGCGACGCGGCATTCATGAATGCCTCGACCGGCTGCGCCGCGTTGCAGGCGGCCGCGAGGTTGCTCAAGTCGGTCTCCAACGGCCGGCGGTTGCTGTAGGACACCGGCCCGGTGCAGCAGGGCACCGCCTCGCGGCTGAACCAGGAGGTCCCGCCGCGTGCCTGGTTCAGCCGCTCCATGTAATCGGGATGGTCGAGCAGGTCGCGATGCGCCGCGCTCGGCGGCGGCTGGTCGTTGTCGCCGCCCCGGAATGCTGTGATCCCGGACAAGCGGTGCCGGACATAAAAGGTGTAGGAGATCTTTCCGAGCTCGCCGTCGCAGACGATGTCGATGCCGGCTGCGACCTGCTTCTCGACGATTTCGCGGACAGCCAGGGCGAGACAGGCATCGAAGGCCGGCTGTTCGAAGTTTCGACCGGTCTCGCGCGCTTCGAGGAATTCCAGCAGATCGGGCGGGCGCGGCAGGCTGCCGACATGGGTCGTCAGGATGCGGTCGGTGCTGTGCATCATTGTTGCGGCGCTCCCCGCATGGGTTCCATAGGCCGGATCGTTCCATGACCCGGCGCCCCGCGCAAGCCTTGCCGCGAGGCCGGCTGCGGCGCATGCTGCCTGGGAAAAACGGCAGGGGAAACGAAATGAAGACGAGCCGGGACCGTATTCTGACGACCCATGTCGGCAGCCTGCCGCGGCCGCCCGAATTGCGGCAGATACTGGTGCGCAAGGACCAGGGCGAGCCCTACGACAAGAACGAGCTGATGCGGCTCGCCCGGCAGGCGGTCCTAGACATCGTGCGCCGGCAGGTCGCGGCCGGTGTCGACATCGTCAATGACGGCGAGATGTCGAAGCCCGGCTATTCGACCTATGTCGCCGACCGCCTCTCGGGCTTTGCAGGCCACGAGCCGGCGAAGCCCCGGCTCGATACGCGCGAGCACCCGAATTTTGTCGCCGCTCTCGAACGCATGACCGGCGCCAATGTGGCGCGGCGCGCGGTATGCACCGGCCCGGTCGCGGTGCGCGACCGCGAGCCGCTGGCCCAGGACCTCGCCAATCTCCGTGCCGCGCTCGATCAGGTCAGCGCGGTCGAAGGGTTTATGACCGCGGCCTCGCCCGGCCTCGTGCCGGTGTTCCAGACGAACTCCTATTATCCGTCGCACGAGGCTTATGTCGAAGCGATCGCCGCAGCGATGCAGGAGGAATACGAGGCGATCGTCGATGCGGGGCTGGTCCTGCAGCTCGACTGCCCCGATCTGGCGATGGCGCATCACACCAGCTTTCAGGATCTGAGCGAGGCCGAATTTCTGAAGCGTGCGGCATTTCATGTCGAGGTGTTGAACCACGCGCTGCGCAATGTGCCGGCGGACCGGGCCCGCATTCACATCTGCTGGGGCAATTACGAGGGGCCGCACGATCACGACATTCCGTTCGCCAAGGTCGCGCCGATCCTGGTCAGAGCAAAGCCGATGGCGCTGGTCGTCGAGGCCGCCAACCCGCGGCACGCGCATGAATGGACGGTGTGGCGGGACACCAAGCTGCCCGACGACAAGATCCTGATCCCCGGTGTACTCGACACCTCGACCAATTATGTCGAGCATCCCGAGCTCGTCGCCGAGCGCATCTGCCGCTTCGCCGACATTGTCGGGCGCGAGCGGGTGATCGCCGGCAGCGATTGCGGCTTCGGCACCTTTGCCGGCTACGGCAAGCTCGACCCGGACATCTCGTTCAAGAAGCTGGGCGCGATGGCCGATGGGGCGGCGATTGCATCCAAACGGCTGTGGAGAGGGTAACCGCGATCCGGCTTGCGCCAGGGGTTGAAGCCACCGATCTTGGCTTATCCCGCAGCATCGGGATGCGCGTTCTCGGTCAAAGGCACACGATCGGCCGCGATCGTCTGACGCCAGCGATCGTCGATGCCGTGCCAGTCGACGATATCGACCCGGTAGGGCAGGTCGCTGTCGCTGAACGCCTCGGTCAATCCGGCGAGATCATCGAGGGTCAATCGCCGGCCGGCATCGATCGCAAGATCGAGATCCGAATAACGCCTAGCCCGGGCGGTTGCCCGCGAGCCGAACACCCAGACCTTCGCGTTCCGCGGCAAATTCGCATCAAGTATGCTGAGCACCAGGGACCTGTGATCTGGCGGCAGATCGATAGGCGAGGGATGGTTCATGCGATGCGGCGGTGCAGTTCGGCGTAGAGATGCTCGGCCTCTTCCAGGAAGGCCGGGATGCCGGCGGTGACCTGCGCGGCCAGCTTGGCGTCATAAGCGTGGCTTGTTCTGCTGCGCATCTCGCGAAAGCGGCGCCAGGCAGGCCAGTCGCCCCGCAGCAAGCCCTGAGCATTCCCGGTCCGGATCAAATCGGCAAAAGGCATCCGCTCGATTTCATCGGAAGAAGCCGCGATTTCTTTGAGATACCGCCTCAGCATCCTGTGGCTGAGCTCGTAGGTGAACTCGAAGCGCTGGATCAGCCCGTCGCGGATCTGCTCGTCCGCCGGTTCCCGCTCGTGCCGGGCGAGGCCCTCGCGCAGGCGCTGCACGGCATTGCCGAGCGGGGTGGTGTCGATCGTCATCGCCGTTCGGCGCCGATCCTCAATGCATCATCAGGACCGGCACCTCGGCGCCTCGGAGAACATGGCGGGTGAACCCGCCGAACACCCATTCCCGCAATCGGCTATGACCATAGGCGCCCATCACGACGAGCGCGGCCTCTTCGCGAGCCGCCGCGAGCAATGTGTCGGCCGCGCCTGCTGCACCGGGCTGCAAATGCCGAGCCGAGACGTCGAGCCCGTGCCAGCGCAGCGAAGTCGCCAGCCGCGCTCCCTCCTGGTCGGATAGTCCCATCTCCTCGGCGACCGTCACGATCAGCACCCGTTTTGCCGCCGCAATCAAAGGCATTGCCGCGGTTACCGCGCGCGCCGCCTCGGGCGCCGCCTTCCACGCGATGACGACAGTATCGGGCAGGGCGGCGAGCGGCGCGGCGGGAGGTATCAGGACCGGACGGCCGCTGCCGAGCAGAGCCGCTTCGATCGTGTCGAGCGAGACCCCCTCGCTATCGGCCGAGCGCCCGATGACGAGGAGATCGGCCGAGCGGCCATATTCTGCGACCCAAGACGCCTCGTCGCCCGTTTGCCGAAGCCACTGCGCGGTGACGCCGGCCTGTCCGACGGGACCCTCCGCGATGGCCAGCCGCTCGCGGTCGCAAAACGATTGGAACAAGGCTTTCGCCTTGCCCTCCCGCTGATCGGCTTCCTCGTCTATCCGCTCGACCAAGCCGCTGACCATGATGGCGCCGCCGCCGTCTGCGGCCATCGTGGCCGCCATCGCGGTCGAAATCGACGCGAACATGCAGCAAATCGATATGCGCGGCGAATTTCCTCGCTACCGCCAGAGCCCCGGCGAAGACGGCAGTGTCGGTATTGCTTCCGGTCGCGGGAGCGAGAATGGCTTTGATCATCCGACCTCCTGGCCGATCGATGCGCATGGCGCTCAAGGCACAAGCCGACGCGCCAGCGCTAGGGCGACCGGCAAGGCCAGGCGGTGGCTGCGCGGGCCGAGCGACAGCGGCTTCAGCAACATTCGCACGCTCATTTCATGCGGGAAATGGCCGCGGACAAGATCGCGGCTCTCCCGGCGCAGCGCTCGATATGTCCGGTGGTCGAAAGCCCGCGCCGGATCACGGCCGTTATAGACGTGCTTCAGCACGATGAAGCTGTCGTCCCCGCCACTCATCCGCAAGCGCCGCCACAAGGCGGGGGCGACTGCGGTGCGGGTTGGACGCTCTATGTCGTGGTACTTTCGAAAAAAGCGGTAGAAATGCTTGTAGTGGCGCACCTCGTCCTCGGAAATCCGCCGAGCCAGAGTCGCCAGAACCGGATCGGGGCTGGCGCGCGACAAGGTCTTGTAATAACTGGCAGTGCCGGTCTCGACCACGCAGCGCGACGCCATCTCGAGGCTGCGCGAGGGTTCCAGCGCGGCATCGCAGAATGGGCGGAATTCTTCGACGAACCGCTCGAAGGCGGGCTCCCAGTCGAAATGCGGCCAGGCGGTTTCGACATAGCGGCGCAACGCCCGGCCGTGCTGCAGCTCCTCGGGGAGCCAATATTGCTCCAGCCACAGAGTGACTTCCGCGTCGCCGGCAAAGAAATCGACCAGGTTTTCGGTGTATAGCTCGGTTGCGCTCTCCATCAGTGACGCCGCCGCAACCAGGTAGAAAAAGCCCCGCTTTCCCGCCAGCGCGTCGGGGTTGATGCGCTGCCACGGAATATCGCCGAGAGACCAATGCCGCCGGGTAGTGGGCCGTCCGGAGCGAATCGGCCGTGGCGGCATGGCCGTCCTACCGGCGGATGCAGGGGCCGGAGCGGTCATCTTCTCCGAATCATTCGGCGCGGCCGCGGCCGGGCCTTACCGGTTCAGCCCACGAGAAGCGGGCATTTCGGCTCATGGCCGGCATTTCCATAGATATTCGTTCCCGTGCTCCGATTGGCCGGATTGGCGCCAGCGAAAGTGTCGCCGGATCGCGGCAATATTCTGGCCGAAATCGCAGTATGGCGGAACCGCAAATCCGAAAGCTCTCCCGTGTGCCGCCTCACAAACCGCGTTGCACCCCGGTTCCGGGAATGTGAAAGTCGCTCCCGGTGGAGATTACCGCAGGACGGCAACGATGGCGGCATCACAACGGCAGGCGGCGATCGTCACGGGCGCGGCGAGCGGCATCGGGCGCGCGATGACGCTCGGGCTGGTCCAAGGAGGGATCGATGTCGCCGCGGTCGACAAGGAGGCGGCTTGGCTCGACGAGCTAAAGGCGGCATCCGGTAACCTAGCTCGCGGGGCCTTGCATCCGATCCGCGCCGATCTCAGCGACCCCACGGCTTTCGAAATGATCGTCTCGGCGGCGCTCGGCGCCTTTGGCCGCATCGACATCCTGGTCAACAATGCAGGCATCGGTCAGGGCTCGATCCGCGCCGATCAGCGCCGCAATCCCATTCGGTTCTGGGAGATCACGCCGGAGCAATGGGGCCGCTTTGTCGCCGTCAACGCCACGGCCCCCCTGATGATGGCGCGCGCGGCCGTCCCCCACATGATCCGCGCCCGCCGCGGGCGCATCGTGACGGTCACGACCAGCCTCGGCACGATGCTGCGGGAAGGCTATGTCCTATACGGCTCCAGCAAGGCCGCGGCGGAGGCGGCGACCGCGGTGATGGCAGCCGATCTCGCGGGAACCGGCGTGACCGCCAATGTGCTGGTCCCCGGCGGCATGACCGACACGCGCATCGTGCCGGACGCGGCGGTCGCCGACCGCAGCCGGCTGCTGCGCCCCGAGATCATGGCGCCCCCGCTGCTATGGCTGGTGTCGGAGGGCGCTGCAGAGATCACCGGGCGGCGCTTTCTGGCGGCGCATTGGGACACCTCGCTGCCGCCGGCCGAGGCGGCCGAGAAATGCGGGGCGCCGATCGCCTGGAAGACCATCGCGACGATGCCGATCGAGCCGGATTAGCCAAGCCGGTTTGTCTCGCGGCCTCACCGATGCGGCGCGGCTTACGGTCCCTCGTCTGCTCAATTCTTCTCCTTTGGTCCGCCGGCGCCGGAGCGCAGGAATTGGTGCATTTTCCTTCGCTGGAGGACAATGGCCCCGGCCGTTCCCCGACCACGCTCGACGGGTACATTTTTCGCCCGACCGGCAGCGGGAGGCATCCGGCGCTGGTGTTTCTGCATGGCTGTGATGGGATGTTCAATCGCACCACCGGGCTGATCGGCCGCCGCGAGCGCGATTGGGCGGCCGAATTCGTCTCGGCCGGCTATGTCGTGTTGCTGGTCGACAGCTTCGGGTCGCGCAATCATGGGGAGATGTGCTCGCAGCGCGGGTTCGACCGCGAGCTCTACCTAAGGCGGCCGCGCGACGCCTACGGAGCGCTGTTGTTCCTGCAGGCGCAACCTTTTGTGCAAGCCGACCGTGTCGGGGTCATCGGCTGGTCGCAAGGCGGCGGCGCGGTTTTGTACGCGATCCGGGCCCAGGGCATCGGGCGGCCTATTCAGCTGCCGCAAGGCGGCTTTCGGGCGGCGGTAGCGTTCTATCCGGCATCGTGCGACGAGCGGCGGCAACAAGGTTGGGCGAGCCAAACCCCGCTTCTGGCGCTGCTCGGCGCCGAGGACGTTTGGACACCTGCGGCGCCGTGCAAGACCTTTCTCGATGACGCGGCGGGCCGCGGCTCCCGGATCGAGGTCCAGGTCTATCCGGGCGCCTATCACGGCTTTGATCGCGCCGACTTGCCGCGGCGCGAGCTGCCGGAATATCGTACCGCCGCCGGCATCGTGCCAATCGTCGGAACGGAGCCGGCCGCCCGGCGCGACGTGCTCTCCCGCGTTCCCGCCTTTCTCGCTCGTTACATGATGAATTGAGCCGACCGATCGAGAGGCACTCGGAAGTTCTGATATGGCCATTTCGGCCAATGGAACTCGTGGCCTTGTGACCTATTTTCGGGTGCCGCATCTACGCTCCTATACGGTCGCTGCGCTGTTCGGTGTGACGGCGATTACCGGGCTGCGCCTGCTTTGGCTGGCATTGCAGCCGGCGGACCTCTACCCGGACGAAGCGCAGTATTGGATCTGGTCGCGGCACCTCGCTCTCGGCTACTTCTCGAAGCCGCCACTGGTCGCCTGGCTGATCGCGCTGACGACCGGGCTGTTCGGCGACAGCGAGCTTGCGGTGCGGCTCTCGGCGCCGCTGCTCCACGCAGCCGCTGCAGTCTTTGTCTACGCAATCGGTGCACGGCTTTACGATAGGCGCATCGGGTTCTGGTCCGCGCTCGTTTACGCCAGCCTGCCCGGCGTTTCGGTATCCGGCTTCATCATTTCGACCGACGCGGCGCTGCTGCCGTGCTGGGCGGCGGCACTCTACGCCTTCATCCGGGCGCGCGAGGGCGGGGCAGGGAGGTGGTGGCTCGCGGTCGGGTTGGCGGCGGGGCTGGGGCTTCTCTCCAAATTCGCAATGGCGTATTGGATTTTGTCCGCGCTCGGCTATGTCCTGCTGGTTCCGCAGGAGCGCCGCCATCTCCCTCCATTACTGGCTGCACTGGCCGCTGCTCTGGCGATCTACGCCCCCAATTTCTGGTGGAACTGGAGCAACGGCTTCGTCAGCTATCTCCATACCAGGGACAACGCCGCGCTCGGCGGGCCATTGTTTCACCCGGACGCATTCGGCGAATTCTTCGCCTCGCAATTCGCCGTATTCGGCCCGCTGCTGTTTGCCGGCCTGATCGTGCTGACGGCAGATCCGCGCAGCCTCGCCGAGCCTCGCTCCCGCCTGCTGGCCGCTTTTGCATTGCCGACATTGCTGATGATGCTGGCCGTCAGCCTGTTGTCGCGGGCGCATCCCAACTGGGCGGCCCCGGCCTATGTTTCAGCGACTGTGCTCGTCGTCGGCTGGGCGTTGCAGCGCGGCTGGCGCGGGCTGGTTGCGGCATCGGTCGCGCTCCATCTCGTCGCCGCCGCGCTGCTGTTCAACAGCCGCGAGATCGCGGGTGCATTCGGCTTGCAGTTGCCTGCCGAATACGACGCGCTGCGCCGATTGCGCGGCTGGCGCGAGCTCGGCAATCAGGTCGGCGCGGCGCTCGCGGCGCATCCCGGTCTGACGCTTCTCGCCGATGACCGCGAAGTGCTCGCCGCGCTGGTGTATTACGTCCGGCCGCATCCTTTCGACGCCGCCAAATGGCAGCTGACCGGCCGCGTTCAGGACCAGTGGGACCTGAACGGCAGTCTGCCCCGGCATTTGGGCGGAAGCTTTCTACTCGTCTCCGAGCATGAGCTCGTCGAAGAGATGCGGCCCAGCTTTGCGGAGATAGAGCGGCTCGGATCCGTGGTGATCCCGCTGGGCGCCGGGGCGGCCCGTACCTACACGCTATACATCGCACGTGAGTTCAAGGGATACCGACGGGTCGCCGCGGAGGATAGGCAACATCTGCCGGCCGTCTTGCGCAGCTGATGCCCGACCAGCAGGGAGACCTCCATTGCCGGGGCGCCGGAATGCGCTATCGTCGCCGGCGAGATGGGCTCTATCCGATCGAAAAGGGGCGAGAACTGCTTGACGGCGGTCTCGACCGCAAGGCGCGGAGCCACAATCAGGACATCCGCTCCGGCATAATCATCGCGGTGCGCAATCAAGCCATACTGCCGCGCATCCGGGCCGAGGCAGATCACCGGGATACGTCCGCCAAGCGCATAGTCGATCTTGCCGGCTTCCGACCATCGCGTGGCCGCGACGACCAGCCCCGGCCGGTCGAGGAGACCCCGGTCCGCCAATTCCTTGCGCAAGGAGGTCCAGTCTACGATGTCGAGGCTGGGGTCCCTGCCCAGCGGAAAACCCGCGAGCCGATCGGGCAGCCAGTTGAACCGAACCTCGCCCGCAAACAAGGCTGTGCCGAGAACAACAAAAGCCGCGGTCGCGGCGAGCGAGATGCGCAGGGCCCGGCTGTTTTGCCGATAGCGCGCGACCGCATCGCCGAGCAACGGAAGCAGCATCAGATACCCCGGCGCCGCCCAGTGGAACAGCACATTGCTCCACAGCGAGGCTACGGTAAACGCGAAGATAGGCGGGACGGCAAGGCAGAGCAGCAACCAGCGGCTCCTGTCGGCCGGTCCTCGTCGAAGCGCGGAGAGGCCGCACCACACCAACGCAACCCACAGCCACGGTAGAACAAAGACCGATTGGCCGACGACATTCCAGATTGGCCCGAGCGGGTGGAATTCGCCGACCGCCCGGCCGCCCTGAAACCGGAACGAGATCCAGCTATGCTCGGCATTCCAGACCAGCACCGGGGCAAAAATCGCCCAGGCCACCAAGCCCGCGATATAGGGGTGCGGGCGCATCAGCCAGAAGCGGCTCTTCGGCTCGGTGGCGAGAAAGACGACCACCCCGGCGATCGTCAGCGCGGCCGAATATTTGGAGCAGAGCGCGAGGCCGGCGCACGCTCCGGCTGCTACCCACCAGCCCCAGGCTGTCCGCCCGCTCGACCGCAGGGCGGCTGTCAGGCATGCAGCTGCGCCGAGCAAGGCGGCAAACAACGGGCCGTCCGGCAGAACCCATGTCGCGGAAGTCACGCCGAGGACCGGGACCATGTTCAGCAGGACCGCCGCCCACAATCCGGCCGGGGGGCCAAAAAGCGCCGCGGTCACGCGATACATCAACCACGTCGTCAGCGCGAAGAGCGCGACAAAGGGAAGTCGGACGACAATCGCGCTCTCGTTGCCGGCGAGGTGGGCGGCGCCCCACGCCATCCACCATGCGATCGGCGGATGGTCGAAATAGCTGAGCTGCAATTTGCGCCCGGCCGCGACCATGTAGCTCTCGTCGATGCCGAGCCCGGTGGCGGACGCGAGCAACAGCCTTGCGATGAACGTCGTCAGTATCAAAACCGCGATTGCGCCGGGGGGCGTCTTTACCCAGACGGCGGCGGCGCGAACCGACCAGCCCCGACGGCCGGGCTCCATTCCCACGCCGCTACCTGGGGCGGAAATATTCCTCATACGTGGTATCGTTCTTGATCAGCACGCCGCCATCGACGGTCAACGCCACGCCGGTGACCATGCGGGCGGACGGCCCGGCGAGAAACAGGATGGGGTCGGCGATGTCTTCGGGTTCGCACATGCGGCCCAGCGGGATCTTACGGGCACGCGCAGCCTTGGTCTCTTCCGAGGGGATCGCGCCGCTGAACCCGGTTGCGGTCGGGCCCGGGCAGACGGCATTGACGCGGATGCCGTCAGGAGCGAGCTCGTACGCGGCATGGCGCGTCAGTCCGAGCAAGCCTGCCTTCGAGGCGGAATAGTTCGCGGTGCCGCCGAACGATATCCGCTGCCCGGCGATGGAGGCGACATTGACGATCGCGCCGCCGCCGCGCCGCCGCATGTGCGGCAGCACCGCCTGAATCCCATTGAACGCACCGGTCAGATTGACCGCCATGACGCGATCCCAATCTTCCGGGCTCATATCAGAGATCATCCGCCGCACCGTCGTGCCGGCGCCATTGACGAGAATGTCGATCCCTCCCGCAGCCGCGGCGACCGCGGCCGCCACATCGATGAATGCAGCCCGCTCGGCGACATCCAGCGGATAAGCTGTGGCAGCTCCGCCACCTCCGGTGATCCTACTTGCCACCATCTCAGCCGCCTGCGGCAGCGCGATCGAGTACCGCGACGCG
The DNA here is from genome assembly GCA_963836845.1 of uncultured Alphaproteobacteria bacterium. Classification (GTDB taxonomy): domain Bacteria; phylum Pseudomonadota; class Alphaproteobacteria; order ATCC43930; family CGMCC-115725; genus AP-15. The sequence goes on along the minus strand of CAWILK010000036.1, from coordinate 152,989 downwards.
CGCTCCTGCAGCCGCGAAGGCGCGGCACGTCGCAGCGCCGATCCCGTTCCCGCCGCCGGTGACGAGGGCGACTTTTCCGGCAAAATCGTCGGGCATGGCGGCTCTCCTGGAGTGCTGGGCAAGCGCCCAGTGTACAGCCGATGCGTGGCGTCGAACACCGGACATCTTTACGCGGCAGCGACGGTTGCGCGCGGGCGCCTCGACAAGCTATCGGCCGGCCGCTACAAGCCGGCGATGAGCTGGCTGACCAATTTCGTATTGCCGAAGATCCGCGCGGCGGTCGGCAGGAAGGCGGTGCCGGACAATCTCTGGCACAAATGCCCGGGCTGCGAGCAGATGCTGTTCTACCGCGAGCTCGAAGCCAATCTGCATGTCTGCCGTAATTGCGGCCATCATCTGCGGATCGGCGCCGCGCAGCGCCTCAAGATCCTGTTCGACGACGGCGCCTTCACCCGCATCGAATTGCCGAAGACGGTGGTCGACCCGCTCAAATTCCGCGACCGCAAGCGGTACACCGACCGGCTGAAGGAGGGACAGGCGGCGTTGAGCGCGGGCAGCGACGCGGTCGCCGTCGCGCATGGGCGCATCGGCGGTTGTCCAGCCGTCCTCGCCGCCTTCGAGTTCGCGTTCATGGGCGGCTCGATGGGGATCGCCGCGGGCGAGGCATTGCTCGCGGCCGCCAAGCTTGCCGTCTTCCAGGAAGCGGCGCTGATCGTGGTCCCGGCCTCGGGCGGCGCGCGCATGCAGGAAGGGGTTCTTTCCCTGATGCAGTTGCCGCGAACCATCATTGCGGCCGACATGGTCAAGGAGGCCGGGCTCCCCTACATCGTCCTCTTGACCGATCCGACGACGGGCGGCGTCTCGGCGTCCTTCGCGATGGTCGGAGACATTACGCTCGCCGAGCCCGGCGCCGTCGTCGGCTTCGCCGGGGCGCGGGTCATCGAGGAGACAATTCACGAGAAGCTGCCGGAGGGATTTCAGCGGGCGGAATACTTGCTGGAACACGGCATGATCGACCAGGTGGTGCCGCGCGCCGAGTTGCGCGCGACCCTGGGGCGCATCCTCGGGCTGCTGCGCAACCCCCTCGCTACGGCCGAGGCCGCGCCGCCGCCGCTCGCCGAGGCCGAGCCGCGGGGGGCCGAGTGAGCGCGCCCACCAGCGACCGGGTTCTCGAACGGCTGGGCCGCCTCCACCCGAAGCTGATCGACCTGTCGCTCGGCCGCATCGAGCGGCTGCTCGCGGTGTTGGGCAGCCCGCAGGAGAAGCTGCCGCCGGCCGTCCATGTGGCTGGCACCAACGGCAAGGGTTCGACGATCGCGACATTGCGCGCCTGTCTCGAAGCCGGCGGATACCGGGTCCACGCCTACACCTCGCCGCATCTGGTCCGCTTTCACGAACGCATCCGGCTCTGTGGCCGGCTGATCGACGAGGAGGCGCTGATCGGATTGCTCGAAGAATGCGAGCGAGCCAACGGGGAGACGCCGATCACCTTTTTCGAGATTACGACGGCGGCGGCTTTTCTCGCCTTCGCGCGAATTCCGGCCGATATCGTGCTGCTCGAGACCGGGCTCGGCGGGCGGCTCGACGCGACCAACGTGATCCGCCGGCCCGCCGTGACCGCGATCACCCCGATCTCGCTCGACCACCAGGCATTTCTCGGCGATACGCTCGGCCAGATCGCGGGCGAAAAGGCCGGGATCGTCAAGCCCGGCGCGCCGGCGGTCATCGGGCCGCAGCCAAGGGAGGCGGGGGCAGTCATCGAAAGCCGCGCCCGAGAGTTCGGCGCGCCGCTGCTTCGCTGGGAGCGCGAATGGGTCTGCGAGGCCATCGAGGGCGGCATGCGCTTTTCGGGCAGGCGCTGGCGTCTCGACCTGCCGTTGCCGTCCCTGGCCGGCGCCCATCAAATCGCCAATGCCGGCGCGGCGATCGCCTGCCTCGAGCAATTGCGGGAGTTCCCGCTGGCGCCCGAAGCGATTGCGCGGGGGTTGCGCAATATCGAATGGCCGGCCCGGCTGCAGCGCCTCACATGGGGGCCGCTGGTCGAGACGGCGCCGCCCGGATGGGAGCTGTGGCTCGATGGCGGGCACAACCCCGGGGCCGGCGCAGTGCTTGCCGATGCCGTCGTCGGCTGGCGCGACCGGCCGCTCTACCTCATCGTCGGCATGCTCAACACCAAGGACGCCGCCGGCTTCCTCGCTCCGCTGGCGGCATACGCAAAGGGCTTGGCCGGCGTGACCATCCCGGGCGAGGAGAACCCGCTGCCGGCAGAGGCGATCGCCGCGGCGGCGCGCTCGCTCGGCATGCCGGCGACAACAGCAGCCTCGGTTGTCGACGCATTGCGTGAGTTCGGGTCACGAGCGGCGAGCCCGGCCCGAATCCTGATCTGCGGCTCGCTGCATTTCGCCGGAACCGTCCTCGCCGCCAACGGCTGACCCGGCCATCAGCCCGATTTTTCGGACGTATCCTTCGATGTCGGTCTTGCGCCGCAAGCCTGCAGCGGTCATCGAGCGCACCTTGCCAAAGATCGGCCGCTCCGGCCATGGCCGGTCGTGCAATCCGAACGCCCGCCACCCCGTTCAATCCAATTGGCTCGAATGGGCCGCTTTCGGTGTTTGCCGGCAAGAAGGCGTAGAGGAGGACACCATGCACAAAGCCGTTCTCGTGTCGGCGGCGATCTTGATAGGGTTCAGCGCTGCCGCCAGCGCGGCGGATGAGCCGGGCAGCCGTCCCGGCGCCGGCCAGCAGACCGCTCCGGCCGCGCCGCCCGCCGGGGGCAGCCTCAGCACGGATTTGAGCCGCTCGGGCGGGGTTATCGCCCCGCCCGCCGGCGTCGATCCCGAGATCAAGCAGACCCCGCCGCCGACCGGGTCGACGATGCCGGTGATCCCACCGCCGGGGACGCCGGGCGGCAACCCGGCGGTGAAGCCAAAATAAGCTCAGAGTGCGACCAGAAATGATTGCAGCTATCCAATAGGTCATCCGCCATTCCCGCGAAATGAGTTCCGGGCTCGCAGCCCCGCTCCGGGTCTCAGCAGCGCCCGTCGAAGCCGAGCTGCGGATCGCGGATCAGGATTTCGGTGCGGCCGAGGAGGGGGATGCCGCGATAAACGCGCGCCGAGATCGTTCCGGGCGCGGTCCGTTCCACGGTGAGGTCATAGGTGTTGCCGTCCTGCGGGTCGTAGAGCGACCCGTTCGACCAATGGCCCGGCCCGTCGGCCTGCAGCCCCCAAATCATGGTCAGCCCGCAGAGCGGCCGCTGCCGCAGATTGGGATCGGGGTTGAGGCGGTCGACATCGGGCTGCCCCTCCGGGGTGCGCGGCCGCACCAGCCAGATGATTTTGCCGCATACCAGGCCGTCGCACTCGAACACCTCGATCGCGACCTTGTCGGCGATCAGCCAAGTTCCATCCGGAACTTCGGACAAAGCCGGCCCAGCAAGGGCCACCGTTAGCAGAAGAACGGCACCGACCGCACCCAGCAACCGTCTCAGGAACGTTTGCAACCGGGGGATCTCAGCCTCCTCACCCCCGACTGCACGCGGGTATTGGGCACGCCCTTTACCACAGCGCGGGACCAATGACCTGCAATCAGACATTGTATCTAAAAATACTCACGCACAGATCTGCAGCGAATCTGCAGCTAATATCAATCTAAAGTTGTTCCAGTCCGGCCGTTTTGGCGGCCCTTGCGGGCCACCGCGTGACCGGTGGGGGTCTCGACGGCAGGTCCGCGCTCAAGACTATGCTATGCCAATCCGGCTATTTTATGGGACCTGGGCGGCTGGCTGTCTTCGAGCGCCGGCGCAATAGGCCGAACCCGAGCAAGCCGGCGCCGAGCACGGCGATCGAGGACGGCTCGGGAACGAATTGCTGCTGGACGAAACCGGGCAAGTCGCTGTCGGCAAAGCCGACTACGAAGAACTGGTTCGGGCCGGCGGCATCCGCGACAAAGTCGTTGTCGTTCGCAACAAAGAGCGTGTGCTCCAAAACGCCGTTGAGCAGGACGTCTTGACCGAAGGCGAGCCCCTCGATCTTGGCCGGAATCTGATCGCTGGGGATCCCGTTGGCGTTGAGGATCGTCACGAGATCGAGAAAAGGGCTCTTCGCGACGGCAGCAGCCTGGGCCGCAGCGCCATCGAGCTTAGAGATGTCGGTGGCACCGGCGAGGTCTATCACAAAGAATTGCTTGACCTTAGCGGTGCTGCCGTCGCCAAGTCCTTTGCCGTCTCGCTCGTCGACCAGGAACTGATGGTCGTTGATCGCGACGATGTCGCTGACCCCAGTGCCGGTCGTCAGCAGATATCCATATTCATGGGTAATGCCGGTCGCGATGTCGATCGTAACGATGCGCAGCAGTTTGCTTGGATCCTGGATCAGCTCGGCTTGCATGATGCCGACGAGGGTCTTGCCATCCGGCGTAATGGCCAGCCCTTCCATCCCCTTATTGGCCACTCTCCCCGAGGTGTTCCCGCTTATTTCCACGTTTCCTTGCGGCGAGAGATTGCTGACGTCGAGGTTCGCCGGCAGTTGAAAGCTTTGAATGCGCTGGCCCGTCGCCCTGTCAAACTGGTAGACGTAAGGTCCGTACTCATCGGAGATGAAGACGCTCTTGCCGTCATTCGAGACCCGGATCGATTCAGGATCGAACCGGGCATTGTCTGGATTGCCTGAATTCTTGCCAGGATCGAAATTGTCGGAGCGCCCGGTAAAATAGAATTTGTTGGCCGTATTTTGCGGCGGTGCCCCCGGACCAACGAGATTTCCGTACGCCAGCGGCGTCTGGCTCGACAGCAATGTCGTCGTGGTCAAAATTGGGGTGAGCGTAAAAGGCAGCGCCGCGTTTGGAGCGCTGGGGGTCAGACTGATCGTGAGGGTCTGGAACCGATTGATGTAGGAGGCGGTGTCGTCGACACTCGAATTGTACGGCGTCGCGTTAGGGCCACGGTCGGGCACCGTCAAAAGGGTGTTCCCGCCGGCATAGGCGATGCCGGAACCCAAGCCGCCGAGCAGATTGGCCGGGAGGCCGTTCTCGAGAGTCCCCGTCAGTCCGGACAAGTCCGCATAATGGCCCGCGGCGCTGTCTGTCAGGGCCCCGCTGGCGATCAGCGTGATCGTGGCATGCGCCGGCGAGGCTGCCAGAACACTGGTCAATAGCAGGCCGCAGCCGACCCAAGAACGCTGTAGCATATTCCCCCTCATCTCGACGTGTCGCGTCGCGGGGGTATATTGCGCTGCGGTTGATTACAGAAAGATGTCAGCCTTACCGCCACGCCCTCGAGCGAGCGTGGCGGCGGCGTCCTGCCTACTCGGCCGCTTCGGCCTTCTCAACCGGGAGCGGTTCCGTCCCGGTCCAGGGGTGCTCGGCGATGTCGAACAGCACGCCTTCGGGGCCGTAGAGCTTGACCTCGAACCCACCGATCCGGTCCTGCCCCTGATCCATATAATGCTCGCCGCCCAGCGCCTCGACGCGCTTTGAGGCCTTCTCGACGTCGTCGACGAGGATGCCGAAATGGTGCAGGCCGGTGTAGTCGAGACCTTTGCCGATCTGGTCGGTCTTGAACCTGAGGATCGCCAAGTCGATCGTCCCGTCGCTCAAATGATAGCCATAGGCGAGCGGCCCGTCGCTCTTGCGGACCTCCTTGAAGTCGAAGGCTTTCTTGTAGAACTCGGCCATCGCGTCGGGGTCTTTCGCCGCGATCGCGATGTGACGTAGCTTGGCCATCTATTGCTCCTGATTTCTTGTTGAATACACGCCGGGCTACTCGGCGGCGTCCTTCATCTCGGCCTGGAGCGGCTCGGCGCCGGCCCAGGCATGCTCGGCGATGTCGAAGAGGATGCGCTCCGGCCCGTAGAATTTCTTCTCGAAATAGCCGGACTGCGCTTGCTGGTTACGGTCGATATAGTGCTCGGCGCCGAGGCTCTCGAGCTTCTTGGAGAACTCGTCGACATCCTCGACCAGCACGCCGAAATGATGGATGCCGCGGTAGTCGAGGCCCCTGCCGAGCTGATCCGTCTTGAATTTGAGGATCGCCATGTTGAGCGTGCCGTCGCTCAAGAAGACGCCGTCCGCGAGCACCCCGTTCGGCCGCCCGACTTCCTTGAAGTCGAACGCTTTCTTGTAGAAATCGGCCATCTTCTCGGGATCTTCCGCGGCGATCGCGATGTGACGCAGCTTGGGCATTCCAACCTCCTGCTTTGCTGGTTGCGTGAGCCTATCACGACCGGGGCGTCATTTCGAAGCGCCCCGTAAGCCGTTTCGGGAAATCGCTGTCAAGATCCGTGCGAGATTTTTGCCGACGCGCGACAGCGCGTCGTCCCACCGGAACAGCCCGAAGCGGTCGAACTCCGGCAATCGGGTTCCGTTCGGGAGCGTGAAATAGGACGAGCAGCTCAGGGCATCGGGGTTGGGGAGCTCGGATGGGGCCCAGGCAAACAACGCCAGAGCCTTGCCGCGCAAATAGGAGTGTACGCCGAGCTCGATGAGATCGCTTGCGGGTACCGAGAGAGCGGTCTCTTCGCCGAGTTCCCGTGCCGCTGCCTCGGCGAAATTCTCGCCAGGCTCCGCCACCCCCTTCGGGATATCCCAGCGCGGGGACCGGGTCGCGTGGCCGAGCAGGATGCGGTCTCCATCGGTGACCAGCACGCCGCAGCTCGTTATGCGGGCGCTCACGGCCGCGAGTAGCCTCCCGTGACGCCCCCGTAGAACACCCCGCGCTTGTCATTGTCGGAGCCGGCGGCGCTATCGGCGCAGCCCGCCAAGGTCAGCGACAGGAGCAGCCCGATCACGCCGAGCCGGAACCCTGCCCGCATATCACGCCTCTTCGTAGCGCAGCGCCGCTTCATGGTTCGCTCCGCGAACCGCGCGACCTCGCTGGCTGAAAGCTTCTTGCCCATTGGGACCTCCGGCGGCTTTATGCGCCCAATCGTACAGGAGGGAGAGCGAAAGTGGCTTTCGAAATGCGCTCGTATCGACCCGTGATCGTCGGCAGGCGGGGCGCTGTCGCGGCCAATCATCCGCTCGCGGCGCAAGCCGGCCTGTTGGCGCTGCGGGCGGGCGGCAATGCGGTCGATGCGGCGGTCGCCACCGCGGTCACGCTCAGCGTCGTCGAGCCGATGATGTCGGGCCTCGGCGGCGACGGGTTCTACCATGTCTTCGACCAGGCGGCGGGACGTGCGATTGTCTTCAACGGCACCGGGCCTGCCCCGGCTGCGGCGACCCCCGAGCGTTACGCCGGCGGAATTCCGCGCACCGGGCCGCTCTCGGTTTCGGTTCCGGGGACGGTTGCCGGGCTCGGCGCGATGCATCGCAGCTTTGGCCGGCTGCCCTGGCGCGATCTGTTCGGCGAGGCGATCACCTTTGCCCGCGACGGCTTCGGCGCTACCCGAGCCTACAGCCATTTTGCCGAGGAATATCGACAAACCCTCCTCGTCGACCAGCGCACCACCGCGGCCTTTCTCGCCGACGGGGCGCCGCCGCCGCTAGGCGATCCGATCGTCCAGCCCGAGCTCGCGCGCACCCTTGAAGAGATCGCCTCCGAGGGAGCCCAGACCTTTTATCGCGGCCGCCTCGCGCGGCGGCTGGCGGCGGCTCTCGAAACTGCCGGGACGTTGATTTCTCCGAGGGACCTCGAAAGCTTCGAGGCCGAGCGGCAGGAGCCGATCGCGATCGACTACCGCGGCTTCACCGTGCTCGAAGCGCCGCCGAATTCGACCGGGTTCGTGTTGCTCGAAGAGCTGAAGATCCTCGAAAATTTCGATCTCGCCGGGATGGGATTGCTCTCTCCTGACGCGGTCCATGTCTTGGTCGAAGCAAAAAAGCTGGCATTTGCCGACCGCGAGCGTTGGGGCGCCGACCCGAATTCGCTCGCAGCGCCGCTCGCGCAGCTATTGTCCCCCGAATACGCGGCGCGGCTCGCCGCGCGGATCGACATGCGGCAGGCCGCCCCGACCCGCGGCCCCGCAATGGCGGCGGGGGACACTACCTATTTCTGCACCGTCGACGGCGAGGGCAATGCCGTCTCCGGGGTGCAGAGCATCAACAGCGGGTTCGGTTCCGGCGTGATGGCCGGGGATACCGGCATCCTGCTGAACAACCGCATGAGCTATTGGCACCTGGAGCCGGGGCATGCGAACCGGCTGCAGCCCGGCCGCCGGGTCCGGCACACGATGAACCCGCCGCTGGTGCTCAAGGACGGCGCGCTGTGGTGCGTTTTCGGGACGCCCGGGGCCGACAATCAGGTGCAGATCAATCTCCAAGTACTGACGGCGATGATCGATTTCGGGCTCGACCCGCAACAGGCGGCGGAGATGCCGCGCTGGACCTCGAATGTTCCCGGCCAATACGCCAACTGGCCGCATGACGGCGAGGACGCACTGACCATCGAGCGGCGCTTCCCCGAAGGGGTGCGCAGCGAGCTTGCCCGCCGCGGCCACCCGGTCCGCACGGTCGGCGATCTCGACGGCCCGTGCAGCATCGAGATCATCCGCCGCGATTCCGCCGCCGGCATGCTGCTCGCCGGCTCCGACCCGCGCCGCGACGGCTGGGCGCTGGCGTGGTGAAGAGCACGCGGGCTCAATCCGGCGTTCTTCTATCTCAGAGCGTGTGAATGAATTGGATTAGGGCCGATGCGTCCTTCGAGACAGCCGCTTCGCGGCTTCCTCAGGATGAGGGCTTTTCTCAATGCCGGCAAAGGTTTACCTCATGCTGAGGGCGCTCGAAGAGCGCGTCTCGAAGCACGCACGACCGCGGTGTAGCCAATTCATTCACACGCTCTCAGCAGCGCTGGTCTTTCGACGGGCGCTACCACGCCTCCCGGCGTTTCATCGATTTGAAGTGATTTCAGCGACTTGGGTATTCGTCTGGTTGGCAGAAGAGGCGAGGGCACAAGATGTGGACTGAAACCACACAGCTTCATTAGATGGACCTGACCACCTTCCTGATTCAGCTGTTGAATTCAGCGCAATACGGCCTGCTGCTGTTTCTGTTGGCGAGCGGCCTTACCCTGATCTTTGGGATCATGGGCGTCATCAATCTGGCGCATGGCAGCTTTTATATGCTCGGCGCCTATCTCGCCTTCTCGCTGACCCAGTACACCGGCAGCCTGATGCTCGCCATTCTGGCGGGCCTGCCGCTCTCGATCCTGTTCGGTCTCCTGCTGGAACGCCTCTTCATCGCACGGCTGTATGGCCGCGACCATCTCTATCAGGTTCTGCTGACCTATGGCCTCATCCTGGTGCTCGACGAGGCCCGCAGCCTGATTTGGGGCAATGACGTCCACGGTGTGCCGGCGCCGGCATCGCTCGATTGGTCGGTGCCGCTGACCCAGACGCTGAGCTACCCGGTTTACCGACTGCTGATCTCGGTCATCTGCCTCGTGATCGCGGGCGCCATGTACCTGCTGATCCAAAGGACGCGGCTCGGCATGATGATCCGGGCCGGCGCCGCCAACCGCGAGATGACCGAGGCTCTCGGCATCGATATCGGTCTCGTGCACGGCTTTGTCTTTGCGCTGGGCGTCGTCCTCGCCGCGTTGTCCGGGATGATCGCAGCACCCGTTTCCTCGGTCTTTCCCGGCATGGGCGGGCAGATCCTGATCATCACCTTTGTCGTTGTCGTGATCGGCGGGATCGGCTCGATCAAGGGCGCCCTGGTCGGGGCATTGCTGATCGGCGTCGTCGACACCTTCGGAAAGGTCCTGCTCCCGCAACTCGCGGGCATGATGGTGTATCTGTTGATGGCTGCGATCCTGCTGGTTCGGCCCGCCGGCCTGTTCGGCCGACCTAGCGCATGAGGCGAACCTCGCCGGGCGCCGTTGCCGGCCTCGCTCTCGTGGTCATCATACTGGCTCTGCTGCCCCTGCTGGTCGGGACGTTTTACCTGCAGCTTCTCGCGAAAATCATGATCCTTGCGATCGCGGCCATGAGCCTCGACCTGCTGGTCGGTTTCGCCGGTCTCGTCAGCCTGGGGCATGCGGCATTTTTTGGCATCGGGGCTTATGCGCTGGTCGCAATGTCGCCCCAGCACGCTGCGGCGAACCTATGGCTGACCCTGCCCGCAGCGATCGCCGCCGCGAGCCTTGCCGCCCTCGGCATCGGCGCGCTGACGCTGCGCACCACCGGGGTCTATTTCATCATGGCGACGCTCGCCTTCGCCCAGATGCTCTATTCGTTCTTTGCCGAGTCGGGCATCGTCGGAGGCGCCGACGGCATCTACATCTATGTCAAGCCCGAAGCGGCGGTCTTTGGCGTAAAAGCGTTCGACCTGGAACAGACCGCAGGTTTCTTCTACCTCGTATTGGCGGCAATGGTGTCGGCTTATCTCCTTCTCCGGATCCTGCTCGGCTCGCTGTTCGGTCGGGCCTTGGTCGGGATCCGCGACAATGAGCGGCGGATGCGCTCGCTCGGCTACCCGACCTTTCGCTACAAATTGGCGGCCTTCGTCATTTCCGGCGGCCTCGCCGGGCTGGCCGGCCATCTCGCAGCCGCGCAATTCGGATTTGTCAACCCGGAGATCCTGAACTGGCACCGCTCCGCCGAGCTGCTGATCTTTGTCGTCCTCGGCGGCATGGGCACTCTGATCGGCCCGGCGATAGGCACCTTCGTCATGGTGCTTCTGCAGGACTTTATTGCCGGGCTGACGACCCATTGGCTGCTGCCGATGGGTGTCTTCGTGATCGCAGCAGTGATCGCTCTGCCGGACGGCTTGGCTGGCCTGCTGCGGCCTCGCCCTCGGACGTCCGAAAATGGTTGAACCCGCCGCGTTGCTGCAGGTCCAGGGACTGACGAAGCGGTTCGGCGGGCTCGTTGCCGTGGACGATGTTGCGCTCGAGGTCGCGACCGGCGAGATCCACGCGGTGATCGGCCCCAACGGGGCTGGAAAATCGACCCTGATCGATATGCTTGCGGGCGAGCTGAGACCCTCGGCCGGAAGCATAAGGCTCGCCGGCATCGAGATCGCTGGTTGGCGCGCCGACCGGATCGCGAGGCTGGGGGTCGGCCGTTCCTATCAACGGGCAAACATCTTCCCGCGTTTCACGGCTTTCGAAAACTGCCGCTTATCGGCGCAATCGCGGCTGCCGCGCCCAATGCGGTTTTTCCGGCCGGCGGGTTCCTATCCCGCACCCAAGGCGCGTGCCGAACGCGCGCTTCGGCTGGCGCGGCTGGAAGGGCGCTGCGACAGTTTGGCCGGCACGCTCAGCCATGGCGAGAAACGCCAGCTCGAAATCGCGATGACGATAGCCTCTGCACCGCGGCTGCTTCTCCTCGACGAACCATTGGCCGGCACGGGAGCAGAGGAAGCGGCGGTGATCGTCGAGCTGCTCGAAGAGCTCGCGAAAGACCACGCGATCCTGCTCGTCGAGCACGACATGGACGCGGTGTTCGCGTTGGCGCGCCGCATCACGGTGATGGTGGACGGCGCGGTCATCGCCAGCGGCGACCCCGCCCGGGTCCGCACCGACCCGGCGGTCCAGGAAGCCTATCTCGGCGATGGGATCTGAGCCGCTGCTGCGGGCCGAAGGCCTCCACACCTTTTACGGGACCAGCCATGTTTTGCGCGGGGTCGATTTTTGCATCGGACCCGGCGAGATGGTCGGACTGCTCGGCCGCAACGGCATGGGAAAGACGACCTTGCTGCGCAGCTTGATCGGTCTGACGCGGCCGCGCCGCGGCGCCGTCTATTTGCGCGGCGCCGATATAAGTTCCGCGGCGCCGCATGCCATCGCCCGATCGGGTGTTGCCTATGTGCCCGAGGGCCGCGGGATTTTTCCCAATCTCAGCGTTCGCGAAAACCTGGTGATGGCGGCCCGCCCCGGGATCGACGGCCGGCGCACATGGGGCCTCGATCGGGTGCTCGCGACGTTTCCGCGTCTCGGTCAGCGACTGCGCCATGGCGGCGGTCAACTCTCGGGCGGCGAGCAGCAGATGCTGACGATCGGCCGGGCGCTGATGACCAACCCCGAGCTGATCATCCTCGACGAGGCGACGGAAGGCCTCGCCCCGCTGGTCCGCCGCGACATATGGCGGGTCATCCGGATGATCCGCCAGGACGGAACCGCGGCGGTTGTCGTCGACAAGGACCACGGGACGGTCAACGCGCTCGCCGACCGAAGCATGATTTTGGTCAAGGGTCGCGCCGTGTTTTCCGGCCCCGCCGCCGTGCTGCGCGGGCGGCCGGACATGATGCGGCGCCATTTGGGCGTGTGAGGATTTCGCTACCGCTCGGCTCTCGCTTACTGTGCGGATCGGCTAGAGTTGCTTCCATGACGAAGCTCACATTGCGGCTCGATTTCGCACCGGGACAGGCGATCGGCCACGGCAAGATCCGCTTGCTCGAAGCCGTCCGCGACCACGGATCGATTTCAGCGGCGGGGCGCTCGATGGGCATGTCGTACCGTCGGGCTTGGCTGCTGGTCGACGCCCTCAACAGGCTTTTCGAGTCCCCCGTCATCGAGACGAAACACGGCGGCTCGGCGGGAGGCGGGGCCGAGCTCAAGCCCCTCGGGCATGATGTGGTGCGGCAATTCGAGATCGGCCGAGATGAACATGTCCGCCGGCGCGCCGCTTTCGATCTGCTTGGCAAGAGCGGAGCTTGCCGCATAGGAGATCTTGACCGCATCGCCACTTTGGGCGCCATAGATCCGCGCCGCGTCGTCGAGCGCTTCCTTCAAGCTCGCCGCAGCGAAGACCACGATTTCGGCAGCGGATGCAGCCGGAAATGTCCCGAGCACTGCCGCTGTGACGAGGATCGCGGAGGCGGCCAGGTGAAACCGGCGGTAAGAGATGTCTCATTGTCACCTACGGATGTATATGGTGGTATATATCGCGATCATAGGAGACCTAACATAATGGCGTCCAGCTACACCGCGACCGATGCTGAGGCCTACGAACAGCTGATGGGACGGTGGAGCGGGCGCCTGGCCGAACAGCTGATCGGCTTTGCCAGGATCGAGCCGGGGGACCGTGTGCTGGATCTCGGATGCGGAACAGGGAGCCTGGCACTCGCTCTTGCAGCACACCATGAGCCCGCTGCAATTGTCGGCATCGACATCGCCGCCCCGTACATTGCCTATGCGGCGACGCGGTCCTCTGACCCGCGGCTGACTTTTTTGGCCGGGAACGCGATCGCTCTGGATTTGCCGACGGGCAGCTTTGATCGCTGCTTGTCGCTTCTCGCCCTCAATTTCATGTCGGATCCCCGTTCCGCAATCGGCGGCATGCGCCGGGTCACCCGTCCAGGCGGCATCGTTGCCGCCGCCGTGTGGGACTATGCCGGTGGCCTGACCTATCAGCGGATTTTCTGGGACACCGCCGCCGCGCTCGATCCCGAGGCCGACCTGGCGCGGAGCCGTCATTTCTCAAGCCCGCTGACCGGGCAGGGCGAGCTCGCCGCTGCTTTCGAACAGGCTGGGCTCAGCCGAATATCCTCGGCTTCGCTCACCATCCGCATGGAGTATGCCGATTTCGACGATTACTGGGAGCCGATCGCAAACGCCCAAGGGCCGGTCGGGGACTACGTCAAACGACTTTCACCCGATCGGCTCTCGACGCTGGCTGCGGCGCTGCGGCGGGCCTATCTCGCCGGTCGTCCCGATGGCCCGCGTTCGATGGCCGCGACCGCCTGGGCGGCGCGCGGCGTAGTCCCATGATCCCCCACCAGGAGAAGCCTCAATGAAGCTCAGCGCGCGCAATCAGATCAAAGGCAAAGTCCTCGAAGTCCGTAAAGGCACGACAACGGCGCATGTGCGGATCGTCATCGGCAGCGGCGTCGTCATTACCTCCTCGATCACCAACGAAGCGGTCGACGATCTGGGTTTAGCGGTCGGTGATGAAGCCATCGCCGTCATCAAGGCCTCAGACGTGATGGTCGCCAAATAATGGCGAATAGAGTCGATTGGATCCTGGTTCGATTTGCGCGTGGCTGCGTCGCGATCCCCGCACCCCCGCATAGGCATTTGGCGGCGGGCCTCGCCGCTCTGCTTCTGTTCGCAGCCGGGGCAGCAGTTGCAACCGGCCAGTCCAGGCCGAGCGATCCCGCAACCCAAAACGCTTCCCTTGTTTTCGACGGCAACGTCAAGAACCCCCAACGTTTGAGCGAGGAGCGCCTGCGGAGCCTTCCGGCCGAGCGGGCGGAAGTTTCTTTTCAAACCTCGCGTGGGACGGAGACCTCGAGCTATGCGGGCGTGCTGCTCTGGACGCTGCTTGCTGAGGCCGGAGGAATCGATGACTCAGCGAAGGGGGCCGAGCTTCGCCATACGATCATGATCACGGGTCGGGACGGATACAGGGTCGTCATCTCGACCGGCGAGATCGCGCCCGACTTCGGCGGCAAGCGGGCGATGCTCGCTTACGAACGTGACGGGAAAGACCTCGGTCAAGCGGGTTTGCGCGTCGTTATGCCCGGTGACAAGCGCGGCGGGCGCTCCGTGCGCGACGTGGTCAGGATTGAAATAGAATAATGCGCGCAGGTTGATCGTTGGACGTGCCGGGTTGCTTTGGCCCCGTCACAGCCACGCAAGGGTGTCGGGGGCGAGGCCCAGGAGGTGTCGGCCGACGGTCTCGAAATGCTCCTGGCGGCCCTGCAATTGCTGCGAGACGGTGTGAATGTCGCGGAAGCGGCGCTCGAACGGGTTCTCCTCGAAGATCGCGGTCGAGCCGGCGGCGTGATAGGCGGTGTCGACCACCGCGAGCGATTGGTGGATGGCAAAGGTCGAAGCCAGCCGGATCACCATCCGCTGCTCCAAGGTGATGCGCCCGGCCTGCTCTACCTCGGCGGTGATGTCCTCGAGCGACCGGTATAAAAAGGCGCGGGCGGCGCGCAGCCGCGCCTCGGATCGCGCGACCTGCGACTGCACGACATTGTTGTCGCGCAACGCGGATTTGCCGCGCAACGGCACCTTGTCGCGGGCCAGCGCGACAAACGCGTCGAGGGTGCTGCGGGCGATCCCCATCGCCACCCCGGCAAACCCCGAGGCGTAGAGCTGCAGGCTGCTGAAGCGGTAGAGCAGCCCGTCCTCGCGTCGCGCGCCGTCGTCATCGCGCGCTACGACAAAGGCCGCGGGGACAAAGAGATCGGTCACCGAATACTTGTCGCTGCCGGTGCCGCGCAGCCCGATGACATGCCAGATGTCGGTCATCGCGGCGCAGGATTTCGGGAAGACCGGGGTGCGGATCACCGGGCTGCCGTCCGGATGAAGCAATTGCATGCCGTTCTCGTCGTAGATCGGCACATGGCAGCCGAGCCAGGTCGCATTGTGGCTGCCGCTGGCAAAGCTCCAGGTGGCGGTAACGCGGTAGCCGCCCTTGACGATTTGCGCCTTGCCCGGCCCCGGCCCCCAGGCGAGGATGCCGCGCGGCCCGCCGAACACCTCCTTGGCGGCGGCGGGTTCGAGATAGGCCGCCGTCATCGAGCAGCCGGCCCCCTGGTTCAGGCACCACGCCGCGCTGGCATCGCCCTTGGCGATTTCCTCGACAACCCGGACATAAGGAGCGGGCAAGAGCTCGGCGCCGCCGAGCGAGCGCGGCAGCAGCATGCGGAAAAAATCGCGCTCGGCCATCGCCGCGACGATCGCCTCGGGCAATGCGCGCTGCCGTTCGATCTCGGGTGCCGCAGCGGCGAGCTCGGGCACGAAGTCGCGCGCCCGCTGGAGGTGGTCATCGCCTCCCGGGCCGGCGCCGGCCGTGCCGGCCGGGTGCGCCTCGCGTTTTCTGGCTGGCATCCCTCGTCCCGTTTCATGTGCCGGGTCCCGTGCCGGCGCGTGACTCCACAGGCAAGTTCATTCCGTGTCAAGGCAGCCCCCGCCAAGCGCAGGACCATCTCGGTAGCGAATTATCAACGCTTGTGGCCAAGGATCGATCATCGGCAGGCGGCAGGGGCATGGGAAGAAACCGCACCGTGATCTGGGCCGCGCTCGGCGCGATCGCATTTGCCGATACTGTGTTGTGCTGCGCCGCGGGGCTGAGCTTCTCGGGTTGGCCGCTGCGGCTGTCCCTCACCGCCGCGATCGCGGCGATCGGGCTTTGTTATCATTGGCGCAAGCGCGACGCGCGGATCGCCGGGCTGGCCCATTGGATTGTGGCTTGGGTCGCATTTTCGATTGCCGGCGCGATCCTCACCTATCTCGCCGCCAGGCATGGCGCGGCATGGTCGGACGACATGCTCGCCGGGCTCGACCGCAGGCTCGGTTTCGACTGGGCAGGCTGGTTCGAGCTGGTCAACCGCCATCTCGCGGTCAAGCTCGTTCTCGCCATCGCCTATACCAGCCTGATGCCGCAGATCCTGTTGTCGGTGATCTTCTTTTCGTGGCGCGGCTGGGACGACCGCAACGGCGAACTGATGGCGAATGCAATTCTCGCGCTGCTGCTGACGACCGCGGTCTTCGCGCTCTTGCCGGCGCTGGGCCCCGGCGCCGGCATACCGGAGCTGGCCAAGCTGTACCTGGCCGACCTGGTCGGCCTGCATGACGGGTCCCTGAAATCCTTTGACGTCACCGAGCTCAACGGGATCGTGGCATTCCCGTCGTTCCACGCGGTGCTCGGCGTGCTGTTGACCTATGCCCATCGCGGCAGCGCCCTGCTTTGGCCGGTTGCAGCGCTCAATGCCGTGATGCTCGTGGCGATCCCGAGCGAGGGCGGGCATTATCTCATCGATGTTCTGGCCGGGGCGGCCACCGCGGCTTGTGCGATCGTGGCGATTCGAGGAGCGCAGCTCGACCGCTTCGGGATGATGCGGCCGGCGCGCGCCTGAAGGCGGGGCGCCGTCGAATACCCTCCCGCCGAACCGCCGCGGGAGCGTAAACTCCCGGGATGGCAATCCGTCTTTTGCCGCCGGTTCTCGTCAACCGCATCGCCGCCGGCGAAGTCATCGAGCGCCCGGCGGCGGCGGTCAAGGAGTTGGTCGAGAACGCGGTCGATGCCGGCGCCTCGCGCATCGACATCGCGCTGAGAGGAGGGCGGGCAGGCGCTGATCGCGGTCACCGACAACGGCGCCGGAATGAGCCCGGAAGAACTGTCGCTCGCAGTCGAGCGCCACTGCACCTCGAAGCTGCCCGATGACGATTTGCTGCGCATCGCCGCGTTGGGGTTTCGCGGCGAGGCCTTGCCGTCGATCGGCGCGGTGAGCCGGATGCGCATTGTCTCGCGCTTGCCCGGCGCCGGGAACGCCTGGGAGATCGCGGTCGAGGCCGGGCGGAAATCGGCGCCATTGCCGGCGGCGCATCCGCCGGGCACCAGGGTCGAGGTGCGCGACCTGTTCTTCGCCACCCCGGCGCGGCTCAAATTCCTGAAGACGCCGCGCACCGAGCGCGATCTGGCGGTCGACGCCGTGCGCCGGCTCGCCATGGCTTATCCGCAGATTTCGTTCACGGTGAGCGGCGACGAGGACCGGGTGGTGCTGCGGCTCGCCGCTGCCGCCGAGCCGGCGGCGGGCGCGGCCCGTCGCGCCCGTCTCGCGGCGTTGCTCGGCCGCGACTTCGCCGAGAATTCGGTCGAGATCGATGCCGAGCGCGGCGGCTTCCGGCTGACCGGAATGATCGGCCTGCCGACCCTCAATCGCGCGGCGCCGCGCGACCAGTATCTCGTCGTCAACCGGCGGCCGGTGCGCGACAAATTGCTGGTCGGCGCGGTGCGCGGCGCCTATCAGGACGTGTTGGCGCGCGACCGCCATCCGATGGTCGCATTGTTTCTCGACGGGCCCGCCGAAGCGATCGATGTCAATGTCCATCCGGCCAAAGCCGAGGTGCGGTTCCGCGATGCCGCGCTGGTGCGCGGCCTGATCGTCGGCGCATTGCGCAGCGCGCTCGCCGCCGCCGGGCATCGCGCCTCGACGACGGTCGCCGATGCCGCGCTGGCCGCTTTCCGCCCGGGCGGGGGCGGGGCCGGCGCGAGCGGGCCGCGCTTTGCCTTTGCGGCTGCCGCCGCCGGCCCCGATCGCTGGCTCTCGCCGAGAGCGCCAACGAATTCCTGCGGCCGGGCGAGCCGCGGTCTGAGCCGATGGCCGAAGCGCCGCTCGGCGCGGCGCGGGCGCAATTGCACGGGACCTACATTCTGGCCGAGACCCCGACCGGGATCGTGCTCGTCGATCAGCATGCCGCGCATGAACGGCTTGTCTATGAACGGATGAAGGAGTCGCTCGGCGCGCGCGGCGTCGCGCGCCAGGCATTGCTGCTGCCGGAAATCGTCGAGCTCGACGAGAGCACTGCGGCGCGGCTCGCCGCCCGCGCCGAGGAGCTTGTCGAGTTCGGCCTCGTGCTCGAGCCGTTCGGCCCCGGCGCCGTGGTTGTCCGCGAAGTCCCGGCGCTGCTGGCCGGGCTCGATGTCGCCGGCCTGGTGCGCGACCTGGCCGACGAGCTCGCCGAATGGGGCGACACGCTCTCCTTGAAGGAACGGATCGAAACGGTTTGCGGCACGCTTGCCTGCCACACCAGCGTGCGCGCCGGGCGCCGCCTGTCGCCCGCCGAGATGGACGCCCTGTTGCGCCAGATGGAGGCGACCCCGAACAGCGGCCAGTGCAATCACGGCCGCCCGACCTATGTCGCGCTGGACCTCGCCGATATCGAGCGGCTCTTCGGCCGGCGGTGAGAGGGCGTTTATCGCGGATGGCGTGATGGTTTGTTGAAATCGCCCGTCAGCCCGCGGCAACACTCGGGTAAACCGGGCCGCTGACCCAGGGAGGCCCCGGGTCGAGCGGATGTTGATCCGCTATCCTTTGTACAGCACGATGTCGAAGGTCACCAATTTTGAGCCGGGCTCGAGATCTGAAGAGGGCTCCAGCAGTTTTCTTACCAACAGCTCCTGCCTCGCTGCGTCACCTGTACTGTTGAGGAATGGATCTGTCTTGTTGTACGGATCGCCTTCAAAATACATCTGCGTTGCGATTTTGTCCTGACTGCCGCTCACTTGAAAGTGGATGTGCGCCGGCCTCATCCGGTTGGGTCCAGCAGGATAGGCTGCCGGCTTTATTGTCTTGAAGCGATACCGGCCTTCCGAGTCGGTGGTGACGACGGCGGAGCCCTCAAAATTCGGGTCGAGTGGGGCCGGGTTCGGATCGCTGGGATGGGTGTAGCGCCCGTAGGTATTGGCTTGCCACACTTCGACCTTTGCGTGGCGAACGGGCTCTCCCGCCAGGTTCAGCACCCGGCCCATGACATTGAGCACCTGCCCTTCCGCACGGCCGGACCGGCCGGATACGCTCGTCAGATCGGAGGTTTGAGGCAGCTCTGAGAGCGGATAAAAGGGCCCAAGTATTTGGTCCGGCGTTCGCTGCAAGGTGGCTGCAGCAGCGGCAAGTCTGGGCGAGAAGACCACGCCGGATCCGGCGAGCGCGGCGGTCATCATCAGAACCTCGCGGCGGCCGAGATTGTGGATAGAGTACGTCGCCATCTTGCTCCTCCATGCTCGTCAGGTGATCTGTTCCACGCCGGTGGCGGCGGCATCGATCAGTGCCGCTGCGGCATTGATCTGCTCCTCATTGAGCGGGCCGCGCGAGAGGCGCAGTCGCAACGCGAGCTTCAGGTTTTCCATCGCTCGCAGAATTTGCGGCGCGGTGCTGCCGCCGTGGGCGCGGCTGGTCTCGACCATGCGGGCGAAGAGAGCATCGACTGCACGACGGTTGGCGTCGAGGAAAGCCCGACCCTCCGCGGTAATCTCGTGCAGCTTCTTCGCGCTGTCGCCGGTGCTGACCGTCACGTAACCAAGCTCCTCGAGGAGGGTCAGGGTCGGGTAGATAACGCCTGGACTGGGGCTGTAGGCTCCGGCGACCTGCTCCTCAATCGCCTTGATAAGCTCATAGCCATGCCGGGGCTTCTCGGCGATGAGCTGCAAGATGACCAAGCGAAGGTCGCCATGGGCAAAGAAGCGGCCGAGGCCTCCGCCGCGTCGCTGCCGACCATGGGTACGCTCGTGGCGGTGCTCGTCTTGGCTGTGTTCTAAGCGGCCAAAGCGCCGGCCGTGGCGCTCGTGATGGGAATGTCGGTGGTGCATTGGTTTTCCGTGATTAGATATAACGAAATATCAGATATATCGTAAACCGTTCGATGCAAGAGGGCCTATCGAAAAATATGCCCAGACGGGAACCCGGCCTGTCGCTGGGAAGGGGGTCGGCCAACCTTCCCGGGGGAACTGAACGTCGTCATCCGGGGCGCGGGCATCGCCCGCGCCCGACCGACCATATCAATGGCCGGCCAGTTTCAGCATCCTGCTAGGTCAACGGCTTCTTGGTTCGGCCTGGGGCCGTTTCTCCGCCCCGGCATGCACTGATGGAGTGCGCTGTGCAAGTGGTGGTCAAGGCTTCCGCGCAAATCGCCGCCGCTGTTCGGCTTCGGCTGCCGTTAGATTGACAAAATCCGTCGGGGCCGCGACAACCGGGGGACGGGTGAAAGCGAGGAAAGCGGACGCATGGGCATGCTCGATGGACGGGTCGCGATTTGCGCGGGAGCGGGGCGCGGGGTCGGCGCGGAAGTCGCCAAGCTGATGGCGGCGTACGGCGCCAAAATCGTGATCAACGATCCCGGCACCAGCGGCACCGGCGAGGGCGCCGACCAGACGCCGGCACAGCAGATCGTCGATCAGATCAAGGCGGCGGGAGGCGACGCCGTCGCCAATTACGGCTCGGTTGCCGAATTCGACGAATGCTTGGCGATGGTGCAGCAGGCGCGCGACGCGTTCGGCGGTCTGCACATCGTGTTCAACGCCGCCGGCATCCTGCGCGACAAGATGTTTCACAACATGTTCCCCGAGGATTGGCAGGCGGTCCTCGATGTGCACCTGACCGGCCACTTCAATATCAACCGCGCCGCGATCAACCTGTTTCGCGAGCAGAATTTCGGGCGGATCATCATGGTCTCGTCGACCTCGGGCCTGCTCGGCAATGTCGGTCAGGCGAATTACGGGGCGGCAAAGCTCGGGATCGTCGCCTTGGCCCGCATCGTCGCAATGGAAAACGCCTCGAGAGGGATCACCGCCAACGTGATCGCCCCCTCGGCCGACACCCGCATGACCCGCTCGGTGCCAACCCCGAAGGACCCGCAAGCCGCCGCGTTGCGGGAGGAGCGGCTACGCCGCAGCCGGGCCGATGCGATCGCGCCGCTCTGCGTGTTTCTCGCTTCCGAGCAGGCAAGCCACGTGAACGGCCAGGTCTTCCATCAGCGCGCCGGCGAATTGTCGCTCTACGGACATATGCGGCCGGTTCGCATGGTGCACCGCCAGGGCGGTTGGACCCCCGAGACATTGGCCGAGGTCGGAATCCCGGCCCTCGCCCCACAGTTCACGCCGCTCGGCGACGGAAGGGCCGTCCATCCAGGCCTGCCGATGGAGTGACCCGGGCCGACCAGCGCAGCTCAAACGAGCCGCTTCTGCCCCTCCGCACCGCATTGAGTGCGCGTACAGCCCGGGTCGCAGCCGGTCGCTTTAGTCCCGGGCGCTTGGGCCGGATCAACAGCCGGAGATTTGCGGATTGGGTCGGGTGTTCTCTCGGAGCGTTGCGCTGGCGATCGTCGTCATCATCGTTCTCTACGGCTCGCTTTACCCTTTTGTCTTCCGGCAGCCCGCCAGCGGGATCGGCCCGATCAGCACGCTGATCAAGGATTGGGAGCAGCTCCCGCAGCGCGGCGACTTTATTTCGAATGTCATCTTCTACCTGCCGCTCGGTTTTTTCGGTGTGCTCGCCTTTTCCGAGAAGATGCGCGCCGTGTCAGCGATGGGCCTGGCGGTGGTTGTGGGCGCGCTTCTCAGCACTGCGATGGAGCTCGCCCAATATTATGTCGCCGGACGGGTCACTGCGGCGAGCGACGTCTATTCCGACGTGATCGGGACGGGTCTGGGGGCGACTGCAGCGGCTCTCAGCTCCAGGCATCTGCGGTGGCAGCCGCTGCGCGAAATTGCCGGAAACCGGGTTCCCGCTTTCCTTCTCGCCGTCTGGCTCGGCTATCGGCTGTTCCCGTATGTTCCGACCATAGATCTGCACAAATACTGGATCGCCCTCAGGCCGGTTCTTCTCAACCCGATACCGACGAAGTACGACCTCTTTCGCTATACCGCGGTTTGGCTGGCGATCGGGGTGCTGATCGAAGCCCTGGCCGGGACGAGACTGGCATGGCTGTCCTTCCCGCTGTTCATCGCGTCGGTGCTCGCCGCCAAGGTGCTGATCGTCGGCAAGACGTTGAGCGCTGCAGAGCTCGCCGGGGCAGGGCTGGCGCTCGGCCTGTGGCTCGTCCTCGCCGCCAGCATCGGCGCCAGGTCACGCGTGACTGTGATTGCTGTGCTGTTCGGCGTCTCTATCGTGGCCGAGCGCCTCGCGCCGTTCCAGCTCGCCTCGCATGGCCGGCATTTCGGCTGGATCCCATTTCTCGGGCTGATGCACGGCTCGCTCGAGTTGAACATCATGTCGTTTCTCGAAAAAGCCTTTCTTTATGGCAGCTTGATTTGGCTGCTCGGCAAAGCCGGCCTGCGCCTTTGGGCATCGACCCTTCTCGTCGCGATCATGTTGTTCGCGACCAGCTGGGTGGAAACCTACCTGCCCGGCCGGTCGGCGGAAATTACCGACGCCCTGATTGCCCTCTTGATGGGTGTGATCATTGCCTCGATGGAAACCGAAAGCCGGGCGGCGACGGCGTTGGGGATCGGCCCGGGCGTGCGGTAAGCTGGCACCCCACGGGCTGTAGATGAGCGAGGGTGGCAGGATGGGGACGAGCCCTGCCCAAGGTGTTGCCGTCGAGAGCGAGGAGGAGATCAACCGCCGCCACAACGAGAAGATGGCGCGGCGCAAGGCGGCGCGGCAACGCATGCTGGCGACCAAGACCGAGGAGCGAGGGCTGCTGATCGTTCACACGGGCAAAGGCAAGGGCAAATCGACCGCCGCCTTCGGCATTGTGCTGCGCTGTCTCGGCCACGGCATGCGGGTGGGGATCGTCCAATTCGTCAAGGGTGCCTGGAGCACCGGCGAGCGCGCCGCTCTCGCGCGGTTTGGCGAGCTCGTGACCTGCCGGGCGATGGGCGAGGGTTTCACCTGGGATACCCAGGATCGCGCGCGCGACATCGCGGCCGCTCGCCACGCCTGGGAAACGGCAAAGGCGATGATCGCCGACCCCGCCTACCGGCTGGTGCTGCTCGACGAGCTCAACATCGTGCTGCGGTATGATTACTTGGCGATCGACGAGGTCGTGGCGGCGCTCGGCGCGAAACGGCGTGACCTCCACATCGTCGTCACCGGCCGCAATGCGCGGCCGGAGCTGATCGAGGCGGCCGACCTCGTGACCGAAATGGCGCTTGTCAAGCATCCGTTCCGCGCCGGCGTCAAGGCGCAGCCCGGGATCGAGTTCTGATGACCCAGGCCTTGATGCTGCAGGGCACCGGGTCCGATGTCGGCAAGTCGCTGCTGGTGGCGGGCCTGGCCCGCGCGTTTACCCGACGGGGGCTCCGGGTGCGGCCGTTCAAGCCGCAGAACATGTCGAACAATGCCGCGGTCACCGCCGATGGCGGCGAGATCGGCCGCGCCCAGGCCCTGCAGGCGCGGGCCTGCGGCACGGCTCCCGTCATCGACATGAACCCGGTGCTGCTGAAGCCGCAATCCGAGAGCGGCGCGCAGATCGTGCTCCAAGGCCGGGTGTGGGGGACTGCCTCAGCCAGAGAATACCGTCGCCTCAGTCCGAGCCTGCTGGGGTCGGTCCTGAGACTCCTTCGGGCGGCTCGCCGCGGAGGCCGATCTGGTTTTGGTCGAGGGCGCGGGCAGCCCGGCCGAGGTCAACCTGCGCACCGGCGACATCGCCAATATGGGGTTCGCCCAGGCCGCGGATGTGCCGGTCGTGCTGGTCGGCGACATCGAGCGCGGCGGCGTGATCGCCCAGCTGGTCGGCACCCGCGAGCTGCTGACCGAGGGCGAGCGGGCGCTGCTCGCCGGGTATCTCGTCAACAAGTTCCGCGGCGACGTCCGGCTGTTCGAGGGCGGGATCGCGGCAATAACCGCGCGGACCGGGCTGCGCTGCTTCGGAGTGGTGCCGTACTTTCCCGCTGCCGCCTTTCTTCCCGCCGAGGACTCTCTGGCCCTTGCGCCCCATTCGGGCCGTGCCGCCGCAGCCAAGGAGAGGGAAGGGGCCGCGAAGGGGGAGGGCAAGACCCCGGTTCGGGTCGCCGTCCCTCGTTTGCCGCGGATCGCCAATTTCGATGATCTCGACCCGCTCGGGGCAGAGCCCGGCATCGACCTTGTGATCGTCCGGCCGGGGCGGCCGCTGCCGCGCGACGCAACCTTGGTAATCTTGCCGGGCTCAAAGGCGACGATTGCGGATCTGGAGTTTCTGCGGCAAGAGGGGTGGGACATCGATCTGTTGGCCCACCGGCGCCAGGGAGGCCGGATTCTCGGCATCTGCGGCGGCTATCAAATGCTCGGCCGGTCGATCGCCGACCCGGCCGGGCTGGAAGGCCGTCCGCGGACCGTGCCGGGACTAGGCCTTCCTCGACATTGACACGGTGCTCACCAATGAGAAGCGTCTCGGCTTGGTTTCCGGTGCGGATCTCGCAAACAGCCTGCCCGTTGCGGGCTACGAGATGCATCTCGGAAGGACGACCGGTCCGGGGCTCGAACGGCCGATGCTGCATCTGAGGGGGCCGGAAGGCTGCGTCAGTGCCGACGGGCGGGTCTCCGGATGCTACCTCCACGGGCTTTTCGCGAGCGACCCCTTTCGCCGGGCCTTTGTCGCCGGGCTCGGCGCCAAGCCGGGCGACTTCTCCTACGAGCATCGGATCGAGGCGGTCCTCGATTCGCTCGCCGATCACCTGGAGCAGAGCCTCGATCTTTCCGCCCTGCTCGCCGCCTCTCGGGCGCCGTGCATCAAAAAGGCGGCGTGAGATGCAGGGCGAGCCAGGCGCCGAGCAGCAGCCCGAACAGAATCAGGCAAGCAAGGCGATAGAGGTGCAGCGCCCTGGCAATATCGGGCGTCGCCGCCCGCGCGGTGCCGTCGCCGAGCCAGGGATCGGCGACGAGGCCTTCGGGGTAATTGCGAGGCCCGGCCAATGCCAGGCCGAGCGCCCCCGCCATCGCGCTTTCCGGCCATCCCGCATTGGGCGAGTGGTGCTTGCGCCCGTCGCGCAGCATGATCGCCAGCGCGCGACCCGGCCGGCCTCCCTGGGCGAAAGCGGCTGCCCCTATCAGAAGCGCGCCGCTGAGCGGCGCCGGCACGAGGTTCAGAACATCGTCGAGCCGCGCCGCCGCCCAGCCGAATTCACGGTAGCGCGGGGTGCGATGCCCGATCATGCTGTCGAGCGTGTTCGCCGTCTTGTAGGCGAAAAGCCCGGGAAGCCCCAACAGCAGGTACCAGAACACCGGCGCGACGACCCCGTCGCTGAAATTCTCCGCCAGGCTCTCGATCGCTGCGCGCGCCACCCCGAATGCGTCGAGGCTCGCGGGATCGCGGCCGACGACGTGCCGCACTGCGTCCCTGCCGGCCGGCAGTCCGCCCTTCGCGAGCGCCGTCGCGACCGCGGCGACATGCTCGTGGAGGCTGCGCTGCGCGATCAGCACCGCGATCAGCAGACATTCGACGAGCCCCCCGACGAGGCTGCCGCGGCATAGCCCGCTCGACCGCGAGGCCGACAAGCGCCGCGCCGCCGACCAGGATGGCGACGGTGACGATGCCGCGCTCGCGGCGCGACGCTGCGCTGCGGGTCTCGCGATTGAGGCGGCGATCGAAAAACGCGATTGCCCGGCCGGCAAGGATCACCGGGTGCGGAACGCGTCGGAACACCGCCGGCATGTCGCCGAACAGAGCATCGAGGATGAGGCTGCCGATCAGCAGCAGCAAGGGATCGGTGCGGCCGGCGAGATCATCCGCGGGAGATTTTGTCAGGATGACCAGATGACGGACAGCGGTGCTGTTGTGCGGCCACGGGAGCCGGGATCCCGAGGCGGTTCGCGAATTCGAGCTCGCGGCAGCGGGTTTGCGCCGCGCGCCTGTCGGGTTTCGAGTTCGGCACCGGGTATCTCGAATTCGCGCGGCCGACGATCCAACAGGGCCTCGCGCGCCTGGCTGACCGCGGTGCCGAGCGCATCCTGGCGATCCCGGGCATGTTGTTTGCGGCAAGTCACGTCAAGAACGACCTACCGTGGGAGATGAACAGCTTCATCGCGAACAATCCGGGGGTCGATGTCCGCCTCGGCCGCGATCTGGGCATCGATCCGAAACTGCTGCAGGCGGCTGCCGACCGCATCGCTGCAGCCGCGGCGGACGGCGGGACAGCTCTCGCCGACACCTTGCTCGTCGTCGTCGGCCGCGGCACCAACGACCCCGACGCCAACTCGAACATCTCGAAGATCGCGCGCATGCTGTGGGAAGGCTTGGGCATGGGCTGGGCCGAGGCCGCCTTCAGCGGCGTCGCCCACCCGCGGGTCGATGCTGCGCTGGCGCGGGCGGCCGGGCTCGGCTTCCGCCGCATTATCGTCTTCCCCTATTTCCTGTTCACCGGCGTGCTGGTCAAACGCATCTACGCGCAGACCGATGCGGCGGCCGGTCTGTTCCCCGAGATCGAGTTCGTCAAGGCGCTTTATCTACGCGATCACGACGCCGTGCTGGGCGCATTCTGCGATCGCGTGGCGGAGCTCGGCGGAAGCCCAGCCGGCAATGAATTGCCAGCTCTGCAAATATCGAACGCAGATCATCGGCTATGAAACGGAGGCCGGCGCGCCTCAGGCCGGGCACCATCACCACGTCCGCGGCATCGGCGCACCCCATCACGACCATCAACATCATGATCGCCGGTGATGTTCGACACCTTCGCCATGGTCGATTGGAGCGCCGCGGCCGTGCCGCGAAAAGGGCGCGACAGCATTTGGGTCTGTTGGCATGCGCCCGATGGCGAGATGCTCGAAAACCCGCCGACCCGTCACGCCGCGAAGATGCTGCTCGGCGAATGGCTGGCGGCGGCGCTGTCGCGCGGCGAGCGGGTCCTGCTCGGTTTCGATTTCCCGTTCGGCTATCCGGCCGGCTTCGCCGCCCGGCTCGGCCTGGCGGGGCCGCCCTGGCGTGCGGTTTGGGACGAGATCGGGCAGCTCATCGAAGATTCCGAGGAGAACCGCAACAACCGATTCAGCACGGCCGCGGAGCTCAACCGGCGGGTTTCGGGAGGCTGCTTTCCGTTCTGGGGGTGTCCCGCCGGCTTCGACGCCCCGTACCTGGCTCCCAAGCATCACCGCCGCCACGACAGCGACGGCTTGGCCGAGCGCCGCCTGGTGGATCTCCATATCCCGACCGCGCAGCCGTGCTGGAAGCTGTTGGGAACCGGCTCGGTCGGGGGCCAGGCATTGACCGGAATCCCGGTGGTGCGCGCGCTGCGCGACGACCCGCGCTGGAGAGATCACGCGAGGGTCTGGCCGTTCGAAACCGGGCTCCGCCAACCCGGTGACGGCGCGGTCATCATCGCCGAAGTCTACCCCTCGTTGTGGGCCGTATCGCCGGCCGATGGGGAAACCAAGGATGCTGCCCAAGTCCGCACGGTCGCACGGTTCTTCGCCGAGCGTGACCGTGCCGGTGAGCTCGCCACGCTGTTTGCCGGGGACCCCGCCTTGACACCGCAACAGAGGCATCGGGTCGAAACCGAGGAAGCCTGGACCCTCGGGGTGACGGCCGCGAAACAACGCCCGATCCCGGCGTCGACCCTCATGCACCCACCCCCCATCCCACCCCATAAGGACGCCGTCCGACCGGCGTTTGAGGAGAAAGCCCCTCTCCGCCCTTCGAGGGAGAGGGAGAGGCCCGTCGCGCAGCGACGGGAGGGTGAGGCGGGCGTCGCCGCAAACCGGTTCGTCGTCCCCGCTCACCCCCCCTCCCCCCGGCCGGAGAGGATAGAAGCGTGCCTCGAGGCGGGGGAGAGCAGGGGTGCGCCGGCATATTCCTATCTACGGGACCCCGCCGAGATCACCCGGCGGTCGTTCGACCTGATCCAGTCGGCAGCGGATCTGACGCGCTTCCCGCCCGGGCTGCAGACGGTGGCCTTGCGTCTCGTGCATGCGGCCGGCGATGTCACGATTCTGGAGGGTCTCGCCTGGTCGCGCGGAGCAGTCGGAGCGGCGCGCAAGGCGTTCGCCGCGGGCGCGCCGATCCTCGTCGACAGCACCATGGTCGCGGCGGGGATCATGACCGCCCGGCTGCCGGGGCAAAACACGGTAATTTGCACCTTGCGCGATCCTGCGACGGAGCAGCTCATTGCCGGGCGGAACACCACTCGTTCGGCGGCTGCGGTCGAGCTATGGCGCCCGCACCTGTCAGGCGCGATCGTCGCGATCGGCAACGCGCCGACGGCTCTCTTCCGGTTGCTCGAAATTCTTGCGGAAGGCGCAGCCCGGCCGGCTCTCGTGCTCGGCTTTCCGGTCGGTTTTATCGGCGCGGTCGAAGCCAAGGCCGCGCTCGCCGCCTTCGGTCGCGGGCTGAATTTCATAACTCTCAACGGCCGCCGTGGCGGCAGCGCGCTCGCCGCCGCGGCCGTCAACGCCCTTGCGAGCGCCGGGTGAGACCCTGGCTCGCCGTCGTCGGGATTGGCGATGACGGCATGGCTGGCCTCGCTCCGGCGGGGCGTGCGCTTGTCGAGACCGCCGAGGTGCTGGTCGGCGGCGCCCGCCATCTCGAAATGGCGCCGGACACAGCGGCCGAGCGGTTATTCTGGGAGCGGCCGATCGAGCGGACGATTGCCGCCATCGAGCGCCGCCGCGGCCGTAGGGTGACTGTGTTGGCCAGCGGCGATCCAATGTGGCACGGCATCGGGGTCACCCTGGCCCGGCGCTTTCCGCGCGAGGAGATGACTATCCTGCCGCAGCCCAGCGCCTTCAGCCTTGCGGCCGCGCGGCTCGGCTGGCCGCTCGCCGATTGCGCGACGATCTCCTTGCACGGGCGCCCGCTCGACACGTTGCGGCTTCATCTCGCCCCTGAGCGGCACGTGCTGATCCTGTCCGAGGATGGCTCCACGCCGAGCGCCGTTGCCGAGCTGCTGACAAAGCTGGGCTGGGGACCGAGCCGGCTCACCGTGTTCGCTCATCTCCAAGGGCACAACGAGACAGTGTTGGGCCAAGAGGCGCGATTTTGGGGAGATCGCCGGGTGCCAGATCTGAACACGATCGCGCTTGCCTGCCGCGGCGCGCCCGAAGCTCGGGCATTGCCGGCGCTGGCCGGGCTTCCGGACGAGGTCTTCGAGCATGACGGACAGCTGACGAAGCGCGAGGTTCGCGCCGCGACGCTCGCGGCGCTCGGCCCTCTGCCCGGCGAAAATCTGTGGGATGTCGGCGCCGGCTGCGGCTCGATTGCGATCGAATGGCTGCGCGCCGGAGACGGCCGCTCGGCGGTCGC
Organism: uncultured Alphaproteobacteria bacterium; assembly: GCA_963836845.1. GTDB lineage: Bacteria > Pseudomonadota > Alphaproteobacteria > ATCC43930 > CGMCC-115725 > AP-15. Next base: position 123,672 of record CAWILK010000036.1, on the reverse strand, counting down.
GATCGAGCGCGACCCCGCGCGCGCTGCGCTGATCGCACGAAACGCTGCCTCGCTCGGGGTGCCGGCGCTGCACGTCGTGGTCGGTGCTGCACCCGAGGCGCTGCGCGCCTTACCGCAGCCGAATGCGATCTTCATCGGCGGCGGCATCGGGGAGCCCGGCTTGCTGCAACAAGCGTGGGCGGCCCTGCCGGCCGGCGGCCGCCTCGTCGCCAACGTTGTGACGACCGAGGGAGAGGCGCGGCTCCTCGAGTGGCATGCGAGGCATGGCGGCGCGCTGGCCCGAATTGCGGTCAGCCGTGCCGAGCCGCGAGGCTCGCATCATTTGTGGCGGCCATCGGCGACGGTAACGCAGCTCGCTTCGCTCAAACCGGCCTGAGCGTGGATGGCCTCGCCCGCCGCGCTCCGCCCGGCGCCGTCCCCCGAACTGCCGGAGAGGGCCAATCCCTGGGGTTGGGCGGGGCAGGGAACAGGCATCCGGCCGATGGCGCTGCTGTGCCTTCTCTGCCTGGTGTTGTACGCACCGGGGCTCGCCGCGATACCGCCGATCGACCGGGACGAGGCGCGCTTTGCGCAGGCGACGCGGCAGATGCTGGAGACCGGCGATTTCGTCCGCATCCGCTTTCTGGACGAGGCGCGGCACAAGAAGCCGGTCGGGATCCATTGGCTGCAAGCCATGTCGGTTCGCGCTTTCAGCACCGCGGAGAGTTCGGCGATCTGGCCATATCGCCTGCCTTCGGCTTTGGCTGCCACCGCGGCCGTGCTGCTGACCTTCGCCTTCGGCGCTCGGCTGACAGCCTCGCCGCCGGCCGGGTTTATCGCCGCGGTGCTGATGGCAAGCGCGCTCAGCCTCGTGGCCGAAGCGCATCTCGCCAAGACCGACGCGGCGCTTCTCGCCGCGGTGGTGGCGGGGCAGGGCGCGCTTGGGCTGGTCTATGTTGCGGCCCGCACCGGACGCCGCATTGCTGGGCCGCTACCCCTGGTGTTCTGGCTGGCCGAAGCCGCCGCGATCCTGTTGAAGGGCCCGCCGGGGCCGATGCTGGCGCTGCTGACCATGGCGAGCTTGTCGATCGCCGATCGCGACTTTCGCTGGCTCAGGGATTTGCGGCCTATCGCCGGCGGCTTGGTGGTTGCGCTGATCGTCGCCCCCTGGATGATCGCGATCGAAACCTTGACCGAAGGCCGCTTCATCTCCGATTCGGTGCTCCGGGACCTGCTGCCGAAGCTGGTCGGCGCCCAGGAATCGCACGGCGCCCCCCCGGGGTATTACACGGCGCTGGCGGTCGCGAGCTTCTGGCCCGGCTCGCTCTTCATTGTTCCGGCACTGGTCTGGGGATGGCGGCAATTTCGTGCCCCTGCCGAGCGCTTCCTCCTCGCCTGGCTGGTTCCGGCCTGGGTTTTGATCGAGCTCGTGCCGACCAAGCTGCCGCATTATGCCCTGCCGCTCTACCCGGCGCTGGCGCTGCTTGCGGGTCGCGCAGTGGAGGAAGGCTTTGTCCGGCACCTTGGGGGGGTGGCGCGGTGGTTCGATACCGGCCTCAGGGTGTTCTGGGCATTGGTCACGGTGGCGCTTGGAGCGGCGCTGATTTGGCTTCCGCAACGGTTAGGCGGGGCAGTTCCGCCCGCGGCAGTTGCCGCTTTGCCGGTGTTGCTCGCCTTGGCTTTGTTGTTGATCTGGCGCGATTGGCGGCCGGTGCAGGCTGCCGCTCTGACCGCGGCGCTCGCCGCGGCGTTCGTGCTGCCCGCCGCGATTGCGGTCGCGCCGGCTCTCGATGCGCTCTGGCTGAGCCGATCGGCGGCGGCGCTCGTGGCGCGGCATCCGCCCCCTCCGGGCGGGGCCGTGCTGTCGGTCGGCTACAGCGAGCCGAGCCTCGTCTTTCTGCTCGGCACGGCGACCCGGCTGGTCACCGCGGCTCCGAGCGCAGATCAGCTGGCCGGCGCCGCCCTGGCCCTCGTCAGCGACCGCTACGATGACGAGTTTCAGCGCTCCTTGGCCGCGCACGGGCAGACCGCCCACGAGATCGGCAAGGTGGGCGGGCTCGATTATTCCGCAGGCGGCAGCCGGATGGTTCTGACCCTTTACGATCTGGAGCCAAACTGAATGCTGCCCTCCGGCCGGCTATACGGGCTGGGCGTCGGTCCGGGAGACCCGGAGCTGCTGACCCTGAAGGCCTTGCGCATCTTGCAGGCGGCTCCGGTGATCGCCTATCCCGCACCCGAGCGCGGCGCCAGCTTCGCGCGCTCGATCGTCGCCGGCTGGATCGCGGGTCACCAGAAGGAGATTGCGATCCGCATCCCGATGCGGCTTGAGCCGCCGCCTGCCACCCTATACGACAGCGCAGCAACAGTCCTCGCGGCAGAGCTCGGCCGCGGCCGGGATGTTGCGCTGCTGTGCCAAGGGGACCCGTTTTTGTACGGCAGCTTCATCAATCTGTTCGGCCGGCTCGCCAGTCGATTTCGGATCGAGGTGGTCCCGGGCGTCTCGTCCCTGACCGCCTGCTCTGCAGCCGCGGCGCTCCCGCTCGTGTCGCGCGACGAGACCCTGACCGTGATCCCGGCGACCCTCGAGGAGCTCGAGATCGCCGCCCGCCTTCGCCAGACCGACGCCGCCGCGATCCTCAAGCTCGGCCGCCACGTCGCGAAAGTGCAGCGCGTGCTGGCAGGTCTCGGGCTGCTCGATCGCGCCGTCTATATCGAGCACGCCACTTTGCCGGGTGAGCGCATCGCGCCGCTTGCTTGCATCGAGCCCGACGGCGCCCCCTATTTCTCGATGGCCCTCGTCCGCCGCCGCTCCGGCATCGAGAGAAGCCCGTGCAAGCCGGCGGAGGACGACAGTGTCGCCTCGCGCGAGGAGCGGTAATGGACGAGGTTGAATGCGTCGTCGTCGGGGCCGGGGTGGTCGGGCTGGCAGCGGCGCGGGCGCTAGGCGCTCGCGGGCTATGAGGTCATTGTCCTCGATCGGGCCTATACGATCGGGTTCGAGACCTCGTCACGCAACAGCGAAGTCATCCATGGCGGGCTCTATTACCCGCCGGGCAGCCTGAAGGCGCGCAGCTGCGTCGACGGGCGCCGCCGCCTCTACGCCTATTGCCGAGAGCACGGTGTGCCCCACAACCGGATCGGCAAGTTGATCGTCGCCACCAGCGAGGCCGAGATCGGAGGCCTCGAAAAGATCGCCGCGACCGCCCGCGGCAATGGCGTGGAGGATCTGGAGTGGCTCACCCCGTCACAGGCCCAGCGTTTCGAGCCGGCGCTGCGCTGCGTCGCGGCTCTGCTGTCGCCTTCGACCGGCATCGTCGACAGCCACGCGCTGATGCTCGCCTATCAGGGCGAGGCCGAGGCGGCCGGGGCGGCCGTCATCCTGCGAACTCCCGTTCATCTCCGGCGCGGCCCGCGAGCCGCGGGTTCGAACTCGCCATCGGCGGCGACGAGCCGACGACGATCCGTTGCCGCTTTCTGGTCAATTCCGCCGGGCTTTATGCCCCCGCCCTCGCGCACACCATCGCCGGGCTTCCGCACGGCGACCATCCCGACGCGCCTATTTCTGCCGCGGCGTCTATTTCACGCTGACCGGGCGCGCGCCGTTCAGCCACTTGATCTATCCGGTCCCGGTGGCCGGCGGGCTCGGCGTCCACATCACGCTCGATCTTGCCGGCCAGCCGCGGTTCGGGCCGGATGTCGAATGGATCTCCTCGGTCGATTATTCGGTCGACCCGGCGCGCAGCGAGGTGTTCTACGACGCGGTCCGCACCTATTGGCCCGGCTTGCGGGACGGGGCGCTGCAGCCGGGTTATGCCGGCATCCGGCCGAAGATCAGCGGGCCGACAAGAACCGGCCGCAGATTTCGTCGTCCAGGGCGCCGAAACCCACGGCGTGCCGGGACTGGTCAATCTCTACGGGATCGAGTCGCCGGGTCTGACGGCGTCCTTGCCGCTGGCGGATGAAGTGGTGCGCAAACTGGGCGCGGACCGCGGCTAGTCGAGGAAGCGGCCGTTGCGGCAGAACCGCCAGAGGGCGAAAGGCCATGCCAGGACCTCCGGCAGGCTGGCGCGGAACGCGTCGGCTTGGCTGCGCCAGTGAAAATCGGTCGGAAGGGCCTGACCCGGAATAAGCGCGAACAGGACGGCGCCGATCGCGAGGTAGATCAGGATCAGTTCGACCAGGGTTTCCATGTGCAGCCACCTGCGGAACGGATGTCTGGCGCGCAATGTCGACGTCCGCCGGGCGGTATACACGGTTAATTATGACCCCGCGACGTAGCGTCGCAGCGGAAACCAAATAGGGTTTCAATTGTTATGCCGCGCTGGCCGCGGGGCGTCAAGAGTCTTTAAGCGGAGTCGTGCGATGCTTGTCGGTGTTCCGAAGGAGGTGAAGACCCACGAATACCGTGTCGGCCTGACCCCCGGCAGCGTGCGGGAGCTCGTTCATCACGGCCATCGGGTCATCGTCGAGACCGGAGCAGGGGCCGGGATCGGGTTTGATGACGAAACCTACGAAGCCGCCGGCGCGGCCGTCGTCGCGTAGCGCCGCCGAGGTGTTCGCGGCCGCCGAGCTGATCGTCAAGGTCAAGGAGCCCCAGCCGCAGCGAAGTGGCTGCGCTGCGCGAAGGTCAGATCACTCTTCACCTATCTTGCACCTTGCCGCGGACAAGCCTCTGGCTCAGGCCCTGATCCGGTCGGGTGTGATCGCGATCGCCTACGAAACGGTGACCGACGCGCGCGGCGGACTGCCGCTTCTCGCGCCGATGAGCGAGGTCGCCGGGCGCATGGCCGTGCAGGTCGGCGCGCATTGCCTCGAAAAGGAGCAGGGCGGCATCGGCGTGCTGCTCGGCGGGCGTTCCCGGCGTCCCTGCGGCCAAGGTGGTCATCCTGGGAGGCGGCGTGTCGGGCACCAATGCCGCGCGGATGGCGATGGGCATGGAGGCCTATGTCACGGTCATCGACCGCTCCCTGCCGCGGCTGTATGAGCTCGACCTGCAATTCGGGGCGCAGCTGCATACGCTGTTTTCGACGATGGAGAATATCGAGCACGAGGTAAGCGCCGCCGATCTGGTGATCGGCGCCGTTCTGATCCCCGGCGCGGCGGCGCCAAAGCTCGTCAGCCGCTCAGCTCGTGCGAGCCATGAAGCCGGGCGCGGTGATCGTCGACATCTCGATTGACCAGGGCGGCTGCTTCGAGACCAGCAGGCCGACCACGCACGCCGCTCCCGACTTACGTCGAGGAGGGGGTCGTCCATTATTGCGTCACCAACATGCCCGGAGCGGTCGCGCGCACCTCGACGGTCGCGCTGAACAACGCGACCTTGCCTTTCGTGCAGGCGATCGCCGATCGCGGCTGGCAGCGGGCACTGTCTGCACGACCCGCATCTGCGTAACGGGCTCAATATCTGCCACGGCCGGATCACGCATCCCGCTGTGGCCGGCGACCTCGGCCTCCCGTTTACCCCGCCGCAGACCAGCTCCTTTCGGAAAGTCACCGCCTCGCGCGCTGTCAGTTTCAGCTACTCTGCTATGGATCGGGCGTCGAGCCACTCCCCATCTCGAAGCCGAAGCAGAGCTGGAGAGGGGGGATATGGCGCTCCTTCCGATGACCGCACCAGCGCATCTCGATGCGCGGCTCGACGCGTCCGCCGGCGCCGAGCTCGCGCGCGCCAGCAAATCGACGACGCTGCCATCGCGGCGATCACCGAGCTCTATCGTGAGGTCCTGCCGCCTGGGCGGCGCCATTCTCGATCTGATGTCGGGCTGGGTCAGCCACCTGCCGCCCGAGATCCCGTATTCGCGGGTCGTCGGCGTTGGCGTCAAACGCGCGCGAATTGGCCGAAAACCCATTTCTCGACGAGTGGCGCGTACAGGATTTGAACTGCGATCCAGGCTTGCCTTTCGCCACCGCGCGAGTTCGATGGCGCGGCGATCTGCGTCTCCGTCCAGCATCTGACGCGGCCCTGCGAGGTCATCCGCGAAGCCGGAAGGGTGCTGAAGCCGGGGGCGCCGCTGATCGTGACTTTCTCGAACCGCTGTGTCCCAACGCGGGCGATCGGCTGCTGGTGCCTGCTCGACGACGCCGGCCATCTCTGCCTGATCGCCCAGCATTTTGTTCAGGCCGGCAATTGGACCGATATTCGCTGCCTCGATCGGACGCCGCCTGGCGGCGGGGATCCGCTTTATGCGGTAATCGGCCGCAGCCTCGGCCCCGTGATCCCGGTCGGCGACGATTAGGCGTCGTAGGCGATCATCGAGGTGAACGGCACGTCGATGCCGGTCGCGGCCCCGCAAGAACGACAGCTCGATGATGCATGCCGCAGCGGTGACGACCCCGCCGCGCTGGCGCACGAGGTTGATTGCCGCCTGCATGGTCCCGCCGGTCGCGAGCAAATCGTCGAGCACGACGATCCGCTGACCCGGCCTGATCGCGTCCTCCTGGATCTCGAGGGTGTCGGTCCCGTATTCGAGATCGTAGGTGAAGCGAACCGTTTTCCCCGGCAGTTTGCCCTGTTTGCGAACCATGGCAAAGCCGCGGCCGAGTTCATAAGCGAGCGGCGCAGCGACAAGAAAGCCGCGGGATTCGATGCCGACCAGCAATTCGGGCTGGTGCGGCCGCAGCGACGGTCGCCAGGCTGTTCGACAGTCGTCTGCCAAGCGCCGGGATGGGCGAGCAACGTGGAAATGTCGTAAAACAGGATGCCCGGCTTGGGAAAATCAGGTATCGATCGGATATGCTGCTTCAGGTCCATTGCCGTTATCCTCGGCAACTCCGCGACGGCGATCGAAGATGTCGTCGTTGCGGCATAGCGGCTTTTCCCGTAGTTGAAAAGGCCTCGCTGCGGCGGCGGATAAGCGCACTCTCTGCACTCGTGAACATGCATGGCGTCGGTCGCCGCAACACTCACCCAGTCCGAAGAGGCCGGAAGCGTTCATCCTTGCGGCGGCCGGTCAGTGGTTGGTTGCGACCGCTGCCGAAATCGATCGGCGGCTGAGGGCAATTCAGCTGCCCAGCGGCAAGCGCGTAACATTCGACTTGGGGGGGATCGACCGCCTCGACACCGCCGGGGCTTGGTTGCTGGTGCGCACCGAGCATGATTTGACGACGCGCGGCAATGCGGTCGAGATCCGTAATCTGCGCTCCAACCTCTCGCCGCTCCTCGATCAGGTTCGCGCCGGAGGAATGGTTTCTCCGGCTCCCCACCCGCGACCGGCGCATCACTCGATCTCAGGGTTTCTGGCCAGAATTGGCGAGGTTTCGCTCGGGCTGGTGGGCCGCGCCTATAGTCTGCTGAGCTTTTTCGGCCTGATCTGCATCACCATCGGGGTCTGCTCCTTCGTCCGCAGCGGCTGAAACTGACCCCGCTGGTTGCCCAAATGGAGCAGACAGGGGTCAACGCTCTGCCGATTGTCGGGCTGTTGTCCTTTCTGATCGGTGTCGTCCTTGCCTATCAGGGCGCCGACCAATTGCGCCGTTTCGGTGCGGAGATCTACACGGTCAATCTGCTCGGAGCCGGGATACTCCGGGAACTCGGGGTGCTTGATGGCGGCGATCATCATCGCCGGCCGCTCGGGCAGCGCCTTCACCGCCCAGATCGGCACGATGCGGGTCAATGAAGAGATTGACGCGCTGCGCACGATCGGTCTCGATCCGGTCGAAGTACTCGTCATTCCCCGTCTGTTCGCGCTGATGCTGACTCTGCCGATGCTCACCCTCTATGCCAACCTGCTGGCGCTCCTTGGCGGCTGCGTGATGGCCTGGGCATCACTTGGCATCACTGCCCCGCAATTTGTTCGCCAGCTACAATCCTCGCTCTATGCCTGGACTTTCTGGATCGGCTTGATCAAGGCGCCGTTCTTTGCCTTCATCATCGCTCTTACCGGCTGCTACGAAGGCTTTCAGGTGGCGCGCAGCGCCGAGAGTGTCGGCCGCCTCACCACCTTGGCGGTGGTGGAGGCGATTTTTCTCGTCATTGTAGCCGACGCCGGCTTTTCGATCGTCTTTTCCATCTTGCGGATTTGACGTGGCGAATCGAGCCGGACGAAGCAGATCATACGCGTGCGTGGCCTCGTCAACCGCTTTGGCACCGAGACGGTCCATGACGGTCTCGATCTCGACGTCGTGCGCGGCGAAGTCCTTGGGGTCGTCGGCGGTTCGGGGTCGGGCAAATCGGTGCTTGTTGCGGACGATCGTGGGGCTAAACCGGCCGGCTGAGGGACAAGTCGAAGTATTCGGGCGAGATCTTCTTGACGATGAGCGAGCGTCAGCGGCGAGAGCTCGACAACCGCTGGGGCGTGCTGTTTCAGGATGGCGCGCTGTTCAGCTCGCTGACGGTCGCACAGAACATCGAAGTCCCGCTCAAGGAATATTATCAGGAACATGCCGCTGCGCCTGATGGACGAGATTTCGGCCGTCAAGGTCGGCATGGTGGGGCTGCCCCAGGATGCGGGACAGAAGTACCCGTCCCAGCTGTCGGGGGGCATGCGCAAACGAGCCGGCCTCGCGCGCGCGCTTGCGCTCGATCCGGAAATCGTCTTTCTCGACGAGCCGACAGCCGGCCTCGACCCGATCGCCGCCGGCGCCTTTGACGAATTGATCCGAGATCTGAAAGGCAGCCTGGGCCTTACGGTATTCATGGTGACGCATGACCTCGACAGCCTGTTCGCGATCTGCGATCGGGTGGCGGTGTTGGTAGACAAGAAAGTGCGCGTCGGCACACTGGAGCAATTGCTCAAGGATAATCATCCTTGGATCCACGCGTATTTCCACGGTCCCCGCGGACGAGCGGCACAGCACTCCACAGCCGACGCCCCGACGAAGAAAAAAACAAGCGGACCCCGGCTCCGGTGTGAGCTCGCCTTTTCTGTCGGAGAAAGTAGATGGAGACGAGAGCCCATTATGTTGCAGTCGGTGCTTTTGTCCTTGCGATAATCGTCCTGGGCTTTGTGGCCGTATTGTCGCTCGGACGGGTCGAATTCGCGCAAGAACTGAAGCGCTATTACATCTTCTTTAAGGGGTCGGTGACCGGGCTGAGCAAAGGATCGTTTGTTCAGTATAACGGCATCACGGTGGGCCGAGTAGTCGATGTTCGTGTCGATCCCGATGATTTGGAAAAAATCCAGGTCACAGTCGAGATCGACTACAATCTCGTCACGATCAAGACTGATGCTCGGGCATTTGTCGACACCAACCTGTTGAGCGGCGTCGCGACGATCCAGATTCGCGGCGGCACCCGCGAGGCGCAGGAATCTCGAGCCCGAGCCTGGCCATCGCTATCCGGTAATCGCATCGGGGAGCTCGGTGCTGCAGCGGGTCACCGAAACGGGCCCGCAACTGTTGGACCGGCTGATGGTCGACGGTCGACAATCTCAATGCTGTGCTGAGCGAGCAGAACCGTAAGGCCGTTTCCGACAGCCTGCAGAATGTTCGCACGATCACGGGCACTTTGTCGCCCCGAGCCAAGGAGGTCAGCGAACTCGTCGCCAATGCGAATGCCGACTGTTCTCGAGATGACATCGCTGCTTGATCATGTCGACAGAGCTACGCGAGCCAAGGGAGGACTGAAGGACGAAGCCTCGCAGGCCCTCAACGATTTCGATCGGCTTAGCCAAAGACCTGACCGACACGAACAGGCAACTGCAGCAGGTGCTTCAGGAAAACCGCCCGGGACTTCAAGTGTTCACGCAATCGACATTGACCCAAGTCAGCAATCTCGTCAGCGACATGCAGCGTTTTATTGCCGGATTGTCGCGGTTTGTGGCCTCGGTCGAGCGTGACCCGGCGCGCCTGTTGTTCGGGGAACGGCGGGAGGGGTACCGGCCGCAATGACGCGGCCGACGGCTTTTGGCCTTTCTCGCCGACCTGCTCCCCGGCTGTCCTCGTTCTCGGCCTGGCCGGCTGCTCGGGGCTGCTCGGCGGCGCCTCGCCGGCACACCTCTATCGGGTCACGCCGAAGAGCACCTATCCGCCGATTTGCCGCACCGCTCTGTGCAGTTGCTGATCGACCTCCCCCTGTCGCCGGCCGGGCTCGATACGGCGCGGATCGCCTTGACCCGGTCGGCCGTCTCGATCGATTATTTCGCCGATTCGGAATGGACCGACCGAGCCCCGCTGCTGGTCCAGACGGCGCTCGTCCAATCCTTTGAGAACAGCGGGGCGATCACCGCGATCGACCGCGAATCGGTCGGGCTGCGCGCGGATTTCATCCTCAAGCCCGAGATCCGCCACTTTGAGGCGGTATACGATTCGTCCGAACGGCCCGCCTGAGGTATGGGTGGCGATCAATGCCCGGCTCGTCAATCCCTCCGACCGAGAGGTCGTCGCGCAAACCTCGTTCGAGCAGCGCCGCCGCGCTTTGGCGAATGACGTGCCCAGCATCGTCACCGCTTTTGACGACGCGCTCGGCGCAGTGATCAAGGACATCGTCGTGTGGACAGTCACCAATCCCGCTTTGGCGAGAAAGCGTAGTTAGCTATTCTGGACGCGTTTTGTTCGCGGGGGTCGCGTTGTCGAACTCGGATCACGATGCCGGCTTTGGCGTAAGCCGGGACGAAATCGAGCAGATGACGGCGGCTGCCGCGATCATCCGCGAATGCCGGCGGGACCTTGCCGCCCGCGACACCGACCTCCTCACCGGAGCTGACCGCAGGCAGCGCGGTCGTCTCGGATTGGCGGCATTATCCCGAGGGCGATGTTTTCGATCCGAAGAGCCATGCGCAGTATTTTTTTCACGCGCATCCGACCGATGGCGGGCCGAGCGCCGGAAAGCGGGCATTTCCACACGTTTCTCAGGCCCGAGGGCATGCCGCCGGGTGTCGCGCCGCTGCTTCTTCCCGAGCTTGCGGTCGCCGATGTCGCTGCGTCGCCACCGCAAGCGGCGCCCATCAAACGCGGGACGCGAGATGAGGTAAGCCATCTGGTCGCGATCTCGGTCGATCATCGCGGCGAACCGGCCGGCTCTTTACGACCAATCGCTGGGTCACCGGCGAAACCTGGTACCGGGCCGATGACGTGATCCGCATGCTGGATCGGTTCGTTGTCGTCAGACGCGGCGCCCTCGGAGATCGCGAACCGCTGGATCGCGCCGTGATACAGCTCTTCCGGCCCGCAGATCGGGCGATTGCTGCGGGCGCGGGATGACAGCCGTGATGGCATGGCGCCGGCGTCGGCGCACGCATGTTTTCGAGGATCCTCGGCTCGAAGTCACCTCCAGCCTCGATATAGGGCTCGAGGCGCAATTCGCGTTTGCTCGACGCCCCTCTCTCCAGGCAGGCTGAGGCCGCGCTTCAACGCCGCGGCACCGACCTGCCGCCGATGGCGGAGGGTTGGGAGCCAAGCCACGCCAGCTGAGCGCCGGACTCTGCTTCGGCCGCCTATGGAGATCCGGGCGCCGCAGGCTGGCGCGGGGGCAGGCCGCTCGCGTTCAAGCATTCCTTGAGTTTGGCATCCCGCTTGGCATTTGATTCGGCGTTGTAATCGGGAAAAGCGGCCTGAGCCTGCTTGGCGCAGACATCCATCCGCTTTCCAGTTGACCAACGCTCCCTTGGCCCTGCTGCGTCGCCTCGGCGCTGACGCCGGCGAGGACCAGCGCGCGCACGCCAGCGGGCAAGACGGCATTTCATCGGCACCTCCTACGACTAGACGGCTTCGATAGGCATCGATCATCCGGCTCCAGCGCAAGGGGCTGTTGCGCCGCACGTAAAATCTGGGGCTCCATAGGCGCACGGCGAGTCGGAGGAGCTGCGATGCTGAAGATCTGGGGTCGGACGACCTCGTCCAATGTGCAGAAGGTGCTGTGGTGCTGCGGCGAGCTCGGGCTCGAATACGAGCGGGTCGATCTGGGCGGGCCCTTCGGCGGAAATCAAGATCCCGAATATCTGGCGATGAACCCGAACGGGCGGGTGCCGACGGTCAAGGACGGCGATCTGATCATGTGGGAATCGAACACGATCTGCCGCTATCTTTGCGCCACCCACGATGGCGATCGGCTCTACCCGAAGGCGCCGGAGGCCCGCACCGATGTCGAGCGTTGGATGGACTGGCAGCTCTCCAGCATCGGGCCGCCGATGGGTGCGCTGCTGTTCGGATTGATCCGCACCAAGCCCGAGCAGCGTGACCATTCGGCGATCGAGGCGGCGCGGCAGCGCGGCGCTCGCCGCCTGGACGATCGTCGAGGACGCTCTCGACGGGCGGCCCTATCTGGCTGGCGAGCAGCTGACATTGGCGGAGATCACGCTCGGAACCCTGGTCTATCGCTGGCACGCGTTCCCGATCGAGCGGCCATTATTGAAAAATCTCAAGGCATGGTACGAGCGCATGCGTCGAGCGGCCCGCGTTCAAGCAGTATATCGAAATCCCGATCACGTAATTGTGAGCCGATTACGCAAAGTATTGCTTTGATAAAATCGAGGCGGTATACCGTGTAGCGCTTTGCGCTGACCTTCAGTCAGCACGATCAAACAGGGAGGTTGAATGTTATCGTTAACAAAAACTCGGATGTTCGGCGCAGCATTTGCGGTCGTCTTGGTCGGAACGAGCGGGTTTGCGCTTGCGCAGGACAAGGAAACCGTCCTGAAAAACCGTCAGGCGACGATGAAGGAGCAGAGCGCGGACCTGCAAAACATCAAGGCCTATATCGATGGCAAAGGGGATCTGGACAAAGCCAAGAAAGCCGCCGCCGATCTGACCCAGACCACAGCAAAGATCCCGGACTTGTTCCCTCCCGGAACGGGCGGGCCAAACCCGACCGGTGATTACGTCGCAAAGCCGGTTATCTGGGCCGATTGGAACAAGTTCCTCGACGCGCAGAGGGCCGCCGCGATGAAGGCCAACGCGCTCGTGGTGGCGCTGAACGGCACCGATAAGGCGGCGGTCGAGGCCGCTTTCGGCGATCTCGGAAAGAACGGCTGCGGCGGCTGCCACACCACCTTCCGCGAGAAGATCGAAAAATAGCGAGAATGTGACAGCAGGCGGTCGTGACCCTCGCCCCCGGGCTCTGCTCCCGGGGGTTTTTGCTCGGAGGGGCAGTCTTTCGCAAATCCTGTGCGCCGTGCCGATCGCGGTTTCGCTCGCGATTGCTGCGCCCGCTGCGGCCCAGTCGATCGCGCGCGGGGCGTATCTGGCGGAGGCGGCCGGCTGCGACCATTGCCATACCGATGCCGAGCGCCAAGGCCGGCCGTATGCGGGGGGGCGGGCGCTCGATACGCCATTCGGCACCGCGTGGTCTCCCAACATCACCCCTGACCCGGAGACCGGAATTGGCCGCTGGCGCTTCGCCGATTTCGAGCGAGCTCTGCGCTGGGGAATCGCGCCTGACGATTCGCATTATCTGCCGGTCTTTCCATTCCCGTTTTTCGACCGTCTGACAACCGAGGATGTTGCCGATCTGAAGGCTTTTCTCGACAGCCTGCCGGCCGTCTCGCAGGTAAACCGAAGCGACGGCGCCGGCGCATTTTCGGCGGGGCGCGCGCGGGCGGCGGTCGGCGTGCTTGCCGAGCCTTTTCCCGGCCCGTTGGCGCCCGATCCCGCCAAGAGCGAAGGCTGGAACCGCGGCGCCTACCTCACCGCGACCGTCGGGCGCTGCGGCGACTGCCACACCCCGCGGAATTGGCTCGGCGCACGGGATCCGCGGCGCGCCTTTTCGGGCGGCTCCGCCGGACCCGGCGGCAAGGCAGCGCCGAACATAACGCCCGACCCTCAGACCGGGATCGGCGATTGGAGCGAAGACGACATCGTGACGCTGTTGACCAGCGGTCAGACACCGGAATTCGACTTCGTCGGCGGCCCCATGGCGGAAATCGTGCGCAACACCTCCCGCCTCGATGATGCCGATCGGCGCGCAATTGCCGTTTATCTCAAGTCCCTTCCGCCGGTCGTCGCGCAAAAGAGGGGGCGATGAGCCGCGCTTTCGGCATTGGACCCGCGGGCGAGACTTCCTATGATGTTCCGCGCGGGAAAGGACTGCGTCCGTCCGGGCAAGTGAAGCGATTGGCATTATCCGATAGGAGCGGGCGGTAGGGAGCAGATCTTGGCGCGAGGGCGACCGGATAAGAGCTTGGCCCGTTTCGAACGGATCGCGCTCGTGCTGTCGGGCGGCGGGGCGCTGGGCGCCTATCAGGCTGGGGCGTACGCCGCGCTCGAAAAATGCGGGGTGCGGCCGAACTGGATCGCCGGCACCGCGATAGGGGCCGTCAACGCGGCCATCATCGCGGGAAACCTGCCGCACGAGCGCGTCTTGAGATTGCGCGAGTTCTGGCGGGAGCTGAGCAGGCGCGCCGCTCGCAGGTTTCCCGGCCTTCCCGCTCGGTGGGCGAAGGCGGCGCTATCCGGCCTCTTGTCGGGCGGCTCGCGCGCCAGTCCAATTCCGCCTCACAGCAAGGAACCGATCGTTACCGCGGCAGAGCTGCGCTCGCTGATCAGCGAGGCGGTCGATTTCGAGCGGATCAATTCGGGCGCCGTCCGGGTCGTGTTTGGTGCGACCAACTTGGCGACAGGGGCCGAGACCTTCTTTGACAACGATCGGCACACTCTCGGCCCTGCCCACATCCTGGCGAGCAGCCCCTTGCCCGGCCTGCCGCCGGTCTCGATCGACCGGCAGTTTTTTGGGGGCAGCGTCGTAGCGGTCTCGGCGCTGCATGATGCGCGGCCCGCCGACACCTTGTGCTTTGCCATCGACGGCTACGAGCCGGTCCCGGGTGCGCAGGGCGGCATCAGCCGCACCGCGAGGGAAATCGCCGCGATGCGCCGAACGCACGATCTTCGTCGCAGGATCGCGCTGCTCGGCGAGCGGCTTCCGGCGGCCCTGCGCGGGGATGGCGAAATCCGCCGCTGCCTCTCCGAAGCAAGCAACGCGACGATAACGATCTTGCACCTGGTGCACGAGGGCAGCGCCGTCGATTATGCCGTCAAATTGGCCGATTTTTCATCGGCCGCGATTGCCCGGCGCTGGAAGGCAGGGGAGGGCGATATCGGGACGAGCCTCGCGGATCCGCGCTGGCTGGCCCCGCCGCCTCGGCTCTCGGGAATTGTCGTCCACGAGGTGCGCGGCGGCTTGGCGGCGCCGCCGCTCTGAAAGGAGCCGGACGGTCAGTCCACAACCGTAGCGGCTCCCTGCAGCTAGCCGAAGTTGCTGTGGGCTTGCGCAACCCGTTGTCAATACAAATATCTGCTTGAATTCGAACATTCTTTGAGTTCGGATGCATTCGCCTTCCGATGGATCGGGGCGGGAGCCGTTTCGACAGTTTGGAGGTTGGCAAGTTGGGGCGGGTAGCTACGAGGATAAATGCTTTACGACACCTATCAGGCCCATAGCGACGTACTCGCCCCGATTCGCCTCATCGCCGAGTTTTTCCGAGGAGTGCTGACCCAGCCTTGGCCGCTGATCGGCGACTTCCCGGTGGTGCGGGGCGCCGCAGCGGCGATGGAATTGCTGTCCAATGCCGGCATGTCGCATGACCGCCCGGCCTTCGGCATCAAGAGCGTGACAGTCAATGGCGAGGAGCTGGGGGTCACCGAGGAGGTCGTCGCCTCTCACCCGTTCTGCAAGCTCTTGCACTTTCGCAAGGAGGGAGGCTCGCGACGAGCCGACGGTGCTGGTCGTGGCGCCGTTGTCCGGCCACTTCTCGACATTGCTGCGCGGCACGGTCGCAACGATGCTGCGCGACCACAACGTTTTCCTCACCGATTGGGTGAACGCACGGAACATCCCGCTGCTTTATGGGCGGTTCGATCTCGATGATTTTGTCGAGCAGGTGATCCGCTACATCCGCTTCTTGGGACAAGGGGTCCACGTCGTCGCGGTATGCCAGCCTTCGGTCCCGGTGCTCGCCGCCGTTTCCTTGCTCGCGGCTGCGCGCGACCCTTGCCAGCCGGCCTCGATGACCTTGATGGGCGGGCCGATCGACACTCGCGCGAACCCGACCGAGGTCAACCGCTTCGCCGAAGCCCGCCCGCTGGAATGGTTCGAGCGCACCGTCATTACAACGGTGCCGGCGCGTTACCCGGGCGCATTCCGGCGCGTTTACCCGGGGTTCCTGCAGCTCGCCGGGTTTCTCAGCATGAACCTCGACCGGCACGTCTCGGCGCACTGGTCGATGTTTCACAATCTGGTAAAGGGCGACGGCGAGAGCGCCGCGGCGACCCGCGCCTTTTACAAGGAATACAGCTCGGTCATGGACCTGCCGGCGGATTTCTATCTGCAGACCATCAAACGCGTCTTTCATGACCACGATCTGCCGCTCGGGCGTTTCCGGGTGCGCGGCGAGCCGGTCGAGCCCGCCGCCATCGAGCGCACCGCGCTGATGACCGTGGAGGGCGAGAACGACGATGTTTGCGCGGCCGGACAAACCGTTGCCGCGCATGCTCTGTGCAGCGGCATTCCTCCGGCAAAAAAGACGCACCACCTTCAGCCCAAAGTCGGCCATTATGGGGTCTTCCACGGCCGCCGGTGGCAGACCGACGCCTACCCCAAGGTCAGGGCGTTCATCCAGGCGCAGGGCTAGCCCGAAAGAGATCGCGGGTCATTCCGGCACGGCCCGTCGGGGTCGGCCGGAACCCCTGGCTGAGTTGGAGCGGACGCAACGGAGCAGAGCAGCCACCCCTTGACCCATATCTCGTGTCCGGCGCGGGCAAGTAGTTATCGTGAGCGGCAAGCAAATACAGTGGCCAGCCGCACCCGCAAAAGCCAGCATAAACACGGGGCACGGCCGGAAAGACCCAATGCTAACAGGAAAATTTGAATATTATTGGAAAGATTCTTGGGCAATGTTTCACTTGACGTTACGCAAAGTGAAACATCGCCGATTCTTGTCATAATGCCCCTTATGCGGCAAAAATCGAAATGCTCGCCGGGCGAAAAAACCACTACATATAGAAACCCGCCCCTCATGGGTTCACGTAGCAGATGAGGTGTTCGGTGTTGTCGCATGTAACATTGGTGCCATTGTGCCATCTACCAGACGCCGTATCGTTTGAATAAGCAATCGCCGCCCCGGTTTTGGCATTTGTTCCAGTGTCCACGCATATGGCTGGCCGTGGGGAAGCCGTGCAGCAGCAGCGTCGGCTTCGAGCGGTCGCCGGCCTCGCGGTAGAACACCTCGAAGCCGTCAACGTCGGCAGTGCGGTAGGTTGGATGTGTCATAGTCGTGCTCCTTGGTTACCGGACGCCGGACGCGGCCGGGATGTGCAAGGTGGATGGGTCGGGGCGATCAGAAGCCGAGGTCGCTGAGGCCGGGGTGATCGTCGGGACGGCGGCCCAGGGGCCAATGAAAGCGGCGCTCGGCCTCGCGGATTGGCGCATCGTTGATGCTGGCGAGACGGCGGCGCATCAGGCCGTCTTCGCCAAACTCCCAATTCTCGTTCCCGTAGGAGCGGAACCAAGTGCCGCTGTCGTCGTGCCACTCATACGCAAAGCGCACGGCGATGCGGTTCTCGCGGAAGCTCCACAGCTCCTTGATGAGCCGATAGTCGAGCTCGCGCTGCCACTTGCGGGTCAGGAAGGCGATGATCTCCTCCCGGCCCCGCAGGAATTCGGCACGGTTTCGCCAGTTGCTATCGATGGTGTAGGCGAGTGCGACCTTTTCGGGATCGCGGCTGTTCCACCCATCCTCGGCGAGGCGGACCTTTTCAATCGCCGTTTCGGGCGTGAAAGGTGGCAGCGGGGGGCGCTGAGCGTTCATCGGGAATCTCCTGGGACAGTAAGGCGTGCGCGCAGCTCGACGTTTTCGCTTTCGAGCTGGGCCAGGCGGTCGCGCAGCGGGCGGACGGCCTCGGCGATGTCCTGCTCGGTGAAGCGCGGCGTGATGTGCTGCGGGCAATTCCAGTCGAACGTTTCCAGGTGCAGCCGGAAAATGCGTTCGAGCTTAGCCTTGTAATCCGACGTGGTGACGAGCGCGATCAAAGCCGGATCGGCGTCGAGCGCAAGAGTTTCGACGCGGGCATAGATTTTGAGCCGCGCGGGGCGGGTGTAATCCATGAGGAACAGGCACGCCCGGTCGTCGGCCGCGAGGTTGCCGGTGCTGATGTATTGGCGGTTGCCACGGTAGTCGGCGAAAGCGAGAGTGCGGTCGTCGAGGAGCTTGAGGAAACCGCGCGGACCGCCCCGGTGCTGGACATACGGCCAACCGGTCTCCGAAACCGTCGCCATGTAGAAGCTGTCGCGCGCAGCGATGAACGCCGCTTCGTTCTCGGTGAACCGATCGAACTCGCGGTGCCCCTTGAAGTCCTGCCAGATGCGATCGACGCCCATTTTGGCCTGCACGGCCCGGACGCTGGGCGTCGCGGCAATATCGAGAAATCCGTATGACATGGGATGCTCCTACGTGCAGGAACGGGCGGGCTGGCGACCGGGAGGGATCGCCAGCCCGAGCTCGCGTCACGCAGCTTCGGCAGCACGGACGACCGGGAAGTCGATGTCGGTTTCCGCGACCACGTTGAGCACGTTGGTGAAGATATTCTCGGCGGTGACCGCGAGGATCTCCACGATCTGCGCATCGCTGAAGCCGGCGGCGCGGACCGCTTTGATGTCGGATTCGGTGACGTGACCTCGTTCGCGCACGACCTTGGCCGCGAAATGCACGGCGGCATCCGCCTTCGCGTCGCCGGATTGGCCCTTGCGGTTGAGAGCGATCTCGTCGGAGCCGATCTTGGCGAGGTTCAGACTGAGATAGCTATGTGCCGAGAGGCAGTAGTCGCAGCCGTTCACCTGTGCAACGGCCAGGGCGATCCGCTCGCGCGTCTTGACGTCGAGCGTTTTTGTCAGGGCTCCGTTATTGGCGGTGAAGCCCTGCAGCGCGGCCGGGCTCAAGGCAATCAAGCGGTACATGTTCGGAACGACGCCGAGCTGCTTCTGCACGGCATCCAGGATCGGCTTCGAGGCCTCGGGAACATCGTCGCGGGCGGGGATCGAGATACGGGACATGACAAATTCTCCTTCGGATGTGCGAACCGGGATTGGTTCGGCTGAGGAGAATGATGGCCCTCTTCATTTTTGGAGATAATCCGGTAATATTGGGAATGATTTTACTATAAAATGGGAGGATGGATGGATCGCTTCGAGGCCATGTCGATGCTGGTGACAGTCACCGAAACGGGGAGCCTGTCGGCCGCAGCACGGGCCTTAAAGGTGCCGCTGGCGACGCTGAGCCGCAAAATTACGGACCTTGAAGCACTCCTTGGCACGCGGCTGCTGATCCGCACCACGCGCAAGCTTACCCTGACGGATGCCGGCATGGCCTACGTCGCGGCCGCGCGCCGCATTCTGGAACAGGTCGACGAAGCAGAACGCGAAGCCGCCGGCGAATTCACAACGCCCAAGGGCCAGCTGGTCATCACCGCGCCCATCCTGTTCGGGCGACTGCACGTGTTGCCCGCAGTGGCGGACTTTCTGGCGCTTTACCCTGAAATCAACATTCGCCTTGTGCTGGCTGACCGCAACCTCGATCTGATCGACGCTCACCTCGATATGGCCGTGCGGATCGGAAAGCTGCCGGACAGCTCGATGGTGACAACGCAGGTGGGTGTGATGCGGAGAGTGGTATGCGCCAGTCCGGCGCTGTTGGCAGGCCGCGGCGTGCCCCGGACACCCGAGGATCTGCAGAACCTGCCGTGCGTGGCCCTCGATGCGCCGATGGACATGTTCGGCTGGCGATTCAAAGCGTCAGCGTCAGGACCGACCGCCCCACTTGAGGTGCCGATCGTGCCGCGTCTCTCCGTAACGACGACGGAGGCCGCGGCGGAAGCCGCGATCCGCAGTGTCGGCGTTACGCGGCTGCTGCACTATCAGGTCGCCGAAGCGGTCGAGGCGGACGCACTGCGCATCATTCTCGGAGCATTCGAGCCGGACCCGGCGCCGGTGAACCTGATCCATGCCTCGCGAGGGCAGATGCCGCTCAAGATGCGCCGTTTTCTGGACTTCGCCGCGCCACGTCTGCGCGATGCGCTCGGAAGGATCGCCATGTCGGTCGGCAAGACGTAGTTGTCTCGGCGCTTACCCGCCCTTCCGCCCTGGACGCCAAGCGCGTAATGTAATCGTGCAGAAATCAAAAATATTCGCATCAAAACCATACCCTTGATGAAATTGGGCTTTTTTGATGCAGATTTCTGATGCACAATCACGGCATGATTTACGGCTATACCCGCGTCTCGACGGCCGCCGAAGACGAAACCGGCCAGGTGCGCCAACTGAAGGCGGCCGGATGCGAAAAGGTGTTCCGCGAGAAGATCACCGGTACCACGGCCGACCGGCCGCAGCTTGCCGCGCTCATAAAGAAGCTCACCCCCGGCGACGTGGTGATAACCCCGGCCGTTGACCGCCTCTCGCGCGACACGACCGACCTTCTGATTATCGCCCGCGACATGCAGCGGGCCGGAGCCGGTATCCGGTCACTGGCCGAGCCGTTCCTCGATACCACATCCGACTTCGCCGAGATCATCTTCGCCATCCTTGGCGTTGCGGCGAAGCTCGAACGCCGCCGCATTCTCGAACGCACGGCGCGCGGCCGGGCCGACGCCAAGGAAAAGGGCGTCAAATTTGGCCGCAAACCAATCCTCACACCACACCAGCAGAAAGAGGCCCGCAAACGCCTCGATGCCGGCGAGACGCAGCGCAGCGTCGCCCGCAGCTACAATGTCAGTCAGGCGACGATTTCGCGGCTGACGCCGTAACCGTCCAAGAGAGAGGCACGACGTATGCCTCCATCAATGGTGACCGTTCGCGGCGTTGTCACTTGGGTAGCCATTTCGATATTTGGCATTCTAGTACAACGTTTCCAAAATATCGAGCCTATGGATCAAGCGGCGAGATCGATTTGGTAATGCCATCGATGGACGACCGGATCGCGATTGAGGTCGTTGATGAACTCGGTGATACGTTGTTTCAGCTCGTGTTTGGAGTTGACGCGGATGTGGCGGAGCACGGAGCGGGCGGCTTTGGCGAAGAAGCCCTCGACCAGGTTCAGCCAGGAGCCATGCTTGGGGGTGAAGACGAACCGGAAGCGTCCCTCGGGTCGGGCGGCGAGCCAAGCCTTGGTTTCCCGCGAGACGTGGGCGGAGTGATTGTCGAGAATGATTTTGATCGCGGTTGCGATGGGATAAGCGGCGTCGAGGGTCTGCAGAAACTCGATGAATTCGCGACTGCGGTGACGATCCCTGACCAGCGCGTGCACCTGACCGGTGAGCAGGTCGATGCCGGCCATCAGCGTCACCGTTCCGTGGCGCTTGTATTCGTGATCGCGGCTGATCGTGGGATGGGTGCCGGGAACCGGAGGCAGATCGGGGGCGGTTGTGCCGATCGCCTGGATGCCGGGTTTCTCGTCATACGAGACGACGGCGATCGCGTGCTCGTTCGCGGCGCCGCCGGCGGCCCGCCGCATCTCGACCTCACGGTAGACGCACAGAACCTCCGCCATTTTCGGCTCGAACTCGGGATCGCGCCGCTCCAGGTAATAGCGCACCCCCGCCTTCGCGAGGGCAGGCTCTTGTGCGGCTTGACCTCGTGCGCGGCGAGGATCTTGCACACCGTTCCCTGAGCCAGCTTCGACAGGCTCGGATGGCCGGCGCGCGGCCCGTGGTTCCGCGCATGCGCGGCCAACAGGCGGGTGGTCCACAGCTCATGCGGGTAGCCGAACTGCGTCGGCTTTGCGCAAGCCAGCGCCACAAGCCAAGCCCTCGCGTCCGAGGTAATTACCGCGTCGCGTCCTGACCGCGCGCGATCGTCGAGCGCCGCCAACACTCCCAATTCCGCAGCTCGCTGCAAACAACGGGTCACCGTCTGTTGGCTCACCCCAATCTGACCCGCCACGGCGTAGGCCGAGGGGGTGTCGAGGTAGGCGAGAACGATGCAGGCGCGCTCCACCCGGTTCGCGGGCTCGGTGCGCGAGCGCGAGATCTCGACAAGCGCGCTGCGCTGATCCGCGTCAATCGACAGTGCAATAATGCGTCGAGCCGCAACCATCGCTTCCCCCGCCGCTATCCCCCACTCCTCCATACCACATATCGCCGAAAACTGCATAGCTTCCTACAACATATTGTCAATTTGGAATCTTTCTACTAGCAGCAGGCGTTATGTTAATTATTACTGAAAATGTCAAAGAACTGCTAAAGCAACGAGGCGCAAATACCCTTTTAATTCGTGTCTTAGATCAGTTGCCTAAAACCTGGCAGGCTTATTTTCGCTGGCAACGCCTGCGTGGGCTCTGGTGGCTCTGGTCGATATTCGGATTGAGCGGCGGCGTCGCCCTTGCGCTTTGGCTACTCCCTTTTTTTCAGCCAAATGACCAGCTATCAGATCTCGCGCAGCAACTTGGCAAAATTAAGCAGGAACCTGACAGCAAGAGCAATGAACTTGCAAGAATCGAGCGATGGTCGCCTATGCCCACCTGCCGAACGGCCCCATCTTCTGCCAACACGTCACCCGCGTCGAAATGATCGATGTCTATGGGAACGCGCGCTCGGTCGAGTAAGATCAAGCGGCCGCAGCACTGGCCGGGCTAGGCGGCGCAGGCTAGCCGAAAGGTTTCTTAAGCTATTTAGCAAAACATCTTGCGCAGCGCTGAGCCCACAATTTCTAGCAAACGCGCGGGAGCGATCACCGATGCCGATGCGTGTCGACACTGACCCCGACCCTATCGATTATATGAGAGTGAGAGAACTCTCCGAAAAATTTACGCAGCTTTGGAAGCGCCTACAGGCGTTTTATCTTGATGCAGTGGCAGGATTCCGACCAAATTCGTAATCATGCGGTGAAAGACCAAGAGCAGATGCGCGCATATTTGCGCGGCACTCAACTAAACTCAGAAGCATTTCAGGACACACGACTATTCACATACACCAAGATTTTTGAAGATGCTAATTTCTGTACGGCGGGAATTCACCAATCCACACTGGGTGAGGCAAAAGCACGAAATGCACCAAGTGGCGATAACTTCATCATCCTTGGTCAAGTATGTATCGTTTCCTTTTATGATTTTTTGGCATGAATACTTACGACAGGAATTTGTTATTGCTATGGTCCAGCTTGACCGAAACGAACAAAATCGGGAAATAGTACAACAGCGCTTGCGTGAGCATGCGAGTCACGATCTTTGGGGAGACCTTCGACATCTTCGCACGTCAATCGTTCACCATTTAGGTGTTGCAACGGACGACGTAGCAAGGTGCAAGCTCATTAAATGGTTCAAGCCCGGCGACGAGATATCGATCACGCCTGAGTACATGCGAGCAATTTTTCTGGCGTTGCTCATCTACCGGAACCAGATTTTCCAATCCTCGATGCCAAAACGGCGTTTCTATATTAAAGAATATTGGTAATATGACTGATACGGTTTGGCGGGAAGGTTTCGACCTAAAGCGACCAAACGAAATTGCACAGATCGCCTTTGGTTTGGATTGAACCGTCTGTGCTTCACTCTGAAAGGCGTTGAATTTTCCAGAGGATTGATTCCGCGACGGTGCGTTTATCAGCCGGGCCGAAATTCGAGTCTCAAAACGGCAAATGCACTGCCTCGAAGAGGTGTTGAATTTTATTCACCACCTCAGTGATGTCGAAATTTATTCCTGCCAATTTAGCGGCCAGTACCGTAGCGGTGGCCGGTGCCATTGTCTTGGCAAATGCTTTCAAAAAGCTGTCAACAAATACGTTGCCTTTTTCCCCAATCCACTTAATGCAGGCAAAAATCAGTCCGCCAGTCGAGCGTAGGACGAGGCCGCACAATCGCAACACATCAAATCGGGGATGGTCAGAATTAATCTCAGAGCGGGCCAAATTCGCCGCAAGTATGCCGAGCTCTAATTCAGCCAACCCAATTGGCAGAAGGTCGATGTCCTCAGGTGGGTTGTTGTGACCAATCCGTGCACTCTCACGACAGGCTGTTTCAAAGTGTTGGATAACCGGGGCTACGGCTTGCAAGCCAGCTTCTATAAAATCTAGCCGCGCGTTCAGTTCAGAGCGCAACACTGCCCAATCTGGTGTAACGGTGAGCGTGGCCCCGCGGCTAGACATTGTGGTTAGGGAGGCCGCCAACTGCACAGTTGAACCGACTGCATCCGCCGCACCAGACCCAGCAGCCGTTCCTACAGCCTCTTGCACCATAGGCGGAAACGGCGTGGATTCTTGAAATAGCGCCGCCGATGCTCTACGCCTTTGCGCCGCGCGAATGGCCACCATCTTTGCTGCATCATCATAGGGAATAAACGGCACCGCAGTTCCCGCGTCTTCCTTTGCGTCATCAGGTGCCGAAGCCCGCTCGTTTTCCCGATCTTCAGACATGACTTCTTAGCCTGCCGTTGTGCTTGGTTTGCAATGGTACACCCACGCCGTAAATTTCGGCAGCGTGAAAACGGAGGCTGTAAAAGGTCGGCTACTATCGCACACCCGCAGAGGATTTTCCATAAAACCAGCTTCTATCACTCTTCTGGCAAGGAGATGCACAAGCGCCGGGTCGTTTCGTCTGTCACCGGGGTCGTGATCGTCTTGCTGATGTCTGCGCCTGCTTTTTGCGGATACCGGAGGCAGCACCGAGGCTGTCTTTCAGGCCGCCGCCGGCCCTCTCCGGGCCCTAGGCGCCGACCGTGTCTCCATCGCGGCTTGGGGTCCGGATGTGCAACTGTATGATCTCAGAAATGTCCAATTTGCATTCTATGATCCCCAACGATGTTGGGTTGCACTACAACTAAAAGAGGAGTTTTGCTGCAGATTCGCTGCAGAAGCGCCAAACGTTAATTTTCGGCTCAATTGTAAATTGTGACGCGATCCGTGGCTTTCAGCGGGCGAAAAATAGCATCACCTGCGGCTCAAAGTCGGCCATTATAGAGCGAGAGGATTTGGGGGAGGGAGAAGATGCCGCTTCGTGGCAAGGTCGTCATCACCTGCGCCGTCACGGGGTCGATCCACACCCCGACGATGAGCCCGCACTTGCCGCTGACCCCCGACGAGATCGCACGCGACGCGATCGCCGCGGCGGAGGCGGGCGCGGCGATCCTGCATCTTCATGCGCGCGACCCGAAGGACGGGCGGCCGACCCCGGATCCCGACGTGTTCATGCAGTTCCTGCCGCGGATCAAGCAGGCGACTGCGGCCGTCGTCAACATCACGACCGGCGGCGGCCATGGCATGTCGCTCGAAGAGCGGCTCGCGGCGCCGCTGCGCGCCAAGCCCGAAATGTGCTCGCTCAACATGGGTTCGATGAATTTCGGGCTGTTTCCGCTGTTGGAGAAGTACAAGGAATTCAAATATCCGTGGGAGTCGCGCCATCTCGAGATGACCCGCGACTTCATCTTCCGCAATACTTTCGCCGACATCGAGCGCATCCTGAAGGATCTGGGGGAGGGCTGCGGCACCCGGTTCGAGTTCGAATGCTACGATGTCGGCCATCTCTACAATCTCGCGCATTTCCTCGAACGCGGCCTCGTCAAGCCGCCGCTCTTTGTGCAGACGATCTTCGGCATCCTCGGCGGCATCGGCGCCGATCCGGAGAATGTCATGCACATGAAGCGGATCGCCGACAAATTGTTCGGCGATTCCTATGCGTGGTCGATCCTCGCCGCCGGCCGCCACCAGCTGCCGCTCGTGTCGATGGGCGCCATCATGGGCGGCAATGTCCGGGTCGGGCTCGAGGATTCGCTGTGGATCGGCAGAGGCAAGCTCGCCGAGAGCAACGCCGACCAGGTGCGCTGCGTGCGCTCGATCGTCGAGAATTTGTCGCTCGAGATCGCCACACCCGACGAGGCGCGGGCGATGCTCGCGCTGAAGGGCGGCGACGCGGTGGCGTTCTGATGATCGACAAGCGGGTCAGAACGCTCGCCGAAGCGGTCGCCGGGATTCGGGACGGCGCCACGGTGCTGTGCGCCGGGTTCGGCGGCGCCGGGCTGCCGGACGCGTTGTGCGAGGCGGTGGTCGAGCAGGGCGCGCGCGACCTGACCGTCGTCGCCAACAATGCCGGGACCGGGCGCGGCGGGCTCGCCGCCCTGATGGCGGCGGGACGGGTCCGCCGCATCATCTGCTCCTTCCCGCGCAGTTCCGGCTCGGTCGTCTTCGAAGAGCTCTATGCCGCGGGCCGGATCGAATTGGAGCTGGTGCCGCAGGGCATCATCAGCGAGCGGATGCGCTGCGCCGCCGCCGGGCTCGGCGGCTTCTACTCGCCGGTCGCGGTCGGGACCCGGCTCGCCGAGGGCAAGGAGCACCGCGAGATCGACGGCCGCATGCATGTGCTCGAAAAGCCGCTGAAGGGCGACGTCGCGCTGCTCTCCGCCGATCGCGGCGACCGCTGGGGCAACCTGACCTACCGGAAATCGGCCCGCAACTTCAATCCGACGATGGCGATGGCGGCCGATCTGTCGATCGTCCAGGTCCGCCATATCGTCGAGCTCGGCGAGCTCGATCCCGGAAACGATCGTCACCCCCGGCATCTTCATCGACCGTTTGGTCGAAGTGCCGGGGTAGAGAAAATTTGGCTGTCTGCATATCCTTCGGGATGATCCCGGCTCTTCACGTCACCCCCGCGAAAGCGGGGTCCAGGGGTGCGAATTATTTGCCTGTCCTCTGTGGGTCCCCGCTTTCGCGGGGACGACGAAAAGGAGGCAAGAGACGGAGGTAGAATGCCGCTGAAACGTCGTCAAATCGCCTGGCGGGCCGCGCAGGATCTCGCGGACGGCGCCTATGTGAACCTCGGGATCGGGCTGCCGACCATGGTTTCCGACTTTATCCCGGCCGATCGCGAGATCGTCCTGCACAGCGAAAACGGGGTTCTCGGAGTTGGGCCGGCGCCCGGCGACAACGAGGTCGATTGGGACCTGATCAATGCCGGCAAGCAACCGATCACGCTGGTGACCGGCGGCAGCTATGTGCACCACACCGACTCGTTCCTGATGATCCGCGGCGGTCATCTCGACCTCGCGCTGCTCGGCGCCTTCGAGGTATCGGAAAAGGGTGATCTCGCCAACTGGACGACCGACGATCCCGGCTTTCCGCCCGGCGTCGGCGGCGCGATGGATCTGGCGGTCGGCGCCAAGGAGATCCGTGTGCTGGTCGAGCATACGACGAAGGCCGGCGCGCCGCGCCTCCGCCGCCGATGCGCCTACCCGCTGACCGCCGCCGGCGTCGTGCGGCGGATCTACACCGACCTCGCCGTCATCGACGTTACCTCCGAGGGGCTTGTCGTGCGCGAAATGGTCGAGGACATCGATTTCCCGGCGCTGCAGGCCAGGACCGAGGCGGCGTTGCGCCCCGCCCCTGATCTGCGCCCGCTGCGGGCTCCGACAGTGTGATTGCCGCTGTAACTTGACCGGCTGCGCCGAGCTCAACCCGCGGCGCGGCGGCCGATCAGGGAGAGCCCACGCAGCACGTCGATCGCCTGGGTCAATTGCTCGTCGTTCGACGAGCCCATATCGCCGGTGGCGACGGAGGGGGCTTCCTCCGGGCCGGGTGTCGCGGTCGCGCCCGGCGGAGCGTCGGCCGGGGGCTTGCCCGGCTCGGCAGCGGGTTGGTCGGGATTCTTCAGCGCACCCGGCAAATCGGCCTCGTGGCGCCCCTCGCCACGGCCCAGTTTTGCAAGCTTGAGCGGCGTCACGCCGAGATCGGGTTCGAGACCCTTGCCCTGGATCTCCCGGCCGTTCGGGGTGGTGAAGCGAGCGGTCGTCAACCTGATCGCGCCGCCATTGCCCAGCGGGATGAAGCTTTCGATCGAGCTCTCGCCGAAGCTCTTGGTCCCGATAATAACGGCGCGGCGATTGTCCTGCAGTGCGCCGATCACGAGCTCGGTTTCGCGGGCGGTGCCGCCATTGACCAGGGCGACCAAGGGCAGACCCTTTGCGAGATCGCCCGGGGTGGCGCCGATTCGCTTGGCAGTGGCCGGCTTGCGGCCTTTGACGACGACGATGTCTCCTTTGTCGAGAAACGCATCCGCGGCGGCGACTGCTGCGTCGAAGCTGCCGCCCGGATTGTTCCGCAGGTCGAGAATGAAGCCCACCAGCTTGTTGCCGGCGCGCTGCCGCAGATCCTGGGCAACGCCCGCCAACGCTGCTGCAGTGCCGGCGTCGAAGCCGGCAATGCGCAGATAACCGATGTTCCCCATGACGACGCGCCCCGTCACGGTCTCTAGCTTGTAGGGCTCCCGCTTGATCTTCACCTCGATCGGCCCGCCGTTGCCGCGCCGAAGAACAAGCTCGACCTCGCTCCCGGCGGGGCCGCGGAGCTTCTGCTCCGCCTCTCCCAGGGTCAGGTCGTAGACCGGCTCCTTGTCGATCGTGAAGATCAGGTCGCCCGGCTTGATCCCCGCCTGGGCAGCCGGGGATCCATCCTGCGGCGAGACCACCTTCAGCTGGCCGTTCTCGATGGTGACCACCAAGCCGAGACCAACCTGGTTCTGATTCGCCGGGGTTTGGATCGCCTTGTAAGCGGCTTCATCCAGAAAGGAGGAGTGCGGGTCGAGGCCCGACAGCATCCCGGAAATCGCGGCTCCGATCAGCTTTGTGTCGGTCACCGAGTCGACGGCGTCTTGCCGGATCCGCTCGAAGGCCTCGTCAAAGAAATTGAGCTCCTCGTAAACGCTGTCCTTCCCGCTCTTTTGTTGCGCAAACACGGCGCCCGCGACAAACAGCGTGGAGATCAGGGCGAAAGCCGCCAATTTATGCATGAACCTTCCTCGTCGAGGCACCGGCAAACGAGCAGGCCGGCCGAGCGGCCGGGACCGTACGCGGACAATCATGGCATTACCATGGCTATTGCGGCCGTCGCCCAGAGAACTGGCGGGATCGGCGCAGAACCAAGGAGAGCGCAATTGGATCTATTGGATCGGGTCAAAGAGACGAGACTGCCGTTTGCCGAATTGCTGGGCATCGAATTCGTCAGCGCCTCGCCCGAAAAGATCGTGGCAAAGATGACCGTCAGAGAGGATTTGTGCACCCGCCCGGCAGTGCTTCACGGGGGCGCGATCATGGCCTTCGCCGATACGCTCGGCGCCGTCGCCACGATTGTGAATCTCCGGCAGGGCGCGGGGACCACGCACGATCGAAAGCAAGACCAACTTCGTCGCCTCGGCTCCGGTCGGAACGCGAGTGATCGGGGAGACGAGCCCTGTCCACCGCGGCCGGCGCACGATGGTGTGGCAGACGCGGGTCGCAACCGAGGAGGGGCGGCTCATCGCGCTGGTCACTCAAACCCAGCTGGTTCTTTGAACCGGCAGACGCTTCAGATCACTTGCTCCTCCCGCAGTGCAGCGATTTCTTCGTCGCCATAACCGAGGCTGCGCAGGATTTCATCGGTGTGCTCGCCGACCAGCGGCGCGCGGCGGCGGTAAGTGCCGGGCGTCTCCGACAGCTCGATCGGGGTCGGGGCGAGGGGCAGCGTGCCCTCGACCCCGGGGAACGTCACCTCCTCGAGTAGGCCGGCGGCGCGGATATGCGGGTCGTCGAGCGCCTGCTGCGGCGAATAGACTTGGCCCGCCACGATGCTCGCTTCTTCGAGCGCGGCGAGCGCTTCGGCACAGCTGCGCGAGGCGCACCAGGCGCTCATCCGGGCCGAGATGACCTCGCCGTGATCGGCGCGCGACTGGTCGTCCCGGAATCGGGGATCGCTCAGCCAATGCTCCTCGCCGATCATGCGTGCCCAGCGGCGGAACATCGGCTCGCCGATCACCGTGGCGACGATCCAGCCGTCCCTCGTCCGGAAGATGTCCGCCGGCGCCGAGTTGAAACCGCGGTTGAGTGATCGCAGTCCGGTTCACCTGAGTGAGCGCCTGCTCCATCAGGGTGGCGTTGGTGTAGGCGATCGCGGTCCGCAGCAGGGCGCCCTCGACCTTCTGGCCGCGCCCGGTCTTGCCGCGCTCGATCAGCGCCGCCAAGGTGCCGAACGCCGACAGCGACGCCGTGCCGAAATCGACCCACGGCACCTTGAGCGCGATCGGCTGCTCGGGCGTGCCGGACAGATAGACCGCGCCGCTCATCGTCTGGCCGATCCCGTCGAAACCGTGCTTGTGGCTCATCGGCCCGCCGGAGCCGAAGCCGGTCACCGTCGTCAGAATGATGTCGGGCTTGGTCTGGCGCAGGCTGTCGAGATCGAGCGCTAGCGAGCGCAGCACCCGCGGCGGCAAGTTGGCGACCACGACATCGGCCGTCGCGACCAATTTCCGGACGATCTCGCGCCCCTTGGGCGCCGCCGGGTCGAGGGTCATCCCGAGCTTGTTGCGGTTCATCGCGAGAAACATCGCGCCGCCGCCCCTCCGGGCCGGCGCCGACCGGGATCATCCCGCGGTCCTCGCCCCCGCCGATCCGCTCGATGCGGATCACCTCGGCGCCCAGATCACCCAACAGCGCCGCGCAGAACGGCCCTGCGATGTAGCGCCCGAAATCGAGGACGCGGATACCGTCGAGCACACCAGCCAACACTGCCTCCCCGCTCAACTGGCCGTGGCATGAAGACTATCGAGTTCACCGGATCTGCCCCTTGGGGAACAGCCGTGTCTTCCGCCGGTTCGATATTGCACCATTCCTGCGATCAAGCGGAGATCAGAAGCACGGCCGAAGCTACCCGTCCTCTCACCCTCGTCACCGGCGCCTCCACCGGCATCGGCTATGAATTGGCCAAGACCTGCGCCGAGAACGGCTTCGATCTGCTGGTGACGCCCGAGACGGGCGAAGAATGTCTTCCCCCGTCTCGACGCCGCATTTCGCGGTGCTATAACAATTTTGGCTGGCCGGGTTAGCACAGTGGCAGTGCAGCGGTTTTGTAAACCGAAGGTCGGGGGTTCGAATCCCTCACCCGGCACCACCCTTAGGCCCGGGCCGCCGCTGCGGCAGCGTTGGCGATCAGTGGTCCCACTCTGGCGCAGGCGCCGATACCGCTGCACAGCGGGTCAGTCCCGTACCCGGCGAGCTCTTCGGCGGCACAGCCGTCCGCCGAGCTTGCTCAGGTTCAAGCTCCGGCGCCGGCATATCCGCCGGCGGCCCCGTCCACCGCGTTGCCATTCCCGCCCCCGGCGGCGCAGAACGAGTTCCCGCCGCCGGCACCGTCGCCGAGCTACGTCTGGGAGGCCGGGCACTGGTCGTGGAACGGCGTTCAGTATGTCTGGCAACCCGGCCGCTATGTCGAGAGGCCGACCGTATCGGCAACCTTCGTCCCGGGACACTGGGAGCAGCAGACGAGCGGCTGGGTGTGGGTCGACGGCCGGTGGGATTATCCGGGGGTCGGCAGCAGCGCGCCTCCGGCCGGGTACCCACCCGCGCGGTGATCCGCCGGCAGCGGCGTGGAGGCGGAAATTCGGCTCCCGCCTATTGCGCGAGCTGGAGCTCCAAGCTCTGCAGAGCCGCGACATTCGCAGCAATTTGATTTGCGAGCTGCCGGCCCGACCGCCACCGGTTCGACGACCACGGCGGCGACCCCCGTGCGCTTCATGTCGATCTCGTCGGCAGCCCGCGGCGAGAGATCGATTATGAAGCGGCGGCTTTGCGGGCCGCGGTCATTGATCTTGACGATCACCGAGCGGCCGCTGTCGAGACTGGTCACCTTGGCGTAAGAGGCAAGCGGCAACGAGCGGTGAGCGGCGGTGGCAGTGACCGTGTCGAGCCGCTCCCCACTCGATGTATAGCCGCCAACCAGGCTGTACCAGGCCGCCTTGCCAATCTGTTGCCGGCCGATTGCCTGCAGCGTGGCGAAATCGCCATCGACATTGTCGTCGGCCGGGCGAGCCGAGCGGCTTCGGCCGCGCGCAGAGTGCTGGGTGTACCGGCGGTCGCCGCACCAGCTGCAAATCCGCGCTGTCCGAATCTCCAATTCCCCAGCTTTGCCCCCCACTTTGGCGCCGGCCGAGTGGTGCCGGTGGGACGCCGCTTTGTCAGGCGTTTTCCCGATCGCGCCCGACGAAATCATCAAAAAGGCGAGCGAGACGCCGATCGTTCGACGCAAGGGCATCGCATCGTCTCCTTCTTTGCTGGGCACCCCTTGGCTTCGGCAATAGTCACCGGGCCGCCACGCCACTGGTATTGGCTGGACGAGGGAGTGCAGATCCGTGTCGTCCCGGATTGTCCCCCGACAATTCCGGGCAGGAGAGGTAGGCGAGCCGAGGCTAAACAGGCGAAAACTACCCTGTCAACCCTCCCCCTTTCCAAGGTGCACATCGGTGAGCTGGTGCGGCTTCATCGCCACAGCTGTGGTTACTCAGGTAATACTATGTATTAAATCACTGGTGCCTAGTTTCTATTTGGCTTGTCCGCGGAATTAACGATTAAGCAATCTGGGTTAAGACAACCGTGTGGCCGCATAAAATGCTCGGGCTGATTTTTTCCTGTTGAAGTATGGCACGCCGCAGGATCGGGGCTTCCTGAACACTTACCGCCATTGCAGCTCGATGAGCCGGCGCACCGCGCGTCGCAATGCCAAATCCGGCCAGGCGAAACCGAGCCGTGCGAGATTTTCGGCCCAGAGATTCGCCATTCCGCGGCTGGCCGCGGTGAAAGAGTGATCGCCGGCCTGCTGTGACCCGGGGGAGGTCAGCAGGGCCAGCGCAAAGGCCCCCGCGGCGCAGGCGGCAAATGCCTGTGCCGTCGAGCCGGTGCGCCGCCGGGCGCCGGGAGGGATGCCGTCCACATTGGTCGACCGCGCGGCGGATCGGGGGGCGTCGGGCTCGGTCGGGGCCATGCGGTCAAAACTGAAAATAGATGAAGGGGGCGACCCCTTCAGGTCCCAAGGCGCTGATCGCCGCAGCGACAATGCCGGCAAGCGATCCCTGGCACCATCCGGGGAGGCGCCCGAGCGCATCTGCCGAGCGTTCGAGAAGGTCCCTTGGGGTGAACTGCCCCGCCATGCCGAGAAGAATCAGGGCGACGGCAAAGGGTTGCGCCTGCTGCAATCCGCCGCTCCAGCCGCCGCCGAGACCGCAGAGATAACGCCAAGCCATGTCGAAATCCGCAGCGCGGAAAAAAATCCACCCCAGACACACGAAATGGAACACCAACACCGTCCCGGCTATCTGGCCGGCGAGACTGCTCGGGCGCCGGCCGATCCAGGGCTCCGCCATCCGCTCGAGCGCAAGCCCG
This sequence comes from uncultured Alphaproteobacteria bacterium, assembly GCA_963836845.1. Taxonomy (GTDB): domain Bacteria; phylum Pseudomonadota; class Alphaproteobacteria; order ATCC43930; family CGMCC-115725; genus AP-15. Next base: position 90,672 of record CAWILK010000036.1, on the reverse strand, counting down.
CCGCCATGCAGCGCGCCCCAGATCACGAATTTCCAGCCGGCGCCGTGCCAGATGCCGCCGAGCAGCATCGTGATCAGCAGGTTGCGGTAGGTCATCAGCCGCCCCCGGCGGTTTCCCCCGAGCGGTTTGTACAGGTAGTCGCGCAGCCAGAACGACAACGAGATGTTCCAGCGCTGCCAAAACTCGCGCAATCGCTGGGAGCGGTAGGGCTGGGCGAAGTTGGGGGGAAAACGGAAGCCGAGCAGCGCCGCCAGACCGATCGCCATATCGCTGTAGGCGCTGAAATCGCAGTAGATCTGCACGGCGTATCCGTAGACCGCGAGGAGCAAATCGGGGCCGCCATAGCCGGTCGGCGCCGCAAACACCGGATCGACAAGCTCGGTCGCGAGGTAGCTCGCGATGACGACCTTCTTGAACAATCCGCCCAGGATCAGCAGAAGCGCGGCAGAGATCGGGATCGCCTCGGTTGCGGGCGCCTCCAGCTGCGGCAGGAAATACGCGGCGCGCACGATCGGGCCGGCGACCAGCTGCGGGAAAAACGACATGTAGAGCAGCATGTCGACCGGGCGCCGGCACACGCCCACCTCGCCGCGATACACATCGGTGATGTAGGAAATGCCGTGAAAGGTGTAGAACGAGATCCCTACCGGCAGAATAATCTCGAAAAACGGCAGCTCCCGCTCCAGGGCGAGCGCGTGCGCGAGCTCATTGGCCGAGACGACAAAGAAATCGAAATACTTGAAGATCCCGAGCAGCCCGAGATGCATGGCGACGCCGGCAATGAGGAACGCCCGGCGCCCGGCGGCAGTCGGGCTGGCGGCGATCAACAGCCCGACGAAATAGCTAACCGCAGTGCTGAAGCCGAGCAAAAAGCAGAAACGCCAATTCCATTGGGCGTAAAAGAAGTAGCTCGCGCCGACCAGCAGCAGCTTTTTCGTTTCGAAACGACGCTCGAGCGCCGCCATGAGTCCGGCGACGACGAGAAAGAACATCAGGAAGTCGACGGTCGGGAACAGCATCTCAATTCTTGTTGGGACGAGGCAGGCAGCGTTCTCAAACGTGTCTGTCGAAAGCTGTAGACAAGCGCCTTCTATCTATCGAAGAAAATGCTCGCAAGGGGTCGATCCGCCCGGCAGTTCGAGCCTAGGGAGCGGATGTCGTTCGCCGAGCTGGGGGAGAGCGTGGGGAATTTGATGTCCGGTCTGCCGAAAGGGCGGCGAAGCGCCGCCGCCGCTGCATCCGTCGCGGTTTTGCTGGTCTTGGCGGGCGGGTCTCCGGGCGCGCAGGAATTGCCGGAGCACCTGACGATCGTCGTGTTCGGGGATAGCCAAGGACGCGGCGTCGCCGAAGGGCTTCAGCGGGTGTTGATCGACGATTCGCGGTTCAAGGTCCTCAACCGAACCCATCCGGGCGCCGCTTTTGTTCATGGCGAAGCGGAATGGATGACGCCGATTCGCAAATTCGTCTCCCGCGAGAAGGCCGATTTCGCGATCGTCATGTTCGGCGCCAACGATCGGCTGGATATCAAGGGAGGCGACTCGGCATCGTACCTTCGCTTCAAGACCGAGGCTTGGCGCGAGGAGTACGCCAGGCGCACCGACATGGTGCTGAAGACCCTTGTCGATGCCGGCCTCAAGGTCATCTGGTGCGGCAATCCGATCGCGCGCAGCGAAACCTATTCGACCGACATGAGCTATATCAACCGGATCTTCGCCGAGCGCGCAGAGACTGTTGGCGCGCAGTTTCTGCCATTGTGGGAGGTGGCGGCGGGCGAGGGCGGCAAATACGCAGCCTATGGGAAAGATCTGGGCGGGGTCACCCGGCGCCTCAGAGCCGATGACGGCATTCATTTTACCGCTGCCGGATACGAGCTGATCGCCGACCATATTGCCGGCCTGTTTCCGATCTCTCCGTCAGACGGAAAGCAGCGCAAAGAACCGTGACCCCACTCGAATTTGACCGGTGAGCGAGCAAAGGCTGTCGTCACCTCTCGGGCTGCGACGGTTCTTCACCGCTCTCGAACGGCTGGAGCGCGGTCGATCAACCGCGCCGGTGCGAATCGTCCAGATTGGCGACAGCCACACTGCGAGTGACGCATTCAGCGGCCGGCTGCGCGAGATGCTCCAGGCCAGGTTCGGGACTGCCGGCCGCGGCTGGCTGCCCGCCGGGATCCCCTTCAAATACTATCAACCACGGCTGGTTGCCGTGAGCGAGACCGGATGGCGGCGCCTCGGCGCTGGCGACGGCGCGCCCGCCGAGGCGCTGGGAATCGATGCGGCCGTCGCCTGCAGCGAGCATCCCGGGGCGGAAATGACCATTGCGAGCGTTGAAACCGAGGGATTCACCCGCGCCGCGATCGAATTCCTGGCGCAGCCATATGGCGGGCAGCTGGTGGCCCGGGTCGATCGAGGCGAGCCGTTCGAGATTTCAACGGCAGGTTCGATGACCCGCTCCGTGCGGCGAGCCATCCCAATCGCCGGTGAAGCGCAGCGGTTGGAGCTGCGAGCCGTCGACCGGCAGCCCGTGCATATGATCGGCTGGACTATCGAGCACGCCCGCGCCGGCGTCGTCTATGAGAACCACGGAACCATCGGCGCAACGGTAAGACTGCTCGGGCAGATGCATCGGGTGACCGTCGCCGACGAGCTCTCCGACAGCGGGCCGGCCCTGATCGTGATCGCCTTCGGGACAAACGAGGGCTTTGATGAGAGCCTCGATCTGCGGGACTACGGACAAAGCTTTGCCCGCCACGTGAGGGCGCTGGCGCGCATGGCTCCAAAAGCCGCAATCCTCGTGCTCGGGCCTCCCGACGGCAGCAAGCCCAATCCCGGAGTGGGCTGGTGTGCGCCGCCCCATCTAGCCGCGGTCCGGCGGCTTCAACAGGCGCTTGCGGCGGATCACGGCTGGCCGTTTTGGGATTGGTGCCAGGCGATGGGAGGCGCGGGCAGCATGCAGCGGCTCGCCGCTCAAGACCCACCGCTGGCGCTCGCCGACCGGATGCATCTCAACCGGACTGGCTACTCAGCAACGGCCGAGGCGCTTTACCACGATCTGATCAGCGCATACGAGGCTTGGAAATCCCAGCAATGACCCGCTGGTCTAGGTCTCGGGCTCGTTGGGACAGGAGGGGTCCTCCTGCCGGAACGGGGAGAACTCCGTAAGCCCTTCGATCTTGTGCTCGACCATCTGTCGTTCCCGGGCAAGGAACTGGGCGACGGCCCGGCGAAAGGCCGGATCCGGAATCCAATGGGCGCTGTAGGTCGGGACCGGCAAATAGCCCCGCTGGATCTTGTGCGGGCCCTGCGCGCCGGCCTCGACGCGTTTCAGCCCGCGGGCGATCGCGAATTCGATCGCCTGGTAATAACAGCACTCGAAGTGGAGGAATTTGTAATCGCCGTAGCTACCCCAATTGCGGCCGTAAATCGTGTCCTTGCCGAGCAGGTTGAACGCTCCGGCGACATAGCTGGCGCCGCGGCGCGCCATGACGAGCACGACCTTGTCGGGCATTCGCTCGCCGATCATCGCGAAGAAGCGGCGGTTGAGATAAGCCGACCCCCATTTGCGGTCCGAGGTCGCGATATAAAATTCGAAGAACGCATCCCAATGGCGCGGCTTCAAATCCGCCCCGGTCAGCACTTCGATTTCGAGACCCCGTGCAACCGATTCGCGACGCTCCTTTTTCACCGCCTTGCGTTTGCGCGCGTTCAGCGCCCCGAGGAAATCGTCGAAATCGCGGTAGCCGCCATTGGTCCAATGAAATTGCTGGCCGAGCCGTTTCAAAAAGCCGGCCTCGGCGAGCGCCTCGGCTTCCCCGGCCTCCGGGAAATTCACATGAAGGGACGAGATGCGCCGCCGCTTGACGAACTCGACCATCCCGGTCAGCAGAAGGTCGGAGGAATCGCGCGGCGCGTCCGGATGGAGCATCAGCCGCGGACCCGGGACCGGGGTGAACGGCACGGCCGAGAGCAGCTTTGGGTAATAGCGCCCGCCCGCCCGCTCGTAGGCGTCGGCCCAGCCGTAGTCGAAGATGTATTCGCCGTAGGAGTGGGTCTTCGCGTAGAGCGGGACGACAGCGATGATTTTGCCGTCCGGCCCGGCGAGGGTGAGATGCTGCGGCGTCCACCCGGTCCGCGGCGTCGTCGAGCCGCTTTCCTCGAGCGCATTCAGAAATGCGTGCGAAACCGTGGGATTTATCTCGCCGGCGCAGGCATCCCAGGTTTCGGCGGGAATTTCGGCGATCGCCGAGTGCACCCGTACCGTGACGGCGGCGCTGGTGTCGTTCATGTTCGGCTGGGCACCTGGTTGCCTGTTGCAGCTTCATTCATTGCAGCCGTCCCGTCTCATGCCTCGCGCGCTCGCTTCCCAGGATAGGGCTTGCGCCGCCTCTGTCCAGCCGTGAAACCGCCTCATTGGCGGCCTAACAGCCGCGTAACGCTAGGAGAAGCAAAATGCGCCCGCCTCTTCTTGCCCTGATCGTTGCTTTGCCGGCCGCGTTGCTCCAATTCGCCGGGATCGCCTCTGCCGAGACACTGGGCGATGCGCGGGTCGGCTTCAGCGCGGAGCGCGTCCTGATCATCGACGGCAAGAGCTATGTCGGCAAAATGTGGCACATGCCCGGCGAGCAGCGGCACGAGCAGGCCCTGCCGGCGTTGAAGCCGGTCTTTATCCTGCGCTCCGGCAGCCCGCTTGCAGATATCGTCCTGCCGCAGCTGCATACCGTCGTCCAATTTGCGCTGCCGAAGGAGCTTTCCCTGCTCAGCGAACCCGGCCTTCTGCGCAGGCCGGTCGGCCGCGACACCGTGAACGGCATTGCGACCACAAAATACGACGTCGCGGAGGGGTCGCCCGCTGGCCGGGCGACGGGCTCGCTGTGGATCAGCCCCGAGGGCATTCCGATGCGGTGCGAGGCCAAGGTGGAGGCCGCCAACGGAAAGGTCTCGACGATCCACTGGGAGTTGCGGCACGTCAAACTCGGCAAGCAGGACCCGGCGCTGTTCGAGACTCCGCCGAACTACGCGAAATTGCCGCCAGAAGCGGCCGCACCTTTGCTCGGCATCCGCTTGGCGCGGCCGCCCACTCGTTGAAGACGCCGTGACCGCGGGCGAGGCCGCGATATAGTGGCCCTGTCGAGCGGAGTTTTGCATGGCATTCGAAGACACGGTCGCGGAATACCAGCGTCGGCGCGCCGAGGCGCTCGGCATGGGCGGGTCCGAAAGGCTGGCGCGGCGCAAGGCGCAGGGCGTGCTGAATGCGCGCGAGCGGCTCGACCTGCTGCTCGACCCCGGCAGCTTCAGCGAGTCCGGGCTCCATGCGAGGAGCATTCGCCCGGAGATGCGCGACCGCACGCCGGCCGACGGCAAGATCGCCGGCTTCGGCCGGATCGACGGGCGCGGCGTTGCCGTCGTCGCCAACGATTTCACCGTGCTCGGCGCCTCCTCCAGCGTCGTCAACATGAAGAAGATTCGGCATGTCAAAGAGATCGCCAACGCCCGCGGCCTGCCGCTGATCCTGCTGGGGGAATCGAGCGGCGCGCGCATGCCCGACCGGATGGGCGCCGCCGGCCGCGCCAGCTTCGGGCAGGACCCGTTCGAATACCAAAGGCTACGGCAGACGCCGTGGGTTTCGGCGATGCTCGGCCCGTGCTACGGGTCGTCGACCTGGTACGCCTGCATGTCCGATTACGTCGTCATGCGCAAAGGCGCGACGATGGCGGTCGCGAGCGAACGGGTGACCTCGATGGCGATCAACCAGCCGATCGACGCCCAGGAGCTCGGCGGCTGGAAATTGCAGACCGAGGCGACCGGCGCCGTCGATCTCGCGGTCGACACGGACGAAGAGGCGATCGCCGCGGTGCGGCGCTTCTTGAGCTATCTGCCGAGCCACCAGAACGAGCCGCCGCCGATCGCCGAAGTCCCGCCGGGCTCGGACGACCAATGCTCGACCATCCTCGAGCTGCTGCCGGAGGCGCGCAACCGCGTCTATGACATGCGCAAGATCATCGGGGCGGTCGTCGACCGCGGCAGCCTCTTCGAGCTGAAGGCGCGCTTTGGCCGCTCGGTGGTGACCGGCTTCGCGCGGCTCGACGGCCAGCCCATCGGCATCATCGCCAACAACCCGTTCTTCAAGGGCGGCGCGATCGATGTCGACGCCTGCCAGAAGGTGACGAGCGCCCTCGTCATGTTCGATTCGTTCAACCTGCCGATCGTGATCCTCGTCGATCAGCCGGGCTTTCTGATCGGCGTCGAAGGCGAGATGCGCGGCGCGCCGGGGAAGATCATCAACTGGATGAACGCCCTCGCATTGGTGACGATGCCGAAGATCTCGATCGTGCTGCGCAAGAGCTATGGGCAGGCCTATCTGAACATGGGCGGCGGACGCAATTCGAGCGAGGTCGCCTGCTGGCCGACGGCCGATTTCGGCTTTATGGACCCGGGCGTCGCGATGAACGTCCTCTACAATTTGCGCGAAGAGGACGACCCCGAACGCTACCGCACGCTTTATGCCGAGCTGACCCGCGATACCTCCGCCTGGGGCCTGGCCGAACTGTACGAGGCGCAAGCCGTCATCGACCCGCGCGATACCCGCGCGTTCCTCAAGGAGACGCTCGAGGTGCATCGGCTGCGGCTGACCGGGGGCGTCGGCCGCCATCTGCTCGCCAATTGGCCGACGAGCTATTAGGGGCAGAGCGGATGGCGGATATTCGGGTGAGGAGCGAAATCGCCGGATCGGTCTGGAAGATCGAGGTCGAGATCGGCGACCGGGTGGCCGAGGAAGACCCGCTGGTCATCCTCGAATTGATGAAGATGGAGATCCCGCTCCTGGCCCCGCAGGCCGGGGTGGTCCGCGAGATCCTCGTCAAGGAAGGCGATCCGATCGCTGAAGGCGATGTCGCCGTGATCCTCGAGTGAGCTCGGCGATCGAGGCGGCCCGAGAGATTATCGCCGAGGCACGGGCGGCGGGGCAGGCGGCGCTCGGCGAGCCTGCCGCAAAAAAGATCCTGGCGGCCTGGGGGATCGGCGTGCCTCGCGCGGTCGTGGTCCATCCTGGCGAGCCGATCGGCGCCGCGGTCGCCGGGTTGTCGCCGCCCTTCGCGCTCAAGCTCGTCGCCGCCGACGTCGCGCACAAAAGCGATGTCGGGGGCGTCGCCCTCGGCCTTGCCGATGCCGCGGCGGTCGAGGATGCGCGGCGGCGGATGCTCCAGCTGCCGGCATTGGCCGGCATTGCGGTCGACGGCTTTCTGGTCGAGGAGATGGCGCCCGCCGGGCACGAGCTGGTCATCGGCGGCCTGCGCGATCCCCGCTTCGGCCCGGCGGTGATGCTCGGGTTGGGCGGCGTCCTTGTCGAAATCCTCGACGATGTCGCCTTTCGCCTCTGCCCGCTGTCGCTCGAAGACGCGCGCGACATGCTCGGGGAATTGCGGGGCGCCGCGCTGCTCGAGGGCGCTCGGGGCGGGATCGCCGCGGACAAGCAGGCGATCCTCGACGTGCTGATGCGGATCGCCGGCCCGGAGGGGCTTCTGACACTTCTGGCCGACGAGATCGCGGAGCTCGACATCAACCCGCTGATCGCTTCCGCATCGGGTGCGGTGGCGGCCGACGCCCGCATCCTTCTCGCCGAGCCCGGCGCTTCTGCTCCGGGGGCGCTCGGCAAGCCGGCGGCGGAGGATGTCGTCGAGCGTTTTTCGCCATTGTTCAGCCCGCGCAATGTCGCGGTGCTCGGCGCCTCGACGAGCGGTGCGGGGCCGGCCAGCAATCTAATCCGCCAACTCGACGAGTTCGGTTTTGCCGGACCGATCTACCCGATCCATCCCGCAGCCGAACTCGATCGCGGGGCGGCCCGCCTACCGCTCGTTGGCGGAATTGCCGGAGCCGGTCGATTACGCGTTTGTCGCCATCGCTGCGGGTGCAGTGCCGGCGGCGCTGCGGCTCGGCGCCGGAAAGGTCCGCTATGCCCAAGTGATGTCGGCCGGCTTTGCCGAGAGCGGCGATGGAGGCGCCCGTGAGGCAGAACTCGTGGAGGCTGCGCGCGAGAGCGGGATCCGGGTGCTCGGGCCGAATTGCCTCGGCACCTACTCGCCGCGCGGCAGGCTTACCTTCACCGATGGGATGTCGGGCCGCCTCGGCATGGTCGGGGTGGTTTCGCAGAGCGGCGGCCTCGCGCTCGACACCTTGAAGCGCGGCCAGCGCCGCGGCCTGGCCTTTAGCGGCGTGGTCACGGTCGGCAACTGCGCGGATCTCGATGCGGCCGATCTCCTCGAATTTTTCCTCGCCGACGAGATGACGCAAATCGTCGGCCTCTATCTCGAGCAGGCTAGAGATGGGCGGCGGCTGTTCGAGCTGATGCGGGCGGCGCGCGCGGCGAAGCCGATTGTGCTGCTGCGCGGCGGCCGCACGCCGCAGGGCCGGCGCGCCGCCCTGTCGCATACCGGCGCGCTCGCGTCCGAGGATCGTATATGGGCCGCAATGGGGCGGCAAACCGGCACGGTCGTAGTCGACACGCTCGACCAATTCATCGACGCATTGCTCACCTTTCAGCTGGTGACGCCGCGGGCGCAGCCGACCTGGCGGGTCGCGCTGTTCGGCAATGGCGGCGGCACCAGCGTTCTCGCCACCGATTGCTTCGCCCAGCACGGGTTCGAGGTGGCGCCATTCGGCGAAGCTACACTGAAGCCCGTCCGCGGGCTCGACCTGCCAGCGGGATCGAGCGTTGCCAACCCGATCGATATTCCGGCGAACATCCTGCGGCGCGACGGCGGTCAAGCAGCGGCGGTGATCCTGGACGCGATCCATGCCGGCGGCGAGGTCGACGCCGTAATCATGCACATCAACATGCCGGTGGTGTTGATCTATCGCGATGCCGACATCCTTGGCGATCTGATAGAGGCGGCCCTCGCGGCCGAGCAGCGTCATCCCGGCGCTGCGCATCTGATGCTCGTGCTGCGTTCGGATGGCGAGCCCGATATCGAGGCGCGCAAGCAAGCCTATCGTGAGCGGGCGCAGGCGGTCGGAATTCCCGTCTTCAACGAGCTGCACGACGCCGCGGTGGCGCTCGCCGGCTTGCGCACGGTCGAGCAATATCGGGCAAAAGCTCCAGCAGCGCCATTGGCAACGGGGGTGGGCCCATTTGCTCGATAACCGCGCACGGGATGCGGCGCCGTGACCCGACCCGAAGAATTCGCATAGCGGTCGGCATCAGGCGCAACGAGTTATTTGGACTTGCGTGTGCGCCAATGCACGAGTGAGCCATTTATGAGCGTCGATGGGCCGGCCGTTCCGCAGCGCGGAAGCGGCCGGGTGGAGAAGGCTCCGCAGCCGAGGATCTCTTGACAAGCGCAAAATAACGTTAAAGTTATGTATATCTTTCCTTTATTGGCCAGTTAAATCAGTATTTTATCCCACCACAAATCTGTGAAGAAGGTCATTTATCTGCCGTCTTGAGCTTTGCGATGCAAAGCAGGTCGAGTAAAAATCGTCCAGCGGGTTCGTACGAACCGCCGAGGAGCGGTCCACAGCAACGAAAGGAGTGGGTTGATGGGGTACAGTCTCGAGCAATTCTCGCAGCAGTGCCGTCAGATCCTGAAACAGGATCCGGGCGTCGAGGGGCGCAAGAAGGTGTGTGCGCTGGTGCGCGAGGTGCTGAAGGACGATAACTTCGTCAAGACGCATCTCGGCGACGACGTGCCGGAGCGCAAGGTATTGTATGAGGATCCCGAGCTCGGCTTCTGCATCCTCGGCCACGTCCATTACGACGCCAAGGGCAGCAACCCTCATGATCATGGGCCTTCCTGGGCGATCTATGGTCAGGCCCGCGGCGAGACGGTCATGACCGACTACGCCTGCGTCGCGCGCCCCGGTGAGGGCCAGCCAGGAAAGGCCCGGCCCGTCAAGGACTACACGCTGATGCCCGGCATGGCCTATCTCTACAACGAGGGCGACCTGCACTCGCCGCGGCGCGACGGCCCGACCCGGCTGATCCGCATCGAGGGCAAGAACATGGAGAAGGTTCAGCGCTTTCCGTACGAGCGGGTCGCCTAGGCCGACCCGGGCTAGGCGCTCTCGTCGCCCCGCGAAAGCGGGGGCAGGGTGGGGTGAGGGAGGCCGACGGCCCGGCTTGCGGGCGCTGCCCACCTCACCCTCTCGCCGCGGCGCGAAGGGCGCTTTCCTCTCCCCCCTTAAAAGGGGGAGAAGGGTTCACGGCCCGGCCCCGATTTTCGTTTGAGGGATCCATTCGATGGATTTCGCCGACAGCCCCGAGCATGCCGCGTTCCGCGCCGAGTTCCGCCAGTGGCTCGAAGCCAATCTGCCGCCGGAGATTTGTGTCGACGACGCCGCGGACCAGCGGGTGGCACCCGACCGCGAGACGCTCGAAAAGCGCGTTGCCTGGCAGAAAAAGATGCATGCGGCCGGCTGGGTCGGCATCTCCTGGCCCAAGGAATATGGCGGCCGCGGCGCCAGCTTTATGCAGCAGGTCGTCTTCGACGAAGAATATTTCCGCGCCCGGGCGCCGGTATTGCCGGCCGCGAGTGCTTTGAACCTGCTGGGCCCGACCCTCATCCACTGGGGAACCGAGGAGCAGAAGCAGCGTCATCTGCCGCGCATCCTCAGCGCCGACGAGCTTTGGTGCCAGGGCTATTCCGAGCCCGACGCCGGCGGCGATTTGGCGAGCCTGCGCACCCGCGCCGTCGATCACGACGGCCATTTTGTCGTCAACGGTCAGAAGGTGTGGACCTCGGGCGCGCATTTTGCCGATTGGTGCTTTCTCTTGGTGCGCACCGATCCCGAGGCGCCCAAGCATCACGGGATCAGCTATCTGCTGGTCGATATGAAGACGCCCGGGATCACGGTGCGGCCATTGGTGCTGCTCAACGGCCACCGCCACTTCAACGAGGTGTTCTTTGAGGACGTGGCGGTGCCGAAGGAAAACCTGGTCGGGCCGTTGAACCAAGGCTGGAAGGTCGCGATCACCACCCTGATGTTCGAGCGCAGCGGCGCCGGCGGACGCGACCACGCTGCCCAGATCGCTCGGTTGACCGAGCTCGCCAAGCAGTTCCCGACGCGCCAGGAGCCGGCTTGGCGCGAAAGCCATATCCGTCAGCAATTGGCGCAATTGGCGATCGACGTGAAAGCATTGCAGGTGACGCGGCTGCGCGGGCTGAGCCGCCGGCTGCGCGGCGAGCCCCCGGGGCCCGAGGGCTCGATCCTCAAACTATTCGGCTCGGAGCTGGCGCTGCGTATCGCCGATTTCTCGTCGACCCTGCTCGGCCCCTACGCGACCGTCGACGCTCCGACCGAGGCGGTGCCCGACGCGGCGCGCTGGCATCATCGCGTTCTTGGCGCGCGCCAATACACGATCGCCGGCGGCACCAGCGAGATCCAGCGCAACATCATCGGCGAGCGCGTGCTTGGCCTGCCGAAGGGCTAGCCCCCTCCCCAACCCTCCCGCGCAAGCGGCCCATCGGGGGAGAGGGAAAGGGTGAGGCGCGAGCCGCAGGTCCGGAGCTGCCTAAATGTACCCTCCCCCGCCCAGCGCAGCGCTGGACCCTCCCTCTCCCACGGTGCGTCGCGGTGCGGGAGAGGGGCTTTGCGTAGGAGAGCCCGATGACCGCCATCGCTGACATTCATGCCCGCGAGATCCTCGACAGCCGCGGCAACCCGACGGTCGAGGTCGAGGTGACGCTGGAGACAGGGGTCATCGGGCGGGCCGCGGTGCCATCGGGCGCCTCGACGGGCGCGCACGAGGCGATCGAAAAGCGCGACGGCGGACCGCGCTTTGGCGGCAGGGGGGTGCGGCAGGCGGTCGAGGCGGCCAACGGCGAGATCTTCGACGCGCTGTCGGGCTTCGATGCCGAGGACCAGCTGGCGATCGACCGAGTGCTCGTCGAACTCGACGGCACCCCGAACAAGAGCCGGCTCGGCGCCAATGCCATTCTCGGTGTCAGCCTCGCCTGCGCGAAGGCGGCGGCGGCCGAGGCCGCTGTGCCGCTCTACCGCTATGTCGGCGGGGTCTTCGCCCGCACCCTGCCGGTCCCGATGATGAACATCATCAATGGCGGGGTGCACGCGGACAACCCGATCGACATTCAGGAATTCATGGTGATGCCGGTCGGCGCGAGCTCGGCGACCGAGGCGATTCGCATGGGCGCGGAAATCTTCCACGCATTGCGCAAGAAGCTCGCCGATGCCGGGCACAACACCAATGTCGGCGACGAGGGCGGTTTTGCGCCGAACCTCGCCTCGACCGATGCGGCGCTCGGCTTTGTCATGCAAGCGATCGAGGCGGCGGGCTACCGGCCCGGCGATGATGTCTTGCTGGCGCTCGATGTCGCGGCCTCCGAATTCTACCGTGACGGCGCCTATCATTTGACCGGCGAGGGCAAGAAGCTCGATTCGGCCGGGCTCGCCGCCTATGAGGCCGATTTCGTCCGCCGCTACCCGATCGCCTCGATCGAGGACGGGATGGCCGAGGATGATTGGGAGGGCTGGGGTCAGCTCACGCGCGAGCTCGGCGGAACGGTCCAGCTGGTCGGAGACGATGTCTTTGTGACCAACCCGAAGCGCCTGCGGGACGGAATCGCACAGGGCGTCGCCAACGCGCTGCTGGTCAAGGTCAACCAGATCGGCACCTTGTCCGAGACGCTCGAAGCCGTCGAGATCGCTCAACGGGCCGGCTGGGGCACGGTTTTTTCGCATCGATCGGGCGAAACCGAGGACACGACCATCGCCGATCTCTCGGTGGCGACCAATTCCGGGCAGATCAAGACCGGGTCGCTGTCGCGCTCCGACCGGCTCGCCAAATACAATCAATTGATCCGGATCGAGGAGCAGCTGGGCGCTTCGGCCGTCTATCGCCGGCCGGTCGGTGTTGCGGCGATAACGCAATTCACGATGATCTTGGGCTATCTGCGTGGCTGCGATTGACGGCAGCAGCAGCGCATGTCCTCCTCTGACCCATGATCGTATTCCGCGTATTGCGAAGGCGTCTCCAGCTCCTTCTCGGTCCGTTGCTCGGGCTCGCCCTGACCGGCTATTTCGCCTACCATCTGGTCGAAGGCGACCGTGGGTTGAAAGCTTGGTTTCGCTTGAACCGGGAAGTGCAGGCCGCGACCGCCAACCTCGAATCGATCCGGGCGCCAGCGCGCGGCGCTCGATCTCCGAGGTTTCCAATCTTCGGCCGGATCACGTGGATCCCGACCTGCTGGAAGAGCGGATTAGGGCGACATTGAATCTCGTCTCGCCCTGACGACATCGTCATCATGCAGCCCTCGACGGTGCGATAGCGGCGCCGGCAGACTGCTCTCGATGCCCAATGGGATGTCGGCGATTTGACCGGGCCGAGGTTGCAAACCCGGCAGATTTGCCACCATCCGGCCTTCCCGCGGACGCGGTGCGGCTGCTCGGAGGAAGCGACATGGCTGTCAAGCGCAAGACCGGTCCGGTTGAATTTGCCGAGCTCGGCGTCTCCGCGAACGAACTGCTCCGATACTACCGCGACATGCTGTTGATCCGGCGCTTCGAGGAAAGAGCCGGACAGATGTACGGCATGGGGCTGATCGGCGGGTTTTGCCACCTTTATATCGGGCAGGAGGCGGTCGTCGTCGGCATGCAGGCGGCGCTGAAGGAAGGCGACACGATCGTCACCTCGTATCGCGACCATGGCCACATGCTGGCCTGCGGCATGGACCCCAAGGGCGTCATGGCCGAATTGACTGGCCGCCGCAGCGGCTATTCGCACGGCAAGGGCGGCTCGATGCACATGTTCAGCCGCGAAAAGAACTTTTTCGGCGGCCATGGCATCGTCGGCGCGCAGGTGCCGATCGGCACCGGCCTCGCCTTTGCCCATCATTACCGCGGCAATGGGCTGATCTGCGTGACCTATCTCGGCGACGGGGCGATCAACCAGGGGCAGGTGTACGAGAGCTTCAACATGGCGGCCTTGTGGAAGCTCGCCGTGGTGTACGCGATCGAAAACAATCGTTACGGGATGGGAACCTCGATCGACCGGGCCTCGGCGCGCACCGATCTCTTCCATCGCGGCATGGCCTACGGCATTCCCGGCGAGCAGGTCGACGGAATGAACGTGCTGGCGGTCTACGAGGCTGGGCTTGCTGCAGCCGAGCATGCCCGCTCGGGTCAGGGACCGATCATCCTCGAGATGATGACCTATCGCTACCGCGGGCATTCGATGTCGGACCCTGCCAAATACCGGACCCGCGACGAGGTCAACAAAATGCGGACCGAGCACGACCCGATCGAGCAGGTCCGGCAGCGTTTGCTGCAGAACGGCTCCGACGAGGCGCAGCTGAAGCAGATCGAGGGAGAGGTCCGGGAGATCGTCGCCGAAGCGGCGCAATTCGCGCAGGACAGCCCCGAGCCCGATCCGGCAGAGCTGTGGACGGACGTGTTGGCCGAAGCCTGATTTTGGTTTTGGACGAGGCAATGGCTACTGAAGTGCTGATGCCGGCGCTGTCGCCGACGATGACCGAGGGTAAAATCGCGCGGTGGCTGAAGAGCGAGGGCGAGCCGGTCAGAGCCGGCGACGTCCTCGCCGAAATCGAGACCGACAAGGCGACAATGGAGGTCGAGGCGATCGACGAAGGCGTGCTCGCCAAGATCGTCATTCCCGAGGGCACCGAGCATGTCGCGGTCAATACGCCGATCGCGGTAATCGCGGCTAACGGCGAAACGGCTCCGGCTCCGGGCGCCGGAAAACCGCCATCCGCCAAGCTGCGGCAGGAGTTGCCGGTGGAGGCTCGGCCGGCGGCGCCGGCGGCCCCTCGACCGGCCAAGGTGGCCGAGCCGGCCGAGCCGGAATATGCCGGCAAGACCACGACGATGACCGTGCGCGAGGCGTTGCGCGATGCGATGGCCGAAGAGATGCGGCGCGACGAGGCCGTGTTCCTGCTCGGCGAGGAGGTCGGCGAATACCAGGGGGCCTACAAGGTCAGCCAGGGGCTGCTGCAGGAATTCGGGGCGCGGCGCGTGATCGACACGCCGATCACCGAGCAAGGCTTTACCGGGCTCGGGGTCGGCGCCGGCTTTGCCGGTCTGCGCCCGATCGTCGAGTTTATGACCTTCAATTTCGCGATGCAGGCGATCGACCAGATCATCAACTCGGCGTCGAAGACCCGCTACATGTCGGGCGGCCAGATGGGCTGCCCGATCGTCTTTCGCGGCCCGAACGGCATCGCGGCGCGTGTCGCCGCCCAGCATTCGCAATGCTATGCGAGCTGGTATGCGCACGTCCCCGGCCTCAAAGTCGTGGCTCCCTATACCGGCGCCGACCATAAGGGGCTGCTGAAGTCGGCGATCCGAGACCCGAACCCGGTGGTCTTTCTCGAGCACGAGCTCGTTTACGGCGAAAGCTTTCCGGTGCCCGACGACCCCGAATTCTTGGTGCCGATCGGCAAGGCGCGGATCGCCCGGCCGGGCGAGCACGTCACGATCACGGCGTTCTCGCGCATGGTGAAGCTTGCCATGCAAGCCGCCGAGGAGCTCGAAAAGGCGGGCATCTCGGCGGAAATCATCGATCTGCGCAGCTTGCGGCCGTTCGATGTCGAAACGGTCGTCGCCTCGGTCAAGAAAACCAACCGGATCGTCGCGGTCGAGGAAGGCTGGCCATTTGCCGGCATCGGCTCCGAAATCGCGGCAATCATGATGGAGGAGTGCTTCGACTGGCTCGACGCCCCGGTGAAGCGGGTCGCCGGGAAGGACGTTCCTCTGCCTTACGCCGCCAATCTCGAGCGCCTCGCGGTCCCGCAGGTCGAGGACATCGTCGCCGCCGCGCGCGAAGTCGCCTATCGCTGATCACGGCCATAGGGGAGGGCGATGCCGATCGAAATTTTGATGCCGGCGCTGTCGCCGACGATGACCGAAGGCAATCTCGCCAAATGGCTGAAGAAAGAGGGTGACGAGGTCCATTCGGGCGATGTGCTCGCCGAGATCGAGACCGACAAGGCGACGATGGAGTTCGAGGCGGTCGATGACGGGCGCCTCGGCAAGATCCTCGTTCCGGAAGGCGCGCAAGGGATCAAGGTCAATCAGCCGATCGCGGTGCTGCTCGGCGAGGGCGAGGACGCTGCGGCCATCGAGAAGTCGCCGGAAGCTGCGCCCGAACCCGCCGCTCCGGCGCCGCAGCCGGTTCCAACGCAATCCGGGCCGCCACAGGCGCAAGCCGCGCCGCACAGGGCGATGGGCGGCAACGGCCGCATCTTTGCCAGCCCCTTGGCGCGCCGGATGGCGCAGCAGGCCGGGCTCGACCTCGCTGCGATCAACGGCTCCGGGCCGCAGGGCCGCATCGTCAAGGCCGACATCGAGGCCGCCCTCGCCGCTCCCCGGCCCGTGCCGGCCGCGGCGCCCCGCCCGGCCCGCGGCGACGCCGCAAGCTCCCGCCGCGCCGATCCCATCGCCGGTCCTCTCCAAGGAGAGGGTAGCGGCGCTCGCCGGCAACCTGCCTTATACGGAGGTGCCGCTTACGGCGATGCGCCGCGTCATCGCGAGGCGGCTGACCGAATCCAAGCAGACGATCCCGCATTTCTATCTGACCGTCGATTGCGAGATCGACGAGCTGATGAAGATCCGCGCCGAGCTCAATGCGAAATCGGATGCCTACCGGATCTCGGTCAACGATTTCGTCATTCGGGCGGCGGCGCTGGCGTTGCGCCAGGTTCCGGCGGCGAATGCCTCGTGGAGCGACGAGGCGATCCTGCGTTGGGATACGGTCGACATCGCCGTCGCCGTTGCGCTCGATGACGGGCTGATCACGCCGATCGTCAAGAGCGCCGACCGCAAGGGCTTGGCGACGATCGCCAACGAGACCAAGGATCTCGCGGCACGCGCCCGAGCCGGGAAATTGAAGCTCGAAGAGTTCCAGGGCGGCACCTTTTCGATCTCGAACCTCGGCATGTTCGGGGTCCGGGATTTTGCCGCGGTGATCAACCCGCCGCATGGCGGCATCCTGGCGGTCGGCGCCGGCGAGCAGCGGCCGGTCGTCAAGAACGGCGCGCTGGCGATCGCCACTGTCGATGAGCTGCACGCTCGCCTGCGATCACCGGGTCGTCGACGGCGCGGTCGGCGCGCAGTTCCTCGCCGCCTTCAAGAAGCTCGTCGAAGACCCGCTGACCATGCTGCTGTGATGTTACTCGCCCACCCAATTATCGTCGCCCCCGCGAAAGCGGGGGTCCAGGGGCGAGCGTTCCAGCACTTGCCCCCTGGATTCCCGCTTTCGCGGGAATGACGGACTCACCCGTCGAGATGGCGGAGAGCGCTTTGATCTGATCGTCTTGGGCGGCGGGCCCGGCGGCTATGTCGCCGCGATCCGGGCGGCGCAGCTCGGGATGAAGACGGCGCTCGTGGAGCGCGAGCATCTGGGCGGCATCTGCCTGAACTGGGGCTGCATCCCGACCAAGGCGCTGTTGCGCAGTTCGGAGATCTACCATCTGCTCCACCGCCTCGACGATTTCGGCTTCTCCGCAAAGGACATACAGTTCGACGCGGGGAAAGTCGTGGCGCGCTCGCGCGCTGTCGCCAAGCAGCTCTCGAACGGCGTCGCCTATCTGCTGCGCAAGAACAAGGTCACCGTCGTCGACGGGCACGGGCGCCTGGCAGGGAAGGGCAGGCTCGCGGTCGCCAAGGACGGCAACCCCGTCGCCGAACTGACGCGCGCCGCATATCGTGCTGGCCACCGGCGCGCGGGCGCGCAGCCTGCCGGGGCTGGAGGCCCGACGGCGAGCGGGTCTGGACCTACAAGGAAGCGATGGTGCCGCCGGCGATCCCCAAATCGCTGCTGGTCGTCGGCTCGGGCGCGATCGGGATCGAATTCGCCAGCTTCTACCGTGACATGGGCGCCGAGGTCACGGTGGTCGAAGTGCTCGACCGCGTGCTCCCGGTCGAGGACGAGGAGATCTCCGCCTTTGCCCGCAAATCCTTCGAGAAGCAGGGGATTAAGATCCATACCGGGGCGACAGTGAGCGGCGCTGGACCGCAGCGGGAACGGGGTCACCGCGCGGATCGAGGCGGGCGGCAAAGCGCTCGAAGCGGAGGTAGAGCGCGTAATCCTCGCCGTCGGCATCGTCGGCAATGTCGAAGACATCGGCCTGGAAGACACCGGCGTCGTGGTCGACCGCACCCATGTCGTCGTCGATGAATGGCTGCGCACCGGCGAGCCCGGGGTCTATGCGATCGGCGATCTCGTCGGCCCGCCCTGGCTGGCGCATAAGGCGAGCCACGAAGGAGTGATCTGCGTCGAGCGGATCGCCGGGGTCAACGACGTCCATCCGCTCGATACCCGCAACATTCCGGCCTGCACCTATTGCCGCCCGCAGGTCGCGAGCGTCGGGCTCACCGAGAAGGCCGCGAGGGAAGCCGGATACGAGATCAAGGTCGGGCATTTCCCGTTTATCGGCAACGGCAAGGCGATCGCGCTCGGCGAGCCCGAGGGCATGGTCAAGACGATCTTCGACAGCAAGACGGGCGAGCTCTTGGGCGCGCATATGATCGGCGCCGAGGTCACCGAGCTGATCCAGGGCTACACGATCGCCAAGACCCTGGAGACCACCGAGGCGGAGCTGATCCGCACGATCTTCCCGCATCCGACCCTGTCGGAGACGATGCACGAGGCCGTGCTTGACGCTTACGGCCGGGCCATCCACTTCTAGCGCTCGTCATTCCCGCGAAGGCGGGAATCCAGAGGCGTGCAAGGTGTCGGCGCAAGCCATGGACCCCCGCTTGCGCGGGGGTGACGAAGTCGAGATCGGCTTGCGTAGTGAGCGTACCCATGAGCTTTCCCGCTGGAACTGCGGCATCCGACGCCCTGCGCCATCCCGAAAAGGCCCGCAATCCCGACAGCCCGATCCCGCGCAAGCCCGATTGGCTGCGCGTCAAGGCGCCGGTGTCGCCCGAATACCAGGCGACGCGGCGGCTGATGCGCGATCTCGCGCTCAACACCGTGTGCGAGGAGGCGGCCTGCCCGAACATCGGCGAGTGCTGGAAGCAGAAGCACGCGACGGTGATGATCCTGGGGCGCGTCTGCACGCGGGCCTGCACCTTCTGCAATGTCGCGACCGGGCGGCCCGATCTCCTCGATCCGCACGAGCCCGAGCGCGTCGCCGAGGCCGTCGCGGCGCTCGGGCTCGCACATGTCGTCGTCACCTCGGTCGACCGCGACGATCTCGATGACGGCGGCGCCGGGCAGTTCGCGCGGACCATCCGGGCGATCCGTGCCGCCGCGCCGGCCACGACGATCGAGGTTCTGACCCCCGATTTTCTGCGCAAGGAGGGGGCGCTCGAAACGGTTCGTCGCGCCAAGCCCGATGTCTTCAACCACAATCTCGAGACGGTGCCGCGGCTCTATGCCGAGGTGCGGCCGGGCGCCCGTTATTTCCACTCGCTGCGCCTGCTCGATCAGGCCAAGCGGCTCGATCCGGCGCTGTTCACCAAATCGGGGATGATGGTCGGGCTGGGCGAAGACAAGGCCGGAGGTGCTGCAGGTCATGGATGATCTGCGCTCGGCCGAGGTCGATTTCCTGACGATCGGCCAATATCTGCAGCCGACCCCGAAGCATCATGCGATTGCCCGCTTCGTGACGCCGGACGAGTTCCGCAGCTACGCCAGCTTGGCGCTCGGCAAGGGGTTTCTGCTGGTCTCGGCGTCGCCGCTGACCCGGTCCTCCTATCATGCGGGGGATGATTTCGCGCGGCTGCGCGCGGCGCGCGCCGCCAAGCTCGCCACCGGCTAGGCTCCGCCGCAATGCCGACCCACGCGGAAGAGCGTGTGCTGCCCTACACGCCGGAGCAGCTCTTCGCCCTTGTCGCCGATATCGAGCGCTATCCCGAGTTCCTGCCGTGGTGCGTCGGGGCGCGGATCAAGGAGCGGCGGGCCGATCTGATCGTCGCCGATCTGATCATCGGCTTCCGGATGTTTCGCGAACGGTTCACCTCGCGGGTCTCGCTCGACCCGCCGCAGCGCATCGATGTCGCCTATGCCGAAGGGCCCTTTCGGTACCTGAACAATCACTGGACCTTCGCGCCGGATGCCGGGCGGTTGCCGCGTCGGCTTTTTTGTCGATTTCGAATTCAAATCCCGCCTGCTTGCAGAAGCTGATCGAGGTGCTGTTCAGCGAGGCGGTGCGCCGCATGGTCGGCGCCTTCGAGAGGCGCGCCAGCGAACTCTACGGCGGCCCGGTCCAACGTGGCGCTCGGTCAGCCGGCGGAGTGATTTAGCGCCGATTGATTATATCCGTTAGCTGCCGGCTACTCGGCAGAGCAGTCCGCATTCCTTTTCGGTTGCAATTTTCCTAAAATCATGATAGATTAACCATGCTCGGTTAGTGCCGAACATCGACCGTAAGTCGATGCCATGGGGCCATTCGCGCTCGGCTACCGACGGGCAATCCAGTCAGTTCAAATTCTAGGGAGTCTGAGATGTCGACGCCCTTACAGGCACAACTCCATTGCGGGTGCTGCTTCATCGTGCCTCCGGAGGTTCTCAAAGAACTGTCGCGGAACCAGAGGCTGACGCCGCAGAACGCCAAAATGTATCAGGACAGCTTTCTGGAGACGATGCGGCTGCGAACCATCCGCGAAGGCCATCGCATTGCCTCGCTGATCAGCTCAGACCAGCATCGTCCTGGAAGCTGCGCCGCACCAGGCCGAGCAGCACATCTTCGATTGCCGAAACCGAACCTCACTGCCGGGCAGGGCAGTGGCCAACCCGTCGACCGCAGCGGTCGGGTTTCAGACCGTGTTCAATACCACGGGCCAAGTCGCGGACTTTTATCGGACTGTGCTCGGCCGAAACTCGGTCGACAACCGGGGCATGGATCTGATCTCCAGCTTGAATTACAGCAGGAATTATCCAGAACGCCTTCTGGGACGGCGGGCAAATGGTCTATGGCAATGGCGACCAGCACATCTTTGTCGATTTTTGGAAATCGCCGGATGTGATCGGCCATGAGCTCACTCACGGCGTCACCCAGAACGAGAGCGGCTTGCGGTATGAGGGCGAATCGGGCGCGCTGAACGAGAGCATCAGCGACTGCTTCGGCGCCGCATTCAATCAATGGGTCATGAAGGCTCCGGCGAGCAAGGACGAGGGCTGGCTGGTCGGCGCCGGGATCATGGGGCCCGACGCCAAGGCCAAGGGCTACATCTGCCTGCGCGACATGGTGAACCCGGGAGACAAGCACTGCCTCAGCCCGCAGCCGGGGTCATACGCTCACTTCGATCCGACTGCCGACGTGCACATCAACAGCGGTATCCCCAATCGGGCTTTCGCCTTGTTCGCGCGGGCGTATGGCGGCAACGCGTATGACGCGCCGATCAAGCTCTGGTACTCGGCCTGCACGGGAGGACACCTGTCGTCGAGCGCGACGATCGCGCAATTCGCCATTGCCACGCTCGCCGCAGCGGGCAGATGGACCGGACCGGAGAAGGACAAATTGACAAAGGCCCTCCAGGACGCGTGGAGCACCGTGGAAGTGCCGTTGCCGTCGGTCTGATCGATGCGGATCAAGATCGAGCGGCGGGGCGGGCTGGCCGGAGCGCCCGCCGTCGGTGAGCGCGACGAAAGCGAGTTGACAACCGCCGAGCACCACGCACTCCGGCGGCTGCTCCAATCGCCGCCGGCTGCCGCCCCGTCGCCGGGTGCCGACCGCTTCCATTACAAAATCACGATCGAAGACGAAAACGGGACACGGGAGCTGCAAGTGCCCGAGCATATGATGCCCGAGGCGCTGGCCGGGATACCCAAGATAAAGTTGTAAGCGCGCGATCGTGCAGCGATCATGGCGGCCGGCAACGCGCCGGCCGCCTTCGTGCTTCAAGACGGGGTCTCACGGCGGAGCGGCGGCGGCTTCGAGCAATCCGCGGAGAAAGAGCCAATGCGAGTGGTCGACGATCGCACCGGCGCACGGGCTTTCCAAGCAATGGTCGCGATGCGCGACGGTACCCGCCTCAATACCTTTGTTTTTCTGCCGGGGATCGGCGGGCCGCGTTGGCCGGTCATACTTCACCGCACGCCTTACGGCATCACATCCTCCGCTGCAGAGGACAAGACGGACTGCACTAGGGCGTGGCTGCCGAGCGCGGAGGAGCCGCTGCGCGGCTCGATCCTTCGCGGCTGGCGGAACATCGTCGCGCACGGCTATGCGGCGGTCTACCAGGACACGCGCGGACGCCACGCCTCGGAGGGCGAAGACCGGGTCTACGCGGATGATGCGGCGGACGGGTACGATACCCTGGAGTGGATCGCCGGCCAGCCCTGGACCAACCATAGGGTTGGGATGTCGGGCTCGTCCGCCGGGGCCACGACGACTTTTGCCGCGGCGTCGGCCCGGCATCCGAGCCTGCGCGCCTTTTTTGCCCAGGCCGGCGCCTCCAGCATCTATGACGACGTCGTATATGAAGGCCAATCGATCGAGATGGAGCGGCTGTGGCTATGGGTGGCGCGCAATATTCCGGGCCTCTCGCAGTCGCATCGCGAGGCGCTGAGGCGGCGCCTGGGGGTGAGCGCTCTGGAACTGGCGGCGGCGGCTGCCTCTGCGGCAGAGCGGTATGCCCGGCTCGATGCCGCGCGCCGAGACGAGCCGCCGTTTGTCGGGTCCGCGGATTGGATGCGCTTGCCGCTGACCGGCTATCCCGATTTCACGACCTGGCAGCCGTTTCTCGATGAGATCATCACCCACCCGGCGCCCGACGCGTTCCGGGCGGCGCACAATTTCCGAGCCACGATCGAGATCCCGGGATTCCATGTCACCAGCTGGTTCGACGTCTTTCAAACCAGCGTAATAGCGGCATTTAGCGATATCCAAGCGCGCGTCGGAAATCAGAAGCTGTGGATTGGGCCGAACGAGCACTACTTCGTCTACCAAAACAATTTTTGGCCGCGGGACCCGTATTTCGAGTGGTTCGATCACTGGCTGAAGGGCGAGGCCACCGCCATCATGGAAGAGCCGCCGGTGTTTTTTTCGCCGCGCGCCTGGGTCGAGGACAGTGAGCATTATGTTCCGAACGACTGGCGCTACGCGGAGGGCTGGCCGCCCCAAGACGCCAAGCTGCGGCGGCTCTACCTGCGGGGAGACGGCAGCCTCGGCGCCGACGGGCCGGCGGGTGCGCCGCGCGCCTATCGCTACGACCCGAGGCGGCCAATCCCGACCTCGGGCGGGCGCAATATGCTGATCGATGCCGGGCCGCGCGACCAGCGCGCGGTTGAGGCCTTGCCGGATTACGGTTTGATCTACCGCGGAGAGCCGCTGGCTGCGGATCTGACGATCGCCGGAGAGGTGCGGGTTACACTTCACGTGCAATCGGACTGCCCCGACACCGACTTTGTCGCCAAGCTGATCGACCTGCATCCCGACGGGCGCGCGATGCTGATGATGGACGGCGTGATCCGTGCGATGTACCGGGAGCCGTCCGGCGCGCCCCGACCTCTGCTGCAGGGTCGGGTCGAGAGGTTGACAATCGATCTCGGCCACATCCATCACACGTTCCGTCCGGGGCACCGGATCGGGGTCGATGTGACCAGCAGCAACTTCCCGCGGCGCGCCCGCAACACCAACAGCGGCAATCCGGTATTGGCGAACGACCGAGAGGCCGATATCCGGGTCGCCACCAACACCGTCCACCATGCCGAAAGCACGCCTTCTTTTCTCGAGATTCCGGTGTGGGACAATTGCTGACCGCGCATTCGGCGGTGCGGCTGCATATGAGGCAATGCCGATACGATAGGGAGGATCGAGTGCACAGGAATCGTCTTTCGCTGAAGAAGTGGCTGGTGCCGTGCGTTTTGATGATGGCGGGGTGCGCCGCCCCGTCACCGCCGACCGGCTCGCAGGCGCAGGCTCCGGCAATCGCGCCGGGAATGGCACGAGTGTGGGTTCTCCGGCAACAGGACCCGCCGCAGGGAAATATCGAGGCCGCTCGGCCGATGGTCTTTGCCAATGGCGCGCCGTTGGCCGAAAGCCAGGAGGGAACGGTCTATTTCCACGATTTCCGGCCGGGAACCTACAAGTTTAGGGTTCAGGCGTACGGCACACCGGCCAAGGAGAGCGACACAGTCCAGCTGGCGCCGGGAATGCAGAGCTATGTTCAGGTGCAAGCGGTGCCGAACTGGGAACAGGGCTCGTCGGTAGGCGGCTGGAGCTTTGCGGTGCTGACGATGTCGCCTGAGCTCGCGCAGCAATACCTGCCGACATTGAACAACCTCGGGCAGCGCTGACGTCGCGGGGCCGCTGCCATTGCACCCAGCCCTGTTTGGGCCGGGCTAGATTATGTCCATCTGTTTGCTTTGCATGTGAACCGCTTCACACGGCCGGCGGCGAATTTGTCGCAGCTGCTAAAGTCCAGCAGCTGCTGTGCTCGGCGCTCAGCCGGACTGGCGCACCGGGCGGAAGGCGGCGACCTCTCCAGGTTTGCGCAGCATCTTGTCGACTTCGCTGGCATGAAGCTCTTCCGCGTACACCATTTGCCGGGCGTATTCCTCCAGTATGACCGAACACCCCTCGGCGCATTTGAGCAATTCGCGATAAAGCGCCAGAGCCTTCGCCTCGGTTTCCAGCGACTCGCGCATGATAGCGCTGATATCGGTGCGATGCGTGTCGAGCAGCGGTCCAATAGTCAGGGACGGGTATTCGCCCAGCAAGGTGATCATCTCTCCGGCTTGCTGGGCGTGGGTGAGCGACTCGGCTGCTTGCTCGCGCAACCACGAGACGATCGGTATGCGGTTATGCCCGAATACCAGAAAAGAATAATGGGTGTAGCGAACTACCCCCGCCAGCTCTGCCTCGAGGATGCGGTTCAACAGGTCGACCGCGCGTTCTTTATCCAGCTCCGCCATCTGACGGCTCCCTGAGTTGCGGTTCCCGGATCAGTACCTGCCTGCTAAACTGCACGCGGCTACTCTTCGTTCCGAGGCGGCAATGTTCGAGGATTTCGGCAAGCCCAACCTGATCACTCTGCTAACGCTGGGACTGGTCTCGGCAGTGCTGCCGAAGCTCCTTCCCGATATGCGCCCGGCAATGGGGACGGCGGTCAAGGTGGTGCTCGACCTGATGACGGAATCGGAGGCGGAGGCCGCAGAAGAGCTGATGCAGGCGCTGGTCTCAGCCACAATCGCAGAAATTCGCCAGCAGCTCTCTCACTCCGCCGATCCGGATCAATCCCGTCGGGTGGTCGAACACACGATCGCGCGTTTCAAGAAGCGGGCGCGCGGACGCGCCCATCGCTGGGGCGCCGACGAGCACGACCAGGCGCGGCGCTACCGTCGCCATCTGACGAAAATGCGCGAAGGCCTGGAGCAGTCGAAGGAACGTCACGACGGATGGCAACGCGACATCCTCGACGATCTCGGCGGGAGCCTCGATGAGGCTGCCTAAGCGGCCGGGCGCGGCAACAATTCGATCGCCAGCATCGACGCCGCGCCGGCGGCAATCGAGACAGCGAAATCGCCGACGCTTAGCGGGGGTCCGAACAGCTGACGGAACCCCGGGAGGAAGAGCGCGGCCAGCTGTGCCGCAAAGGCGGTCCCGACAGCACCGAAAAAGAAGGGATTGCGCGGCAACGGCCGATCGATCGAGACCGGCCCGTTCCTGGAGCGGCAGCTGAAGCCGTAAAATAGCTGCGCCGCGACCAGGCTCGAAAAGCCGACGGTCTGGCCGGCTTTCCCCGAGCCGACCCGCGCCGCGGCCGCCTGGGCGGCAAATGCACTCGCCGCCATCAGGCCGGCGTCCCGGGTCAGCGTCCCGAATTCCGCCCCCGACATCACCGGCTTGCTCGCCTCCCGGGGCGGTCGCGTCATCAGGTCGGGCGCTGCCGGCTCCATGGCGAGACCCAGCGCCGGCATGATGTCGGTCAGCAGATTGATCCATAACAGCTGGATCGGGCTCAGGGGATGTTCGCGGCCGGCTGCGGCGGCGGCGAGCATGAAGATGATCTCGCTGAGGTTGGTCGCCACGAGAAAGCGGATCGATTTGCGGATGTTGACGGCGACAGTGCGCCCGCGCTCGACCGCATCGGCGAGCGAGGCGAGGTCGTCCTCGAGCAACACGACATCGGCGATGCCGCGCGCCGCCTCGACGCCCGAGCGGCCGAGCGCAATGCCGATATCGGCGGCGCGCAATGGCGGCGTGTCATTGACGCCGTCGCCGATCATCGCGACCGCCAGCCCGCGCCGCTGCAGCTCTCTGACCAATTGGAGCTTCTGGCCAGGTGCGACACGCGCGAAGACGCGCGGCAGCGTGGCCGGCGTATGCGGCGCGGCGGCAAAGGCGTCGAGCTCGCGAGCCTCGACGATGTTGGCCGCGGCGCGCGAGGTGAGCCCCAGCTCGGCGGCCACCGCGGCCGCGGTGGCGGGTTGGTCGCCGGTCAGCATGATGCTGGTAATGCCGGCGCTGCGAAACGCGGCGATCAGGTCCGTGGCGCCGCGACGGATCGGGTCGGCCATGCCGACCAGCCCGACCCAGATGAACTCATTTTCTATCTTTGTGTCGGCGCCTGCTTCCGTTGTGGACATGTAGCCGAACCCGAGCACGCGCAGCGCGTCATTCGACATCGCGAAGTTTTCCGCTTCGATGGCGCTGCGGTCCGCGGGCTCGAGCGGGGCGACCACGCCATTGCGCAGCCGCCACCGGCAAAGCGCCAGCACCTCGCCCGGGTCGCCCTTGATCGCGACCAGCTGACGCCCAGCCGTTGCTTCGTGGAACGTCGCCATATAGCGGCGGTCCTCGGCGCGCTGGATCGTCGCCCTGCGAGGATGGCGCGAGCGGATCGCCGGCGCATCGAGCCCCGCCCGCAATGCCGCCCGCACCAACGCCGCCTCGGTGGAAGACCCGTTGATCTGGCTTTCCGCCTCCTCGGGCAGCTCGGTGTCGTTGCACAGCACCGCGAGCTCGAACAGCCGGTTGAGCTCGCGGTCTAGCGTGCAATCCGCGACCGAACCGGCATCGGTATGAAATTCCCCGTCGAGGAGGCGCGCGCGGGTCTCGTTCCAATAAAGCCGCACCACGTTCATGGCGTTGACCGTCAAGGTGCCGGTCTTGTCGAAGCAAACGATATCGATGCCGGCGAGGCCTTCGACCGCGCTCAGCCGCCGGATGATGATGCGGCGCCGGCGCAGATCCTGAACCGCGAGCGCGAGGGTCGTCGTCGCGAGCGTCGGCAGCCCTTCGGGAACCGCAGCGATGGCCAGCGAAATCACGGTCCTTGCCAATGACAGCAAAGGGAAGCCGCGCGCAGCGCCGATGACCGCAAACAGCCCGCATGCCGCGACGGAACCAAACACCAATTGGCGGCCGAGCGTGTCGAGCTGGTGCTGCAACGGCGTCTGCGGCCGCGGTTCGGAACCCAACAGCGACTGAATGCGGCCGAGCTCGGTCTCGGCGCCGATTGCAACGACGACAGCGCGGCCGGCGCCTCCGGTCACGACCGTGCCCCGGAACACCATGTTGTGCTGCTCCGCGACCGATGCCGACGGTTCTGTTACGAGACGTGGCGTTTTGGCCACCGGCGCGCTCTCGCCGGTCAGCAACGCCTCGTTGACGCTCAGCCCATCGGCGGCAATCACCCGCGCGTCGGCGGCGACGAGCTGGTCCCGGTGCAGTTCGATGACGTCGCCCGGAACGAGATCCTCGGCTGAGACATCGCACTCCGTTCCATTGCGCAGCACATGCGCGACCGGCGGCCGGCTTTCGCTGAGGCTGCCGATCGTTTCCTCGGCCTGCGCCTCGGCGAGGTACCCGATGGCGGCGTTAAGCGCGATCACCCCCAGAATGATCGCCGCGTCGAGCACGCCGCCGGTTGCGACTGACAGCAGCGCCCCGATCCCCAGCAGGGCGATCGGCATGCTGTTGAATTGGCCGAGCAGAATTTCCAGCTGGGTGCGGCCAGCGATCGGAGGTATCGCATTGCCGCCGCTGTCGGCGAGCCGCCTGCCCGCCTCTGCCCCCGACAATCCGTTCGGGCTCGACCCCAGTCGAGCGATAGTGGAAGCGGCATCCAGCGCATGCCAGGCGGGGGCGGCGCCTCTTTCCGCTGCCGCCTGCGGGTCCAGCGCCCGCTCCGCCGCCTCGCCGAGCCGACGCGTAATTTCAACCAGATCGCGCCCGCCCTCGAACAGCACCAGGACGGTGCCGGTCCTGGTGCTGGCGGCAACCGAATGGATGCCGCGCCCGGCGAGGCCGGTTTCGAGAGCGCGGCGCGCCCGCTCGTTGCGCTTGAGGCCGGCGACGCTGAAGCGGGCGCGGCCCGGCACCCCGGTATGCACCGGCAGGACGGCAGGCTGCGTCACCGAGTCTGGCCCGAGGCCATCCCCGATGCCTCGGCAGCGTCCCTCGGAAGATTGCTCCACAATCCGATGAGGTCGCCAGCGTACCATAGAAGAGTAGGAGCCGGTGTTGCCAGCCTGCCGCGCATCAGCTGGTAGAGCCCGCCGCCGAGCAACAGCAGAAACAGCATCCCGCGCAAGTCGATCCGGTCTTGCGTCCATCGGCGCAGCCCGAGATCAGCAGCCTCGAACGACTGCACCGCCGCCCGCGTCACCTGCGGCGCCGCTTCCTGGGCTAAGGCCGTATCGAAATCGATGTCGAAGAGATCGTTCTTCGCAACCGCTTCGAGAAACAGCTGCTGCGGGTCGGTGTAGTAGATCAAGAGGCTGGCGGTCAGCGGGTTGATCTCGACGCGCTCAACGCTGTCCCAACTCGAGAGCCGCTCGGCGGCGTCCGAGAAGAACGGCGCATCGCGACGCTTTTCCGGGACCCTGATTCGCAACCTGCGATTGGTGAAATGGCTGATTCGAGCCGCCGGCAGGCTAGGCATTCGGCAAACCGGCCTCGTGCCCCCTGCCTCTTCGCAGCCTCACCACCTCGTTTTCGGCGCCGGCCTCGTCAGCAACCCCAGTGATCCCGTGCTCGGCCTCGTATTCGGCGCGCGCCTCCGCCATCAGATCGCCGGCCAATTCCCCCAGCTCGGCCGCTCTTTCGCGCCCCCGCTCGTATAGCGCAATCCCGGTCTTGAAGGCGCGCTTGGTCGCCGGCCGGAGGTTCCGCTCCAGGCCGGGCAGCACCAGCGGCGCCAACAGTCCTCCGGCGAGGCCCGCGATCAACGCTGTGACGATCGTCCCGAAGCGCCCTGGCGGGCGCCGGGCCGGAACCGGCTCCTCCTGCGGCATTGCTCAGTGTTTCTCGCGCGATCCTTCGCGATGCCCCGAGGAAGAGCTTGCCGCCGCACCCGCTATGCCCGCCTGGTCCCGCTGACCTCGTTCGAGCTCGCTCTTCGCCTCCTCGACGAGGTCTGTCGTCAGCTCACCGATACCGGCGAGGGTCTCACGGTAAAACACGATGCCGCCCTTGATCATCGTCTTGGCGACTGGCCGCAGAGCCCGCCCGATCGCCGGGAGCACGGTCGGGCCGAGGAACAGCGCCGCAGCGCCGACGGCGACGCCCGTCATTGCATTGCCTTTGAACATGTCCTCGATCAGGGCCATTCTCGTCTCCATTCGTCAGTTGCCGGCAGCCCCCTCACGAGCCCCCTGTCCCGGTTTAACACCTGGGATGAGCACCGTCACAGCCGTTGTCATGATTTTTTAACATAGAACCCCCCGCCATCCTACGGCTGTCAAGGCACGAGCAAGATCTTGCCGATGTGGCGGCTCGATTCCATCAGGCGGTGAGCCTCTGCGGCCTCGGCCAACGGAAACTGTTGGTAGGTGAAGACGCGCAATTTCCCCGAAGCCCAGAGCGGCCAAACCTTGTCCCGCAAGGCCGCGATGATCGCCGCCTTTTGCACGACGGTGCGCGAGCGCAGGGTCGAGCCGGTGACCGTCAGATGCTTGCGCTGGATCAGCCCGAAATCGGCCTCGACCCGGGTTCCCTGCATCAATGCGACGAAACAGAGCCGGCCTTCGCGCGCCAGCAGATCGAGCTGCGCCGGGATATAGTTGCCGCCGACCATGTCGAGGATCGCGTCGACGCCGCGGCCGCCGGTGAACTCCTTGCCGACCTGCACGAAATCCTGGGTGCGGTAGTTGATCGCGGCGTCGGCGCCGTAATCGAGACAAGCCTGGCATTTCTCGTCGGTCCCGGCAGTCGCCAGCACCTTGGCGCCGAACGCCTTGGCGAGCTGGATCGCGGTGATGCCGATGCCGCTCGTGCCGCCCTGCACCAGGAAGACCTCGCCCGCTTGGAGGCGCATCCGCTCGAAGACATTGGTCCAGACGGTCGAGAACGTCTCGGGCAGGCCGCCCGCATCGACCAGGCCGACGCCGGCCGGCACCGGCAGGCATTGCCCCGACGGTGCGGCGGCAAATTCGCCGTAGCCGTCGCCGACCATCAGCGCGCAAACCTGGTCGCCGACCTGCCATTCGGCAACGCCCTCGCCGGTCTTCACGATTGTTCCCGAGCATTCGAGGCCGGGGATGTCCGGGGCGCCGGGCGGCATCGGATAGCGGCCCATCCGCTGCAGGCAATCGGCTCGGTTGACCCCGGCGGCGGCGATCCGGATCAGCACCTCTCCAGCCTTCGGCTCCGGCACCGGCCGGGTCGCCGGCACCAGCATCTCGGGCCCGCCGGGCGCTTTGATTTCGATGACGGTTTGAGTGGCGGGAATGTTGGCGAGCATAGGCGGCCCTCTCGGCAATGGTGTCGGCGGCGACTATAAAGGGGCGGGACCGGTCGTGGCAGCGCTTGGAGTGCAGGTCTGGGCAGTCCGGCCAAGCTGCGTTGACACTGCCCGGGCCGCTCGATCATCCTGCGGCGCCCGCCGATCCTCAGCCGCTGTGGGACAGCCATGACCGATCTCGACCTTGCCGCCGCCGTCGACGCCGCCTGGGAGGACCGGGAGACGCTGGGGCCGTCGACCCGCGGCGCGAGCCGGGAGGCGGTCGAGGAGGCGCTCGAAGGCCTCGATGCCGGGCGGCTGCGGGTCGCCGAGAAGAACTCGGCGGGCTGGCAGGTCCATCAATGGCTCAAGAAAGCGGTGCTGCTGTCGTTCCGCCTCAACGACATGGTCGAGATCCCGGGCGGACCGACCGACCCGGAGCGCGGCGCCGCGCGCTGGTGGGACAAGGTGCCCTCGAAATTCGCCGGCTGGTCGTCGAACCGGTTTCGCGACGCCGGATTTCGCGCGGTGCCAGGCTCGATCGTCCGCCGCTCGGCCTACATCGCGCCGAATGTCGTGCTGATGCCGAGCTTTGTGAATGTCGGGGCGTATGTCGACAGCGGCACGATGGTCGACACCTGGGCGACGGTGGGCTCCTGCGCGCAGATCGGCAAGAATTGCCATCTTTCGGGCGGTGTCGGGATCGGCGGCGTGCTCGAGCCGCTGCAGGCCGAGCCCGTCATCATCGAGGACAACTGCTTTATCGGGGCGCGCAGCGAAGTCGTCGAGGGGGTGATCGTCGAGACCGGCGCAGTCTTGGCGATGGGCACCTTCATCGGCGCGACCACCAAAATTGTTGACCGCGACACCGGCGAAATTCATATGGGCCGGGTTCCGGCCTATTCGGTGGTCGTGCCGGGCTCGCTGCCCGGCAGGAACCTGCCGGACGGCAGTCCGGGCCCGAGCCTTTATTGTGCGGTCATCGTCAAGAAGGTCGACGAAGGCACCCGCGCCCGCACCTCGATCAACGAGCTCTTGCGCGAATGAGCGATGCGGGTCTCGACGCGGCGGCGCTCGCCGCAGCCTTGATTCGCCGCCCGAGCGTCAGCCCCAAGGACGAGGGCGCGCTCGATCTCGTTGCGGCGGAGTTGGAAAAGCTGGGCTTTGCTTGTAACCGCTTGGTTTTTGGCGGCGACGGCAGCGAGGCGGTCGACAATCTCTATGCCCGCCTTGGCGGCAGCGGCCCCAATCTCTGTTTTGCCGGCCACACCGATGTCGTGCCGGCCGGCCCATTGGCGGATTGGTCTTTCGATCCGTTCGCCGCGAGTGTGCGGGAAGGCTCCTTGTGCGGGCGCGGCGCCGTCGACATGAAGGGGGCCATCGCCGCGTTTATCGCGGCGATGCGATCGTTTCTCGACGAGCGCAGCCCAGCCTTCTCTGGTTCTCTCAGCCTGTTGATCACCGGGGACGAGGAGGGGGCGGCGGTCAACGGCACCCGCAAGGTGCTGGACTGGCTCGCGGAGCGCGGCGAGCGCCTCGATGCCTGCCTGGTCGGCGAGCCGACCAGCGCTCAGCTTCTCGGCGACATGATCAAGATCGGCCGGCGCGGCAGCATGACAGGCCGGCTCACCGTCCATGGAATTCAGGGCCACACCGCCTACCCGGATCTCGCCGACAACGCGGCCCACCGCATCGTGGCGATGCTCGGCGCCCTGGCTACCGCCGAGCTCGACCACGGCTCCGATCATTTTCAGCCTTCGACGCTTCAAATCTCGTCGATCGACATCGGCAATCCGGCCTCGAACGTGATCCCGGGGACCGCGCATGCCGTCTTCAACATCCGCTTCAACGACTTATGGACCAGCGGGAAGCTCGAGACCTGGCTGGCCGAGCGGCTCGACGCGGTGGGCGGCCGATACACATTGGATATTTCGGTCAGCGGCGAATCGTTCCTGACAGCGCCGGGCATGCTCAGCGACGGCATCGCCGAGGCGATCCGCCGCGTTACCGGGCGGATGCCCGAATTCAGCACCACCGGCGGCACCTCGGATGCGCGGTTTATCCAGGCCTGTTGCCCGGTCGTCGAGTTCGGCCTCGTCGGGCAGACGATGCACAAGGTCGACGAACGGGTCGATCTCGCCGATCTGGCCGGCCTGACGCGAATTTACCGCACTTTTCTCGACCTCTATTTCGACCAGGAAAGGAGGCTGCAGGAGAATCGTGCGTCCTTCGAGGCCTCGCTTCGCGAGGCACCTCAGGATGAGGTACTTCGTTGACGGCATTAAGAAAACCCTCATCCTGAGGAGACCACGAAGTGGTCGTCTCGAAGGACGCACGGTGCCGGTCCCGGTTTCTTTCCTAAACAGGCCCGAGCCGGCGGCGCGCGTCTGATGCCGATAGCGGCATGGCTGGAAGCGCGGTTGGCGTTGCTCGGCACGTTGCGGCTGGCGCGTGGCGACCGTGGCGGCCTTTCCTGTTTCGACCGCTCGCTCGACGGGTTCTGGCGGTCGTTTCGCGCGGCCTTCATCGCCTATCCCCTCTATCTCCTCCTCGTGACGATGCGGGTCACCGTCGCGGAGTGGGAAAGGTCGGGCGGGTTGTGGATCGCCGCCGTCGAGACGATCGCCTATGTGATCGCCTGGACAGCCTTTCCGCTGATCATGCTGGCGGTGACGCGCTGGCTCGACCGGCCCAACCGCTTTTTCGACTTCATGGTCCCGTACAACTGGTTCCAGGTGCCGCAGAGCGCGTTGTTCGTCCTGATTGGCCTCGAATCCGAGAGCGGCGTGCTGGGCGCCCCCGCCGCATCGGCGCTGGAGACGGCTGGTGTCATCGCCGTCCTCGTCTACGAGTGGTACATCGCCCGGGTCGCGCTCGATACGACGGTCTATGGCGCTATGTTTGTCGTGCTCGTCGATCTCGTCCTCGGCGCGTTCGTCAGCCATATTGCGAGCACTCTGTACTGATCAACCCGTCCAAAATGCGGGCGAGGCAGGCGAGGTCGGCTTCGCGCGACAACCGGTGGTCGCCGTCCTTGACGAGGGTGACCGTAACGTCGCTGCTCTGGAGCCGCTCGGCGAGCGAAAGGCTCGTCTCCCAGGGCACGGCCGTATCCTGCATGCCGTGCAGCAGACGCACCGGGCATTCGAGCGAGATCGCTGCGCGCATCACGAGATGCCGTCTGCCGTCCTCGAACATGCCAAGGCGATAGGTGTATCCGGCCGGGTCGTATTCGGAGGGCAAGGTGACCGCGCCGGTGTCGTGCAGCTCGCGCCGCTGGGCTGGGTCGAGCCGAGGCCAGACCAAGTCTTCGGTGAAATCGGGCGCGGCGGCAATCCCGATCAAGCCATGGACCCGAGAGGGCCTGGCGAGGGCCGCGAGCAACATGATCCACCCGCCCATGCTGGAGCCGATCAGGATCTGCCGCCCCTCGGTCAACGAATCGAGAACCGCGACCGCGTCCTGCGCGAAGCGCCCGACCGTTCCCGAGGCGGGATCGCCGCTCGAAGCGCCGTGGCCGAAATAGTCGAACCGCACAAAGGCCTGCCCGCGGCGACGGCAATATTCCTCCAAAAACGACGCCTTGATGCCGCTCATGTCGGAGCGGAAACCGCCAAGGAACACGATACCCGGGCCGGTGCCGGCCCGCCGGTGATAGGCGATTGCTGCTCCATCGGGGCGTGCTAGTTTGCTTGGCGAATTCATTCGACGGAAGTGCCGCTGACAGCAGAATGGCCGACGACGCTAACATGCCCTCTGCCCAGGCAGAAGAACGCCAGCCAGCGGTATTGCAGATCCTCCCGAGCCTTGTCGCGGGCGGCGCCGAGCGCGGCACCGTCGAGCTGGCGGGGGCGCTGGCTGCGTCGGGATGGCAATCCTGCGTTGCTTCCGCCGGCGGCGCCTTGGAGGGCGACCTCGCCCGGGCTGGCGCCGCTCATTTCACATTGCCGCTGGCTTCGAAGAACCCGCTCGTCATGCGCCGCAACGCGACGGCGCTCGCAGGGCTGATCCGGCGCCTCGGCATCGACATCGTCCACGCCCGCAGCCGCGCCCCGGCCTGGAGCGCCTGGTCGGCGGCGCGCGCCACGGGGTCGCATTTTGTCACCACTTTTCACAACGCCTACGGCGCCGGCTCGGCGCTCAAGCGGCGGTACAACGGGGTCATGGCAAAGGGCGAGCGCGTCATCGCGATCTCGCATTTCGTCGCCGACCATGCCGCAACCGTGTATGGGGTCGGCCCCGACCGGCTGCGCACGATCCCGCGCGGGGTCGATCTCGACTCCTTTGATGCCGCCCGAGTCGGCGCGAGCCGGATCATTGCCCTTGCCCGGCAATGGCGATTGCCCGATGGCGCGCCGATCGTGATGCTTCCCGGGCGCCTGACGCGATGGAAGGGCGGGCTCGATTTCATCGCCGCGATCTCGGCGCTCGGGCGGCGCGATATATGCTGCGTCCTGGTCGGCGCCGAACAGCGCCGGGGTTTTCGGCAGGAACTGGCCTCGGCAATCGAGGGCCGCGGGCTCTCGAGCCTGTTTCGCATCGTCGAGGACTGCCGGGACATGCCGGCTGCATACATGTTGGCCGATGTCGTCGTTTCGGCTTCCAACAAGCCCGAGGGGTTCGGCCGCATCATTGTCGAGGCGCAGGCGATGGGGCGCCCGGTGGTCGCGACCGACCACGGGGGCGCCCGCGAAACCATCGTGCCGGGCGTCACCGGATGGCTGGCGCCCGTGCGTGACCCCGCCGCGCTGGGCGCTGCGATCGGCGAGGCGCTGTCGCTCGGTGCAGTGGAGCGAGAGCGCCTGGCGGCGCGCGCAACAGCGCATGTCGCCGCCCGCTTTACCCGCGAGACGATGTGCGCCCGCACTATCGAAGTCTACCAGGAGCTGCTGTCTCCACAGACGAGCCGGCTTGCAGCGGCTGCCGAGTGAGGGATCGGTGATCACCAACGCCGATGAGGCTTTT
The DNA here is from genome assembly GCA_963836845.1 of uncultured Alphaproteobacteria bacterium. Classification (GTDB taxonomy): domain Bacteria; phylum Pseudomonadota; class Alphaproteobacteria; order ATCC43930; family CGMCC-115725; genus AP-15. Next base: position 55,123 of record CAWILK010000036.1, on the reverse strand, counting down.
CGCAGCAATCGGGCGAATTGGGACGAGCGGGTTGGCGTCCATCTCGGCCCCCGCGGCTACGACCTGACCGCCTTGCGAGCGGGACACGGCCGGCTCAACGGCATCGAGGAAGCCGAGCTGCCGCCGATCGCGGGCAAGCGGATCGTCCATCTGCAGTGCCATTTCGGGGCGGACAGCCTGAAGCTGGCGCAACGCGGCGCCGAGGTGGTCGGTCTCGATTTCTCGGCTCCAGCGGTCACGGCGGCGCGCTCGCTGGCGAGCGAGCTGGGCCTCTCCGGGCGGGCGCGCTTTGTCTGCGCCGATCTTTACGAGGCGCTGCAGGCAATCCCGCAGCCCCATGGGTTCGATTTGGCCTTTGTGACGTGGGGAGCCATCTGCTGGCTGCCCGACATCGCCCGCTGGGCGGAGATCGTCGCGGCTCTGCTGCGCCCCGGCGGGTCGCTCTACCTCGCCGAAGGCCATCCGACGGCTTACGTGTTCGACGACGCGACCCGCTCCGCCGACGGAATGCCGGGATTGCTCGTCCCCTACTTCTCGCGCGAGCCTCTGATCGAAACCGAAGGATGCGATTACGTCGATCGCGAGGCCAGGCTCGAAAACGCGATCACCTACACTTGGATGCATCCGATCGGCGAGCTTGTGACCAGCTTGATCGGATCGGGCATGACGCTCGATTGGTTGCGTGAGCACGATGCGGTGCCTTGGCAAATGTTCCGGATCCTGGTCAAGGACGCGAGCGGACTCTATCGCTGGCCCGACAAGCCGTGGCTGCCGCTGGCTTTCTCGCTCGCCGCCACGCGCTGCTGACGCAATAGCTCCCGGTCGGGATCGTCTAGCCGGCCGAGGCCAAGACGCGCGGGATCGGCCGGGCCGGCTGGTGCGCGGCCGCAAGGCAGGCTTCCACGGCTGCCTGCAATGTGCTGACATAATCGTCGGCGCCGACCGATTGGCGCAGGTTCTGATCGTCAAGGATCGGGTCTTGCGCGGGCCAGAGCCCGACCAGCAGCCGGGCATCCGGCTGGCGGCGGCGCAGCCGCCGCAGCAAGTAGCGGAGGTGAGCCGGATTGCCGGTGATCTCGAGGTAGGAGACGCACAGCATTGCCGCCCCGCGCAGATCGAGAAATTCGATGTTGGTCCGGGAAACCTCGTGGTGCGGCACCACGCGCGCGCCAAGCCCATGCTTTGCCAGCAGCTGGGCCAGCATGCTCGATGCCGCTTCGTCGAGCGGCCCGCGGCCGGCGATGCAAAGCACCGGCGTCTCCCCACGCCACTCCGGCGCCAGGCGGCTCTTGTCCAAATCGACGGCCGACGCGGGATAGCCCGAGCCCTGCCGCTCGGCTTCAATCTCGGCCTTTTCGGCGCTCGGCGAGCTCGCGTCGTCATACTTGTCGAGGTCGCGCACCAGCTCCTTGACCGAGTTCTTCAGGCGCTCGACTTGCGACGGCGACAGCGAGCCGCGCGCAATGTCGTTGGCCGCCAATTGCAAGCCCTTGAGCGCCACCTCGTCGTAATAGGCCGCGAGCGGCCGCTCGGCGAGATAGGCCTCGGCCTGCTCCTCCGCCTCGTCCGGATCGCCGGCGAGCATGCGCTGATAAAAGCTTTCGACCGGGGTCAAGGCGGGCCGGTCGCCGAACAGCACATCGAGGAATTCCAGGCGCTCGACATGACGCCCCAGCACGACGAGGCACAGGGTCAGCGGGGTCGAGAGGATCAGCCCGATCGGCCCCCAGACCCAGGTCCAGAAGATCGCGGCGATGACCACGGCGAGTGGCGACATCCCGGTGCTGTGGCCATAGATCAATGGCTCGACCAGCTGGCCGATGGTGAGCTCGGTTATGATGTAGAGCGCCGCGGTCCACAGCGCCATCGACCAGCCGGGCGCCACGGCCGCCGCGACGAGGATCGGCAGCGCAGCGGCGATCCAGGACCCGATGTAGGGAATAAACCGGAGCAGCGCGCCCAGGATGCCCCACAGCACCGGGCTGGGAGCGCCGATCAGATAAAGCCCGGTGCCGACGATCAGGCCGAAGCCGGTATTGATCCCGAGCTGGATCAGGAAGTAGCGGCTGAGCCGATGCCCCGCATCGTTCATCGCTACCGTGGTGCGCTGCAGGTCGCTCGACCCGAACAACCGGATCGCGCGGTCGCGCAAATCCTCCTTCTGCAGCAGGACGAAGATGGTGACCACCAGGATGATGCCTGCGGTCGCCACCGGGTGAAGGAGAGGCGACACCACCTTCTCGCCGATCTGCAGCATCGAGGCAGTGGGTTGCGTGCTGGCGGCCGGAGCGGGGGATGGTTGCTCGGACGGCGCGGCGCCGCTCTGAGGGGTTGAAGCCGGAGCGGGGCGGTTGGCCTCGGGAGGGGAAAGCCGATGGCTGAGGCTGTCGATCGCCCCCGATATGCGGTCGATCGTGAGTTCCCGAAGATTGGTGAGCTTCTTCTCGATAATGGTCTCGTACTGAGGCATATCCCCGGCCAGCTGCGCGACCTGCGTGCCGATCGCGCTGGCGAGCGCGCCGATGATGCCGAGCGCCAGGAGCACTGCCACAATCACCGACCCGATCCGGCCGAGCCGCAGCCATCGCAGAACTTCCACCAGCGGGCTGAGCAGAAAGCTCAGCAGCAGCGCGAGGGTGATCGGGATCAACACATCCCGCGCGAAATAGAGCGCGGTCACGATGACGACCGCGACCACGATCGGCGTCAAAGCCGAGCCGCCGGTCACCTCCGCAGAAACAGGATGCGGGGCGGGTGACGCCGTGGCTTCGGGCTGGCGTGGGGCGTCGACCATCACAGGGACCCGCTTCGAGAAATGGGGCCGAGCCCCGCTGGAGCCAAGAACGTGGCGAGGCGGTCAGTCGATCCGGCCGGCCCCCGGTGGTCTCAGCGATCGGTAGGGCGGGTGGAGCGCAGGAGCGCCTGACAGGGCGCCTGCCCCAGGCTTGAACTGGGGGCGCGTCTCGAAGCACGCAGCCGATGCGGCCCGGACCCTGCGTTCTGGCGATTTCCTAACCAGCCCTTTTCGCCGGAGCGCTGCTGTCAGATCTCGAAATCGCTGAATTCAGCGGCGCGGCCGGCAATGCCGGCACGGTGAGCCCGGCCGCAGAGCTCCTCGAGGGTCAGCGAGTCGAGGCGCTGCATCATCTCCTCCTGGAGCTCGAACCATAGTGGACGAACGATCTGATGGCCGAGCACACTGCCGGCGGGGTCGCTGATCGGATCCTCGGCGGTTTCGAGCCCCCGCACGGTGCGGACAATGTCGCCGAGGCTAATCCGCCGCCGCTCCCGCGCCAGGCGGTAGCCGCCGCTCGGGCCACGGATGCCGAGCAGGATCTTGTGGCGGACCAATTCCTGCAGCACCGGCTCCAGGTACCGCCGCGGGATGCCCTGGCGCTCGGTGATTTCCGACGACCGCACCGGCCCCTGGCCGCCATTGTAGGCGATGTCGAGCACCGCCTCGATCGCGAACAATAGTTTCTTGGTTAGCCGGATCATGTCGTCCCAACCGCCACCCCGAAATTCCGGGTTTTGTTGTAATGCCTGGTCTTGTTGTAATGATTGTCACTCCGGAAACGGCCCGGGACAAGCCGCCTCGACACCGGTCGATCCAAAGCCGCCGAGGTGGCGGGCTCCCGTTTCGGAAAACTCGGGGACGATCGCGAGCTCCGGCCGCGTGATCCGGGTGAAGACGAGTTGCGCGATGCGGTCGCCGGGCCTGATCTCGATTGCCTCGCCGCCCCGCCCGGGGTTGCGGTTCCACGCCGAGATCAGGCAGGGCCCTTCGTAATCGGCGTCGATCACCCCGACGGTGTTGCCGAGGATGAGGCCGCGCCGGTGGCCGAGCCCGGAGCGCGGCAATACCAGCGCACACCATTCGGGATCGCCGATGCGGAAGGCGATCCCGGCCGAAATCAGCATGGCGGGCTGCTGCGGCTCGAGGAGAAGCGGGGCGTCGATGCAGGCGTGTAAATCGAGGCCGGCAGCCAGCTCCGATCCTCGGTGAGGGAAGCCCCAGCCGGGCAGCCGCGGATCGAGGATTTTCAGTTCGATCTTCACCGGTCGAGCGCGGCTGCGATTCGCTCGGCTAGCCGCGCCGCGACCTCGCGCTTGGTCATGACCGGCCAGTCTTCGACACCGGCCTCGTCCACCAGGTGGATCGTGTTGCGGTCGCCGCCAAAGGTGCCGGTTCCGGGCGACACGTCGTTGGCGAGGATCCAGTCGCAGCGCTTGCGCTGCCGCTTCCCCCGGGCATTCTCGACGACGTTCTCGGTTTCTGCCGCAAAACCGATGACGAGCGCCGGCCGATCGTTGCCGCGCTGGGCGATGCGGGAAAGGATGTCGGGGTTTTCGGCGAGCCGGAGCACCGGCGGGCCGCCGCCGTCCTTTTTCAGCTTTTGCCCGGCAGCGCGTCTCGACCCGCCAGTCGGCGACGGCCGCCGCCATCACCGCGATATCGACCGGAAGGGCGGCCTCGCAGGCGGCGAGCATCTCCGCCGCGGTCTCGACAGAAACCAGCCTAACCCCCGGCGGGGCGGGCTCCTGCGTCGGCCCCGAGACGAGCACCGTGGCGGCCCCGAGCGCCGACAGCGCCGCCGCGATCGCGTGGCCCTGCTTGCCCGAGGAATGGTTCGAGATGTAGCGGACCGGGTCGATCGGCTCGCGGGTCGGCCCGCTCGTCACCAACGCCCGCCGGCCAGCCAGCCTTCGGTCGGGCAACAACACCCGCTCGATCGCGGCGACGATCTCCAGCGGCTCGGCCATGCGGCCCGACCCGACCTCGCCGCAGGCGAGATCGCCCGAGCCGGGGCCCACCCGCATGATGCCGCGCGCCTCGAGTGTGGCGAGATTGGCCTGGGTCGCCGGATGCGCCCACATCATCAAATTCATCGTCGGCGCGATCAGCACCGGCTTGTCGGAAGCGAGCAGCGCCGTCGTCGCGAGGTCGTCGGCGAGCCCCGCCGCCATGCGCGCGATCAAATCGGCGCTCGCCGGCGCGACGACCACGAGGTCGGCCTCGCGCGACAGCCGAATGTGCCCCATCTCGCTCTCGTCGGTCAGCGACCACAAATCATCATAGACCTTGTCCTCGCTCAACGAGGCGACCGACAGCGGCGTCACGAAATGCTTTGCCGCCGCGGTCATGATGCACCGCACCGCGGCGCCGCGCTCGCGCAACCGGCGGATCAGGTCGAGGCTCTTATAGGCGGCGATCCCGCCCGCTATGATCAGCAGGATGCGCCGGTCGTGGAGCACAGCCGATCCTCCCGTCTAGCTCCGCATAAAGCCTTCGAGCTCGGTGGCGGCCCAATCCATCGCCTGGTCCATTGTTTTTCCCTGCTGCGTGTACTGGGCGATCATCTTGGTCGTCGTCGCTTGGGCAAAGATCTGGTTGCCGATCCTGATCGGCGCCGGCGATCCGGACACCGATTCGATCACTTCGCCGCGCGGGGGATAGTTCCAGATCCCGCCCTTTGGCGGCCCTTCTTCGGCCCAGGTCTTAAAATCGCGCAATGTTCCGAACGCCGGGATATCGTAGCCCTTGCTGCCGGCGACCAGCCGTTCGACCGAGTCCTTCTCCCATAGGTGCAGCAGAAGGCTCTTTCCGGCCGATTTGTTGGGGGAGAAATTCCAAATTCCCCAATAAGACGGCTGCGCCGGATCAAACCGGCCTTTCGGCCCTTTTGGAGAAGGGAAATGCCAGCACTGCTCGGCGACCTTCGGCGCGTCGCGCACCGCGACCGCCCAGGCCGAGGGCGGGTTCATGATGAACGCGCTCTGCCCGGAGATCAGCGCCTTGTTGTTGCTCGAGTTCGTCCCAAGCAAAGACGCCGTCCGGCAGCAGCGGCACCAGCTTCTTGAAGAATTCGAGCATCTGCTTGGTGGCGTCCGATTTGACGATAATGTTGCCGTCCTTGTCGACCAGCTCGGCGCCATAGGCAGCAAATATCGCACCTACCCAGTTCATCGAGTCGCCGGTCTGGCCCAACGGCATCCCGAAGGGGAAGCCGGCCTTGTGGAGCTTTCCCGCCGCGTCGAGCCAGAAATCCCAGGTCCATTGGTCGGACAGCTCCTTGTCGGGCGGCGCGCCGGCCGGGTACATCTGCGTCAGGTCGAGCCCGACATGTTGCTTGAACAGGTCGATGCGCCCGACCGAGGGCAGGGTCAGGGTGTTGGGGATCGACGGCACGGCGATCCAATGGCCGTTCTGCTTTCCGAGATATTCGACCGATGCGCTCGGCTTGCCGTATTTACCGATCAGCGTGGTCATCAAATCATCGGCCGGCTCCCATAGATCGGCCTTTGCGGCGCCGTACCAGCCTGGCTGGCCGATGACATCGTGTCCCGAGCGGGCCTGACCCTCGGCGGCGCCCATCAGCATCAGCTTGTCGCCCTGGCTCGTGACGAAATCGACGCTGATGTCGACTTTCTCCTTCGCGGCCCATTCGTGGCAGAGCTTGTCGAGCACGTCGTTGGCGCCGGGGACCCAGTGATCCCATACCGCCACGGTCAACTTGCCTGCCGCATGGGCGCCATGCACGAAAGGCGCACCGGCCAGGGTTGCGGCCGCCGCCGCGCTCTGCAACAGGGTCCGCCGTGTCAGCCGCGTTGTCTTCATAAGCTCCTCCGGTCTCTCAGGCCCGCAGCGATCTTAGCGCAATCCCGCGGCGGTTTCCTATTCGACTCCCACAAGGCGATCGGGCCTCGTTCTGGAGGTGTCGCGAGTCGATTGGACTGCCCGATGACGGCCAACCAGCCGAGATTTTGACAGGGCATCCTGTATATAGGTCTTGTTTTAGTAAGTATTTAGAACGAAAGGGATTTCGACCTGCTCTCGCACGCGGAGCCGATTTCGGCGCATTTCCCGCGTGCGAGAGCCGATATCTCCCTTGCGTCGGTCAGTGCACCCCTAAGCGGGAGTGCAGACTGTCCGCTTCCCTGGAAGCGTCCGCTGCGCAGAACTAATGCCGCACCGCTGTCGGCCGTTCTGCGAAGCTAACCGTTATGCGAGACCGCTGCGGTTGACGACCGCGGTCGATCCATCAAACTTCCGAAAGCGAAACTCGATGTTGCGCTCTTCGAAGGTGCCTGCATAGTCGCGCAGCGTGTCGATCGCAACCTGTTCGCCAAGGGCGATCGACGCAGTATGGTCCGAACGCCAGTGGACACCAGCGATGTCACGACCGACGCCGATGTTCGAGGCGAGCTTGTTGAGTTCGCCCTCTATCGTCAGGTCGCCGGCGTCGACGCCGGCATAGACATTGCGTGCCTGCCCGTTTGCGCTGGCGATATAGGGCACGACCAGGCTGTTGGTTACCGGGTTGTGCAGAGCCGAGAGCTTGAGCGACCCGTTGAACCAGGCCTTCAAGATCGTTGTGCACGCCCCGGCAACGGTCGCATGGCCCGCACCGTATGCGGGGTGCGTCGGCGAACCCTCGGGGAAGGCGAGCGGCAAAAGCCAGTTGACGTTGTTTAGCCTGCTCCACAGGTTGGATGCTGCCTGCAGCGTGGCGATGTCGAGGTCATAGGTAAACGCGTGGCGAATCAATTGGTTGTGAATGCGCCCGGCAAACGTCTCGGGTCGGAGCCGGCGATGCACATACCATTTCTGGTACCAAACGGCTTTGAGCCCACGTGTCGAGACCTCGGTCAGGAGGGCCAGAAGATGCGGGCCGCCGAATGTGGCGAAGCCGCTCTGCGTCTTGGACGCCCTGTCTGTTACGTAGGGAATGTTCGGGGCGAAGGCCGGCGATCCGTTTGGCCCTCCGACCGGGTATCCGAGGAGTATCAAGCAGGCGACGAAATAGGCCTGATACAACTGGTCGATGTGCACGTATTGCGCGATGTCGCGGCCGTTCCGTACGAAAACGGTCGAGTTCTGCAGTGTGGCAGGTGGACGCGCCTCACCATTCTGAATGGCGAGCCACTCGTTCCAGTCCGTGACATAGTCGGTGTTTGGAGCCGCCGGCTGGATTTTCTGATCCACGCGCTGCGCACCGAAGGGCGCGTGCTGCAGCAGGAATTGGGACACATAGGGGCCGAGCGCCTCGCCCGGCGAGGTGCTGCGGAACAGGGTTTGCGCGGATGGCGCGGGCGCCCACGGATGCGCCGGATCCGGCCCTGTAAAACGGGTGCCGAGCGACTGCAGGTCAGCGACCGCCTGGGCCACGTCCGCATCCGCCCCGTAGTTGCGGAACGGCTTGTCCCGAAGAATCGCCATCCAGTAATTCTCGACAATCTCGGCCATGATCCGAGCCGAAGCGAAAGCTGGCGCGGGCGCAATCGCGTAGTGTTTCGCGCTGCCACCGATCAGCTCTGCCGCGAGACCCGCCTTCGGCGATGTCAATGTGCGCAGCGGGTTCGGGTTGGCACGGTTCTTGCCGACGGGAAGCGCGTCGAGGCCGTCGGCCCCTTCATCATCCTCCCCGCTGGTCAAAGCCTCCAACATCTGGGCGAATGCGGCGGGGTCGACATGACCATTGCCGTCGTGCGGCAAGCCTTTCGAATAGCTGGCGCGCCGGTCTGAATAGAGCTGTTCGTCGTCATTCGGCGTCTGGGTTGCGTGCTCCCGCGCACTCCAATATGCGGCTCGCTCGACGCGAATGTGAGGGTTGGCGGTCATGATAAGTCGCTCCTAGTGGATAAAGCGCTCAGGGCCGAACTGCCCCGCCGTGGACGGCCTCGCTCCCGGTGACAGGCAGCGTCCTATCGGACAGCAATCCCGCGATCGAGGCGATCCGCCCACGCGACTTAGAATAAGGAGCGATAGCATCGGGAGGGTGTGAGCGGGCTCACATTCCGAAAAGATTTCCGGTGCGTCTCCGCTCGGGAGCGCCGGCCGGCTTCGCCGTCACCGCGGCGGCTGCACCGGTCTTCCGGCGATGCAGCGGCCCGATGAGATCAGTTTCCCTTCACCAACATTGCGAGGATCGCTTCGAGGTGGTCGTCGGCGAGTTGTTTCAGCTCGTCGTCGGTGCGGTCCTGCACCGGGTGGGGAACGAACACCAATGCCGGGTCGATGCCGAGAGATTTGGCCCCGGCGGCGGCACCCTCGATGAACTCGGTGGTGGCGACGCCGACGGTCGGAATGCCGCGTGCTTCGAGATCCGCCATGTCATGCGTACAGCACGATATGCAGGACCCTCAGTCGGACAATCCTTCGATGACGAGATCGACCTCGGCGGCGATCTGCTGCCGCAGCGGCAACGGCGCCGGCCGCGTATTGGTCGGCTTGGCATAATGCGTGACGGCGAGCCCGCGCTCGCCGAGCCGTTCGCCGAGCCGGTGCAGAAAGACATCGCCGCGCGATTTGGCGATGTCGAGGATCCCGATCCTCAGCCCGTCGAGCCGTTCCGGCCGGGGCAGGCGCGGCCGGATCGTCGGACTTCGCTCCGAAGTCGGGTCGAGCAGAACAGTCATCTGTGCCTCCTTGCACCCCCAGCCGTCATTCTCGCGAAAGCGAGAATCCAGGGCCTCGAGGGCAGAGCGGTTGCTCTGGGCCCCCGCTTTCGCGGGGGCGACGGTACATTGGTCAGGACCTGACCTCCTTGGTTACGGGAAGGCTGCTGCGGGGGCCGCCCGCCGACCAGCCGCCGATGATGCCGGAAAACATCCCGGCGTCGCCGCCCGCGCGGACCAGGAAGAGCCCGCCCGGGCGGAATTTGTTGACCGTCTTGCCCGCCAGGGAGGGTGGCCCGCCCTCGGCGATGCCCTTTGCCCCGGCGACGAGATCGGGGCCGGGGATCTCGCATAGCCGATAAAGCTCTTCATAGAGGCGCGTTTTCGACCAGCCGGCGTTCTTGAAGGTGCGATGGTGCTCGGGAGAGACCACCAGCATCGCATCGCAAGCCGGCGCCAATTTGACGTTCTGCATTGCCTTCAGGGATTCGGCAAAGCTCCGGGACAGGCTTTCGGGGTCGCGCGATTTCTGGTCGACCACCCCTTGGAGGCCATAGCCGGCGAACACCGTGACGGCCGAGACGCCGGGAGCGAGACCCCGTTCCACAGACAACGGCTCCCAGCTGGAACCCTCCTCGTCCTCGGCAAAGCAATAGGTGTATTTGCCGGGATTGCCCAAGGTCGCGCGGTCGACTTCGCGCGGCCGGCCGCCGCCGATATTGCGGATCGCCAGCTGCAAGGCGCGGCCGATCGCGCCGTTGGCGCGGTTGCCTTGGCCGAGCGCGTTGCCTTTGGCGTTCATCCCGATGCGCCGCCGGATCGGGGCCGTTGACGACGAGGACCGGCCCGACAAAGCCGGTCGTCGCGAGCACCCCGTGCATCGCGAAACTCTCGTCGAGCACCGCCTCGACGGCGGCCAGCACGACCGGCAGATATTCCGGCTTGCAGCCGGCCATCACCGCATTGGCCGCAATCTTCTCGACCGTCGCCGGCGCGATATCGGGCGGGACGAGGCCGAGACCTCCTGCGGATCGCGGCTCGTCCCGTCGAGCATCCGCAACACGCGCTCCTCGGTCGGCGGCACCAACGGCAGCCCGTCCGACCAGCCGCGCTCGTACATCGCCTCCTGCTCGTCCTCGTCCGACGCCGATCTCGACGCGGCGCGATTTGAGCCCGGTCTCGTTGAACCGGATCTTCAGGCGTTCGAGCACCCCAGGCTCGACGTTTTTGGCGCCGCAGCCGGGCCGTGCTTCGGGCAGATCGCGGCCGAGCCCGGGGACACCGCTGAGCCGCTCCCATTCGCCTCGATCCCAGCCATAGGTGCGGACCGACCTCGCGACCGCCTTCGAAGCGGATCAGGCGTCGGCACGACCTCGATCTGCAGCCGGTGGGATATGTCGAGCGCCGTGTCGTCGATCGCTCCGGGACAGTGTCGGGAAAAGCCGCGTCGTCCTGGGTATAAACCGTCACCCCGCCTTCCCGCGCCAGTTCGCCGAGTACCGGAGCGGTCAGCACGCAGGTCGGGCAATCATGCTTGACGACCGCAACCAACCCGTCGCGCGGAAGTTCGTTCGGCATCGCGTCACCTGCTGATCCGTCCCGGGTCAGAATGAACTGCCAATCTTCTAGCAGCAAGCGGGGTCATGAAGATGACGAGAGGATCTCGCGGCTGCTCCTTCCGCGCGATGGCAGCAGCTGGGAAGAGCCCCCCGCACGGATAAAGAATTGCTGAGCCGGAGGCAGCAGCCGCCAGGCGAATGCTCAAGGCAGTGAGGCAGGCTTCGGCCGCCGCCACATTGCCAGCAGAGTGAGAACCCACGGAAGAGCAAGGACGGCCGAGGCTGGTTCCGGCACAACGACATTGATCAAATCCGTAGTATCCGTTGAGAAGGCCGCCCCGCTTTCGATCCCTATGGGGGTGCCGGTATCCACACTCCAATCACCGGCACTCCCCCCGAAATGCAGCTCATGCGGGCCCGGTGCTAGGCCGTCGATCATCAACCAATAGCCACCCGACTTGGTGGGAAATGCCTCGGTCCCCGCCGGCAGCCCGATCGCCTCTAGGAGACTACCGGCCTGCGTCGGTCCCATGTCGAAGAATCCAGTCACCTCGAGGTAATCCGAGGGATTGGCGACCGCGTTCCCGTCAATCGAGGCAAACAGGCTGTTCTTATCCACCGCATCGAGAAAAGCCCCGACAACCAGATCGGCCGCTGTCTGGCGATCGAGAAGGGTCGCTTCGGGAGGGTCCGGGGGCACGGACTCGACATCGAATAGGTTGATCATCGGCAGCAGAATTGGCCTGCCAGCCGGTACGTCGAAGCTCCGCGTCGCGGTATTGCCTGCGATGAAGAATACCGGACCGTCATTGTTGACGTTGGCGAACGCCCCGGTCGTATCGAGGAGCGGATTTGTCGCTGCTGGGCTCTGCAGCACCCAAATCCACCACGCGGCCGTCCAGTCCTGAATGGATTTGCCGGCGACGGAAGCATTCGGAGGAAGGATCGTATAAGCGTTCGCCAAGTCTAACGGGGAGCCGATAAGGCCGACTACTAGGGCGATGCACGCAAAAAGGCGGATTGACATCCCATCCTCCCCTTACTCCGTTATCGCGCATGTTAACTTTCTATACCCCGTGCAGCAAGCACCCCGCTGCACGCCAGATAGTTATGCCGGACCGCGACTTCGTCTCTGCTCAATATGCCGAGCAGCCTTTTGCGGCCGTATGCCAAACAGAAATTTGCCAAAATCGTATTGCATGATCATTGGTTGGCAACAATTGGATCAAAGAGGCTTCGTCAGGAACTCCGGCCACGCCCCGCCCAACCCCTAAGTGAGCGTAGAATTCGGAATATATCACAACCAACCCGAGAGTTTAACTGTAAATTTGCTGCAGATATGGCCACAAGACATCATAGACACAATTTTTGATTGCAGCTATGGCCAGCCAGCCCGGTCCGCTTCGCTGCATCGCCCGGCGACGGGCCCTAGATGAAGCATCGCAGCGGCTTGCATCGCCCCTGTTCCCGAAGCACCTTCAACAACGAGGCTAGCGGAGGTAGACATGCGGGTCGGGATTCATCTGCCGCATATCGGGCGGAAGGCGGGGCCGGAGGCGATCCGGCGGGCGGCGGTCCAGGCCGAGGAGCTGGGCTTTGCCGATGCCTGGACGAGCGAGCACATCATTATCCCGAAAGGCGCACCTTACCCGCCCTCGGCGATCTTCTACGACCCTGTCCTGACCCTAACCTGGGCGGCGGCGTTTACCAAACGGATCGGGCTCGGCACCAGCGTGCTGGTCCTGCCGATGCGCCACCCGCTGCCCCTCGCCAAGGAGCTCGCGACCCTGCAGAACCTCTCCGAGGGTCGGCTGATCCTCGGCGCCGGGGTGGGCTGGATGGCCGCCGAGTTCGCCGCGCTCGGCGCGCCGTTCCGCGAGCGCGGCCGACGGATGGATGAGGGGATCGCGATGATGCGGGCGGTGTGGAGCGAGGACCCGGCCACTTTCGCCGCGCGATACATCCCGGCCGTCATCGAGGAGATGCGGATGCTGCCGCGCCCGGTCAAACCGATCCCGGTCTGGATCGGCGGCAGCTCGGAGCCGGCCCTCGCCCGCGCCGTTCGGCTCGGCGATGGGTGGCACGGCTCGCGCCTCACGCCCGACGAGGCCGCGCCGATCGTGCGCCGGCTGCGCGGGGAGCGCCCCGAGCCGGAATTCGCAATTTCGCTGCGCAACGGCTGGGACGGCAAGGACGACGGCGCGCTGGCCGCCCGGCTCGCCGCCTATCGCGAGGCAGGGGTCGAGCACGTCCTCGTTGAACCCGCCGAGCGCGAGCTCGACGATTGGCTGCGCGCCGTCGAACGGGCCGCGCGGGCAGCGGAACGCGTGAAGCATCAAGGGAAAACGCCTTAACGCGGAGGACGCAAGGGATGGGGAGGGGACGCAGAGCGGCGGGACTTTTTGCGTCCTCTGCGTATCCTCGGCGTCCTCTGCGTTAAGGCCTTTTGCTGGGAAGACGCAGATGAAATTGGCGTTGACACTAAGGGTTTCGCCGGGTTCCGGCATCGACATGGCCTCGGTGCGGGAGGCCGAGCGGCTCGGCTACGATGCGGTGTGGTGCGGCGAGGCCTATGGCACCGACGCGGTGAGCCCGGTCGCCTGGGTGCTGGCGCAAACCAAGAAGATCAAGGCCGGAACCAGCATCATGCAGATGCCGGCGCGCACCCCGGCCTGCGCGGCGATGACGGCGATGACGTTGCAGGCGCTGTCCGGCAACCGCTTTCTGTGCGGCATCGGACCCTCCGGCCCGCAGGTCGTCGAGGGCTGGCACGGGGTGCCGTTCGGCAAGCCGCTCGCCCGCACCCGCGAATACATCGCGATCATCCGGCAGATCCTCGAACGCAAGGCGCCGCTCGAACACCGGGGCGAGCATTATCAGATCCCCTACACGGGGCCGGGCGCGACCGGGCTCGGCAAGCCGCTGCGCAGCATCATCCACGGCGATCCGAGCCTCAGGATCTATACCGCGGCGATCGCGCCGGCCGGGCTGCGCACTGCCGGCGAGGTCGCGGACGGCGTCCTGCCGTTCTTCATGTCTCCCGAAAAGCCCGAGGCAATCACCGCGCCGGTGCTGGAGGGGATTGCCAAGGCGGGCGGGCGAAAGAGCCTCGCCGATTTCGACATCGCCCCTTATGTCCGGATCGCAGTCGGCGACGACCTCGCGGCCTGCCGCGACGCGATCAGGCCGCAGCTCGCCCTCTATATCGGCGGCATGGGGGCGCGCTCGAAGAATTACTACAACGACCTGGCGAAGCGGCTCGGATACGAGGCGGCAGCGGGCAAGATCCAGGACCTGTTTCTCTCCGGCGAGCGCAAGCAGGCCGAAGCGGCGGTGCCCGATGCGCTGATCGACGAAACCTCGCTGGTTGGGCCGAAGGAGCGCATCACGGACCGCCTCGACGCCTGGAAGGAGCTCGCCAGAGACGGCCGGGTCGGCACCTTGCTGCTGGTCGGCGCGACGCCGGAGGCGCTGCGCCTCGTCGCCGAAGCGGCGCTGTGAGAAACGCCGGAGCTTGACGGTCAGGGCAGGCTGATGATGCCGATTTGCGAGCCCGGAGCCGGTGCCGGGGTCCCGGCGTAGAGCGGGTTGAGCAGCAGGTTCGAGGCGCCGCTCACCGCAGCGAGCGCCACCGGGCAGGAAAAATAGGGTGAGATGAAGGTGTTGCGGTTGGCGAAGGGCGAGGTGATCACCAGGCAATGACGGGCGACTTCGAGATCGATCGCCTGGATCGTGTTCGCCATCGTGTAGCCGCCTTGGATCAGCATCGCGATGCCGTAGGTCGCCGAAGCGGCGCCGCTGATCCGCGAGAACTGGACCTGCTCGAGGTCGAGCCCGGCGCCGCCGCCCGCCGCGTCGGCGACGATGAAGAGGTCCGAATTGAGCACATAATTCAACCGCACCCCGCTGGCGCCCGCCGCCTGGTTGCGGTTGTTGACGATCAGGTGGTCGATCTTTGCCGAGTTGTGCGCGTCCGAGAAATCGTCGAGCCCGAACCGGACGGCGAAATCGGGCGTATCGGCATTGACGAACAGGCTGCCTTCCTGATGGAAATAAAAGCAGCCTTTCGGGTTCGCCGTCGACCCGCCGGAGCAGGTGATGACGAGAGCTGGCCCATTGCGGATCGCAGTGGCGTCGATCCTGGCGCCCTGCGAGATGATCCGAAAACCCGAATCCGCCCGCGTTGCGTAGTCGATCACCAGAGCCCGGCCGATCGGGTAGGTGCCGTGGGGCAGCAGCAGCGGGCGATCCGAGGCGAGAGCATCGGCGAGGGCGGCCGCCAGATTGCCGCCGTAACAGCGAGCGTCCGCCTCCGCGGCCTCGCCGCCGCAGGCCGCAAAGGCCGGCGGCAAACCGGATCCGACCAAAAGAAGGCTGAAAAAAGTGCCGGCAGCGAAAGCTTTTGCCACGGGATTTGCCATAATCCAAGCTCGGTAACGTTAATGGCCCGCGCTGTCTAACGAGGCATCGTTAAGGGATCGTTAGCGGGGCGGGCGAGGCCTCCGCGCGCGGGTGCATTCTCCGGAAATGCGACTACATGAGGCAGGCCTTGGATCGAGGACACCGCAAGTGACCGAGCCGCTCTCCTCCATCGCCGAAACGATCGGGCGCGAGGGTTTCGCTTTCGTTCAGGCGCCGGAGATGGGCGCCGTGCTCGAGACCGCCGGATTTTCCGATTGGGGGTCGTTTGCCGCGAGCTGGGACGATCTCGGCGTCGATGCCTATATGGCCGATGGCGGCCGGTACCGGCGCCGGCGCTTTGCGGCGTTCCGCGCCGCGGCCCACGGGATTACCCGCAAGCCGCACCAGCCGCATTATCAGAGCCGCGACTACAATGCGTTGAATGGCGGCATCGAACGATGGTTCGAGCCGGTCACCGAACCCGTCGCGCGCCACCCGGCGCTCGGCGCGATCCTGCGCACCAGCCATTCGCTGTTCGATCGGCTGACCCCGGCGGGGCTGCGCCCCGCCGCCTGGCATGTCGAGATGCACCAGTTCCGCATCGAAACCCGGGCCGGCGAGGAGGGCCATCCGACCCCGGAGGGCCTGCATCGCGACGGGGTCGATTGGGTCCTGGTGCTGATGGTCCGCCGCGAGAATGTCGCGAGCGGGGAAACCACGATCTACGACCTGCTGGAGCGCCCGCTCGGCAGCTTTATATTGACCGCCCCGCTCGACTCGGCGCTCGTCGACGACAGCCGGGTCTATCACGGGGTGACCCCGGTGGTGCCGCTGGATCCGGCACGGCCCGCCTATCGCGACGTGCTGGTCGTCACCTTCCGGCGCGAATAGCGCGGGACGGTCTTCACTGCGGTCGGTGACAACCCGTCGGGCTGAGGCTATCGTTTCCGCAGCGGCTCACTCCTGGCCCAACCGGAAAGGACCCTGCGATGCTCGACCTCCATTTTTGGCCGACCCCGAACGGCAAAAAGGCGACGATTCTGCTCGAGGAATTGGGGCTCGACTACAATCTCGTGCCCTGCAATATCCAGAAGGGCGACCAGTTCAAGCCCGAATTCTTGAAGATCAACCCGAACCACCGCATGCCGGTGCTGGTCGATCACGACCCCAAGGGCGGCGGGGCGCCGATCAGCGTCTTCGAGTTGGGCGCAATCATGATGTATCTCGCCGAGAAAGAAGGGCGGTTCTGGCCGCAAGATGTTCGCGCCAAATACGAGGTCAACCAATGGGTCATGTGGCAGATGGCCAATCAAGGCCCGAAGCTCGGCGAGTGCGGTCATTTCCGCCGCGCCGGGCCTGATGCGGGCGACCTCACCTACTCCATTCGGCGCTTCACCGACGAAGCCAACCGGCTCTACGGCGTGATGAACAATCGGCTCTACGACCGGCGCTATCTCGCCGGCAACGAGTACACGATCGCCGACATGATCTCCTATCCCTGGACCGTCAACTCGGAGGCGCAGGGCCAGGACATCAGCGAGTTCAAATATTTCAGACGCTGGTTCGACGAAGTCGGCAGCCGCCCGGCGGTCAAGCGCGGGATGGAAACCGGCAACAACCTGCGGGTCGACCCCACCAGCCTGACCGCGGAAGAGCGGGCGCAGATCCGCAAGATCATGTACAACCAGCGCGCCATCCCCGCGCCAGCGTAGCAGTCTCAGCTCGGCGCCGTCATCCTGGCCATATCGAAAGGGAGGAGCGGGATGCGCCTCGAGGGCAAGGTCGCAGTCATCGTCGGCGCCGGTCAAAGCCCCGGCGAAGGCATCGGCAACGGCCGGGCGACGACCCTGAGGTTCGCCCAAGAGGGCGCGCGGATCCTGGCCGTCGACCGGTTGTTGGCCTCGGCCGAGGAGACTGCGGCGATGGCGGCGAAGGAGGGCGGCGAGTGCGTGCCCTTTGCAGCAGACGTTACGCGCGAAGAGACCCTGGCCGCGGCGGTTGCCGCGGCCGAAGCACGGTGGGGACGGGTCGACATTCTGCACAACAATGTCGGGGTGAGCATTGCCGGCGGGGACAAGCCGCTCGACGAGCTCACCGAGGAAGCTTTCGACCGCGTCTGCGCGATCAACCTGCGCGGCACGATAATGGCCTGCAAGCACGTGCTGCCCGTCATGCGGCGGCAGCGCTCCGGCGCGATCGTCAACATCTCCTCGGTGGCGGCGCGCGAGAATACCTACCCGCTCGTCGCCTACAAGGCGACAAAGGCGGCAATGATCGCCTTTACCGAGCAGCTCGCATTGCAGAACGCCTCCTGGGGCATTCGCGCCAACTGTATCCTGCCGGGGCTGATGGATACGCCGATGGCGGTCGACACGCGCGCCCGCGCCGGCAACCGCAGCCGCGCCGAGGTCGCGGCCGAGCGGGACGCCAAGGTGCCGTTGCGCGGGCGCATGGGCACCGCGTGGGATGTCGCCAATGCGGCGCTCTTTCTTGCCTCGGACGAGGCGAACTTCATCACCGGGGTGGCGCTGCCGGTCGATGGCGGGGCGCTCGTGCGGGTCGGGTGAGCTGGTTGGCGCTCCGGATCCGGGCGGCCGATAGTTTGGATTGAAGGGGGGACCATCATGAGCGATCGCACCACGTCCTTCGGTGTCCACCGGCCGGGCTGGGTCGAGGAATTTCGCGCATTCATCATGCGGGGCAATGTCGTCGACCTGGCTGTCGGCATCATCATCGGCGTCGCCTTCACCACCGTGGTGAACAGCTTGGTGAAGGACATCTTCACCCCGATCATCGGGCTGATCGTCGGCGGCATCGACTTCACCAATATCTTCGTGACGTTGAAGGGGCCGTCCGAGGCGACGCTCGCCGACGCGCAAAAGGCCGGAGCGGTGACCCTGAACTTTGGCGTCTTCCTCAATGCGGTGATCCAGTTCCTGATCGTCAGCTTCGCGGTCTTTTGGCTGATCAAGGTGCTGACCCGTCTTCATATGCGCCAGGACCCGGTCCCGGCGGCGCCGCCCCGGGCCGAGGCGCTGCTCGAGGAGATTCGTGATTTATTGGCAGCCAAGCGAGACTAGCGCTGGCAGTATGCGGTTTCACATACATTCAGCCAGCGTCAACCAACGGGAGAGTGACCATGAAAGTCGTTACGCTCAAAGACATCCCCAATGTTCCGGTAGAGGGCGCCGACAGGATCGAAGGGTGGACAGGGCCGGTTTCCCGGTCGCGCCAAACCATCATCGAGCCGGGCGACTCCGCGAACTACAATTGCAGCGTGGTGAACTTCAGCCAGGGTTGCACCACCGGATGGCATACCCACACCTGCGACCAGATACTGGTCGTGACCTCGGGCGCCGGCATGGTGGCGAACGAGCACGAGCAGCACGAGATCAATGTCGGGGATGTCGTGCACATCAAAGCTGGCGAACGCCACTGGCATGGCGCCAAGGCCGACACGACGATGGGGCACATCACGATCACGGCCGTTGGCGGTCAGGCCACCTGGGGCTAGTGCCGCTCGGCCGGGCCTTGATGCGCAGCACTCTGCTCTTTCTCGCGTTCCTGCTGATGCTGGTTTCGCAGCCGGCCCCGGCAGCCGAGCAGCGGTCGTTTTCTGCGCGGGAGCTGGCAAGAGCTCCGGCAGGAGCACAGCGGCCGCAGCCTCGTGGTTCATTTCTGGGGCATCACCTGCGGGCCCTGCCTAGTCGAGCTGCCAAATTGGGCGCGCTTCATCCGCGAGCGGCCCGAGCTCGACGTCATAATGGTCGCGGCGGACCCAGTAGTCGCGGAGCCGGGTGCGACCGCCGCCGCGCTCTCCAAGGCCGGGCTTGCCGCCGTCGAGAACTGGATATTCTCCGACCCGTTTACCGAACGCCTCGCTTACGAGGTCGACCCGCAATGGGCCGGGGAGCTGCCTTACACCTTGCTTATTCGCAGCGACGGGTCTGCGAAAGCAATACTTGGTGCGGTGGATTTCTCGGAGATTCGTGACTGGGCCGATCGACAGACTGGACCAAGTTCCCTGGTCAGGTAGCGACGAATTGGTCGCCGCTTCCGCGGAACCAGCTCGCGCTTCCTCGCTCAGATGGCGCAATACGGCCCTTTTCGTGGTAGCGGGCCATGTCTTTCACGACCGCGTGATCACCGCCGGTTAACCATCGAATTCTGTTGCGCCGCCGCCAGAAGCGGCTCAGCGTTAAGGAATGGAGGGCCGACCGAGCCGCCCACCGGGAAGAGGTGTCACACCGATATAGGGAGGAGCGAAATGAAATATGTCTCGCCGGCGTTGGTTCTACTGGCAGCCCTGATGCTGCCGGCATCAGCCGCCCACGCGGTACCGATGACGTTCGTGGCCAACCTCTCTGGTGCAAACGAGATTCCCTCCAATAACTCGCCGGCAACGGGCCTCGCAACGGTGGTGCTGGATACCACGGCCCACACGATTCAGATTGGCGCAACGTTCAGCGGCTTGACGACAAACACCATGATGGCGCACATCCATTGCTGCCTGCCTTCGCCGCTTGCGCCTGCTGTCAACGTCGGGGTCGCCACCACGGTTCCGGCGTTTCCTGGGTTCCCTTTGGGAGTGACCGAGGGGACCTATCCCCTCACACTCTTTGATCTCACCCAGCCGACGATCTACAACCCGGCCTTCGTCACCCTACAGGGCGGGATCCCGCAGGCCGAGGCAGCGCTGGAGATGGGCATCCAGAACGAAGAGACCTATTTCAACATCCACACCGCGATGTTCCCGGGCGGTGAAGAGCGGGACTTCCTCGGGGCCTCCTGGTTGCGGCGCCAGAGCCGGCCAGTCTGGTTCTTCTCGGTTCCGCGCTCTTCGGTCTCGGCTTGATCCGGCGCCGCAAGACCGCTTCGACATTGCGCTGACCCCTCAGACCCGCGCCAGACGGCCGAACGCGGGCGGCGGGATGCGGCGCTTCGAAGCGGCTTCGTAGGCGGAGGCGATCTGCAGCACACGTCCTCCCTGCCGGGCTCGGCGCGGAAAACGAGAGAGAAGGGCAGGCCGGGGGGCGGCAGGATCGTGGGGGTGTCGGACGGCGACCGAGACGTAGCGGGTGCGGTCGGGGCTGAGGGCGAAGACCGGGTCGTAGACGGTCGTCACGTAACCCGCGGGGATCAGCACCTCGGTCAGGCCCGCGTTCGGGCCGTAATAGGATTCCGGCGCGCAGATTGTTGCGGCCGCCGAGCGGGTCGTTGGCGCCGCCGATCCTGGCCGGCGGCAATGGCGTGTGCAGGCGGACGAGCGCGTCGAGGCGGTTTTCCAGCATCACCATCATGTCGAGCCGGCGCAGCAATTCGCGCAGCATGATCCGCTCGTCGACGCCCTGGCGCCCGCCCAGCGGGTTGCGCGGATCGGTGACCTCCTCCCAGTTCCTGAACCCGGCGCGACCGTCATCGCCCCAGAATTTGGAGCGCGCGTTGAGCGCGGCGAAATCGGCGAGCCCTTCGGTGAAGCCGCGCTCGCGCCAATCGGCGGCGCGGCGCGACAGGTACTGGTTGACATGGAAGCGGAACGACATCGCCAGCTCCTGCTCCTGGATCGTGGCGATGTCGAGGTTGGCGGGCGGCGCGATCCGCCCTTCGGCCAAGCTCCACGCAATAGTCGATCGGCGCCATCCTGCCGCTGCCGAAGATCTTGCCCGGCAGGAACTCGGTCGGCCGGATCGCCGCCGCGAATTCCTTGAAGACCGGCAGCCCGTCCGGGCCCAACCGGAACAGCAGATCGGGCATGAAGACCGGCACCAGCCGTGCGAGACCTTGCCGGAAGTCGGGGTTCATCTGCTCGAGATCGCGGTCCCGTTCCCAGAGCGGGTCGGAGCTTTCGACCAGAGTGGCGCCGAGCTTGTCGCCGAGGATCGCCTTGATCTCGGCTGCGGCGGCGGTGGCGATCGGCTCGGCGGCCTTGTCGCCGGGGCGGACGCAGCATCGACTTGCGGATGACGCCGATGCGCATCCCCGTCAGTGTCGCCGACGGTTCTGGCATGGATCGCGTAGCCTTCCGCCAGCACCGAGGAGCGCGGCACGGTCGTGTAGGGGTCGCGCGGGTCGTAATACCCGGCTTCGGGTCCTTCAACGCGTCGAGCACCTTGGCGGCGTCGCCGATGGTGCGGGCGAGGATGCCGCTGCGGTCGCAATAGATGTCGGCGCCGATCGCCCCGCCATTGAAGCTCAGCATCGCCTTGTGCGGCAGGATCAGCGCCACCGCATTGTGGTTCGCCGGGCCGCGGGTCGAGGCGCGGGTTTCCTCGCCGAGGCTCACCATGACGAGATTGGCGCTGACCGAGACGCCGGAGCCGGAGCTCGATCCCAATGAGGCAGCGCGTGTCGTGTCATAGGGATTGGACGGGTTGCCGCCCCAGCTGCTGCGCTGATAGCCCAACACCGACGGCAATACCTTTTCCGGCTTGTGCCGGCCGCCCGGATCGCCGGCGCGGCCGTTGTATTCGGTGCACACCGCCTTGGCGAAGATGATCGCGCCCTTGTTGCGCAATTGCTCCACCAGCACGTGGTCGCGCGCCGGGAAGTCGATGTCGTAGGCCGCGTCGCCCCCGGCGGTGGTGCGCATGTCCTTGGTGTCGAAGGGGTCCTTGAACGAGAAGACGACGCCGTGCATCGGCATTTTTTCGAGGTCGGGATTTCGCCCGTAAAGCGCGTCCAGCTCGGCGGCGCGTTCGAGCGCGTCGGGAAGCTGGCGGAAATGCTCGCAGATCGGCGGCGCGCCGGGGGCCAGCGGTCCCTCGGACGGATGCCGGTCGAAATCGCCGCGGCAGGTCACGGAACGCTCACCGCGGATGTTGAGGGTGGCGAGCGCGTTGAGCTGGCCGGCATTGGGCACGCCCGCAATCATTCCGTATTGCTGCTGCACCGAGGGGTCGGAAGCAGTCGGCTCCATGCGGCCGAATTCGAGCGGCAGCCCCCGATAGTGGTCGAGATCGGGAAAGATCGTCGATGCTTTCACTGTCTCGGTCGGGAAGGGCAGCGGAGACCCGGCCCGCACCGCGCCCGTCGTTTCCGGGACAGATGCGCCGTCTTCGGTGACGAGCACGCTGCACACGCCGTTATAGGCCCGCGCGCGAGCGATATAATGCCGGACGACGGCAACGCAGGTCGTGCGCCCGGCTTTGATGGCCGCGTGGAGCTCGTCGATCGTCGCCTCCTCGAGGCGGAACGGCGTTTCGTCCGGCATCGGCTCGCTCCTCTTGTTCGGTCCCGGGTTGATGCGCTTAGATGTCAGGCTTACGGGCTGCCGGGTTTGATCGCAATGCCGGAAACGATCCCTGTTATCGATATTGCCGATTACCTGACCGGCCGGGCTGGGACGCTCGACGCTCCTCGCCGCTCAAGTCCGGGAGGCGCTGACGGCGGTTGGGTTCTTTGTTCTGACCGGGCACGACGTGCCGCCGGGCATGGTCGCGCGCACCTTTGCCGAGGCCGAGCGGTTCCACACCCTGCCGATCAGCAGGAAGCTCTCCTTGAAGATGAACGAGCACAATAACGGCTATATGGCGATGGGCCGCTATGCCGTGTGGACCTCGGACGTCAATGCCAACGACAAGCCGGACCTGAACGAGGCCTTCTTTGTCAAACGAGAGCGGGCACCCGACGATCCCTTGCGGCTGTCCGGGCGCCGCTTTGTCGGCCCGAACCTATGGCCGGATGAAGCCGATCTGCCCGGGTTTCGCGCGAACGTCCTCGATTATGTCTCGATCATGGACAATCTCGCGCGCCGTTTTCTGCCGGCGGTGGCAGTGGCGCTCGACCTCGAGCCGAGCTGGTTCGATGCGGCCTTCACCGACAGCCAATTCTCGTTTCGGCTGTCGCACTATCCGCCGGTCGAGGCCGAGGCGAACCAGTTCGGCATCGCCCCCCATACCGACAGCAACTTCATGACCTTTCTGGCGCAGACCGAGATCCCGGGGCTGCAGGTGCGCATGCCCTCGGGCAATTGGCTGGATGTGCCTTACATCCCGGGCTCCTTTGCGGTCAATTCCGGCGACATGCTGCGGCGCTGGAGCAATGGCCGGCTCAAATCGACGCCGCATCGCGCATTGCCGCCAATCGGCTGTCACCGCTACGCCATTCCGTTCTTCCTCGGGCCGCGCTTCGACCAGCTGATCGAATGCCTGCCGACCTGCACCGGCCCCGGCAACCCGCCGCGATGGCCGCCGATCACCTATGCGGAATGGCAGGCCTATTGGTACGACGCCAATTACGACCCAAAAATCCAGAAGGACGTCGCCTGACAGCGGTGCGTCCTTCGAGACGGCGCTGCGCGCCTCCTCAGAGCGTATGAATGAATTGGATTAGGGCCGATGCGTCCTTCGAGACAGCCGCTTCGCGGCTTCCTCAGGATGAGGGCTTTTCTCATGCCGGCAAAGGTTTACCTCATGCTGAGGGCGCTCGAAGAGCGCGTCTCGAAGCACGCACGGCCGCGGTGTAGCCAATTCATTCACACGCTCTCAGGATGAGGTACTTCCTTGATGGCATTACGAAAAAACCTCTTTCCGAGCGTCAAGGGCGCTCTGCGGACCACTGCAGCTGCTGATTGCGGTTGGCGTAGTTGCGATTGAGAAACTCGATCGTGAAATCCTCCATCGTCACCGGTGGGTATTTGGCGGGATTACCCGGGCTCCGGCAGCTCGGCAGACACTCGATGGCCGTGTCGTATTCGGGCGACACAAAGAACGGCACCGAATAGCGGTCGCGGCCCGAGAGGTTCAGCACGCGGTGCGGGGTCGACAGAAAGCGGTCGTTGCTCCAGCGCCGCAGGGTGTCGCCCGAGTTGACGACAAAGGCGCCGGGCAGGATCGGCGCGGGGATCCAAGTGCCGTCGGGCAGCATGATCTGCAGGCCCGGCGTGTCGCCCTGCGCCAGAACCGTCAGCAAGTTGCGGTCGGTATGGGCGGCGGTCCCAAACACCTCGTCGGCGACATGCTCCGCGGTTGCCGGCGGATAATGGATCATCCGCACCGTGATCTCGCCGCCCTTGTGAAAGAAAGGCATGAAGTAATCGGCCGGCAGATCCAGCGCCCGGGCATAGACCGGCAACAATCGATGCACCAGGCGCCGCATCACGTCCTGGTATTCGAGAACCGTCTCTCTAAACCCCGGCAGAGCTTCCGGCCACCGGTTGGGGTCGCGCAGATCCCGCTTGGCGATGACATCGGGATCGGCGGGGTCGCGCTCGCGCTTGGCGAAGAACAACTCGTTCTCGTTCGGCTTCGGATCCTTGTTCAGCGACGTGTGGCGCTGGGCATGCCCGCGCAACGGCATGTAGCCGTTGTTGCTACGGTTGAGGCGGAGCTTGAGCTTTTCCTCCAGCGGCAGGGCATGAAATCGTTTGGTCTCGGCGAATATCCGGTCGAGCAGGCTCTGCGGCACGCCATGCCCGGCGAGATAGAAGAAGCCGATCTCTTCCAATGCGACGCGCAATTGGCCGGCAGCCGCTTCGAGCGCCCCGGGCGCGCCCTCGAGATAAGGCCCGATCTCGAGAACTGGGATGCCCGCGGTCTTATCGGGCGAGGCTGCGAGCAAGCTGCTGTCCATTCCGGGCTCCTTCTGCGTCGGCGGCGAGTTCGCGCCACCGTCGGCATGCTACAGCATGGCCGGCTTCGGTTTGCAGCGCCGGCTGGCCTTCCCGACAGGTGGGCTGCACATGTTGGCAACGGCTCGAAAAGACGCAGCCGGGCGGCAGCCGCGCCGCGCTCGGAGGCTCTCCTTCGAGCGCCGTCCGCTGTCGACCGGTCGCCGGTTCGAGCCGCGGCACCGCTTCGAGCAAGGCCTTGGTATAGGGGTGACGCGGCGCGGCAAAGATCGCGCTGGTCTCCGCCAATTCGACGATGCGGCCCAGATACATGATGGCGACCCGGTTGCAGAACCGCCTCACGACCGAAAGATCGTGCGAGATGAATAGGTAAGTGAGGCCAAAGCGCTGCCGTAATTCGAGCAGCAGATTGAGCACCGTCGCCTGCACCGACATGTCGAGACCCGAAGTCGGCTCGTCGAGGATCACAAAGCGCGGCCGCAATACCAGGATGCGGGCGAGCGCGACCCGGCGCAGCTGGCCGCCCGACAATTCGTGCGGATAGCGCAGCCGGGTGAAACGGTCCAGCCCGACCGCTTCGAGGATTTCGTCGACCCGCTTCCGCCGCTCCACCCCCGAGGCGACACCGTGGATCCTCAGCCCCTCTTCGAGTGTGTGCCCGACGCTCCACCACGGGTCGAGAGCCGCCGCGGCATCCTGATGGACATATTGGATGTCGTTGCGCTGCCGTCGCGCCTCCTTCGGCTCCAGGCCGCTGACGAGCTTCCCGTCGAGCTCGATCTCGCCCGAGGTCTCGCGCTGCAGGCCGAGCAAGGTTCGGCCCAAGGTCGTCTTGCCGCAGCCGGATTCGCCGACCAGCCCGACGATTTCGCCCTGCCTGCATCCTCAGGCTGACGCCGCCGACCGCGCGCACCGGCGGCACCGTGGCGCGCAGCCAGCGCCGCTGTCCGCCGAGCAGCACGACGACATCGCGCAATTCGACGATGTTGCGCCTGCTCCGGTCATGGCCGCAAATCGTAGAGCACGCAATCGACGCGCCGGCCGGAACGGTCGCTGGTCAGATGCGGGCGGCGATCCTCACAAATCGGGCGCGCGTCGATGCAGCGCGGCGCAAAACGGCAACCCGATCCGGCGCGCAGCGGCGACGGTACAGCACCCGGAATGCCGGTGAACGCCTCCGCCCGGTCCGGGTGGCAGGCCAGCAGGGCCCTGGTATAGGGATGGCGTGGTTTGGCCAGAAGTGAGGCGGTACTTCCGCTTTCCACCAGCTGGCCCGCATAGATGACGCAGAGCTCGTCGCAAAGCTGGGCGACCACCCCGAGATCGTGGGTCACGAACAACATCGACAGACCGAATTCGCCGACGAGATCACGCAGCAGATCGAGGATCTGCTGCTGGGTCGTCACGTCGAGCGCGGTCGTCGGCTCGTCGGCGATGACCAGCGCCGGGGAGCAGGCCAATGCTGCTGCAATAACTAGGCGCTGGCGCTGACCGCCGGAAAACTGGTGCGGGTAGCGTTCCAGTGCCGCTTCGGGATCGGGCAGTTGCACGCGTCGCAACAGCTCTACGATCCGAGCGCGGTGACGCCGGTTTCGGTCGCCCCGTGTTGTGCCTTCGTCCGGCATGTGCCAGCGCATGATCTCCATCAGCTGCGTCCCGACCTTGAACACCGGGTTCAGCGCCAGATA
The DNA here is from genome assembly GCA_963836845.1 of uncultured Alphaproteobacteria bacterium. Lineage (GTDB taxonomy): Bacteria > Pseudomonadota > Alphaproteobacteria > ATCC43930 > CGMCC-115725 > AP-15. The sequence continues at coordinate 28,508 of CAWILK010000036.1, read as the reverse complement.
CGGATCCTGCGGAATGAAGCCGACGCGGCTGCCGCGAATTCGGCGATTGAGATCGCTCTCGCGCAACTGCAGCAAATTTTCGCCGTCGAACCGGATCTCACCGGCCTCGACCCGGGCCCCGCTCGGCAAGATGCCGATGATCGCGCGAATGATCGTCGATTTGCCGCATCCCGAACTCGCCGACAATCCCCAGAATATGCCCGCGGTCGAGGGCGAAATCGATGTGGTCGAGAACCTTCGCCAGCCCTTCATCGGTCTGGATGGTCAGCCGCAACCCGCGGATTTCGAGGATCGGGTCTTCCATCAGCGGGATCGCCGCAGCCGCGGATCGACGAGATCGCGCAGACCGTCGCCCAACAGGTTGAAGCCCAGTACGGTCACCAGGATCGCCAGGCCGGGAAATGTCGCGTACCACCAGGCATCGGGCAGATAATTGCGGCTTTCCGAGATGGTCAGCCCCCAATCGGGCTGCGGCGGTGTGGCTCCCATGCCGAGGAACCCGAGGACCGCGGCGACCAGGATCGTAAAACCCATCCCAATCGTCGCCCGGACGATGACCGGCGAAATCGCATTGGGAAGAATATGCGCGAAGAGGATGCGCCCGCTGCCGGCACCGATGCCGCGCAAGGCGTCAACGAACAGTGACGCCCTGAGGCGGCGCGTCTCGGCATAGACCAGGCGGGTGAAAAACGGCCAATAGGTCAATGCCAGCGCGATCATCGCGGTCTCGAGCGACGGCGTCAGCAATTGCGCCAATGCCAGTGCCAGCACCAGCTGCGGGATCGAAAGAAAGACATCGGTGATGCGCATGATGACTTCCGACAGCCATCCGCTGCTGTAGCCGCCGATCAGCCCGAGCGGCACACCGATTGCGGTCGCCAGCGCCACGACAATGACCGCGACCTCGAGCGCTCCGCGCGTACCGAGGATCACCCGCGACAGCAAATCGCGGCCGAGATTGTCGGTTCCAAACGGGAAGGCGTCGCTCGGCGGCTTCAGCCGCTGCAGCAGATGCGAGGCGACGATGTCGCCGGGATGGGGCGCGATCCAGGGCCCGACGATCGCAATGAGAACGGCGGACACGACGATCACCAGACCGATCAGCGCCGGGATATCACGGGCAAATTTCTTCAGGATCAGCATTCAGAGCTGCTCCCACAGCCGCGGGTCGAGCAGTCCATGCACGAGATCGGTCAGAATATTGACGATCGTATAAACGACCCCGACCATCAGGGTCACCGCCAGCATCACCTTGTAGTCGGCGGTCAGGATCGCCAGCACCGCATAGTTCCCGATCCCGGGCCAGTCGAAGATCGACTCGACGACGACTGCCCCGGCGATCAGCGCGCCAAACAACAACCCGATCTGGGTCACTGCGGCAATCACGGAGTTGCGCAATACGTAAATCCAGATCAGCCGCCGGCGCGGATAGCCGACCGCGCGCTCGTAAAGCACGAAATCCTTTTGCATCGTCTCCAGCACACCCGCCCGGGTAAAGCGGGTGATCGTCGCGAGGCCGCCAAGCGACAAGGTGACGGCGGGCAATATCAGATGGCGCAGCGCGTCCCCAAAGACATCGAGCCGGCCGGCGACAAGGCTGTCGAGCAGCAGCGATCCCGTAATATCCGGCGGCGGGATGATGCCGCTGCCCATTCGCCCACGCAGCGGCAGCCACCCGAGCTGCATCGCGAACAGCAGCTGCAGCATGATCGCAAACCAGAACGCAGCGACCGCGACACCGGTGATCGAGAACAGCCGGAGTACAAAATCCGGCCAGCGATTATGGTAAACGCCGGCAATGACGCCGAGAGGCACCCCCAGACCGGCCGCGATCAGCAATGCGGAAACCGTCAATTCCAGGGTCGCCGGCAGCCTTTGCCGAATATCGACGCCGACCGGCCGATGCGAATACTGGCTTTCACCGAAATTGAACTGCGCCACCTGGCCAAGATAGAGAAACAGCTGCTCGATGATCGGGCGGTCGAAGCCATATTGGTGGCGGATCGCGGCGATCTGTTGCGGTGTTGCGTTATCTCCGGCAAGCGCCGCCGCCGGGTCGGCCGGCACCACCCGGATCATCAGAAAAGTCAGGACCAGCAACCCGAACAGCGACGGAACGGCATAGAGCGCGCGGCGCAGGATGAACCGCAGCATTTAGCCCGCCCGAGGATTATCGTCACCCCCGCGAAAGCGGGGGTCCAGAGCAACCGAAAGTGCCCTGGGGCACCTGGATTCCCGCCTTCGCAGGAATGACGAGGGTTGTGGCAAGATCATCGCTGGCACTCAGCCATCCAAATGCATCCAACGCACCTCGGCGCCCGAGCCGACCGGGCAGTGACGAAAACCCTGCACGCGGTTGGAGAGCCCGACCACCTCGATCATGTTGTAGATCCAGATGTCCGGTGAATTGGCCACGATAAGTCGCGATGCCTGTTCGTAGAGCGGCGCCCGGTCTTCCTGCTCGGTCAGGAAGCGCGCCTTGCGCAGAAGCTCGTCCACCTTCGGGGTTCTTGTACCAGCACGACGCCTTCCAGGTTCCGTGGTAGCGGCTGTCGTACATCTGGCCGATCCAATTGTCGGGATCGACGTAATAGGTGCTGACCCAGTGAATCCACATCTGCGGGGTGCTCTCGGGCTTGGCCGAAGCGCTGGTCATATTGGCGAAAGTGTCGTTGACCATCTTCAGGTTGATGCCGAGCGTCGCGAGATCGCTCTGGAACAGCTGGCCGGCCTGAATGGTCTGCTCGAGCTGTTGCTGAACATGGAGCTCGATCGGCTGCCGCATCGGCGCCCCCTCGCTGAGCGCTTTCTTAAAATACTCCTTCGCCTTCGCCAAATCATAATCGTATCCGACCACGTCTTTCGGATATCCCCAGATGTTGTCGGGCAGCGGCGTCGGATCCCGTCGCGCGTTCTTCTTCACGATCTCATCGATAAAACCGGTATAGTTGAAGGCGTGCGCAAAGCATTTGCGGGCGTTGATGTTGTCGAAAGGCGGCTTGGTGTTGTTCATCCGAATGACGAGGAGGCGCATCGTCTGGTTTTTGACGACGTGGGCATTGGATGACTTGTCGATGCGTTCGACCTGATCGACCGGCAGATTGCTGTCGGTCATGTCGAGCGATCCGTTGAGCAATGCCAGTACGCGCGTCGAGGTCACCTGGGTCGGCCGCCATTCGATCCTTTGTACCGGTCGCGGATTGTCGTTCCAGCCTTGGAAATGATCCTCGTTCCTCTCCATGTCGACATGTTCGAGCGGGACGTAGGTCTCAGGGACCAGCCGGTAGGCGCCGGAGCCCGCTTCGTTTGAAGCGAGCCATCCCGCGGCCCAATCCCCGTCCTTCTCGTGCTGCTGCACGACACGCGGATTGACGATCACGACCATCGGAATCATCGCGAAAAACGGGCCATAGGGCTGATCGAGCTGGAAGCGGACCGAATAGCGGTCCGGGGCCGTGACCGAACTCGGCTTCAGGATCGGCAGAAATGGGGCCGAGGGCGCCTTGCCGATCGCCAGGAGCCGCTGAACGCTGTAGACGACGTCGTCGGCCGTCACCTCGCTTCCGTCGTGGAACTTGACGCCCTGACGCAATTTGAAATCCCAAATGAGCCCGTCGGACGAGACGGTGTGCCCCTCCGCCAGCCAGGGCTGCATCTTGGGCGGGTTGTCCTCGTAGCGATAAAGGTTGTCGTACGCATTCAGGGCATAGCCGGTCGCCCCGACATCGAGAATTTGATGCGGGTCGAGATTGGCCGGCAGATTGAAGCCCAGAACAAGGATATTCGGGGCAGCGGCGCGGGCCTTGGCCGAGCCGAGTACCATCGTGGCCCCGGCCATTGTCGCGAACTCCCGTCGTGATATCCGCATCGACTTCTCCCGTTGCCAGTGGGCTCCCGGGAGCAGCCGTTGCAAGTGCTGTGCCTTACCGCAGGCGGCTGAAAACAACGGGACAAGGTTAACGGCGGTGCTGCCGAGGCGAGCAATCGCTGCTACATCGGGCGTGCGCTCGGCCGATCAGCCGGCGAGGGTCATCCAGCGGACCTCGCAGCCGCTGCCGACCGGGCAATAGCGGGCGCCTTTGACCCGGTTCGAGACGCCGGCCAACTCGATCGTGTTGTAGATCCAGATGTCGGGGCTGTCGGCGACGATCAGCCGGGTTGCCTCCTCGTAGATCGGCGCGCGCTGCTCCTGGTCGGTCAGGCCGCGCGCTTTGCGCAGCAGCTCGTCGACCTTCGGGTTCTGGTACCAGGCGGAGGCTTTCCAGGTGCCGTGGAACTGGCTGTCATACATTTGCCCAACCCAGTTCTCGGGGTCGACGAAATAGGTGCTGACCCAATGAATCCACAGATCCGGGGTCGTCTCCGGCTTGGCGGCGCTGGAGGTCAGGTTGGCGAAGGTGTTGCCGACGATCTTCAAATTGATGCCGAGCGTCGCGAGATCGCTCTGGAAGACTTGCGCGGCTTGGGTCGTCTGCTCGAGCTGCTGCAATATGTGGATCTCGAGCGGGCGCTTCATCGGCGCACCCTCGGCGAGCGCCTTTTGATAGAACTCCTTGGCCTTTGCGAGATCGTACTCGTAGCCGGCGGCGTCCTTTGGGAAGCCCCAGATCGTATTGGGCAGCGGCGTCGGGTCGCGCTGCGCATTTCCCTTCAGGATCTCGTCGATAAAACCTTTGTAGTTGAAGACGTGAGCAAAGCATTTCCGCGCGTTGATGTTGTCAAAGGGCGGCTTCTTGTTGTTCATGCGGATCAGGAAAATGCGCATCGTCTCGTTGCGCGTGACCCGGGCATTGCCCGATTTTTCGATGTTTTCGACCTGGTCGACCGGCAGATAGGTGTCGGTCAGGTCGAGCGAGCCGTTGAGCAAGGCCATGACCCGGGTCGAGGTGACCTTGGTCGGCCGGATCTCGACGCGGCGGATCGGACGCGGGTTGTGCTGCCAGCCCTGAAAATAGCCGTCGTATTTTTCCATATCGACTTTTTCGAGGGGCACATAGGTCGCCGGGATCAGCCGGTACGCCCCGGACCCCGCCTCGTTGGAGGCGAGCCAGGCAGCGCCCCAATCGCCGTTCTGCTCATGCGCCCTGACGAGCTTTTCGTTGACGATCATGACCATCGGGACGGCGGAAAAGAACGGGCCATAGGGCTTGTCGAGCCGAATGCGCACGGTCTGCGGGTCGACCGCGGTAATGTTGTCGGCCTTTAGCACCGGCAGGAACGGCGCGGCGGGGGCCTTGCCGATCTTCAAAAGCCGCTGAAAGCTGAACACCACATCGCCGGCGGTCACCGGCGTGCCGTCATGGAAGCTGACGCCGGAGCGCAGCTTGAATTCCCAGGTGAGCCCGTCCGGCGACGGCGTATGGCCCTCGGCCAGCCAAGCGACCAGCTGCGGCGGGTTGTCCTCATAACGGTATAGGTTGTCATACATATTGAAGGCGCAGTTCTCGGCCGGCACATCGAGAACCTGGTGCGGGTCGAGGTTCGCCGGCAAGTCCCAGCCGGGGACCAGCACATCGGGATTGGCGGCGCTCGCCGGAAGGGTGCGCGCCACCATCGCCGCCGACGCCAGCGCGCCGAATTGCCGTCTCGAAATTCGCATGCCCCCCACGGATTCACCTCGATCCAGAGGATGGCAATCCTTGGGCCACGATGCCCTTCGGTCAAGGCTGCCGTTGATGTTAGGTTGGGCAACGGCACTAACCCGTGGAGGACGAGCATGGACAAGGCGCTCGCAGGCATTCGCGTCATCGACATGACCCACAACCAGGCGGGGCCCGCCTGCGCGCAGATCTTGGGCTTTCTCGGCGCCGATGTGGTCAAGCTCGAAGAGCCGAAGGGCGGCGACATCGCGCGGCGCAATATGCGCGACCGGCAGGACAGCGACAGCCTGTTCTTCCTGTTGTTCAACGCCAACAAGCGCAGCTTGACCCTCAACCTGAAGACCGGGCGCGGCAAGGAATTGTTCAAGGAGCTGATCGGCAAGTCGGATGTCTTGGTCGAGAATTTCAGCCCCGGCGCCCTCGACCGGCTCGGCCTCGGCTGGGAGGTGCTGTCGAAGATCAACCCGCGCCTGATCTACGCGACGATCAAGGGGTTTGGCAGCTACGGGCCCTACGCCAGCTACAAGAGCTTCGAGCCGGTGGCGCAGGCAATGGGCGGGGCAATGAGCATCACCGGGTTCCCGGAGAACCCGCCGACCTTCGTCGTGCCGGCCATCGGCGATTCCGGCACCGGCATGCACATGGCGATCGGCATCCTGGCGGCGCTGCAGCAGCGCCATAATTCGGGCCGCGGCCAGCGTGTCGAAGTGTCGATGCAGGACGCCGTCGTCAACCTGATCCGAGTCAGCCTGCGCGACCACCAGCGCTTTGGCCAGCCGATGCCGCGGCGCGGCAACCAGATGGGACGGGGCATCCCGAGCACGACCTACCCCTGTGCTCCGGGCGGTCCCAACGATTACGCGTTCATCACCGCGCAACAGCAGATGTGGCCGGCATTTACCAAAGCGATCGGCCGCCCCGAGCTGGCCGATCATCCCCGCTTCGCAACCGAGGATGCCCGCTGGGAAAATCGGGATGCGCTGAACGCGATCATCGAGGAGTGGACGCGCCAGCGCAGCAAGCACGAGGTCATGCGGGTATTGGGCGAGGCCGGCGTGCCGTGCGGCGCCTGCCAGGACACCGGCGAAGTCTTGGCCGACCCGCATTTGAAGGCGCGTGAGATGATCCTCGATATCGACTACCCGTCCCGCGGCACCTACCAGACCGTCGGCTGCCCGATCAAATTGTCGGAGTCGCCGGCGGACGTCACCCGCCCGCCGATGCTCGGCGAGCACACCGAGGCCCTGCTCGGCGAGCTGTGCGGCGTTGATCCGGCGGAGGTCAAGCGGCTGCGCGACGACGGCGTCATTTGACCCGAGGCTGACGATGATCGGTTGGAGAGCGCGATTGGGATTTCTGCTGCCGCCGGGAAACCCGACGGTAGAACCCGAGATGATCGCATTGGCGCCCGAAGGGGTGTCGGTGCATTTCCACCGCATGACTGCGCAGGGCGCCACCGGCTCGCTCGAAGGCCAGGACGAGCGCAATCGCATGATGGTCGATAGTCTCGATCAGGGCGTCGGGCTGCTGGCAATGGTGAACCCGGATGTGATCGTCGTGGCGCATACCGCGACGAGCTACTCGCTCGGCCGCCAGGGCGAGGCTGATCTGCTCGGCCGGCTGCAGGAAGCAACCGGCAAGCGGGTCATCACCGCCTTTGGCGCGGTGTTGCGAGCACTGGAGCGGCTAAAGGTGCAGCGGGTAGCGCTCGGCACGCCTTATTCGGCGGAAACCACGCTGCAGGGCAAGGCGCTGCTCGAAGCGCACGGGTTGCAGGTGGTCAACTCTGCCAATCTGCCGGGGGTCACCAACATCTACGACGAGACTGCCGAGCGCGCTTATGGGCTGGCGCGGCTGGTCGACCGGGAAGATGCCGAGGGGGTGTTTCTCAGCGGCACCGGCATGCCGACACTGTCGGTATTGGAATTGCTGGAGCAGGATTTGGGAAAGCCGGTCATCTCGAGCGCGTCGGCGATGATGTGGCATGCGCTGCGGGCCGCCGGTGTAAAGCAGGCCATCCCGGGCTATGGACGTTTGCTGACCTTGAGTTGACCCGAGCTTAGCTGCCAGCCGCAATCGGCATGTTGTCGATCAACCGTGTGCGGCCCAAACGCACCGCAGCCAGCACGCGGGAGGGAACCGTGATTTCGGCCGTAACGGGGCTCAAATCGCCTGCCTCCCGGACTTCGACATATTCGACTGCAAATCCCGCCTCCTCCAGAGCGGCGGAGGCGCGCGCGAGCTCCGCTGCGACTGCCTTCGGGTCTCGCGCCAGCGCCGTGGCGGCGCTGCGCAGGGCGCGCGCCAGCTCGGGGGCGATGCGGCGCTCTTCCGGCGAGAGGTAGGCGTTGCGCGACGACAGCGCGAGGCCGTCCGCGTCGCGGACGGTCGGCACGCCGGCAATGCGCACCGGAATATCGAGGTCGCGCGCCAGCCGCCGAACCACGGTGAGCTGCTGGTAATCCTTCTCGCCGAAATAGGCGACATCGGGAAGCGACTGGATCAGCAGCTTTGTCACGACAGTCGCGACGCCGTCGAAATGACCCTCGCGGTGCGCGCCGCACAGCCCTTCGGTCAACCCGCTCACCCGGACGGTCGTCGCGAAACCGGGCGGGTAGATCTCGCCGGTGGGGGGCATGAACACGAGATCAACCCCGGACGAGGCCAACATCTCGAGATCAGCGGGTTCGCGGCGAGGATAGGAGCCGAGATCCTCGTTTGGCGCAAATTGCTTCGGATTGACGAAAATCGTCGCGACGACGCGGTCGCATTCGCTCCGGGCGGCATGGACGAGCGCCAAATGGCCTGCATGCAGCGCCCCCATGGTCGGGACCAGACCCACCCGCTCCTCGCGCCGGCGCCAGAGGGCGATCTGCTTTCTCAGCTCGGCGATTGTTCGCGCCATCTCCACCCGAACCTCAACCCTTGACCGAGCCTGAGGTCAGGCCGGCGACATAATGCTCGACGAAGAACGAATAGATGATCGCGACCGGGATCGAGCCCAACAGAGCGCCGGCCATCAGCTGGCCCCAATAGAACACGTCGCCGCGGATCAGCTCGGCGATGACCCCGACCGGCACGGTGCGCACCGAGCTCTTGGTCAGAAAGATCAGCGCGTAGAGGAATTCGTTCTGCGACAGCGTGAATGCGAAAATCCCGGCGGAGATGAACCCCGGCGTGCACAATGGCAAGAAAATCTGCCGCATCGTCTGCAGGCGGCTGGCGCCGTCGATCCGCGCCGCCTCCTCCAATTCCTTTGGCACGGTCTTGAAATAGCCGAGCAACAGCCAGGCGCAGAACGGCACCAGCATCGTCGGGTAGGTCAGGATCACCGCGCTCAGAGTATTGCCGAGATCGAGCCGGTTGATCAGATCGGCGAGCGGGATGAACAACAACGGCTGCGGCACCAGGTAGATCGCCGCGACGGTCATCGCGATCAACCCGGCGCCGGCAAAACGCATGCGCGCCAAGGGGTAGGCGAGCATGACGCCGAGAACCAGCGAGATCGCGGTCGAGACGACCGCGACCACCATCGTGTTCCAGGTCCACAACAGAAAGCTCGTCTGGGTCAGCAGATCGACATAATGCTTCAGGGTCGGATGCAGTGACGAGCAGCGGCATCATGTTCCGGTTGTAGAGCTCGGCATTGGGCTTTAGCGAGGTGACCGCCATCCAGTAGAACGGGAACAGCGCCACCAGCAGAAAAAAGCCGACCGGCAGCCACAGCCGCACCACGCGCTCGACCGGGCCATAGCCGGTGACCATCATGCCCGCCGCAGATAGATCGTCAGGGCGACGATCAGCAGGGCGAGGGCCGGAAACATCGCCAACGCAATCGAGGCGCCATGGCCCAGCTGGCCGGCGCCCATCGCAATATCAAAGGCATAGGTCGCAAACAATTGCGTCGCGTTTTGCGGCCCGCCATGCGTCAGCACATAGACGAGCTGAAAATCGGCAAAGGTGAAGATCACCGAGAACAGAGTTACGATCAAAATGATCGGCTGCAACAATGGGAGAGTGACATAGCGGAACCGCTGCCAGCCGCTGGCGCCGTCGATCGTCGCCGCCTCGTAAAGCTCGGGCGGCACGGTCTGCAGCCCGGCGAGCAAGGTGATGCCGTAAAACGGCAACCCGCGCCAGGTGTTGATGACGATGATCGAGGCCATCGCCAGGGCCGGGTTGCCGAGCCATGAGGGCCCGGGCTTTGGCACGCCGAGGGCGATCAGAAACCAGTTCAGCACGCTGAACGCCGGATCGAGGATCCACATCCAGGCGACCGTGCTGAGCACCGTCGGGACAATGAACGGCAGAAGCAGCAATGCGCGCACCAGGTTCTTCAGCGCGAATTGCTGGTTCATCGCCAGCGCCAGGGCGAGACCGCCCACCATCTTCAGCAACGTCGCGACGGTGGTATAAAGGAAGGTGTTGGCGGTGACCTGCCAAAAGATCGGATCCTTGAAGTCGGTCGCGAAGTTCTTCAGCCCGACAAATGTGCCGGCATGCGCCACCGGCCGGTCCTGCAGGCTCAACAGGATGCCGTAGCAGAACGGATAGCCGACCAGCGCCGCCAGAAAGAGCAGCGGCGGCGCCATCATCAGCCAGCTGAACACGCTCTCGCGGTCGAGGAAACCGCTGAGCGACGCGGCCGGCGGCACCTGCCGAACCGCGACCAACGGTTCGGAGCGCAGCGTCACCGTCGGGCCTCGGCCGGGAACGGCAGACTCTCACCGTCCCGCCTTTGTACCCTCTCCCCCCGCCGGCCGGGGAGAGGGCAGGGTGAGGGGGGCCGATGTTCGGGTCTGTGGCGTCACCCACCTCACCCTCCCCCGCGCTGACGCGCGCGGGCCCCTCCCCTCCCCCCTAAAGGGCGGAGAGGGGTTTTAGGGGCGGACCAAGCCCGCAAGGCTTGGTGGGTGAGGGCAATGTGTTCGATCACCCGACGCATAATCACACGGGACGGTAGATCTCTTTGAGCTGCGCCTCGGCGTTCTTGATGACCTCCTTGGTCGATGACGCCGGCGCAGGCCTTGGCGAACATGTCGACGACGACGTATTTGGCGAGGCTTTCGGCCAGTGCCCGGTTGGGCGGCGCCGGCCAGCCGGGCAGGTGGGCGCTGGCGAGCGCGTCGCGATAGGGGATGTTGCGCGGCTCGACCTGCCACATCGGCGCGTTGTCATAGCCGTGCAGCAAGGGCTGGTAATAGCTGTCGGCCGAGGCGTACCAGGCGCCGAGCTGCTTTTCATCCATCAGCCAGCGCAGGAACGCCCGCGCCTGGTCCTTTCCTGGGGTGAAGCTGAAGATCGAATGGCAGACCGAGTTCATCAAATGAAACCGGCCCTTCGGCCCCGCTGGGTTCTGCGCCTGGTCGGTGACCTTGGCGATTTCCGGAAAATCCCGCTTGGCGAGCCAAAGAATGCTCTCGGCATTGTTGGTGCATGAAATCTGCTCGGCGAAAAACGCCTTGTTGTTGCTGACATCGGTCCAGCCGAGCACATCATCGAACATCGTGTCCTTGAAGAACTTGCGGGCGAAATCGACGGCCCGCGCGGTCTCGTCGGAATCGATGACGACGGTCTTGCCGTCGGCCTCGACCTCATGCCCGCCATACGACCACAACAGCGGATAGAGCCAGCCGTGGTTGTCGCCAAACCCGTGCCCGAGCTCGAAGCCAAAAGGATGGTCCTTGGCTTTCAGCTTTTTGCCGACCTCAGAAAGCTCTTCCCAGCTATCGGGGAATTTCTTTACCCCGACCTCGGCGAACCAATCGGTGCGCCAGTTCATCAGCTGGCCGATATTGCTGAACGGCACCGCCTTCCACTGGCCGTTGACGATACCGGCTTCCTTGGCGACATCGTACCAGCCGCCCTGCTTTTTCCCGGCCTCCTCGGCGATGTCGCTGACATCCAATAATTTCTCGGCGAACAGGAACGGGTAGAGCAGAAAGATCATCGTGACGTCCGCCCCGGACCCGGTCTCGGCGATCGTGCTGATCCGGGTCGGCAAGCTGCCGACGCTCGTCAGCTCGTAATTGATCTTGACCCCGGTCTCCTTCTCGTAGGCGGGAGCCAAGGTCTTTTGCATGTACTCGTCGAACGTCTTGATGAACGAGCTCTCGTGCAGCAACGTCAGCGATTTGGCTTGGGCAGCGAGGGACCGCGCGCCAACAGCAGCTCCGAAGGCCCCGATCCCGGCGGCTTTCAGAAACCCGCGGCGTGACGTGAGATCCATGCTTTCGCCCTCCTGTTCAAGGGATCAGGTAGATCGGGCTCGACCAGGCCTGGTAGCCGTCTTCTTGCACGACCGAGACATAGAATGGCGAGTTGCCCGACGCAGCGAGCGGCAGGCGCCGTTCGAGATCGACCCTGCGCTCGGTCAGCTGCTCGGGCAGGCGCCGCACGCTGAGCTTTCGCGCCAGCCCGCCCGCCTCGCAACCTACCGGCTCGGCGCCGATCTCGGAGATCGGCAAGTCGAGGCTGGCGTGCTCGGTCAGGACTTCGAGCCGACCGGCGTCGGGGTCGCGCAGAAAGAGGTCGAAGCCGCCGAAATTGCCGGTCGTCAATGCTTCCCATTCGAGATAGTCGCCTTCCCGGTCGATGCGCTTGTCCGGGTTCCAGAAATTGATCCGGCCCACCTCGGTGATCGAATTGTCCCGTACCGTCGCCGAGCCGTCCCAGATCGTCTGACGGCCGCGCCCGCGATATTCTGCGCCCTCCCAGATCACACGCAGGCGCCGGCTCTGCGTGGGTGTCGCATAAGGCCGGAAGGTCTCCAACACCTCGCGCCCGCGCCGCAACTCGACGCGCTCGATCGGCGCCGATCCGAGGACCCGAACCAAAAGCGTGATGTCGCGGCCGGCGTTGCGCAGGATGTCGCCCATCATCGCTTCGCGCACCCGATGCGACGATGTCGGTCCCAGTGCGGGGTCTTCGTCGAACAGCTCGGCCGAATTGTCGAACCGGCAACGCACATCCAGCACCATGCGGTTGCCGGTGGTGCCGTAATGATGACGGCGGCGCAGACAATCGATCGCCGCCGCCCGGGTCAGCTCGGGCAACAGCAGACAAGTAAGGCCGCCATAGGCGCCAAAGGTGGAGGCGCCGGGATAGCTGGCCCCGGGGCGGCCCTTGTGGTCGTCGCTGTTGCACACGATGCCGACCCGGTAGCCCATATCGAGCGCGTCATAGAGCAGCCACTCGAAGGTTCCCCAGGCGGAATGGATCTCCATCGAGCGCTCGACCCTGCCGTCATGCGCGATCCGCACATCGGCGTAGCGGCCGCCGACATGCGCGTTGACGACCGCGTCGTAGCCTTCGAGCCGGCGAAACAGCTCGGCGGCCGAGGTGCAATCGGTGTCGAGGTCCTGCTGGTCGGAGACGAGCGCGTGCGAGGAGCGGTGGATCGCGCTGTTCTCGTCGGCGAAATAGACGTTGCGGTCGCCGCCGAGCCCGGTATTCCCCGACCATTCGTAGCCCGGGAGCGTGACGAACCGCCCGGGATCATCGAAGGAGCGGGTCAGCTCGTTCAAGGCGTCGTAGAAGCCGCGGGTTATCTGAAAGTCGTTGCCTTGGTGCCCGACCACATCGAGAAAGGCGAGGTCCCGCGCGAAATGGAAATACTGCAACGCCGAGGCGGTGCCGATCGTCTCCTCGCTTTGGCCGTGCAGATCGCCCCAATAGGGCAGCAGCCGAGATTTATCCACGATCCGCATCGGGTTCGACACCACCAGCAGGCGGCTCTCCTCGCCAAAAACCGAGATCGTCAGATCGCCCGCCCGCTCGACGATCAGGCCGTCGACGACCAGAACAGGGCTGCCTTTTTCGAAAGCGACCGCCTCCGGGAGCCCGGCGACAGGAACCGAGGCCGACAGCCGTAGAGCACCGGCAACCATCGGCGCAGGGTTGCCCCAGCGATCCTCGGCCTTTAGGCAGAGCCGGAACGGTTCACCCGGGCGGAGCCCGGTCGGCAGGATCGCCTTCCATGCCGCCGGCTTTCCGGGGACGATGTCGAGGCGGGGCGAGCTCGGCACTTCGGTAAAGATGCCGGTGGCGATCGGGTCGACAAACAGCTTCAGCTGAAAATCCCGCTCGGCAAAGGTCTGCATGCGGATCCCCGGCGACCCTTGCCGCCGGTCGCCGAGACGGATGGTCAGCGTGTCGGCTTCCCGCAAGAATCCTTGCAACACCCGGATATTGATCGTGCGGTCCCATGGCCGGACATGGCCCTTGGGGTCGAACCGCAGCTCCAGCTGCGCGCCGTTGCTGGCCTCGACCGAGACGTAATTGGGGGCCTGGGGGTCGTTGAATTGGGGCCGACCCATATCGGTGGCAAAGCGGGTGACGACGCGCACCGCCCCGGTATCGTCGATCCCGAAATAGCCGGCGGTGTAGGTGATCGTCAGCGAGGCATAGCTGCCGGCTTCGAACGCGCCGGCCGGGGTCATCTCGGCATGGCCGATCCGCGGCTGCAGCCACGCATCGTTGACCTGGTTGGGATCCGCCCAGTGCGGCGTCAATGACGGGGTCGCGGCGTCCATCTGAGTATCAGCTTCTTGTCGTCATCCCCGCGAAAGCGGGAATCCCGTGATCCAGGGATACGGAGGTTGCCCTGGACCCCCGCTTCCGCGCCAGGGCATGCACACATTTCGATCCGCAACAGTGTTTCGTGCGCTTTGCCCCTCTCCGCCCGGTTCCGGGGGGAGAGGGAGGGGCCCACGCCCCACGGGTCCGCGCCGAGCGCGGCCCGAGGACAGGCTCCGGCGTGGGAGGGTGAGGTGGGTCGCGCCGCAGTTCGGAACTTGGGGCTCCCCCCACCTCACCCCGACCCTCTCCGCCCCCTAGGGCGGAGAGGGAGATATTCGGGCTTTGAGATCTGTGCATGCCCTAGCGCTTCCGCGGGGGTGACGGATGATTTCTGGACAGATGGCTACACATCTCGGGTCAGGCTCGCCCCGCCCGCCTGGCGAGCATGTGGTCGACCATTGCCGGCGCCGCGCCGAGATAATTGGCGGGATCGGTCAATTCGCGCAGCCTTTCGGGGCCGAGAGGATCGGCGACGGCGGGGGTCTCAAGCAGCACGTCGAGCAGCGGCCGGTCGCTCTCCAGCGCAACCCGGCACGCGTCGTAGACGAGGTCGTGCGCCTCGTTGCGGCCGGTATGGGGCGCCAGGCCCATCATCACCGCCTCGGCGACGATCAGCCCGTGGGTCATCGCCAGGTTCTCCGCCATGCGGCCGGGATCGACGATCAGCCCGCCGAGCATGAACCGCGCCTGATGGATGGCGCCGGCGGCGTAGCCGAAGGCCTCCGGCACCGCCACCCATTCGACATGCCACGGCCCGGTCGCACGCTCGAAGTCGGTGACGACCGCATCGAGCACCAGCCCCGCTTGCTGGCGCAGCACCTTGGCGGCGGCGAGGATCAGCTCGCAGGAGATCGGGTTGCGCTTTTGCGGCATCGTCGAGCTCGACCCGCGGCCCTCGACGAAAGGCTCGGCCGCCTCGCCGAGCTCGGTCGCCGACATCAGCATGACGTCGAACGCGATCTTGCCGAGGCTGCCGCCGAGCAGCGCCAGCATTTGGACTGCTTCCGCAATGCCGTCGCGGACGACGTGCCAGGTGATCGGCGGGTCGCCGAGGCCGAGCTCGCGGGCGAGCCCGGCACGCGTCGCGAGCCCCGCCTCGCCATTGCCGAGCGAGGCCAATGTGCCGGCCGCGCCGCCGAATTGCGCGAGCAATACCCGCGGACGCAGCTCGCTGCAGCCGGTCCGCATGGCGGTCGAGCGCATAGAGCCAGACCGCGGCCTTGTATCCGAAGGTGACCGGCAAGGCGTGCTGCAGATGGGTGCGCCCGGCCATCGGGGTGTCGCGATAGTTGCGCGCGAGCTCGGCGAGGTGGCTGCGCACCGCCGTCAGATCCTGCTCGATCAGCGCCAGGCCGGAGCGGATCTGCAGCACCGCTGCGGTATCCATGATGTCCTGGGTGGTGGCGCCCCAATGCAGATAGCGCCCCGCCTCCCCCGACAGCTCCGCCATCTGGCGGACCAGCGGCAGGATCGGGTAGCCGACGGTCTCGGTTTCTTTCTTGAGGCGCGCGAGGTCGAGCGCATCGCGGCCGCTGGCCAGCGAATTGGCGGCGTGCGTGATCGCCTCGGCCGCCTCCGCCGGAATGATCCCGAGCCGCCCCTGGGCGCGCGCGAGCGCGGCCTCGACCTCGGCGCAGCGCATAAGAAAAGCGTCGTCGCCAAAGACCGCGCGCATCGCAGCGGTGCCAAACATGTCGGCGAAGACCGTGGAATCCAGTGCCCCGATCGGCATCGGGAGACTTGCTCAGACGGGTGAGGCGGCGGCGTGCGCGCCGGAAAAATCGATCCAGGTTCCGTCATCGAGCCGTTCGAGCGCCGGAAACCGGGCCTTGTACGCCATCTTCGGGCTTTCGGAGATCCAGTAGCCGAGATAGACGAAGGGCTGCCCCTGACGCCGGCATTGCTCGACCAGCCACAGGACGCCCCAAATCCCGAGGCTGCGCTTCGGCTGCTGCGGGTCGAAGAAGCTGTAGACGGCCGAGACGCCGTCATCGAGAAGATCGACCAGCGAGGCCGCGACCAGCCGCCCGGCCGCGTCGCGAAACTCCGCAATTCCGGTTCGAACCGGGGTGTCCTCGACCATTCCGCGGTATTCGCCATAGCTCATCGAGGCCATGTCGCTGTCGCTGTGCCGCGAGCGCTGATAGGACGAGAAGAGCCGGAATTGCTCGGGGGTGGCATGAGCGGCAACCAACCGGCCGGAAAGGTCGTGATTGAGGTTGCGGATGCGCCGCGTCGAGCGGGTGTGGCGGAAATGGTCGACGGCGATCCGCACCGGGACACACGAGGAGCAGCCGCGGCAGGCCGGTCGATAGGCGAAACGGTGGCTGCGCCGGAACCCGGCGCGCGAGAGATCATCATAGAACAGCGCGGCGCCGCTGCCGCAGAGTTCCACGATCAGCTTGCGCTCGGCGCGCCCCGTTACGTAGGGGCAAGCGACGGGTACGGTGGCGAAGAACTGGCGAAACGGTGCGGCGATCCCCTCGCCCTGGGATGCCCTGCCGAGTTCCCGCCGGAGGCGTTCACGTTTTTGTCTGTTATCGGCCGCCGGCCTCAGGTCCATTGTACCTTCTCCTCCCAACCGCCTGGTTGGCTCGTCGCGATTATGGCCGAGAGCGGGCAGAGCACGCCAGCCCCCGGCTAGGCCGTCAACGCAGCGGCTCCGCCGTCCAGCGAAACCCGGTGAGCACATTCTGATCGAACCGGCATTCGACAGCCAGATCGCGGGGCAGCGGCGCATCCTCGCCGATATCGGTCCTGACCCCGTCGACCCGGGCCATGATGGTCGTCAGGCTGGTCGCGGACGCATCGCTCCGGGTGATCTCGATCGGGGCACTCGGATAAGCCCGCCGCATGAAATCGGCGCAGCGTTCCGCGAGACCGACATCGCGAGGAATCCCGCAACCCGCCGCAATGGCGGCGAGCATTACGAGCAGCAAGCCAGCCGGCGCTTGCGGGAAAGGTCGCATGCCGAGGATACTGCGCGCCGGCGCGCGGGATTTCAAATCGGTCGGGGGTCGGGTAGAGGACGTTGTCGATCTTCTGGACGCTAGCGGGAGCGCGCCGCAGAAGCGCGGTCCAGGCAAGCCGCGGAACCCCGTGGCAGAGGTGATCGCTCGGTGACAACCAACGATTCGATTGGCACGCCGATCAAATCACCCGCGCCACGCCGGTTACGGCGAGCTATCGGAGCACCCAGAATGTCCGCCGCTTCCTGCGGTCCCAGGGTGGCGCGCGTTTCCGGTTTGACCGTTCCTTCATGCGATGGATCAAGCACGGGGCGGATAAGACCAGGGGCGACGTTGCAGACGAGTGGCTAAAACGAAATCCAGGCCGAGACACTCCCGGGTTTACAGTCCGGCGGCCGTGAGGGGGTCGAATTGCACGACGTGGCGCGACGAGTTAAAAAGCTGCGACGGAAGGCCTATCGGGAATTGCCGGTCGCGACGTCGAACCGGGTTGTCGAGGTCGACCGTAGGATGTCGTATCGCGAGATCAGGACGATAGTCCAGCAAGGGAATTTCGGCGTCGGCCCGGCCGGCGCAGCCCTGGCGTTGTGCCGGGCCTGCAGCGAACGGGGGCTGAATTCCTGGTGCTACGAGTTCGGCTTTCCTCAAATCCTCACGCATGCGGTGACGGTTGTCGAGACGGACGGCGTAATGCGGGTGCATGACCCGTTTTTCAATCTAGGGTACCCGGTGGCGCTGAACGATCTGCTGGAATTGCTGCTCCACGGCAATGCTGTGACCGTCAAGCGTCCGGCGCGCGACCGCAAGATCTACATACTCGATCCTCGCCGCGAGCCCGAAGGAACCGTTCGCTGGCTGGAGGCGAACGCCGATCGCGAGCTCGAGCCCGAAGGCGGGTTTCGCCGCTTCGAGCTGGCGTGGAGCGCGGAGGCGTTCTGCTCGACCTCCGCCTCGGTCCGTGCCGTGCATAGTCTCCTGGCGGATCGAGGATATCCGAGCGATCTGCAATTTCTCATGCTGCATCCGCTCAGCGTCTTCGATGGTCAGCACGATCATCGCGACCCCCGCACGATGCCGCTGGTGGGTGGGCGGGACCTGCGGTCCCCGGTAGCCGCCCTCCGCGTCGCGGAGCGGAAGCTCGCGGCCGAGCGCGCGTCCGGCGCCGAACAGGCCGCGACGATCGAGCGGCTCGAGGCGGAGATCGCCCGCGCCAATTCGCATGTCGCCGAATTGGCGACCGCGCGGGATGCGGCGGCCCTTGCGTCAGCCGCGGAACGCGAAGCCTGGTTGCAGCAGAAGGTTGCCTTGCAGGCCGGCCGGAGCGCGCTCGAAGGCGAGCTTGCGAAGACCCGGTCGCAGCTTTCCGCCGCGATCGATCTCAGGGCGCAAAGAGACAGCCAAATCGCTCAGCTGCGCGCCGAGATCGAGGACACGACCCAGCAATTCGAGTTGCACAAAGCGAAGATCGCTGACCTGGAGATGGAGCATCGGGAATGGGACGCTGCGCGGCTGCGGCTCGAAGTCGAACATCGCGATTTGCAGCTGCGCCTCGAAGCCGGCTCGCACCATCACCAGGACCTTCGCGAGAGGGCTGCGCTGCTGGCGGGCCGTGCGGAAGCAGCCGAGCAGCAAGTCATTGAAATCACCCACTGCCTGGGCCCGCTGCTCGACGAGATGGAGCAGATGCGGCGCGAGCTGCGCAAAGTGACGGCCGAGCGGGAAGGAGAGAGCCGGAAGCCGGGACGCCGGATCGCTGTTTTCCCCGGCTCGCGCCTTCGGGCGCTCTGGGGCGGTCTCACAAAAAGATGCGCGCCGCTGTTCCGCGGCGGCCCGGTGCGCCGACAGGGAGCTCGCCGCCCGATCCGATAATGGTCACTCTCTGTGAACGACCACGTTGAACCCCTCCTCGGGTGTCGGCGGGACAAAATAGCTCGTGAAAATTTCGTATTCGGATTCGCTTGCCCGGTAAGGGTGCTCGCCGGCCAGATTCCGTTCCCGGAGCCGCCTTTTGCACGTTTCGTCGGAGACGTCGAGGAAGTGCAGCTCATTCGCGGCATTAGCGTCTTCGAATATCCTGCGCATCCAGCTGCGGCTGGCCAAAGTATTCGCCGGAAAGTCAAGCACCACCGACATGCCCGCCTTGAGCAAGCAAACAACGTGAGGCCCCATGGCGTTGCGCAGGCGCCTCGAATATCGGCTGTAGTCCTCGATGCTCTTCAGCTTGCCGGGAAAGAGGCTGGAGTTCCAATGATCCTCGCTGATCAGGACGGTCGCGGGCCGGGTCGCCAAGCAATTGGCTAACGTCGATTTCCCCGCGCCGATCTTCCCGCAAAGGACGAACAGGGTAGGTTGTAGAGTGAGCATTTCTGCATCGCAGGAGTGGCGTGTTTCGAGGGTCCGCAAGCTGAAGCTTAAAGGGCTTTGAAACGGGCGGTCCGATCAAGCAGGGCGGCCGTGCGCGGCGCTCCAGCCGACCGGAAACCGCCGCACCATCACGGTGCCGGCGAGCAGGTCGTGCAATGTGCGCTTGTGGCGGTTCAACAGCGCGACCAGCAGGATCAGCGAGCAGGTCGCCCCGACCGTGATGTAGAACAGCGCGGTCTGGGCCAGGGCCTGCAAAAACCCCGGGCGCTCACCCGTGACCGAACGCAATTCGAGATCAAAAAGCCGCATGCCGATCGTCGCCGACCGGGGGCCGCTCAGCAGCAGCGTGTGGTAGGCGAGCGGGATCAGCCCGAACAGCAGCCACAGCACCGGCCCCAACAATCCGAGGCTCAGCACCCAAAGCACCACAAACACGATCCAGAACGGCACCGCCAGCACGCCGATCACGCAGAGATCGACGAAATAGGCAAAGACGCGCCTCGGCAGCACCCCCTCATAGGCCTCGGGAAGCGCTGCCGGATCGGGCATGCCATGATCGTTGGTCGAGGCGTAACCGAAGCTGGCCATGTTCGAGAAACCTTCGGTGTCGATGAACGCGCATGCATGTAGGCTTTTTGGCCTGTGCCGCAAGGCGCGGGGTAGAGTGCCGCGTTTCGAACCCGAACGGTAAAAGGAACCCGTGAGATGACCGCCTACATCATCGCCGATATCCAGGTGACCGACGCCGCAGCCTACGAGCCTTACCGGCCGCTCGCCGCCGCCAGCATCGCGCGATTTGGCGGCCGGTTTATTGTGCGCGGCGGCAAGGTCGATCTGCTCGAAGGCGAACCCGAGCCGGAACGGATCGTCGTCATCGAGTTCCCGGACGCCGATACCGCCCGCCGCTGGTACCGCTCCGAGGAGTATCAGAGCGCGCTGAAGATCCGGCAATCCGCCTCGCGCGGGCGCGTCTTCCTGGTCGAGGGCGCCGCTTAGCCCTTCGCCGGCTCGCCGCCGTTCTCGGCGGTGCTCGGCAGCAGGTGCGTCGGGAACCCGGCGGCCACAGGGCCGCGATCAGCACCTCGACATGCCGCCGGTTCTGGGTCTCGACCACGACGTCGAGCTCGGCGCGTTTGACCGAGGTGTCGTGGAACAGGCGCTGGTGATGGACCTCGACGATGTTGCCGGCGTGCTTGCCGATGACGCCCGACAGGCGGGAGAGCGCGCCCGGCATGTCGGGCAATTCGGAGCGCAGCCGCACCAGCCGGCCCTCGCGCACCAGCCCGCGCATCAGGATCGAGGCGAGCAGCCGCGCATCGATGTTGCCGCCGCAGATCACGATGCCGACCCGCCGGCCGCGAAACCGCTCGCGGCGCCGCGAGCACGGCGGCGAGGCCGGCGGCGCCGGCGCCCTCGACGACGAGCTTCTGCGCGCTCGATCAGCATGTCGATCGCCGCCTCGATCATCACGTCGTCGACCAGCAGGATGTCGGAGACCAGCGCCTTGACGATCTGCCGGGTCAGCCGGCCCGGCTCCTTGACCGCGATGCCCTCGGCGAGGGTGGCGGCGCCGGCCGGCGGGCCCGGCGTCCTCGCCGCGCATCAGCCGGTACATCGACGGGTAGGAGGTCGACTGGACGCCGATGATCTCGATCTGCGGGTTGAGCGCCTTGGCGGCGACCGCGATGCCGGAGATCAGCCCGCCGCCGCCGATCGGCACGACCAGCGTATCGAGGTCCGGCCGGTCGGCCAGCAGCTCGAGCGCGATCGTCCCCTGGCCGGCGATCACCGCCGGGTCGTCATAGGGATGGACGAGGACGAGGCCGCGCTCGCGGGCGAGCGCGTCGGCGGCCTCGCGGGCGGCGGCGAGGCTGTCGCCCTGCAGCACGACCTTGGCGCCGAACGCCTCGGTGCGCTCGATCTTGGTGAAGGGCGTGCCTTCGGGCATCACGATCGTCGCCGGAATGCCGAGCCGCCGGGCATGATAGGCGACGCCCTGCGCGTGGTTGCCGGCGGACATCGCCACGACGCCGGCGCGCCGCTCGGCGGCGTCGAGCGTCAGCAGCTTGTTCAGTGCGCCGCGCTCCTTGAAGGAGCCGGTGCGGTGCAGGGTCTCGAGCTTCAGATAGAGCTCGGCGCCGGTGAGTTCCGACAGCGCCGGCGCCGCTATCACCGGCGTGTGCCCAACCGCGCCGGCGATCGCCGCGGCGGCGCGCTGGATCGGCGTGCGATGCTAACGGGAAGCCTGCGGTCACCGGCGCCGGAGCCAGCGTCAAGGTCGAGACCGCCGGCGATCGGCCGGGCACCAGCCAATCGAAGTCGCGCCACCGGTGCAGCAGATCGGCAAAATGAGCCGACAGCGGATTGCCGGATTGGCCGGGTGTCGCCATCATCCGCGCATCCGCCGGGGACGGCCAGATCGGTGATCGATCCGCAGCCCGGCGCCGTAGCGCTGCGCGAAGGGGTGGGCGTCGTCGCGGATCGTGCTCGGGCCGCGATTGAGCGTGTCATATGACCCCGCCGGTCGGGATCGAGGCCTCGAGCCAATCGCGCAGCACCGGGATCCGGCCGAACACCGGATTTGCAAAGACCGCGACATGCGCTCGTCCCCATTGCCAATTCGCTCATGTCCTCACCGTAGGCGCGGCGCAGCTCCGCGAGCGCCGCTCCGAGAGCCTCGCGCAAGGCGGGTGGCGCAGCTCTCCTCGCCCGGGCCGCTTCGGGTCGTCGCACCAATCGGGCCGCTCGGTCAGCACCGCTTCCATGACGCGAGGCCGCAAATCCCAGTAATCCGCGACGGCATTGCCAAAGCGGCCGAACAAGACGGCTCGGCTGAACTCGCGCAACCAGGCGGTGAACAGCAGCGGCTCGACCTTCTCCCGGTCCATATGAAAATCCCAGTGCTGCAGCAAGTCGATCGCCTGCTGCGTGCGCATCGTTCTTTTCGACCAGGCGCGTCATCAACGGCACCAGCCTCTGGGCCATCAGCGACAGCGTGTCGGCCTGGATCGCAGCCTGGCTTCAGGCGTCTGCACCGGCGTCGCGGCGAGCAGCGCTTCGATCCGCTCCGCGCGGTTCGGCACATCCCAGTCGCGGCTGAGAAAATAGGGATAGGTGTCGGGCACGATCTTGTTGTTGGCGCTGACGAAATGACCCGCAGGCCGGATTTACCGCGCTCGGCAGCGCGTAGAACGGGATGAAGCCGGTCCAATCGTACTCCCCGGTCCATCCCGGCGCCGGCAGCCAGCCCTGCGCCCTTGCCGCGGATCGGCACCCGCCCCGGAGCGATGAAGCCGATCGTGCCGTCGACATCGGCGTAGACCATGTTCTGCATCGGCCCGACAAATTTCTGCAGGGCCGCGCGAAAGCTCGCCCAGTCGGCGGCCCGGTTGATGTCCCAGACCGCCTCGGCGGTACGGTCTTCCGGCATCGAGAAGGTCGCGGCCAAGGCCAAGACAAAGCCCGGATCGGCTGCGCCGGACGGCAAAGCGTCCGACAATACCGGGCCGTGCCGAGTTTCGCGGATCGTCAATTCGACGGATCTGCCGCCCTTCACGACGATCATCTCATGCCGGGATCTCGAAGGGCGCGCTGCCTTGCGGCGTCAGATAGCGGCCGGGATCGGCGGGTCGATCTTCTCGACAAACAGATCCTCGACATCGGCGGTCGTCGTCGTAAATCCCCAGGCGATCCGCTCGTTGTGGCCGATCACGACGAGCGGCGCGCCCGGCCGCGGTGCCGCCGGCGATTTCGTGCTCGCGGCGTCTTCAGCCGCGCGAGATACCAGAAGCCCGGAGAGGCGAAGCCGAGATGCGGGTCGTTGGCGAGCAGCGGCTTGCCGCTGGCGCTGTGCGCTCCGTCGACGACCCAGTTGTTGGAGGCATAATTCGGCCCGACGACCGCCGGCAGCGCCCTCGTAGAGCTGGTCCAGAGCCAGCTGCCGGTAGATCGGGAGCATCTCCGCCAACGTCGTCGGGGCATCGTTCGGGATATTCCGGATAGAGAATGGCAAGATCGGCTGCGGAAATGGTCCGGGCCATCCGGGCGCGCAGCAATTCGCCGCGGTAGTTGCCCCCCAGCTGAATTGCCATCAGCTTGCCCCAGACGAGGCTGTCGGCCGGCCTCCAGGTCTTCGGGGGTAAAGCCCAGAAGCAGAAACTCGGGCGGCAGAGCGCCACGGTGCGATCCGAGGAAGGCATTGACGCCTGCCGCATAGGCTGCGAGCGCGCGGTTCATCTCCTGTGACAGAAACGGAGATTTCGGCCTCGGCGGCGCGGTAGAGACCGAGCACCCGCATCTGCCGGTCCGTCGCGACCGCTTGCGGCCCGAATATTTCCGCGAGCCGCCCGGCGCCGTAGCGCCGTTGCAACTCCATCTGGAACAAGCGTTCCTGCGCATGGACGAAACCGAGACCAAAAGCGACATCTTCATCATCTTGTGCGGTGATCAGCGGCACACCGTCGGCATCGCGTTCGATGCGTATCTCGGCCCTTGGTCCGGACAGCGCGATCCGGCCGTCGGTTTGGGGCAGCGCCGAGCGGAGATAAAGGTAGAACCCGCCGACGGCGAGAATGAGCGCCGCCAGCAAACTCACGCCCACCCATATCCCGCGCCTCCTTCGGGACGGGGGCGTGGGCGGGAGCCGAACTCAAAGACCGAGATCGCGCAGGATCTTTTCGCGGTCGGCGTCGAGATCGGGAGCCGGCGGGACGGGTCGCCGGATCGGGGAAACCCGACAGCTTCATCGGGTTGCCGACCAGCTCGAAGCGGACCGGTGACCGGGTCGTCGACCGAAATCAGCATGTTGCGCGCGGCGGCCTGGGGATGAGCTAATCGCTTGCGCTACATTGTTGATGGCGCCGCACGGGATGCCGGCCGCCTCCAGCACCTCGATCCAGTGATCGGTGCCGGCCTTGCCGAGCACCTCCTCGATCTCGGCGCGCAGCGCCTCTTGGTGACGGTTGCGCAGATCGTTGGTCTTGAACAGCGGGTTGTCGGCAAGGTCGGCGCGATCGAGGGCTTGGGCCAGCTTGATGAACAGCCCGTCATTGCCGGCGGCGATGATCAGGTGGCCGTCGGCTGTGTGGAAGGCCTCGAACGGCGTGATCGAGGGGTGACGGGCGCCCATCGGACCCGGGATTTCTCCCGTCGTCGTGTAGCGCATGATCGCATTTTCGAGCAGGGCCAACTGGCAATCGAACAATGCCACGTCGACTTTGGTCGCCTCGCCTGTTCGTTCGCGGTGCAACAGCGCGGCGTTGAGCGCGACGGCGGTATAGAGGCCGCCGGCGAGATCCCCGATCGAGGTGCCGATCCGGGTCGGCGGCATCCCGGGATGGCCGGTGATGCTCATGACGCCGCCGAGGCCCTGCACCACCATGTCGTAGGCCGGATAATGCGAATAGGGGCCGGTGTGTCCGAAACCCGATGCCGCCGCATAGACAAGGCGCGGATAACGCGAGTGTAGGGCCTCCCAGCCATAGCCCAGTTTCTCCATCGTGCCGGGACGAAAGTTCTCGACGAGAGCGTCGGCCTTATCGAGCAGCCGCTCGAAGACATCGCGGCCGGCTGGAGATTTGAGGTCGATCGAGATCGACTCCTTGCCGCGGTTGACCGAAGCAAAATAAGTCGATTTCCCGTTCTTGAACGGGCCGTACTGGCGCGCGTCGTCGCCTTGCCCGGGAGGCTCGACCTTGATGACTCGCGCGCCGAGCTCGGCGAGCAGCAGCGTGCAATAGGGCCCGGCCAAGATGCGGGAGAGGTCGACGATCGTGATGCCGGAAAGCGGCCCGGGCTGCGCCATGGCTCTGGTCCTCTTGGTGCGAAGGCCGTCAATAGCGTAGCGCGGGTCAAACCCGCAACCGTTGTGCCCGCTTGCGCCCGGGACTATTCTTGACGGGCAGCAACGCCATCGGCAGGCAGATGGACAATCGATCCGAGCAGGCGACGACGAAACCGACCAACGCAGGTCGGCGGCGCTGATCGGATTGATCATCATTTTGGCGCTGGCGATTGCCGGCGTGGTGCTTGTGCGAGAGCTCAGGGAACGGTCGCGGCATCGAGGATTGCCTGATGTCGGGGCGGACGAATTGCGCTCCGATCGAGGTCCCGTCGCGCCGTTGAGCCGTCCTCACGTGTAAGAGCGGCGCATTGCCGCACGCTCAACCGCAGGCAGCAGGCGGGGATGATTCGCCGGATGACTTGTATAGAATGTCTATGATAATACCCGCTTCTATCAAGTGCAGGCTGGGAGGCGCTCGCGATGGTGAGGCGCGCGATCGGCGCAGTCGTTATCGCTCGCGCTTGTCGCGGCAGTGGTGATCTGGCGGCTGGGTCTCGGCCCCGAAAAGGCTCCGGCCGCGGCCCAGCGCCGTCGCCGGCGATACCGGTCACCGCCGGAATCGTCGCCGCCCAGGATGTGCCTGTCCTCCTCCACGGGATCGGCACGGCGCAGGCCTACAACATGGTCGCCGGTCAAAAGCCGGGTCGACGGCCAAATCGTCAAAATCGACTTCAAGGAAGGCCAGGACGTCAAGGCTGGAGACCCGCTGATTCAAATCGACCCGCGGCCCTATCCAGGCGGCGCTCGCAGCAGGCGCAGGCAGCGAAGAAAAGGACGAAGCGCAGCTCGCAGGTGCCCAGCTCGACCTCGACGCGCTACGAGAAGCTTATCGGGACCGGCTATCAAACCCGGCAGAGCTACGACAACCAAAAGGCACTGGTCGCCCAGCTGCAAGCCGCGATCAAGGGCGACGAGGCGCAGATCGACACGCCAAGCTCAATTTCGGCTTTACCGATATTCGCTCGCCGATCGACGGGCGGCTCGGCGCAAAGCTCGTCGACAAAGGCAATCTGGTTCGCTGCCGGCGACAACATCGCCGCTCGTCACGATCACCGAGATGAAGCCGATCTTTGTCAATTTCACGCTGCCGCAGGAGACGCTCGACGAGATCCGCGACAATCAGGCAAAACGGCCGCTCGTCGTGCGGGCCTACAGCGGCGACGGCAAGAAGCAGCTGGCCGAGGGCAAGCTGACGCTGATCGACAACGCGGTCGACCAGGCAACCGGCACGATCCGGCTGAAGGCGCGGTTCGACAATGAAGAGGAGCGTTTGTGGCCCGGGGCATTCGTCAGTGTGCGGGTCATCCTGTCGATCCGCACGGATGTCGCCACGGTGCCGTCCCAGACTGTCCAGCACGGGCCTAACGGCCATTACGCCTACGTCATCAAGCCGGATGATACGGTTGAGCGGCGTGCCGTCGATATCGCCTCGATTCAGGACGGCATCGCCGTGGTGACGAAGGGCCTGTCGCCCGGCGAACGGGTGGTTGTCGACGGCCAGTACCGGCTGACTAATGGCGCGCGGGTCAAAATCTCGGCTCCGCAAACGGAGGCGGCGGGCTGAACCGCCCTCGGTTCCCACCAACGCGCTTCAAACCGCTACGTTCGAAGTCGATCGCCGATGAGCATTTCTGAGCCTTTTATCCGCACGGCCGATCGCAACCTCGCTGCTGATGCTGGGCGTGCTGGTCTTTGGCATCGGCGCCTATGGTCTGTTGCCGGTGGCAGCGCTCCCCAAGGTCGATTTCCCGACCATCGTCGTGTCGGTCAACTATCCCGGCGCCAGCCCGGACACGATGGCCTCGGCGATTGCAACGCCGCTCGAGCAACAATTTGCGGCGATCCCTGCGCTAGACCAGATGACCTCGACGAGCGGCACAGGCTCGCTCTCGATCACCCTGCAGTTCGACTCTCGAGCGCAATATCGATGGCGCAGCGCAGGATGTCCAAACCGCGATCAATGCCGCGAGCGGTTTGCTGCCCAAAGACCTGCCGACCCCCCCGACCTACCGGAAGACCAATCCAGCGGATCGTCCGGTTCTGATCTATGCCATCCACTCCGATGCGCTGCCGATCTACAAGGTCGACGATTACGCCTATACGATCTTGGCGCAGAAGCTATCGACCGTGGAGGGCGTCTCCGAAGTCCCGAATTTTCGGCCAACAACCGTATGCGGTACGGATCCAGATCAACCCAGCCGCGCTAGCCGCCCGTGGTATCGGTCTCGAAGAGGTGCGCAACGCTCTTGCGACAACCAACATCAACCGGCCGAAAGGCAACCTCGTCGGCGCGAACCGACTTGTCACCCTCGATACCAACGATCAGCTGTTCAACGCGGCAGACTATTCGCAAGGTCATCGTCGCCTACCGCAACGGCGCGCCGGTACGCCTCAATGATGTCGCCGATTGTCTCGACTCAGTGCAAAATGCACGCATCGGCGCATGGTATTTCGACACGCCGGCAGAGGGCTTGGCGATCCAGCGCCAGGCGGGCGCCAACACGATCGAGCTGGTCGACACGATCAAGTCGGATAATCCCGCGCCTCGAGGAATCGATCCCGCCTTCGGTCAAGGTCGATCTCGTTTCCGACCGCTCGCTTGTCATCCGCGCTGCGGTGCATGATGTGCAATTCACGATGATGCTGACCATCGGACTGGTCATCATTGTCATCTTTCTGTTCCTGCGGACGTTATGGGCGACCGTGATCCCGAGCTTGGCGGTACCCCTTTCGCTGCTTGCCACTTTCGGGATCATGTACGGGGTCGGTTACAGCCTCGACAATATCTCGCTGATGGCGCTGACGATTTCGGTGGGCTTTGTGGTCGACGACGCGATCGTCATGATCGAGAACATCGTGCGCTACATCGAGCAAGGCGAGCGGCCCTTCGACGCCGCGCTCAAAGGCGCCGGGCAGATCGGCTTCACGATCATTTCGATCACCTTCTCGCTGATCGCGGTCTTTATTCCGCTGCTCTTCATGGGCGGCATCATCGGGCGGCTGTTCCGCGAATTCGCTGTCACCGTATCCGTGGCAGTGATTGCCTCCGCTTTTATCTCCCTGACCCTGACGCCAGTCCTGTGTTCGCTGTTTCTGAAAGAACAAAATCTGCATTCGCAAAACTGGTTCAATCGAGGCGCGGAGCGTTTCTTT
>CAWILK010000035.1:0-172140 GCA_963836845.1 uncultured Alphaproteobacteria bacterium | reverse complement strand
ATCCGAGAAAAGCCGTCGGCGGCATGGCCGGCGGCTTTTCACTTTCCGTAAGCCGGTTGGTTTGCTCTCACCATCATTGTATCAACCAATGCGCCTCGAAAAGCGCCTCGAAGGTTGAAATACCTGAAAACAACGATCCAATTATCGCTGTCGCGGCGAGGATCTCGACGAGGTAAACCGATGTTGCAGGCCGCGGCGATGAAAATAGCAATCACCGGCAGAGCAATGACGAAGTAGCGTCCTTGAACTCCCCGAACGTGATCAATCTCGATCGGAGTATAGGTCAGATAGAAGATCAAATAGACCATGACAATATAAGCTAAAGCAGTGAGGCCCGTTATAAGGACCACTCGCGCGCGCTCTGGGCCCTTCAGATCCAGTTTTTCCAACGGGACGATCAGCAAGGTGATCGTGAGCACAAGATAAATCCAGGGTTGAAGTAAAATGTCCTGCCACCCCAAAACACCTAACAGCTCCACCCACAGCCGATCTCCCCAGACGCTCAGGGCCGTCCATACTGCCAGCGGAAAGTGAAGCGGATGTTCCCACATGTATGCGAGCCTCCATAAAGGATCAAATTGCTCGCGCGGGACCGTCTCTGCTTCGACAAGACGCCAGGCTGCTATATCTGCGGATACTGCCAGGACCCATAACGGGGAAAGGATGAAGCCGGGAACCACGACGAGGGCCAGATTGCTCCAGCGTCGTACCGGGCCGGCACTTCGACCTACCATCAGCTCCAGCAGCGCCAAAACGATCTGCGGCTGTTTGCTCAACGCACAAAGGGTCATCCAAAACGAGCGCTCCCAGACCCGCCCGTATCGCTGGGCGGCGCTGAAACACAACGCCGTGACAACAAGAGCGCAAGCTAGCGCAGTACCGTCGGCGCTAAGCACCGAGCGGTTGTAAATCGATACCGGGAGCATCGCGACGAGAACAAACGCCCATTTAAGTGATGGCGCGACCGTGACGGCATATGCTCCGATGGCCGTGAATGTTATCAGGCCTAAAAAGCGCATCACGAGCAGCATGTTCGGAAAATCAAGACCAAACAGATTTCCTATCGCTGCCCCAAGAATGTACGGAGCGTAGACGACCGGGGTGTAGCCCTCGGTGCCAGCGAAGGCCATGAATTTTGCGGGTTGCCCCGCGTCTTGGACCGCGCTTCTAGGTCGCGGTGCGCCTTTCATAATTACGCCGTAGCGAAGACCGTCGTCTCGGTTTCGGGCGAACCGTTCCCCCGCGTTCTTGAAGAAAAAAAGCTGGTTGTACAGCTCAGGCTCGATGAAGATCCCCTTGCGGCCCCCCTCTTCTTCGACAGGTAAAAGCTCCCCGCGGCTGTAGGAATAAATTCGCAGGAAGTGAGAAATCTCGTCCGGTCCGCGAAGTGGGGGAACCACGACACTGATGGCCGACCCGAAGGCAAGCGACAGCAGAACGAAAACAAAAACCGGTCGCGACTTAAGGCGCCAGCAAGCGGATGAAATCCTGTCCCAGCACCAGCGCCAGGCGGCAATCCGCGCATCTCGGGGCTGCCGCACGCCCCCAGAGGCGGACCGCAAGGGAAAGCGCGCTTCGGGTATTCTCACCTCCTCTGTTCCAGATGGTCAACGTCAGGCTTCGCTCGCTAAAGCGCGGCGCGCCCGCCTAAAACGCCTGAGCTCCTATGAAAACCGGGTCTGACCTGAATTGGTGGCGTTGTTTGCTATGAGCGCTATTTTCGGTTTCAGAACTTTGCGCCAGCTGAACTGGCGACGAGCGCCACACCAGCGGCAACCATGAGAACGCCGATCCAGCCCCGTACCGAAGGCGTCTCGCCCAGAAAACACCAGCCGGCGAGCGCAACCATAACGAAAGAAAGCCCGACGAACGGGTACGCGATGCTCAGCGGGAGCCTGGTAAGGATCCAGACCCAAAGCACCGTTGCCGCGGCATAGAGTAGGCAAGCGGCATAGAACGATGGCACGAAAGCAATCTTCGATACCATCGCCGCGAATGGCAATCCTCCGACGCGGATCGCGGTCGACTTGAACAGTAGCTGGCCCACGGCTAAGGCGGCCGCATTCAGGAAGAGGAAAAACAACAGCAGGGGTGTAATGCCGCCGGGAATATGGGCGGCCATCAAGCCTCCGCTCCCGATCCTGATATCCTCATTTCATCAGCTTCGCATTCGATCGTTGTACCCGGGATGAAGCCCTGGTCGATCTGCTCCAACGATTTTAGGGGATGAGCGAGTGCAAGCTGCCGAGCCAGTTCTGTCGTCACTTGCTGGTTTTCACGGATCAGGACATGGAGATTTAAAGCCATGATCAGACTGGTTAGAATCCAGCAATACAGAATGAGGTCAGCCCCACGGCCGACGCCCAGGAGATAGGCGAGATCATTTGCCTCTTCAGGCATCCACACAAAGAACAGACCAGCCGCTCCGATCGCGAGAGTAGCATGGAAGACAAAGCGGGATTTGCCCCGCTGGCTGGTCCCGTACACGAGGAAGACCAGGAGCCCCACCGTCAATAGTATTCTAATTCCCACGGGCCAGTTTTCCCAAGACGAGATCGCCAACGATGTCGGCCGCCCCTAGAAGGGTCTGGCCTTTCGCCCTAGAATGGCTGGTATACGAGATCGTTACGGGAACCTCCACGTATCTCATTTTGAAGCGTGCAATCTGGTCTACGAGTTCAGACGCGTGAGCCATCCGGTTTTGCGTAATCTTGACCTTACGAGCCGCGGACCGCGTAAAGACGCGCAACCCGTTATGCGCGTCTGTTACCTTGAGGCCTGTCGTGAGCCGCGTGAACAGCACCGCTAATCGGAGCACCATCCGGCGCGCTCTCGATATCCCAACCGCTTTCCCGAGAAAACGGCTACCGAGGGCCACCTCCGCGTCATGTTCCGTAAGAGCGCGTACCAGCCTAGCAATGTCCGCGCATGCGTGTTGCCCATCGGCGTCAAAAGTGACGACAAAGTCGCCGCCTCGAGCAAGAGCATAGGTGATACCGGTTTGGAGCGCAGCGCCCTGGCCTAAATTGACCGGATGGCGCAGGACGACGGCGCCGCCCGCCAACGCGCTAGCAGCCGTGCTGTCGGAGGAACCGTCATCAACGACAACTACGTTTGGATAACTCTGCCGGAGGTCCTGAACGACCCGTCCAATCACGCCGGCCTCGTTGAAGGCAGCAATCACCACGATGATGGTTTGGGAGTCAACGGAGCGTTTCGCCTCCTGCGTTTCGCGGTTCCTCCTGCGGGTCTTCTGCTGTTGCAACAACACTAAATACTCCGTGATTCTCCCCCGATAGGTTCGGCCGAAGCCGTTCTGTCCCCGTTCCGCATTTTGGAGGAACTCGGTCGAAATTAGAAATAAATTCTCCCTCAATATTCTTATCGCGCTCTGACAAGATCAAAATGCAACCTAATAAAATTGGACCAGAAAGAGGTCGACGGTACGAGGAAAATAGTCTCCTATTCCGAATCACATGAAGCGCGTGGTCGCGCAAAAGTTGCTCGTTACGGTTTCCAGGGAGCTCGGAAATGGCATCGATACCCGGCGGTCAATTTACATTCTCTGCGGCGAACATGCCGGTCAATGTGGTCGTGACGTCGAACGGCCAGTCTATGCCGCCGCCGATCGCCGGCGCTTTCAATCTGGAATTGGTGACATCGCCGGTCGGCACCGCCTACGCGCTGCCGCCGGGCTATCAAGGGGTTGCTTTGCTGTCGGACCAAGGCCACACCCTAAATCTGCTGAAGGGCGATATTGACGTCTCTGTCACAGGCAATGGCCCAGACACGATCATCGCCGGTTCCGGGAACGACACGATCCGGGGCGGCAACGGGCCGGAACTGATCATCGGCGGGTCGGGCCGTGACCTGATCTTTGGCGGCGGCGGCAAGGACACGATCTATGGCGGCACCGGACCGACGACGATCTCTGGCGGCGCCGGCGGCGACCTGATCTATGCCGGCAGCGGGTCCAGCCTGATCAATGCCGGGGACGGCAAGGACACGATCTATGGCGGCACCGGCCCCGAGACGATCCATGGCGGGGACGGCGACGATCTGATCTATGGCGGGGTCGGCCCCGCGCTGCTCGACGGCGGCGACGGCAAGGACACGATCTATGGCGGCACCGGCCCCGAGACGATCCATGGCGGGGACGGCGCCGATCTGATCTATGGCGGGGTCGGCCCCGCGCTGCTCGACGGCGGCGACGGCAAGGACACGATCTATGGCGGCACCGGCCCCGAGACGATCCCGGCGGGGACGGGGCCGATCTGATCTATGGCGGGGTCGGCCCCGCGCTGCTCGACGGCGGCGACGGCAAGGACACGATCTATGGCGGCACCGGCCCCGAGACGATCCATGGCGGGGACGGGGCCGATCTGATCTATGGCGGGGTCGGCCCCGCGCTGCTCGACGGCGGCGACGGCAAGGACACGATCTATGGCGGCACCGGCCCCGAGACGATCTCCGGCGGCGACGGCGACGATCTAATCTACGGGGGCGTCGGCCCCGCGACGATCGACGGCGGGTCCGGGCACAACACGATCCACGGCGGAATCGGCCCCGATTTGATACGAGAGAGCAGCGCCGGCAGCCACGATACCGTGTTCGGCTTCAGTCACGCCGGCGGCGACGCGATCTCGTTTGCCGGCGCGAATGCGAGCGCGATCTCGAATGTCGTGGCGACGGCCCAGGAGAACCACGGCAACACGATGATCACTTTGCCGGACGGCTCGACCATCACCCTGATCGGGGTCACGCATATCGACAGCAGCTTCTTCCATTGAGCTGCCGGTGTGGCGGCCTATGACGACCAGTAGGCGAAGACCGCGGGAGAGACGAAGGCCCAGGTCTCGATGAAATGCGAGGAGCCGGGCTTGCGTCCGAGCTCCTCCATTGCGCCCGCGAGACAGAACCAGTTGAGCACCTCGTGCTGCCCGCTGTCCTCGATCTCATCCGTCGTGTAGCGGCGCCAGGCCGCATAGTCGCCGGCTTCGAGCGCGGCGTAGAGGCGCCGGTCCGCCTCGACATCGGGCCACAGCTGATAATTCTTTTCGGTCAAGAAGGAGTGTGACCAGCTGGACGAGGCGACGATCGCGGTTCGCCACGGGCTCTGCGTCATGATCCGCGCAGTGGCGGCGCCGACCGCCATGCAGCGCGCCGGGCTTGGCGAGGGCGGGTCGAGGTCGCGGATCTTGTCGCGCATCGCCAAGGGCAGGCGCAGGCCACGCGCCGCATTGACGCGCCGCCCGTAGCAGTTGACCGAAAACGGCACGAGCGGGTGGTCGAAGCCGACGCGCTCGTCATCCAGCAGCAGCACGGTGTTCTCGAAGGCGTGGCCGAGCGGGTGGTGCAGCGGCTTGTAGGCGTAGGCGGCGTCGATCCCCGCCTCGAGCAGGCCCGAGGCGAGATATTTACCGGCTTGGCGATGCCCGCGCAGACGAAAGCTCGTGTCGACTGGCTCGTTCCATGGGTTGTAGCTGGACCGGCGATGCTTCCAGGGCTGGATGTCGCGATCCTCATAGGCGAGCACCGCAAAGGGCGGGACGACATCCTCCTTGAAATTCTCGTATTGGTCGTCGCCGAACATCACGATGACGTCGGGCTCGAAGTCGTCGAGCGCGCGGCGCGCCTCGGCAAAATGGCGGCGAAACACCTGCCGCGCACGCCCCGCGGCGGTAGCGCCGAAATCGTCGCCGAGCTCCTCGCGCAATTGCGGCGGCCAGCGCGACGGGTCCTTCATTTCCGCCGGCATGTCGGGATCCTCGAGCGAGGCCCGCATCATGAAGGTCCAATCCTCGTCCCGCCGCAGCATGACCGGGCGATGCGTGCACCCCAATCCCAGAATTTCGGCCATTCTCGCCTCCCTTCGTTACTTGCCCGTCGCCCTACCCCGCACCGCTTGCGGGAGAGGGATTTTCGCTCGTCGCCCGCGCAGCGGGGGAGGGTCGGGGTGGGGGCTAGCAGCTGAGCTAAGCCCGGTTGGCGTGCCAGTAGCTGTTGCGCAGCACGCGGCCGGGCAGCGCGCCGGTGTGCTTCTTATCCTCGAGCAGCACCCGGCCGTTTACGATCGTGTGCGAGACGCCCTCGGCGGTCTCCTTGATGCGCCAGCCGCCCGCCGGGAAGTCGTGCACGACCTCCTCATGGCCGCACTTCACGGTCGCCGGATCGAAGATCACGACATCGGCCGCCAAGCCCGGCCGCAGCATGCCGCGGTCATAGAGGCCGAAGGTCGAAGCCGAGTTCGAAGGTCAGCCGGCGCACCGCCTGCTCGAGCGTCATCACCTGCTTCTCGCGCACCCATTCGCCGAGCAATTTGGTGATGTAGCCGTAGCCGCCGTGGAACTGCACATGCGCGCCGCCATCACCGAGCCCGATCACGGCGTTGGGGTAGGTCAGGATCCTGGTCAGCGCCTCGTCGTCGATATTGTTCTCGGCCTGCAGGAAGCGGGTTTCGAGCTTTTCCTCGACGACGAGATCGAGGAACGCGTCGATCACTCGCTTGCCTTGCTGCTCGGCGATCTGGCCGATCGACTTGAACTGCATCCATTTGTTGTTTTCGAGTGCCGGCTCGTTGACCCAGATGTAGTTCCACCACGTCTTCGAGATGCCGACCGCGCTGTCCGGCTTGTTGACGACCGCCTCCTCGTGCAGCTTGGCGCGGATCTCGGGATCGGCGTAGAGCCGCAATTTCTCCTCGTCCGACATCAGCAGGATCGGGTGCCAGGTCGGCAGGCCGCGGAACACCTGGCTGTTCTTCATCGTGAAGTCCTGGGTGATCCGGTTCGGGCTGCACATCGGATAGGCGCGGATGCCCAAGGCCGCGGTCTCGTCGACCCGCGCCATATGGATTTTCCACTCCTCCGGGCGGCGCATCGTGTGCGACAGGCTGTTGTAGACGACGGTGCGGCCGGTCGCCTCGGCGAGCCGTCGCATCATGCCGTCCTTCAGCTCGACATACTGGCCGCCGCCGGCCTGGATCGTGCCGGTGCTCATCTCGCGCAGCACGTCGCCGAGCGCGAAGATCTCCTTCTCATCGGCCCACAAGGCCGGAATATGGACGCCCTGCGGGTCGAAATGGCCCTTCTCGCGCGACACCGAGAGCCCGAGCGCGCCGGCCTTCATGCCGTCGCGGACGACCTCCTGCATCGCCTTGATCTGCGTCGTCCGTGGCGCCCGGCTTCTGGCAGTCGTCGCGCATCACGTAATGGCGCACCGCGGTATGGCCGATCAGATTGCCGATATTGATGCCGAGATGATTGTCGAGCCGGTCCATATATTGCGGCACCGTCTCCCAATCGAACTCGATCGTCCGCAACACCTCCATCGGGATTGCTTCGACATAGGAGAGGAATTCGGCCAGCCGCTCCTCGGTACCCTTGCGCACCGGCGCGAGCGACAACGAGCAATTGCCGAAGATGACGGTGGTGGCGCCGTGCTCGGGGGAGAAGGTGCAGAGCGGATCCCAGGTGACCTGCGCATCGTAATGGCAGTGATTGTCGATAAAGCCCGGCGCGACGGCGCGGCCGTCGGCGTCGATCGTGCGGTCGGCGGCGCCGCTCAATTTGCCGATCTCGGCGATCTTGCCGTCCTTGATGCCGAGATCGCCGCGAAAGGCGGGCATTCCTGTGCCGTCG
The DNA here is from genome assembly GCA_963836845.1 of uncultured Alphaproteobacteria bacterium. Lineage (GTDB taxonomy): Bacteria > Pseudomonadota > Alphaproteobacteria > ATCC43930 > CGMCC-115725 > AP-15. Next base: position 164,500 of record CAWILK010000035.1, on the reverse strand, counting down.
ACGATCCGGCCATTACGGATCAGCAGATCATACGCCATTGCTCTTCTTCCTCCTCGAGCCGGGGTCGCCCGTTGCAACCCGCATTCTCACCCGCGAGTGTACGCTTCGAGCCGGTCGACACAACGCCCACTCAAGCATGCCGCGGTGCCGAGCCATGTGCCTGACGCGGGTGTGCCACTCGCCACGCGACCGCAGTAGTGGCTGAAACAATGGTTCGTGCTAAAGCCTGTCTGCGCTGCCGCCGATGGAGCTGACAGAACCATGACGCTTTCCGCCGCCGAATACCAAGACCACCTCAAGACTACTGCCGTACGCGCCGGCTTCAGCTTCGACGACATCGCATTGCCGAGGGACGAGGTGGTCCAGGTCGGCCACCTGCGGTTCCGCTATCTCGACTGGGGCAACGAGGAATTGCGGCCGTTGCTTTTCCTGCATGGCGGGGCACTGACGGCGCATACTTGGGATCTCTGTTGTCTCGCGCTGCGGGACGAATTCCACTGCCTTGCGCTCGACCAGCGCGGCCACGGCGACAGCGATTGGGCGCCGGATGCGGATTATTCGATCGCCTCGCAGCGCGAGGATGTGAAGGGTTTTGTCGATGCCCTCGGTCTCGATCGCTTCATTCTCGCCGGCATGTCGATGGGGGCGATCAATGCGCTCGCCTTTGCGATCCATTATCCGGAGCGCCTCTCCGCCCTGGTGCTGATCGACGCCGGCCCCGAAGTCAGGCGCCCCGGGTCGCGGCGCATCCGCGATTTTGTCAATGGCGGCGCCGAGCCTGCCTCGCTCGACGCGATCATCGAGCGCGCGCTCTCGTTCAATCCCCGGCGCGACCCGAAAGTCCTGCGCCGCAGCCTGATGCACAATCTGCGGCAGCAGCCGGACGGAAACTGGGTCTGGAAATACGACCGCAGGCGTTTTCAACAGATGGGCGATGCGCACGGCGCAGAGCGACGCCGGCTGGCCGAAGGCCTCGCGAAGGTCGCCTGCCCGACCCTGGTGGTGCGGGGCGCCGAAAGCGACGTATTCCACGAGGAGGACGGCCAGCGGCTGGCAAAGAACCTGCCCGATGGGCGCTATGTGACAATTCCGAAGGCCGGCCATACGGTGCAGGGCGACAATCCGAAAGATTTGGCCGCCGCATTGCGCGAATTTCTCACCCCCTAGCGCGCAACGCCCAATATCTCGCCCTCTCCGCCCCCAAGGGCTGTAAAGGGCGGAGAGGGGGAATTATCCTCGGACGAGCTTGCGGATTCGGTGGTTGTTGGTGTCGCCGATGTAGATCGACCCGTCGGCGGCGACTATGGCGCCGTGAGGCCGGTCGAGCGCAGCGGCGCGGGCCGGGCCGCCGTCCCCGCCGCCGCCCTGGCGGCCGCCGGCAATCGTAGCGATCGTTCCGGTGCGGCGGTCGATCTGGCGGATCGCGTGGTTTTCGGTATCGACGATCAGCAGATTGCCATCGCGGTCGAGGGTGAATTCCTTGGGCGCGTCGAACACCGCGGCTAGCGCCGGTCCGCCGTCGCCGGCAAAGCCCCTGGCCCCGGTGCCGGCTGCCTTGGTGATGACGCCGGTATGGGGATCGACCCGTCTCAATGTGCTGCCCTGGCGTTCGAGAATATAGACCGAGCCGTCCGCTGCGACCTTGACGGCGCGGGCGCCGTGAATCCCCGCCGCATCGGCGGGGCCGCCATCGCCGCTATGCTCGGCCTCGCCGGTGCCGGCGAAGGTCCAGATGATCCCCGAGGCGAGGTCGACGACGCGGACCCGGTGGTCGGCGACATCTGCGATGAACAGCCGGTTTCGCGCCGGATCGAGCGCAAGGCCGTTCGGCTCGACCATTCCCGCGCGGGCGGCCGCACCGTCGTCGCCGCTGTATCCCGAGGCGCCGATGCCGGCGAAAGTCGTGACGACCCCGGTGGCGGCGTCGATCCGGCGCACGCAGTGATTATGCCGGTCGGCGACGAAAATGTTTCCGCCATCGTCGACGGCGATGCCGTACGGCTCGTTGAAGCGGGCTTGAGCGGCGGAGCCGCCATCCCCCGAATAGCCGGCTTCGCCGCAGCCGGCGACCGTCGTGATGACATTGGTGCGCGCATCGACCCGCCGGATGCAGTGGTTGAAGGTATCGGAGAAATAGAGATTGCCGTTCGCGTCGAACCCGAGATCGAATGGGCCGTTCAACTGCGCCCGCCCAGCGGGTCCGCCATCCCCGGCATAACCCCGCTCGCCAGTTCCCACGGCCGTCGTGATGATCCAGGAATGATCCGCCATCGGCTAACGCCCCCTTTTGACACGGCGGAGGATCTTAGCATCGCGGCACCGGTTCACAAGCGCACCCCGGAGGAGCGCAGGGCTGTCCGGGGAGAGTTGGCGCTACACTTTCGCCGCGAAATGGGCTCTCGAGGACCCGCTTTTCTCTCCTCTCCCCCCGCCGGCCGGGGGGAGAGGGCAGGGTGAGGGGGGCCGACGGACGGATTTGCGGCGCCGCCCACCTCACCTTCCCAGGCCCATCTCCTGGGCTGAGGCCCACGTCGCGCCTGGGCCCCTCCCTCTCCCCCCTGAAGGGCGGAGAGGGGCTTTTCCTCCGAAACCCATCCCGCCGAATTCTGCGCTTTCGGTTGAGCTGGCGGCGATGCTGCAACCGAATTCGATTTCCCCGGACAGCCCTGCGGAGAGCGGGAACCGAGGCGAGATCCTTCCGAGCCGCGGATCGGGGAGGTAAGCTGATGCTTCGGGTCCCTCGCACGGGTGACGGCATGCCTTTCCTTCGCACCTCGGCGCTGCGCGCGTGCTCGGCTGCCGCCGCGCTCCTCGCCGCGGCGATGCTGGCGGCTGCGGCAACGCCCGATGACACCGACACGACCTCGCTCGTCGGCCAGCTGCTGATCGCCGCGCCGACGATGGGCGATCCACGGTTTTCCCATGCGGTGATCCTGATGGTGCGGCACGACCAGGACGGGGCCTTCGGGATCGTCATCAATCGGCCGGTCGGCGAGCGGTCGATTGCGATGTTGCTGGAGGCCGCGGGCGACACCGATCCCGATGTCGAGGGCAGCGTGCGCGTCTTTGCCGGCGGGCCGGTCCAGCCGGAGCTCGGCTTTGTGGTTCACAGCGCCGAATATCGCCGTGCCGAGACGCTCGATGTCGACGGCCGCGTGGCGATGACTGCAAGCCGCCAAGTGCTGCGCGATATCGGGCACAAGCGCGGCCCCGAAAAGAGCCTTTTCGCCCTCGGCTATGCCGGCTGGGGGCCAGGCCAGCTGGAAGGCGAATTGGCGCGCCATAATTGGTTCACCGCGCCCGAGGAGCCGAAGCTGATCTTCGACGATGACCGGGAGAATTTATGGGATGAAGCGATGGCGCGGCGCACCCGGGAGCTGTGACCTTCGTTCTATCAGGCGCCGCCTACCGCCAGAGATTTGTCCTCCTCGTGCCGCATATGCCGTAGATACGACGCACTCCGGCCGCGTGCAGCGTATCGACAATGAGATCGGCGACAATCTGCCTTGCCCTGGATCCCTCGCGGCTGGTTTCGGGTGTCAAGGCGCGCAGGAGAGGTCGGTCCCGGCCAAGAACGGTTGCAGTCCCAACGCGCCGGAGGGCGGGCACAACACCCAGGCCGGAACCCCGCTCGATGTGGCACCGGTCGCGCTTCCCGAGCCACCGGAGCCGGCTCGGGCCGAGGAGGCCGATCCAGTGTTGCCTGTGACCATTGAGCGGGCGCCAACCGGGCCGGCGGAGCTGGCGCCCGAGCTCAAGCCTCCTCCTGGGCTCGCGGTTGTCGCGACTGGCGCGGATTGAACCGAGGCCGTCCCGACACCGTAAGGCGTCGCAATCAGCGTCGAGCCGGCCCCGAGCGTTACTACGCCGCCACTCACGATGCTCCCCGGCGTTGACGGCGTCTGAGCCGCCGCCGGGAGAGCCACCGCTATCGAGGCCAGGGCGGCATATATCGAGGATCTGTTCATGACCTCGATAGAAAACCAGGACGGGATCGCAACGGTCAAGCAACCAAGGCGTGCTCGGCCACCGGTCTCTGAGATGTCAGCGCGAGCGCCCGCCGCACCAGCACCATGCGTCCTTCGAGACAGCCGCTTCGCGGTTTCCTCAGGATGAGGTTTTTCTTAATGACATCAAGGAGATACCTCATCCTGAGGAGGCGCGCAGCGCCGTCTCGAAGGACGCAGGATGTTCGGGCAGCCTCCCTACGCCAATTCATTCACAGGCTCTTAGGATGAGATTTTTCGTAATGTCATCAAGCAAGTACCTCATCCTGGCGGTTTGCCACCCGGGGGTATCGGGCACCGCAGTCATGGTCGCGCTCGGTCGCTGAGTTGATGCCACCGATCACCTTCGGCGCGGCAGCGGTCGTTCCCGCGCCATCCTTGCGTGAGCGTCCCTATGGCCGAGGGAAGCCCGGCTAGCCGGTCAGCTCCAAGGCACCGGGGTGTCTGCCTCGAAACGCGGGGCTCGCGGCGGAGCGGGCAAGGGCGCCGTGGCCCGGGCCGCACCGTTTCTGACGGGCTTTACTTGGGCGCCGTCGATCTCGACATTGATTTCGAGCAGCGAAGTGTCGCCCGATCTTCCGACGTTGACGCGCAGCATGTCGCTGCGGATCTCGACATACCGGCCTACGACCTCGATCAGGTCCTTCTGCAGCTCAGGCAGAAAATCCGGCGCGTTGCTGCTCGCCCGCTCGTGGGCGAGAACGATCTTCAGCCGGTCCTTGGCGATGACGGCACTATTCCGCCGCTCCGGGAAGAGCAGATCCAGCAGGCGCATCAAGCTCTCCCGAACAAGTTGCGGAAGATGCTTCGCCGCTCGGGCTGGACAAAGCGCATTTCGCGTTGCTCGCCGACAAAGCGCGCGACCGCGTCGAGATAGGCGCGTCCCGCCGGGCTCTCCTGGTCGAACGCCACCGGGGTCCCGGTGTTGGAGGCGCGCAGCACCGATTCCGATTCCGGGATCACCCCGAGCAGCGGGATAGAAAGGATCTCCTTGACATCCTCGACCGACAGCATCTCGCCCTTCTTGACCCGCTCCAGCGAGTAGCGGGTCAACAGCAGGTGCACACCGACCGGCTCGAGATTGTGCTCGGCCCGGCGCGATTTCGACGCCAGGATGCCGAGGATCCGGTCGCTGTCGCGCACCGAGGAGACCTCGGGGTTGGTGACGACGATGGCGCTGTCGGCGAAATAGAGCGCGGTGATCGCGCCATGCTCGATCCCGGCCGGGCTGTCGCACACGATGTAGTCGAAACTGTCCTTCAGCTCTTCGAGCACGCGCTCGACCCCGTCACGCTTCAACGCTTCCTTGTCGCGCGTCTGCGAGGTCGGAAAGATGTAGAGATTGTCGCTGCGCTTGTCCCTGATCAGCGCCTGGTTGAGCTTGGCGTCGCCGTTGATGACATTGATGAAATCGAACACGACCCGGCGTTCGCACCCCATCACCAGATCGAGGTTGCGCAGCCCCACATCGAAATCGATCACCACCGTGCGCTTGCCGCGCAGCGCGAGACCCGCGGCAATGGCCGCCGCCGAGGTCGTCTTGCCGACGCCCCCCTTGCCCGAAGTGAGCACGATCACTTTTGCCAAACAGACCTCCCCCTTCTCCCCCTGAGGCAGCGCCGATACCAAGCACCGCCCAAAATCATGAGCGTCAATTTCGCTCGATGGTCAACCGGTCATCGACGAGCGCGATCTGCACCGGAAAACCCCGCTGTTCCGGCGGCAGTTGATCGCTGACGAGGTAGCGCCCGGCGATGCTGACGAGCTCCGCTTCGAGCCGGCTGCAAAAGATTCGCGCCTCGGCGTCGCCGCTGGCCCCGGCCAGGGCGCGGCCGCGCAGCACGCTGTACACGTGGATGCTGCCGTCGGCCATGATCTCGGCCCCGGGGCTCACCGGCGCGGTGACCACGAGATCGCCGCCGCGAGCATAGATCTGGGTGCCCGACCGCACCGGCTGGGTGACCAGCCGCGATTTGACGGCGTTCGGCGCGGCAGGGCCGGGCGGCGGCGCTGGAGCGGGCGCAGCTGTTTCGGCAGAGCGCGGCCCTCTGGGTTGGGTCGAATTCGGGGCGAAGCTCGCGAGGCCCGCTGCAGCGGCGGCTTCGGCCTGGGCGGGCTGGGCATTTTGGATGCCGATCAGGGTCAGGGTATGGCGGCGCAGCGCCTCCCGCGCCGCGTCAAATTCCTCGTCGTGGGTGAACTCCGCGGCTCCGCGCAGATCGAGGACGACCGGAGCATTGAGAAAAAATCGCGGGCTGCGCTCGATCTGTCGAGCAAGCTCGGACCCGAAAGCGGGATCGCGCAACATCCCCGCGCGCACCACCATGACGGTGAAGACCGCGCCCTGCACGAGATTGCCCGCCATCCGAAACCGCTATCCCCCTCGAATTTCGAACCTTCAGGGGTTAATCCCAAACGGCGCATCCCGCAACGGTTTTGAGACATCCCCTCGCGGTCTGGGGCGGGGCAACATGCGGCGCTGGTGTTTCCGGCAGCAATATCGGCGCATCCCCAATTTTGCCCAACTCGCGTGGTATCGTCGGTACGGCAGTGAAGGTCTTCGAGTCATCGGGGCAGGAGACGGCCTACAACTATAAGGAGAGTCCCGCTGCTGATTCGCTGCAGGAGCAGCGGGCCGGCGGTTCGATGCTCAATCACAAATTGTGGGTCTCTCTGCCCGTGGAGCCGGCGCGAGAAATGGTCGGGATTTCGCCGCGGCCGATGCAACGGAACCGGTCGGAAAGCGTTTGCAACTCGGCCTTTATGAACGGACCAGGAGGGCGGAGATGCGCGCAACCCTAGGGCTGTCTGGGCGCGGGCGGGGCCTTGGCAAGCTTTGCGGCGTTTATGGCTATTGCCGACCCGCTCCCGCCCAGCGCGACCTATCGGCCCCTGCCGACCCTACCCTTCGATGTCGTGAAGGCGAATGACGAAGCCGAAAAGCCCCGGGTCTTGCAGGACCAGCAGTCCCTTCTCAGCCAGCGCTATGACCTCTCCAACAACCCGATTCCTGGAGTCATGACGTCCGGCGGGCGCAAGGCGGTCCAAGGCGGCGTCCGCGTCAAGCTCCCGGCTGGGGCCACCTGGGATGCGCTGGCCGGCATGAGCCCGGACGACATCCGGCAGCGGGGCTTGCTGCCGGCGGGCTTCATGCCGCTGCCACATGTCAAGCAGGCGACCGGCGGCCAAGTCATCCCGAACAACCAGATCGACGAGATCAGGACCCAGGAAGGCCGAAACCTTCGCCGCTTCGATGTCGAATTCGATCTGCCGGATACCTTTACGCCCGAATTCCCGCCGCCGTTCTTCCTGACCACCCATACCGAATTGGGCGACCTGTCGCGCGGCCGGCTGCTGACCATCAAGAATTTTTACGAAATGATGGTCGGGTTCATCACGCCGGTGCAAATGGAAGGCTTGCGGCTGCTGCTGACCCCGTTCCCGCAGGAGGAATTCAACCAGACCGAGGAACGGAAGGTCGAGGACCAGAGCCTCGGGATCTCCTGTCTCGACTGCCACGCGAACTTCCACACCAACGCCGCGTTCCATCAGACCCCCGATGTCCGGCCGCAGGCCGCCCGCTTCCGGCTCGACACCACCAGCCTGCGCGGCGTCTTCAATCAGCAAATCCATGGGTCTAAGCGGTCATTGCGCTCGGTAGAGGACTTCACCGAATTCGAGCAGCGAACGGCGTATTTCAACGGCGACCAGGTCAGCGCGCAGCGCAAGGGTGTGCACCTGCCGAACCGGCCCGACCAGGTCGCGATGATGGCGCAGATGCAGAACATCATCGATTTTCCGCCGGCGCCGAAGCTCGATCCTGCAGGAAAGCTCGATCCGAGCACGGCGAGCGAGCGCGAGCTGGCCGGCGAGCGGGTGTTCATGGGCAAGGGCCGCTGCGCCGAATGCCACGTCCCGCAGCTGGCCTTTATGGACAACCAGATGCACGATCTGAAGCTCGAGCGGTTCTACGAGATCGGCCACACCGTGAACGGCCTCGTCACCTTGCCGGACGGCCCGATCAAGACCTTCACGTTGCGCGGCATCAAGGATTCGCCGCCCTACCTTCATGACGGGAGGCTGATGACGCTGGCTGACTGTGTCGAGTTCTTCAATCTCGTGCTCGGCGTCAAGCTGACCCAGGACGAGAAGGACTCGCTGGTCGCCTATCTGCTCGCTCTCTGAACGTGTCAGGTGGAAAGGAAACTTGCGATGCGCCTATTCGCAGCAATCTCGATGCTCGTTGTTGTCGCGGCAGCGCCGGCATCAAGTCAGACGGGCGCCGGAAATCCGGCGGCGATGGCGCCTGGCACGCCGCGATCGGCGCCCGGCATGCCCGCGCCGAACCAGCCGAACCAGAACGATCGCCTGTTCGTCTATGAGGCGACCATCGGCGGAAGGGCCGAAGTGGAATTCGGGCAATTGGCCGAGCAAAAGGGCCGCGCGCAGTCCGTCAAAGAGTTCGGCCACCAGGTGGCCGCGGATCACGGCCAGGCCAACCAGCAGTTGGCACAGTTGGCCCAAGCCGCGAATATTCCGCAGCCGGGCGATCTCGACGAGGAGCACAAGGCGGTGCGGGCCTTGCTCGACAAGTCGAGCGGCGCGGAGTTCGATCTCGCCTATATTCGTGGCCAGATCTCGGACCATCAGAAAACGGCGCAGCTTCTCGAATGGGAGATCGGCTCGGGTCAGGACCCGCAGCTCAAGGGGTTTGCCTCACAGATCCTGCCGGTCGTGCTGCGCCACCTGCAAATGGCGACCGCGCTCCAATACCAGCTCACCGCGACCGCTTCGGCCCCGGCCCCCGGCCCGCGCTCCCCGAGCCGCTAGAGATATAATCCAACGATGTCAATTGCCTGTCCCTGAACTCTTCTACCTCGGGCGCGGGCCTGCGTGTCATCTGCCCTTGAATACGGGCCGGCGCTTTTCGACAAAGGCGAGGCTTGCTTCGAGATGGTCCTCGGTCATCGCGGTGCGCGCCTGGTGCAGGGCTTCCATTTCGAGCACATTGGTGAAGGGCTCGGTTTCCGCAGCGAAGAGGTTGCGCTTCATATAGGCGTAAGCGACCCGCGGCCCATCGGCGATGCGCCGGGCGAGCGCCATGGTTTCGCTCTCCAATGCGTCGTCTTCGACGACGAGGTTCGCCAAGCCGATCGATGCCGCCGCCTCGCCATCGACGATGTTGCCGAGAAAATAGAGCTCGCGCGCCTTTGCCGTGCCGACCAGCCGGGTCAAGCTCCACGAGCCCCCGAAATCGCCCGAATACCCGACGCCGGCAAAGCCGGTCCCGAACCGCGCCGAGCGGCCCGCTATGCGCAAGTCGCAGGCCATGGCGAGCCCCAAACCCGCCCCGACTGCCGGGCCGTTGACCATCGCGATCACGATCTTGGGCATGGTCCGCAGCAGCAGCGGCAGCTGATGCATCCGCCGCAACCCTTCGACGCGCTCCTCGAACCCCTGCGCCGCCCGGCCCGCCATCGTCTTGACGTCGCCGCCGGCGCAAAAGCCGCGGCCGGCGCCCGTGATGACGATCGCACCGACCCCGGCATCGTCGCTCGACCGCCGCAGCGCCGCGCCGAGCGCGGACAGCATCTCCGGCGAGAAGGCGTTCAACCGATCCGGGCGATTGAGGGTCAGCCAGGTGATCCCGCCCTCTGTCCTTTCCAGTAAATCGGTCATGCCGACACTTCCGAACCGACTATTGGGCAGGGGGTGGGCAGTCATAGGGCGAAGCGTACGGGCAATAGTAAGGCGAGGGATAGTAGCTGTAGCTGGGGGCGGCATAGGCCGAGGATGCGGCCGCTGCCCCTGCGGCGGCGCCGACCGCCACCCCCGCTGCGACGCCCGCGCCCACCCCCGGCGTAACGACGGTCGTTCCGCCGTAATAGGCTCCGCCGCGATAGTAGGTGTTGGGCGCGCGATAAGCAGTCCCGCCATAGGGCCCGCGAGCCGCTGCACCGCCGTAGGGGCCGCGAACCGCCGCCGCGCCGCCCGGGCCGCGAACGGCGGCGCCGCCCATCGGGCCACGATACGCGGCGCCCCCGTTTGGGCCGTGGACAGCGCCCCAGCCGAATGCGTCGGGCGCGAACGAGATCAGGGCGATGCCGAGACCAATGGCGGTCAGCCGTTTCATGGCTTACCCCCTTTCGCCTTGGCTGGCGGCTTGGTCGCCGCGACCGGCTTCAACTCCACCGCTGTCCCGCCCGGCGGCGGCTGGAACGCGAAATCCGCGTCGGATGGATGGATGTCGAAGTTCCAATCCGAGAATTCGGCGATAAAGGCTGGCTGGCCCGGCAAGTTCCGGTATGTCACGATCAGGCGCTTGGGCAGCGATTGGTCGTTCTTGCCCAGCCACAGCTCGAGTTCGATGCCCGGCGGCTGGGAAAAGAGCAAATGCAGGTAGGGAGATCCGTCGATCGTCACCGTGCCGACGATGCGCCCCGCCGTGACACCGGTCAGAAACGCCTTGTTCGGGGCTTCGGCGAGAAAATCGGCCAGAGGAAAGTCGACCCCGAGGCGGCCGATCAGCTCCTGCATCATGGCTTGGATTGTGCCCTCCGGCACAGCGACCGAAGCGTATTTATTCGCCGCGGCCGAGTAGACGACGGCGTTCTTTCCGTCGAACACCAGCTTGTTCCTGCCATCGTCCCCGCTCGACTCGACAAGCAGTCGGTTCGGCCGGTGCACGATTACCTTCATCGTGTGGAATATGTGCAGCGCGTCGCCATTAGGGTCCGCATAAACCCGGATCGTGCGCACCTGAAACGAGTACTGCTCGGCACGCAATGTCTGGCCCATCTTCAGAAGCGCGGCGCTGGCCTCCTCGCTGATCGCCGGCTTCTTTGGCTGCGCAGCGGCGATCGACTCTCGTGCCGTAATCGGAAGGACGCTGAAGATCCCGGCGAGAAAGATTGTGCCGGCTATCGCAATCGATCGAAGCTTCACGAAATCCTCCGTGGCTCGAAACGCCGGCCCTCCTGAGGGTTAGGCCGCGGCACCATAGCCAGCGCCCCGCAACCCGTCCACGATTAATCAATGGAATTTCCGCAACCCCTTGGCGCAGCTTGTATCCTTGCACCAGGCGGCCATCGCTGCTAGATAGAATAGCTGCTTAGGTAGAGGACGCCTAAGTTTGGGGGAACGAGCTGATGACTACCTCACCGCGGGTTTGCTTTGCCATAGGCGCGTGCCTCGCCTTGGCGACAATGATTTTCGTTCGCGACGCGCGGGCGCAATTCTATATCGGCGCCGAAGGCGGGTGGACCTCTCTACCGGACCAGCCGATAACGGTTCCCGGCCTGTTTTCGACAAACCTGCGGTTTAACTCCGGCTTTAACGCCGGCGTCCGGCTCGGCTATGAGTGGGGCCCCTGGCGCCTAGAGGAGGAGTACAGCTACCGCCAAAACAATGTTCCCGGCAATTTCTCCTTGTTCGGCTTTCCCATCAGCGGGATCAGCGGCAACCGGCACACCAATTCGATCATGACGAATGTGCTGTATGATTTCACTGTTGGATGGCCGATCACGCCGCATATCGGGTTCGGGATCGGTGCGGTGCAGATCTCGGACGGGGTAAAGTTGCCTGGGATCGGGCAGTTCATCAACGACAGCACCTGGGAGTTTGGGTACCAGGGAATCGCCGGGATCCGCTATAACCTCAGCCCGGCGTTCACGCTCGATCTCGATTACCGCTATCTCGCCACCACCCAGCCGACATTTAGGCTGCTAAATACCAACATTCGTTACCGATCGGGCTACAACACGAACAACTTTGTCGCGAGCCTAATCTACCGCTTCGCCCCGCCGACGCCGCCTGTGCCGGTTCCGATCTCCGCGCCCGCCGCTCCGCCGCCTCCCGCTCAGGTTTTTCTGGTCTTTTTCGACTGGGATCGCGCCGAAATCACCCCTGCGGGCAAGGGCGTCATCCAGCAGGCGGCGAACACCTACAAGGCGGGCGGATCGGTTCGCATCCAAGTAACGGGGTACACCGATCTTTCGGGTTCGGCAGGCTACAACCAGCGGCTCTCGGTGCGGCGGGCCAACAACGTCGGCAATGCATTGGCGAGCATGGGCGTCGCGCGCAGCGACATGGCGATCAGCGGCCGCGGCGAGGCCGACCCCAGAGTGCCGACGCCTCAGGGTGTGCGAGAACCGCAGAACCGGCGGGTCGAGATCGGCTTCCCATAGGAGGGAAGTGCTCACGCGTCCAGCTGTCGCAGGGGATGACCCTCGCGGGACGATGCGTACTTTGGGGCGTTGAGGAATCCGTCCGGCGTCCCGCGAGTTTAGGTCGCATCGAACCTGATGGGGCATTGCGGTAGCTTGCGCATGGACCTGGGCAACTCTGGGGTATCCGGGGGCCGTTCAGGCTTGTTCGGCCGGAAAGGTCGCCGATGCTGCATAGATCCGTCTTCCAGGCCGCCGACGTGCTCAAGCCGCGCCATGAGCCGCTGAGCGCCGATCAACTGATCGCCGCCGCTCAGCGCCAGACGGGTCTGGCAGAATTCGGCGAGACGCCGTTCAGAGCCGCGTTGGACAAATTCCTGAGCGCCTGCTCCGCAGAGGCCAGTCTAAGCCTCGTTGGGCGGATCGCGACCCGCTGGGATGTCGTCCGATTCCTGTCAAACCTCCTTCGCCTCCATGATGAAGAGCAGAAGGCGCCGGAGATTCTCGAACGACCGGTTGCGAGGCCCATCTTCATTTCCGGGCTCCCCCGTTCGGGCACCACCTTTCTGCACAGCCTGTTGGCCGAGGACCTGGCGAATTTGGCGCCGCGGGTCTGGCAGCTGATCCACCCCTATCCAATCAAAAACCCAAGATCAAGGCAGGACAACCGGCTGGACCGGGTGTCGCGGCAGCTGCGCCTGTTCGGCCTTCTGTCACCGGATTTCCGCCGCATGCATCCGATCGATGCCGGCTCGCCGCAGGAATGCTCCGAGATCACCGCGCATGTGTTCGCCAGCCTGCGCTTCGACTTCGACCTACCGCGTCCCAAGCTACCGGGAATGGCTCGACGAAACCGGACATGTCGAAGCCTATCGCTTTCACAAGCGTTTTCTGCAGCACCTCCAGCATCAGGCGGGCGGCGGGCGCTGGGTGCTCAAATGTCCGGACCACGTTTTTGCCCTTGCCGCTATTCGGGCAGTTTATCCTGATGCCCGTCTGGTCTTTGTCCACCGCGACCCGTTGGCCGTCCTGTTGTCGGTCGCGCGGCTGACTGAAACGCTGCGGCGACCCTTCACCCGCAGCATCGACAAAGCGGAAATTGGTCGTCAGGACAGCGACCGTTGGCTCGCGGCGACCGAGCTGATGATCGGCGCGGCGCGGGAACAAGAGTTCGCGGAGCCGATTTTCCATGTCCATTATCTGGATTTGGTCAGCAACCCGGTGGGCACTGCAACGGCCCTCTACCATCATTTCGGCGAGATTTTGACCCCCGATGCCGCAGCCAAAATGAGCCGGCTCGTCGAGGCGAAGCCTAACGGGGGTTACCGGGCGCACGGCTCGCGATTGGAGGAATACGGGCTGGATGCCGGCTTAGAGCGTGAGCGGTACGCGAGGTACATGGCGCATTTCGGAATTCGCGCGGAGCTCGGGAAGAGGTTATCGCGCCCATCTACTTCCGCGCCGGTGCTTGCGGCGCCCCGGCGATCCGTCAAGCCAGCGGAGTGAGCGCGCGCAGTGCATCTGCCATGAGCTCGCGATTTCGGAAACGGCCAATGGTCAGCTTTGGACCCCCGTCGACCGGCGCCTCGAAACCGCGGCCAACAGCGCCGGTATGAACACGAGACTGGCAATCAGCGTACAACCGAGACTGATCAACAACAATGCCCCCATACTCGCCGTGCCCGGATGCTGGGACAGCGCAAGCGAGCCGAACGCCGTGCCGGTCGTCAATGCCGAGAACAAGATGGCCCGGGCGGTCGCCGACCCCAGCACCGCCGTTTGGCCGGCCCGCCAGTTCATCACGAAGTAAATGTTGAACGATACGCCGACGCCGAGCAGCAGCGGCAACGCGATGATATTGGCATAATTCAGCATCAGCCCCGCCGCAACGATGATCACGACGGTCATCAGCGAGGACAACAGAAGGGGAGCCAGCACCAACGATACATCGAGCACGCGCCGCAATGCGATAAACAGCAGAACGGCGATTGAGATTAGCGCTGCGATCGCGGCGGAGCGGAAGGCGCCGACAATCGTCGCGCTCGTCTCCTCGATCGTGACCGCGGAGCCGCCGGCATCCGGCGCTATGGCGGTTACCTCGGCTACGAAATCGGCCAATCCTTTCGTATTTCGCGCCTCGACCTTCGGCACTACCTGAACGCGCGCTCGTCCGTCACCGAGCACCCAATCACGGGAGGTGTCGGGCGGGATCATCTGCAATGTAACCGGCTCGGCTTCGAGAGACGTGCGCAGCTGGTCGAGCTGCGCCGGCAAGAACCGTGTCAGGGCGCGGTCGGTCGCGGTGACCACCGCATCGGGGGCGGCGGCCAGCTTCGCCAACTCATCGACGATCGCGGCCATCACCTTATCGCCAGGCAATTTCGCCAGAGCCGGAGCGATCTTCTCATGCGCGTTCCGGGCGGCTGCTCGGATGTCTTCCGCTGCGGGCGGGGCGAGAGCCTCGTGCGCAGAAAGGCTCGGGCCGATCAGAGTGGCCGCATCGGCGACCAGATCGAGCTTGGTCTGCTGATCCTCCGGCACGAAGCTATTGATCGACAGCACACCCGAGACCAGCGGCAAACCGCGAAGCTTGTCTGCCAGGGAGACGGCTGCACTCGGGTCGGGAGCCAAGACGTCGATGGTGAACGGATTCGTCAGCGGAGAATCCCCAAGGTCGTAGAGCGTCTGCATCGCCTCGGTGCTCGGATTTTTGGTATGCAGCGGGTCGGCATCAAAGCCGATCCGAGGCAGCAGGATGAGCCCGAGCGCTCCCAAAATCCCGAACAAGGCTAGCACCGGCCGACGATGACGGCGCATAACCGGATCCACAGCCGCCCCCGAGTAAAAGCCGATTTCCGCGCGCTCGCCACGTGGCCGAAAGATGGTGATCGCCGCGGGTAGGAAAGTCAGGGTGCAGAAAAATGCGATCAGCATTCCCACCCCGGCGATCAGCCCGAGTTCCGCGACGCCGCGAAAGTCCGTCGGCACGAAGGCCAAAAAACCGGCCGCCGTGGCGGCGGCCGCGACCAAGATCTGTCCGCCGACTCGCCTTCCGGTTTCGGCCAGAGCCTCGGCCGGCTGTGGATAAGCGAACCGCATCTCGCGATAACGAACGGAAAACTGGATGGCGAAATCGACAGCGATCCCGACGAACAGAATGCCGAATCCAACCGAGACGAGGTTCAAGGTTCCGACGGCAGCCGCGGCGAAAAGCAATGTCAACATCAAACCGAGCCCTAGGGTCATCAATATCGGCGCTATGAGCCGCCATGAGCGGACAGCGAGAAACAGCCACAGGGTGATCAGGAAGATGCTGCCGATTAGTCCCGCCACCGTCCCCTCTGCAACGGAAGCGAACTCCTCGTCGGCCAGCGCAACATTTCCGGTGATACGGACCCGGGCGTCGCCCGCTTTGACGAACTCGAGACCGTTCGCTGCGTCGCGTATCGCCTGCGTCGCCGCCCCGCCCGGCTGCAGAGCTGTGTGGTCCAGCCGGGGTTGCACCAGAACGAATTTGTAGCGGCCGCCGAGTTCGGCCAGCTCGCCCCCCAAAAGCCGTACCCACGACAGCGGGCGCGGGTAGCCGGCGAGCGCACTTGCCATCGCCTCGTCAAAACCCGCCAGGGCGGTCCGGTAGGGCGCGAGGTTAACCTGCCCATTCTCGACCCCCGTGCCGAGCAAGGACAGTGCTCCGAACAACCCGCGCGCGCTCGGATCTTTCGCAAGCTCGCCGAGAAAGGGCTGCGCGTCGATCATTCGCTCGATCAGGGGTTCGAGCTGGCTCGTCTCAAGGAAGAGCAGCCCCTCCCTTTTCAAGAAAGGGGATGCGTCCGGGCGGCGCACCGTCAGGAAATGCGCGCGGTCGCCGGACAGAGCCGCGGCAAGCTCAGCGGCGGTTTCTTCAGCCTCCTCGGGCTCCTTCGCGTCGATGACCGCGACCAGAAGGTCCTGGAACTGCGGAAACAGCTTCTTGAACATTTCGGCGCGCTGCCGCCACGGCAGGCTGGCCGCGAACATCTCATCGGTATCGGTGGTGATGCCTAGATGTCCGGCCGCGTACCAGCCGGAGAAAATGGCCAAAAGGGCGCCCGCGACCGTAACCGATAGAGCGTTACGCCGACAGGTGTCGACCAGGTCGACGAGCAAACGCTGGAAATTCATCAGGAACCGAGGCGGTATCGCATCTGGCGGTCGACAAGCGGCCGTCTCGGCCCGCATGGGTTGATCCAGCCGCTACGGACAATTCTCCCGCGGATCGGCGGCGGGCAGGTGATAATCCGAACGCGGCGGCGGCGCTACTGCAAAATGCCGCCGGACAACTCAGCGGTCTTCTGTCGTAGGCTGACGAGAAGCCCGGTGCTGCCGGTATCGGCGAGGACCGAGCGCATCTCAGAGCGCTGGGCAGCCACCCGGCTAATCGAGCCCTCGGCGAGGATGTCGACAACCTTCCACCCGACACCTTCCTGCCGCATCACATAATCCAGCGCGTGAGCTTTGCCGGACGGCGCGACGATCCGGGTCGAGACCACCCGGTCGCCGCCAACGGCCCTGACGGCAGGCACTACCTCGAAACGTTCACCGGAATAGCCGTCGAAATTGGCAACGTAAGAGGCGATCGTGTAGCGCCGAAAAGCATCCGCCAGCGCAGCTTGCTGATCCGCGGGCAACGACGTCCAGCGCGCCCCTACCGCATGCCGGAGGATGATTTCGAGATCGAAGGTCCGCGTCACGACCGGCGCGATCATTTCGTAGCGCTGACGAAAGGGCGCCGCTCTGCCCGCCTTCATGATCCCGATCAGCCCGGCATGCAGTTGCTCAACCGGCCCGGTCACATCCGAACCGAGCGCAACCCGACCCCACCCACAGGACAACCCAGCTGAGCCGAGCGCAGCCCGCAAGAAAGTGCGGCGATCGGGAAAGGTGAACGACATCCGGTGGTATCCTTTCGTGCCTTAAGCAGTTCAGCTGGCGGCAGAGGTTAGCCGAGGAGGATACCAGAACCGTAAACACCCGGTGCGAGACGTCGCGTTCAGACGAGACGGCACCGACCGTTGAAGGGGGGCGCGCCCTGATGTCCCGGTCCTAGCAACCCGAATCCCAAATCGACAACATCTAGCCGAGTGTTGACTCCCCAAGGGTTCTCGTGCACCGATCGATCGGAATGCAACGCCAGGAGGAGATCATGGCGTCACCAAGGAAGTTGTCGCACATCGTCCTGCAGACCAATCGCCGCAATGAGATGCGTGATTGGTATTGCACGGTTCTCGGAGCGGAAATTCTGCATGAGAACGAATTCATCTGCTTTATCAGCTATGATGACGAGCACCATCGAGTCGCCTTCATCGACCCGGGTCCGCTGGCCGATCGCGAGCCGGATGGGCGCAAAGCAGGCAACGAGGCAGGCCTGCATCATGTCGCGTTTACCTTTGGTGGCCTAGACGATCTGATCGACAACTATCAACGGCTCAAGCGGATCGGGATCCGCCCGCATCGCTGCGTCAACCATGGCGTGACGACCTCGATGTACTATCACGATCCCGACCACAACCAGGTCGAACTGCTGGTCGACAATTTCGCGACAGCTGCAGAAGGGCAGGTCTATATGCGTCGGCGCTCGGCCAAGGACAAGAACCCGGTCGGCGTCGTTTATGACCCCGAAGAGCTGGCCGCGCAGGTTCGCAGCGGGCTGCGCGTCGAGGAGCTGGCATCGATCAACTGAACCACAAGAAGCTGGCGGGCAACGACCCCATCGGCTGAGTTCTACCATTGGGAGGTACGCGTGCCGTTGGTATCGGTGACGCGTCTTCGAGTGCGGTCCTGGCGATACCTGCCCATCTTCCTTGTTCAATCCTTTTTCGCGGTGCGGCAAGCTCGACGTGCGAGTGGAAATCTTCGGGTTTCCGTGCTGCGCGATGTCGAGCCGCGCCTTCTGGACTCGGACCGTATGGACGGATCAAGTAGCAATGCGCTCGTTCATGCGATCGGGCGCGCATCGCCGGGTGATGCCGCGGTTGGCTAAGTGGTGCGATGAAGCCGCCGTGGTCCATTGGATGCAGGACGGGCTCGAGGCGCCGTCATGGCCCGAAGCCGGTCGGCGCCTGCAGCAGCAGGGCCGTCGTTCCCGGGTTGATCATCCTTCGGATGCCCATCGCCGATTTGAAGTTCCGGCTCCTAATGTAGGTCCGAACATAAATTGAGGCGATTGCGAGGCGGCATTGGTTCTCTGGCGCGGGCGAGTTGCACGGGCCTGGAAGACAGGTCAACCTGGAAGCATCGGCTCCCCTCCTACCTGGAGGCGGAAAGGACCACAGGGTTATGCGGTATGTGACACGAGTCCTCCAACCGGGGGAGACGGTCGTCTACTCCACGAAGCTGCACTGGTTCGTCTATCTGTGGGCGATCTTAATGCTAGTGATTTGCTTGGCTCTGGCGGTTGCAGCTTGGACGATGGACGACAAGCCGAACATTAGTCTGGCTTTGGCTATTGCTGCAGCGATCTTCGCTCTGCTCGCGCTGTCCTCGGCCTTCCGTGCATTCATACGACGAACCACTACCGAACTGGCGGTAACCGATCAGCGCGTAATCTACAAGACTGGGCTCCTCGCCCGCCACACCCTCGAGATGAACCGAGCCCGGGTCGAGAGCGTCACTGTCGACCAGACGGTGCTCGGACGACTTTTTGGCTACGGCACAGTCGTTGTGCGCGGCGTCGGAAGCGCCTTGGAGCCGATTCGCAATATCAACGACCCGCTGACCTTCCGGAGCCACCTCACCACAGGGTGAGCCGGCGGTCAGGCGCGGACTGGGACGCCCTTCTGTTCGAAGAGCTGCTGCAATTCGCCGGTTTCGAACATTTCGCGGATAATGTCGCAGCCGCCGATGAATTCGCCCTTGACATAGAGCTGCGGGATCGTCGGCCAGTTCGAAAATTCTTTGATGCCCTGGCGGATCTCCGGGTCGCTCAGCACATCAATGCCTTTGAACTTGACCCCGAGATGGCTCAGGATCTGCACCACAGCTGCCGAAAACCCGCATTGCGGAAACACTGGCGACCCCTTCATGAAAAGCACGACGGGGTTGTCGCCGATGTCCTGGCGAATGCGATCATGAGCTGCGTTGTCCATTTCTCTGTCCTCGATTTTGCGAAAGCTCGGGAGGGAGCCGGTTCAGTCCTCGGGTGCGCCGGTCTGCAAGGCAAGGGCGTGGAGCTCGTTGCCCATTCGGCCGCGCAGCGCCTGGTAGACCATCTGATGCTGCTGGACACGGCTCTTGCCGCGGAACGCGGCGGAGACGACATGCGCCGCGTAATGATCGCCGTCGCCGCGCAGGTCTTCGATCGAGACCTGGGCGTCGGGCAGGCTTTCCTTGATCAGCCGCTCGATCATCGCCGCGTCCATCGCCATCCCCCGACTCCTTCCGCTCAAGACTGCGCCATATAGTCCGGCAGCCAAGCCTCGTTGGTGGCCTCCAGTGCGTCAACCGATATGGCACCGGCGCCCGGAAGTGTCAACGAAGCCCCGCCAACCACACCGATGATGCGGGCCGGCAAGCCTGCTGCGAGCGCGGCTTGCAGGACGGGTTCGGGGTCCCGGGCCTTCGATCACATAGCGCGCCTGATCCTCGCCGAAATACCAGGCGCTCGGAGGCAACCCCGGCGACATCGGGTCGAGGGCAGCGCCGCGCCGTCCGGCAATCGCCATTTCGGCAATGGCCGGGAGAAGCCCGCCATCCGACAGGTCGTGGCAGGCAGAGACTCGGCCATCGCGGATTTCGCCGCGGACGAAATCGCCGTTGCGCCGCTCGGCGGCGAAATCGACCGGCGGCGGCGGGCCAGCCTCGCTGCCTTCGATTTCGCGCAGGTAGAGCGAGCACCCGAGATGCCCACGGGTATCGCCGACGAGGATGAGCGCGTCGCCGTCCCGCTTGAGCGCGAGATCCACCGCCGTTCGCGCGTCGGCGATCAGCCCGACGCCGCCGATGACCGGCGTTGGCAGGATCGCACTTCCGCTTGTTTCGTTGTAGAGCGACACGTTGCCGGAGACGACCGGATAGTCGAGGGCGGCGCACGCCTCCCGCATGCCTTCGACAGCGCCGACAAACTGGCCCATGATCTCGGGCCGCTCGGGGTTGCCGAAATTCATGTTGTCGGTAAGGGCGAGCGGCTCCGCGCCGACCGCGGTCAGATTTCGCCAGCTTTCGGCCACCGCTTGGCCGCCGCCGCGCACCGGGTCGGCGCGGCAGTATCGCGGCGTGCAATCGGTGGCGAGCGCGAGCGCCTTGCCGGTAGCGGATACCCGAACCACCGAGGCGTCGCCGCCGGGGCGTTGGACCGTGTTGGCCATGACCAAATGATCGTACTGTTCCCAGATCCATCGCTTGGAAGCGAGCGCGGGGCAAGCCAACAACCGTTGCAGGCAGGCGAGCGGGTCGCGGCTGGGCAAAAGAGCCGCATCAATGTCCGGTTCGGGATCGGGACGGCGCCAGGGGCGCCGGTAGACCGGCGCCTCGGTGACGAGCGGGCCGACCGGGATTTCGGCCGCGAGGTCGCCGTGCATTCGCAAGATCAGCCGGCCGGTGTCGGTCAGTCGGCCGATCACCGCAAAGTCGAGCTCCCATTTTTCGAAAATCTCGCGCGCCTCGTCCTCGCTGCCGGGGCGCAGGATCATCAGCATGCGCTCCTGGCTCTCGCTCAGCATGATCTCGTAGGGGATCATGCCGGTTTCGCGGACCGGCACCCGGTCGAGATCGAGCTCGATGCCGAGCCCACCTTTGCCCGCCATCTCGACCGAGGACGAGGTCAGCCCGGCGGCCCCCATATCCTGGATCGCGACGATGGCGTCCCGCTCCATCAGCTCGAGGCAGGCCTCGATCAGCAGTTTCTCGGTGAACGGGTCGCCGACCTGCACGGTCGGCCGCTTCTCCCCGACATCGGCGCCGAATTCCGCCGACGCCATGGTCGCGCCGTGGATGCCGTCGCGGCCGGTCTTGGCGCCGACATAGACGACGAGGTTCCCCGGCCCCGCCGCCGCCGAATAAAAGATCCTGTCGGCTCGGGCGAGCCCGACGCACATCGCGTTGACCAGGATGTTGCCGTCATAGGATGGATGGAATTCGCACTCGCCGCCGACCGTCGGCACTCCGACACAATTGCCGTAACCGCCGATCCCGGCGACGACCCCGGAGACGAGATGGCGGGTCCGCGGATGCTGCGGGCTGCCGAAGCGCAGCGAGTTGAGGAGCGCGATCGGACGCGCGCCCATCGTGAAGACATCCCGCAAAATGCCGCCGACCCCGGTCGCGGCGCCCTGATAGGGCTCGATGAACGAGGGGTGGTTGTGGCTTTCGATCTTGAACACGACAGCGTCGCCGTCGCCGATGTCGACGACCCCGGCATTCTCGCCGGGACCGCAAATCACTCGCGGTCCGGTGGTCGGCAGTGTCTGGAGCCAGATTTTCGATGATTTGTACGAGCAGTGCTCGCTCCACATGACCGCAAAGATCCCGAGCTCGGTCATGTTGGGCTTGCGGCCGAGGATCTCGACTGCACGCCCGAACTCCTCCTCGGACAGCCCGTGCTCGGCGGCAAGCGCCGCAGTGACGTTGCTGCCGTCCCTCACTGCAGCGCGCTTGCCAGCCCGTCGAAAAAGCCGACACCGGCGGTGCCGCCGAGCAGCGGGTCGACGGCGTTCTCGGGGTGGGGCATCAAGCCGAGAACGGTGCGGCTGTCGTTGAAAATTCCGGCGATTGCGCGCGCCGAGCCGTTGAAATTATCGCTGTCCGCGGTCCGGCCGTCCGGCCCGCAATAGCGGAAGGCGACGAGCCCGCGATCCTCGATGCGGTCCAGCGTCTCCGGGTCGGCGGTGTAGTTGCCGTCATGATGCGCAACCGGCACCCGGATCGTCTGGTTTGCTTCATAGCCGCAAGTGAAGACAGTCTGGTTGTTCTCGACGCGCAGATGGATGTCGCGGCAGGTGAAACGCAGCGACCGGTTCGGCAATAAAGCACCGGGCAGCAGCCCCGCCTCGGTCAGTATCTGAAAGCCGTTGCAGATGCCGAGGACAGGCGTCCCTTTCTCGGCGCGGCCGCGCACCTCGCGCATGATCGGCGAGTGCGCCGCGATCGCCCCGCAGCGCAGGTAGTCGCCATACGCAAAGCCGCCCGGCAATACGATCAGATCGCTATCCGGCAACACTGCGTCGCGATGCCACACGCGGACCGGCTCCTGGCCGGTTGCCCGGGCCAGCGCCGCGCAAACGTCCCGCTCGCGGTTGGAGCCCGGAAAGACGATGACGACGGCTCTCATTGGTGCAAGCCTCAGAACGGGTCGAGCTCGGTGTCCCAGTAAAGATAGTCGCGCCAGCTCTCGTGCAAATAGTTGGGCGGGAAGGCGCGGCCGTTCTCCTGCAGCATGTAGGTCGTCGGCTGGACCGGGCGGTGGCGCGGGTACATCCCGCTCTCGCGCGGCAGCCGGTTGCCCTTCCACAGATTGCAGGTGCCGCAGGCGGTGACGACGTTGGCCCAGGTGGTACGCCCGCCGCGCGACCGCGGGACGAGGTGGTCGAAGGTCAGCTCGTGCGACGGGTAAGGCTCGCCGCAATATTGACACGTGAAGCGGTCGCGCAAGAACACGTTGAACCGGGTGAACGCGGGATGGCGTGCGGCCGGAACGTATTCCTTCAGCGAAACGACGCTCGGCAGCTGCATTTCGAGTGAAGGGCTGCGCACGCGCACATCGTAATGGTCGATAATGTTGACCCGGTCGAGAAAAACCGCCTTGATGGCGTCCTGCCAGGACCACAACGACAGCGGAAAATAGCTCAGCGGCCGAAAATCGGCGTTCAGCACCAAAGCCGGGCAATTATCCAGAGCATACCGTCACGCAACACCCGTCCCGCCAACACTCGGTCGCGGGCCGGAATAGCACGCGATTGTGACAGGCTTGATAACGGATCGCCCGGCGGCAGACAAGTATTCGGGGGCGTTCAGCGCGTCGGGACCGGCTGCGCTCCGCGGTAATCGTAAAAGCCTCGGTCGCGCCTTGCGGCCGAGCCAGCCGGCCTCGACGTATTTGACGAGCAGCGGGCACGGCCGGTACTTGCTGTCGGCGAGCCCCTCGTAGAGCACCTGCATGACCGAAAGGCAGGTATCGAGCCCGATGAAATCGGCGAGCTCGAGCGGCCCCATCGGATGGTTGGCGCCGAGCTTCATCGCGGTGTCGATCGCCTCGACCGAGCCGACGCCTTCATAGAGCGTGTAGACCGCCTCGTTGATCATCGGCAACAGAATGCGATTGACGATAAAGGCCGGGAAATCCTCGGCGGCGACCGGGGTCTTGCCGAGCTTGAGCGCGAGCTCGCGGGTCGCGGCGAAGGTCTCCTCGTCGGTCGCGATGCCGCGTATCAGCTCGACGAGGCTCATCACCGGCACCGGGTTCATAAAATGCATGCCGATGAACTTGCCCGGCCGATCGGTCGAGGAGGCGAGCCGCGTGATCGAAATCGAGGAGGTGTTGGTGGCGATCAGCGCGTCCGGGTTCAAGACCGGGACCAATTTCTTGAAGATCTCGCGTTTGATCTCTTCTTTCTCGGTCGCGGCCTCGATCACCATGTCGCATTCGCCGAACCGCGCGTAATCGAGCCCCATCTCGATCCGGTCGAGCGCCGCGTCCTTTTCCTCCTCGCGTATCTTGCCGCGCGACACTTGGCGCGAGAGGCTGCGATCGATCGCTTCGCGTCCATGTCTCAGCGACTCTTCGTTGATATCGGCCATGACGACGGCGAGGCCGGCGAGAGCGCAAACATGAGCGATGCCGCCGCCCATCTGCCCGGCGCCGATGACGCCGATGCAGCGCAGCCGGTCGACGCCCGACCGCTCGGCGCTCACTGGCGGCGCTCGAGCTCGTCGGCGAGCTCGGGAAGGATCTTGAACAGGTCCCCGACGAGGCCGTAATCGGCGATCTGAAAGATCGGCGCTTCCTCGTCCTTGTTGATTGCGACGATAACTTTCGAATCCTTCATCCCTGCGAGATGCTGGATGGCCCCGGAGATGCCGACGGCGATATAGAGCTCGGGCGCCACGATCTTGCCGGTCTGGCCGACCTGGTAATCATTGGGAACAAAGCCGGCATCGACCGCAGCGCGCGATGCGCCGACCGCGGCGCCGAGCTTGTCGGCGACTTTCTCCAGCAGATGAAAATTGTCGCCCGACTGCATGCCGCGCCCGCCGGAGACGACGATCCGGGCGCTGGTCAGCTCGGGGCGCTCCGATTTCGACAATTCCGCGCCCAAAAATTCCGAAAGCCCCGCCGAGCCGGTCGCCGCCACCGGCTCGATCACCGCCGAGCCGCCTGCCGCTTCGCCCGGCGGAAAGGCTGTCCCGCGCACCGTGATCACCTTGACCAGGTCTTTGGACTGGACGGTCGCCAGCGCATTGCCGGCATAGATCGGCCGCACGAAGGTGTCCGGCGCTACGACCGCGCTGATGTCCGAAATCTGCATCACGTCGAGGAGCGCGGCGACGCGCGGCATCACATTCTTGCCGGAGGTCGTCGCCGGCGCCAACAGATGCGAATAGCTCTCGGCAAGGTTCACAAGGAGGGGCGCCATATTCTCGGCTAGCCCGTGCTCATAGGCGGGATCCTCGGCGAGCAGCACCTTCCTCACGCCGGCAATCTTTGCCGCGGCCTGGGCCACGCCGCGGCAATCCTTGCCGGCGACCAGAATATCGACGTCGGCACCGGCGATTTCCTTGGCGGCGGCCACGGCGTTGAGGGTTGCCGGCTTCAGCGCCGCGTTGTCGTGCTCGGCGAGAACGAGGGCAGCCATCAGATCACCCGAGCCTCGGTCTTCAGCTTGTCGACCAGCTCCGCGACCGAGCCCACCTTGTGCCCGCCCTCGCGTTTGGGCGGCTCCTCGACCTTAAGCACAACGAGCCGCGGCGTCACGTCGACGCCGAGCGCCTCGGGCGTCGTCGTCGCGATCGGCTTCTTCTTCGCCCTCATGATATTGGGCAGCGAGGCGTAGCGCGGCTCGTTGAGCCGCAAATCGGTAGTGACGACCGCCGGCAATTTGATCGAGACCGTCTCGAGCCCGCCATCGACCTCGCGCGTCACCTCGGCGTTACCCTCGCCGATCTTGACCTTCGAGGCGAAGGTCGCTTGCGGCCAGCCGAGCAGGGCCGACAGCATCTGGCCGGTCTGGTTGCAATCGTCGTCGATCGCCTGCTTGCCGATGATCACGATGTCCGGGTTGTTCCTGAAGGATCACCGCCTTCAGCAGCTTGGCGACGGCGAGCGGTTGCAATTCGGCATCGGTCTGCACCAGAATGCCCCGATCGGCGCCCATTGCGAGCGCGGTGCGGATCGTCTCCTGGCACTGCGCGACGCCGAGCGACACCGCGATGACCTCGCTGACGATGCCCGCTTCGCGCAGCCGCAACGCTTCTTCGATCGGCGATCTCGTCGAACGGGTTCATCGACATCTTGACGTTGGCGGTCTCGACCCCGGTCTTATCCGCCTTGACGCGGATCTTGACGTTGTAGTCGATGACCCGCTTGACCGCGACCAGCGCTTTCATCTCGTCCTCGCCGCTGCGCCGGCGGCAATTGCGAAACCGCCCGCGAAACCTTGATTTGTGCATGGGGCCTGGGGGAAGGCAAGAGGGTCATCGGCAGAGGATGTGTGGCACGAGCCAACCGGCGGGCTGGAAAGACATCCGACGCTGCTCCTAAGCGGGACGGCGACAGCTCGGCTCGATTCCGGCGCGTCGCCGCCGCGCCGCTGCACCTAACCCGGCAAGAGCGGTGCCGAGTAGCGCCATGCTGGCCGGCTCCGAAACGACGGGAGAAACGGGGTCATTGGCGGCGACGTTGCCCGTCATCTCTCCCTCCGTCTTGTTCAGGTTGATGATGTCCGAGGCAAAGAAATAGCCGCCGGCATTCGCCGCGAAGTCGGTTACCAGAAGGCCCGCAACATTGGTCGCGTCGAAATCGAGGGGTCCGGCGAGCGGGCCGCTCCCGCCGTGGCCGCAACCGGTGCATTCGATCCCGAAGGTGAAGCTCCCGAATGTGCTGGCGCTTACCGACGAGGATGGGTCTTTCGCGAACCCCGAGGTGAGCCCGCTCAGCAAGCAAAGTTAAGAATTTCGGGCAAAACATCACTGGACTCGGCCTCGATAGTTGAGGATCTATTCGATCTCAAGAAGCCGGAACTTGACAATCTAGAATATAAATAATAGTTAATGGATCAGGATAGTAGTTAACAAGAGGTCTTTATCGGCCCCGCTTTGGACTTAGGCGATCGTCAAGATGGAAACCGTACGGCTGAGGATCACCGGCAAGGTGCAGGGGGTCGGCTATCGGATATGGGCGACGCGCGTCGCGGCGGGCCTCGACCTGCGCGGCTGGGTTCGCAATCGGGTGGACGGCAGCGTCGAGATGCTGGTGACCGGAGCCCCGCAGAACATCGCCGCCATGATCGAAGCCAGCCGGGATGGCCCGCCGGGCGCGTATGTCAGCGACGTGATCGCCACTCCGGAGCGGGGTGACGGCAGCCGCGGGTTTGTGGCGCTGCCGACCGAATAGCTATTCGAACAGCGACAGGTCGATGGCGTCGCCCATTTTGTTGTAGCCAAGATCGCTCGGGTGCAGGTGGTCGCCGCAATCGTAGATCGGCAGCATGCGGGCAGGGTGTTCCGGGTCGCGCAACGCCATGATCGAAGTCGATCACCGCATCGAATGCTCCGCCCTCGCGGATCCATTCATTGACAGATTGGCGCGTCTTCTCGCGCTCCGGCGTCCACGCGCCGGGAAGAAAGGTTTCGTTCTCGAATGGCGTCAGGGTGGCGCCGAAGATCTTGATGCCGGCGGTCTGGGCGCGCAGCGCGAGCTGCTTCAACCCGGCGATCATCTGGTCGGCTGTGACCTCTTCTTCCGGCTTTGCCCAGCGATTGCGGAGGTCGTTGGTCCCGAGCATAACGATGGCGTGGGTAACCCCGGGCTGGGCGATGACATCGCGATCGAAGCGGCGCAGACCGCTTTCGCCGCGGATGTCGTGCAGAATTCGGTTGCCGCCGAGCCCCTGGTTCATGACCCCCATCGGCCGCCCGCCGCGGCGCGCCTGGAGCCGGCGGGCGAGCTGGTCGGGCCAGCGGCAAAAGGCGTCCGGCGTCGAAATATTGGCATCCGTCAAGGAGTCGCCGAGCGCGATCACCGCGCCGGTCTCCGGCGATGCGAGAACATCGATACCGCTGACGAAGAACCAGTCATCGGTAATCCGGCCGATCGGCATCACCGTCGAGCCGCTGAAGTCTCCGGGCGGCGAGACATAATTCGTCTGCCGGGCGTACCGTCCGGTAATGCCGAAATTCAACGGAACCTCGCCCGGCAGATAGATGCTGACCGCGATGTCCGCGAGAGGCGAGAGGTCGAACGCGACCGGATCGCTGATCACGAAGGCACCCGCCGCGATCGTTGCGGTATCGGCGCCGCCGAAGGTCAGCTTTTTGTTCGACCCCGGCACCACCCCCGCGGCGGTGTCTCGCACCCCCACACAGGCAGCGCCGACCGGGAGCTTGCGGCTGCCATAGGCGTTCGACACCCTTACGCGGACCGTGTCGCCGCCCAGGCTGACCCGTGCGTTCATTCTTAAGGTCTGATTGGCGAAGGCGCCGCTCTCGGCCGGCGCGGGTGTGGTGGTCCAGGTGCCGACCCAACGCATCTTGTCCGGCATGGCATTATCCTCCCAAGCAAACTAGACAAAAGCCGTCCCGGCGTGGCAGCGGGTTGCGCAGCATAGGCGATCCCGGTCATCACTCCGGTGATGTCTCGCGACTCACCTTTCGAATCCTACGCCAAGATGATGTCGGTTTTGAGGTCGTCCAGTCTGCTTAACCTGGCGCTTTTGGCGCCGATCGTAGGAGCGGCATCCGGGCTGGTCGGGGCGGTCTTCCGGTCTGGCGCTGGCCGAGGCCGACCGCTTTCGGGATGCAGCGATCGTTTGGGCTCATGGCTGGAGGTTCGGCGGGTTTTTGATCATAACCGTCGCCTGCGCCGCGGCAGTAGCATTTGCGGCCTGGCTGGTCCGGCGGTTCTCGCCCTACGCTTCGGGAAGCGGCATCCCGCAGGTCGAGGCAATTCTGAACGACGAGTTGCCGCCGACTCCTCCGCGGCTGCTGCTCGTAAAGTTCTTTGGCGGGCTGTCGGCAATCGGCGCCGGGCTGGCGCTGGGCCGGGAAGGCCCGAGCGTGCAGATGGGGGCGGCTGTCGCTCATATCGTCGGGCAAATGTCCCGCCGCACTTGGCTCGACTGCAAGGTGCTGATCGCGGCGGGTGCCGGCGCGGGTCTCGCCACCGCCTTCAATGCGCCGATCGCCGGTGCGGTCTTTGTGCTCGAAGAGCTGGTGCGGCGCTTCGACACCCGCATCGCGATCGCCGCGCTGGGCGCCTCTGCCGCGGCGATTGCCGTCGCCCGCGCCCTCCTCGGCGCCGCTCCGGATTTCGCGGTCGAGCCGCGCGGCTATGTCGGCGTCGAGATCTGGCCCCTCTTTGTCGCGCTGGGCGCGGTCGCCGGGCTCGCGGGCTATCTCTACAACCGGGCGCTGCTCGGAACTCTCGCCGCGATGGATCGCCTCGGCCGCTGGCCGATCGAAATTCGTGCAGCAGCCATCGGCGCCGCGGTCGGGGCGCTCGGCTTCTTTGCGCCGGCACTGGTCGGCGGCGGCGATGCCATCACGCAGAGCATGCTCGCCGGCGGAGCCGCGCTTGCCACGCTCCCACTGGCCTTCCTGCTGCGCTTCGGCCTCGGCGCCGCTGTCGTACGCGGCGCCGGTCCCCGGGGGCCTGTTTGCCCCGATCCTCGTCTTGGGGGCACAGCTCGGACTGCTGTTCGGCGCCCTCTGCGGGCTGGTTCTCCCGGACGCCGGTCTCGATCCGATTGCTTTCGCCGTTGTCGGGATGGCGGCGTTCTTCACCGGCGTCGTGCAGGCCCCGGTCACCGGCATCGTGCTCGTCATCGAGATGACCGCCGGGTTTACGATGCTGCTGCCGATGATCGCGGCCTGCTACGCGGCGATGCTGGTGCCCAACCTGCTGAATGGCGCGCCGATCTACGATTCGCTCCGCGAGCGGGTGCATCGGCTGCAGCAGAGCGAAAACGCCTCGGCCATTACTCGTGCGGCAGATGCACGAGGAGAAAATACCCGTTGATCATCAGCAAGGTAGCCAACAATAGTCAGCACACCGCTCAAATTGACGAGCGGGCGCGAGGCGGCGACGATGCTGACCGACCCGAGCACGATCGCGATCTGAAACAGCGCCTCGGCATAGTCGAAATTCGGGTCCTGCTCGGCGGCGTGGTCGCGCTTGGCCTCGAGCGCCTTGGCCTTGGCGAGCAGTTCCTTCTTTCCCTCCCCGGTCGCAGGATCGCTCTCGTAGCGATCCACCCGCTCGCGATATTTTTTGGCCACCTGCTCGATCTTGGCCTTGGCGGCGTCCGGCATTTCGGGTTGGGTCAAGCAGCTCCAGATCGAGATGCTCGGCGGCCAGCTGATAGGCGGTCTGGCGAATATTTCGCGCCTGATAAAAGCCGTAGGTGTCGGAGGCCTGAATATTGGAGTTGACGATAGTCTTTGTCGCGTGCGCCCCGCCGAGCGCCGTGATGGCCAGCAACATCGCGACGATGCCGAGATAAATGCCGGTCAGCTTGCGGAAATTGGCGTCCTCCTCGGCGCTGTGGGCCTCGTGCCCGCCGTGAATCTTTTCCGCGAGCTCGCTCGCTTCGACCATTCTATCCCTCCCGTCAAGCAGCCGCCGCGCCGCTCAGCGCAGCCTTGTAGGCCCGTATGGCGTCGGCAAAGCCGATAACGAGGGCATCGGCGGTCAGCTCGTGCCCGATCGAGGCCTCCGCGACGGCGGGCAATGCCGCGACAAGCGGAGGCAGATTGAGCAGGTTGAGGTCGTGCCCGATGTTGACGACGAGCCCCAGCTCGGCAGCGCGGTCCGCCGCCTCGGCGCATGCGCGCAGCAATGCCGCGTGGTCGCCCTGGCGAAAGGCGGAAGCGTAGGAGCCGGTGTAGATCTCGATGCCGTCGGCTCCGATGTTATGTACCGGCGCGACCGCGGCAGGGTCGGGATCGACGAACAAGATCACGCGGCAGCCGAGCGGCTTGAGCCGGTTGAGCGCGGCGTCGACAAGGCGGTGCTGCGCGGCATCGAGCTTCCAGCCCTCCTCCGAGGTGAAGGCTTCGGGGCTGTCGGGCACCAGCGTGCACTGCTCCGGCCTCACCTCGGCGACGAGGTCGAGAAGGCGGCTGTCGGGATACCCTTCGATGTTGAGCTCGAAGCCCGGGCGCCACGGCCGCATCAGCTCGGCGAGCCCGAACACGTCGTCGCGGCGGATGTGGCGCTCGTCCGGGCGCGGATGCACGGTCAAGCCGTCGGCGCCGGCCTCATGGGCGATCCGGCCGAAGCGCAGCACGTCCGGCACGCCGGTCCGCCGCGAGTTGCGCAGCAGCGCGACCTTGTTGAGATTGACGCTGAGCCGTGCCATGGCGGCTATTCCGCCGCGACCGCGACCCCTTGGCGATCCGCTGCCGTCTCGAAAAACCGCCTGCCGGTGGCGCGCTGGTTCTCGTAGATCGAGCCCTGGTATTCGGCGGGCGGCAACGGCAGGCGCACCGGAACCGTAGCGAGCCGGGGCGTCAGCGTCGGCTCGCCGGCAAGCAGAAGCTGGTCGAATTTCTCGATGCCGCCGGCAAAGCCCAGCAACGGCCAGGCATCGGCGGCACGGTACTGAAACAACAAGAACCGCCGCTGCTTGCCGGAGAAATTGGTTGCCGAGCCGTGGACGGCGCGCACGTGGTGCACGGTGATCGAGCCGGCCTTGCCGAGGCACGGCACGGCCCGGGAAAACTCCGCCTCGCATGTCAGCCGGATCGATCGCGCCGCAAAACCGGCCGTCGGGGCCGTGATGATCGTAGACCGGACCGAGATGGCTGCCCGGGATCACCATCATCGGCCCGTTTTCGCTGTCGCACTCGTCCAGCATGATCCCGACCGCGGCGAGATCGTCATTGGTGTGCGGGTAAAAGGCCCAATCCTGGTGCCATTCGACCGGCGCGCCATACCCGGCCGACTTCATGTTGAGCTTGCCGGTATCGAAACGCACCGTGCCCCACAGATCCTTCAGCACCTCGACGATCTTCGGGTGGCGGGCGGCCCGCGCGTATTCGGCGTGGTGCAGATGCGGGGTCTTGATGCGCCGCACCCGAGGCTCGGCCGGCGAATGCGAATCTTCGAGGTCGTAGACCTCGTCATTTGCGGCGACGGCCCCGGCATTGCGGACGAATTCGTCGGTCACCCGGCGCAACCCTTCCACCTCGTCGGGCGACAGCACATCCGGCACCACGATGAACCCGTCGCGCCGATAGGCTGCGATCTCGGCTTGCGAGAGCATGTTTCCTCCGTCCTGCTGTTGCCCGAATTGCTGGGCGTCGGCGGCGGATTTGTCAACCCGTCGGGCTCGGCCCTTCGGACTTCCCCGCCTGCCTCCTCCTGTAATTGCAGGGAATCTGCAAGCAGGACACCTCCCCGAAGCACGGGAAATCAAGCTCAAATGATATCGCGGAAAAGCGAAAAAGTCAAGAATTAAATGCGTTTTACAGCAATAACTTAAAAGTTGATTTCATCTCCGCATGCCTGCTTAATCCGCTTAGGGGAATTGGGCACGCTTATGGGAAACCTCAGAGCTTCGACCGAGGCACCGGTCAAAGCGTTTTTCCTGTTGCTGGCAAGCTGCATGCTTCCGGCTGCCTCGGCGCGCGCAACAGATTTTTGCTCCACCGATTCCCGGATCGAGGCGGTCGATTCCTCCGCCCCCGTGAACCAGAGCTTTCTCGGCCGGATGAAGGCGATCGGGGTCAGCACGATCATCCGATACTATGATCATGAAGACGAAACCCTCCCCGGCAAAACTCTGCGGCGAGGAGAACGCGACCTCATCGTCATGAATGATTTCAAGTTGGGGGTCGTATTTCAGCACAGGAACAATAAATTCGCTTCGTTCACTGCACGACGGGGGCGTCAGGACGGCGAGCGAGCCCAGCTTCTCGCCGCCGAGAATTCCCAGCCGCCGGGAAGCGCGATCTATTTCGGGGTCGATGGCCCGTGGAGATCGCCTTACGAGCTGGCGAATATCGCAGCCTATTTCAGCGAGGTGAACGCCGCGCTGGCAGGCAGCGGCTACCGGGTCGGCGTCTATGGCAGCGGACTGGTCTGCAACACCTTGCTGGCCAGCGGGCTTGCCGAACTCTGCTGGCTCGCGGCACCGAGTTCTTGGCCGAACTTCCACACCTATTATCACACGAGAAAGTGGAAATTGGTCCAGCTGCCGACCACCCAGTGCGGCGGCCGCAGCGTCGATTTCAATCTTGCCAACGGCATCGACCGCGATTACGGCCAGTTCGGAAAATAGCCCCCCGTCCGCAGACCCGGAGTTTCATTCACCGTCGGCGAGTTCCCGAGCGTCATCCCGGCGGAAAAAGCGTGTGAAGAAATTGGCGGCATTGGGCCGTGCATGCTTTGAAACCGCAACGGCGTCTATAAGTGTATTTTCAAATCGAGAGCCGGACCCAGCGCCGTACTCAGAACCCGACGCAAAAGGAGCTTTCTCCTGGTTCAGACGAAACCGGCGTCTCGCCAAGGATTTGAGAACCTTGCCGAAACCCTAGCCGCCTTCGTCACCCTGGCCTCCATCTAGCTTGACCTCCGGCGGCTCGTCAGTGCGTAGTCGTAAAGTCTCAAAGCGAACCGCCGCAATGCACGATGACGAGGCCCCGCAACGCCGTCCCGCTGTGAGGGCGAGCGTCCGCGGCGGATTCGGTAAGAGACCTTCGCTCGGACGACCGGGAACGGGCGAGATGCGCCGAAACCAGCCGTTCCCGTGTCATGGGTCGAACGAGTCAAACCGTCAACGTCGACACTAATTCAAACTAGGGTGACGGGTAAGCCCGGACTGCTTCCCCTCGTCGAGACCGGGGCGAGATCGCGAGCGTGGCACCGCCATGATCTATGCCGGCCGCTTCATTCCCTACCGCGACCGCTGGTGCGCAGCCGACCGGCGACGAAGCGACGGCCATCCCGTTCCTCAAGCGCTTCACTTCTCCAATACCGAGCACTGTGAAAATCTGCGACAGATACCCGGAGCATCTGGCCCGTTAAGCCGCGTGCGGGAGGCGGGACCGCCGCGCACGAAGGAGTTTGATTTCGGCCCGCTTCGCCTCGAACTGGTCCGTCAGGCTGCTTAGGCCGTAGCCGTGCCCACTGACCCCGGGGCTCTCGCCACCCGCTATTCATGCCCGAGGATAAGCACCGCCGCCGCGATTAGCCGTCGCACGTCGTCCTCCGTCCCGACGGTGATACGCAGATAGGGCGCCGTGCGCGGCTTGTTGAAGTGCCGCACCAGCACCGCATGTTCGCGCAACGCCGCCGCGAATTCCGGCCCGCCCCGCGCCGGATGCCTGGCGAAGACGAAATTCGCGCTCGAAGGCAGAACGACAAAGCCAAGCCGGATCAGCTCCCGCGTCATCGCTTCGCGTCCTGCGACGACCCTCGCGCAGCTCTCGTGGAAGTAGGCGTCGTCGTGAACCGAAGCCGTCGCGCCCGCCTGGGCGAGGCGGCCGAGCGGGTAGGAATTGAAGCTGTTTTTCACGCGGTGGAGCGCCTCGATCAGCCCCACGCCGCCGAGCGCGTAGCCCACGCGCAACCCGGCCAGAGCGCGCGACTTCGACATCGTCTGCACGACCAGCAGGTTCGGATGATCGGCGATGAGTGGAACCGCGCTCTCGCCACCGAAATCGACATAGGCCTCGTCGATCACCACCGGGATATCGGGATGATCTTCGAGCAGTCGGGCGATTTCCGCGCGCGGCAGCGCGACGCCGGTCGGCGCGTTGGGATTGGCGATCACGATCGAGCCCGCCTCGCGCCGATAATCCTCGACCCTGACGCGCATTTCGTCGTCCAACGGCACAGTCTCGCAGGCGAGGCCGAACAATTGCGCCCACACGGGATAAAAGCTGTAGGTGACGTCCGGAAAAAGCAGCGGCTTCGGCTGTTTCAAGAGCGCGACGAATGTATGCGCGAGCACTTCGTCCGAGCCATTGCCAACGAAGACCTGTTCGGGCTTGATCCCGTGATGGACGGCGAGCGCCTCGCGCAGCTCTTGCGCCTCAGGATCGGGATAAAGCCGCAGGGTGTCCACCGCTGCGGCTCGCATCGCTTCCAGCGCGAGCGGCGAAGGGCCGAACGGGCTTTCGTTGGTGTTGAGCTTCACCAGATTGGCGATGCGCGGCTGCTCGCCGGGCACATAGGGCGAAAGCTCACGCGCGATCCTGCTCCAGAACGCCTTCATTTTAGGAGTATAGGCAAGTTATGAATTATTGGATATTCACCCATTTCAGCACGAGTATTTATGTATCCCTATTTCGCGATGGGCCCTCTTCGATCTCCAGGCGGGTAAGTCGCCGGCGGCAGCTAATGTAGATCGTTGCCTCAACCCTGGCCAAAGCCGCTATCCCGCCGGCGCGTCTTGTGCGCCAAATGCTGGCCGCACGGTGCGAACCTGACCAGGAGAGCAGAATGGTTCTTAAGTCGCGATAGCCCACAAGCCTCTGTGTTACAGGCAGGAAGACCTCTGAGTGACGCCGTCATTGCCACTTTGACCCTCCCGCGGTGCACAAGAGACAGGGCATTAACGGGCGGCGAGGCGGCGCCCCTCGACCAGCCCTGGCGTGCTTCTCACCGGAGCGGTCATGATGATGCGAAAGCCTTGCTCCAGGCGCATCGCCACGTCATCAGCCGTGGCTCCCGTCGCACAGGGGACGCCGAACTCTTTGCAGGCGGCCAGGACGCGCAGCAGATTTTCTTGCACGTCTGGATGGCTGGCTTGGCCCCGCAATCCCATCGACACCGACATGTCCCCGGGGCCTGCCCAGATGGCGCCGATGCCCCTCACCTGACGCAAAATGTCGCGTATGTTCTGCACCCCTTCTGCTTCTTCGACGATGCCCATCAGTAAGATATTGCCCTCAGGGTCCAGGGGCCAGAGGTCGGCGGCGTCGTAGTATTCCTGCGGGGTCAGGCCCCAGTATCGGGAGGCGATGCGATTGCCCCAACCGCGCTCCCCAGCCGGTGCAAAGTCTTGCACCCCCGGCACCTGGGGATACCGTGCCGCCGCGACTGCGGCTTGGGCGTCCTCCACTGTGTTCAGGTGGGGCAACACCAGACCATACACGCCGGTGTCCAGCGCCTGCTTGATCACCCACTGGTTGCGCTCGCGGGCGTTCGGAGGAATCCGGACCATCGGCACCACGTCGGGTTGCAGGTTGCCCTTCTCGGCAATCCTTTTGCGGTTCAGCAGCACTTGCAGGGAGGTACGCAGGGTGGTGAAGCTAAAACCCTCGTGTTCCATTTCAATGATGACCGCGTCGTAGTCGGCATCAGCAATGTAGGTCAGGTCATCCAGACTGCCGTTAGGGACCGTGCTGGTGCTGAAAACCGGCTTGCCGTGCTCGAGGAGGTCGATGATCTTGTTGTAGCGCATCTTCTCAGCCATGTTTTTCCCCTTCCAGTTTCCGGCTTGGCTGCTGGCCTCTCCCTCTACCCTTCGCTCTCCCTACTGTAGGCCCCTTGCTGGTGTGATACACACCTTGGCCTATCAATCGCTTCCAACGAGCATGAGCGACCCGGTTTTCGGGATGAAATCATTATCCGCCGCCATCGGGTACACGACCCACGGGAGGAGGCTAATCCGCTAAGGGCACGATAGCGGTCAGGCGGTCCCCACCGACGCTCCGGCTGGTGTGCCCTTGTCCCGTGAGGTCTTCGAACAGGACGGCGTCTCCAGGGCCGAACCGCCGGGTGGTCCCATCGCCGATCACGACCTCCATCTGGCCTCCGGAGAGGAAAATGGCGTACTGGCGGCGCGGCGCATTGTGCCAATCGCTGAAACGGCCGTTGGGCGAACGCGTGAAGGTGATACTGCTGGCGGCCTGCTCGATTGACCTCTCCATGTCAGGTGGGAGCAGGTCCAGGTCCTCAAAGTGTGACTGACCATCCGTGCCGGTATAACATCTGACAAACGCCATGGGCATTCCTCCTGGGGTCCCAGTGAAGGCAGCGAAGTCCATAGGGCCTTGCCCCTCGTATTGTCGCGCGGATTGTCCAGGCACACAACGGCCAGCACACCCTCCGGGGGCATGCCCGGGCGTGCCGGCGGCGTGGCTCCCGGCGGCCGCACTGCGACTCATACGGAAAGTACTCTTTATCTGAGACGGACGTGCAGCGGTCGGCGAATGACGCAAATGGGGCATTTTGTACGGTTTCCGCCGCCCAGGCCGAGTGGCTGTTGCTGGCTTCGAAACCGGTCCTTGGCGGTTGATAATTGCAAATTCTCCGTCATTGACGTTGGCTCAGGTGCTCCGCGACGATTGCCGCCCGCACCGCCTCGATCGGTGAGTTGATCCGCTCCCTATGCAGTACCGCGAAGAACCGGCGCTTCTCGCTGCCCTCAATCAACGATGACCAGGCGTAAGCGCGGGTCGTAGTCGGGTGCCCCGCTAGGTCGAAAACATTCACCCCTGCCTTCCCATACGGTGTTGCCCTCGAATATCTCGCGGATCGGTGTTGATTGCACGAACGTCGCGGAGCCGCCATGCATGCGTTCCATGGTTTCGCGTAACTGATCAGGGTGCGCCTGTGGGATGGGTCGATCATATGCCTCTTGGCGCCCAGGACACCACCAGTAGCGACCTGCCCTACTCTAGAGACAGCACACCAGACAGCTGCCGCTCACGACCGAGCCATCCTTCGCGGATTATAAGGCGGCCACCCCTTGAGGGGCTCGTCGGCAGATCGCATCTTGGGATATCAGCTTGCCGTGCGCCACGGCGAGACGGTAAGGGAATTTGCATGCGCTCGTTGCAGCCGGTCCGCGGCACCCAAGACCTTCTTCCCGACGCGGCGCGGCGGCACCGGCATGTCGCCGAGACGGCGCGGGCGACAGCCGAGCTCTACGGCTTTGCCGAAATCGCGACGCCGATCTTCGAGTTTACCGAAGTCTTCAGCCGCCCGATCGGCGAGACCAGCGATATCGTCGCCAAGGAAATGTACAGTTTTATCGACCGCGGCGGCGAGGAGATCACCTTGCGGCCCGAGAATACGGCGGGGGTTGTTCGCGCCGTGCTGTCTGACGGCCTGCTCCAGAGCGTCCCTTTGAAATTTTTCTACGCGGGGCCGATGTTCCGCTACGAGCGGCCGCAGAAGGGGCGCTTCCGGCAATTTCACCAGATCGGCGTCGAATTGATCGGTGTGGCGCAACCCCAGGCGGACATCGAGGTCATCGCTCTCGGCAGCTCGTGTCCTCGATGCGCTCGGAATCGGCGGGCGCGTCGTGCTCGAGCTGAACACGCTTGGAGACCTGGCCAGCCGCGCCGCCTATCGCGAAGCGCTCGTCTCCTATTTCTCCAGGCGCGTATCCGAGCTGTCGGACGACAGCCGGCGGCGGCTCGAACGTAACCCGCTGAGGATCTTCGACTCCAAGGAGGAAGGGGATCGGCGGGTCAGTCATCGAGGCCCCCGTGTTCGATGATTTTCTGAACGACGACTCCCGCGGCTTTTTCGCGGGCGTGCGGGAGGGGCTCGATCGGCTGGGGATCGAATATCGGCTGAACCCGCGCCTGGTGCGCGGCCTCGATTATTACAGCCATACGGCCTTTGAGTTCGTCACCTCGGATCTGGGAGCGCAAGGAACGGTGATCGGCGGCGGCCGCTATGACGGCCTGTTCGAGATGATGGGCGGCCCGGCAACCCCCGGGGTCGGCTGGGCTGCGGGCATCGAGCGGCTTGCCATGCTGATCGGCGAGCCGCCGCGCACCGCGGCGGCCGGTCGCGCTGATCCCGGTCGGGGAGCCCGGCGAGTGCGGCCGCGCTGCGCCTCGCCGAAGAGCTGCGCGGGGCCGGCTTTGCTGTCGATCTCGGCTATTCGGGCAATCTTGCGCGGCGGCTGAGGCGCGCCAACAGGCTCGGCGCACGCGCCGCCG
Source organism: uncultured Alphaproteobacteria bacterium (assembly GCA_963836845.1). Classification (GTDB taxonomy): domain Bacteria; phylum Pseudomonadota; class Alphaproteobacteria; order ATCC43930; family CGMCC-115725; genus AP-15. The sequence continues at coordinate 126,234 of CAWILK010000035.1, read as the reverse complement.
TGCTGATCGGCGAGGATGAGATCGGGCGCGGGGTCGTCGCGTTGCGCGACCTCGACAGCGGCGCGCAGAGCGAAGTTGCCATCGCCGAATTGCCGTCGCAGCTGGCCTTGCTTGGCGATTGATACCGGACCCATGGCAACTTCGCTCGAAGGGCATCTGGAGCAGCTCGTCCGGCGTCATGCCGAGCTGCGCGAAGCGCTTGGCCGCATCCGGTCTCGGCGGCGCGGAATTCGCAAAGCTGTCGAGGGAATACAGCGAGCTCAGCCCGATCGTCGAAGGCATCGACACATTGCGGCGGGCACGCGACGAGTTCTCCTCCCTCGCCGATCTGGCGGCGTCGAGCGAAGATGCCGAGCTGCAGCAGCTCGCCGAGGAGGAATTGCGCGCGCTGCGCGAGCGTCTTCCCGGGCTCGAGCAGCGGGTAAAGCTGGCGCTGCTTCCGAAAGACGCCGACGATCAGCGCAACGCGATCCTCGAAGTTCGCGCCGGAACCGGAGGCGAGGAGGCCGCCCTGTTCGCCGCCGAGCTCTTTCGCATGTATCAAAGATACGCGGTGCTGCGGGGCTGGCGCTTCGAAATTCTAGATCTTTCCGAGACCGGCCTCGGCGGGTTCAAGGAGGCGAGCGCGTCGATCAGCGGCCCGGATGTATTCGCCCGGCTCAAATTCGAATCCGGCGTGCACCGCGTGCAGCGCGTGCCGGAGACCGAGGCGGGCGGCCGCATTCACACTTCCGCGGCGACCGTTGCCGTGCTTCCCGAGGCCGAGGAGGTCGATGTGCGGATCGACGACAAGGATCTGCGGATCGATGTCTTCCGCGCCAGCGGCCCGGGCGGTCAATCGGTCAACACCACCGACAGCGCGGTGCGGATCACCCACCTGCCGAGCGGGCTCGTGGTGATCCAGCAGGACGAGAAGTCGCAGCACAAGAACAAGGCGAAGGCGCTCAAGGTGCTGCGGTCACGCCTTTACGACCTGGAGCGCCAAGCGCGCGACAGCGCGCGCGCCGCCGACCGCAAGAGCCAGGTCGGCACCGGTGACCGGTCGGAGCGGATCCGCACCTACAACTTTCCCCAGGGCAGGGTCACCGACCACCGCATCAATCTCACACTGTACAAGATCGACAAGGTCATGAGCGGGGAAGCGCTCGACGAGATCATCGATGCGATCCTGGCGGAGGACCAGGCGGCAAGGCTCGCCGCCGTAGAGGCCTGAGGCCGATGGCGGAGACCCTCGATTCGCTGGTTGCCGAGGCGGCCGGCGTGCTCGCCGCGGCCGGCTTCGAGGAGCCCCGCCGTCAGGCTCGCCGATTGGTAGCCTCGGCTCTCGCGATCTCTCGGACAGAGCTTTTCAGCTGCTCCGATCGGCCCGTAGATGCCTCTCAGGCTGGCCGTTTGCGGGCGATGCTGGGCCGCATGGTCGAGCATGAGCCGTTGAGCCGGATCCTCGGGCAGCGCGAGTTCTGGGGGCTCGATTTCGCCCTTTCCGTCGGCTACCCTCGACCCGAGGCCCGAGACCGAGACCGTCGTGGAAGCCGTGCTCAGGCGGAAGCCCAACCGCTCGGCGCCGCTTCGCATTCTCGATCTCGGCACTGGAACCGGCTGCCTATTGCTCGCGCTTCTCGGCGAATATCGGGAGGCGACGGGGTGCGGCATCGACCTCGCCGAGAGGAGCGGTGAGGACTGCCGTCCGGAACGCGGCCAGGCTTGGGCTCGCGGCTCGGGCGCGGTTCCTCGTCGGCAATTGGGCGGCGGCAGTGTCGGGCCGGTTCGACGCGGTCGTCGCCAATCCGCCCTATATCGCGACCGAAGACCTGCGCTTTTTACCCCGAGAGGTGGCGCGTTACGACCCGCGCCAGGCGCTGGACGGCGGTGAGGATGGCCTCATGCCCTACCGGGCGATCGCCGCGGCGCTCCCCCGCCTCTTGGCCCCCGAAGGAATTTTTGCCTGCGAGATCGGGGTTGATCAGGCCGACCCGGTCGGCGCCATTTTAACGGCCAACGGATTGAGCTGCGACGGAATCGAGAAGGATCTCGGCGGCATCGCCCGCTGCGCGATCGGGCGTCCGGCGGTGAAATCGTGATCGGCGCGATTGAGAAAATGGTTGGAATGCTCCGCCGTCCCGTCTAGGGTGGCACTGCTCGGGGGCTTGGTGCCGCGCGAAAAGCGGTAAACACCTGCCCGAAACCGCCCGAGACCGGCCCAGGGGAACGCTCCCGCCGGACAGCGGTTCGATAATGTCCACCGCAATCAGTCAGGTGTCATGAGACCAGGACCAAACAAACGATCGCGCGGTCGCAACAACGGGAACAACCCGCACCATAACCGGCCGCGTCTGCCTCATCGGATCCAAACCTTCGACAGCAACGGCCCAAACGTAAAAATTCGCGGCAACGCCTACCAGGTCTTCGAGCGCTACGTCGCGCTCGCCCGCGAAGCGGCGGCGAGCGGCGACCGGATCGCCGCCGAGAACTTGTACCAGCACGCGGAGCATTATTTCCGCGTCATGAATGCCAATGGCGACGCCAATGCGCACGGGGCGCCCCGGCCGACCACTCCGGCCGATGTCGAGCCGGGAGGGTTCGAAGGCGAGCGGCGCGAGACGGACGAAACCTTGGTCCAGCCGTCTCCTTCACCGGTCCCGGCCGACGATCAGCCCCCGGGGTTCTGAGCCCGGCCGCGATCGGCCTCCAGCCAAAGGACCGCCTGCTCGGTCGACGCGGGCCGCCTCTCTCCTCTAACCTTCCTGGTCTGTGCCGACCACCAAATGACATTCGCGCACCTGCTCGCGCGGAATGCGCAGCGTGTCCGGGGGATTCAGTTGGCGAAGCACGAGCATGTCGCCCTCCCAACCGACAAACTGCTTGATCAGCACCGACTGCCCTTCCTTGTAGACGACCACATCGCGACCGCGAGTTGGCGGCTTGAACGGGTTTACATGCAGTAGCCATCCGGGCTCGTAGCGCGGCTCCATGCTGTCGCCGACCATGTAGATGGCGTAGGCCGCGCGGACCCCGCCCAAATTGGCGGGGCGGGGCGTGTATCCGATTGGACCATCCTCGAGGAACATCTCCTGGTCGGTTCCGCCTCGGGCGCCGCTGCGGATCGGAATTCGATCGGGTTCCTGCGGCAGGCGGGACGGCGAAGCCGCCGCGCCGCCCGACGGTGGACGCCCGCGGCCCGGGCGCGGCGCGTTGGTCGCCGGCGCAAGGGGCGCATTGCCGACGGCATGGCGCAGCACCTCGTCCTCCGGGACGCGGAGAAACGCTGCGATGTGGACGACCTCGAGCGGCTTCATCTGGCGTTCTCCTTTGAGCATTCGAGATACGGCCGATGGCGCCAGACGCAGATGCCGGGCGAGATCTGCCTGGGAAGCGCCGACGCTTTCCAAGGCCCGGGTGAACCAAGAACCGTCCATAATGCGCCCTTAGCAATTTGCGTTCGTTGACAATAGAACGATGCATGCTATCATCCTGATGCTATGAGCACAAGCGTATTGCATGACATCGGAGATGCCAGATGGGGGCAATTGTTCCGCCGCTGACCGGCAATGAGCTGGACGAGGGGTCGGGTTGCGCATATGTCGTCGAGGATCCGGAAGGGCGGCGGAGGTGTGGGGAACCGCGTCGGCCGTCGTCGTCCTACTGCCCGCACCATCATTCCCTCTGTTACATTCTGTGCGGGAGCACAGCCGAGATTAGGCGGCTGCAAGAAGTGGAAGCGCTCGCCAGCGCGGTCGGAGGCCGGCGTGCCAGGCAGGGCGCGGCCCCTTCCCGTCGGTTTCTCCGACGTCTGGAGCAGACTGTCCGGGGATCGTCATGACCGAAATGTTCATGGTTCGTTCTAAAACCGCGGCGCCGCGCCGCTCATCTCGCCGCACGCGGCAAGCAGTCGACGGGAACTCGAGTATCGCGCCGACCCCGGAACGCCACAGTCATGGACTCATCGAGCGTGTAGAGCGGCCCGTTGCCGACAATTTGGGACGCCCCGCCCGACCCTACCGTGCGGTCGATACGCTGGCGGCCATGGAACGGCGCGGCACGATTACTCCCGGAATGCGCGAGGCCGGGGAGGATTTTCGGGCTCGGTTCGCAACTGCGCAGCTAGATCCGCTCAGCGCATTCGACATGACGCGGCTAAAAGTCGGCCGAAATTCAGGTTCGAGACCCCAGGAGGCGCCGGGTTTACGGATCGAGCATGCGCGCGACGTGGTATGGCGGGCGATCCTCGCCGCGGGTGGGCTCGGATCGGCTGGAGGCTCCTGCCTTTGGCATGTTCTCGGATGGGAGCGGACGCTGAAAGAATGGGCTTTGGAACAAGGCTGGAACGGTCGCCGAGTGAGCCAGGAGGCGGCCTCAGGCATCCTGATCGCTGCCCTTGGTGCGCTGGAGGCATTTCTGAAGGGAGCCAAAAATTGCTGATTTCTCATTTGTATATTGACAAATCCGGACCGATCTGATACTGTTCTTCGAAATTGGAAAACGTGGGTGTGGGCCCGCTAAGAGCGCATGGGTTCCGCATCCCCGGAGAGAGCCGTCGAGCGGTCCAACCGCGTCTGACAGAGGCGGAAGTGTTGCGGTTCCGAGGTTCGCGGCCGGTTGCGGCAGGACCCCGGGCAGCCGCCGAATGTCCATGGCAACCAAGACACCGCAGGATTTCGCAGAGGATGAATGTGAGGTGGTTGCACGCCGGCTGGCTCGCCTCGCTGCCGGAGAAACTGAGAAATGAGCTGATCGCTTCACTCAGCCCAGCCGAGGCCCGGGCGCTGCTCTATGAATGGCAGTTTTGGGCACGCCCGACCCAGCTGCCGCCTCCGGGAAGTTGGCGGGTGTGGCTGCTCCTCGCCGGACGCGGATTTGGCAAGACACGGACCGGGGCAGAGCTGCATCCGAGCGCGCGCGGTGGCGCGGGTTGCGCGCCGCTTTGCTCTCGTCGCCCCGACCGCCAGCGACGCACGCGATATCATGGTCGAGGGCGAAAGCGGAATTTTGGCTATCTCGCCACCCTGGGAAAGGCCCCGCTACGAGCCGTCGAAGCGGCGCCTGACCTGGCCGAACGGGGCGATCGCGACCCTATTCAGCGCCGACGAGCCCGAACGCCTGCGCGGACCCCAGCACGATACCGCGTGGTGCGATGAGCTGGCGAGCTGGCGCTATCCCGAAGCATGGGACATGTTGATGTTCGGGCTGCGGCTGGGATCGGATCCGCGCGTTGTGATCACCACGACGCCACGACCAACGAGCCTGTTGCGTGAGCTGATTGCCGACCCGACCGTTTTGGTCACTCGCGGCTCGACCTTCGAAAACCGCGCCAACCTCGCCCCGGTCTTCCTCGGACAGATCGTGCGCAAATACGAGGGCACGCGGCTTGGCCGCCAGGAGCTCGAAGCGGAGCTGTTGGAGGACGTGCCAGGCGCCTTGTGGAACCGCGGCCTGATCGAAGCGGCGCGCGCTTACATCGTTCCGGTCCTGACCAGGGTGGTGGTCGCAATCGATCCGGCCGTCAGTTCGACCCAAGGCGCCGACGAGACCGGCATCATTGTTGCCGGCAAGGACGACGCCGGGCGCGGCTGGGTGCTCGCCGATGCTTCGGGGCGCTATCACCCCACCGAATGGGCGAAGACTGCGGTTTCGGCCTATCGTGCTCATCATGCCGACCGGATCGTTGCCGAGGTGAACAATGGCGGCGACATGGTCGAGGCGACATTGCGGATGATCGAGCCCAATGCGCCATTCTCTGCCGTGCGCGCCTCGCGCGGGAAGGTGACGCGAGCCGAACCTGTCGCGGCGCTCTACGAGCAGGGCCGCGTGCATCACCTCGGCGCGTTTCCACAGCTCGAGGATCAGATGTGCGCATTTACCCGCGGCGGTCAGGGCGGCCCCAACAGCTCATCTATGGGCTACTCCCCCGACCGCGTGGATGCGCTCGTCTGGGCACTGACCGAGCTTCTGGTCGAGCCGGCGCCTGGGGAGGGGATCTACGAGGTGTACCGCCAACTCAGTGGCGAGCTGACAGACGCGGCGCGTAAGCGCCGCTCCTAGTGTTCAGATGCATTCAGATGATTCAGTCTCGGCGTGATCGTCTTGCCCGGCCCACAAGACCGTCGCGCCGCGGCGCGAGTACAAGCCTTGTGCCGGGCATCCGCTGAAACCGAAGGCGTGTGCCGCTGGAGGCCCACGGGCCGAGCCCGGCCAGGACGATTGAGTGAATCGTCGGTCTGGGTCTCAGCACTGGCAGGCTGCTGAAAAGGAGTTTTCCAGTATTTCGCCGACTATAGAAATCAATGACTGACATAGTGCTAAATACCTCATAATTCACCATCTGTCCGGCCTTTTCACGACCCTGCTAGTGGTTTGCACCCTTGCTGCATAAACCGGGAAGGAGCTCTTTGGTGACGCTGCTAGTCCTCCGCCTCGCCGCCTTTGCCTTTGGACTCGGGGTGGCCCTTCCGACTCTGGCCCAGAGCATCGCCGGGTCCTCGCTCGACATTGCCGGCCCTTCCACCCTGCAAGGCGACGTGGTCATGTGCTCCGGGCGTCCCTGGATCGACGTGCGCTGCAATGGCGCCGCGGGCGACGGCGACCATGATGACACCGTGGCGGTCAACGCGACGATCGCTGCGGCGATTACGAATGGCTGGCCGGTGCATTTTCCGGCCGGCACCTACAAGATCACCTCGCAGATCAAGGTCGACTATGCCGGCCAGGCAAGCAAGGGGCTACGCCTCATATCTGAGGGAGCGGTGATCGACGGCCGAAGCATCGCCTCGGGGCCGGTGCTGCAGATCGAATGCGGCGGCGGCACGATCGCCAGCCCGACGGGCTGCTTCTACTTCAAGGAAGAAGGGACGCTATTCGTAAATGGCAATACTCCGGATTATGTGGTGGTGCTCGGGAAGGCCGATTTTTCCGATGCCCATAATTCGGCTAGGATCGACCACCTGATCGTCAACAACAGCAGCACTGCCGCCGCGGCCGGAGGGTGCCAGTTCAATTTCGTGCTCGATAGCGATCTCTACGCGGTTTGCGTGTCCGCCGGGGGCGCCGCCGGGATCGCGCTGGAGCAGGTCCAGTTCTCCCGGATCTCCGGCGCCGGCACCGCGGAAGGCACTGGCGGGCGCGGATTGGTGCTGGAGAACGGCTATAATTTCAGCAATACCTTCCTCGGCCTCGACCTCGAAGTGTCGCCGACCTGCCTGTCGATCACCTTCGAGCACAATGGCCTCAACACCTTCTTGTCGCCCTATTTCGACTGCGCCACTGCGGTCAATGCGACGGCCAGCCTCGGCAACGTGCTGGTCAATCCCAATTACGGCGGATCGACGATAAATTACGGCCCGCTCTCGACCGGGATCTCGGTCGTCGGCGCTGGATCGCGCGACGCGTGGTTGTTCCCGACGGCCGCGTCCTACGCGGCCAAGCCGATCGACGACGGGCTCAACGTCTCCAGCTACAACGCCCCTGGCTCAGCGATGGCGATCGCCTTGCCGCCGATCTCGACGCTCAACCCGGGTTGGAGCATGGGCTTCGCCTCGGACAACGGCAAGGGCATGACGATCTCCGCGCCGAGCAGCTCGATCGTCTCAGGCGGCAAGAGCATGGGGTCGATCACATTGGGGGCCGGGAATTACGAATACGTTCGCCTTCAATCCGACGGCAACAATTTCCGCATCCTGTCATCGACCCGAAATACGCGGTTGGCCAACGGCTTCGAACCGCCGCCGTGGCCCAGCAACTGGCTCTTCCCTGCCACATCCGGCTATTCCGCGACGCTTGCCGACAACGGCAACATCTTGTCGAGCTACAACAGCGCCGCCGGGTTGACCGTCACGCTGCCGTCGACCAGCACGCTTCCCAACGGCTGGTCGATCGGATTTGCGACCGACAACAACAAGAGCCTGAGCGTGCAGGTCAATGGCCTTTCAGGAGGCGGCAATCGTGTGGCCGGGCTCCGGCGCATCGCAGACCTCCGTGACCATGGCGAATACGAGCCAAGGCGCTTACGAGTTCATGGTGCTGCAATACGACGGCAGCGGCCTCTTCCGGGTCGTCGAGGCGACCCCGGCGACGGCTCAGGCGATTGGGATGATCGGCCCGGCCGGCATTGGTCATTGGAGCTTCCCTGCGCTGAGCTCTTATGGCGCTGCCGTTTCCGACAATGGGAATGTGGTGTCGAGCCTCAACAGCCCGTTGCCCTACTTGGCCGTGACCTTGCCGTCGACAACCGCTTTGCCTATGGGATGGACGATCGGGATCGCGACCGACGGCAACAAGACGGCTTCGGTGCAGGTCAATTCTACCTCCGGTGGACGCATCCTATACCCCGGCAGCGGCGCGACGGTGACCTCGGCCTCGCTTGCTGCAGCAAATTACGAGCTGCTTGTCCTGCAATTCGACGGGGGCAATTTTCGGGTCGTCGAAGCGACACCCGCGACGGCAACCCTATTGGGGATCACCGGCAGCGCGCCAGGGATCAATCGTTGGAGCTTTCCGGCGGTCAGCACGTACGCGGCCTCGCCAAGGGACAGCGGCACGGCTCTCTCGAGCTACAACACTCCGGCGAGCACGCTGACCGTGACCCTGCCGCCGATCAGCTCGATCGGCGCCGGCTGGATGATGGGTTTTGCGACCGACAACAACAAGACGATGACCGTCCAGGTCAACGGCTCCTCGGGCGGGCACATCCTCTATCCTGCGGGAGCAACCGGCACGGCCGGCGACGCGGTGACGCTGGCCTCGGTCAATTTCGAGTTCCTGGCGCTGCAATTCGACGGGAGCAATTTCCGGGTCGTGTCGATTACGCCGCGGAGCGCGGCAGCGCTCGGCATGCTCGGGCATCAGATCATGACAGGAGCCGCCCCGACCGTCGGTTCAGGCCCGAGCGATTGCGGCTCGTCTCCTTCGATCGGCGGAAACGACAGCGCTGGGCGGGTTACCGTCGGTGCGGTCAATGGCGGTAAATGCACGATCACCTTCGTGACTTCGTGGCCCAATCCCCCGGTCTGCTCGGCGTTTAACGAAACCACGGGAAATCTCGTGCGACCGATTGCGACTTCGACGAGCAGCGTGGCGCTGACCGGGACGCTGACCTCCGGCGACAGTCTCGTCTACCACTGCGTCGGCTACCAATGATCGGGTCTGTTCTCCTGAGGCCCATTGCCGGGTTTTTCGCCATTATGGAGCTCTTATGATGCGCTGCTCCCGACGGCAAGCGCACCTCATTAGCGTCATACACTTGGGGTGGCTGGGGGGTTCAGCCCTTCGGTGAGGCGCCCGCTGGGGCCTCCGAATCCGGCTCCACAGCGGGTCGCAGCGTCGATGCTCGGGCGGATGCGACTCGATTTCGCGAGGTCTTTCAGCCCGATCATGCAATCTTTTCGCCCGGCTATCCATTGGCGCCGACAGAGCGCGAGCGGGTGCGCCTGTGGGATTTTCCGGTCGGCTACAACACGATCTACACCCCGCGCGCCCACGAGGCCATCGGGTTCGACGAACTGAGGGCGCTGGCCGACAGCCACGATATTGCCCGGCTGGCGATCGAGACGCGCAAGGACCAGATCGAAAAGCTCGATTGGACGATAAAATCGCGCGATCGAAAACGCGTCGCCTCGGACGCAGCGGCGCGGATCGACCTGCTGACCCGGTTCTGGCAAACGCCCGACCGTGAACGACCCTTCGCGACATGGCTTCGCGAGGTCCTGGAAGATGTGCTCGTGCTCGATGCCGCGGCGTTTGAAGTTCGCCGCAATCGTGGCGGCGAACTCATAGGGCTCGACGTCGTCGACGGCTCGACGATCAAGGTATTGCTCGACGATACCGGCCGCCGGCCACAGCCTCCGGCACCGGCTTACGAGCAGATCATTCAGGGGCGCCCGTGGCGGCTCCTCACATCGGACGAGCTCATCTACTTGCCGCGGAATCCCCGCCCACACAAGGCATACGGGTTCAGCCCGGTCGAGCAGATCGTCATGACGGTAAATATCGCGCTGCGGCGGCAGGTCATGCAATTGCAGCACTTCACGGAAGGAAACATTCCGCCCGGCTTGATGAACGCGCCGGACAATTGGAGCCCCGAGCAGATCCGCCAATTCCAGGAGTGGTTCGAACTCGATCCTTGCGGGGAATACGGGCAACCGCACCCGGCTCGTCTGGGGCCCGAGCGGCGCCAAATACCAGGCATTCAAGGAAGCGCCCTACAAGGACGACTTCGACGAATGGCTGGCGCGGATCGTCTGTTACGCGTTCAGCCTTCCGCCGACCGCCTTTACCCCACAAGTCAATCGGGCCACGGCGGAGACCTCGCACGAAGCCGCTCTCGCGGAGGGACTGGCACCATTGACGGGCTGGGTCAAGCGACTGATCGACGAGGTCATCCAGAACCGGATGGGCCATCTCGACCTGGAATTCGCCTGGTCCGATGTTCGGCCTCTCGACCCGAAGGATCAGGCGGCAATCCTCGGCGGGTATGTGAAAGATGGAATCTACGCGCTCAATGAAGCGCGGGACGCCCTCGGGCTCGGTCCGGTCGAGGGCGGCGAAGAGCCGATGATCTTCACCGCGCAGGGTCCGGTCCAGCTGCGCCAAGCGGTTAACCCGAGGGCTGAGCCCGCCGGATAGAGGTGCACTGCAGCCCCCAGCTGCGCCCTCCAGTCGAATTTCGATTGCCGCCCAGAGCTGTTGCTCTGCCTCGCGGTCGAGACGAGCTGGTGAAATTCACTGAATGCTGCTGAAGTAGTAGGAGCTCCGAATGAGTGTTCTGCCTTCCGACATCGTCGTCTACGGCGCCGCCAATATGCCCGAAGCGGATGGCATCGCTACCGGAGGCGCGGTCGATTTTAGCCGCCGAGTTGCTTTTTACGACATAGCGCCGGCCGGCAAGGTTGACGTGATATCCAGCTCCGCCAGCGATACGGCAACCAAGATCGCTTATTATGGGCGAGACCCGGCGGGTGTAATCCAGAGCCAAACCTTGACGTTGAACGGTCAGACATGGGTTGCCGGCTCGCACCAGTTGGAACGGTTGCTGTTCGCCGCATTGTCAGGAGCGACCCCGAATGGCCCGATCGCCGATCCCGGGGGGACTGCCGCGGTCGGCGACACAGCGCTAGCCGCCCATAGCTGCGTGCTGCCCGCTGCTTCCATCACTACCGACACGGCGGTGCACACAGCCCAAACGGGCTCCGCCAACCACAACGGCACGACGCCGGCGCTGTTCAAGCTGCAGTCGGGGGACGGCTCCAGCGTGTCCTCCGGGCAAATCATCTGGACCAAAAGCGGAACCGGCGCAAACCAGCTTCGCCAAATCGTTGCGACTTCGGGATACGGCGTCGACACCGTGGCTGTCAGCCGCGACTGGAATGCCATCCCGGACAACACGACGACCTATAAGATCCTTCAGGGAATGCTATTTGAAGTCTCGCCCAATCCAGTGACCTCTGTCATACGCCTGTTCTCGACCAGTGTCGCCGACGCGCCAACCGGCGCGCAGCGCGCCTACTATGAAAAGATCTTTGTCGTCAACAATAATACCAGTACTGCCCTGACTGCTGCGCAAATCGAGGCGGCCGGTGAAACCCCGGGTTTGCCCGCCGGGGCTTCTCTGCAGTTGGCGCTGGCGACCGCACTGAACGATGCCGGCAACATTGCTGACCGCCAAACGATGCCGGGCTCTGGCATAGGTCCGTTCAGCCCGCAGCCGGCATTCCTGAGCGTGCCGGGTGCGGGCAACTTGCCATCGGGCCCTGCCCCCAACGCGGCGGGCGCTCAGGGAGTTTGGTTGCAATTGATCTTGCCCGCCGGCACTGCGGCCTATAAGGGGTCGGTCGATCTCAGAATTCAGGGCACGACAACTTAAATATTCAGACGCGCAATTTACTTAAACTACGTTCTGTTCATTACCTGCCGCCGCCGCGAATATCCGGCGACATCACAGCACTTTGGTTGGCACGATCTGATTATCCTTGCTTCAGAGTCCGGATTTGACCCAGATAATTATTGCTTCCGGCACAACTTGGACAGTGCCGGCTGATTGGAACACCACCGACAACAGCATAGAGACGATTGGCGGCGGCGGCGGCGGCACCTCAAGTGGCGGCAACGATGCAGGGGGTGGCGGCGGCGGCGGCTATTCGAAGATTTATAACCTGGCGCTTACGCCGGGGGCCACGATCACAATTCAAGTCGGGGCGGGTGGGTCGGCGAACATCGCGGGCGGCGACACCTGGTTCAATGGAGCGGGCCTCGCCGCGTCTTCCGTCGGAGCCAAAGGCGGCCGCGGTGCTTCCGGCCCCAGCGGGGGTGCGGGCGGCGATCAAGCCAGCGGCATTGGCACTGTCAAGTATTCTGGAGGAAATGGCGGCAACTCGACGAATTCACAGAGTGGCGGAGCGGGCGGCGGCGGTGCTGGGGGGCCAAACGGAACGGGCAAAGCCGGCGCCCTCAGCGGCGCGAATGTCGGTTCCGGTGGTGGCGGCGGCGGCGGGGGCAGCAGCACCGCCGGGTCGGATGGATCAGGCACCATGGGCGGTGGCGGCGGCGACGGGCCCGAGGGTCATGCGGCCGCTCCGGGAGGTGCCGGCGCAATCTCCGGCTCATCGAATGCCATGGCCGGAGTGCGAGGGTCAGGGGGCGGCGGCGGCGCCGGAGGCACACCCGGGCAGGCAGCCGGTGCTCCCGGAGGCAACGGTGTCGAGTTCGATGGAGTCCGCGGCGCGGGCGGCGGCGGCGGAGGTGGCGGATACTACAATGCGAGCAACGCGAATGGCGGGGCCGGCGGCTATTACGGCGGCGGCGGTGGCGGCACCGCATTTGCTCCGGGCGCCGGGGCGGGGGGAAGCGGAGCTCAGGGGATTATCGTCGTCAATTATGCTCCAGCGGCCGCCTCGCTCGTAACAGCTGATGCGTCGGTTTCCTCGGAAACCCTGGAGAGCCTGTTGACGATCGCCATCGACCCGATCCAATTCGTGGCCTCGACAAGCCGGAATTGCCCGCTGACGGCCGCAACCGAGCGCGGGATCCGACAAGGTCTGAGCAACCCAATCGAAGATGTCGGTCTGGCTCGTGGCAATTCGATCGTCCCAGCCGAATCCTCCCGCGCCGCCGCCGCTGGCGGAGCGTCATTGCTGCTCGAAAGCGTCGCCGCGGTGCGGCGTCAAAATGACTTGGAACCCGCCATCGAGCACCTGGCCGCGACGATTTCGGCGGGCTCTGGGTTTTCGTTGGAAACGGCTGGCCGGGTGGATCCGCTGGGGCTAATGCCGGTCTCGCCTGGGCGGCTCCTGGGTTCACCTGGCCGAATCCGGGCTCTTGCCGGCCCGGGTAGCAGGCTCCCCCTCAAAGGCCGGTGAGAGTTTTGCGCATGCGCATTGCAACGCCTTTCGACCCGATCGAAGTCGGTGAAATCGACCTGTTCGCGTTCGATTTCACGCCTGATATCGGGACTGCAACAATCGAGTTGACGACCTGGATGTGCGCTTTGGCGCCATATCAGCCAGCCACCGATCCGGCACCGCAGTCGCGGATAATGTCGGTTTCGGCGCAGCCTGCGATCCTGCTTCGATCGCCTGTGGATGGTTCGCTGCAAGCACGTCAAGGGGCGTTCTCCACGGCCGTGATAGGCGGCATGCCGCTCTCGGCTGCGGGTGCAACATACATCGTCGAGGCGACGGCCAATCTCAGCGACGGCCGCGTTCTGAAGCTCAATACGACGCTTCAGTGCAAACTGCCAGGCCCGTGACATAGCAGGCTGGCAGCAAAATCCGATTTCGATAGCTGATTGGGGTTCGAATTATGCGGCTTTACGGCGCCATTCAAAAGATCGAGCCTCAGGATGACGGTACCGTACGTGTCCACGGGATCGCAACATCCGAGGCGGTGGACGATCATGGAGAAATTGTGCGGGCCGACGCGATCCGTGCGGCCATTCCGGACTATATGCGGTTTCCTGCCCTGCGCGAGATGCATCAGCTCTCGGCTGCTGGAACCACGCTCGAAGCAGAAGTCGGTGAAGACGGGACGACCCGAATTGTCGCCCATGTGGTCGATCCGGTCGCGGTTGCCAAAGTTAAAAATCAGGTCTATCGAGGCTTCTCGATCGGCGGTCGGGTGACCCAGCGGGAGCCGGGAAACCCGAACGCGATCACCGGCCTGATGCTCAACGAAATCTCATTGGTTGACCGGCCCGCGAACCCCGAAGCCGTGTTCGACTGCTGGAAGGCGGCTTCACCGTCCGCGGATGATCGACCGTTCAACTCGCCGATCCAGATTTGGGCCTGCAATGTTCTCGATCATCGGCATCTCGCCAAGGCCGAGGCTCTCAAATGCCTCGGAAAAAGGGCTTCCGAGCAGAGCCAAGCTCAAATCGGCGATGGGCCCTCCGTCGATCGTCGCTTCGGCCCTGCCATGGTGGAATTTTCGCCGAGTGATCAGATGCTGGTGGATATGGCCTACCTCGCCTGCGAGGAGTGCCTAAAGCTCGGCGGCCTCTCTGCCGAAGAAGGACAATGCATCGAGCAGGCCCGCGATCGGTTGGGTGAGGCCGGCGCCGTTTCTATGGATGCGGCCGCAGATGATGCTGCCGCCGATGTAGCATCGGCAGTGCTCGGCATGATTGTCGGTCTGCTCGGCAAAGAGCAACCGCCCAGCCGAGCCTTGATGAACGTAGCGCACCAATGCATCAACCGGCTCAGCGGTGGCGCAGTGTGCGGAGAGGCCAAAACAGCCGCCCAGCGCCAGTCCCGGCAAACGATGGTGCAACTGGAAGAGGCACATGGAAACTTGGTCTCCGCTGGCGCCCAATGCGACGCCGCAGGCCTCGTCAATGCGGAGCCGATGATGGAAGGTGAGCCGCAGGAAAGCGAAGCGGCGCCTGGAGCGGACGCTTCTGCCGGAGCCGTTGCTCCGCCTTCGACCGGTGACGTCGCTGAAAAGGCGCTGCTGACCAAGATGTTCGCCGAGATCGTGCCGACTCTGGAACGTCTGGCCAAGCGGGTCGACGACATCGCCCGCACCCCGTTGCCGCCGTTGACGATGGCCAAAGGGACAGTCGCGGTCTCGAAACAGCAGGACCGTGGCGGCGCCAGCGGTAGCGATCTCGATCTGTCCTCGGAAGCAATCGCTTCTGCTTTCGCGAAATTGACCAAGGAGGAACAGACTTTGACCCTGATCAAAGCCAGCTATGCGAACCCCATTCGGATACCCGGTTCAACAGGCGAATGATGATGCTGGGAATTGACCTGGCGCTGCATGCCATGAAACCGCGATGAGGGGCGGATTATCCGAGATTGCCCAGCATTGGGAGACCTACCGGTATTTTGCGATACACAGGAATCGGTTTGTCGGCGACGAATGTGCCGGAATTATCGACCTCTATCGGAACAACCAACTCGTGCGTGACAAAATATCCACGGCAGAAGGTCGGACTGTGAGGGACAGCGATATTTTCTGGATCCCCCGCGCAGAAGACACCGATTGGATATTCAGTCGATTATGGGATACGGTCAGCCAATATAACGCGGCGTACGGCTTTGATCTGGCGGATGAGATGGGGCAGGCCCAGCTTACTCGCTATCGGCCGGGACAACATTACGAATGGCACATGGATCTGGGGGCGGGGCGGCCGAGCCTGCGCAAGATCACAGCGGTCGTCGAGCTCACTCCTCGTGCATCCAGACAGGGAGGTGGAATTGAAATCTTTTATGGCCAGTCGGTAGAAAACAGGCTCGACCTGGATATCGGCGATGTCGTCTTGTTCCCGTCATTCGTGATGCATCGCGCATCGGTGGTCGAGAGCGGGACGCGTTGGAGCCTTGTATTATGGCTAAACGGAACAAGGCCGTTCCGATAGTGCTGGCGTGGTCGGCCGCTGAAGCCTCCCAGCTTTCGCGCCCGGTGCAGCTCAGGAACGATCGATAACCCTTGCTTGCGATCAGCAGAATTTTCACCGGCCCGGCTCTTTGCCGGGCTGTTCTATCGCCCCCCTTGCCGGGAGGAAGGTTTGATGAACCCAATTACTCAAGACTCGCTGGATCTCGTAAAGGGCGCATTGGCCAAGCCGAATCATGCGCTCGCCAAGTCGATTTCGACGGCAACCGGCCTGCTGGCTTATGACCTGCAGGCGCCCGCAAGAATCTCTATCCTTTCGTAACGCCGATCAGAAACGCGATGCCGCGGGTCGGCGGCGGGGTCGGCTCGGCAACGAACTGGCGCCAGGTCAACGCCATCATCGGCTCGGGCTTCGACTCCATGGGCTGGGTGCCGGAAGGCCAGCGCTCGGGGCAGATGTCGTATTCGACCTCGAACAAGACCGCGACCTTCGTGACCATCGGCGAGGAGGATGCGGCAACTTTCGAAGCAATCTCCGCCGGGCGCCAGTTCGAGGACGTCCAGGCGCACATGACCTTCCGCCTGCTGCAAAAGATGATGCTGAAGGAAGAGATGGCGATCCTGGCGGGCAACGCGTCCTTGACGCTGGGGACGCCGGCGGCGCCGAGCCTCTCGGCCTCGGGGACCGGAGCAACGCTGCCTGCCGCCACTTACTTTGTGAAAGTCGTCGCGCTGACCCTCGAGGGCTACCAGAATTCGAGCGTTTCGGGCGGCGTGGCAACCGCAAAAACCGTTACCGGCGCCGACGGCAAGAGCTTCGCGCTGTCCGGCGGGTCCTCGAATATCAGCGCCGAGGCGAGCCAGGCGGTGAGCCTCGGTCAGACCCTGTCCTGCACGGTCGCTCCGATCCAAGGCGCGGTCGCCTATGCCTGGTACGTGTCGAGCACCACCGGCGCTGAAACCTTGCAAACGATCACGACGATCAACAGCCTCGCGATCACGGCCCCGCTCAGTGTTGGGAATCAGCCGCAAACCGCGATCAGTGCGGATAATTCAGCCAATCCGAGCTATGCTTATGATGGGCTGTTAACGACTGCGTTCAAGCCGGGTTCCAATGCCTACGTCAACATGATGCCGACCGGGGTCGCCGGCACCGGAACGGCATTGACCGCCTCAGGCCGCGGTTCCGTCGTCGAGATCGACACGATGTTCCAAAAGATGTGGGACAGTTTCGAAGTGTCTCCGACGGTTCTCTACGTCAACTCTCAGGAGCTGAAAAACATCACCACAAAGGTGCTGTCGAATGCCTCCGGGCCGTTGCTGCGCTATGATACGCCCGCAGACGGCAGCGCCGGCGAGTATCAGCTGACCGCGTCGGGCGTCGTCCAATACTATTACAATCCCTACGCGATTTACGGCGGTCTCAGAATTCCGATCAGGATCCATCCCCGGGTGCCCCCCGGCACCATCATTGGATGGGCCGAGAACCTGCCGATTCAGTACCAGTCGAACGAAGTCCCGAATGTCGCCGAGATCAAGACCCGGCAGGACTACTACCAAATCGACTGGCCGATAGTCACCCGCCAGCGGCAGGTCGGTGTTTACGCCGAGGAAGTATTGGCGGTCTATGCGCCCTTTGCCATGGGCGTAATCTGCAATATCGCGAACGCGTGATAGCGATCCTCTTCGCTTCCACCCGAAATGGATAGCGTATCCCCCCGGGTTGGCGCCCGGGGGCTTCGCTCTTTGGCCCGATCGCGGAGGACTGAGCAATGGCGTTCGGCGATCTGACGACACTAGCCGAAGTCAAGGCGTGGCTGCAAACCGGGCACAACGCCTTTCCCGTGACCGATGACGGGCTGCTGACGCGTCTGATCACCGCGGCCAGTCAATACATTCAGAGTTGGCTCAGCCGCCCGATCGCGCTCGCCGGCTATTTCGAAGTGCGGGACGGGACGGGCGGCGAAGCGCTGCAATTCGCGTGTTTCCCGGTGGTCGAGGTCCAGTCGCTGACGATTGGGGATCAGGCGATTCCGCGCGCCGCCTCGACCCGTGCCGCGGGCTATGCGTTCAGTCCGACGCAATTGTTTGTTCGCGGCTACAGGTTCATCCGCGGGGTCCAGAACGTCGCTTTTTCCTACACCGCCGGGTATCCGAGCGTACCGCCCGATATTGCACAAGCCTGCATCGAGCTGGTGGCGCTGCGCTATCGCGAGCGTACGCGCATCGGCGAGGTCTCAAAGTCCCTCGGCGGCGCCGAAACGGTCACTTACGCCCAAAAGGACCTGAGCGATGCGATCAAAACGCTGCTGCAGCAATATCGGATGGTGATCCCGGTTGTCGGGGTTCGGCCTATCGGCGAGCCCGGCGCTCCCGACGCCAGTGGCTCGCTAATCGGCTGATGATCACGGCTCAACTGGTTGGCAGCGATCGACTGCTGAGCCGGCTGCGGGAATTGCGCGCCGAAGCCAATTTGGGGCTCGTGCACGCCATGACCGAGCTTGCAATCGAGCTGCAGCGCCGAGTTCAGGATGGGCTTTCCGGCGAGGTGTTGTCTGCACGCTCCGGGGCGCTGAAGTCGAGTATCGGCCTTCGAATAGATCAACACTCCGCAGCCATCGCCGCGACCGTCTTCAGTGATAGTCCCTACGCGCGCGCTCACGAGTACGGGTTTGCTGGAACGGTCAACGTCAAGGCGAGCCTCCGGCGCGTTACCGAGGCTTTTGGGCGGCCGTTCGCCGGAAAGACGATCGAAGTGAAGGGCTACACCCGCCGGATGGATCTTCCGGAGCGCTCGTTTTTGCGTTCGGCGCTGGAGGATCTTGCTCCGGCAATCCGCGACGCGACGGAAGCGGCGCTGCGCGAGACGTTTGCGAAATGAGGGTTGGGCGCGAAGCCTGGCGCCAGCCCCATCCGAGGTCGACCGATGATCATTCGCGAGACGATCTATGCAGCGCTCTGGGCGCTTGGGACCGGCGCCGCAAGATTTGCCACCGCCAGCCGGCGGCTGCGGCATTGGTCGGATGTGGCCCCGGCAGAACAGCCGGCATTGTTTATGAGCGAAAAGGGGGGCCTTGCAGCGATAAAACGCCTCGGGTCGCCGATTGTCTGGACGCTCTACGGCGAATTCTACATCTACGCCCACTCGAGTGATCCCTACCTGCCGCCGGGGGCAATCCTGAACCCGCTGCTCGATGCGCTCGAAGCCGCGCTGGCTCCCTCGCCCGCAACCGGAATCCAGCATCTCGGGCTGCCGGAAATGGTGCAGCACGCCTACATCGCCGGCCGGATCGAGACGGACCAAGGCGTTCTCGGCGATCAGGCAATCGCGATCGTCCCAATCGAAGTCCTGTGCATTTGAGGTCGAACGAAGGCCGCGACGCCCGGACGATGCAAAGGAGTGGTCAATGACTGAAGATGGCGTCAGCGAGCAAGAGAGCGCTGAACCCGCTCGCACCGACGAGCTGATCGATCGCTGGTGGGGGGATCATTTCCCAGGCTCGGCTGTCGCGCGCGACACACAGGCCTGGAACGTCGCTTATGCCGCTAAGGAGAGCTTGAAGCGGCTTTTAAGAGGGATTGTGTGATATGCAATTGAGCTTCGGCGCGGGTGCGGTATGGGGCGAACGCACGGATGTTAGCGGCTCGGGCGTCGGGCCGCGCCAGTTCGGCGTGCTCCAGGACATCCAGATCGATTTCGATTGGACCGACAAGGAGCTTCACGGTCAGCTTCAATTCCCCGTGGCCATTGCCCGGGGCCAAGGCAAAATCACCGGCAAGGCCAAATTCGCTCAAATTCTCGGCCTGCTATATTCCGACATCTTTTTCGGGTTGACCCCGGCATCCGCCCAGTTCGCCGTGTCGCAACTCGAAGCAGCGACGGTGCCCGCCACCACGCCGTACACGGTGACCCCCGCAAATGCGGCGAGCTTCAATGACGACCTCGGCATCGTCTACGCGGGCAGCGGCAAACGCTTCAACCGGGTTACGACGCCTTCCGCCGCCGGCCAATACTCGGTCAACTTTTCGAGTGGCGTTTACACCTTCTCGGCCGCCGACGCGAACGCTGCGCTGTTGATCTCGTACACCTACAATATGGCGGCGAGCGGCAACAAATTGACGCTTACCAATCAATTGATGGGAACGACGCCGACCTTCAAGGCGACCTTCTATACAACCTATAATGGCAATGGGACCGCATTGCGGCTCAACGCCTGCACCGCGAATAAGCTGTCGTTTCCGACAAAGGTCGACACCTGGACGATCAGCGAGCTCGACTTCAGCGCGTTCGCCGATGCCTCGGGCACGATCGGTTATCTCAGCACTGTCGAATGATCCGGGCGGAGGGGAGAGTGATACCTGGCGTCGAAGTCGCGATGGGCGGCGAGACCTGGCTGATCCCGCCGCTGACCCTCGGCCAGCTGCGTCGCCTGATGCCGAAGGTGCGTCAGCTGACCGAGGTCGATGCGTCGATGGGTGAGCCGCAGATCGCAGTACTGGTGGAAATCGTTGCCTCGGCGCTGCAGCGCAACTACCCCAATTGACATTCGAACAGGTCGAAAACCTGCTCGATCTCGGAAATGCCGGGGTGGTGTTGAACGCGGTTCTGACCGGATCGGGGCTAAAAACCCGCGGCAGCCCGCTGGGGGAAGCCGTGGCGGTGGCGATGCCCGTAACGGCTCTGGAGACAGCTGGGAATACATCTACGGTCTCCTCGCCACCGCCTGCGGCTACACCTATCCCGTAATCGATGCAATGACGCTCCTCGATGTCGAGGAGCTGACGTCTTATTGGTCGGAACACCCGCCGGTTCATATCTTGGTAGCCGCTTACCTCGGTCTCAACGGTCAAAAGCGGCCCCGGATATCGTCGACACTCGACACCCGGTCTCGGCGATAGGACCGGCTCGGATCCCGGCCCCCTCCTGGCCGAACTTGGACCCGGTTTTGCGTGCTGGCGATGTCCATGCCGGCCTGGGATCTGTGGAGTTCGACTTTGCGGAGTTGCGGCGGAAGGCCGTGATGCCAGCCGGCTGAAGCTGTGGATTCAAAGACCCTAGCGGACTGCCGCCCGGGACTTTTGTTGCGAGGGCTCAATGGCCGACATGGAAACCAGCGTCGTCATCAACGCGCAAACCGATGGCCTGCAGTCCGGTTTGGAGGCAGCAGCAAATTCGGTCCAGGCTGCAACCGAAGGGATGAAGACGCAGTTCGCAGCCCTCAGCGCGGCAGCGCAGCAGGCACAGGCGCAGATAAGCGCCGCCGCGGCGCAGATCGGATCGACGATCGGTGCGCTGCAGTCGAAAGCAGCAAGCCTCGCCGGATCGATCGGCAGCGGAATGTTGGAAAAGGCTTCCGACCCGTCAACCAGCCTAGGCAGTTCGGGAGCCTCTGCGGTTCGGCAGCAAAGGACTGATCGGCCCAGCGGTAGCACGGGCGCTCGTATCGGCGGAGACGGCGCCGGCCGCGGAACCGACGATCGACTGCCGCAATGGCGCGCCGACCTTCAGAGCAAGCTGCTCGATGAGCGGGCCTTCTTCCGGGACTCGAAAGCCGAGGAGCTGGCCTTCTGGCAAGAGAAGCTGGCCCTAACCGAAGCCGGATCGAAAGCTCGCATCGCGGTCCAATCGAATATTTATCAGCTCGAGAAGCAGCTCGCGCTCCAGAATGAGCGCGACGCCCTTTCTATGCTCGATGCGGACGAGAAGGTCTCCAATGCCGTCTACGCCCGCAAGAGGGCAGCCATTCAAGCCGATGCAGAGCTCGGCAAGATTTCGGCCAATCAGGAGCTCGCGCAGCTGCAAGACCTGCTCCAGACCAAATGGGCCCTCGACCAGGACTACTTCGCGAAAAAGCTGGCGGCTGCCGAGAACGACATCCGTACGAGACAAAAGCTCACGGAAGAAGAGCGGCTCGCCTACGAAAAATTTCTGACCGAAAAACAGAAGCTGGACACTCAGGCGGCGCAGAACAGCCAACGGGTCTGGCTCGGTCTGATGCAGCCGATCCAGCGCGCGTTTGACACCTCGATCACCGGCATGATCCTCGGCACGACGACGCTGCAAAAGGCGGTCGCGAACATTACGCAATCGATCATCGGCGAATTCGTCAGCCTCGGCGTCAAGATGGTGACGAACTGGATCGCCAGCGAGCTCGCCATGACGACGGCAACCGAGGCCGGAGCCGTGGCGCGCACTGCGGCCGAAGGCGAAGGGATGGCGGCGGGGTTGGCGCTCAAGGGACTGAATGCGCTCAAAAGCATCGTGACCGACTCCGCTCAGGCATTCGCCGGGATCTTTGCCTTTCTGGCTCCGATCATGGGGCCGGCAGCCGCCGGCCCCGCCGCGGCCGGAGAGGCGACCGTCATGGCCGCCGCCGGCGGCATCGCGTCGGCTGCCGGCGGTTGGGTGGTGCCCTCCGATCAGCTGGCGATGGTGCACCAGAACGAAATGATCCTGCCGGCCAACATCAGCCGGGGACTGCAAAGCATGATTTCCACCAACGGAGGCGGCGGCGCCGGCGGCCCGGTTGTCATCAACGTCTCGGCGATCGACAGCCAGGACGTGAAGCGGTTCTTTCACAGCAACGGCAGCGTGCTCGTCGCTGCGCTCAACAAGGCGATGCGCAACGGCTCGGCGCTGCGGACGGCGTGATGGCCCTGATCTTTCCGACCCTGCCGGGCCTCGCCTGGAGTGTTACAAAGACGCCGACCTTTCAAACCCGCATCCAGCGTGCGGCCTCGGGCCGGGAGTTGCGGGCGCTCGATTATCCTTACCCGCTGTGGCAGTTTGCTTTGGTCTACGATTTCCTGCGCGACGACCCGGCAGCGGGCTATGACGAGCTGAGGACCTTGCTCGGGTTCTTCATGCTCTGCCAGGGAGCTTTCGCCCATTTCTATTCGAGGACCCGAGCGACCGCCAGGTCTTCGGGCAGCCGATCGGTGTCGGCAACGCGAGCACGACGGTGTTTCAGCTGCAGCGTGCAATAGGTGCAAAACTGCCCGGTGGCGGCTTTTTCGAGCCCATATCAGCTCCAAACGTCGTCAGCGCCGTCTATTTTGACGGAATTACCCAGAATCCTGCGAGCTATAATGTCGATCCCGAGAGCGGGCTCGTAACCTTTGCTACGGCGCCCGGCAGTGGGCTCATTATAACCGCCGATTTTACCTACTATTTCCGCTGTCGGTTCACCGACGACAGCTACGATTTCGAGAATTTCATGTATCGGCTTTGGCAGTTGAAAAAAATGACCTTCATCTCGGTGCGGCCATGAAAGCGGCCAGCCCCGCGCTGATCGCGCTGCTCGACGGCGCCGATCAGTTCATTATGGCGGACCTCTATACGATTACTCTCGTCGGCGGGTCGGTGCTGCGCTATTCGGCAGCGGCGACAGCGCTCACCGTCAGTGGAAATATCTTTGCCTTGGCCCAAAATTCGAGCGCTCGAAGACCAAGATTGTGATCGGCACCCAGGTCGATGAGCTCGAGGTCAGGGTATATCCCGAACCGGCGGACCTCATTGGTGCAGTGCCTTTTCTCGAAGCGGCCTGGCAGGGCCAGCTCGACGGCGCAACGCTGCAGCTGGAACGCAGCTTCATGCCGACCTACGGGGATACCAGCCCCGGAACGGTAATCCTCTTCGCCGGCCGCATTTCGGACATCGATTGCACCCGCACCAGTGTCGATATCCGATGCCGCTCGCATCTCGAGCTACTGAATATTCAGATGCCGCGCCGTCTCTGGCAATCCTCATGCACCCACCTGTTTGGCGATGCGATGTGCCAATTCGACCGATCTAGCCTGCAGACCACTTTTTCAGCCGGGCCCGGCTCGACCCCAGTGCAAATCGCGGCTTCAGTCGACGCCGAGCCCCGCAAATCTATATGTGCAAGGGACCATCGTCGGCATCAGCGGCGCAAATGCCGGTTCGAGCCGCACAGTCGCAAACATTGGCGCAGGCTGGGTCTATGTGAAGCTCGCGTTTCTTTCGCCGGTCGATGGCCGGCGACGAGTTCCAAATGCTCCCCGGGTGCGACCGCACGCTCGCGACCTGCACAAACGTCTTCAACAACGCCATTCACTTTGGCGGCTTTCCCTATATCCCGACGCCGGAGACCGCGGTATGACCCGGCGAGTCGCAAGTGTCGCCGAGGCCGAGACTTGGCTCGCGCACACCGTATCATCACATGGGCCGGGTCAGGGGCGGTGGCACCGATTGCCTGATGCTGCTCGCCGAAGTCTTCGCATCGGCGGGCGTGATCCCCCGCGTCGAGGTGCCGTTCTATCCGCAGGATTGGCACCTCCATCGCGATGCCGAGCGGTATCTGGCGGCCT
The DNA here is from genome assembly GCA_963836845.1 of uncultured Alphaproteobacteria bacterium. Lineage (GTDB taxonomy): Bacteria > Pseudomonadota > Alphaproteobacteria > ATCC43930 > CGMCC-115725 > AP-15. The sequence continues at coordinate 102,084 of CAWILK010000035.1, read as the reverse complement.
GATGCGCTATGCCTCTGAGATTGCCGGGCCGCCCCAGCCGGGCGACATGGCGGTGTTCAAGTTCGGCCGCTGCTTCGCGCATGGCGCGATCGTCGTGTGCCTGGCCGCGGCTGATCCACGCATGGTGGAATGCGGGGGTGGTCTACGCCGATGCGCACCAGCCGCCGCTGACGGATCGCCCAGTGACGGTTCTTTGACCCCTATCCCCCCTCCACCTCTGACTACCGACCATGGGCGGCATCATCGGCGGCGTGTCGAACGCCAAGCAGCAGAAAGCGTCGGCTCTCTGCAGTTTCAGACCTCGCAGCAAGGCGGAGTAATCCCGCTCGTCTATGGTACGACCCGGGTTTCCCCAAACCTGATCGAGTATGACGACTTCAAAGCGACGCCTTCCTCGCGCCAAGGCGGCGGCGGGTAAGGGTGGCGGCGGTGGTAAAGGCGGCGGCCAGCAGTACAAGTACAGCGCCTCGGTCATTATGGGCGTGTGCCAAGGCCCGGTTGCCGGGATCGGCACCGTATGGTGGGACAAGAATGTCGGTACGCTGTCGTCGCTGCCGGCGGCGTTCTATCTCGGGAATGACGGCCAAGCGCCGGACGCGTACTGGCAAACGAGCCATGCCGACAGAGCCCTCGGCTATTCAGGAACCGCCTACTGTCGCGGCCAACAACTACGCCATGGGCGACACGGCGACCCTTCCGAATTTCTCCTTCGAGGTGCAAGGTCTTCTCTCTCTCAGCGGCACCAATGGGCTCGACGCCAATCCGGCCGCCATCATTTCCGATTTTCTGACCAATCCTCGATACGGCGCCGGCTTCCCGGCCGCAATGTCGGGGATCTTACCGCCTATTCGGACCTATTGCCAAGCTCTCGGGATCGTGCTGTCGCCGCTGCTCGATACTCAGCAGGAAGCGCAGCGCCACCTTTCGGATATCGTCAAGATCACCAATAGCGCCATCGTCTGGTCGGGCGGGCTATTGAAGATCATCCCCTACGGCGATCAGCCGGTTACCGGCAACGGCGTCACCTACACGCCGGACATCGTGCCCGTGTACAGCCTCGGCGAGGATGATTTCATCGTCCAAGAATCGAGTGTTGGGACGAGTTCCGGGGTTGCCCCGGGCGGCCCGGCCTTGCGGTCGGCCGCGGGTCCGATGACTGGCGGCTTTAGCGACGATCCGGTCCGGATAACGCGGTCTACCCCGGCCGATGCGACCAATTCGATCCAACTCGAATGTCTGGACCGATCGAATAGCTACAATACTGCAATCGTCGAGGCTTTCGATCAGGCCGCGATCGAGCTCTACGGCATCTCGCCGCGACGGTTCGCTGAAGGCGCGGGCTATCGTCGACCCCACCAATGTCGCGCCGATTGTCGCCCAGCTCATGCTGCAGCGCGCTTCTGCTGTTTCGCAATACTTACACCTTCAAGCTCGGCTGGAGGTATTGCCTGCTCGAGCCGATGGACCTCGTCCAGATCACCGATGCCCGGCTCGGCCTCTCGGCGCTGACCGTGCGCATCACGGCGGTAGAGGAGGACGACGAAGGGACGCTTGTCGATCACTGCGGAAGATTTCTTCGGTGGCTACTCGACGGCGAGTCCTCTATCCGAAGCAGGCGAGTGCCGGCTATGTCCCGAATTGGAGCTCGCCTCCAGGAGACGTCAACCCGCCGATCATTTTCGAGCCACCAGCCGCACTGTTGTCCGGCCGTCCTCGAGATCTGGGTCGCGCTGTCCGGCGGCGCGAATTGGGGCGGGGCGCAGGTCTGGATCTCCAGCGACGGCAACTCCTACGCGTTGGCTGGAACAATCGCATCACCGGCAGCTCAAGGGACCCTGAGCGCTGACCTGCCTGCGCATTCTTCCCCCGACCTGGTCAACACTCTTTCCGTCGATCTGACCGAAAGCCGGGGTCAGCTCAGTTCCGTTTCCGCCACCGACGCCGCCAATTTGGTCACGCTTTGCTACGCGGCGGGGAGCTTCTCGCCTTTGAAACAGCCATCCTTACCGGACCTCATCAATATGAGCTGGCGACGCTCTACCGTGGCGCCTATGGCAGCGCGATAACGACCATCCGGCCGGAGCGAATTTCGCTACGCTGGACGGGTCTATCGGCCGGTTCGCGTACCCCAGCAGCCTGATCGGCCAGAACGGTCTATTTGAAGTTCGCATCAATGAACATTGTCGGAGGCGGGCTGCAAAGTCTGGCGTCGGTTCCTGCGCACACCTATTTGATCCGAGGAGCCGGGCAGGCTTCCTCCAGCATAGTCAGCGGATCCTTTACCGGCCGCCAACGGCAGAACCTCGTGTTGCAGAGCTACGTATTTGCGTCGCCAGTGACCTTGCCGGCCGGTCTTTCAGGAAGCTGGGGCACGCGGCAACGGTCGCAGCCACTGATGATTCCACATTCGGCATTCAGAAGAATGGCGCGGAATATCGGAACCATGAGCATTCGCCGCATCGGCGCAACGGGGCGACATTCACCATGGGCATCGCGACGGATTTCAATGCCGGCGATGTGCTGACCGTGGTCGCGCCGGCCACCCCGGACGCAACCTTAGCCAATCTCGCATGGACCTTTATGGGATTTGCACGATGAAACTCGAATCCTGGCACAGTGCCGAAGACAAGCGGCGTTGGAAAATCGTCCGCACCGACAATTATGCCGATGTGCCGGGTGAAATCATCACCGCGGACGAAGCAACCGGGGAATGCTGTTTGCAGATCGGCGGCGAGACCAAGACGCTGAGCTTCGGCCCCCGCGGGATCAGGATTGTCGGGCGCAGAAGGTGACCAGAGCGCCGAAAACCAGACCAAGCGCCGGGATAGAGGTGACGCATGCCGCCCGCAGATAGCCGCTCCGGAAGCTACCCGATCGAGACCCAGCTTGCGCTGATCCGGCGCGACATCGAGGAGATCCATCACGCCCTCCACGGTGACGGCAAGGGCCGCAAGGGGCTTGTCGATCAAGTCGAGGAGCTGGTCATGGTTGCCGACCGCGGGCGCTTCAGCCTGCGCGCCGCTCTCTGGCTCGGTGGGGGCATTTTGGCTGCAGCGACAGCGCTGGCACAGTTCAAGCAAGCCATCTTAGGATTGTTTCATCAATGACCGCGCAATTTGCCGATTGTTTTCCATCGTACTCGAAATTGGTGCCCGCGCCTTGTTACCCGCCGACCACATCGGACGTCATTATCGATCTCAGCCATTGGCAAGCGTCCGTCGATTTTCAACGGGCCAAGTCTGCCGGGATCGTTGCGGTGATCCTCAAGGCCACGCAGGGCTCGCATTGGATCGATGCGACATTTGCGAAGCGGTTCGCCGCGGCCCGGGCGGCCGGGTTGCTCGTCGGCGCTTATCATTTTATGGATAACTCGGCGCCACAACGCCAGGTTGAGCACTTCCTGTCGGTTGCTGAGAGCTGTCGAGTGCTTGCGATCGACGCCGAGCCGAACGGAATGGGCAGCACCACGACTATCGCGCAGACGGCCGAAGCCGCGGCGCGGCTGCATATGGCAACCGGCCGCGCGCCGCTGGTCTATGTCGGCAGGTACGGGCCTGACGGGCGCGGCACGGGGTTTCCTAACGGCGTTCTGTCGCGGTGCCCGCTTTGGCTGCCCGCTTACAGCTCCCGTCCGGTTTGCCCGCCTGGTTGGACGAGTTGGACGTTGTGGCAGCACACCGATGGGAACATCGGCGCCGATGTCGTGCCAGTCCCCGGAATTGGCCGCTGCGATCGCAGCCGATTCGCTGGCACCACAGCAGAGCTCGCCGCGTGGTGGGACAGCCCGCATCCGTGATCCATGCGGTCGTCGGGTTGAGCCGTCGACCTGGATCGGCCGCCCCGCTATGGTCGTCTTGTGCAAGCTGGGGCGAGGGACCGGGTGGTGTTGTCGAAGCTGGGAAAGGGCGTCGCAGCGCTCTCGGCGGTTCTGACCCTCGCCAGCTGCAGCAGCATGCGCACGGGGGCCTGCCAATGTCCCAAACCCGTCGCCTATGACGAGCCGACCCTGAAAAAGATCTCGCAAGCGCTCCGTGCCTTGCCGGCCGACAACGTCCTTCACCAGGCAATGGAAGATTATGAAAACGAACGGGACGATCTTCGTTTCTGTCCCTAAGGTTCCACGTCCTGCCGGTTTGCTGGTAGATGCTGTGATGCTGATTGACCAATTTTGGGCAGGTTGGTGACGCCCGGCTCTACCGGTTTTTGACGGGGCAAGAGGCATTCTCATTCGGTCGCCGCGAACCGCCACGACCGGCGACATAGCAAAACCGCCGAGTGTGGAGCCGGGTGTCTTATGGATGATTGCGCTTCCCTCAGCAGCCGGGATGGATCGAGCAAAGCCCCCATCAGCGAGGCGATGGTCCGAGCGGGCCGGGAAGTGCTCTACAGGTCGGGGCGGCTCGAATACGAGGCGCCGGAGCCCGACAAGCTCCTGATCAAATCAATTTACCGAGCGATGATCCGAGCTCGGGCAAGCCATCCGCAAATGCCGTCAGATCCTCGGCCAGCCGGGTGAACGAATTGCCGGCATCTTTGATGCGAGTGGCGTCAATCCGTTTCTGCCTCGCTGTTTCACGCTCGGTGACATCGAAGATGCTCGGTTGGAGAAACGGGCCGAATTCGGCCGATGTCGGAGGGTTGACGCCGTAAACAACCGCGAAATGAGCCAGCTCGTTGCGCCGTTTGGCTTGTCTACCGGCTCGGTTGTGGAGCGCGCTCCACACCGAGAGCGCGGCGTTGCCGGCTAGCGCCACGTGCGCCGCCGCATTCGTCATGCCGAGCCGTGTGTTGAAGTTGACGACCGAGTAGAATGCAGCGGAGGCGACCTCGGCGTTCTCCGGCCTGATCAGCCGGGCATAGACGCGAAAAAGCTGCATCTCGACGTGCTGCCATACACCGAAGGCTCGTCCCACAGCCTCGAAGAAGGCTCGCTCCTGTTCGGGGAAGTCCATCGGATAGCACTCGCAAAGGAGGGGGTTCCGGGATTACAAGGGGCCGTCTATCTGACGCCGAGCTGCCATGCCCGAAGATTTCTACCGTATCAAGCGCCTTCCTCCCTACGTCTTCAGCGAAGTCAATGCGCTGAAGGCGCAGGCGCGCGCCGCTGGGCGAGACGTGATCGATCTCGGCATGGGCAATCCGGACGGCCCGACGCCGCCCCACATTGTCGCCAAGCTCGTCGAGGCCGTGCAAAACCCGAAGACCCACGGGTATTCGGTATCGCGCGGCATCCCCGGCTTGCGGCGCGCCTGCGCCGGCTATTATGCCCGCCGCTTCGGGGTGGAGCTCGATCCGGAGCGCGAGGTCATCGTCACCCTCGGATCGAAGGAAGGGCTGGCCAACCTCGCGCAGGCGATCACCGCGCCGGGCGACATCGTTCTCGTCCCGAACCCGTGCTATCCGATCCATGCCTTTGGTTTCATCATGGCGGGGGCTTCGATCCGCCATGTGCCGGTCGGCCCGGAATTCGATTTTCTCGCCGAATTGAAGAAGGCGGTGCGGCACAGCGTCCCGGCACCGCTCGCGATCGTCCTCAATTTTCCGGCCAACCCGACGGCGCAAACCGTCGATCTCGACTTTTATGGCGAGATCGTCTCGTTCTGCCGGCGGCACGACATTTTCGTGCTGTCCGACCTCGCCTATGCCGAGATCTATTTCGACGGAAAGCCGCCGCCCTCGATCCTCGAAGTGCCGGGCGCGCGCGATATCGCGGTCGAGTTTTCGTCGCTCAGCAAGACCTATTCGATGGCCGGGTGGCGCATTGGCTTCGCGGTCGGGCAATGCGCGGCTGATCGCGGCATTGGCGCGGGTCAAATCCTATCTCGATTACGGCGCGTTTACCCCGATCCAGGTCGCGGCGACCGCGGCGCTGAACGGGCCGCAGGACTGCATCGCCGAAACCCGCGAGCGCTACCGGGCGCGCCGCGATGTGCTGATCGACGGCTTGCGTCAAGCCGGTTGGGAATTGCCCGTTCCCGAGGCGACGATGTTCGCCTGGGCGCCGATCCCGGCCGGCCTTCCAGGCGATCGGCAGCCTCGCCTTCTCGAAGCTGCTGCTCGAGCGGGCCAATGTCGCAGTGTCGCCCGGGATCGGGTTTGGCGAATATGGCGAGGGCTTCGTCCGCATCGCCCTCGTCGAGAACCGCCACCGGCTGCGACAAGCAACCCGCAACATCAAAGCCTTCCTTTCCGGCCGCAACGACGTCGCCGACCTCCGCCGCCTGCGTTGATTTCCGATAGTGCCGCAGTTTGGAGACACTATCGGGATTTCGCCGTCAGATTTGACTTCGGCACGCCCTCCCCCTATTTTCCCGATCCTCCGAGGGATCCGGGTATGAAGATCGTCAATTCGCTGAAAACATTAAAGAAGCGCGACAAGAGCTGCCGCATCGTGCGCCGTAAGGGGCGCGTCTACGTCATCAACAAAGCCAACCCGCGGTACAAGGCTCGCCAAGGCTGATCGCGGCATCGCCGCCGCCTCAGGGGTCGCGCCGATGCTGATGCCAACGCCGGACGCCGAAGTCATTCGGCGCCGCCGTGAGATCATCGAGGCGCTGCGCCATATCGTGCCAGGCGAAGGCGTCATCTGTCTCGGAGGCCGAGCGCCGCGCCTATGAGAGCGACGGGCTGACCGCCTATCGGCAGCTTCCCGCTGGTCGTCGTGCTCCCTTCGACTGTCGAGCAGGTCGCAGCAGTGCTGCGCTATTGCAAAGAGGCCGGCCTCAAGGTGGTGCCCCGCGGCGCCGGCACCTCGCTGTCCGGCGGCGCACTGCCCTTGGCCGACGGCGTGCTTCTCGGCATGGCCAAGTTCAATCGTATCCTCGAGATCGATTACGGCAATCGCTGCGTCGTCGCCCAGCCCGGCGTCACCAATCTGGCGATCACCAAGGCGGTCGAGCACGCCGGCTTTTATTATGCCCCGGATCCGTCGAGCCAGATCGCCTGCACGATCGGCGGCAACGTGGCCGAGAATTCCGGCGGCGTGCATTGCCTCAAATATGGCCTTACCACAAACAACGTGCTCGGCATCGAGATGGTGCTGATCGACGGCGAGGTCATCCGGCTCGGCGGCAAGCACCTCGATGCCGAGGGATATGACCTGCTCGGCGTCATGACCGGCTCCGAGGGGCTGCTCGGCGTCGTCACCGAGGTGACGGTGCGTATCCTGCCAAAGCCGACACTGCGGCCCGGGCCGTGCTGATCGGCTTCGAGACGACAGAAGATGCCGGCAATTGCGTGGCCGGCGGTGATTGCCGCCGGGATCATCCCGGCAGGCATGGAGATGATGGACAAGCCGGCGATCCATGCCGCGGAAGCCTTTGTCAAGGCCGGCTATCCGCTCGATGTCGAGGCGATGCTGATCGTCGAGCTGGATGGCGCGCCGGCCGAGGTCGATTATCCTGATCGGCAAAGTCCAGCGCGATCGCCCGAGATCACCGTGCCACGGTGATCCGGCTCAGCCGCGACGAGGCCGAGCGGCTCGCTTTCTGGTCCGGGCGCAAGGCTGCCTTTCCGGCGGTCGGGCCGGATCTCGCCCGATTATTACTGCATGGACGGCACGATCCCGCGCGCCCGGCTGGCCGAAGTCCTCACGCGGATCGGGGAGCTTTCGCAGCAGCTACCGGCTCGCAGTTGCCAATGTCTTTCATGCCGGCGACGGCAACCTTCACCCGCTTGTCCTCTACGACGCCAACAAGCCGGACGAGGTCGAGCGCGCCGAGGACGTTTGGCGCCGACATCCTGAGGCTCTGCGTCGAGGTCGGCGGTGTTCTGACCGGCGAGCACGGGGTCGGCGTCGAGAAGCGTGACCTGATGGGAACGATGTTCGACGACAGCGATTTGGCGCATCAGCAGCGCCTCAAATGCGCATTCGATCCCCGAGGTTTGCTCAACCCCGGCAAAGTGTTCCCGCAGCTGCATCGCTGTGCCGAGCTGGGGCGGCTGCATGTCCATGCCGGACGGTTGCCGTTTCCCGATCTGCCGCGCTTTTGAAAAGGCTCGGTCGGCGATGAGCCGCTTCGCCCCCGCCGATCTTGCCGAGCTGCGCGACGCCGTCGGCGAGGCCCTGGCAGCGGAAGAGCCGCTCGAGACTCGTCGCCGGCGGCTCGAAACGCGGTCTCGGCCGGCCCCTTCAGCTGCCGCGCACTCTCGACCTGTCGCGGCTGGCCGGGATCAGCGATTACCAGCCGAGCGAGCTCGTCCTCACCGCCGGCGCGGCCACCCCCCTCGAGGAGATCGAGGAAACGCTCGCGAACTCCCGCCAGATGCTCGCCTTTGAGCCGCCGGATTGGGGACATCCTGCCCGGCTGTCCCTGCGACGGCAGGCGCAGGGCGAACCCTGGGCGGAGCGCTGGCCTGCAACCTCTCCGGCCCGCGCCGGATCAAGGCGGGCGCAGCACGCGACCATTTCCTCGGGTTTCGCGGCGTCAGCGGCCGCGGCGAGATCTTCAAGGCCGGCGGCAAGGTCGTCAAGAACGTCACCGGCTATGATCTCTGCAAGCTGATGGCCGGCTCCTATGGAACGCTCGCCGCGCTCGAAGAGGTGACGGTCAAGGTTGTGCCGCAGCCCGAAGCATGCTGCACGGTCTTGCTCTGCGGGCTCGATCCGGCTGCGGCGGTGCGAACCCTGAACCGGGCGCTCGCCTCGCCACATGAGATCTCGGGCGCAGCCTACATCCCGGCAGCCTGACGGCCACCTGACCTCGCTCGCGGGGATGCCGGGGGTCGCCGCGCTTCGTCTCGAAGGCCCCGCGCCTTCGGTGGATTTTCGCAGGCGCAGCGCCTGTTGAGCGAGCTGGCCTCGGATGGCGAGGCCACGACCATCGGGACCGATGCCTCGACCCGATTGTGGCGCGAGATCCGCGATCTGGCGCCCCTCGCCGCTCTCGGCGAACGGGTCCTTTGGCGCGTGTCGGTGACGCCGAGCCGTGGCGCCGAACTCGCCCGCGCGATCGCGGAACGCCTCGATGCGGTCTGGTATCTCGACTGGGGAGGCGGGCTGTTGTGGGCGGCGATTGCCGGGGCGGAGGATGGCGGCGCCGCCGAAATCCGTGCCGCGATACGTGGGGCGGATGGCCGCGGCACCGGTCACGCCACCTTGATCCATGCCTCGCCGGCGTTGCGCCGATCCGTCCCGGTCTTCGAGCCCCAGCCGCCGGCGCTGGCAGCGCTCGCCGCCCGGATCAAGGACGGCTTCGATCCCCGCCGAATTCTCAATCCCGGCCGCATGGTCGAAGGCCTCTGAGCCGTGCGGACCGACTTCACCTCGGAGCAGCTCGCCGATTCCGATACTGCTGCATCCGAAAAGGTTTTGCGGACCTGCACCCATTGCGGGTTTTGCACCGCGACCTGCCCGACCTATGTCCTGCTCGGTGACGAGCTCGACGGCCCGCGGGGGCGCATCTACCTGATCAAGGAAATGCTCGCGACCGGTGAGGTCACCGCCGACACGGTCAAACACGTCGACCGGTGCCTGTCCTGCCTCGCGTGCATGACCACCTGCCCGTCAGGGGTCAATTACATGCACCTTATCGACCATGCCCGCCGCTGGATCGAGCAGAACTACCGCCGGCCGTGGCACGATCGGGCGTTACGAACAACACTCGGCAATATCCTGTCGCGTCCGGCCCTGTTTCGCTTGGCGCTCCGCGGTGCGGCGCTCGCCCGTCCTTTTTCGAAGCTCCTGCCCCTGCGGCTCAGGCCGTTATTGACCCTCGCTCCCGGCTCTGTTCCGCCAGCCTCCCCGATGGACGTGCCGCAAGTGTTCGCGGCAAAGGGCGCGCGACGGATGCGGGTTGCTCTGTTGCCGGGCTGCGCGCAGAGAGTGCTGGCCCCCGAGATCAACGAGGCGACGGTCCGGCTGCTGACCCGCCGCGGCTGCGAGGTTGTGCTGGCTCGCGGCAGCGGCTGCTGTGGCGCGCTTCTCCATCATCTCGGAGAGGAGACGTAGAGCCATCGAGCTTGCGCGAGCCAATATCGACGCGTGGGAAAGGGAATACGCAGCCGGAGGGCTCGACGCCATAATCGTCAATGCCTCGGGTTGCGGCACGATGGTCAAGGACTACGGGTTCGTGTTGCGCGACGACCCAGCCTATGCGGAGAAGGCCGGGCGAGTTGCCTCTCTCGCACACGATGTCACCGAGGTGATCGCGACTCTCGGGCTCGACGCGGCCGTCGCAGGTCCTCGCCGGGAATTACCGGCGTGTCGCGTACCATTCCGCCTGCTCGCTGCAGCACGGTCAAGGCATTCACGCCGTGCCGCAGGCTCTTCTCGCCGAGGCGGGCTTCGAGCCGCTCGAAGTGCCCGAGGCACATCTCTGCTGCGGATCGGCGGGAACCTACAATATATTGCAGCCGGACATCGCAGCACAGCTGCGCGACCGCAAGCTGGCCAACATCGCAGCCATTCGACCGCACTTGGTCGCGGCCGGGAATATCGGCTGCATAACCCAGCTCGCCCCGGGCTGTTCGGTGCCGGTGGTCCATACCGTCGAGCTGCTCGATTGGGCGACGGGTGGCCCGCTGCCCAAGGCGCTGCAGCTTGACTGATGCTAACGGGCTCGCCGGCGAGAATAGGCGGGGATAGCGAGCGACAGGGAGAGGGCTGCGAGGCCGATCAGGGTCGGCTCGAGCCAGCCAGCTCGCCCGAGCACCAGCTGTCCTCCTGCCGCACCCAGATCGACATAGGCGATCGTCATCGGCAACTGACCGATCAGCGATCCGAAAGCGTAGACGGCGAGCGGCAGACGGGTCAGGCCCGAGCCCATAATTTGCCAGGCTGTGAGGGATGATGGGGATCAACCTCAGCAGCGCCACGGCGCGCCAGCCGCCGCGCTCCACCCGCTGCAGGATCGGCCGGATGCGCGCGCTGCGCCCAACATCGATGAGCCCCGAATTGATGTAGCGCGCGACAAGGAAGCCGGCGGCCGCTCCGGCAACACTGCCAATCTCGGCCCAAAGAACTCCCCACCAGAGGCCGAACAAGAGGCCGGCGACGATCGCAAGCAAGGTTCGCGGGATGAAGACCAGGCTCGCCACGATGTGGAGGGCGAGAAATCCGAGCGGGGCTGCCGGGTAGCGGTCGACCAAGGCGGTGATCGCAAGGGGGTCGAGCACCGCTTTCCAGCGCCATGCAGCCAGGACCCCGAGCGCCAACAAACCGAAGATCAAAAACCGAAATGCGCGGGCGCGGCGGGCCAGGGCGAGGTCCGTTATCGATGCTTCTCCATCGCGCGCGGTCATCGCAGCGCGGAGACCGCTGGCGACGGCGCAGCGGGCTCCTCATCGATGGCCGCCTCGCCGAGGAGCAGCTGCGGAGCGGCCCGGCGCTGCAGCCACATCACCCCCACCATATCGACGACCCCGACGCCGAGGCGGTCGAAAATCCCGTATTTCGAGACGCCGCCTCGGCGCGGCCGGTGATTGACCAGCACCGAATGCACCGTCCCGCCTTCACGCAGCACCAGGGCCGGCAAAAATCGGTGCATGTGGTCGAAATACGGCAGATCCAAAAAAAGCGCCCGCGGAAACAGTTTCAGACCGCAACCCGCATCCGGCGTCCGATCGGCGAGGCAGCGGCTCCGAATTGCGTTGGCGATCCGCGACGCCCAGCGCTTCGACCGACTGTCCTGCCGGTTCTCGCGCAGCCCATTGACGAGAATTGGCCCATTCCCCGAGCGCGCGAGACCCACCCGCCACAATTTCGGGATATCGGCCGGATCGTTCTGGCCGTCGCCGTCGAGAGTGGCGACCCAACGAGAACGGGCCGCGCGGACGCCGGTACGCAGGGCCGCGCTCTGGCCACAGCTTCTCGCATGGCGCAGCAGCCGCAACTGCGGCATTCCGGCCGCAACCCGGCCAATTTCGGCGGCCGTCGCATCGTCGCTGCCATCGTCGACATAGACGATTTCGTAGGTCAGCAAACCGTCAAGCGCGGCACGGATCTCGGCGACCAGCGGCTCGATGTTTCCCGCCTCGTTCCTCACAGGGATGACGATCGAGACGTCCATCAGCTGGTATCCCGGGGCGGTGACTTCGCCATCAGGCGGTTCGGACCGGAGACTACCCATCACCCCAATCGCCAAGATCCAGGTCCGACCCGATCGGGGTCAGGGAACGGCAGCACCGCTTCCCGCCTCTCTGGACCTGACCTGCGGTATTCGATCCGCGCCATCCCTAGTAACACAAATCCAAGCCCTTCACAGACCTCAGCGATCGACCCAGGCGATTCTGCAGGACGTTGGTGGCGCCAGGGGTGCCGAACGGGACGCCGGCGGTGATGACAACCCGCTGGCCGGCCTCGGCAATTTTTTCGCGGTGCGCGATTCGTACGGCCTGCTGCACCATTTCTCCGAAATTCTTGACGTCGCGGGTGTGCACGCAATAGGCGCCCCACAGCACGGCAAGCCGGCGCGCGGTGGCGAGGTTTGAGGTCAGAACTAAAATCGGGGATTCGGGCCGTTCCCGCGCGGCGCGCAACGCAGTCGCACCCGAGGTCGTGTAGGAGACGATTGCGGCAGCCCCCACCAAGCTCGCGACCTGGCAGGCGGCGGCGCTGATCGCGTCCGGAGCCGTGTGCTCGTGTTCGATGCGGGTGCCTTCCATTATCGAATGATACAAGGGGTCTTCCTGCACCCGACGGGCAATTCGGTCCATCATGGCCACCGATTCCACTGGATATCGACCCACCGCGGTCTCGGCCGATAGCATCACGGCATCGGCGCCTTCATAGACCGCGGTCGCGACATCCGAAGCTTCGGCGCGGGTTGGGGAGGGCGCCGCGATCATCGATTCAAGCATTTGCGTCGCCACGATGACTGGCTTTCCGGCAAGGCGGCAGGCATGAACGACCTGCTTTTGTACGCTCGGCACATCCTCCGGCGGCATCTCGACACCGAGATCACCGCGCGCCACCATCAACCCGTCAGCGAGCTCAATGATCTCGGGCAGGCTGCGTATCGCCGATGGCTTTTCGAGCTTGACCATCACTCCCGCCCGGCCGGCCACCAGCTTACGGGCCTCCGCCACATCGTCGGGACGCTGCACAAAAGAGAACGCAATCCAGTCCGCGCCCTGCTCGAGCGCGAAGGCAAGATCGGCGCGATCCTTTTCCGTGACGGCGGACAGCGGCAATACGGCGTTCGGAACGTTCACGCCTTTGCGATCGGAAAGCGGCCCCCCGACCAGGCATAAGGTATCAGCAAAGCCTGAGCCGCAGCTCTCGACGCGGAGGCGTACCTTGCCGTCATCGAGCAGCAGCTCGGTTCCAGGAGATATCGCCTCGAAAATCTCGGGATGGGGCAACGGCGCACGGTTCCGGTCGCCTGGCTCGCGATCCAGATCAAGGCGAAACCGGTCACCGGCGGCGAGTTCGATCCTGCCTTCGCCAAAGCTGCCGAGGCGCAACTTCGGTCCCTGCAAATCGGCCAGGATCCCGATCGGCCGGCCCGCCATGCTCTCAAGCGATCGTATTGCCTCGAAGCAAATTCGATGATCCTGCTGAGAACCGTGGCTGAAATTCAGCCGGAACACATCGACGCCCGCCTCGAACAACGCACGAATCCGCTCGGGCGTCGAGCTCGAAGGGCCGAGTGTCGCGACAATTTTCGCGCTGCGTCGGCGCCTCATCTTCATCTCCCACGCAAAGGCGGGTCATCAAGCCCTGGGATGGCTGCACGACCCGGCCTTCGGCACGTGCTGGCGCGGTCGCCGGCTCGGGCGAGCTTGCAAACTAAAAGATCGCCCCTTGCTGTCTTTGGTTCCGCCCTTGCCCCGGTGTCGCAGGTGAGAGTGGGCGTCTCCGAATTCGGCAAGCCCCCGGCCGGCTTGGGGCTGCGCGGCCGCGCTGTTAATCCATCTTGCCAAGCAGCTGGCGGGCACTTCATATCCAGCCCGTGGGAACGGGAAGTGATGTGATGGTTTTCGGCCCCTGGGCTGCTGCGCGTGTGCTCTTTGCAGCCATATTGCTGAGCGTGGCAGTGCCCGGCCGGGCCGAGGCGCCCGAAACGCCATTCTCGGACGTCTTCGCTCAGCTGGCGGCGAGACTGGTCGGGGTCGTTGTGAATATTTCGACCACCCAGGCTGCCGCGGCGCCGGCGGCCAAAGGCGGGCCAGAATCGCAGCCTCCGTCTCCCGGGGCACCGCTCGAGGACTTTTTCCGCGACTTCTTCGGCGAAAAAGGGGGGCATGGCGGGCCCGCGCCGCCCATCCCGCGAATCGCCTCGCTCGGGTCGGGGTTCATCATTGATCCATCGGGTCTCGTGGTCACCAACAATCATGTGATTGCCAATGCCGAGCAAATCACCGTGACCTTGTCCGACGACACTACACTGCAGGCCGAGGTGATCGGGCGCGATGCGGTAACCGATCTGGCGCTTCTGAAGGTTGAACCGAAGGCGCCGCTGCCCGCCGCGATGTGGGGGGACTCGAACAAGACGAAAGTAGGGGACTGGGTGCTCGCGATCGGCAATCCGTTCGGGCTCGGCGGCACGGTGACGTCGGGCATCATTTCCGCCACCGCCCGCGATATCCATTCGAGCCCCTATGACGATTTCCTGCAGACAGACGCGTCGATCAACCGCGGCAATTCGGGCGGGCCGATGTTCAACCTGGCGGGCGAGGTGATCGGCATCAACACTGCGATCTTCTCGCCCTCGGGCGGTTCCATCGGCATCGGCTTCGCTATTCCCTCGGCATTCGCCAGACCGATCATCGATCAGTTGCGGGTCTTGGGCAAAGTGGAACGTGGCTGGATCGGCGCCCGCATTCAACCAGTCACGGACGAGCTTGCCGAGGCCGTGGGCCTGGACAAGGCTCGTGGGGCGATGATTGCCGCGGTCGATCCATCAAGTCCTGCGGCGCAGGCAAGGCTGCAGCCCGGAGATGTGATCCTCGCGTATGACGGCAAGCCGATCGACCGCAGCCGGCAATTGCCGCGGCTTGTGGCCGATACGCCGCCCGAGACGACAGTCAAGCTGACGATGTGGCGGGACGCCAAGGAGCAAGATGTCGAGCTCAAGGTTGCGGCGCTCAACCCGAACCGTCCGGCACCGCCGCCGCCCGAACCGGAAAAACCGAAGCCACCGCCGAGCATGGACGCCTTTGGCCTCAAGCTCAGCAAAATCACGCCCGAGCTGCGCAAGCAGTTCTCCTTGCCGGAAGCGGCGAAGGGCTTGGTCGTTACCGAGGTTCCTCAAAACAGCCCCGGTTCGCTTCAGGGTCTGCGCCCGGGCGATCTCGTCGTCGCCGTCGGTCGCGAGGCGATCGGCAGCCCTGAGGATATGCAGCAGAAGGTCGCGGCGGCGAAGAAGGTAGGGCACAAGAATGTGCTCGTGCGCGTCGAGCGCGAAGGCACGACCCGCTTCGTCGCGCTGCCTCTCGAAATCGGTTGAAATCTACTCTGCCGCGATCGCTTGGAGCGCGGGCGACCGGAACCGAGCGCGGAGCGCTGTCTCCCGCGCCTTCGCGCGTGCGATGGTTGCTTCCTTAACGTGCCCGAATCCTCGGATTTCAAGCGGCAGTGCGGCGAGATCGACGGCGGCCGCATGGTTGGCGGTGGACAAGCCGCTGAGGATTTCCTCGATTGCTTCCTCGTAGTCGCTGATCAGCTGGCGCTCGCCTCGCCGTTCTTTGCTGCGGCCGAAGACGTCGAAGCGCGTGCCGCGCAGGCGACGCAGCTTGGCTAAAACCCGGAAGACAGCAAGCATCCAGGGACCAAAGCTGCGCTTACGCAAATGCCCGGTTTCCGGGTCGCGTTCTCCAAGGATCGGCGGGGCGAGGTGGAAGTGCAGCTCGTAGGGACCATCGAAACTATCGGCGACGCGCTTGAGAAAATCCATCTCAGTGTAGAGGCGGGCCACCTCATACTCGTCCTTGTAGGCCATTAGCTTGAATAGAGCCCGGGCGACTGCTCCCGTCAGGGCAGTATCGGTCTGCGCACAAGCAGTTTCAGCAGCGCGGACGCGTTTTACCAACCGCGCGTAGCGGGCTGCATAGGCCGCATCCTGGTACTCGGTCAGGAATGCTGTCCGGCGCTCGATTGCTTGGTCGAGGGTCTCGGACAGTCGGTGACTTTCGGGTGTTGCGGAGGGCGGCGTGGCGCGAGCTTCGACCAGCACCGGATCGAGCGCAGCCCGCCGTCCCCAACGAAACGCGGCTTGGTTGAATTCGACCGCCACGCCGTTCAGTGCAATCGCTCGCTCCAGCGCCTCGGATGAGACCGGCACCAGCCCTCGTTGATATGCACAGCCGAGCATGAAAAGGTTGCTTGCGATCGAGTCGCCAAAGAGGCCGGTCGCCATGCCGGTCGCATCGAGGAACTCGGTGTTTCCTGCTCCGGCCGCCTCGGAAATGCTGCGCCGCAGCGCTAGAGCGGGGAAAGCGAGGTCCGGGTTCCGGGTGAAGTCGCCGGTGATCGTCTCGTGGCTGTTGACGATTGCCCGGCTGGAGCCTGCCTGCAGCTTCGAGAGCGCGTCTGCGCTGGCCGACACGACGAGATCGCAGCCCAGCAAAAGTCTTGCCCCGCCGGCCGCAATGCGCACCGCGTGGATGTCCTCGGGGCTACGGGAGATCCGGACGTGGCTGTAGACCGCTCCGCCCTTCTGTGCGAGGCCCGTCATGTCGAGCACGGTGCAGCCTTTTTCTTCGAGATGCGCCGCCATTCCGAGCAGGGCTCCGATGGTCACGACCCCGGTGCCGCCGACCCCGGTCACGAGAATCCCATAGGGCTCGTCCAAGCTCGGAAGGGCTGGTTCCGGCAGTGCGGGCAGCGCATCTTCTCCAAGGTCCCCGCCCCTGCGCTGTTTAAGCGTCCCGCCGTGCACCGTGACAAAGCTCGGGCAGAAGCCTTCGGCGCAGGAATAATCCTTGTTGCAGCTCGATTGGTCGATTGCCCGCTTGCGGCCGAATTCGGTTTCGACCGGCACCACAGAAAGGCAGTTCGAGGTCTTCGAGCAATCTCCACAGCCTTCGCAGACGAGATCGTTGATGAAGACCCGTTTGGCGGGGTCGGGAAAGCGGCCGCGCTTGCGGCGGCGGCGCTTCTCGGCAGCGCAGGTCTGATCGTAAACAATCGCGGTAACGCCGCTGATGTCGCGGAGCTCACGTTGGACGGCATCGAGGTCGCCGCGGTGACGCAGGGTCGCTCCGGCGGCAAACTCCACGCCGGGGGGGTATTTGTCAGGCTCGTCGGTAACGACGACGATCCGCCGAACTCCTTCAGCGGCGAGTTGGCGGGTCAGCACCGGCACGGTCAGGCCGCCGTCGATCGGCTGGCCGCCCGTCATTGCTACCGCATCGTTGAACAGCAGCTTATACGTGATGTTGACGTTGGCCGCGACTGCTGCGCGGATCGCCAATATCCCCGAATGCGTATAAGTGCCGTCGCCGAGATTGGCAAAAACATGCTTGGTTTCGGTGAACGGCGCCTGGCCGATCCACGGCGCGCCTTCGCCGCCCATCTGGGTAAAAGTCGCGGTCGACCGGTCCATGAACTGCGCGAGATAATGGCAGCCGATGCCGGCCAATGCCCGGCTGCCCTCCGGAACCCTGGTCGAAGTATTGTGCGGGCAGCCCGAGCAGAAATACGGCGTACGCGCGAACGGAACCACATTGCCGCCGAGCTGGCGTTCCTTGGCTTCCAAAAAGGCGAGGCGCTCGGCAATGCGCGGCGAGGTGTGAAAGCGGGCGATGCGCTGTGCGATGACGCGGGCGATCTGCGCCGGCGTCAATTCGCCATTGGACGGTAGTATCCAGTTCCGGTTCTCGTCGAACTTGCCGATTACCCGAGGACGGACGTCTTCGCGCCAGTTATAGAGTTGTTCCTTGAACTGGTTTTCGATGACAGCGCGCTTTTCCTCGACGACGAGGATCTCTTCGAGGCCCTCGGCAAAATGTCGGATGCCCTCGCGCTCGAGCGGCCAGGACATCGCCACCTTGTAAAGGCGAAACCCGATCTCGGCCGCATGCGCCTCGTCGATCCCCAGGTCATCGAGCGCTTGCCGCACATCCAGATAGGACTTCCCGGTGGTGACTATTCCGAAGCGTGGCCGTGGGCTGTCGATGACGATCCGGTCGAGCCGGTTGGCGCGAGCAAAAGCGAGGGCGGCGTACAGCTTGTATTTGTGCAGCCGGTATTCTTGCTCGAGCGGCTGGTCGGGCCAGCGTATGTTGAGCCCACCCGGGGGCATCTCGAAATCATTCGGCGAGACTATGGCGATACGCTCCGGACCGATCTCGACGGAAGCCGAGCTATCGACTGTCTCGGCGATTGTCTTGAATGCGATCCAACAGCCCGAATAGCGGGACATCGCCCAGCCATAGAGGCCGAGATCGAGGATCTCCTGCACTCCGGAAGGGTTCAGCACCGGGATGCCGGCATCCATGAACGCGTATTCGGATTGATGCGGCAGGGTCGATGATTTGCAGGTGTGGTCGTCGCCAGCGAGCAGAAGCACGCCGCCGCGCGGTGCGGAACCCGCGGCATTGCCGTGCTTTAAAACATCGCCGCTGCGGTCGACACCCGGCCCCTTGCCGTACCAGAGCGCGAAAACACCATCGTATTTGGCGCCCGGGAAAAGGCCGATCTGCTGACTGCCCCAGACTGCCGTAGCGCCGAGCTCCTCGTTGATCGCCGGCTGAAACCGAATGTGGTTTCGCTCGAGGAACCGGCGAGCGCTCCAAAGCCCTTGATCGAACCCACCGAGGGGCGAACCGCGGTAGCCGGAGATAAAGCAGGCGGTATTCAGACCGACAGCCGCATCGCGCTGCCGCTGCGTCATCGGCAAGCGCACCAGCGCCTGGGTGCCGGTCAGATAGACACGCCCCCGCTCGAGGGCGTATTTGTCATCGAGGGTGACCGCCGCCAGAGCCATAAGCACCTCCCGAGGTTCGCCCCCTGCCATAACGGAACGTAGTGTCTCTTTGGGGGTTGCTCAAGCGACAGCCCTTACGGATTCGAGCAAAGGCAACGAAGTGCCTCTGCCGGCCGCTATCCTCGTCGAAAAATGATTTTGACGCCGGTTTTCGCGAAAGGACCGATCTGCTCTTTTGAAGAACGCGCCGGGCTGGTCCGGGCGCAGAACCGCGGAGCGGTCCAAAACGACCGATAGCGATTGCCACGAATTCCGGCCGGAGAGTAATTCTCGACCACTGGAGCGCCGCTCCGATTCCCTGGTTACCGCCATGCCCGCATCCGCCGCACTACATCGCGAACCCATCGAGCCGTCTCTGCTCGCCTCGCTTCGTCAGCTGCTCGGCGATCGGCTCTCGACATCGGCTGCGGTCTGCGCCCAGCACGGGAGGGACGAATCCTACCACGCCCCCCATGCGCCGGATGCCGTCGCCTTTGCGCAAAGCACCGAGGAAGTTGCTGCCATTGTCAGGCTGTGCGCCGATCACAAGACGCCGGTTATCGCCTTCGGTACCGGGACGTCGCTCGAGGGGCACGTCGCCGCGCTGGCCGGCGGGGTATGCATCGACCTGTCCCAAATGAACCGGATCCTGCGCGTAAACGCCGAGGATCTCGACGCCACGGTCGAGGCTGGTGTCACGCGCAAACAGCTGAACGAGCACCTTCGGGATACCGGCCTGTTTTTCCCGATCGACCCCGGTGCCGACGCCTCGCTTGGCGGAATGGCGGCGACACGGGCCTCCGGCACCAACGCCGTAAGATATGGGACGATGCGGGAAAATGTATTGGCGCTCACTGTCGTACTGGCCGACGGACGGGTAATTCGGACCGCACGGCGGGCCCGCAAATCTGCGGCCGGATACGATCTGACCCGGCTGTTCGTTGGATCGGAAGGCACGCTCGGGATCATCACCGAGGTGACGCTGCGGCTCTATGGCATCCCCGAGGCGATCTCGGCCGCGGTTTGCGCCTTTCCGACTATCGAGAGCGCCGTCGACACGGTCATTTTGACCATTCAGAGCGGCGTTCCTGTGGCGCGTATCGAACTCCTCGACGAGGCCCAGATCGAGGCCATCAACAAATTCTCGAAGCTCGATCATAAGGTGGCTCCCACCCTCTTTTTCGAGTTTCACGGCACGCAAGCCGGGGTGGTGGAGCAGGCCGAGACCGTCAAAGCGATCGCGGGTGAGCAGGGTGGGGGTGATTTCCGTTGGGCGACGACAGCCGAGGAGCGCTCGAAGCTCTGGCAGGCGCGGCACGACGCCTATTACGCGGCGCTGGCGCTGCGGCCCGGTTCCAAGGGTTGGGCCACCGACGTTTGCGTGCCCATCTCGCGCCTGGCCGAATGCATCAGCGAGACCAAGCGGGATTTGGCGCAATCGCCGATCCCTTATGCTCTCGTCGGCCATGTCGGCGACGGCAATTTCCATCTCGTGTTCATGATCGATCCGAATCGCCCCGAAGAAGTCGCCGAGGCGAGCCGTCTCAACGATCGCATGGTGACGCGGGCGCTCGCGATGGACGGCACCAGCACCGGCGAGCACGGGGTCGGTTACGGCAAGATGGATTTTCTGGTTGCCGAGCACGGCGAGGCGGTAAGCGTCATGCGGGCAATCAAAAATGCGCTGGACCCGAGCGGCATCCTGAACCCCGGCAAGATTCTCCGGGTCTGAGGCGCCTGGGACCCGGGTCGATCGAGCGATTGGTCGCGAAAGGGATCGGGAACGAATAATTTCTTTCGCCGTTGACGAATAGCCGGTAATGTGAAGTATCTGGACATGGGCTCGGGTTGCGGTGCTCCCGCCAGGTCACGGTGAGTGACCCGGCTGCGATCGTCACTCTGGCCTTCAAATTTCTTCAACTCGCACTCCTGGGCAGCTGCGCCGCGCCGGCGGGCATCCCCGGCTAGAGATATGCGGGTTGAAGAGCAGCAGAGATAACCACAAGAACTGTAGCCGAAGGTCGTGTGATGGAAAGATCAAGCAAAAGAGGGAAAATCCCCCAACAGGATTGGCCATCGATCATCAAGCGATACGAAGCCGGAGAGACGCTGGCCAGCATAGCCCGGACTTATGACTGCTCGCCGCCGGCGATCAGCTACATTTTGAGCCGCAGCCGGGCTCGGGAGCCAACTCCCGAGAATACATCTGAGCTTTCCGAGCTAGCGGTTGTGAAGCCGCAGCCAAATGAGACGCCGGCGCCCGGGGCGTCGCAAGAAGGCCGGGGCGTCGACGCAAAACTCGGGGGCAGCGTTGAGCCGGGAGGGTCGGATCCGGCCCCGCGACTGTCTATTCGTGAGCAGCCGACCGAAGGTGAGCAGCCCGTGATCGAGGTAGCTCGCCCGCCGGATTCCTCGACAAAACGCGGACCATTCGATGGCAACGGCACGGCCGATCGATCTATCCAAGTATCATCCGACGGCCGCCTTCCGAACAAGGACTCATCAGGCAATTTTGGAATCGTCCACGTCCCGCAAAATGGCGGGCAACGGCGCACCCTGCACCTTCCGATGTCCAATGACCCCAGCCCCCGTTCCGAGTCGGGGCTGCGAGAAGGCTTATCGCATGCCTCTGGTATCGAAGAACGCTTTGCCGCACGCTCCGCCGGCGATCTGAAACCGGAAGTCTCTCAACCAGATGGACAGGACGGCCCCGCGTACGCCTATGGCGTGAATGGTGGGCCAATTCGTAACTTCGCCGAGCCGCACGGGGCAAGAGAGAGCGGCATGTTTATCGATCAGGCGCTGCGCGAGCGGGTCGACGGCGATATCACGGCCTTCCTCGCGGCGTTCGACGCCGCCTTGGCGCAGGACACTCCGGAGAACCGTGCAGGGCTGCGTGAGGCGACCGATAGATTGCTGCGGGCCGGTGCGCGCACCCGGATTGAGCTCGAGCGCCTCGAAGCGCGAGTGCCGCTGCCGCCGCGAGAGGCCAGCAAGCATCCGCCACCCGCGTGGCGTTCACGCTGAGCTGTTTTGCGGTCTGGCCGCCCTTCCTCTGGGGCGCTAGCTGCCAGAGGAAGGGTGGAACTGATGCGGATGTCGGATCAGCCGTGGTTGCCGAGGCTCACGCCGACATATTGGGTGATGCCGCGACGATTGAGCAGCAGCAGAGCGCTCTTCTTCGGTGACGAAGCGACATCCTTCAATTTAGCAGCGGCTTCCTGTGGGGTCTTGACCGGCTGCTGGTCGATTGCCACGACAACATCGCCCTGGCTCAGACCGACATCATCGGCAGCGCTGCCCGGGTCTACTTGGCTGACCACCACACCCTGAACGTCCGTTGCAATGTGCAGCTCCTTGCGCATCTGGCTGGTCAGCGGAGCGAAATGCATTCCCAAGGCCGCTGCGGTTGCCGAGGCGTCCTCATCCTGACCCCCACCGGCCGCAGCAACCTGCTCCGTATTGGGCAGCTCGCCCAAGCTGGCCTGTAGATCTACCGTCTGTCCATTGCGCCACACCTTCATCTTGGCATTGGTCTCGGGTGCGGTTGCCGCCACCATGCGCGGTAGATCGCGCAGCCGGCCGACTTCTCCGCCATTGAACGACAATATGACATCGCCCTGCTTCAGGCCGGCCTTCGCGCCCGGGCTGTTCGGTGTGACGACCGCGACCAAGGCCCCGTGCTCGCCCTGCAGGCCGAGGCTTGCGGCTATGGCCGGCGTCACATCCTGGATCTGCACGCCGAGCCACCCCCGGCTCACCTTGCCGTGCTCTTCGAGTTGCGCAACCACGGCTTTGGCGACATTGGAAGGAACCGCAAAACCGATCCCCACACTGCCGCCATTGGGCGAATAAATCGCCGTATTGATGCCGATCACCTGGCCGTCGAGATTGAAGGCTGGGCCGCCGGAGTTGCCGCGGTTGATCGGTGCGTCGATCTGCAGGAAATCATCGAACGGGCCGGAATGAATGTCCCGCCCGCGCGCCGAAATAATGCCGGTCGTGACGGTCCCGCCCAGCCCGAACGGGTTGCCCACGGCCATGACCCAATCGCCGACCTGGGCCGCGCTGCTGTCTCCGAACGCGACGTAGGGCAGGGGCTTATCGGCCTTGATTTTGAGCACCGCGATATCGGTCTTGGGATCGCGCCCGATGATCTTGGCGGTGTACTTGCTGTCGTCCTGCAGTGTGACTTCGACCTTGCCGGCGTTGCCGACCACATGGCTGTTCGTCACGACGATCCCGGAAGGGTCGATGATAAAGCCGGAACCGAGCGCAATCCGATGCGCTTGACCCCCCGGCCCCTGCGGCATGAGACGGCGCTGGCCGTTCGGGTTCTGCTGCTCGAAA
This sequence comes from uncultured Alphaproteobacteria bacterium, assembly GCA_963836845.1. GTDB lineage: Bacteria > Pseudomonadota > Alphaproteobacteria > ATCC43930 > CGMCC-115725 > AP-15. The sequence continues at coordinate 78,886 of CAWILK010000035.1, read as the reverse complement.
AAGCGGCGCAGCATTTCATCGAAGGGCGAGCTTGGGAACCCGGGCGACGAACCCGCTTCCGGCTCCTCGACCATTGCGTCGGCAGCCGCCTTCTGCGTGACCGAGATATTCACCACGGCCGGCGACACTTTCTTTACCAGCGGTGCGAAGCTCTGATGCTGCAGCAACGCGATCGGAGAAGTCATCGTCTCCGGCGCGGGAGTAGCGGCCTGGGGCTGAGCGGCGGCCGCCGGAGGGTTTTCAGCCCACACCAGCGGCGAGAGCGCCAATGTCGCGCCGAGGCCGAAGCCGAGCGCCGCCGCACGGCTCCTGCCCAGCCAAGGGTACCGGGTGTTCTTGTCGAGTTCAGCCAAGTGTTCCTCCTGTCGAGCGAAGGTGCTCGCGCCGGCCGTCCCGGCCGCAACGAGCGAGAGGCATCGCCGCACAATTGGGCCGGCGAGGTGACAGGCGGCTTTCACGGGGATTAATTCGCCGTAATCCGGGGCGCCCTTTCGCCTTTCCGATCCCGCAGCTACAGTGCCGGCTTCAAGGGGATAGGAGGAAAGCTTGGCCCGGTATCGCGATATTGCACCTGCAGAAATGACACCGGCGCAGCGGCGCGTGCACGATCTGATCGTTGCCGGCCGCCGCGGCCGGTTCGGCGGACCGTTTCAGTTGCTGATCCGCGCGCCCGAAATCTGCGAGCATGCGTCGAAGCTCGGCGAGCATCTGCGCTGGGGCACCTCGCTGCCGGACCGTCTTTCCGAGCTCGCGATCATCACCACGGCCCGGTTTTGGCGCGCGCAATACGAGTGGTACGCGCACGCCCCATTGGCCGAGAAGGCCGGGGTGCCCTCTGCCGCGGTCGAAGCGATCCGCCGCGGCGAGACCCCGGGCTTCGCGCAGAAGGACGAGGCGCTCGTCTACCGGATCTGCACCGAACTCTTCAAATCGCAACGCCTGTCGGATGCGAGCTTCGAGGAGGCGGTAGCGACTTTAGGGGAAACCGGCCTCGTCGAGGTCATCGCGATCATCGGCTACTACACCCTGATCGGGAACACCCTGAACGTATTCCAGGTCCAAGTCCCCGAAGGCACAGCGCCGCCTTTCCCCGAATAGCTCAGGCGGCCTGCGGCAGCCCCCGCTCCAAGAGGGTGGCGAGGCGGCGGGCGAAGGCGGACGGGTCCGGCAGCTGCTCTCCTTCGACGATCCGCGCCTGATCCAACAGCAGCCAGGCGAATTCCGAAAGCTGGTCGGATGCGCCGGCCTCGCCGACGCTGGCTGCCAGCCGCTCGATCAGCTTGTGCCGCGGGTTCAGCTCCAGGATGCGTTTCGAGGCGGTATCGAGCTGGCGATGCTGTTTCAGCAGCCGCTCGAGATGCATGTCCATGTCTCCCTCATCGGCGACCAGACAAACCGCGCTGTCGGTCAGCCGGTCCGAGCTGCGCACATCCTTCACCGCTTCGCCGAGCGCCAATTTGAAGATCGCGATCAGGCTGGCGAGCTTGGCGGGCGCCTCCGGCCCAGCCTGCTCTTCGCGCTCTTCGGGCGGCGTTATCTTGACGAGATCGACGCCACCGCGGGTCGCCGATTTGAACGGCTTTTCCTTGTAGGTGCCGATCGCCGGCACCCAGAATTCGTCGATCGGGTCGGTCATCAACAGAACTTCGACTCCGCGCGCCCGAAAGCCTTCGAGCTGCGGGCTCTTTTTGATGACTTCGATGTTGTCGCCGTGGATTGTGTAGATCGCGTCCTGCCCCGGGCGCATCGCGGCGATGTATTCGTCGAGTGAGACGAGCCCGTCGCGGCCGGTCGAGCGGAATCGGGCGAGCGCCAACAGCTCGTCGCGCTGCTCGCGGTCCTCATAGAGACCCTCCTTTAGCACCGCGCCGAAATTGTCCCAGAATTTGGCGTATTCGTCGGGCTCCTCGCTCGCCTTCTTGGTGAGCTCGGTCAAAACCCGCCGTGTCAATTGCTGGCGGATTCTTGCCGCCATCGGGTTCGACTGCAGCATCTCCCGGCTAACGTTGAGCGGCAGATCCTCGCTGTCGACGATGCCGCGCAGAAACCGCAAATAGGGCGGCAGAAGACCTGTCCCCTCATCAGTGATGAACACCCGCCGGACATAAAGCTTCACCCGGCTCTTGCGCTCCGGGTCGAACAAATCGAAGGGTTTGGTCGACGGCACGAACAGCAGGTTTATGTATTCGAGGACGCCTTCAGCCTTGTTGTGCAGCGTCAGCCAGGGATCGTCGAAGCTGTGGCCGACGTGGTGGTAAAACTCCTTGTACTGCTCGGGGGTGATCTCCGGTCCGGGGGCGGGTCCATAGAGCCGATGCGGTATTGATCGTCTCTTCCTTCCCGCCGTCCTTGAGGACGATCGGCAGTCCGATATGATCGGAATAGGTATGCACGATCCGGCGCAGACGAGCCGCGTCGAGGTACTCGTCCTCGCCCTCGCGCAAATGGACGATGATCTTGGCGCCACGCTCGGCATCAGGAAAAGGCTCGATCGTGAACTCGCCCTTGCCGTCCGAGGTCCAGCGCCAGCCTTCGCTCTCGCCAGCCTTGCGGCTTAGCACCTCGACCCTGTCGGCGACCATGAAGGCCGAGTAGAAGCCGACGCCGAATTGCCCGATGAGGCTCATATCCTTGCGGCTGTCGCCGGACAGCTGGCTCATGAAGGCGGCCGTGCCCGAGCGGGCGATCGTGCCCAGGTTTTCGATCAGCTCCTCGCGGCTCATCCCGATGCCGTTATCGGCGATCGTCAACGTGCGGGCGGTCTTGTCCGGCGTCAGCACGACCCGGTAATCGGCGCCGCCCTCGGCCAGCGCCGGCTCGGTCAACGCGGCGTAGCGCAACCGATCGCAAGCATCCGAAGCGTTCGAGATCAGCTCGCGCAAGAAGATCTCTTTCTCGCTGTAGAGCGAGTGCGCGACAATTTCGAGCAGGCGGCTGACTTCCGCCTGGAAGCTTCTTGTTTCCTGGGTCATGGCTGCCGTCGCGTGTTGGCGGGAATGCGGGCTGGATATGTGGCGGAAATCCTCATGACGCAAGAGCATTGCGCCGGGAGAGCGACCACACTTCTCGAGCGACGGCCGTCATCTTCGCGATATTGGCAAACCCGGCATGCGTGACACCGAGCAGCCAATGCGGTGTGGGCGTGCCGATTTCTTGATGGTTTGGCCTTGCTCCGGCGGCGATTCCACCCGATACCTTTAGGGCATGGCCATGTTCCGCCCCGCTCCGCGGCTCGTCGCGGTCCTCGGGCCGACCAACACCGGCAAGACCCATCTCGCCATCGAGCGCATGCTCGGCCATCGCAGCGGCATGATCGGGTTTCCGCTGCGCCTTCTTGCGCGTGAGAACTACGACCGCGTCGTCAAGCTGAGAGGGGCGCGATCGGTGGCCCTTATCACCGGCGAAGAAAAGATCCTTCCGCCGAACCCGTCCTATTTCGTGTGCACCGTCGAATCGATGCCGCTCGACCGGCAGGTCGATTTTCTGGCCGTCGACGAAATTCAGCTGTGCGCAGATCCCGAGCGCGGTCACGTCTTTACGGCGCGCCTCCTACACGCCCGCGGCCTGCAAGAAACCATGTTTCTCGGGGCCGACACGATCAAGCCGCTGATGCGGCGGCTGGTTCCCGAGGCTGAGCATGTCAGCCGGCCGCGCTTCTCGACCCTGTCCTATACCGGGTACAAGAAAGTGACGCGGCTGCCGCCGCGCAGCGCAGTCGTCGCCTTTGCGATATCCGATGTATTCTCCCTCGCCGAGCTGATCCGCCGCCAGCGCGGCGGTACCGCGATTGTTCTCGGGGCGCTGAGCCCGCGCGCCCGCAACGCGCAGGTCGGCATGTTTCAGGCCGGCGAAGTGGATTATCTGGTCGCCACCGATGCGATCGGCATGGGCCTGAACATGGATCTCGACCATGTCGCCTTTGCTCGAACCGGAAAGTTCGACGGCCGCGGCCCGCGCCGGCTGATCGCTGCAGAGATGGCCCAGATCGCCGGCCGCGCTGGCCGGCATATGAGCAACGGCACTTTCGGCACCACCGCCGAGCAGGGGCCGCTCGACGCGGAAATCGTCGAGGCGATCGAAACGCATCGTTTCGATCCGCTGACGCGCCTGCAATGGCGCAACAACCGGCTGCACTTCGCGTCGGTCCCCGCTCTGCTGAAGAGCCTCGACGAGAAGCCCTCGGCGCCGGGGCTGGTTCAGGCCCGCGAGGCGGACGACCACCGCGCCTTGCAAGCGCTCGCGCGCCATCAGGAGGTGGCCGGGCTCGCCACCCATCCGGGCGCTGTTCGGCTGCTCTGGGAGGTCTGCCAGATCCCCGATTTCCGCAAGGTGATGAGCGAGAGCCATACCCGGCTGCTCGCCCATTGTTTCCTGCATCTTGCCGGCCAGGACGAGCGGCTGCCGATCGACTGGATCGCCGCCCAGATGGCGAGTCTCGACCGCACCGATGGCGACATCGACAGCCTGATGGCGCGGATCGCGCATATCCGGACCTGGACCTACATCACCCACCGCGCCGACTGGGTCGAGGATGCCGCGGCCTGGCAGGAGCGCGCCCGCGCCATCGAGGACCGGCTGTCGGACGCGCTGCACGAAGGCATCACGCAGCGCTTTGTCGACCGCCGCTCGGCGCTTCTCGTCCGCCATTTGGCGTCCGACGGTGAGCTGATGACGGCCGTCTCGAAATCGGGCGAGGTGCTGATCGAAGGCGCCTATGTCGGCCGTCTCGACGGTTTGCGCTTTGTTCCCGACTCGGTTGACGGTGTCGAGACCCGGGTGCTTGTCGCCGCCGCCAGCCGCGTGCTGCGCGGCGAGGTGGCGGCCCGCACCCGGCTGCTCGCGGCTGATCCCGACAGCGCGTTCGCGATCGGCTCCGGCGGCGAGCTGAGCTGGCGCGGCGGTTGTGTTGGCCGCATGGTGGCGGGCGACCGCCCGCTCACGCCGCGGGCGGAACCGCAAGGCGGCGATTTTCTCGAAGGGGAGGCGCGCGAGAAGGTGCGCCGGCGTCTTCAGGAATTCCTGCGCAGCGAGATCGAGCGCCGGCTGGCCCCGCTTTTTTCCGCACAGAGCCTATCATTGGGCGGCGCCGCCCGCGGTCTCGTCTTTCAGCTCGTCGATGCGCTCGGCTGCGTGCCCGCGGCTGCGTTGCGATCCGCCGCGCTGGACCCGGCGGACCGATCGGCGCTGACCCGGCTTGGTGTCCGGTTCGGCACGGAGAGCATTTTTTTCGAGCCGCTGCAGCGCGGCGATGCGGTCCGGTTCCGAGCGCTTCTCTGGGCGGTGCGCCAGGGACAGCCGGTGCCGCGGCCGCCCTCCTCCCGAGGCCTCGCCAAGCCGATCGAGGTCGACCCGGCGCTGCCCGTCTCGTTTTATGCGGCGATTGGCCTGCGGGTCATCGGGGGGCTGGCCGTGCGCCCGGATCGGCTGGAACGGCTGGCGGCGGGTGCCCGGCGTCTCGCCCGCACCGGCCCGTTCCCGGCGCGCCCGGAGCTCGCGGCAATAGCCGGCATTGAACTGCCCGGGCTGCGGCGATTGCTGCAAGGGCTCGGCTACCGTCCTGTCCTCCAGGGCGGGGAGGAGGTATTCATCGCGCAGCCGCGGCGCCGACGCGAGATCGGCAGGGCTGAGCGGCGGCGCGGCTCGGCCGGCGACGGTCATCCGTTTGCGAAGCTGCGGGAGTTGAACCTGGCTTGAGGGGCGGCGACAAGACATCGCCCGCATTGCGCCGGCGGCTGGATCAGTGGCTCTGGTTCGCCCGGTTCGTCAAAAGCCGCTCGCTCGCCGCGCGCTTGTGCGCAGCGGGCTCGATCATGGTCAACGGCTCGGCCGTGCATGCAGCCAGCCACATGGTCCGCATTGGCGACACAATCGCCGTGCCGCAGGGTCCTTATTGCCGCACTGTTCGAGTTCGGGCGCTCGGCGTCCGCCGCGGCCCGGCTGCGGAGGCCCGGGCACTCTACGAGGAAAACGACGCTCCGGCGCGCCTCTCCCAGAGCGCGCCGGCATGGGTCCCGCTGCTTGGCGATGAAGAGTAGCCGATAGAGGTTGACGCAACAGCGCCGCCAGGCGACTTGGATGGGACCAACGCGGAAATCCGATTGGCCTCATGTTCCGATCGCTGCGCGGCCGTCTCGTGGTTTTGCTGATGCTGCTCCTCGCTGCCGCGATTGCAGCCGGCGCGGCGAGGTCAACGGCGCTCTGCTGGAGGACGGCACGGTCCTGCGTGTGCCGCCGCCCGAAGCCGAGCGCTTTACAACTCTTCTGCAGTCCGGTCAGACGGTCGTCGCAACCGGGGTGGAGCTCGCCAACCCGATCGGCAAGGTGATCGAGGGGCGCCAGATCGGAAGCTCGCGCGAGCAGTTGAACCAGGTCCAGGCCCCGCCGGGCCCGGGAGGAAAAAAGGGGCTCCGCGGCCCGCCGGCCGTCTGATCGCCGTTGAAGGCAGCAGCAGTAAGAGCACTATGAGAATGCAAGCGCCGCTCGACTGGCTCAATTTTTTTCTGGCCGATGTGAAGGATGGGCTCGGGCCGTTCCTAGCGATCTACCTGTTGTCCACGCTGCATTGGGAACCCGGCACAATCGGCGTGGTCATGACGATTGCGGGCATTGCCACGGTGGCAGCGCGGGCCCCGTTCGGCGCGTTGATCGATGCGACCCTCCGGAAACGCGGATTGATCGTTATGGCGGCGGTTGCGGTAGCCGCCGGCGCAGTCACTATGTCGCTGGTTCCGAACTTCTGGCTGATCGCCGGCGCGCAGGCCGTGATCGGCAGCGCCGATGCGGTGTTCCCGGCGGCCATCGGCGCGATTTCGCTCGGCATTGCCGGGCCCGCCGCGTTCACCCGCCGGGTGGGCCGCAACGAGGCGTTCAATCATGCGGGCAATGCGTCGACCGCGATCTTGGCCGGCGTGGCCGGGTGGCTCCTCTCCCCGCGGGCCGTGCTGTGGCTGATCGCCGTGCTGGCCGTTGCCAGCATCTTGGCGGCGCTGGCGGTCGATCCCGGCTCTATCGATCATGATTTAGCGCGAGGATCCGACAAGACCGAGGATAAGCAGCCTAGCGGATTGAGCGTGATCTTCGAGTGCAAGCCATTGCTCGCATTTACGGCCGCGATCACGCTTTTCCATTTCGCCAATGCGGCGATGCTGCCTCTTCTTGGCGAAAAGCTTGCCCAAACCAACCGGGGCGCCGAGACCCTGTTCATGGCGGCCTGCATCATCACGGCGCAGCTCGTCATGGTGCCGATGGCAATGCTGGTGGGCCTCAAGGCCGACGCCTGGGGACGCAAACCGCTCTTTCTCATCGGCTTCGCCGTGCTACCGATTCGCGGATTTCTCTACACCTTGACCGAAAATGCCTATGCCCTCGTCTCGATCCAGGTGCTGGACGGGATCGGAGCGGGCATCTTTGGCGCGTTGTTCTTTATTGTCGTCGCGGACTTCACCCGGGGCACCGGACGCTACAATCTGGCGCAAGGCGCGGCGGCTGCCTCTTGGGGGCTCGGCGCCGCGCTCAGCAACTCGGTCGCCGGCTATATCGTCGATCTTGCCGGCTATTCCGCCGCTTTCCTATTCCTCGCCTTGTGCGCGGTTGCCGCTTTCGTGTTGTTCTGGGCCGCCGTCCCGGAAACCGGCAGAGCGGAGCTCGAGGCGGCTGGCCCGGTGTCGCCGGCGCCGGCGGCGGCCAGCTGATCTGAGAGTGCGACCAGAAATGAACGTAGCTGCGGCAATGCGGTCCAAAGCGGTCATTCCGGGACGGCCCGCATGGGCCGGGCCCGGAACCAATGAACACCGGTTTTTCCAGGAGAAAACGCCAGAGCTGCAAATTGGCAGATCTCAGTGTGCATGGGTTCCGGGCTCGCAGCTCCGCTACGCCCCGGAATGACCCACGCTACATCGCTCGTCTCTGGGTTCCTGCTTTCGCGGGGCGACAATCACATTTTGAAACCGGACGCTTCATTTCGGGTCAGGCTCTGAGACAATGTCTGCGCAAGACCATATCGGCGCGCGCGAGGCGGTAAAGCGCCGGCCCCGATCGTCGGGCCGCTACAAATGGCTGCTCCTCATTACCGCGGGCGGCGGTCTGGCCGGGCTTTGCGTCGCGCTGTACCCGCTGATGCCGAGCACCGGGCAGCTCATCGGCGCATTGCCGCAGGCAGCCGCTATCGCCATTTTCGCGGCGACCTATCTGGTGCTGGCCATCGGGCGGTTGCCGGGTTTCTGGCTCGACCGCGCCGGGGCTGCGCTGGTCGGGGCGAGCCTGATGGTGGCGGTCGGCGTGCTGCCGTTGGAAGAAGTCTCCAAGGCAGTCGATTTCGACACGATCGTCTTGCTGCTCGGGGTGATGATCGTCGTCGCCAATCTGCGGCTCGCCGGCTTCTTTCGCCTCGTCAATGCTTGGGTCGTCACGCGAGCCCGGCATCCGATCGGGCTGTTGACGGCCGTTGTGCTGGTTTCGGGCGTATTGTCGGCATTTCTGGTCAACGACACGATCTGTCTCGTGCTGACCCCGCTGGTGCTCGATCTCGTCACCCGGCTGCGCCGCGACCCGAGGCCCTACCTGCTGGCAATCGCCATGGCCTCGAACATCGGCAGCACGGCGACGATCACCGGCAACCCCCAAAACATGATCATCGGCAGCCTGTCGCACATTCCCTACACCGCCTTCGCGGCGGCTCTGTCCCCCATTGCCGGGATCGGGTTGGCCCTGGCAATCGGGCTTATCGCCTTGAGTTACCGTTCCGAATTCTGGACCCGTGAACGGCTGCAGGGCGAGGCGCAGCGCGGGCCCGCCAATTGGCCGATCATCGTCAAGTCGGTGGCGGTGTCGCTCGCCATGATGGGCGGCTTTTTTGCCGGCTTCGACCCCGCGTTGGTGGCGATCGTCGCCGGTGCCGTCCTGCTGTTCACGCGCCGGATCAAGTCCGAAAAGATCTATGCCGAGATCGATTGGACATTGCTGCTGATGTTCGCCGGCTTGTTCATTGTCGTGGCCGGCCTCGAGAGAAGCGTGCTCTCCCCGGAGGTCGTAGCCGCCGTCGCGCGTCTGCATCTCGAAAACACCGCAATCCTGAGCGGCGTCACCGCCTTGTTGTCGAACATCGTCAGCAATGTCCCGGCGATCCTTGTGCTGAAGCCGTTTCTGGCGCAGCTGCAGGACCAGCAGCAGGCCTGGCTCACCGCCGCCATGGCCTCCACCCTCGCCGGCAATTTCGCGATTGTCGGATCGGTGGCCAATTTGATCGTCGTACAGCGCGCGCGCGCGCAAAATGTCGTAATCGGCTTCTGGGAATATTCGCGGGTCGGCGTGCCGCTGACCCTGCTGACGATCGGCCTCGGCATATGGTGGCTGAAAATCGCATAACGCCGATGGCCGGGCTCGGTGTTGCAGAGCGCCGACGCGACCGGTGTGAAGCAAGCGTGATCCGGGGCGCAGCATTCCGGCACCGGATGGGCGGAAGGAAATTTTGAACCACCCTCCGGGAGGATAGTAGGATCGCGCCGCGCGACGCGGTCCTCGAATTGCCGCGGCGCCCGACAAATGGTGACGGGAGAATATGATGCTGCAGATGGCCGGACGCATGGGCGTGCTCGGGACCGAGACCGCGTTCGAGGTGCTGGCGCGCGCCAATGCGCTCGCCGCTCAGGGCCGCTCGATCATCAATCTCGGCATCGGCCAGCCGGATTTTCCGACCCCCGAGCACATCGTCGAGGCCGGCCGCAAGGCTCTGGCCGACGGCCATCACGGCTACACGCCCGCCAACGGCATCCCGCAGCTGCGCGCCGCGGTCGCAGCCGACCTCTTCCGGCGTCACAAGGTCGAGGTGTCGCCCGACCTGGTCCTTGTCGTGCCGGGCGGCAAGGTGACGATGTTTTTCGCGATCCTGATGTTCGGCGAGCCCGGGGTCGAAATCCTCTACCCGAACCCCGGGTTCCCGATCTACGAGAGCGTGATCCGGTTTTCGGGTGCCACCCCGGTGCCGATGCCCGCTGCACGAGAGCGCGGGGTTCTCGTTCAGCGCCGAAGAGGTGCTGGCGAAAATCACCCCGCGCACCCGGCTGATGATCATCAACAGCCCGGCCAACCCGACCGGCGGGATCGTGCCGCGGCACGAGCTCGACCGGCTCGTCGCCGGCCTCGAGCGGCACCCGCATGTGGCGGTGCTGAGCGACGAGATCTATGGCGAGATCCTCTATGACGGGGCCGAGCATGTCAGCCTTCTGGGCTATCCGTCGCTGCGCGACCGGCTGATCCTGCTCGACGGCTGGAGCAAGACCTATGCGATGACCGGCTGGCGGCTCGGCCATGCGGTATGGCCCGAAGCGCTGATCCGCCATGCCGAGCGGCTGGCGATCAACTGCCATTCTTGCGTCAACGCCGCTGCTCAGTTCGCCGGGATCGCCGCGCTGGAGGGGCCGCGCGAGCCCGTCCGCCGCATGGTGGCGGCCTTCGCGGAGCGCAGGGAGATCATTGTCGCAGCGTTGAATGCCTTGCCAGGGTTCCGCTGCGCTCAGCCAGGCGGCGCCTTCTACACCTTCCCGAACATCGCCGGGACCGGCTTCGACGCGCGCACGTTGCAGGGAGAGCTGCTCGAGAAAGCCGGCGTGGCGACGATTGCCGGCACCAGCTTCGGCGGATACGGCGAGGGATATCTGCGTTTTTCCTATGCGAACAGCCGAGAGGCCATTGGAGAGGCGATGGAGCGCATCCGGATATTTTTGGGGAATCGATGATCAAGACGAGGCCGTCCTCACACCAGATTTGATCAAATATTAGGCGGATTCGTGCCGATTTTTTTGGCAGGAACCCAGCTTTTAACGCTGTCGTGATCTTCGCGGTCGCGCAACATCGCTGGCATGGGTTATGCTTCGCTCGCGCCGAGGACCGTGCCCTGGCGCAGGAGACGAAAGTTCATGAAGAAGATCGAGGCGATCATCAAACCCTTCAAGCTGGACGAGGTGAAGGAAGCGCTTCATGAGGTCGGCATCAAAGGGATCACGGTCACGGAGGCCAAGGGCTTCGGTCGCCAAAAGGGTCATACGGAACTCTATCGGGGGGCCGAGTACGTAGTTGATTTTCTGCCGAAGGTGAAGATCGAGGTCGTGTTGGAGGAGACGCTCGTCGAGCGCGCGGTGGAGGCGATTTTGCAAGCGGCTCACACGGGCCGGATCGGTGACGGCAAAATATTCGTGACCTCGATCGACGAGGCGATACGGATCCGCACCGGCGAGCGCGGCGCAGACGCGATCTGAGGCCCGACCCTAGAGCTGACCAATATGAACCGCTGCTCTCCAGCTAATTACCGTCATTCCCGCGAAAGCGGGAACCCGGTGCCGCGATCCGCGATGCCGGCTCCTGGACCCCCGCTTTCGCGCTAGGGCATGCACAGATCTCAAAGCCCGAATATCTCCCTCTCCGCCCTTGGGAGCGGAGAGGGGCAAAGCGCACGAAACACTGTTGCGGATCGAAATGTGTGCATGCCCCTAGCGCATTCGCGGGGGTGAAGACGACCGTCTCATCCGCGATCGCCCTGCCGCGAAATCCTGTGAAACCCAAAACGGAAGTTTGCGATGCCTGATACCGACAAAGTGATGCAGATGATCAAGGAGCACGAGGTCAAATACGTCGACTTCCGCTTCACCGATCCGCGCGGCAAGTGGCAGCATCTGGCGCATCACGTTCGGACGATCAACGAGGATTTCCTGAACGAGGGCGTCATGTTCGACGGCTCGTCGATCGCCGGGTGGAAGGCGATCAACGAGTTGGACATGATGCTGGTGCCCGACTGCTCGACCGCTGTCCTCGACCCGTTTGCGGCGCAGACCTCGCTGATCATCTTTTGCGACGTGCACGAGCCGTTGACCGGGCAGCCCTACGCCCGCGACCCGCGCTCGATCGCCAAGAAGGCGGAGCAGCACCTGATCGCCACCGGTATCGGCGACAAGGCGTATTTCGGCCCGGAGGCCGAGTTTTTCGTGTTCGACGACGTGCGCTATTCCGCCTCGATGAAGGGGGCGATGTACGCGATCGACAGCGACGAGGCGCCTTACGTCAGCGACAAGAAGTTCCCCGACGGCAATACCGGTCACCGCCCGCCGATCAAGGGCGGGTACTTCCCGGTGCCGCCGGTCGACAGCCAATCCGATCTGCGCGCCGAGATGCTGTCGGTGATGAACGACATGGGGCTCGATGTCGAAAAGCATCACCACGAGGTCGCGCCGAGCCAGAACGAGCTCGGCTTTGTCTTTTCGACCCTGGTGCGCACCGCCGACAATATGCAGATCTACAAATACGTGGTGCAGAACGTCGCGCATCAATACGGCAAGACCGCGACCTTCATGCCAAAGCCGGTGATGGGCGACAACGGCTCCGGCATGCATGTCCACCAATCGCTGTGGAAAAGCGAGCGCCCGCTCTTTGCCGGCAATCTCTATGCCGATCTGTCCGAGACCGCGCTCTACTACATCGGCGGCATCATCCGGCACGCCAAGGCGATCAATGCCTTCACCAACCCGACGACCAACAGCTACAAGCGGCTGATCCCCGGCTTCGAGGCGCCGGTATTGCTTGCCTATTCCTCGCGCAACCGCTCGGCCTCGTGCCGCATCCCTTACGTCGCGAGCCCCAAGGGCAAGCGGGTCGAGGTGCGCTACCCCGACCCCGCCGCCAACCCCTATCTCGGCTTTGCCGCGATGCTGATGGCCGGGCTCGACGGGATCGCGAACAAGATCCACCCGGGCGACCCGATGGACAAGAACCTCTACGACTTGCCGCCCGAGGAGTTGAGCGACGTGCCGGTGGTCTGCGGCTCGCTGCGCGAAGCGCTTGGCGAATTGCGCAACGACCACGCCTTCCTGTTGAAGGGCGACGTCTTCAACATGGACCAGATCGAGGCCTACATGGAATTGAAGTGGGAGGAGGTCTACGCCTTCGAGCACACCCCCCACCCGATCGAGTTCCAGATGTACTACTCGGTCTAGCCAATATCGCCCCCGCTGATCCAAGATGGGCCGGCGGGGGCAGAGTCCCCGGTTCTCTGTTCTTTCGGGAGGGGGCGGGATGAGTTCGTTCGAGGACTACGCGACCAAATACCAGACCGTGCGGATGGAGCGTCGCAACGGCATCCTGCAGGTCACGCTGCACACCGAAGGCCAATCGCTGCGCTGGGGGTTTCTGCCGCATGGCGAATTGCCCGAGGCGTTTCACGACATCGGCGCGGACCGCGAGAACAAGGTTGTGATCCTGACCGGAACCGGCGCCGAGTTCTCGGGGCCCCGTGCAACCCCGGGCACGTCCTCGTTTCCGTCCCGGCCGTCGATCGAGCGGATCGACCGCATTCACTGGGAAGGCCGCCACCTCCTGATGAATTTGCTGAACATCGAGGTGCCGGTGATCAGCGCGATCAACGGCCCTGCCTGGCGCCACTCCGAGATCCCGCTGCTGTGCGACATCGTGCTGGCCGCCGACACCGCGCAATTCCAGGATTCGGCGCATTTCATGTCCGATGTCGTGCCCGGCGACGGCATGCACATCGTCTACCCGCTGCTGCTCGGGATGAACCGCGGGCGTTATTTCCTGCTGACCGGCCAGACCTTGGACGCCGCCGAGGCATTGCGGCTCGGCCTCGTCGCCGAGGTGTTGCCGCCGGACAAGCTGATGGCGCGCGCCTGGGAGCTCGCCGAGGACCTGACCCGCAAGCCGACCCTGCTGCTGCGCTACACCCGCCTGCTGTTCACCGAGTACCTGCGCCGTCAGATGCACGACCTGCTGGGGTACGGCCTCGCAATGGAAAGCCTCGCGCTGTTCGAAAAGCCGGAGGCGCCGACGGGAAGCTGACTGCTACCGCCGCTCGCGTTGAGGTGACGGGTTGGCGCCGGCTGACGGGGCCACCGCCCGCGGCTCGCCGGCGCAATCGGGACGGGGCACGGCCCCGCGGCGCTCCGCCGGCACATGGCAGTTATCGACCCGCTGGGCGTCGGACGCCTTGTCCGACAGGCGCTCCTTCAAAGTCTGCACTTCCTCGGCCAGGCCGGCCGGAGCGGCCAGAGCCAGGCAGCAGATCGCATAGGTCAAGACACGTATGCGCGGCATCGCTTACAGCGCCTTGCGCAGGGTCAAATTGATGCGGGCCCGGCCGGTCAGCGGGTCGTCGCCGTCGGCGAGCGGCGCGACCCCGTGATAGGCGAGGCGATCGGGCCCGCCCCACACCACAACATCGCCGCTCTCCAGCATTATCCGGCGCGCCCGGTCGCTGCGGCTCTTGCCGCCGAACAGGAAAATCGCCGGCAGCCCGAGAGAAACCGACACGATCGGCGCATCGAGATCGCGTTCGTTCTCGTCGCGGTGCAACGACAGCCGGGTCCCGGGCGCGTAGCGGTTGAGCAGGCACGCGTCGGGCGCAAACCCGAGGAAACCAGCCGCCTCCGCCGCGCCCGCGGCAAGCTCCCGGAACAGACCCGGCAGCGGCGGCCAGGGGCGGCCGGTCTGCGGGTCGAAGGGATCATATCGATACCCCTTGCGGTCGGTCACCCAACCGGCTCGGCCGCAATTGGTCATCGCCACCGACATCCGAAACCCGCCGGGGGTGATCATGTTGCGGAACGGCGCCGCGGCGGCGATCTGCTCGACCGCGGCAAGCAGCGCTTCTTGCCGCTGCCGGGCGAAGCCTCGCAAGACCACGGCTCTCTCCCCGATGGCTTCAACCGGTTCGAGCCGAGCGAGCAGATCGCCCAAGCGCCGCTCACCCGAGCGGGATCGCCCGCAACGCAGTGGTGTCCTGGCGGGCGCCGGCGAGCACGTAATTGACATCGGTCCCGGCAATGACAAACCGCGCGCCGAGACGGATCAGCTCGCCTTGCAGCTCGACATTATGGCGGATCCCGCCAACTCCCAGCACCTTGCCGTGAGAACGGCACGCCCCCGCGACGCGTTCGTAAGCCTCTCTCAGACGCGGGTGGCCCACCTGCCCCGGGATGCCGTAATCGGTCGTCAGGTCGCCCGAGCCGATCAATAGCACGTCGATCCCCGGAAGCGCCGCGATCGCCTCGGCATTGTCGATGCCTTCGGCGGTCTCCAGCATGACGATCAGCGCCGTCTCCGCGTTGAGCCGGTCATTGATCTCGCCGAGCGGCATCGCCTGATAGCCGAGCGCCGGCCCCAGCCCCATGACCGAGCGCTGGCCCAAGGGCGGGAAGCGGCAATGCCGCACCACCGCCTCGGCCTCGCTGCGGTTGTTGACATGCGGGACGATGACCCCCTGGGCGCCCCCGTCGAGCACCCGGCTCGACCAATGCCCGTCATGGCTCGGCACCCGCACCAGCGGGGTGATGCCGATGCCGAGCGCGGCGGCGCAGATCGTCGCGGCCGTGTCGATCGAATAGGGGCTGTGCTCCATATCGACATAGAGCGCGTCATAGCCGCCGGCCTTGGCGACCATCGCGATATCGACGCTGCGCGCCAGGCGCAGATTCATGCACAGCACCAGCTCGCCGGCGGCGAGCTTCTGCTTCATCTGGTTGGCCATACCCTCACCCGCCTCGCTTCGCTCGGCACCCTCTCCCGCAGCGCAATGCGGGAGAGGGGGCCAAAAGCGGTGCTTCGTTAGCCGCAGGCGACGGCGTAGACGTCGCGCACGCCTTCGGGCAGCCGGCTCTCGCTCCAGCTCCGTCCGCCGTCCTGGGTTCCGAACACCTGGCCAAAGCGCGACACGCCGTAGACCTGGCTCGGGTCTTTCGGATGCACCGCGACACCCATCATCGTCGCCTCGGCCTTGATGCCGTGGTCGAAGCGCTTCCAGGTCTGGCCCACATCGTCGGACCGGTAGATCGAGCCGTCGGTGCTGCGCGCCGCCGGGCTGAGGCAGGCGTACATGACCTTTGCGTCGTGCGGCGAGACGCGGATGTCGCGGCCGTAGGTCAACGGCGAGAAGCGGTTGATCTCCATGTCCTGCCAGTGCTGGCCGCGGTCGTTGCTGCGGAACAGGCCCATGCGGTTGGCAAGGAACACGGTGCCGGGCGCCGCGGCGCTGACCGCCAGCGCGTGGCCGTCGAGCATCCCTTCGATCTCGGTCTGGCTGCCGATCCGGCTCTTATATTTCGGCTCCTCGCAAAAGCGGATCAGATCGGCGGTGCAGTCCTCCCAGGTCTCGCCGCGATTGCGGCTGCGCATCGCGCCGTTGGCTTCGAGGGTCGCATAAACATCGTCAGGCGAATTGGGGTCCACGTCGAGCCGCATGACCCGGCATGCAAAGCCCATGATCACCCGGTCCGGCAGACCTGGATCCGCGGTCTTGCGCCAGGTGTCGCCGCTGTCGTCGCTGCGATAGACGGCCGGAGGGGTCGCGCCGGCATAAACGATGCGCGGGTCCTTCGGATTGATGCAGACCGACCAGATGTCAGCATCCTCCGGCAGGTTCAGCTTCTCCCACCGGGCGCCGCGGTTGGTGCTGCGATAGGCGCCCTTGGTGCTGCCGATATAGACGACATCGGGATTTTCCGGGTGGACCGTGATCGCGTGGACCTCGGCGCCTTCCGGCAAGCCGTTGGTCAGATGCTCCCAGCGGTCGGCCCCGGCTTCCTGGCGGAAGATGCCGCCGAGTGTCCCGCCCATCGACTTCGCCGCCCCAGCATAAACATGAGTAGCCGCCATATCCTTCTCCCTCGGCTGGATTGCAGCCGCGATCATACGCCTCTATTAGAGCTGGTCACAAAGCTTTAGCAGCGCCCCCACCCTGACCCTCCCCCGCTCGCGGGGGAGGGAATGGGAGGGGGCTTCGATCAGCGGAGAGTTTAATGAGCGATGTGAGGGTGGCGGAAACGCGCAAGCTCGGCAAGGCGGGACCGGAAGTCTCCGCGATCGGCCTCGGCTGCATGTCGTTGTCGGGGGTCTACGGCACGAGCGGCGACGAGGCGGGGATCGCGCTGATCCACCGGGCGCTGGATCTCGGCGTCGACCATTTCGACAGCTCGGACATGTATGGCTGGGGGCAGAACGAAGAGCTGCTGGGGCGCGCGCTGAAGGGCCGGCGCAATGGGGTCGTGATCGCCAGCAAATTCGGCCAGACCCGCCGGCCCGGCGGCGCCAACGGCGTCGACGGGACTCCGGCCTATGTCGCGCAGGCCTGCGAGGCGAGCCTCAAGCGGCTCGGGGCCGACGTCATCGATCTCTATTACCAGCATCGGGTCGACCCGGCGGTGCCGGTCGAGGACACCGTCGGCGCGATGTCGCGGCTCGTCGAGCAAGGCAAGGTTCGCTTTCTCGGGTTGTGCGAAGCCCGTCCGGAACGAATCCGGCGGGCGCACGAGACGCATCCGATTGCCGCCGTGCAGAGCGAGTTCTCGCTCCTCTACCGGGAAGAGGCGACCGAAACCCGCGAGCTGACCCGCGATCTCGGGATC
Organism: uncultured Alphaproteobacteria bacterium; assembly: GCA_963836845.1. Lineage (GTDB taxonomy): Bacteria > Pseudomonadota > Alphaproteobacteria > ATCC43930 > CGMCC-115725 > AP-15. The sequence goes on along the minus strand of CAWILK010000035.1, from coordinate 61,490 downwards.
GCCTTTGTCGCCTACGCCCCGCTCGGACGCAGCCTGTTGACCGGCGAGGTCCCCGACCTCGGCAATCTCGCCGAGGGCGACACGCGGGGCCGGCATCCGCGCTTCATGGGGGACAATTTCGCCAAGAACCGCGAGCTGGTGCAGCACGTCGAGGCGATCGCCGCGGAGCAGGGCTGCACGCCGGCCCAGCTCTGCCTCGCCTGGCTATTGGCGCAGGGCCCGGATGTGATCCCGATCCCGGGCACCAAGCGCATCGACTCGACTTGAGGAGAATCTCGGCGCGCTGCGGGTCCATCCGAGCCCGTCCGACATCGACCGCATCTCCGATGCGATACCGATCGGCGCCGCCGCGGGCACCCGCTATCCCGAGGGGGGAATGCGCGGCGTTTATATCTGAGGCGGGCAACTCGCGCGCAGCCCTGCAGGCCTCCGCGGCTGCGCTTACGCCTTACCTAGGCGACGGTAGCTCTCTCGGACCGTCCGCCCGACCTGCGCCGCTGCCGAACCAACCCCATCCCGGCGATCGCCGTGCCCAAGAGAGCGAGGCTCATCGGTTCCGGAACGGCATTCGGGGTCACCGTTAGGCTATGCAACAACACATCCGCTCCGCTGGTGGTGGTGTTGTCGGCCATGAAAAAGAGATAGCTGCTCGTCGGGGTGATGGTGACATTGCCGCCCCCGCTGGTCGCATCGCCGAGCTTGGCGCCCAACGCGGTGCCGGCCGCATTGCTGCCGAAGATGCCGAGGAGTTCGCCGTCGGTGGCAGAATCCGCATTGATGACGAACGAGCCGAAACCGGACAACAGGCTCGTGATGTCGAGGCGAATGGCCTCTCTTCCGCTGACGTCAATCTCCGGAGCGTCGTTGATGTGGCCGTTATTGCATCCATTCCCGAAACAAACGCCGACACCCATTTCGTCTGCGCCTCGATTATTGCCGACCAGTTGGCCGCCTGCGGTAAAGGCGTCCCCCGCGGCAGGCGCCCCACTGCCGGAATGGGTGTAGGATCCCGAAATGACGGTCAGATTAGGGCCGCCGGCGGCCGTGTAAGTGTGGCTTCCCCCCAGCGCCTGATCTCCCGCGATGGTGCCGGAAAAATCGTAAGTGACCGACGCCGCCATCGCGCTGTTCGAAACTCCTCCGAACAGGCCAAAACCCACCGCCATCATTAATGCTGAAGGTAATCTTTTCATAACCTGACCTTACGACCGCATCTCGACTGGCAATGAACTGCACATTTGTCGCAAGATAGTGGAAAATTCTATAATAATTGTGGTTAAAGCGGCCGCTATCGTAGTTAAGAAGGTTCATCAGGCAGTTAAGGATTTACTCCTTGCCCGACGGATGGCGTGACAAGGCGGGTTCGGTATTGGATTATTGATCTGACCCCGACCTGAGGTATCCGCTCATGCCGCAATCCGCAACAGCTCACACCGCCTCGAGCCGAGTGGCGCTCTACGCCAGCGTCGGCCCCGAGCTCACCCACTTCGAGGTCGATGTCGAGGGCGCGGCCCTCGCGCGCCGCGGCACCGTCGCCTTGCCGGCGAATGTGCATTACGCCTGGCCGCATGCCTCCGGGCGTTACCTCTATGTCGCGTCGAGCAACAGCGCGTCGGGTATGGGCCCGGTCGGGGACAAGCATCACGTGACGGCATTCCGCATCGACCCGGCCTCGGGCGGGCTGACGCCGCACGGCGAGCCGATCCCGCTGCCGACCCGCCCCATTCATATGACGAGCGACATTCCGTCGGCGCATCTGCTGGTCGCGTTCAGCAACCCGAGCGCAATCCGGGTCTATCGTGTCAATCCGGATGCGACCCCGGGCGAGGAGGTCAGGCAGACGGGAACGATCGACCCCGGCATCTACGGCCACCAAGTCCGGGTCAGCCCCGATAACCGGCTGGCGATCCTCGTGGCCCGCGGCCACGACGCAGCTGCCGGCAAGCCCGAGGAGCCCGGCGCGCTGAAGGTCTTCCGGTACCAGGACGGGCAGCTGAGCGGGGAAGTATCGGTGGCGCCCAACCGCGGATACGGCTTCGGGCCGCGCCACCTCGATTTTCATCCCTCCGAGCCCTGGGTCTATGTATCGCTCGAACGGCAGAACAGGCTCGACATGTTCCGGATCGCCGGCGACGCGCTCGCCCCCGATCCGGAATTTCGCAAGGACACCCTGGCCGAGCCCGGCAACATCCGCGGAAGGCAGGCCGCGGGCACCGTGCACGTCCATCCGAATGGGCGCTTTGTCTACGCGGTAAACCGCGCCTCCTCCACGGTCGAGGTAGACGGCAAACCGGTCTTTGCGGGGGGCGAGAACACGCTCGCCGTCTACCAGATTGATGCGAGCACCGGCGAACCGGTGCTGATCCAGCACATCGACACCCGCGGCATCCATTGCCGCACCTTCCATATCGACCCGAGCGGGCGATTATTGGTAGCCGCGCACATCATGGGGCTGCCGGTCAGGGAGGGCGCCGCGATCCGGGTCGTGCCGGCGAGCCTGGCGGTGTTCCGGATCGGCACCGACGGCAAGCTCGACTTTGCCCGCAAATACGATGTCGATGTCGCCGACAAGACGATGTTTTGGATGGGCATGGTAGGGCTGCCCATGTGAGCGCCGGCGCCGCGACAAGGTCGTCGGCGCGGCGCGGCTCGCCGCTGGAGGTGTTGCGCGTCTTTCTTCGGTTGGGCCTTAGCTCGTTCGGCGGCCCAGTCGCGCATCTCGGCTATTTCCGGTCCGAGTTTGTCGAGCGCCGGGGCTGGCTGGATGAGCCCGCTTACGCCGATATCGTGGCACTCTGCCAATTCCTGCCGGGGCCGGCGAGCAGTCAGGTCGGCATCAGCATCGGAATTCTGCGGGCGGGCCTGCCGGGTGGGTTGCTGGCCTGGCTCGGTTTCACGGCACCCTCCGCCCTCGCGATGATCCTGTTCGGCTACGGTGTGACCGCCCTCGGCAACCTGGCCGATTCGCCCTGGCTGCACGGCCTGAAGATTGTGGCGGTGGCAGTCGTCGCGCAGGCTGTTTGGGGAATGGCGCGGAGTTTGTGCCCCGACCGCGAACGCGCGACGATTGCCGTCGGCGCTGCCATGCTCGCACTCGCAATACCCTCCTCTCCCGGTCAAATCGGCGCAATCGCCGCCGGCGGGCTGATCGGCTGGAGGCTTCTGCCTGGCCCGGCGCAAGTTCAGGGTCAGCATTCGCTGACGGTCCACCTGCCCCGGGTCTGGTCGGCGGCCGCGCTCGCGAGCTTTTTCGCGCTGCTGATCGGACTGCCGCTGCTGGCGGCATCGGTGCCGTCTCACGCAGTCGCGCTTGTCGACTCGTTCTACCGTTCCGGCGCCTTGGTGTTCGGCGGAGGCCATGTCGTGCTGCCGCTGCTGCAGGCCGCGGTGGTGCCGCCCGGATGGGTCACGAACGACGGCTTTCTCGCCGGGTACGGCGCGGCCCAAGCGGTGCCGGGACCCTTGTTCACCTTTGCCGCCTATCTCGGCACGGTCATGGGGCCGGCGCCGCACGGTTGGGTTGGCGGACTGATCTGCGTCGCCGCGATTTTCCTGCCGTCGTTTCTCTTGTTGATCGGGGCACTGCCATTCTGGGATGCGTTGCGCCGCCGGTCCGCCGTGCAATCGGCGCTGCGCGGCGTCAACGCCGCCGTCGTGGGCCTATTGCTGGCGGCGCTCTACAATCCGGTATGGACGAGCGCAATTTTCGGACCGGCTGATTTCGCGATCGGCATTCTGGCATTTCTGGCGCTGGCGTTCTGGGCGGCGCCCCCCTGGCTGGTGGTGATCTTCGGCGCGGTCACGGCGGCCCTGGTTGCCCAGATTCCGCACTTCGATGGTTAGGCCGTTCCTCTGCCTGTGCGTTCTGCTGCTGGCTGTGCCGGCTGCGCGGGCGGCGGACACGGTGTTCCTCGAGGAGCTGACCTGGACCGAGTTGCGAGACCAGATCCGCTCCGGCAAGACGACGATCATCGTCCCGATCGGCGGCACCGAGCAGAACGGGCCGCACATGGCGCTGGGCAAGCACAATTTGCGGGTCCGCCATCTCTCCGAGAAGATCGCCCGCGCTCTCGGCAATGCGCTGGTGGCGCCGGTGATCGCTTATGTGCCCGAAGGCGCGCTCGACCCGCCGACCGGCCATATGAAATTTCCCGGCACGATCACCGTCCCCGAGCAAGCCTTCGAGACGGTCCTCGAATCCGCTGCCCGCAGCTTCAAGCTCGCGGGGTTCCGCGACGTCGTCTTGCTGGGCGATCATGGGGCGGACCAGAAGGGCGAGAAGGCAGTCGCGGCGCGCCTCGACAAGGAATGGGCAGCGCAACCGGCGCGCGTCCACGCGATCGAGGACTATTACCGCGCGAGCGAAGGCGAGTTCGGCCTGCTGCTCAAGGGCAAGGGATACCGCGAACAGGAGGTCGGCAAGCATGCGGGGCTCGCCGACACCTCGCTAATGCTCGCCCTCGACCCGCGCCTCGTGCGGGCCGACCGCCTGCAGACCGGAGCCGAGCCGGAGAGCGGCAGCGGGGTCGCCGGGGACCCCCGCCGCTCCAGCGCCGAGCTCGGTCAGCTCGGCGTCGATCTGATCGTGACGCGGACCGTGAACGCGATTAAGAAGGCCACTATTCGCTGAGAACGCTAGCTCTAGCTCCGGGGGAGATTGTCGTGCGCCGGCACTTTCATCGTTGGTTCCGCCTGACACTGTGGCTCGGCCCGGCGCTTGCGCTGTGTGCCTGGACCGCAGGCTCGGCCCTGCCTTCTCGGGGAGCGGACGGGCAGGGTGAACCGGTGTGCTCGGCAAATCCGGCTGCGGCGCGTGTGCCTCGTTCGGAGCCCAGGCCGCTGCGCCGGGTCCGCGTCGATCCGGGGAGCCAGGTGCAGACCGTGCCCGGCATGCCGCCGGTCCTCGATTCGGCCAATCTCTACAGCGGGACCGCGACGGATCGCATGAGCCCGGCGGTGGGCGGAGCCTTGTCCCGGGTTTATGTGCCGAACCGGCGCGCCAACAGCGTCTATGTGATCGATCCGGCCACCCTGGCGGTTGTCGACCGCTTTCCGGTCGGCCCCAGCCCGCAGCACGTCGTGCCGTCCTGGGACCTGCAGACCCTGTGGGTTGCGAATAACGGCGCCCGCCGCACCAGCGGCAGCCTGACGCCCATTGACCCGAAGACCGGCAGGCCTGGCGCCGCAATCCCGGTGGACGACCCCTACAACCTATACTTCACGCCCGATGGGCGTTCGGCAATCGTCGTCGCCGAGCGGCACAAGCGCCTCGATTTCCGCGACCCCAAGACCATGGCGCTGCAGCAATCGATCGCCGCGCCGGGGTGCTCGGGCATCAACCACGCCGATTTCTCGATCGACGGGCGGTACGCCATCTTTACCTGCGAGTTCCGCGGCGGCGGGCTGGTCAAGATCGACCTCGTCAATCGCCAGGTGCTGGGCTATCTGCGCTTTGCGAAGCGGGGCATGCCGCAAGACATCCGCATTTCACCCGACGGCAGCCGTTTCTATGTCGCCGACATGCATGCCGACGGCGTCTATGTCGTCGATGGCGACGCGTTCGCCCAGATCGACTTCGTCCCGACCGGTGTCGGAACCCACGGGCTCTATCCCAGCCGCGACGGCAAGGAGCTCTATGTCGTCAACCGCGGTTCGCACTCGACACGCGGAGCGCCGCACGGCAAGGGCAGCATCGGGGTGATCGACTTCGCGACCGGCAAGGCCGAGCGCACCTGGCCGATCCCGGGCGGCGGCAGCCCCGACATGGGAAACGTCAGCGCCGATGGAAAGCAGCTCTGGCTTTCCGGCCGGTTCGACAATGTCGTCTATGATATCGACACGTCGACGGGTGCGGTCACAACTGTCCGCGTCGGCGAAGAGCCGCATGGCCTGACCGTGTGGCCGCAGCCCGGACGCTATTCGCTCGGTCATACCGGCAACATGCGATAATGGCTTCCTCGCGGCACAAAACGGCGCAGGCCATTGCGGTCGTTCTGCTGCCAGCACATAGCCGCCGACAGGTTGCTGCACCAGGGCTAGAGGCGGGCGCGCGAGCGGCTGCGGGGAAATAGGATGGTCGCGAGGCCGACGACCACCAGCGCCATACCGGCGTAGCGCCCCGACTCGAAGACCATATTCATGCGCTTCTACTGCGCCAGCCGGCGAAGCTCCGGCATCGCCCGGTCCAATCCGCGGGCGTAGCGCTCAACCGCCTCGTCGATTTCGTCGCGGGTGATGCACAGCGGCGGCGAAAACGAAGTTATCTCCCCATAGGGGAGGGCTCGAAATCAGCACGCCTTCTTCGAGGACGGCTCGGGCTACGATGCGGTGCGCCTGGGCCTGCGGGTCGAAAAAGCGGCGGCCTTGCCGTTCGGCGACAAATTCGACCGCCGCCATCAGGCCGGCGCCGCGCACATCGCCGACAAAAGGATTGTCGGCGAGCCGCTCACGCAGCCGGTCGCGGAGATAGGCGCCCATCGCCGCCGAATTCTCGACGAGCCCCTCGCGCTCCATGATGTCGAGATTGGCCAGGCCGACCGCACCGCCGACGGGGTGCCCGGAATAGGTGAAGCCGTGCATCAGCGGCCCCATTTCCGGCGAGGCGTCGCGCAATACCTCCCAGATCTTTTCCGAAATCACCGATGCCGAGAGCGGGAAATAGGCGCTGGTGATGCCCTTGGCCAAGGTCACGATGTCCGGCTTCAGGTCGAACAGCCCGGTCGCGAACCATTCGCCGGTGCGGCCGAAGCCGGTGATCACCTCGTCGGCGATGAACAGAATGTCGTGCTCGGCGAGGAGCTTCTGCACCCGCGCGAAATAGCCCGCAGGCGGCAGAAAGACGCCGCCCGTGCCCATGATCGGCTCGGCGATGAAGGCGGCGACGGTGTCCGCCCCCTCGCGCGCGATCAGCGCCTCGAGGTCGGACACCATGCGGCCGGTGAACGCCTCCTCGTCCTCGCCCGGCTGCGCAAACCGGTAGAAATGTGGGCATGAGGTGTGGAAGACACCCTCGACCGGCAGGTCGAAGGCCTTGTGAAAGGCCGGGATGCCGGTCAGGCTGCCGGCGGCATAAGTCAGGCCGTGATAGCTGCCGAGCCGCGAGATGATTTTCTTCTTCTGCGGGCGGCCGAGCAGATTGTTGTAATAGCGCACCAGCTTGAAATTGGTGTCGTTGGCGTCCGAGCCCGAGGTGCCGAAGAACATCTTGGACAGGTGTCCGGCGCCTGCCTTGTCGCGAAACAGGCCCAGCACCCGGTCGGCCAGCCGGATGATCGGCTCGTTCGAATGCGAGGCGAAGGTGTGGTAATAGCCGAGGTCACGCATCGCCTCGGCTGCGGCCTCTCCGAGCTCGGCCCGGCCATAGCCGATATTGACGCACCACAACCCGGCGCCGCAATCGATCAATTCCCGGCCCCGCCGGTCCTTGATCCTGACCCCGGAGCCGCCGGCAATGATCGTCGGCCCGTTTTTCAGATGATCGGCGATCGAGGTCGCCGGATGGATCAGGCTCTGCCGATCCATTTCTTCGAGCGAGTAATTTGCTGTCGGCATCGTCACACCTCCCGTAGCCTCTCAACCCAACCTTCTCCCGGCAGACGGCTAAGGTATTCACACATTGCCCAATTCGCCTGATGTCAGGCGCGCTTCGCCCTCTCCGCGCGCTCGCGGGGGAGAGGGAGCATCAGCGCTTCGTGCCATCGTGCCATATAGGACGGGGAGAGCGACAACGTCAAAATCGCCGTAATCCTATTCTAACGTGATGGCTTGGCGATCGGGGATCGAGGAAGAGAGAGATTGGGTCGTGCAACGATCGAAAACTAGTGGTACGGCTCTAACACTTGATGCCTGCCGTAATTTCACGTCATACCCGCGAAAGCGGGTACCCAGGGGCAACAATGGATTGAGCTTGTGGCCCTGGACCCCCGCTTGCGCGGGGGCGCCGAAGCAGGTGGGACGGGGATCATTTGTTTGAATTGCACCACTAGTTGGCGGTGCGCCTCGCCCGCGCCCCTCGGATATTCCTCTACAACCAATACGGGATGGTCCGCTGCTGACCCGCTGCAGGTGCAGCGGAGTGTCATAAATAGCTCAACTTAAGATTGCCGCCTCGCTTCGGATCGACACTTGGACGGCTCGCGATAGCGCCGCACCTTGCGGTGCCAAGGCTGGATGGTGCCAGGGCTGGCTATTCGGTCGCGATCCGTTCCCAGGTCAGCTCCCGTTGCTCCACCCCGCCACCCGACTGCCGCGGCGGGGGACGGAGGATCATTCGTTCGCCCTCGAACCGGACGTCGCGTACCTGGTCGCTGCCGATCCGGCCGGGGTCGGACGCCGCATCGACCGTGGTGACCAGCCGATCGCCATCAAACGTGTAGTTGCCGCAATACGAGGAATAATCTCGCTGTGCCCCAGCCGGGAGCTCGGGGCGCCCGTCGCATACGACCGACATCATTCGTCCATGCTTGCTGAACGTGACCCGGCCCATCCCCTCCCCACCATAAGGGGGAGGCAGCGGCCGGCCGTTCTTGTCATGCGCAGCGGCGGCAACCAGCCGCCAAGTCCCGACAATCGATCGCATCATCCCTCCTTGGCTGTCGATTCCCAACGCCAGAGCCCAATGTAGGCTCGGCCGCCCATATTGGTTCGATGAAATGATATATGGAACTATTCAGTGATGGCGACCGACGACAGGATCGGCGCCGGGAACGTGGCGGGCGATCCTGTCGTGCGGATGAGCGCGCTTGCGCTCCGGTTGCTGCTTGTTGCCGGGCTGTTGGGTGGGGGGCCGGTTTTGGCCGAAGAGCCGCGGCTCAACGTCTACAACTGGTCCGATTACATTGCGCCGGGCACGATCCCCAAATTCGAGGCCGAGACCGGGATCAAGGTCACCTATGACGTCTACGACGGCAACGAGATCCTGGAAGCGAAATTGCTCTCCGGGCGGTCCGGCTACGACATCGTCGTGCCCTCGGCGAGCCCGTTCATGGCGCGCCAGATCGCAGCCAAGGTCTATCGCGTCCTCGACAAATCGAAGCTGGGCAACTGGAAGAACCTCGATCCGCAAATCCTCGAGCTGGTTGCCGCCGCCGACCCGGGCAATCGGCACGGCGCGCCTTACCTGTGGAGCGACACCGGCATCGGCTATAACGAGGTGCAGCTGCGCGCCGCTTTGGGCAGCGCGGCGCCGGTCGACAGCCTCGCGTTGATCTTTGACCCGGCAGTCGCGGCAAAGCTCGCCGATTGCGGGATCTCATTGCTCGACACGCCGCAGGAGGTCTTCCCGGCGGCGTTCGCCTATCTGGGGCTCGATCCGAAGAGCCGTAATCTCGGCGATCTCGACAAGGCGTTGGCGGCTCTCGAAAAGATCCGCCCCTATATCCGCAAGTTCCACTCCTCTCAGTACATCAACGATCTCGCCGATGGCGATCTGTGCGTGGCGCTCGGCTATTCCGGGGATGTGGTGCAGGCCCGCAATCGGGCGCGGGAAGCCCGCAACGCCGTCGAGATCGGGTTTCGCGTGCCAAAGGAAGGAGGGATGATGTCGGTCGACATGCTGGGCATGCCGGCCGACGCGCCGCATCCGGAAAACGCGCTGCGCTTTATCGATTACCTGCTGCGCCCCGCGGTCATCGCCGACATCACCAATGCAGTTTCCTATCCGAACCCCAATCTGCCTGCGACCGCGCTGGTCCGGCCGGAAATCCGCGACGACCCGGCGGTCTACCCACCCGAGGATGTCCGCCGCCGCCTTTACATCGACCTTCCCGCGCCGCCGGCCTACGAACGCGCCCGAACCCGGGCCTGGACCCGCCTCAAATCAGGCCGCTGACCCGATGCCGGTTAGAGCCATTTCTTGTAGCCGCGGCGCAGCGCCTTGCCGAGGCGAAAGGCGTTGTCCGTCCAGTCGCCCTTCGGCGATTGCGGCGACGTCCCCTTGGTGAATTCCTTGACCTTGCGGCCAAGACGGAAGGCATTGTCCGTCCAGTCGCCTGCCGGCTCGCCGGCGTCCTTGAGCTTCTGCTGAAGCCGCGCTTTCAAGGTTTCCGCATTGGCGCGCTCGTGCTCGGTGGCGCCGGCATTCTGGGCCAATGCGGCCAATGCCCGAAGCTTGCGGCGAATGTCCGCGACGGAGCCGATCAAACGGCCGGGGCTCATCGGTGCCGGACTACGGCAGCGCCTCGGAACGGGTGTAGCGCCGCCACGCGCTCATCTGCACCGCCGAGGTCAGGCAGTGGACCACGACGGGCTTGGTCTTGGCTGCAAAGGCGCGGGCGATCCCGTCGGCGACCTCGGACTCAGTGCGGATCGTGATCCCTTCGGCGCCGAAGGAGCGGCCCCACTGGGCGAAATCCGGGTTGGTGAGCCTCGTGCCTTCCATGAACGGGCGCTCCGGATAGCGCACATAAGAATGCATGCCGATCGTCCCGTACATCCCATTGTCGGAGATGATCATGATCGGGTTGGCGCCGTATTGGCAGGCAGTGGCGATCTCGTTGCCCATCATCAAGGCGCCGCCGTCGCCGAGGAACGCGACCACCTGCGTGCCTGGCCGGCGCAACGCCGCGGCAACCGCCATCGGCATGCCCGAGCCCATCGCCCCGACGACCGAGGAGAGAAAGATCTGCCCTTGCCGGAACCCGATATAGCGATGGACAAAGCTGCCGAAATTGCCGGCGTCGGTGGTCACCGTCGCGTCTGATGCCAGGTGCTTGTCAACCTCGCAAACGATTGCCGCAAAATTCACGCCGTCGCGGGTCGGCTCCCATTCCTTGGCCAACAATTTGCGATGGATCGCATGCAGCCCCTCGACCCAGCCGCGGCGCTTGCCGGCATCGGCCGGAGCGCCGCGCCGCAGCAATGCCTTGACCACCTCGTGCGGGCCGCACGGGATGCCGAGATCCGGCCGCCAGACGCGGCCGACCTCGTTGGGATCGGGCCAGATATGCACGAACGGCAATTGCGGCTGCGGCGCGGTCGGAAAGCTGTAGGATTGGCTGACCGTGTCGGTCATCCGCTCGCCCAGTGCGACCATCAGATCGGCGCGCTTCATCTCGCCGATCAGCGCCGGTGGGACGCGTATGCCCATATAGCCGCCGAAATTGGGATGCGTCGCGTCGAACAGTTGCGGCCGCCGATGGGTCGGGCTGATCGGCAATACCCATTCTTCGGCGAGCCGGTTCAGATCGCCGAATACCGCTTTGTCGTGCACCGCATCGGCCAACAGCGCCCCGCCGACCAGCACCAATGGCCGTTCCGCCTGCGGCGAGCATTGCCGCGAGCCGGTCGAGATCCTCGGCGCGCGGCCCGGCGATGACGCGCGGCCGTGCCGGGTCTAGTTCGGCCTCGGTCTCCTCGTCGAAGATGTCCTCCGGCAAAACCACCGCGACGGGACCCGGCGTGCCGCTCTCTGCCGACATGAAAGGCGCGGGCGATCGCTTCCGAGGCCTGCTCCGGCTCGTTGACCTCGATGACCAGCTTGGTGACGTCGGACAGCAGCCGCGAATAGTTCTGCTCCTGCAATGCCAGCCGGCCGAAATCCTTGCGCTCGACCTGGCCGACCAGCATCACGACCGGTGTCGCATCGTGATAGGCCGAATGCAGCGACACCATCGCGTTCGACAGCCCCGGCCCGCGCGACACCATCGCCACCCCGGCGCGGTCGCGCAGCCTGCCGTCCGCCACCGCCATATAGCCGGCGCCGCCCTCGTGCCGGCAGACGATGACGCGGATCGAATTGCGTTCGATCAATGCGCTGGTCAGCCCGACATAGCTCTCCCCCGGCACGCAATAGACCTGGTCGACGTCATGCGCTTCGAGGCTTTCCGCCAGCAGGCGGGCGACGGTTTGAGGCATCTATGTATTCTCCCGGGGAAAAGTCAGGCCGACGCTATGAATGACGCTTCAACACTGCTCCCAGAAGGGTCAAGCCGGTTGCCAGCATCACCCCCATTCTGACGCTCAGCCGCAGCGTCAGCGTCTCAACGGCCGCACGGAGATCCTCTTTAGTGGCGAGCTCGTTCATGATGAACATCTTCGCTGCTTCAGCATGCGCTTCCGCCTGGTCCTGCGGGACTCCATTATCGCGAAGGTGCTTTGCATAAGACAAGCTATCGAATGTGTAGCCCCGCGCTGCGGGCATGGCGACATTGGTCTTGGAAGGTTAGGATCGGTTGTTGGAGCCGACGGGAGCAAAACGATGACCACCCAAGAAGATCAGATCGAGGCTGATTTCATCGTGATCGGCGCGGGGTCGGCCGGGTGCGCGGTGGCCGCGCGGCTCAGCGAGGACCCCTCGACTCGCGTCCTGCTGCTCGAAGCCGGCGGTGAGGACAAGAACCGCTGGATCCACATCCCGCTCGGCTTTGGCAAGACCTTTGCCGACCCGTCGGTCAATTGGTGCTACGAGACCGAGCCCGACCCTGGCGCCGCCGATCGGCGCGTGTTCTGGCCGCGCGGCAAGGTGCTGGGAGGCTCGTCCTCGATCAACGGCATGGTCTATATCCGCGGCCAGGCGGAGGATTTCGACCATTGGCGCCAGCTCGGCAATGCCGGCTGGTCGTTCGACGATGTCTTGCCCTACTTCAAGCGTTCCGAGCACCAGACGCGCGGCCCCGACGCCTATCACGGCACCGGCGGCCCGCTCTGCGTGTCCGATGTGCCCGACCGCCATCCGATCTGCGAGGCCTTTATCGATGCCGCGATGTCGCTGGGCTTTCCCCGCAATGACGATTTCAACGGCGAGAAGCAAGACGGCGTCGGCTACCACCAGACGACGACGCGCAACGGCAAACGCTGCTCGACCGCGGTCGGCTATCTGCGCCCGGCAATGACCGCGCCCCAATCTGCGCGTCATCACCGATGCGCTGACCGAAACGATTACCTTCGACGGGCGCCGGGCGACCGGCGTCACCTTTCGCCTTGACGGCGAGACCCGCACGGCGCGAGCGGCGAGCGAGATCATCCTGTGCGGCGGCGCCGTCAACTCGCCGCAACTGCTGCTGCTGTCGGGGATCGGCAAGGCCGAGCATCTGGTAGGCCACGGCATCCCGGTATTGCACCATCTGCCGGGCGTTGGGCAGAGCCTGCAGGACCACTACTCGGCGCCGCTCAAATTCAAATGCGCGCTGCCGATCACCGTCAATGACGTGATGCTGAGCAATTTGAAGAAGCTGAAGGCGGGCCTGCAATACTACACCTTCCGCAACGGCCCGCTGGCGATGGGCACTTCGCCGGCGGCCCTGTTCGCCCGCACCCGGCCGGAGCTCGCCTCGGCCGACATCAAGTGCTCCTGCTCGCCGTTCAGCGCCGACCGGCCGCAGGACGGGCTCCACCGGTGGTCCGGCTTTACGATGATCGTCTACCAATTGCGGCCGGAAAGCCGCGGCCACATCGAGCTGCGCAGCGCCAATCCGGCCGACCCGCCGGCGGTCTACCCGAATTATCTCGCGACTGCGACCGACCAGCAGACCATCGTCGACGGCCTGAAGCTGTTGCGGCAGATCGCGGCGGCGACGCAGATGCAGCGCGTCATCACGTCGGAATTCCAGCCGGGCTCCGCAATCGACACGGACGAGCAGCTGCTGGCCTACGCGCGGGAGCGCGGCGGCACCGTCTATCACCCGACCAGCACCTGCAAGATGGGGGTCGACGCGATGGCGGTGGTCGATCCCGAATTGCGGGTGCATGGGCTTGGCGGATTGCGGGTGGCGGACGCTTCGATCATGCCGACTGTGGTTTCCGGCAACACCAATGCGGCGACGATCATGATCGGCGAAAAGGTCGCGGACATGGTGCGCCAGCCGATGCGTCTCGCTGCGTAACCGCTGGCCCATCATTTGTTAAATTCGCACCACTGGCGGCATCGCTAGCTCAATCGACTTGCGGGTGCCGCTGTGCGAAAATGCCGCAAGCAGTCGCAAGCCTGAGGGGAGCAGCAGATGATCGAGAAGACCGCGCAATCCGTCGCTAACCTGGGCTATCACGCCCACATCTATTACGACCCGACAAGGACGCGTGCTGTCGCCGAGCGAGTATGCGCCGCCATCGGCGAAAAGTTCCCGGTCGAGATCGACGGGTTCCGCGACACGCCGGTCGGGCCGCACCCAATCGCCAATGTTCTGGTCATCTTCAAGCCCGATCAGTTCGAGCATGTCGTGCCCTATCTGATGTTGAACCGCGACGGGCTCGACGTGCTGGTTCACCCGCTGACCGAAGACGCGGTGGAGGACCACAGCAGTTATGCGATTTGGCTTGGCAGCCCGGTGGAGTTGAAACTTCACACGCTGCCCCGCGGACGCGGCGGCCGGCTGCCGAGCGGAGTAAGCGCGTAAGCACCTGCTTCGCCAAGGGCTGAGCCTTCCTGCGCAGCACTATTCCGTCACCCCCGCGAAAGCGGGGGCCCAGGGGCCCGAGACGATGCGCTGGCCGCCCCTAGATCCCCGCTTTCGCGGGGATGACGATTAAATCGAGGGGATTGCAGTGCCGGCTCATGAGATCGTCCGAAGGCCCACCTTAGCGACCCTCGCGGCCGACCTTGCTGCCGGCCGCACGACCAGCCGGGAACTGGTCGAAGCCGCCTTGGCGCGCATCGCCGACCCCACAGGCGAAGGCAAGCGGGCCTTCGTCAACGTCTACGACGAGACAGCACGCATCGCGGCCGACGCCCAGGACCTGCTGCGCAGAGCAGGCTATGCCGCCTCGCCGCTCGCCGGCATCCCGGTCTCGATCAAGGACCTGTTCGACATCGCCGGAGAAGTCACGCTCGCCGGTTCGAAAGCGCTCGACGACACCCCGCCGGCCAAGGCGGACGCGCCGGTCGTGGCGCGGCTCAAAGCGGCGGGCGCGGTCGTCATCGGGCGCACCAACATGACCGAGTTCGCCTTCTCCGGCGTCGGCATCAACCCGCATTACGGCACGCCCGGCAACCCCTACGACCGCACCCTGGTCCCCGGCGGATCCTCCGCCGGCGCGCCGGTGTCGGTGGCGGACGGCATGGCGGCGGTGGCGATCGGCACCGATACCGGCGGCTCGGTCCGCATCCCGGCGGCGCTATGCGGGCTCGTCGGGTTCAAGCCGACGCAGTACCGGGTGCCGCGCGGCGGCGCGACGCCGCTCTCCACCACTTTGAATTCCGATCGGCCCGATCGGCGTCAGCGCTGCCTGTTGCGCGCTGACCGACGCAGTCCTGGCGGCAGAGCCGCCGGAGGCGCCAGCCCAGGTTCCGACCGAAGGCCTGCGTCTCGGCATTCCCAAGACGGTTATGCTCGACGAGCTGGATGCGCCGGTCGCGGCGGCATTCGAGCGGGCGGTTTCGGCACTGGGGCGCGCTGGCGCGCGCATCACTGAGCTGCCGCTCGAAATGCTCGACGATTATGCGCGGATCAACGTCAAGGGCGGCTTGCCGGTGGTGGAGGCGTTCGCCTGGCATGAGCCGCTGATCAGACGCCGAGGCCAGCACTACGACCCGCGGATCAGAACCCGCATCGAGCGCGGGCGGGAAATGACGGCGGCCGAATACATCCGCTTGATCGAGGCGCGGGCAGCTTTCATCCACCGGTTCGATGCCGAGACGGCAGGCGTTTGACGCCTTGGTGATGCCCACTGTCCCGCTGACCGCGCCGCCGATGGCGGCCTTCGCCCAGGACCAGGATTACGCCCGTCTCAATCTGAAGCTGCTGCGCAATACCGCCATCATCAATTTCCTCGACCGTTGCGCGCTGACCCTGCCGATCGAGCCGCCGGGGACGGCGCCGGTGGGCCTGATGGTCGTCGGCCGCCACGGCAAAGACCGCCGCCTTCTCGCCATGGGGATCGGCATGGAAACCGTATTGGAGGGAGCACGAAACAATGCCTGAAATCAGCCACGAAGCTTTCGAATTTCTGCTGGCCCGCGCCGGGCTCAGCTTGACTGACGAGCAGAAGGCCGAGCTTAGAACCGTTTATGCCGGAGTCGCCGAAATGGCCGAGCGGGTGCGCAAACCGCGGGGCCGCATGGCCGAGCCGGCGCACATCTACGACTTCACAGAGGAGGATCTGGCATGACCGGCGCGCTCCCGACGATTGCCGAAGCCTCCCGGCTGATCGCGGCAAAGCAGCTGTCGCCGGTCGAATTGACCCGCGCGTGCCTCGAGCGGATACACAAGCTCGACGGCGAGCTCCACGCCTTTGTCCATTTGACCGAGGAACGGGCGTTGGCCGACGCGCGCGCCGCCGAAGCGGCGATCATGGCCAATGGGCCGAAGGGGCCATTGCACGGCATTCCGATCGGCCTCAAGGACATCGTCGACACCAGGGGCATTCCGACCACCTGCCAATCGAAATTTTTGCAGGACAATATCCCCGATGCCGATGCCGCTTGCGCCGAGCAGCTCGCCGCCGCCGGGACGGTGCTGATGGGAAAGACCACGACCCATGAATTCGCTGATGGCGGCCCCTCCTTCGACCTGCCTGCGCCGCCTGCGCGCAATCCGTGGAACCCCGGGCATTTCACCGCCGGCAGCAGCAGCGGCACCGGCGCCGGGGTCGCGGCGGGGCTGATCCTCGGCGGGATCGGCACCGACACCGGCGGCTCGATCCGCGGCCCCGCCGCCTTGTGCGGCATCGCCGGGATCAAGCCGACCTACGGGCTCGTCAGCCGCGCCGGCGTGGCGCCGGCTGCGTTCAGCCTCGACCATATCGGGCCGATGGCGTGGACCGCCGAGGATTGCGCTTTGATGCTGCAGGCTTTGGCCGGCCACGACCCGCGCGACCCGGCGAGCGCCTCGCGGCCGATCCCGAGCTACACGGCCCAGCTCGGGACCGGCGTCAAAGGCCTGCGCATCGGCGTCATTCACCATTTCCACGAGACCGACAACAAGGTCAGCGACGGGACCCAGCGCGGCATCACCGCGGCGATCGCCACCTTCCGGGAGCTCGGCGCCGAGATCCGCGAAGTGCAGTTGTCGCCGTTGCAGGATTGGCTTGCCTGCGGCTCGCTGATCTCGATCACCGAGCGCGCCGCAGCGTATGAGGAATGGGCGCGCACCCGCCTTGGCGATTTCAGCGAGCGGCTGCGCAGCCGGCTGATGCTGGGCGCCTTCGTCTCGGGCGTCGATTATGTGCAAGCAGTGCGGCGGCGCCGCGAGCTGCGCGCCGAATTGCAGGCGGCGATGAAGGGGCTCGATGTCGTATTGACCGCGACCCAGCCGGCGGAGGCGGCAAAGATCGACGCGGTGCCGAAATGGGACCTGTTCGGGCCGCCCAACTTCACGATGCCGTTCAACGTCGCGGGCTACCCGGCGATTTCGGTCTGCGCCGGCTTTGGTGAAGGCGGGTTGCCGGTGGCGATCCAGCTGGTCGGCAAGCCGTTTCAGGAGCCGACCTTGCTCCGCGTCGCCGACGCCTTCGAGAAGGCGACGCCGTTTCGCGACCGCCGCCCCGCGATCGTCGGGTGAGAAGACGCCATACCGGGGTCGCGGGAGGCGCCCGCACCCCGGAATGGGCTAGGCGGTCTCGAACACGTCTTTCGCGACCAGCGCAGCGGTCATCGCCGCGGGCCAGCCGGCGTAGAACGCCAGATGGGTGATCAGCTCGCCGATTTCGTCCTTGCTGACGCCGTTGCCGAGAGCGCGTTGCAGATGCCCGACCAATTGCCGCTCGCGGCCGAGCGCGACGAGCGTCGCCACGGTGATCAGGCTGCGGTCCCGCTTTGAGAGGCCGGGCCGCTCCCAGACATCGCCGTAAACAACTTCTTCGGCAAGCTCGACCAGCTTCGGCGCGATCGGCCGAACCAGTTCGCGGGCGGATGAGGGCGACGATGCGGCCATGTCTTTCTCCTTGCTTTTCGCGCTCGACCCTAGCCCGACCCGGCCCGGCGCACCATTGTGGCAAGGTTGCGCACCGCCGCGGATCCCTCGGTGCTGCGATAAGCCAGGCTCAACGGCGCCCGAGGGCCCTTGCCGAGGATCGCCCGATAAGCGACCCCTTGCGGGTGCATGTGCTGCATCGAGACCGGAACGATCGAAACTCCCTCGCCGGCGGCGATCAGGTTCAGGGTCGAGGCGACCTCGGGTGCCTGTTGCGCGATGTTCGGGCTGAAACCGGCGCCTTGGCAGGCCTGAACGATATGGTCGTACAGCTCCGGGCTGTTTGCCCGCGGAAAGAGGATAAAGGGCTCCCCCGCCAACGCATCGAGGGCGAGGGACGAGGATGCGGCCAATTCGTGCTGCGCCGGCAGCGCGATCAGCATGTCTTCCTCGACGATCGACACAACCACGAGGCCGTCGACCGCGAGAGACGGTGAGCGGATGAAGGCGGCGTCGACCCGGCCGGCCCGCAGGCTCTCGACCAGCTGCGAGGTGCCGCCTTCGACAAGAGTTACGGCCACTCCGGGAAAGCGCGCCCGGTAGTCCTGAATGACGCTCGGCACGATCGGGTTAAACGAGGCAGAGCCGGTAAAGCCGATGCGGATCATCCCCTGATCGCCGCGGGCGACGCGCTGGGCCTTTGCTTTCGCCTGCTCCACCCGGTCGAGGATCGCCCGAGCATCGTCGAGAAAAACTCGCCCCGCATCCGCCAGCTCGACACCGCGAGTGAGGCGATGAAGCAGCAAGACTTCGAGCTCCTGCTCGAGCTGTTGGATCTGCTGGCTAAGCGCGGGCTGGGCGATGCCGAGACGTTCGGCGGCGCGCCTGAAGTGCAATTCCTCGGCGACCGCGACGAAATACCGGAGGTGGCGAAGCTCCATCCGTCATCCTGTGCAGATCCCAACAGCGCCCTCCATATAGTGCCGCTTTACCGGATCACCTGCCCGGAGCTGATCCGGGCGGGTGATCCGCAGGGTCACGCGCGGCTCTCACCTCACAGGGACGCGTTGAAGCTCCCAGCGAGGGTGCCGTGGCGATCCCCCGTAATGGTATCGATATTCGTAGCGCGGAGCCGGCATGACGGTGTCCGCCGCCCCTTGGTCGACCGGCTGGGCCATGGCCTGCGATGTGTCCCAGCGCGCCGGCGGCGTCGCCTGAGCCATGGCGGGCGACAAATTGAGGCCGGCGAGGAGCGCTGTGGCGGCGCCGGCAAGCAGCAAGCTCTTCATGTGAGCCCTCGATGGTGGGTGGCGGCTGGATTGCCGCCTTGGCGGGCTCTAATTCGCGACGCGGCGGGCCTTATTCCAATATTCAAAAACGTCGGAGTTGATCGGCGACACTTATCGCCGATCAGTAAACGCCTTCCCGGACCTTGCGGACGAGCCTCAGCTTGCCGTCATCCAAGGCGTACACCTCTTCGACGACCAAGGTGCGATGACCCGAGACGCAGCCTTCGGGAGGGTTTTCCTCCGGCAACAACCGGAAGCGTCCGTCGCGGGCGATCGAAAGGCCCGGCGCGACGCAGCAAGTCTCGAGATCGCGCAGCCAGCTGTCCTTCGGCAACGGAACCTCAACCGTTCTGACTTCCCCTCCCTCGTCGCGCAGCAACGCCAAGCGCGGACAAACTGTCCGCGGATCCGCCTCGGTGTAATCGCCCCATTTCAGCCTCCTGCGCGGCGGCAGAATGGTCAGGCATCGCCCCGGGTGGCCCGGCAATGCGACCGAGCCGCGCCGCGCCGGGAAGGGGCAGGCGGGCGTTGCAAAGTCCCCTCTGACGAGCTTCTGGACCGCCAACGCGGTGCGGATGGATTGACACTCGGGATCGACGATGCTGCACCCTCCGGTGCAGCGGGTCAGATTGAACCGGATCGCGTTCTTCAATTGTTCGGGCAGCCCGGAAAGCCGCTGCTTGTATCCACGAGTATTCGGCGCATAGGCCTGCAATGCCGCGATGCAAGTGCTGTCGTCACCGGCGTTGTAGGCCGCTATCGCCAGATCGCTGAGGACGGAGGCGGCAAGCACTCCCGTCGGGTCGTCACCAAAGCATTCCAGGCCAAAGGCGAGCGTATCGCGCGCCTTGGCATAGTCTTTCGCGGCGTAGAGCATACGAAATTGGGTACGCGCCGTCGTGATCGTCGCCGGCGAGCAATCGGCGTCGGCGGCTGCCGGCGCCGCAGCGAGCAGGAGGCAGACTAAAAGGCACGCTCGCAGCACTAGGGCCTGACCCACTCGACATTGTCGTCGAGCGGGATTACCGGGCGCGGCAGACGGCGCCACTCGAAGCGGGTCAGCATCGGCGAGGTCAGGCCAGGGAGATCGACCTCGACGATCTGGCCCGGCCCGAAGAATTGGTCGAACCCGCCGCGAAAGTGGCCGCGCGACTTGACGACGACCGAGCGCGCGCTACGGATGTCGAGCCCCATCATCTCGAAAAAGATCGGGTCGGCGCATTGCACCCGATGCGAGATGACGACCACCGTGACCCCACCCAGTTGCAGCGCGGCACAAGGCCCGAGCTCGAGCCGCAAACCCGCATAGATGCCGCGGCGCCCGACGCACTTGCCGTCGGTCAGGCTGACGACCGTCGCGCCGGTGGTGTACGGCTCGGAGAATTTCGTGGTCTCCGACCGGTTGAAGCGCGCCTCGAAGAACGCGCCGACTCCGTGCCGGTGCGCCTCGGCGGCAAGGTCGGGATCGTAGAAGACGCCGAGCAGCGCGCCGGGGACACCCCCTTCGGCGAAGGCGCGCAGCAGGAAAGTCGTGTTGCCGCGTCCGCCGCCGCCCGGGTTGTCGGCGACATCGGCAAAGGCGAGCGCCGGCAGTGAATGGTCTCGGCCCACCGCGAGCGCCTTCTCGACAGCCTCGTCGAGCGAGGTCAGCCGGGGATGAAATCGCGCCCGATTGGCCCAGCCGAGCTCGGCGATCTCGAGAGCCAGCGTCTCGGCCGCACGCTTGTCGTGGCGCGCCGTCACCACGACGCTGAGCCCGTTCTTGGCGGTGTCGGCAAAGGCGAACCCGCCCATCACCGAGACGTTCATGATCTCGGGGCTCATCCGGCGCTGGCCGAAATCGATCATCTCGGCATAGGGGCCGGTGGCCGTCAGCATCGTCACGGTCGGCGGCACGATCGGCAGGCGCACCAAGGCGCGTTGCGGCTTGACCCCGCCCAGCATCTCGCGGATCGCGGCGGCCGCCTCGGCGCCGCGCTCGCGCATGTCGAGATGCGGATTGGTGCGGTAGCCGATGAACACGTCGATCGACTGCACCATCCTGTCCGAGACATTGGCGTGAAGATCCAAGGTCGCCGCGATCGGCACATCGGGGCCGACGATCTCCCGCACTCGCTCGAACAGAACGCCGTCCGGATCGTCCTCCTCGGTGGTCAAGCCAGCACCGTGCGAGCAGATATAGACGGCATCGACCGGCAGCGCCGCGCGCAGCCGGCGGGTGATCGTGTCGAGAAGCTCCAGAAAGAACGCGTGCTCGACCGGGCCGTTGGGCTCGGTCATCGCGAGCGCGATGCCAACGGGAGCCCAGGATCCCGAGGCGTCCATCGCAGCGACAAAGCCCGGGGTCTCCGGCAGCATTGTCGGTGTCGGCGACCGTGCCTCCGCAACAATGGCATCGCCTTCGAGATAAGTGCGCGCGACGAAGTGCGCCTTGGTGGCCGGCGGGGCGAATTTGTTGCACTCGATCGAAAAGCCGAGAAGCGCAACGCGGGGCGGCAAAAACTCGGCCATGCCCGGTTATCCACAGGCAGTTTCCGTTAGCTGGGATTCTAGGCTAGTCTCCCTGCAATCGCCACGGAGTTGCATCGGGGCATCGTCATCGCTGCGCCGGAAACCCGCTGTGCGAAGCAGATGAATAGGGAAATCGACGTCAGCCACAGTCTCTCAACCATCAGAGTGCCGAGGGTGATTGCGGACACCGGCGAAATCCTCGTCTCCGGCTTGCCTGAGCCTCTGCGTCTGTTCGCCGCCGAGGCATAGGGGAGCGGCTAGAAAGGAATGTGAAAAATGCCGAGCATCGACGGGCAGCGCGTCATCGCGGATCTGAAACGGCTGGCGGAGTTTGGGCGCTACAAGACCGGGGTCCACCGGCCGACCTATTCGGAGGTCGATGTCGAGTTGCGGCTGTGGCTCGCTGAGCGGTTCCGCGAGGCGGGGCTCGATACGGTGATCGACGGTATCGGGAATGTGATCGGCCGAAATCGACGCGCCGGGCATCGACTACTGGTCGGCTCGCACAGCGAAACCCAGCCCTATGGCGGCTGGCTCGACGGGTCTCTGGGGGTCATCTACGCCCTTGAGCTCGCGCGGGCCTTCGCGGCCGATCCCCGCTGTGCGGAGCTTGGGCTGGACGTGGTGGCCTGGGCCGACGAGGAGGGCCATTACGGAAATTTTCTCGGCAGCCGCTCGTTCACCGGCGCGCTTCCCGACGAGGAGATCGACCGGACCCGCGGGCGCGACAGCGGGATGCCGCTGCGCGAAGCGCTCGAGCGGGCCGGTTTCGCCGGACGGCCCCGCGAAAGGGTCGATCCATCGGCGTTATGTCGGCTATTTCGAAGCGCATATCGAGCAGGGCGACACACTCGATACGACCGGTTTGCGCATCGGCGTGGTCGAGACGATCGTCGGGATCTGGAACTACCGCGTCACATTGCTGGGGGAGCAGAATCATGCCGGCACGACGCGGATGGTCCGCCGCCGCGACGCGGGAGTGGCGATGGCGCGGCTCGCGACCCGCATCCACGACCGGTTTCCCGAGATCGCCGGCCCTCGGACGGTGTGGACGATCGGGCGGATGGTGCTCGAGCCCAATGCCCCATCAGTGGTGCCCGGCCGTGCCGAGATGCAGGTCCAGTTCCGCGATGCCGATCTCGACCGGCTGGCGATGCTTGAAAAGGCACTGCACGAGCTCGTCGGCGAGGCCGATCGGGCCGGGCCGTGCGCCTGCCAGATCGAGACGATGGCGCGCACCGAGCCGCGGCCGATGGACCTCGGATTTCAGGATCAGATCGAAGCCGCCGCGGAACGGCACGCCCCGGGCATGCATATGCGGCTGCCGAGCGCGGCGGGCCACGATGCGGCCGTATTGTCGTACCGGATGCCGTCCGGGATGATGTTCATTCCGAGCCTGCGCGGCGTCAGCCATCATTGGTCGGAGGACACCAAGGAGGAGGACATCGTGCTCGGCGCCCAGGTCTTCGCGGACGCCGCCGAGAGAATCCTGCGCTCGGCTCGGTAACCCGATGACGATCACGCTTCAGGAATCGCTGCGCGGGCTGTTTTACGCGCCGTTTTATGCGGCGCTGGCGCTCGGCGCCTACTCGCGCGAGGGGATGGCGGTCAATTTCGTCAGCGCGCCCGAGCCGTCCCAGGCGCCGGATGGGCTGTTCGACGGCACGGTCGATGTCGCCTGGGGCGGTCCGATGCGGGTCATGCAGACCTATGACCGCCGCAGCGATTGCGATCTCGTCTGTTTCGCCGAAGTCGTCACCCGCGATCCGTTCTTTCTGGTCGGCCGAGAGCCGCGCCCCGATTTTAGATTGGCCGAGCTTTACGGCTGGCGCGTCGCCACGGTCAGCGAGGTGCCAACGCCGTGGCTCTGCCTGCAGGAGGATCTGCGCCGCGCCGGTCTCGACCCCGACACCCTGCCGCGAATTACCGACCAAAGCATGGCCGACAATGCGGCGGCGTTGCGCCGCGGCGAGCTCGATGTGGTGCAGCTGTTCCAGCCCTTTGCCGAGGAGCTGATCGCGGCAGGGCAGGGCCATATCTGGCACGCCGCCGCAAACCGCGGGCCGACTTCCTACACGAGCCTCTACGCGCGCCGTAGCGCCCTTGCCGATCGGCGCTCCGAGCTGAAGAAGATGGTGCGCGGCCTCTACCGCACCCAGAAATGGCTGCACGCCAATCCGCCTGAGGCACTGGCCGATATCGTTCAGCCGTTCTTTCCGGCCGTGCAGCCGCCGCTGCTACGCGCCGCGGTCGCCCGCTATTACGGGCTCGGCATTTGGGGCCGTAATCCGCTTCTGCCGCGTGTGGGCTACGACCGGCTCCGGGCCGGGCTCGTTTCTGCCGGCTTCGTCCAATATGCCGCCCCGTTCGAGCAGGCCGTCGACAATAGTCTCGCCGAAGAAGTCGTCCGCGAAGACCCGCCGGCGCTCGATTAGTCAGTAGGTTTGAAACGCCCGCTGGATCTCTTCGACATCGCTCGTCGTCGAAAGCGCCAGCATCAACAGAATCCGGGCTTTTTGCGGGCTGAAGTCTTCGCCGGCGACGATGCCGCTTTCGCGCAGCCGGCGGCGCGGCGCGACCCGGCCCGCCGCGCGGCTGCATTGCACCACGACGACACCGGCTTTGGCTGCGCGCTCGAATGCGGCGCGCTGGTCGGGGGTCGGGCTGCCGGGAGCGAACCCGGCGGAGACGAGGCCGCGGGCGCCGGAATTGACGGCCGCATCGACCAAAGCGCCGTCGGCGCCGGCATAGGAATAGATGATCTCGACCCGCGGCAGGGTGGTCAGCTCGAGGGCGGCGAACGGGGTATCCGGCATATGGGCGCCGAGCGGGGCGCGGTAGAAATGCACACCGTCGCCATCGGCATGCCCGAGCGCGCCAAAATCGGCGGAGCGAAAGGTCTGCAGCCGGTAGGTCGAGGTCTTGACCACGTCGCGCGCGGCGTGGATCTCGTCGTTCAGCACGACCAGCACACCTTTGCCCCGCGCCTCGGATGAGCCGGCGACCCGCAATGCATTGACGAGGTTCATGCCGGCATCGGTGCCGAGGGCGCTCGCCGGGCGCTGCGCGCCGACCAGCACCACGGGCTGCTCGCACGCGAGGGTCAGGTTGAGAAAGAACGCGGTCTCTTCCAGTGTCGCGGTGCCGTGCGGAATGACAAAGCCGGCGACTGGCGGCTGGTCCCTCGCAATCCGATGGATCATGGCGCGGATCTCGACCCAATCCTTCGGCCCGATCTCGGTGCTGCCGACCTGCCGGAAGGTCATCGGAACCGGGTCGGCGACGAGCCGGGTCTCGGGGAACCGTTCGAGCAACGCCTCGCAGCTCAGCTTCTGCCCGAAATCGGGATAGTCGAGCACGTCGAGGCTCGACGCTCCGAGCGAGGATATCGTGCCGCCGGTGCCGATCACGGCAATGCGCGGAAGAACAGTGCTCATAGACGCTCCCGATTTGACTAGATTCAACGGTCAGACAATATTGAGTGGCAGAACGGTCCAATGGGCGACCCCGGCCACGGAGCACGCTTGGGTTGTATAGGCGGGAGCCCATTTCGGCCGCATCGCATGCAGGCGGAACGACACCGCGCCATAGGTGCATACGAGATACGGCACGGCATAGGTCAGCATGAGCTTGGCGATGTTGAGCCGCTGTTCTGCGAGCAGCGCGTCGCCCTGGTTGATCAGATTGAGAATTGTGCCTACGACCAGCGCCACCCACAGCGAGCGGCGCGGCACCCCGTCCGAAACGGCGTAGGAGCAGGCGGCTTTCCAGCTCACGAGAGCCAGCGCTTGCGCCGCTTGTAGTGCTTCACGTCGCGGTAGGATTTGCGCGCGCCGACCTCGTTGAGCCCGAGATAGAACTCCTTGATATCGGAGTTCTGACGCAGCGTCGTCGCTGGGCCCTCGAGTACGATGCGGCCGTTCTCCATCACATAGCCGTGGTCGGCGATGTCGAGCGCCAGCGCCGCATTCTGCTCGACCAGCAGCACGGTGAGGCTGCGCTCGTCGCGCAATTGCCGCACGATGCCGAAGATCTCCTCGACGAGCAGCGGCGCCAGGCCCAATGATGGCTCGTCGAGCAGGATCACCTTGGGGTCGGACATCAGAGCGCGCCCGATCACCAGCATCTGCTGCTCGCCGCCCGACAGGTAGCCCGACTGATGATGACGCCGCTCCTTGAGCGCCGGAAAGGCCTGATAGACCCGCTCTATGCCGTCCCGGACCTTGCCAAAATCAGTGCGGGTGTGGGCGCCGGCAACGAGGTTCTCCTCGACGGTCAGATTCTCGAAGACGCGCCTGCCCTCGAACACCTGGGTGACGCCGCGCCTGACGACATCGTGGGCCGGGAGCCGGTCGAGCCGCTCGCCGTCGAGCTCGACCGTGCCCTTGGTCACCTGGCCGCGCTCGCTGCGCAGCAGGCCCGAGATCGCCTTCAAGGTTGTCGTCTTCCCGGCGCCGTTGGCGCCGAGAAGGGTGGTGATGTGCCCCTCCTCGGCGAACAGCGATACTCCCTTTAGGACCAAGATCACTCCGTCATACACGACCTCGATGTTGTTCAGCGCGAGCATCGGGCGACGACCGGTCCCTTATTCTATTCCGCCGCTTTCAGCGCGTTGTCGACGACATCGCGGTAGGCGCGCATCCAATCGGTTTCCTTGACGAATTTGCCGCCCTTGACCTGGAAAATCTGCACCCAGCCGCCGCCTTCGTGGTCGGTCGGCGTGACTTCGAGGGGCGGGACGAGACCCCCCAGAGTGAAATCGCGGATCTGCTCGATCCCTTTTTTGATGTCGGTGCCGGTCGGCTGGCTCCCGCCCGTCGCCTTCAGGGCGTTGCGGATGCCTTCGACATGGATCGCCGCCTGAAGCAGGCCTCGGTTGTAGTAGACCGTGTTCTTATCCATCAGGTCGAGCGGCTCTTTACCGTCTTTCTTGTACATCGCCTTGATTTGCTGACGCACCGGATAGTCGTCGCCAGCGCCGGCGAATTGCATCGCGTGATAGCCTTCGGCCACGCCAAAGCCGCCCGCCGCGTCGATGTCGGCCTCGGAAGCCGCCCAGACGAGGCCGACCACTTTGGACAGCGGATAGCCATTCGACTTGAAGGCCTTGATCGCTGCCGCCGGCGACCGGCCGAAAAGGTGCGCAATCACGAAATCGGGCCGGAAGCGCTGGGTGATGTCGAGCACCTGCGCTCCGACTTCGACACCGGGCGGCGGCACGGCGAAGGTCCGCAGCTCGAACTCTTCCTGCTTCTGCAATTGCTCGACGATCGGCAATGGCTCCCGCCCCGCAGGATTATCGTAGAAGACATAGGCGATCTTCTTGCCCTTCAGATTGCCGCCCAGCTTGTCCTTGACGAATTGGACAGCAGCCGCGCCCTGCGACCAGTAGGTCGCGGCAATCGGGAAGAGGTAGGGATAGCGATTGCCGTCCGCCGCGGCCGAAATGCCAAAGCCCGGAGACGTCGTCGCGATCTTATCCTCTTCCAGCCTCTGGTTGAGCGCCACGGTCATCGGAGTGCCGTAGAGCGTCATCAGGACGGCGCCATCCTGCTTGTGGCGCTGATACGCCTCGACCGCCTGCGGCACCTTGTACTCGTTGTCGATCTCCTCGGCCTTGATCTTATAGCCTTCGACCCCGCCCGCGGCGTTGATCAGCGCGTAATAATCGTGCATCGCCGGGCACAGCACGACGCCGGTGATCTGCGTCGCACCGGTGCGGTCGCATTGCATCCCGATCAATACCTCCTTTTGCTCTGCCGTCGCCGGGCCCGGCAGCTGCAGCATCGCGGCAAAACCCAGCCCCAATGCGATCGACGTGATTTTGTTGTTCATTGCGACTCCTCTTGCCGATCTGGGCGGGGACGAGCCGCCCCCGCCCAGACCACTGCTACTCAGCCTTGGCGATCGCCGCAGAGACGACCTCCGGGTAGGCGCGGAACCACTCCGTTTCCTTGACGAGCTTGCCTGACTTCACCTGGAAGACCTGCACCCAGCCGCCGCCTTCGTGGTCCCCCGCGCTTAGCTTCAATGGCGGAACCAACCCGCCGAGGGTGAAGTCGTGGATCGACTCGAAGCCCCTTTTGACGTCTTCGCCGGTCGGTTTTTTCCCGCCCGTCGCCTTCAGCGCATTGCGGATTGCCTCGACATGCACGGCGGCCCAGAGAATGCCGCGATTGTAGACGACGGTATCGTCCATTTCCTTCGGCGGCTCCTTGCCTTGAGCCTTGTACATCGCCTTGATCTCCTGGCGAACGGGGTAATCGTCCCCGGCCCCGGCAAACTGCAATGTGTGATAGCCCTCAGCCACCGGCCAACCGCCGGCCGCCAGGATATCGGCCTCGGCCGAAGCCCAGACCAGGCCGATCATCTTCGAAAGCGGGTAGCCCGCGCGCTTGAATTCCTTGAGCGCCACCGACGGCGCACGGCCGAAGAGATGCGCGATCACAAAATCCGGGCGGTATCGCTGGGTGATGTCCAGCACTTGCGCGCCGATCTCCACTCCCGGCGGCGGGACGGCAAAGGTGCGCAATTCGAACTTCTCGAGTTTCTGCAGATCCTCGATGATTGGCAGCGGCTCGCGGCCGGCCGGATTGTCGTAGAAGACATAGGCGATCTTCTTGCCTTCGAGGCTGCCGCCCAACTTGTCCTTGACGAACTGGATCGCCCCGGCGCCCTGCGACCAATACGTCGCGGCGATCGGAAAGAGGTAAGGGAAGCGTTTGCCGTCGGCCGAGGCGGCGATGCCGAAGCCGGGCGATGTGCCGGGGATCTTGTCTTCCTGCAGCTTCTGGTTGAGCGCCTGCACCTGCGGGGTGCCATAGACCATCATCGAGACGGCGCCTTCTCCCTTCAGGCGCTGATAGGCCTCGACCGCCTGCGGGACCTTGTACTCGTGGTCGATCTCCATGGCTTTGATCCGATACCCTTCGACTCCGCCTTTCGAGTTGATCAGGTCGTAATAATCGTGCCCCGCCGGGCAGAGCACGACGCCATTGATCTGCGTCGGGCCGGTGCGGTCGCACATTTGCCCGACAACGATCTCTTTCTGCTGCGCCGCCCCGTCGCTCACGGCACCGAGCCCCGCAGCCGCGCACGCGCCGAACGCCAGCACGACCCTCTGTAGCCTCCTCATTGTGCCTCTCCCTCTGTGAAACCTTCCGTAACCGAGCCTGGCTTATTCCGCCTTTTTGACCGCCGCCGCCACGACTTCCGGATACGCGCGGAACCAATCGGTCTCTGGTACGAATTTACCCCCTTTGACCTCGAAGACCTTCACCCAGCCGCCGCCCTCATGGTCATCGGCAGTGATTTTGAGCGGCGGAACCAGGCCTTGCAGCGTGAAATCGTGGATCTGCTCGAACCCCTTCTTCACATCCTCCCCTGTCGGTTTCTGACCCCCTTTGGCTTTGATGGCATTGCGGATGGCCTCGACATGAAGCGCCGTATTGAGGATTGCACGGTTGTAGATTACCGTGTCTTCCATCCCCTTTGGCGGCTCCTTGCCCTGCGCCTTGTACATCGCCTTGATCTCCTGGCGGACAGGATAATCGTCGCCGGCGCCGGCGAACTGCAGCGTGTGATAGCCTTCCGCCACTGCCCAGCCGCCGGCCGCTAAGATATCCGCCTCAGCGGACGCCCAGACGAGGCCTATCACCTTCGACAGCGGATAACCGGCACGCTTGTACTCCTTGAGCGCCACGGAGGGGGAACGGCCGAACAGATGATTGATGACGAAATCGGGCCGGTAGCGCTGCGCGATGTCGAGCACCTGCGCTCCCATCTCGACCCCCGGCGGCGGCACGGCGAAGGATCGCAACTCGAACCCCTCAATCTTCTGCAGGTCTTCCAAGATCGGCATCGGCTCGTGCCCGGCCGGGTTGTCATAATAGACATAGGCGATCTTCTTGCCTCGTAGATTTCCTCCCGATTTATCCTTGATGAACTGGATTGCTGCCGCCCCCTGCGACCAATACGTTGCAGCGATCGGGAACAGATAAGGGAAGCGTTTGCCGTCCGCCGATGCCGAAATGCCGAAACCGGGTGAGGTGCCGGGGATCTTGTCTTCTTGCAGCTTCTGGTTCAGTGCCTGGGCCTGTGGAGTGCCGTAGATCATCATCGAGACGGCGCCCATCTGCTTCTGGCGCTCGTACTCTTCGACCGCCTGCGGCACCTTATATTCATTGTCGAGCTCGTTGGATTTGATTTTGTAGCCTTCGACGCCACCCTTCGAATTGATCAAATCGATATAGTCTTGAATGGCTGGGCAATATACGACGCCGACAATCTGCGTCGGCCCGGTGCGGTCGCACTGCCACGCTATCAACACTTCCTTTTCCTGCGCCGCCACACCGCGGCCGACGCACAACCCGAGGGCCGTTGCTGCGATTGCAGTGATGATGACCGTCGACAGATTTTTCATCGCGCTCCTCCCTCCCTCGTTTTCCTTCAATACGAGAATGGCCAGACCCGGAAGTAGTTTCGGATGTTGCGCCACAGGCGGTTGAGCCCCTCGGGCTCGACCACCAGAAAGAAGATGATGAGCCCGCCGAACAGGATCAGCCGCAGATTGGGGATGATGTTGGCCAGATCGGCCTGTGAAAAGATCAAGCCGCCGAACAATTCGAGAAACCAGCGGGTCACGATCGGCAGCAAGGTGACAAAGATCGGCTCCCAAGATCGAGCCGAGTACCGAGCCGAGCCCGCCGATGATGATCATCGCCAGGTAATCGATCGAGACGTTGATCTGGAACTGCTCGTAATTGGCGATCCCGAGATAATACGTGTAGAGGACGCCGGTGACGCCGGCATAAAAGGAGGAGATCGCGAACGCCCACAATTTGTAGCGGAAGGTGTTGATCCCGATGATCTCGGCGGCGATGTCCTGGTCGCGCACCGCGACGAAGGCCCGCCCGATGCGGCTGCGCACGAGGTTCGAGGTTCCGATGATCGCCAGCACGGCAAACGCCATCAGAAAGAGATAGAGCTGCGTCTGGGTCTTCAGCTGGATGCCGAAAAGCGTCGGGCGCGGCACCTGGATCGAAGCCTGCACGCCGCCGGAAATCGCCGGCACATGGTTGATCGTCCATTCGATGATCAGCTGCGCGGCAAGCGTCGCGATCGCGAGATAGATCCCCTTGATGCGCAATGACGGAATGCCGACGACGGCGCCGATCAGCGCCGCCATCAGCCCGCCCGCCGGGATCGTCACCCAGAACGGAGCGCCGAATTTGACGACGAGATTGGCGGCGGTGTAGGCGCCGACCGACATGAAGGCGCCGTGCCCGATCGAGATCTGCCCCGTATAGCCGACCAGGATGTTGAGGCCGAGCGCGCCGACAACCGCGATCAGGATCAGATCGAGGATCGAGATATAGTATTCGCCGAGCGTCAGCGGCAGGATGACGATGAACAACCCGGCGAACGCCGCCACCGCCCATTTGGCGATGGGCAGCGGGTAGAGCGCCATATCGGCGGCGTAGCTGGTCTTGAAGACGCCGGATTCGCGGTGGAACACGACCCCGCCGCCGTTAATTGCCCTCTCCGCCCACTCGGGGGGAGAGGGAGGGGACCCATCGCTCGAGCGATGGGGAGGGTGAGGTGGGTAACGCCGCAGTCCGATGCCGAGGCTTCCCCCACCTCACCCCGACCCTCTCCGCCCCCGGGGGCGGAGAGGGGGAATAGGCAGGTCTTTGGTTCGGGCCCGCGGCCATCACACGCGCTCGATGCGGCGGCGGCCGAAGATGCCTTCGGGGCGCAGCATCAGCGCCGCGATCATCAGGACGTAGGGGGCGAAATCTTTGGTGCCGCCGCCGACATAAGGGTCGAAATAGCCTGCGGCGAGGTTCTCGACGATGCCGACGATGAGCCCGCCGACGACCGCGCCGAGGATCGAATCGAGACCCCCGAGGATGACGACCGGAAACACCTTGAGGCCGACGAGGGCCAGTTGGTTGTCGACCCCGAGCATTGTTCCCCAGACGACGCCGCCGAGCGCCGAGACCACGCCCGCCATTGCCCAGGCGAGCGCAAAATAGCGCCGCACGTCGATGCCCATCGCCATCGCCACCTGCTGGCTGTCGGCGACGGCGCGCATCGCGATGCCGATGCGGCTCTTCAGAAAGAACCAGCTGAAGGCGGCGAGAAAGACGATGCTGACAATCGCACCGATCAGCTGCACCGGCGGCAGCATGACCGGGCCGAGCTCGATCGGGTCGTCGCTGATCGGCATCACGATCGCCCGCGTCCCGGCGCCGAAGGCGAGCGTGGCGCTGCCGCGCAGCACCGCCGCAAGGCCGATCGTCGCCATCACGACCGCGATGACCGGCCGCCCGATCAGCGGCCGCAATACCACCCGCTCGAGCCCGAAGCCGAGGACGACCATGCCCGAGACCGAGAGCAGCGCCGACACCCAGAACGGCTGCGCCGGCAATATCGGCGGCGCCCGCGGCGATGAACCCGGCGAACATGACGAACTCGCCCTGGGCGAAGTTGATCGCGTCGGTCGCCTTGTAGATCAGCACGAAGCCGAGCGCGATCAGCGCGTACATCAACCCGATCATCACGCCGTTGGTCAGCAGGACGAGCGTGAACTGCCACTCGAACTCAGGCATCGACGCGCCCGGGGCTGTGGCGCATCAGCTCACCGGACCGGCGCCGGTCCTCCCTGTCACGCCGCATAGGCCGGCTCCTGCTCCGGCTCAGCCGCCTCGAGCACATCCTCGATCACGATCTTCGAGGTCAGGATCGCCTTGCGCCCGTCCTCGTAGGTGATCTCGGTCGAAAGCTCGACTTCCTGCTGCGCCGCGATAAAAGGCCTCGATCAGCGCGGCATATTTCTCGGCGACAAAGCGGCGCCGGACCTTGCGCGTCCGGGTGATCTCGTTGTCGTCGGCGTCGAACTCCTTGTTCAGCAGCAGGAAACGGCGGATGCGCGCGGCCGCCGGCAGGGAGGCATTGACCTCGGCGATTTCCTCGCCGATCAGGCGGCGCACCTCGGGCTTGGCGCTCAGATCCTGGAACGAGGTGTAGGGAGGTTGCGGCGCTCGGCCCAGCTGCCGACCGTCGCCAGATCGATCGCGATCATCGCGGCGACAAACGGCCGGCTGGTCGCCGAACGCCACCGCCTCGGCGATGAACGGGCTGAATTTGAGCTTGTTCTCGACGAATTGGGGCGCAAACGGGGTGCCGTCGACGAGCTTTCCGACATCCTTGGCGCGGTCGACGATGACGAGATGGCCGCGCGCGGTCGACAAAGCCGGAATCGCCGGTGCGGAACCAACCGTCCTCCGCAACGGTGTCGCGCGTCGCCTCGGGCTGCTTGTAGTAGCCCTTGAATACCGCGCCGGAGCGGATCAGCACCTCGCCATCCTCGGCGATCCGCACCTCGGTGCCGGGGATGACCCGGCCGACCGTGTCCGGATCGGCCTGGCCGTCGGGCTGCAGCGAGGCGAGACCGGAGAGCTCGGTCGAGCCCCACACCTGCTTGATGTTGATGCCGAACGAGCGGAAGAACCTGAACGTGTCGGGGCCGAGCGGCGCGCCGCCGGTGTAGACCCAACGTGCCCGCCGCAGGCCCAGCTGGTCGCGCACCGGGCCGTAGACCAGGACCTCGCCGATGGCAAGACCGAGCCGCGCGATGCGCCGATGGGCGCTTGCTTTCGGCCTTTGAGGATTTGCGCACGCTCGGCCAGTCCGCGGAAGAATTCGAACAGGCCGCGCTTCAACGGTGCTCGAGTTCGGTCGCCCGCACCCGCAGCAGGGTGAGCATGTTCTCCCAGATCCGGGGCGGGGCGATCGCGATCGTCGGGCCGAGCTCGCGCAGATCGCGCTGCACCGTTTCCGGCCGCTCGGGGCAATTGCAGGTGAACCCGACGAGCAGGGTCAGCACCAGCGAGAACAGCGAGTTGCCGATCCATGCCATCGGCAAATAGCAGAGCAGCTCGTCGGTGGCGCGGATCTCTTCCGCCTCGACAAAGCCCCGCGCGGAGCTCAGCAAATTGGCGTGCGACAGCATTACGCCCTTGGGGCGCCCGGTGGTGCCGGAGGTGTAGGTGAGAAGCGCGAGGTCGTCGGGATCGCCATTGTCGATCTCGGCTTCGACGTATCCCGGATGCGACGCGCCAAAGGCGCGCGCCGGCTGCCTGCAGCTCGTCGAAGGAGCCTCAGGCCTTCCGTCCGCGTAGTGCCGCAAGCCCCGCGGATCGTCGTAGACCACCAGCTCGAGATGCGGCAGCTCGGCTCTCAAGGACAGGATCTTGTCGACCTGCTCCTGGTCCTCGGCCATGACAACCGAGATCTCGGCGTGGTTCAGCACGAAGACCAGCTCGGCAGCGATCGAGTCCTGATACAACGGGACCGCGGTGCCGCCGAGGCATTGCGCGGCGAGCTGCGCCCAGTAGAGGCGCGGGCGGTTGTCGCCGATCACCGCCAGCTTGTCGCCGCCTTTGAAAGCCCTGCGCGGCGAGGCCGAGCGCAAAATCGCGCACCTCCGACCAATACTGCGCCCAGGTGAAGGTCTGCCAGATGCCGTGGTTTTTTTCCCGCATCGCCGGCCGCGCCGCCATCATCTCGGCGTTGCGCCGCAAGAGCCGCGGCAAGGTCAGCGCGTTCATGCGGCCACCTCTTCGCGCTCCTTGGCGGTCCCCAGATAGGCGCGGATCACGTCTGGGTGGCGCTGCACCTCGGCGGGGCTGCCCTCGGCGATCTTGCGGCCGCGGTCGAGCACCGCGACCCGGTCGGAGATGTCCATTACCACTGCCATGTCGTGCTCGATCAGGATGATCGTCGTCCCCCATTGCTGGTTCACGCCGAGGATAAAGCGCGCCATGTCCTCTTTTTCTTCCTGGTTCATGCCGCCCATCGGCTCGTCGAGCAGCAGCAGCTTGGGATCGAGCGCCAGCGCCCGCGCCAGCTCGACACGCTTGCGCAAGCCGTAGGCGAGCCCGCTTGTCGGCTGCTTGCGCAGATCTTCGAGCTCAAGGAATTCGATCAGCTCCTCGACCCGCGCGCGGTGCGCAATCTCCTCCTTCTGCGCCAAACCCCAATAGACGAAGGAGGACAATATCCCGGCCTTCATGTGCACATGCCGGCCGAGCATGATATTGTCGAGCACCGTCATGCCGGCGAACAGAGCGATGTTCTGAAAGGTGCGGGCAATGCCCAGCGCGGCGATGTGCGACGGCCGGGTGCCGGTGATGTCCTTGCCCTCGAAGACGATCGCCCCGCTGTCGGGCCGGTAGAACCCGCTGACCATGTTGAGAAAGGAGGTCTTGCCGGCGCCGTTCGGGCCGATGATCGAGATCAGCTCGCCACGCTCGACCGACAGCGCCACCTCCTCGACCGCCCGCACCCCGCCGAAGTGCTTCGAGACGCCGGAGACAGCGAGCTGCGCGGCACCCGTTGGATTACCGGCGTCCGTCACCTCGCCCGACACGATCCCGCCTGCATTTCCTCACCCCAGCTTTAACCGCATCATGCACGGTACTTATACCAGGCATGATGCAGACGCGGGTTCGATAAGGCAATGGCCTATGTGGACTAACGGCTTGTCTACAGCCGGATTCCGGGAGATTGAAGGTGCGCCTTGCGCCGACGCTTCTCGAAGCAGGACGATGAGGCTGGTGAACGATGCCTGAACCGGAAACCCTGCCCACGACGGTGCTGACCGGCTTTCTCGGCAGCGGCAAGACCACATTGCTGCGGCGCGCGCTGGTCTCGCCCCTTTTCGCCGACACAGCCGTCGTCATCAACGAGATCGGCGAGATCGCGATCGACCACCACCTGGTCGATTTCGTCGAGGGGAGCGTGCTCGAATTGCCGGGCGGTTGCCTGTGCTGCGCCGTCCGTGAGGATCTTGCGCGCACCTTGCGCTCCCTGCTTGACCGGCGCGAGACAGGCGAGATCAGGCGGTTTCGGCGGATCGTCATCGAAACCACTGGCCTTGCCGACCCGGCGCCGATCCTGTTCACGCTCGGCGCCGACCCGATGCTCGATCATTCCCTGCATCTGGCGCGCGTCGTCACGCTGGTCGACGCCGTCAATGGCGCGCAGAGCCTCGACCGTTTTGCCGAGGCGGCGCGGCAGGCGGCGCTCGCCGATATCCTGGTGATCACCAAGACGGATCTGGCACCGCTTGGCCCGGAGCTGCGCCGCCGGCTCGATGCGATCAACGATCGCGCCGAGCGGGTTCTCGCGGTCGGGACCGAAAATGCCGGCGCCGTGGTTTTTGGCGTAGCCGGCAATTCGAGCGCGCCAGCGATCCCGGCGGAGCCGGAGGCGGCTCATACACACGGGATCGACTCGTTCTGCGTCGTGCTCCACGGCGAGGTGAGCCGGCTCGATTTCGCGCGCGCCTTGGGCAGCCTGGCGCGCGACCGCGGCGCCGATTTGCTGCGCGTTAAAGGGATCGTCCGTTTTTCCGACAAGCCGGAGCGGCCGGCTGTCGTGCAGGCGGCCCAGCACGCGATGTTCGCGCCGGAATGGCTCGATGCCTGGCCCGACGCGGACCGGCGCAGCCGGCTCGTTATTGTCGCGCACGAGATCCCGCGCGACGAAATCCTCGCGCACTTCGCTTTCGCCAAGCCGGAAATCTTGAGCCCGGTTGGCCCGCCACCGCTCTCAGCGGGCGATTTCGTCTAGCGCCTGCAGCTCGGCTCGCAAGACATTCTGCTGGCGTTCGAGGCGACGCAGCTCGATCAGCAAGGTGTCGCGCTCGGTTCCCGCGGCGCGCCCGATCTGGTCACGCAGGCTGGGAAGGTTGCCTTCGAGGACCTGCAATTCGGATTCGATCGCACCGCGATTGAGCTCGTCCGGCGGCAAGGCCTCGTCGGCGAGCACGGTGCAGCGCTCCGGCGTGACCTCGGCGATGCCGCTGACGACAAAGATGCGCCGCGTCACCGTCTGCCCCGCATAGATGTCGATCGTCCCGGGCCGGATCGAGGAGATCAGCGGCGCGTGGCCCGGCAATACGCCGAAATTCCCCTCGGTCCCTGGGACCACGACCATCTCCACCGCTTCCGAGAGCAGCAGCCGCTCCGGCGTCACGAGCTCGAACTGCACGAGGTCTGGCATTGGGATCTTTGTGAGCGCTAGGCCGCTTCGGCCGCCATCTTGCGGGCCTTATCGACCGCTTCTTCGATCTTGCCCACCATGTAAAACGAGCTTTCCGGCAGATTGTCATAATCGCCCGCGACGATCCCCTGGAAGCCCTTGATCGTGTCCGCCAGGTTCACGAAGGCGCCGGGAGTACCGGTGAACACCTCAGCTACATGAAACGGCTGCGACAGGAAACGCTGGATCTTCCGCGCCCGGGCGACGGTCAGCTTGTCCTCCTCCGAGAGTTCGTCCATCCCGAGGATCGCGATGATGTCCTGCAGCGACTTATAGGCCTGCAGCACCCGCTGCACCTCGCGCGCCACCCCGTAATGTTCATCACCGATGATCCGCGCGTCGAGCATCCGGGACGTCGAGTCGAGCGGATCGACCGCCGGGTAGATGCCGAGCTCGGCAATCTGCCGCGACAGCACGGTGGTCGCGTCGAGATGCGAGAAAGTCGTTGCGGGTGCGGGGTCGGTCAGATCGTCTGCCGGCACATAGATCGCCTGGACCGAGGTTATCGAACCCTTCTTGGTGCTCGTGATCCGCTCTTCCAGGGTCCCCAGATCGGTCGCCAGGGTCGGCTGATAGCCGACCGCGGAGGGGATCCGGCCGAGCAGCGCCGACACCTCGGAGCCCGCCTGCGTGAAGCGGAAAATATTGTCGACGAAGAACAGCACGTCCTGGCCTTCCTCGTCGCGGAAATACTCCGCCAAGGTCAGGCCCGAAAGGCCGACACGGGCGCGAGCGCCCGGCGGCTCGTTCATCTGGCCATAGACGAGCGCCGCCTTCGAGCCGGGTCCGTCGATGTTGATGACTCCCAACTCCATCATCTCATGGTAGAGATCGTTGCCTTCGCGCGTTCGTTCGCCGACGCCGGCAAAGACCGAATAGCCGCCATGCGCCTTGGCGATGTTGTTGATCAGCTCCATGATGATCACGGTCTTGCCGACGCCGGCGCCGCCGAACAGCCCGATCTTGCCTCCCTTGGCGTAAGGCGTCAGCAGATCAACGACCTTGATGCCGGTGACCAGGATCTCGGCCTCGGTCGACTGGTCGACGAATTCGGGCGCCGGCCGATGGATCGGCAAGCGGCGGTTGGTTTGCACCGGGCCCCGTTCGTCGACCGGCTCGCCGACGACGTTAAGGATGCGGCCCAAAGTCTCGGGGCCGACCGGCATCATGATCGGCCCCCCGGAGTCGACCACTTGCGTGCCGCGCACCAGCCCGTCGGTTGTATCCATCGCGACCGTGCGCACGGTGTTCTCGCCGAGCTGCTGCGCCACTTCGAGGACCAGGGTCTGGCCGCCCCGATCGACGTGCAGCGCGGTCTGGATCTCCGGTAGCTCACCGCCGTCGAAGCGGACGTCGACGACCGCTCCGATGATCTGAGTGATCGTGCCGATGCTGTTTCTTGCCATGTCTGAGGAATTCCCGTGTGAGCGCTCACAGCGCCTCGGCGCCGGAGATGATCTCGATTAGCTCTTTGGTGATCGCAGCTTGACGCGTGCGGTTGTAGTTGAGGGTGAGGCGGTCGATCATATCGCCGGCATTGCGGGTCGCGTTGTCCATTGCGGTCATGCGCGCGCCTTGCTCGCTCGCTGCGTTCTCGAGTAGCGCGGTGAAGATCTGGACCGCGATATTTTTTGGGAGCAGCTCGGCGAGGATCTCCTCCTCGGACGGCTCAAACTCATAAACCGCGCCTGCCCGCACGCCAATTTCGGCCTCGGGTCCGGTCCCATCCTGGGTCGCCGGTGCAAAGGGGATTAGCTGCTGCACCGTCACGATCTGGCTCATGACGGAACGGAAGCGGTTGTAGATGATCGTACAGGTATCGAAGCCGCCCCCTTGGTAGAGGACGAGGACGCGCTCTGCAATGTCGCGCGCCTCGTCAAACGACAGCCGGCGTCGGCCCACCTCGGTCAGGCTGTCCCTGATCAGCTGACCGTAATCGCGACGCAGCCCGTCACGGCCCTTGCGCCCGATCATCAAGATCAAGACTTTCTTGCCCGCCGCTTCGAGTTCGCGAATTTGCCGCCGGGCCTCCCGCAGGATCGATGAGTTGAAACCGCCCGCGAGGCCGCGATCCGAGGTGGCCACAACCAGGAGATGGGTATCATCCCGGCCGGTGCCGACGAGCAGCGGCGGCGCTCCGGGTAGACCCGTCATGCGCCCGGCAAGTGACCCGAGCACGCGTTCCATGCGCTGCGCGTAGGGTCGCGCAGCCTCGACCTGCTCCACTGCACGTCGCAGTCTCGAAGCGGCGACCACCTTCATCGCCGAGGTGATCTTTTGGGTAGACCTAACGCTGCGGATGCGGTTGCGCAGGTCTTTCAGGCTGGGCACTGGCGGGTTCCGCTTGTATCAAGCAAAGGTCCTGAGGAAGCCATCGAGGAATTCCCCCAACCCTTTCTCGACCTCGGGCGAGATCTCGCCCGAGGAGCGGATCGCCTCGAGCAGCTCCGGCCGCGTGGACCTGAGTTCCCTCAACATCGATGACTTCGAAGCGGCCGACATCCGATACCTGGACCGTATCGAGATAGCCGCGGGTGCCGGCGAAGATCGCCATCACCTGCTCCTCGACCGGAACCGGCGCGAATTGCGGCTGCTTCAGGAGCTCGGTCAGCCGGCTGCCGCGGGCGAGCAGGCGCTGCGTCGCCGCGTCGAGATCCGAGGCGAATTGCGAAAACGCGGCCATCTCGCGGTATTGCGCCAATTCCAATTTGATGCGGCCGGCAACCTGTTTCATCGCCTTGATTTGCGCCGCTGAGCCGACGCGGCTGACCGACAGGCCGACATTGATGGCCGGGCGGATGCCCTGATAAAACAGTTCGGTCTCGAGGAAGATCTGACCGTCGGTGATCGAGATGACGTTGGTCGGAATATAGGCCGACACGTCGCCCGCCTGGGTCTCGATGACAGGCAGCGCGGTCAGCGAGCCGCCGCCGTGCGCGTCGCTCATTTTTGCCGCCCGTTCGAGCAGGCGAGAATGCAGATAAAACACGTCGCCCGGATAGGCTTCGCGGCCGGGCGGGCGGCGCAACAGCAGCGACATCTGGCGATAGGCCACGGCGTGCTTCGACAAATCGTCGTAGATCATCAGCGCATGCATGCCGTTGTCGCGGAAATACTCACCCATAACGCAGCCTGCATAGGGTGCGATGTACTGCAGCGGCGCCGGCTCCGAGGCGGTCGCGGCTACGACGATCGAATATTCAAGTGCGCCGTAATCCTGCAACGTCTTGACGATCTGGGCGACGGTCGAACGCTTTTGGCCGATCGCGACATAGATACAGTAGAGCTTAAGCTTTTCGTCAGTGCCGGCGTTGATCTGCTTTTGATTGAGGATGGTGTCGATGATGAGCGCGGTCTTGCCGGTCTGGCGATCGCCGATGATCAGCTCGCGCTGCCCACGCCCGATCGGCACCAGCGAGTTCGATAGCTTTGAGCCCGGTCTGCACCGGCTCGTGCACCGAGCGGCGCGGGACGATGCCTGGCGCCTTGACCTCGACCCGCGCTCGAGTCACGTCGGTAAGAGGCCCCTTGCCGTCGATCGGCTCGCCGAGCGCATCGACGACGCGACCCAAGAGGCCGCGGCCGACCGGCACATCGACGATCGCGCCGGTGCGCTTGACGATGTCGCCCTCGTGGATGCCGCTGTCCTCTCCGAACACGACGACGCCGACATTGTCGGTCTCGAGGTTGAGCGCCATGCCGCGCATGCCGTTCGGGAACTCGACCATCTCGCCGGCCTGGACCGTGTCGAGGCCGTAGACGCG
Organism: uncultured Alphaproteobacteria bacterium; assembly: GCA_963836845.1. Taxonomy (GTDB): domain Bacteria; phylum Pseudomonadota; class Alphaproteobacteria; order ATCC43930; family CGMCC-115725; genus AP-15. The sequence goes on along the minus strand of CAWILK010000035.1, from coordinate 21,032 downwards.
AGCGATGCCGTCCCCGATCGACAGCACCTGGCCGACCTCCGCGACATCCGCCTCGCTGCCGAAATTGGCGATCTGCTGCTTTAGGATCGCCGAAATCTCTGCCGCGCGAATTTCCATAAAAGCCCCTTCAGCCAGTGCTCTTCATGGCGAGCTGCAGCCGCCGCAGCTTGCTCCTGACGGACCCGTCGACCATGCGCGAGCCGACCTTGACGACCATGCCGCCGATCAGCGCCGGGTCGACCAGGACATCGACGGTAACCCTGCTGCCAATGCTGCGGCGCAATTGCTCGTTCAACGCGGCGAGCTGGGCCTCGGTCAAGGGCTGCGCCGCCGTGACCTGCGCGTTGACCTCGCCCCGTCGTGCCGCCAGCTTCGCGAGAAACGCTTCGATCATCGCTGGGACGGCGAAAAGTCGGCGATTTCGCGCCACCACGGCAAGGAAGTCGCGAACCAGCGGCGACAGCCCGGCGCGTTCGACGATCGCATTCACCGCAGCCCCCTGCTGCTCGCGCGACAGGATCGGGCTGCGGAACAAACGCCGAAGATCGCCGCTCTGCCTGCACCATCGACCGCAATTGCCGCAGGTCGGAGGCGACCTCTTCAAGGCCGCGCCGCTCATCGGCAAGATCGAACAGCGCCGCCGCGTAACGCTCAGCCAAGCCAGAAACGCCTGTCGTCTCGGAAGCCAATGGAAAGCCGTCCTCAATGCCGCCCGGCGCTAGTCCCGCCGCAGCCCTTCCCTTGTTGATTTCGAAACGCGGCACAGAGCCGCCGCAGCGCGAATTGCGCCCCGCCAACCGGCGCGGTTCGTAACATAGATCCGAACCCGGTGCAACCACAGGGGCTTGAGAACAGAATGTCGCAATTGCAACATCTTGCCCGGCCGCGCCGTCAATAGTCCGTCGACCCCGCCAGCCCACGTGGCGCGACGGCCTGGGACGGCCACCCGCCGCTGGGGGCTACTGAAGCGGGGTTTCCAAGCGCCGCCTCGCGCATTACACGGTCGCGGTAGCGCTCGACCTCGAGGGGAAATTTGTGTGCCGGCCGGCCGCCGCCGATCCAGGCATCGACATTGCCCGGACCCCAGTTGTACGCGGCAAGGGCGTCGGGCCAGTTGCCGTAGCGGCGATACATGCGCGCCAGATAGGCCCGTCCCAGGGTGCGGTTCTGCGCGAGGTCGAACCGGTCCCCGCCGCCGACATCGGTTGCGGCGGCCGCTGTGACCTGCATCGGCCCTTGCGGGCCGCTCGGCTCCGGCCGCCACATTCTGAGATCGGCGCCATGGCTGGATTCGGCGCCGTCGACCGCGAAGGCCACGCGGTCGAGATCGGCAATCGAGGCCGGGCCGAACAGCTCGATGTCGGCAGGCTCCGGACACCCAGCCGCGCAGCACGCTTACCGGCCGCGCCCTCGGGTCGGCGAAGGTCACGATCTGCGTCCTCAAGAGATCCGCCGGGCGCCGCGGCCGTCGGAATGCGGATGGGTCGGCGTCGCCCCGCAATATCCGCACCGATCTTCCATTCGAATCGCCGAATGTGATGATCTCGGCCGTCTCAGCCTTCTCAGCTGACGACGGCTTTGCATTGTCGCCTCTGGTCGATGCTCCGCCGCGCACGACCTTGACCGGGCTCCACCCGGTTTCGGGGAAGGTGACCAGCTGCACGCTCTTGGCTTTCTCGATCGCTTGCCCGACCGGCTTCGGCCGATACCGGAGCCTTGCTTTTCGCCGCAGCGTCGGCCGCAGGCGCCAGCGCCAGCGCCAAGACGGTGCCCGAAAGAATAGCTGCCCAAATTCGGCGCCGCATCGATCCCCCGATCGGTGCGGGTGAACGCTGCTCACCCCCAACCCTGAGTGTGTTTTATCCGATCAGCGATCGACTTGTCATCAAATCAACCGATCAACTAGCATCCCTTGCAGATAGCGAAGCGAGGAAAGCGGCATGGCGAAAGTTCTGGTGATCCACGGCGCCGGTATGAACATGCGCGGCAAGGTCCAGACCGAAATCTTCGGGCCGATGACGTTGCCCGAATATGACGAGCGGATCCGCGGCTATGCCGCCGAATTGGGCCTCGAGGTCGAGATCTTCCACTCGAATATCGAAGGCGAGATCGTCAACAAGCTCTACAGCGCCAACGACCAGGGGTTCGACGCGGCGCTGTTCAACCCGGCGGCGTTCGGCACCGGTTATCCGGCGCTGGTCGCCGCGATCAGCCAGGTCCGTTTCCCGACCATCGAGGTTCATATCTCGAACCCGGTGCGGCGCGGCCCAGCCTCCCAGACCGCCAGCGTCAGCCAAGGCATCGTCGCCGGTTTTGGGTTGCCCGGCTATTATCTGGCGTTGCGCGGCGTCAAGGACATGCTGGCGGCGCAAGAAATGATCCGCGCCGCAATCGTCGGGCTCGGCCGCTGGGGCCGGACGCTGGTCAATGCCGTCGAGGGCAGCAGCGCGATCCGCTTCACCGCCGCCCACACCCGCACCCGCTCCACCGCGGAGGCGTTCTGCGCCGAAAGAGGGATCGCGCTGAGGGACGATTTGGACGAGCTCCTCGCCGACCCGGGGATCGACGCCGTCGCCTTTGCAACTCCGCACAGCCAGCACGGCCCGCAGGTCGAGCGGACCGCGGCCGCCGGCAAGCACGTCTTCATGGAAAAGCCGTTCACCCTCGACGTGAAGAGCGCCGCAGCGGCGCTCGACGCGGTCGCGCGGGCCGGCGTCGTGCTCGGCGTCGCCTATCCGCGCCGCTTTCACCCGGCGATGATCGAGCTGAAGGCGCGGGTGATGGACGGCCGCCTCGGCGTTGTCAGCCATTGCGAGAGCACCCAGAGCTCGCCGACCGGGCTGTCGATGTCGCCCGACTATTGGCGCTCCGATCCGCAAGAGGCGCCGGCTGGAGCGATGACCGCGACCGGCGTGCACAATCTCGACGCGATGATCTATCTGTTCGGGCGGATCGAGCGAGGTTTACTGCACCAGCCTGCGCCGGGTGATGACGCGGCTCGAGGACACGACGACCGTCATGCTCGGTTTCGCCAACGGGGTGTCGGCGACCCTCTATTGCTCGCTGGTCACAGCGCCGGCGTACCGGTTTGCGGTTTACGGCACGAAGGGCTGCGTCGAGCTCGCGACGCAGGAAGCTCAATTCCGCTTTACGCCGGTGACCGAGCCGCCGCAGTCCGGGCGGCACATCGCAGCGCCACCGGAAATCATCGACTACAAGGGCTTCAATCCGCTCGCCGCCGAGCTCGAAGGCTTTGCGGCGGCAATCAACGGCGAACGCCCCTATCCGATCACCGCCGAGGAGGTGTTGCACGGCGTCGCCGCGTTCGAGGCGATCGTGCGCTCCGCTGCGCTGCATCAGCCGGTCAAAGTCGCGCAACATTAGCCGGGAGAAATGCCGATGCCGCTCACCGTGCTCTACCCCGAGGAACGGCAGATCCCGGATGACGGGCTCGAACGCGAAATCTTCGGCCCCGACCTCCGCCTGGTGCGGCGCAGCGTCCCCAGCCTTGCCGACCTCGACCCTGCCGATTGCGCCGAGGTCGACGGGCTGATGATCATGCGCTACGCCGTGACCGCCGAGGACATCGACCGGTTTCCACGGCTGCGCGCGATCGTGCGGATGGGGGTCGGCTACGACAAGATCGCGCGGCCGGCCGCGGCGGCCCGCAACATCCTCGTCTGCAACGTGCCGGATTACGGCACGACCGAGGTCGCCGATCATGCGATGGCGCTCGCCCTGTCGCTGCGCCGCGGCGTGATCCTCTATCACGAGCGCCAGCGGCAAACCCGCCCGCGCCCTGGGGGCCGGTCAAAGGCGAGCTGATCCGCCGGCTCGGCGTGCAGACCTTTGGCATCATCGGGCTCGGCCGCATCGGCACCGCGGTGGCGTTGCGGGCGCGCGCCTTCGGTTTTCGGGTCATGTTCTACGACCCCCATCTGCCGAACGGCGCCGAGCTCGCGCTCGGCATCGCCCGCGCGGCCAGCCTCGAAGACCTGCTGCGCCAGACCGACACCTTGTCGATCCACACGCCGCTGACCCCGGAAACCCGGGGCCATGCTCGGCCATGCCGAGCTCGCCCTGCTGCCGAAGGGCGCGGTGGTGGTCAACACCGCCCGCGGGCCGATCATCGATCTCGATGCGCTGCTGGCGCTGCTGCGCGACGGGCACATCGCCGCGGCCGGGCTCGACGTGTTGCCGGTCGAGCCGCCGGTCGAGCCGGTGCCCGGAGCTGCTGCGCGCCTACCGCGCGCGCGAGCCTGGCCTCGAAGGCCGGCTCGTCATCACGCCGCACGCCGCCTGGTTCACCCCGGAATTGGAGCACGACACCCGCGTCAAATCCGCCGAGACGATGCGCGCCGCGCTGCTCACCAACCGGCCGCAGAACGTCATCACCCCGGACATGTTCTAGTAATTGCGTCGAAGAGGCCAGTGGTCGATCAGGTGCTCGGTGGCCGACGCGACGTCGATTGACGACGGAGTTTGTCAGGTCACAGCCCACAGCATCACAGTGCCGCCTTGAGCGCGTAAATTGAAGCCATTATTTTAGGATGACGTGTTCTAATATTTAGAATTGCTTTCCATAAACTCGAACGGCGTCCGGAGACGATTGGTCCCGGTCAGGCGCGCCGAACCTTGCGCCCTCTTCTTGCGAGGTCGGCCCGCAACCCGCTAGCCGCCCCATTGCCGGTCGGTCGAAACCCGGTAGTATCGTCGTGGCGACCGATTGCGCATCTCGCCAGAAGGAAGGAGAACCGCGATGGCAAGGGCTTTCCAATTTGACGTAGATCCCGTTGTTAAACAACTCGACCGAATTCTGGAGATGGAACTTGCAGGGGTCATCTATTACACGCACTACTCCTTTATGGTCTACGGTCACGCCCGGATTCCGATCACCGCTTGGCTGCGCGATAACGCCACCGAATTGCTGGCCCATGCTCAAGAGGCGGGCGAGATGATCATGCGGTTACACAGGAGACCGGATCTCGGCATCGCGGCGCTGCCCACCACCCGGCACAATACCATCGATGAGATTCTGGGCGAATCCATACAACGCGAGGAGGCTGGCGTGGAACTCTATCGCGAATTACTCGCTCTCGTAAAAGATAAATCTGTCGTTCTCGAAGAATATGCCACTCGCCTGATCTCGGCGGAGGCCGTACACCTGCGAGAGATGGAGCTTATGTTGATGAAGCGTGCGCCCGACTAGGGCGTTTTTCGTTGAGCGGCGCTCAAAACCTGAGAGGCACCTCACATGCTCGGTATGTGCTAGCCAGCGTTCGAAAGGCGGTCTTAAATCGACGGGAGTGGCGGCCTATTCGGGCAACGGGATGAATTCGGTTTCGCCGGGCACCGGCGGGAAGCGCCCGGCCTGCCAATCCGCTTTTGCCTGCTCGATGCGGTCGGCGGAGCTGGAGACAAAGTTCCACCAGAGGTGGCGCGGCCCGTCCATCGGCTCGCCGCCGAACAGCAGCACTCGGCTTGCAGCCGGCGCTTCGATCACGAGCGGCTCGCCGGGCCGCAGCACCAGCAACCGGCCGGCCTCGAAGCGATCGCCGGCCAGATCGATCCCGCCCTCGGCGATGTAGATCGCCCGCTCTTCGTGCTCCGCGGGAAATTCGAGCCGAGCGGCGGGCGAGAGCTCCGCATCGGCATAAAACATTTCAGAGAACACCTCGACCGGCGCCCGGGCGCCATAAAGCGACCCCACGATCAGCCGCACGCGCTTGCCGTCGCCTTCGACCAACGGCAATTCGTGGGCAGCGTGATGCGCGAAAGCGGGCTCGCTTTCCTCGCGGTCCCTGGGCAATGCGACCCAGGTCTGAATGCCGAAGAGCCGCGACTTGCCGGCCACGCGCAGCCCGGGCGGCGTGCGCTCGGAATGGACGATGCCGCGCCCGGCGGTCATCCAGTTCACCTCCCCGGGGCGGATCGGCTGCACCGTGCCCAGGCTGTCGCGGTGCAGGATTTCGCCGTCGAACAGGTAGGTGACCGTCGCCAGACCGATATGCGGGTGGGGCCGCACATCGAGGCCTGTGCCGCCACGGAGCACGGCCGGACCCATCTGGTCGAAGAACACGAAGGGCCCCACCATTCGTCGTTCCGAGGACGGCAGAGCCCGGCGGACCTCAAAACCGTCGCCGAGATCCCGCGTGCGCGGAACGACGACGGTTTCGAGGGCTGGGTGCTCTGGCTTAGTGCTCATGGCCATGGTCCTCGCTTCAGGTCACATCGACGAGCACGATTTCGGCATCCTCGAGCGCGGTGACGCGCAATAACCGCTCGTTCTCGATCGCCGCGCCGTCGCGATCGGCAAGGCGGACCCCATTCACCTCGATCGCGCCACGAGCCGATACCAGATAGCCGCGGCGGTTCCCGCCGAGGAGGTACTCCGCCGTCTCGCCGGCTTTTAATGTGGCTCCGAGCACCCGGGCGTCGGCCCGGATCGGCAGCGCATCGCCATCCCCCTCGAAGCCGCTCGCCAAGGTCACGAACCGGCCTGACCGGTCTCCGTTGGGAAACGGCTTGGTGCCCCAGCCAGGCTTCAGGCCGCGCTTGGAAGGCTGAATCCATATCTGGAAGAGCGTCGTGGTCTCCGGCTCGAGATTGTATTCCGAGTGGCGGATCCCGGTCCCGGCGCTCATCACCTGGACATCGCCCGCTTCGGTGCGCCCCTTGTTCCCCAGGCTGTCCTGGTGGGTGATCGCGCCCCGGCGCACATAGGTGATGATCTCCATATCGGCATGGGGGTGCGCCGGGAACCCGGTCCCGGGCGCGATCTCGTCGTCGTTCCACACTCGCAGAGAACCCCAGCCCATGCGCTTCGGATCGAAGTAATCGGCGAACGAGAAGTGGTGTTTGGTATCGAGCCAATCGTAGCGGGCTCCGCCCAATTGCTCAAACGGTCTGAGTTCGATCATCTGCTGCCTCGGTCTAGCGGTTGTGCTGTTCCTCCGCCGATAAATGGGGGATAAGGCAGACCAATAAACCGAAACGCCCGAAACGCATCGTTTCCAAATTGGATGCCGAAGCTCCCCGATCTCGAAGCCTGGGCAATATTCGCCAAAGTCGCCGAAGCCGGCTCATTTTCCCACGCCGCCGACGAGCTCGGGCTCTCCAAGGCGACGGTCTCAAAGGTTATCGCCCGTCTGGAGGGCCGGCTCGGCGAGCGTTTGTTCCACCGCACCTCGCGGCGCTTGTCGCTGACCGAGACCGGCCGCGTCCTGTCGGTCCGTGCGGCACGGATTCTCGACGACGCCGAGGCGGTCGAAGCCGAGGCGCTGGCGCAGTCCGCGTCTCCGCGCGGCCGGGTCCGCATGGCGGCGCCGATGTCGTTCGGGCTGGAGCATCTGGCCCCGGTGCTCCCGGACTTTCTCGCCGCCTACCCGGCAATCTCGATCGATCTCCATCTCGGCGATGAGGTGGTCGACCTGGTAGGCGGCGGTTTTGACCTGGGACTGCGCATTGCGGCTTTGGCGGATTCGAGCCTCGTCGCCCGGCGGCTGTGCCAGGTGCGCCGCCTATTGGTCGGAGCGCCGGAATATTTCGCGAGCCGCGGGCGGCCGTCGCATCCGCGCGACCTCTCCCACCATGCCTGCCTCGGGTATTCCTATTTGCCGACCGGCGACATATGGCCGTTTGTCGGGCCGTCCGGCGAAGACTGCGAGGCCCGCATCAGCGGGCCGCTGCGCGCCAACAATGCCGATCTGCTGATGCCGTCGCTGCGCGCGGGCATCGGGATCGCCCTCCAACCGGAATTCCTGGTATGGCGCGACCTTCGCGAGGGCCGCCTCGAAGCGGTGCTGCCCGATTGGGCCGCGCCCCCCATCGCGCTCAATATCGTCATGCCTTCCGGAGGGCCGAGACCATTGAAAGTCGCTGTGTTGGTCGAGTTCCTGATCACCCGGTTTTCCGAGCGCACTGCCCCCTGGAGCCGTTCGTGACGCATCGCAACGCGATTGAAAACCTGAGCTGATTGCCGCTAGGTAGGTACGGCTGAGCGAAGAAGGGTGGAGCGGAGTGACGGTTTTTCATCTGCTGCGGCACGGCGAGCATGTCCTGCGAGGCCGTGTCCTCGCCGGGCGCACCCCCGGCGTGGGGCTCTCTGCGCGCGGCCGTGCCGAGATTGCTGCGGTTGCCGACCGTCTCGCGGATGAAAGAATCGAAGCGCTCTATTCGAGCCCGCTGCAACGCACCCGTGAGACCGCCGAAATTCTCTCGCAGCGTCTCGACCTCCCGATCCATTACCGAGAAGATGTGCTGGAGCTCGATTTTGGCGAGTGGACCGGCCTCACCTTCGACGCGGTCAGAGCCGACGATCGCTGGAAATTGTGGAGCACCTGCCGCAGCATCGCCACCGTCCCCGGCGGCGAGAGCATGCGCCAGGTCCAGGATCGCGCCGTCAGGGCAGTCTGCGAATTGCGCCTCGCCCATCCTGAAGGCACGGTGCTGATCGTCAGCCACGGCGATGTGATCCGCGCTGCGCTGCTTTTCGCGCTCGGCATGCCGCTCGATTTCTTTTCGCGCATCGAGATCGGCCTCGCTTCGTTCAGCACGATCCAGATCGACGATAGCGGGATCCGGGTGCTCGCCGTCAACGAATGCCCGCGGCTCGCCGCCGGCTTAGCTCCCGAAGGTCGACGGGTTACCGAGCCAGGCCCGCGAGCGCGGCCTCGGCGGCGGCGACCCCGGTCATGAAGGCGCCGTGCGCGGTCGAGAAGAAATTGGGTGAGCACGCCTCGCCGGCAAAGAACAGCCGGTTGTCGACCGGGGCGGCGAGCCGCGCGCGGTCGCCGGCATGGCCGGGTCGCGCATAGGAATAGGAGCCTCGCGCCCACGGGTCTTGCAGCCAGGCGCTCGAGGCGAGCGGCGCGATATGGCGGCGGATGTCGTTCCCCAACAGCCGCGCGAGCTCCTCGGCGGCAAAGGAGAACATGGCGCCCTCCCCTTCGCGCTCGAGCGCCGCGGCAAAGCGCCCGCCGAAGAAGCAGTAGATCGCCGGGCGGCTTAACGGGCGCACCTGGTAGCTCATCGTTTCGCGCGAGGTGGTCGAACCCACGAGATAGATGTCCGGCTCGATGCCGGGGAGCGGGTCCGAGAGAGAAATGAACAACTTGTCGTCGACCCCGAGCGGCAGTCCGGCCGCTGCCTCGACTTTGTCCGGGAGCGGCGGATCGAAGCGGATCGCTTCCGTAGCGAGGATCGAGGTCGGCACGGTGACGATGACCCGCTCTGCCGCAACTGTGCCTCGCGCGGTTTCGATGCGGATCACCCGTCCGCTATGGTCAATGCGCGACACTGCGGCTTCGAAGGCGATTGGCCGGCCCTTCGCCAGCCTCTCGAGCAACCGGCCATACCCTTCGCCCAGCCGCCAATTGACCCCGCTATCCTCGTATCGCACGTAATCCTTGACCGAGACGCGGTCGAGCTCGGCGCCATTCCCCCAGCTGCTCGTGGCGTCGAGCAGATGGTTCCAGCGGCCGCCCGGCTCCAAGACGCTCGCCAGCGAGCGATCCTCCTCCATAGAAGCCGCCTGCCGACGCGCCCGGCCCTGCGCCTCGCGCGTGGCGAGCCAGTCGGCTTCCGCCTCGATGCTCTGGCCGCTGCGGCGCAGCCGCGTCGTCCATTCGGGGGGCCGGCGATGGACCGAAAAGCCGAGGCTCTGGGCGATCGCCGACAAGGGATTGCGATCGGCGGAATGCAGCCACTCGGCGCCGCGGTCGAGCGGAAACCCGGCGGGTTCGATCGTATGGACGCGGCCGCCGACCCGGCCGCGCGCCTCCAGCCCCAATACCAAGACCGTGCCCGCTTGACCGAGACGCCGCAACGCGCCGATCCCGGCAGCGCCGACGCCGATCACCGCGACATCGACCTCGGAGGGAAGACCCGCCATCTGCGGCCTCGCTTCGCAGCCTCACCCGAAGGCCAGCCTAGCCCGGATATGATGCTGGTGGAAGCCGAGGCGCTGTTCTCAGCTGGGCGTGCCCAGGTTCGCTACGACGAGCTTGAGGCTGCCGACGACGTGGTCGAGCCAGCCGAAATCGATCTTGTCCGGGGTGTCCTCCCGCGTGTGATAAAACGGGTATCGCAGCGGCGCCGTGTCGGTCGCCATCACCGCCGGGAAGCCCTCCTGCCAAAACGACCAATGATCGGAGCTCCACGCGCCGGGAGCGTGCGTCGGCAGGATCACCGGCCGAATGCGCAACGCGGTTTCCTCCAGCAGGGTCCCGGTCACGCGGCGCAGCAGCGCCTTCGATGACGGGTTGCCGATCAGAGCCAGGAAGTTCCCTCTGCGAGGCAGGAACAAGCCGCCGAACGACAGCCACTGACTGCCGACTTCAGCCGAGCAGCAGCCGATGGTCTCGAGACAGATCATGCCGACGATATTGTCGCTGCGCGCCCGGCATTCCCTCGCATAGACCCGGCTGCCCATGTCGTTGCGGCGGGTGAACGGGCTCTCCTCGTTGGTGAAGAAGACAAAACGTATTGTGCGCGCCGTCGCCCGAGCGGTGAAATGACGCGCCAGTTCGAGCAGCGCGGCGACAGCCGAGCCGTTGTCATTGGCTCCCGGGGAATCCTTGTGCGTGTCGTAATGCGCGCCGATGACGACGATTTCGTCCCTGTGCCTCTGCCCTGGCAGCTCGGCGCTGATGTTGACGAAGCTGCTTCCCCGCGTCTGATAAGGGTGCAGCAGAGGCGAATAGCCCGCCCCGGTCAGTGACTGCTCGATGTAGCCTGCGGCCTGTTGTAGGGCAGCCATAATGGTGGATGTTTCTCGGCCCGATCTCGGCGGCGAGGCAAGTGACGTCCTGTTTCAGCCTTTCCGATTGCAGCCCGTCGCTCTCGTGCTCGGGCAAGTCCGCGATGCCGATGGTCAGCGGGCCCCGAGCCGCTGCTGCGGCGCCGCCCCGGCGATCTCGCTGACCAGCTTGTTGGTCATGGCGTCGGCGAAGGAATGAAAATCTTCGATGACGCGGAGAAAAGCGCCAGGGCCGCCGATAACGTTCTGCCGATACCACTCGGGGAGGCCGCCTGGGGGCTGGGTGTGGAATGCGTAGCCGGGATTGGGCTTGTCGTTGACGATCGCGAGGCCGTTGATCGTCACGCCTTGCTCGACGGCCGCGTCGCGGGCATCGGTGACCGGCCTGCCGGAATTGTTGGTGCCGTCGCCGGAAACGTCGATGATCCGGCGGTTGGCGTGCGGTTGCGCGGCTTCGAACCGCTCCATCGCGAAGTCGATCGCGCCGCTGATCGATGTCCGCCCGATGAACGAGCGGGGCGCGGCGAGAATGGCGGCCGCGAGCCCTTCGGCATCCTCCTCGTCGCGGATGATGGTCCAATCGGCGACGACGTTCTGCTCGCCTGCCCCGGACCACTCGATAAAGCATATCGCGATCGTGCCGGTCGCTCCGCCGCGGATCGCCGCGAGGACGCGAGGGTCGGTCAAGGCCGCCGAGTAGCCGTTGCGCTGCAGAGCGAACTCGCTTTCGTCGATGCTGCGCGAGACGTCGGCGGCAAGGACGAGCAGCAGATCCGTGACCTGCGCCTGCACGCCTGGAGCCATGACCGCCAAGGCCAGAAAGACGGCCGCCGAGACCGAGGGCCGCATCGGTTTTTTGCTCGACATACGAGGGAGAATAAGCCTCCCGAGGCCGCGGCGGAAGGATGTCGCGCGATGCCGCATCGAGCACCATATCTCCGGGCGGAGAGGTATCCTCGATGCGCATCGCCCAGACCCGCCTCACGATCGCGACCATGCCGCGCGAGATCAAGGAGATCACCTCCGAGGTCGCGGGCTGGGCCGCGCGCCAGAAAATGGCGGTCGGGCTTTTGACGGTCTACATCCCGCACACTTCCGCCTCGCTGTTGATCCAGGAGAACGCGTCGCCCGAGGTGCTGCGCGACCTCGGCGATTATCTGCACCGGATCGTGCCGGAGGACCCGGCTCTCTACCGGCACAATGACGAGGGTCCGGACGACATGCCGGCCCATATCAAGAGCACGCTGACGCAGACCCAATTGACGATCCCAATCACCGACGGGCGGCTTCAGCTCGGCATTTGGCAGGGGATCTTTCTGCTCGAGCACCGCGCCTCGCCGCACGATCGGTCGATCATAATGACGCTGATCGGCGAGGAATCCGCGGCTTCTTGCTGATTTTATCCGCAGATTTCCGGCCGCGGCGCTGTTTATGCCGCTCGAACTACTGCTGTCTCGCCGATTGGCTCGACCACCGTGCCGAACCGGCGGGACAGCCCGGTGAGGCGGTCAAGAATGGCCCGCGCATTCGCGCCGCGGGCGATCGAAGGGCGCCCGCGCGTCGCAAGATCGCCGGACCCGCCAATGCCTCGCGAGTTCAACTGGAGCGACGTCAGGATCATCTCTCGGAACCGCCCGGCGACAAACCGGCACTCCGCGACGAGGCTCTGCCACACCTCGTCATCGTAAAAGCCGTCCTCTGTCGCGGTCTGGAAGATTAAATTGCCGAGATCGTAGAAGATCGGCCGTTCGCGGTAGATCTCGATCCCGTGGAGCCGCGGTGCGCCGTGGCTGACATAGAGCGAGGCGCCGGCATCGATACACTGCCGTGCCAAGGCGCGCTGCCATGGCGGTGTTTGCCGGCCGCCCGCCTCGAGGACATGGTTGTCGTGGTAGGCGATCACGACGTCGGCCTGCTCGGCTGCGGCGGCGATCGCCGCCAGGGTGCGGGTGAGATCCGGCGCATCGAGGACGCCCTCGACGCAGCCGATCTCGTTGACGCCGACACGGGCGGCTGTTGCCGCGGCGCCGTCGCGGATGCGGCCGCTCGCCGCCGCCACAAGGCCGATCGTCCTGCTCGCAGTGCGCCGGAAGGCGGGCGCCGCGGCTGCGGTCAGATCAGCGCCCGCCCCGGCATGCGTGAAACCGCGCGCCTCGAGTTCGGCGAGCACCCCGACGATCCCGCCGGTGCCGAGGTCCCACATCCGGTGCCGAGGTCCCACATATGGTTGTTTGCGGTCGCCAGCAACGAAATCGACAACGCTCCGAGGCAATCCAGCACGGCGGGGTCAGTGGCATGCAGAGACACCCCCTCGCGCGTTGGCAGCCCGGCGCGCGAGTTGCGGATTGCGGTCTCCAGATCGGTAAAGCACAGATCGGCCCGCGCGAACATCGCCGCCAAAGCGTCGAAATCCGGCGCGGGTCCGGCGCGCAGATCGTGCTGGATCAGGGCCTGACCCAGCACAGAGAGGCATAGGGTGGGGCAGGTCATCGGGCCCCGATCATAGGGACAGCTGGCTCGTCCCGCGAGGTTCGTGCGATACCGGCTCGGCCAGTGGCTGCGCTGCCTCTCTGATCAGGGCCGAGAAGAGAGCTGCCGATGAACCCGATGTCGTCGTACCAGGCCAAGACCCAAGAGACCGCTGGCCAGGAGTACGATCGAGGTCGGCTCTGGTACGAAGTTTACCTGGGCAATGCCGCCGTTGACTAATAAAATGGAGCCACCGTCAGGCTGAGGAAGAGCCTGGAAAACGGCTGGAAGGGTCGTCAAAAACACCTCGAGTACGGGCGAAATGTTGCTGAAAAAACCTGTTTCATTGGGCGCCGGCGCAAAACTTTCTACATAATGGGCGCTCCGCACCATTGTGATTGGATTAATCGACATTGACGCGGCGATCAGCGTGCCCGCGCCTAGGATAAAATCGTCTGCTACTCCGGACGGTCCGGTATTCGAGAAGAAGACGCCCGCTGTGCTGGAGCTGAGGCTGCCGTCATTATTGCCGGGATCGGCCATTAATGCAATATTTAGAGTGCTGTACGTAGTTGTAACTCCAAGCTGGCCAGTGGCGTTGATCGCAAAATAGAGCCCGTAGCTGTTATTGAACCCGGGTGCTGTAACCGATTGACCGTTGAGTTGGAAGCTGTTGATCTTGAGAATAAGCTCCTGGGCAAATGAACCGTTCGGCTGAACCACCGAGTGCAGGTAGTTGGTGGCGTTAATCGTATCTGCGGTAAAGGCGGATCCGGCGCCGGACAGTGGGGGAGTAGCCTGAGAGGGATCCCAGGTAAATGGGATGGCCGACGCAAAGGCCATGTCGCCCAGCACCGGCAAAGCTGACGCAACCACAAGAAAACCTTTCAAAAGCCAGCTCTTCATGATCTGCCCCTCAGTTTCGGGTGATCCTCGTTGAGGCAGCACCCTTGGGTTCGAGGGCTCGAAAATGCGGCACTCGCCGCGGCACTCGCTATGAGACCGCGATAAAAACTTCTGAATCGTGCTAAAATGTTGGGAAATTAAGCAGCGCGAGAGGCGCAGCCATGGACGCACTCGCCGCGACCGATATTTGCCTGTTTGAGGGATTTCGTCTCGACCGGCGCGGCGGTGCCTTGTCTCAGCGCAACGGGCACGGTGTTTACATGCCTATCGCGATCGGTTCGCGCGCCCTCAACATTCTCGGGGTACTGGTCGAGCGGCCGGGAGAACTCTTTTCGAGAACCGAGATCATCGATGCCGTCTGGCCCGGAACAGCCGTCGAGGACAGTAATCTCAACGTGCAGGTCGCGGCGCTGTCATCTCCCGCTGTCTCCTTCTGTTCGGTGAAGTATGGGCTTATACCACGATCGAGTTTCTCAAGAAAAATCGTCGGGGCGTACCGCTTTCGTTCCCGTGCGATCGCGCCGCGTTGGCCTGGCCGCGTTCTGGCGGGATTTTTCGCCCGGCTCGGGACGTTTGACAGGCGACCAGTCGATCGGTGCGACGCTCATGCGTGGATCGTCGCGGGCGGCGGCTCTCGCTGTGACGCAAAAGCGCTATCCTTGTTGGACGAGAGCGGGAGGGAACTTCAGGACCGCCGCAAGCAGACGGAAACCGCTGCGCCGCCGACCGCGTGACGTATGCGGACGCATCGAAGGCATCACACGGGCCGATATCGGACATTCGGCGAGAGCGGGTTGAAGCGGGCTGTCGAACAGGAGGAAGTGATGAATGCGCAAGTCGATCCGATTCCCGAGGGTTGCCACGGCGTCACGCCCTATTTGACGGTGGCGGGCGGCGCCGCCGCGATCGATTTCTACACGAAGGTGTTCGGTGCCACCGAGGTGTTCCGGCTCGACGCGCCCGGCGGACGCGTTGGCCACGCGGAACTCGAGATCGGCGGCGGCATCGTCTATCTCTCCGACGAGTTCCCCGAAATGGACGTGCACGGCCCGCTTGCGGTGGGCGGTACGCCCGTGACGCTGCACCTGTACGTGAAGGACGTCGATGCGGTCGTGCAACGCGCGGTGGATGAAGGCGCCACGCTGATTCGCCCGGTCGCGGACCAGTTCTACGGCGACCGCGGCGGCAAGCTGCGCGATCCGTTCGGGCATCTTTGGTGGCTCGCGACGCGGATCGAGAACGTATCGGCGGAGGAGATGCGCGTGCGCGCGGAGAGGCTTTTCGGTGGTCAGGGTCAGGGTTGAGGGGGGCGCTGGCGCTTGGGGTGGGGTGGGGTTTGTTTACACCGTCTGATGCACTTAGGCTCCTATGGAACTTGTATTGGTTTTCGGTTTATTAGCTCTGCCCCTGTCCGGGGCGGGACTCACTTTCTTTGCTGCTGCAAAGAAAGTAAGCAAAGAAAGCAGCTTTCCAACGCCAATGCTTGCCAGTCGCCGCCAGACCGTTCCCTCTGAGTGGTCCAACCGGGGGAGTGTCGTTAGCGGGGTTTCATCGTTGTTGGCATGTAGAAAAGGCGCGCACGTCGCACCGCGACAGGGAGTGGAACAGCAGTCATTCATCCGTCATGGCACTTCGTGCCCGACGACAGGTCTGCAAGTGGTGGTGAATGGAAGCATGCGGCACCACGAAGTACGACGCAGATTCACCGATGGGTTTTGGTTTTGCCTGACGGGTGAGCGCGTAGCGCGAGGCTGGATGTATGACTGCTGGTCCACTTCGTATAGCGGTGCGAATCCCGTGCCTCTTCTACATGCCAACAACGATGAAACCCCGCTAACGACACTCCCCCGGTTGGACCACTCCGACATAACGGGCTAGCGGCGTATGGCAAGCATTCGCGGTGGGAAGCTGCTTTCTTTGCTTACTTTCTTTGCAGCAGCAAAGAAAGTGAGTCCCGCCCCGGACAGGGGCAGAGCAAATAGACCACAAAGAAAACAAGTTCCATAGAAGCCTGAGTGCATCAAACGGTGTAACCCAACCCAACCGAACCCAACCCCACCCCACCCCACCCCAAGCGCCAGCGCCCCCCTCTCCCTAATCCTCGAACGAATAACCCTCGACCACGCGCAGCACCGACTCCCTGAACGACGCTACGAGGTCCGAGCGAATCCCGCTGCTCGGATACGACAGTGCGTACTCATACTCGATCGCCGTCTCGAACGGCCGCACGACGACGCCATGCGCGCGCCAGACCTTCGCGGCGAACGGCTCGACGATCGACACGCCCAATCCGCCCGCGACCATCGCGTAACGCGTGTGCGCGGTGTCGGTGAGCACGGTGTAATTCGGGCGCTCCTCGGTGGCCGAGATCGTCGACTGCTCCGCTTCATACGCCTGCCGCGAATTCGGCAGCCAGCCGATGATCCGCTCGCCGCGCAAATCCTGCGCGCGCACCACCTTCTTCTTTGCAAGCCGATGTCCGGCCGGCATCGCGCAGAGCGCGCGGGTCTTCAAGAGCGTTTGCACCTCGATGCCCGCGACGGTCGGAAACGCCTGGCTGATCGCAACATCGGCCGTGTGGTTCTGCAAGCTCACGAGCACTTCGGGCACCTTCACCGAATCGACGCGAATCGGCACGCCCGGATGGCGCTCGACGAAATCGGCGAGGATCGGCGGCAACAGCGTGGTCGCGAGCACAGGCATGCACGCGACGGTCAGGCCCTCGGAGGCTTCGTCGCGAATCATGTCGGCGACCTGCTTGAGCCGCTCGAGCCCTAGAAAGTTCTCTTCCACCGATTTGTAAAAGCGCAATCCCGCTGTGGTGGGATTCAGACGCCCGCCGATTCTACTGAACAGGCTAAAGCCGAGATCGGACTCTAAATCGGCGATCAGGCGGCTGATCGCGGGCTGCGTGACATGCATCTTGCGCGCGGCGCCGACGCTCGTGCCGGTCATTATCAGGCTTCGGAAAGCTTCGATCTGGCGAAAACGGATCATCGTACTGGGTTACTCGTGCATGACAACAAGGACACGGATGTTATAGGAAACAAAGGCTTACTGCCGTAATGACCGGCCGGGAACCGTCGTTTGGGCGAGGGTTTCGCCGGTTCGATCGCAGTGTATGCCTAAAACGTATGACCTATAAGCACATGTGAGTGGATTCCGCCTTATTGTTGTTAAATACTCGCCGCCAGCCTGAATCGTTGCTGTAAGCGAAGCACGCGACGCGTGCTTTCCAATGCCTGCGGCAAATGAAACGGATACCTGAACAGAAGCTCGTACCTGAAATACTAATGTTAGGGTCACTAAGCTTCGTCAGATTCGGTTTAGCCAGTATGGGCTAAACGCATCGTTGAATAAGAGCCGGCTGCGAATATCGCGGGCCGCGCGCAATAACATAAGACATAGCAGGAGATTTCCCATGACGTCCTTCGCAGTTCCTCTTTCACACGGCCTGACTGCGCGCCGCCGCGCCCTCTCGGCGACGCTCGCCGCCGCGTTCAGCGCGTTCGCCGTCTGCGCCCATGCGGCCAATGTCCCGTCGGGCGTGCAACTGGCGGCCAGGCAGGAGCTCGTGCGCAACAACGCGGCGGAAGTCGAGACGCTCGACCCGAACCTCGTGGAAACGGTGCCGGCGAACAACGTGTCGGAGGATCTGTTCGAAGGCGTCACCACGACCGATGCGGACGGCAACGTCCAGCCGGGCGTCGCCGAGAAGTGGGAACAGAAGGACCCGACCACCTGGATTTTCCATCTGCGCAAGAACGCCAAATGGTCCAATGGCGAGGCCCTCACCGCAAACGATTTCGTCTACGGCGCCCAGCGCCTCGTCGATCCGAAACTGGCGTCGGCTTCGGCGACCACCTTCGGCAAGTTCCTGCTGAACGGCACGGACATCATCGCGGGCAAGAAGCCGGTGACGGAACTCGGCGTGCGCGCCATCGACGCGAACACGTTCGAGGTGAAGACGCCGTATCCGGTGCCGTTCCTGCCGGAACTGATGTCGAACACGACGCTTGGACCCGTCAACAAGGCCGCGGTCGAAAAATACGGCAAGGACTGGACCAAGCCCGGCAAGCTCGTGAGCAACGGGGCGTACCAGTTGAAGGAATGGCAGGTCAACAGCAAGCTCGTGCTGACGAAGAACCCGAACTACTGGGACGCATCGCGCGTCCAGATCAGCCAGGTGACGTACCTGCCCATCGAGGATGAAAACAGCGACGTCAAGCTGTTCCAGTCGGGGGAGAACGACTGGGTCTATCAGTTGCCGTCGGGCACGTACGCGAAGTACAAGGCGCAGTTCCCGGCCGACATCCGGAACGCGCCGATGCTCGGCCTGCGCTACTACTCGTTCAACAACCGCGACCCGCTGCTCAAGGACGTGCGCGTGCGCCATGCGCTTTCGATGGTGATCGATCGCGACATCCTCGCGCAGCGCGTGACCGCCGACGGCCAGCTCGCCGCCTATGGCGTGATTCCGAAGGGCGTCAAGGGCGCCGACGTGACGAGCTACGAGTGGGCCGCGTGGCCGATGAGCAAGCGTGTGGAAGAGGCGAAGAAGCTGCTGGCCGAAGCGGGCGTCAAGCCCGGCACGAAGATTCGCTTCGCGATGAACACGAGCGAATATCACAAGAAGATGGCGATTTTCGCGGCATCGGAGTGGAAGACGAAGCTCGGCCTCGACACCGAAATCGAATCGATGGAATTCAAGGTGCTGCTGAAGAAGCGCCACGCCGGCGATTACCAGATCGCGCGCAACGGCTGGGTCGCCGATTACAACGACGCCACGACGTTCCTGACGCTCGTCCAGTGCGATTCGGAACAGAACGACAACTTCAGCTGCAATCCGAAGGCCGATGCGTTGATCAAGGAAGCCAACGCGACCACCGACCAGGCGAAGCGCACGCAGTTGCAGACGCAGGCCGCGAAGCTCGCGATGGACGACTATCCGATGCTGCCGCTCCTGCAATACACGCTGGTGCGGCTCGTGAAGAGCTATGTCGGCGGATACTCGCTGAAGAATCCGATGGACCGCTATCGCAGCAAGGACCTCTACATCGTCAAGCACTGACGCAGTAAGGGCGCCGTAAGCGAGGAGATATTCACATGTGGTCTTATACATTGAGGCGCGTGCTGCTGACGCTGCCCACGCTTTTGCTCGTCATTACGGTGTGTTACCTGCTGTTTCACGCGACGCCCGGCGGTCCCTTCGACGCCGAGCGCAAGGTCTCGCCCGAAGCGCTCGCCAACCTGCAGGCGAAATATCATCTCGGCGAGCCGCTCTGGAAGCAATACCTGCTGTATCTCGACGGCTTGCTGCATGGCGACCTCGGCGCATCGTTCCGCTATGTCGACTGGAGCGTTAACGAACTCGTCTGCGGCGCTGCCGGTGTCGCTGACGATCGGCGGCGTGTCGATGCCGCTCGCGTTCTGATCGGTGTCTTGCTCGGCATACTGCTGCGGTCGACGCAACGGTCTCGCCGATTGCCTGCTGATGCTGCTGGGTAACGTCGGCAACGTGTTTCCGCCGTTCGTGATCGGCCCGGTGCTGATCTGGGTGTTCGCGATTCTGCTGAAGTGGCTGCCCGCTGGCGGCTGGGGCTTCGAGACTCGCTATAGGGTACTGCCGTGACGCTGCTTATGATGATCAACGTCTCGACGATTGGGCGGGTCATGCGCGGCAGCCTGATCGAAGTGATGACAGGAACTACATCCGCACCGCGTATGCGAAAGGCATGTCCGCTCGACTATCGTCCTTCGCCATGCGCTGAGGCCGCCGTGATCCCGGTGGTCTCGCTGATCGGTTCGATCTGCGATCTCGTCGATTACCGCGGCGGTGGTCACGGAGTCGGTGTTCGCGCTGCCTGGCCTCGGCAACTGATCGTGAACGGCGCGGTCAATCGCGATTACACGCTCGTGCTCGGACTCGTGGTGCTCACCACGGTCGTGGCCGTGGTGTTCAACCTGCTGGTCGATCTCGCGTACGCGTGGCTCGACCCGCGATCCGCTACTGAATCGTGAACGGATCCCGCCTTGATGAACAAACTTCTCTCGCGCCGCTGCTCGAATACGCCCCCGCCGCTCCCGCGAACGGCCGCAGTCCCGGCTGACGCGCGCCTTCAGGCATTCCTGCGCAACCGCGCCGCGCTTGCCAGCCTCGTGATCCTTGGGATCATCATCATTGCCTGTTTCGTGGGTCCCCTGCTCCTCTCCAAATCCCGCCGCCAGCGACTGGAGCGCGATCAGCATGCACGCCCACGCTCGCTGGGTCAACTGGTTCGGCACCGATGAACTCGGCCGCGACCTGCTGGTGCGCACCTCGCCGGCGGACGCGTATCGCTTGAGGTAGGGTGCTCGGCACGCTGGTGTCGGGCCTGATCGGCGTCGCGTGGGGCGCTACGGCCGGCTATATCGGTGGACGAACCGACGCGGCGATGATGCGTATCGTCGACATGATGTACGCGATTCCCTACATGCTGATCGCCATCCTGATGATGACGTTGCTCGGCCGCGAGTTCTACCTGGTGGTGCTGACGATCAGTGCGTTCTCGTGGCTCGATATGGCGCGCGTGGTGCGCGGCCAGACGCTGTCGCTCGAACCCGCGAATTCATCGACGCAGCGCGCGCCACCGGCGTCGCACGCCGGGAATCATCCTCCGGCATCTGTGCCGAACCTGCTCGGCATGGTGGTGGTGTACGCGACGGTCACGGTACCTGGCATCGTGCTGACCGAATCCGTACTGTCGTTTCTCGGCCTGGGTGTGCAGGAACCGATGACAAGCTGGGGCGTGCTGATCAACGATGGCGCGCAGAAACTGGAGTCGATGCCGTGGCTGCTGCTGTGCCCGGCGGTGATGCTGTGCGTCACGCTGTACTGCATGAACTTTGTCGGCGACGG
>CAWILK010000034.1:0-145472 GCA_963836845.1 uncultured Alphaproteobacteria bacterium | reverse complement strand
CCAGGACCAGCTGGTGACTGCGAGCACCGGCTTCGACCTCCCGGTCTTCGAAAAGCTGAGCGACTTCAAGATCTATGAAGATGAAGGACCGCCCAAGGGCACCAACTATAACATGGTGCCGCGCGGCGATGTGATCGCGTCGATCGTGGGCTACCCGGCGCCGTTGAAGATCGGCACCCAGATGTGGGCCCAGGCGACGATTTCCGAGATGATCGCTCAGTGCACGCAATCCGGCAAATCGATCAACGCGGCGATGGACTGGGCCGAATTGGAGATCGAAGGGATGTTGCGGTCGTAGATCGGTCTCCAATTTCTCCCTGTATTCGAAGAGGGGTTGGGGATCATGCATGCATAGGTGTGAGTTGCTGAACCCGACCTCTGAAGTAGAGTGACCAAACGCCGGAGAGGCGGTTTGAGACTGTTACAGGGAGGATGGAAATGAGCCAGGGTTTGCTGATTCGGCGCACGTGCTCAAGACCGCGGCACCGGCGACAACCCTGCCGTCACGCCTTTCGTGCGCGGCGCCCACGCGGCGGGCAAGCTTTCCGTCGGCACCTGGGACCATTGGGTTCCCGGCGCCAGCGAGGTCCTCGAAAGATATGCCGCGAATGGGCGGCAAAGGAAAAGGTCGACCTCACCTTCGACCCGATCACCTCGAACGGCGACAAGGACCTGCTGACCTTGATGGCCGAGGGCCAGGCGAAAGCGGGCCATGACATCATGGGCCTGCGCGTGTGGTACGCCGCCGCCCAGGCCGACAATTTCGTCCCAGTCGACGACCTGGTGGATCCGCTGATCGAGAAGTACGGCAAGGTCGCGCAGGCGCGAATACCTCGGCAAGATCAAGGGCCACTGGATGGCGGTGCCGACCTGCTATGGCAGCGCTTCCGCGCCGCCTTGCGCCCGCATCGACTTGTTCAAGGAATATGCCGGGATCGACATGCAGAAGATGTACCCGGGCGGACCGCCCGACAAGGAGCTGACGGACAAATGGACCTGGGACTACTTTACTGACGGCCGCCGAGAAATGCTTGAAGGCCGGGCATCCCTTCGGCCTCGGGCTGAGCACCTGCACCGACGCGATCAACATGGCGGGCGCAGTGTTCGCCAGCCTATGGCGCGCATCTCGTGGATGCGGAAGGCAACATCACGGTCAAGACCGACGCCACCAAGCAAGTGCTCGAATGGTTCCAGAGGCTCGCCAAATTCTTGCCCGACAGCGTCTACGCCTATGACAACGCCTCGAACAACAAGGCGCTGGTTTCGGGCAGAGCGCGCTGATCTTGAACCCGCCGAGCGCCTATGCGGTCGCGGTGCGCGACAAGCCCAAGGTCGCCGAGCAGTTTTGGACCTTCCCCTCGCCCAAAGGCCCCAGGGGCGGTTCGACCCCCAGCGGCTATTACTACTGGGGCATCTGGAACTTCTCGAAGAATATCCCGGCCGCGAAGAGCCTCCTGGCCCACCTGTCGACCCGCGAGACCAGGAAAAGCTGGTCGCCGCGAGCTCGGCTTCGACATCCCGCCGTTCGCCGGATTGATGGATTTCAAGGTGTGGGAAGAGGTCGAGCCGCCCAAATGCACGGTCTACAACTATCCGCCGCGCGGCGACGTGATCCCCAGCATGACGGGCTTTCCGGCGCCGTTGAAGATCGGGACGCAGATCTGGGCGCAGGCGACGATGATGAAGATGATCGCCCTGTGCACGCAGTCCGGCAAATCGATCAACGACGCGATAGACTTGGCCGAATCCGAGATCGAAGGCTTCATGCGCTCGTAAGGGCCCCCCGCCCGTTCCCTCCCCCGCAAGCGGGGAGGGTTAGGGTGGGGGCCTTCGTTTCGCTTTCCAAAAATCACGCCGGCCGTCCGATCCGGGATCGTACCCGCATCCCGATCGTTTCCGATTCAACGGGAACGACTGGACGGCGCGTCATCAACGGGAGGACGAGCATGGCGGAACAGAGCTGACACGGCGCACATTGCTCAGGACCGCGGCGTGGCGGCGGCTGCGCTGGGGGTGCCCTTTGTGCGCGGCGCCTATGCGGCCGGCGAGCTGAATATCGGGTTTTGGGATCACTGGGTTCCCGGCGCGAACGAGCCGCTGCAGCAGCTCAGCCACGAATGGGCCGACAAGGAGAAGGTCGCTCTCGTCATCGACTTCATCACCTCGAGCGGCGACAATTGGCGCTGACCGCGGCGGCGGAGGCGCAGGCCGGAGCGGGCCACGACATCCTGCGGATCAGCGACTGGCAGCCCGGCGCCTATGCCGACCTGCTGGAGCCGGTCGACGAGCTGGTGAATTCGCTGATCGAGGAATACGGCAAGGTCCTGCTCGGGACCGAATATGTCGGCAAGCAGAAGGGCCACTGGGCCGCTATGCCGACCGGCAACGGGACGACGGCTCTGGTGCCCTGCGCCCGGATCGACATGTTGAAGGAGTATGCCGGGCTCGACGTGGAGAAGATGTACCCGGCCGGGGTTCGCCCGACGGGGGCTCGCCGACGCCTGGACCTGGGATGCTTTCCTTGGCGCCGCGGAGAAATCCGCCAAGGCGGGCTACCCGTTGGCCTGCCGCTGAGCAACCAGAGCGACGCTGTCAACTGGGTGGGCGCCGTGTTTGCGAGCCATGGCGCCGACTCGTCGACGCGGAGGGGAAGATCACGGTCAAGTCCGACGCGACCCGGCATGTGCTCGAATGGTTCAAGCGGCTGGTGCCGGTGTTGCCGCCGAGCGTCTTTGCGTGGGATAACGCCGGCAACAACAAATGGCTGGTTTCGGGCAAGGGCGCGCTGATCATGAACCCGCCTTCCGCCTGGGCGGTGGCGGTACGCGACGCGCGGGAGATCGCCGAACAACTATGGACATTCCCGGCACCCAAAGGCCCCAAGGGCCGCTACGACCCGAGCAATTTCGGCTTTTGGAGGATTTGGGAATTTCGCCCAACAAATCGGCGGCCAAGAGCCTGCTGGCCTATCTGTCGACGCGCTCGTCCGTCGAAAAGCTCGTGGCCGGGAGCCACGGCTACGACATCCCGCCCTTCGAGAAATTGCGTGACTGAAGACCTGGGCCGAAGAGGCGCCGCCCCAAGGCACGCTCTACAATTATCCGCCGCGCGGCGAAGTGATCTCGTCGCTGTCGGGCTACCCGGCGCCGATCAACATCGGCAACCAGATGTTCGTGCAGGGCACGGTGTGCGACATGGTCGCGCGCTGCACGCAGCAAGGGCAATCGATCGACCAGGCGATCGCCGCCGCCGCGGACGAGATCGAGGGCTACATGCGCAGCTAGTCCTCGGGACCCGTTTACGCGATTTACCAGTCGCAGCCTTTCGTGGGAAGACCGGACCAGCACCGCGCGTCCTTCGAGACGGCCGCCTAGCTGGGGCCTCCTCAGGATGAAGGCTTTTCTTAATGCCAGCAAAGGTTACCTCATGCTGAGGGCGCCCGAAGAGCGCGTCTCGAAGCACGCACGAACGCGGTGCAGTCAATTCCTTCACAGGCTCTCAGGGGCGTGAATGAATTCAAACTCGCTCGGATCGTCATTCCGGGATGGCCCGCAGGGACAGGCCCGGAACGGGGGGGGAGGCGGTTAGGTTCGGGGGAGGGGGCGGTGGGGCCTCCGGGTCCGGCGCCCCGGATGACTGCGTGAAAGATTCGGAGCACCGACTTCGCCGGGAAGCCGAGGAGGAGGTGGTCCGCAAGAACGCGCCCTGTGCTCGGCGTCAGTATAAATTGGCAATTCCGCAACAGCGTGAAACCATACAGGCAGAAGCCATCCCGGGAGCCGCGATGCTGTTGGCTGGTCATTCCCCGGAAATAATAGCAAAAACAGCCAGGCTGCCATTACCCTCTATACGGGCTGCAGGCCGCCTATTTGTTGCAGTCGCTGGCGCGGATGACGCAATCGCCCGCTTTGGCCTTTGCGCAATTTTGCAGCGCCGCGAGGCGCGCGGTCTCGCGATCCTTGCGCCAAGCGGCGCCGGCTTGTTTGCCGTTATCAGTCTTGCTAAAGCGCCGCACATTTCCGGACCGACCTTCGACATCATTACAGCCCGTGCTGCCGCATTCACCGAGGGCCACTTCTTTAGCGCGCTTTCTCGTTGGCTGGTTCCAGCTCACTCCGTATTTGCCGCTTCCCCTGTCCCAGGCGATCGCGCCGTAGGCTGCAAAGGCGGGCATGCCGGGCCACAGTGAATATCCGAACGCCAATAGAGCAATGACAATCCACACGATACGGCGCATCGAGCTTTGCTCCCGGTCGGGTCCTCATATTAAGCCCCGGCACAGTAGGGTCGCAAGATGCCGTGGCGCAAGCCGCTCGCGTTTCCGGCCTCGTTGGCGTTGACCATCGAGCAGGCGACACCGGGGTGTTCAATGGCAGTCTCGTCAAGTGGGGGTTGATCGTGGGGGTGAGCGCTGCATTGTCGGCGCTGACGATCTGCGTCAGCGCGCATGCGCAATCCGTGCTCGATTACCACGGCGATATCACGCGCAGCGGTAAGTTTATCGTTCCGCGGCTGACTTGGGAGCGGGCCCGTTCGTTGCATCCCGACCCCGCGTTTCATCCGCGCTTTTCCGGCCATCTCTATGCCCAGCCGCTGTTCTGGCAATCGCCGGAAACGCCCTCGGGGATGCTGGTCGTCGCCACCGAGGATGATACGGCGTACGCCATCGATTCGCAATCGGGCATCCAGGTCTGGGCGAGAACTCTCGGCCGCCCGGTCCCGCTCTCGACGCAGCCTTGCGGCAATATCGATCCGCTGGGGATTACCGGCACACCCGTGATCGACAGGGCAAACGAGGCGGTCTACCTCGATGCGATGGTCGGCGAGGCCTCGGGGCCCCGCCACCTCGTCTTTGCATTGTCGCTGAAGGACGGCGCGACCCTCCCGGGTTGGCCGGTCGATGCCGCCGAGGCACTCGCAGCGCAAGGACAGCGCTTCAACCCGCGCTATCAGAACCAGCGCGGCGCGCTCACGATCCTCGACGGCAGGGTCTATGTCCCCTATGGCGGGCATTTCGGGGATTGCGGCGATTACCGCGGCTGGGTCGTCGGGATTAGCCTGCGCAATCCTCGCGATGTCGTCAGCTGGAGCACGCGGGGGCGGGGTGGTGGGATCTGGGCGCCGGGCGGGGTCAGCAGCGACGGGCGGTCGCTGTTCGTCGCGACCGGCAATACGCTCGGCGCTACGGTCTGGAGCGATGGCCAAGCGGTGTTCCGCCTTGCCCCCGAACTGGGCCGCGACGACCGGCCGGAGAGCTTTTTCGCCGCGTCCGACTGGCGCGCGCTCGATGGCCGCGACGCCGATCTCGGCGGCACCAATCCCCTGCCGCTGGATGTCCCCTCAAATTCCGGTGATATGAAGCTGATCCTGGCGCTCGGCAAGGATGCGCGCGCGTATCTGCTCGACCGCAACAATCTCGGCGGCATCGGTCACAGCCTCGCCTTGGAGGCTGTTTCGACCCGGCCGATCCGCACGGCGCCCGCCGTCTATCCGGGCGCCGATGGCCTGTTTGTCGCATTTCAGGGACAGGGTGCTCACTGCCCGACCCCGCACCGGGACAATAACCTCACGGTTCTCCAGCTCCGCGCCGGCTCGCCGCCCTCGCTGGCCACGGCATGGTGCGGCGCTTTCAGCGGCGAGGGCTCGCCGATCGTCACGACCACCGATGGCCGTTCGAACCCGATTGTCTGGATCCTCGGCGCCGAAGGCGACGGGCGGCTGCACGGTTTTCGCGGCGACAATGGCGAGCCGCTCTTTGCCGGCGGCGGACCGGGCGACAGAATGACCGGCCTGCGGCATTTCCAAAGCTTGCTCGCGGCGGGCGATCGGCTCTATGTCGGCGCCGATGATCGCCTTTACGCCTTTTCGTTCTAGACTCGCCGGCCCGGTATGACGATGTTCCGCTCCATTTTGCTGTTATTGGGCCTGCTCGGGCTGTGGAGCAGCGCCGGCGCCGATACCTACCCTGATCGGGCGATCCACCTGGTGGTACCCTTCCCGCCGCGCGGCCCTGCCGGCGTGGTGGCCGAAATCGTCGCGCCGCAGCTGAGCGAGCGCCTCCGACAAAATGTCGTCGTCGAGCACCGCAGCGGCGCCGACGGGATCGTCGGAAGCGAAATGGTCGCGGCCGCGCCCCCCGACGGCTACACCCTGCTGTTGGCCACCAGCTCGCATGTCATCCACCCGGGCACCTACAACATTCTCCCGTTCGAGACCGAAACGGCGTTTGCTCCGGTTTCGCTGCTGGTCGCGGCCGAATACATCCTCGTCGTCAATCCCGCGCTGCCGATCGAGTTGGTCGAGGAGCTGATCGGGTATGCAAAGCGTTACCCCGGCGGCCTCATCTATGCATCGGGAGGTCTCGGGGGACCGACCCAGATGGCTTTCGAGTCGTTCAAGCTGACGGCCGGCATCGCCATCAGCCACATCGCTTTCGACGGCGGGGCGGCGGCCCTGCTGGCGGTCGCCAATGGCGATGCGAAAACCATGATGGCGCCCACTCTTGCTGCGCTGCCGATGATAAAGGATGGGCGGCTGCGGGCGCTCGCCGTCACCGGCCGCAAACCCGATCCGGCCGCACCCGACCTGCCGACCATCGCGGCGACCCTTCCCGGTTTTTCAGCTACCTCGTGGTTCGGCATTTTGGCGCCGGCCGGCACCCCTGCGGCGGTGATCCAGCGGCTCAATACCGAGCTCGATCGCGTCGTTCACGAACCGGAGACCGAGAAACGCTTCGCCGGCATGGGCGGGGATGCGATCGGCGGCCCGCCTTCGACGCTCGCCTCGCTGATCCGCGACGAAATTCCCCGCTGGCGGCGGGTCGCCAAGGAAGCAGGCATTCACATCGAATAACCCCGCCGGTCGGGTCGAGCGGCGGAAAAGAAGGGAGTGGCCCGATGGTGGATTTTGCAGGCAGCCATTTCGTCGTTACCGGAGGCACGGGCGCGCTCGGCCGAGCGGTCATCGGGGCGTTGCGCGCCGCCAATGCGGTGTGTCACGTGCCGAACCTGATCGCCGCCGAGCTCGACGGCTTTCCTCATGCTGCGGACCCGGGAGTGAGGATCGTGCATGGTGTCGATCTTGCCGACGAAGCGGCGGTCAGGCGCTTCTACCGGGATCTACCGCCGCTCTGGGCCTCCATTCACCTCGCCGGCGGCTTTGCGATGTCGCCAATCGGGGAGACCTCGGCCGACGATTTCATGGCGCAGTTCCGCATGAACGCGCTGTCTTGCTTCTTGTGCTCGGCGGCGGCGGTCGCCGCGTTCCGCGCGCGGCAGATGCCGGGCCCGGGCGGCGCCGCCGGGGGTCGGATCGTCAATGTTTCGGCCCGTCCCGCCCTCGAACCGAGGCTCGGATCCGGAATGGTCGGCTATACCGTGTCGAAATCCGCTGTCGCGGCGTTGACCCAGGCTCTGGCGCAGGAAGTGACCGATGAACAGATCTGGGTCAACGCGGTCGCCCCTTCTATCCTCGATACTCCGGCCAACCGCGAGGCGATGCCGGATGCCGAGCACCGACGCTGGGTCGCGCCCGGCGATCTCGCGGAGATGATCGTGTTTCTCGCCTCGCCGGCCAACCGGGTCACCCGCGGCGCCGTGATCCCGGTCTACGGCGGGTCATAAGCAAAGCCCGGAAGACTCCGGTCATTCCCGCGGGACGCCACCAGGAATTTGACGACCGCTGGACCGGCTCGGTGCGTCCTTCGAGACAGCCGTGGAGCCTGTCCTCGGGCCGCGCAGAGCGCGGACCCGGGGGCGGTTTCCTCAGGATGAGGTTTTTCTCAACGCGATCAAAGAAGTACCTCATCCTGAGGTGCCTCGCGAAGCGAGGCCTCGAAGGACGCGCGATCCCCCTGCAGCTTTCATTCGGCAATAAGCGATACCGCTAATTGGCTTGCCGGCGCAGAAAGGCGGGGATGTCGAGAAGGTCCTCTTCCTTGCTCAAATTCGGCCGGTCGTCGGGTTCCAGAGGCGCCAGCCGGGGTTGGGCAGCGCCCTGGGCGGCTGCGGATTTGACGGGCGGCGCTGCCGGGCGCGGCGGCGGCGAGGTCGCACGAGCGCGGCCCGACCCCGGTGACCCGCTCGATCAGGCTCGGCACGCGCCCCTTCGGCTTTGGGGCGGGCTCCTTTGCAGCGCCGGGGGAATGGCCGGCTGGGTCAACGCCACCGGGCGCGTCCAGCGCCGGCATCGGCCGGCTTGGGCGCGATGAACGCACCGTTTCGCATCGCCGCGCTCTCTGCCGCTTCCGCCGCCGCCGGCAGGGGCTCGCTCTCGGGTTCGATGCGGGGCGGCTGCTTGGCGGCGTGCGCCGCATTTTGCGTGAGCACAGGCTGCGTGTAACCGCCGGTCGTCGCCTCCCGCAGACTGCGGGACCCGTATCGCGGCTGCTGACGAGGCTGATCGCCGGGCGTGGATGCGAGACCGCTTCCGCATCGATGCCGGTCGCGACGACGGAAATCCGCATCTTGCCCTCGAGGCGCTCGTCGAAGGTCGAGCCGAAAATGATGTTGGCTTCGGGATCGACTTCCTCGCGGATGCGGTTGGCCGCCTCGTCGACCTCGAACAAGGTCATGTCGAGGC
This sequence comes from uncultured Alphaproteobacteria bacterium, assembly GCA_963836845.1. GTDB lineage: Bacteria > Pseudomonadota > Alphaproteobacteria > ATCC43930 > CGMCC-115725 > AP-15. Next base: position 136,892 of record CAWILK010000034.1, on the reverse strand, counting down.
CGCCGGTGATGTTGATCAGGACGCCCCTGGCGCCCTTCATCGACACGTCCTCGAGCAGCGGGTTGGAGATCGCGGCCTCGGCGGCGTCGGTCGCGCGCTTGTCGCCTTCGGCCTCGCCGGTGCCCATCATCGCCTTGCCCATCTCGCCCATGACGGTACGGATATCGGCGAAATCGAGGTTGATGAGGCCGGGCATGACCATCAGGTCGGTGACGCCGCGCACCCCCGAATGGAGCACGTCGTCGGCCATCTTGAAGGCGTCGGCAAAAGTCGTGCGCTCGTTGGCGACGCGGAACAGGTTCTGGTTCGGGATGATGATCAGCGTATCGACGAACTTTCTGCAGTTCGTCGATGCCGGTGTCGGCGATCCGCATGCGATGGCTGCCCTCGAAATGAAACGGCTTTGTCACCACGCCGACCGTCAGAATGCCCGATTCGCGGGCGATCCTGGCGATCACCGGTGCCGCCCCGGTGCCGGTGCCGCCGCCCATTCCGGCGGTGATGAACACCATGTTCGAGCCGCCCATCGCCTCCAGGATCTCGTCGAGACGCCTCCTCTGCTGCAGCCCGGCCGACATCGGGCCGCGAGCCGGCGCCGAGCCCCCGGGTAACGCCGATCCCGAGCTGGATCTTGCGCTGGGCGGCTCGACTGCAGCAGCGCCTGCGCATCGGTGTTGCAGACCACGAACTCGCACCCGATCAGATTGGAGCGGATCATGTTGTTGACGGCGTTTCCCCCGGCGCCGCCGACCCCGACCACCGTGATGCGGGGTTTCATCTCGTGCTCGTCTTTCGGGATGCTCAGATTGATCATGCGTTCGTCCTCCACTGCAACGGTGCCCCTAACGATACCCGGTCTGGTCCGGGCTCCCCCCTCGCTGGCTCACGCGGTGGCCGGGCGAGCAATAATCCGAATGTGACTCAAAAATTCTCCTTCAGCCAATGACCCAATCGGCCGAAAACGCCTCGGCGCCGGTGCTCGCGGGCAGGCGTCTCGCGCCGGACACTTCGGCGCGCTCGGAGAAGGCGAAATGCAGTAAGCCCAGCCGTCGTGGCGAAGGCCGGGCCGCCGGTCGCTTCGGCGAGGCCGGCGATGCGCTGCGGGCCGCCCGATCCGCACCTGCTTATCGAGGATGAGGCCGGCAAACTCGCGCGCGCCGTGCAACTGGCAGGCGCCCCCGGTCAGCACCACACGGCGGCCGGCCACCTTGTCGAACCCGCTCGCCTCGAGACGGTTGCGCACCAGTTCGAAGGTCTCCTCGATGCGCGGCGCGATGATGCCGACGAGCAGTGATCTCGGCACGTGGTTGACATTGCCCGTCCTCTTCTTCGCCGATCTGCGGCACGGCGATCATCTCGCGCTCGTCGGAGGTCGCCGAGATGGCGCTGCCGAACAGCGTTTTCATGCGCTCGGCATGGGCGATCGGAGTCGATAGCCCGCGGGCGATGTCGTTGGTCACATGCCCCCGCCGACCGGCACGTAATCGGCGAAGATCAAATTGCCGTCGAAAAACACCCCGATCGTCGTCGTCCCGCCGCCCATGTCGATGACGGTGACCCCGAGACCGATCTCGTCCTCGACGAGGCAGGCGAGCCCAGAGGCATAAGGGCTGACCACGAGCGCATCGATTTCGAGATGCGAGCGGCCGACAGCAGAGCTGTGATTGCGCACGCTGGCGGCGCTGGCGGTCACCACGTGCATGTTGACGCCGAGCCGCTCCCGAGCATCCCGCGCGGGTCACGAATGCCGCGGCTGTCGTCGACCGAGAACCCGACCGGGACCGAATGGATCACCTGGCGATCGCCCGGATCCCGCAGCAGATAGCCGTGCTCGAGCACCCGCCGCATATCGGCGTCGGCGATCTCGCGCCCGGTAACGCTGATCTCGGCCCTTACGATGCGCGACGCGGAGAAACCGCCGGACAGGTTCGCCACGACCCGCTCGATCGTCTCGCCGGCCATTTCCTCGGCGGCATGGACCGCATTCAGAATCGAGCCGCCCGCCGCTTCGAGATCGATGATCTGGCCCGTTGCGCACGCCGCGCGAGATCTGATGGCCGATCCCGAGCACCCGGGGGCTGTCGTCTCTCGACGCGGGCGATAAAGCAGCAGATCTTCGTCGTGCCGATGTCGAGCGCAGGCGACCAGACTGCCGCGCGGCCGGATTGCCGGCCGGCGCGATTTCGGCTGGCCCGCAGCATCGGGATCGCCGCTTCTTTCCTCTTCTTTGCGCGCGCCGGCGCCTCGTCGGTTACGGTCATGTATTCTTCGCCGGGAGGCGTCCCTTTTTTAAACTTGGCGCATCCTTCGGCGCTTCCGGATTGACGCGAAGGACGAGGCGGTCGGGCAGGCGCACGTCGACGGTTCTGCACATCGCGTTTCAGGATGGCGCTCGATCGTTCCAGCCGGGCGAGCTGGGTCCAGGCACCGGCGGCGCATCAGCCGGCAGCAGTACATCGATCGCATTGTCGATGCGCAAATTCCAGCGCCGATCGCCGACGCGGATCGCGGCGGTGACGCGCGCAGCGAGATCAGGCTCGCTTGCCAGCATCTCGAGAAGCGACTGCGGCACGTCTCGCCGCATGCTCGCCAACGACCATAGGCAGTTTGGCGAAACGGTCAAGTCGCGTCACCGGGATCATCGGTTCCTTCGTGATCGATCAGCTCGAGCTTGCCGCCATGCTGCCACAAGCGCCAATGGCTTGCGCTCGACAAGGCGAACATAGAGAGTATCGGGGAGCCGGCGTTCGACCACCGCCGAGCGGACCCAGGGCAGCGCTTCGAGCTGTTCCTTGGCCCGTCTCGGGTTCATCGCGAGGATCGGAGTCCCGAGGCGCACGCCCGAGCGCGGTCATGATCGTTTCGCGATCCGTCGTCTCCCGCCCTTCGACTTTGATATCGGCCACTACAAGACCGAGCTCGAGCGGTGCTGTCGAGCATGCGGTCGGCCGCGTATTGCAGCGCCGGCTGGCCAAGCGGCGAGCGGCCCAGTTGCGCCGCGCCAAAAACACCTGCGGCGACCATCAACGCCGGCACGCCGACCCAGACGCCGAAGCGGCGAAGCAAAGCTCGAATGCGGCGCGCGGAGGACGCCGCGACACGGGCTGCTTCATCTGCCGCATGTCGCGTCCTCCACGATCCACACAACCAGCTCGTCAAAGCGCGATGCCGACGTGGCGAGCGATGTCGGGCACCAGCGAGGTCGGCGTCATCCCGGGCTGTGTGTTGACCTCGAGCAGGTAAAGGCGGTCGCCGCCGTCTGGCGTATCGTCGTAGCGCAGATCGGCCCGGCTGACCCCTCGGCAGCCGAGGCCTGGTGCGCGCGCAGCGCGATGTCGAGCGCCTCTTCGTAGACGCGCCGCGGAATGGGTGCGGGGACGAGGTGATCCGAGCCGCCTGCGGCGTATTTCGCGGTGTAGTCGTAAAAGCTGCCGCGCGGAACGATCTCACAGACACCAAGCGCCCGGTTGCCCATTACCGCGACGGTCAGCTCTCGTCCCGGGAACAAAGCGCTCGACCAGAAGCTCGCTGCCGAATGACCAGCCCATCGACCTCTTCGCGCCACGAATTGTCATTGATGCGCACGATCCGTCACGCCAACGCTCGATCCCTGGTTGGTCGGCTTGACGACGAAGGGAGCCGGCATCGGGTCGCGCTCAACGAGCTCCTCGGGGCAGGCTACGACGCCCTCCGCCACCGGCAGGCCGGCATCGCGGAATATTGCCTTGGCCGTGGGCTTGTGCATCGCCATTGCCGAGGCCAGAACCCCCGAATGGGTGTAGGGGATGCCGCAGCATCTCAAAGACGGCCTGCACGGTGCCGTCTTCCCCGCCGACCCCGTGCAACGCGTTGAAAATGATGTCGGGCCGCGGATCGAGCGCGCTGCATCAGCGCCGTCAAGTCGCGGCCCACGTCCACAAGGCGTACCCTGTAGCCGTGGTCGACTAGCGCCTTCGCGCATTCGTCGGCCGCTCGAAAGCGAAACCTCGCGCTCCGGCGACCATCCCCCCATCACCACCGCCACGGTCTTGCTCCACCGTCCCCTCTCTAGCTGCGGACCGTCTGCACCGTCACCCCGCGAAAGCGGCGGTCCACGGCCCATTAGACAATGCTGAGCCGCTGCTTCGCGGCTATCGCGGAGTAAACGCTTGATGACCTCCATCACCCGGAAGCGCGCGGCCGATGCGTTTGATTTCCCACTCCAGCATGACCCCGCATTGTCTCGTAAACGCGTCGCCTGACCTCCTCGCCGAGACCTTCGAGATCAGCCGGCGTGGCGCCGTTGACATTGATCAGAGAAGTTGGCGTGCTGCTCGCGAGACCTTCGCCCCGCCGCGAATGGCGAGGCCGCGGCACCCGGCAGCATCGATCAGCTGCCAGGCGCTCCTCCCAGGCGGGTTCTTGAAAGTCGATCCGCCGGTGCGGGTGCGCACCGGCTGGGTCGCCTCGCGCGCAGCGCGGATCTCGTTGATCCGGGCAAAGATCGCCGCCGGATCCCCAGGGCGCCCCGCAGCCGGGCTTCGATGAAGATCCAGCTCGGATCGATGTCGCAGTGGCGGTAAGACAGTCCGCATCGCCCGGCACTCGACCGTGTGGCTTTGCCCGCTGCGGTCGAGCGCTGTGGCCGCAGATCAGCGCTGTCCTTGATCTCTCGGCCATAGGCTCCGGCATTCATCCGCAGACCGCCGCCGATCGAGCCGGGAATGCCAGACAGAAATTCGAGCCCGGCGAGCCCCGCCTCGGCAGCCGCGAATGCCACGATGCGGTCAAGCGCAGCCGCGCCGGCCCAGATTTCGCTCTTTCTCGATGGCGATGCGCCGCGCATCCTCTGCCAAGACGGATCGTCACGCCGGGGATGCCGCCGTCGCGCACCAGCAGGTTCGAGCCGACCCCGATCACCGTCACTTGGAATGCCGGCGGGCAAGCGCCGCGAGAAAAGCGGCGAGATCGGCGGCGTCGGCGGGCCGGAACAACACCTCGGCGGGACCCGCCGACGCCGAACCAAGTCTGCTTGCCGATCGCCGCGTTCTCAGTCAACCGGCCGCGAACCGGCGGCAGGATCGGCGAAAAAGAAGATTGCGCCGCTGGGTCATGCCACCCGACCGGACGAGCGCAGCGCCGCGAGCTCGTCAGGCAAGCTGTTGGCCCATCCCGTGATCGAGCCGGCACCCAGGCACACCACCATATCGCCCGGCTGAGCGAGTTCGCCCAAGATCGACAGGAGATCACCCGGCTCGGCGAGCGGCCGGACGTTGCGATGGCCGTGCTCGATCAGCCCGGCGACCAGAGCGTCACGGCTAATGCCCTCGATCGGCGTCTCACCAGCGGCATAGATATCCGCGACGAAGACGATGTCGGCATCGTTGAAGCAGGTGCAAAACCCGTCGAAGAGGTGGGCGACGCGAGTGATAGCGGTGCGGCTGCACAACGGCGATCACCTTGCCGTCGACAATCGCGCGAGCCGCTCTCAACACCGCCGCTATCTCGACCGGGTGATGACCATAATCATCGATCACGGTGACCCCGTTCCACTCGCCAGTTTTGGTAAAGCGGCGCTTCACGCCCTTGAAATTGCGCAGTGCAGCGCGCAAGACGCTCATCGCCGAGCGCCATGGCCTCGCCAACGCCGCCACAGCCAGCGAATTTTGCACATTGTGACGGCCGAACATCGGCAAGAACAGATCTGGGATCGTGCGGCCGCGATCCGCTAACGTGTCAGATACGACAATGTCGTATCGCGCGCCGTCGGGACCCAATCTAACGTCGACGGCGCGAATGTCGGCCTGCGGGCTGAAGCCGTAGGTCAGGACGCGACGGTCCGACAGCTTAGGGATCATCCCTTGCACGACCGGATGGTCGAGGCAAAGCGCCGCGAAACCGTAGAATGGGATATTCCCGACGAAACTCCTCGAAGGCTTGGCGCAAAGCGTCGAAGTCTCGGTAGTAATCGAGATGCTCAGGGTCGATATTGGTGACGATCGCGATCGTCGCCGGCAATCGTGTAAAGGTCCCATCGCTTTCATCCGCCTCCACCACCATCCAATCTCCGGCGCCCAATCGGGTATTGGTCCCGTAAGCGTTGATGATCCCACCGTTGATCACAGTCGGATCGAGCTGCGCTGTTTCGAGCAAAGCGCCGATCATCGAGGTGGTTGTCGTCTTACCGTGAGTTCCGGCGATCGCCAGCGACCATTTGAGCCGCATCAGCTCGCCGAGCATCTCGGCACGGCGCACCACCGGTAAGCGACGTACCCGCGCCGCGGTAACTTCCGGGATTGTCCGACTTCACGGCGGATGAAATAACGACCACCTCGGCTGGGCCGAGATTCTCCGCTTCATGCCCAATACGCGACCGGAATCCCGAGATCGACAAGCCGCCGAACATTGGCGCTGGCCGACAGGTCGCTGCCCTGAACCCGATAACCGAGATTATGCAACACCTCGGCAATGCCGCTCATGCCAATCCCGCCGATTCCGACGAAATGAATGGGTCCGATCGAGCGGGGAAGAGCCCTCATGCCGCGCGCCCCTGTGGTCGCCCGCCAATACCGGGTTCGACCGCCAGCTGGGCCAGCTGCGCTGGGTGCATCTCGCCGGCCGAAATTCGCTGGCACGGCTGGCAGCCTGTCCCAGTGCCGGCGGGTCGCCCAGCAGATTTTCCAGGTACAGCGCGAGCGTGTCGGGACGCAGTTCCGCCTTGCGATATGACCCAGCCGCCGCCAGCCTCGGCGAAGCTCGCGCATTCGCGGTCTGGTGATCGTCCATCGCGTGCGGATAGGGGATCAGCAAGGCAGGCCGACCAATGGCTGCAAGTTCGGCAATTGTCGAAGCCCCGGCGCGGCAAATCGCCAACTGCGCTCGCGCCAATCTCTCCGGCACGTCGCTCAAAAAAGCTCTGCAGCTCCGCTTGGATTCGGTTTCGCCGGTAAATCGCCTCTGCGCGCGGGAGATCCTCCGGGACGGGCCTGATGAGCGACCCGCAACATCTCGCGCAATCGCGCTCGGCAACGCCGCGAGGGCCGGCGGCACTACCTCGCTCATGATTCGGGCCCCCTGGCTGCCGCCGAGGATCGACAATTCGATTTCACCGCCGCGTTGCGGCGGTTTGTATTTGGTGTGCCCCACGGCGAGCATCGCCCCGCGCACCGGGTTTCCAGTATGAACAGCGCTTCGCGCGGTCGGCAGAGCGCAACCCCGCTGGGCAACGGGAAAGACGGTGGCGATCCGTCGCACACGTGGCGCGAGCAGCCGATTGGCCCGACCCAGCACGGCGTTCTGCTCATGGATCACGGTCGGCAGGCCCAGGTAGACGGCAGCCAGCATCGTCGGGACCGAGGGTAACCGCCAAAACCGATTACGCAGGCAGGGAGCAAGCCGGCGCAATAATCGTCGTGCCTGCAGGATGCCCAATGCCAATTCGCCGAGCGCTTGAGCGGCATGGGCAGGCCCGCCTCCGAACTGCCCGGTCCGCACATGATGTATTTCGATGTCTGGGAACCGGTCCAAAGGATAAGGCCTCGGCTCGCGAATCAGTGACGAGATGAACCTTCTTCCCGCGGCCAGAAGTTCGACGCCGAGCGCCTCGGCTGGAAATAGATGTCCGCCAGTACCGCCGGAAGCGAGCACGAAGGGCGCTCACAGCTCGCTTCCTCCTAGCCGGCGCCTTGTCAAGGCCAGCATCATCCCCATGCCGAGACCGAGAGCCAGGAGCGATGACCCGCCGTAAGAAAGAAACGGCAAGGTCATACCCTTGGTCGGGAATCAGGTGCAGGCTCGAAGCCATGTTAATCGCGGCCTGAAGCCCGAACTGAACCAAGAGCCCGGTTGCGGCGAGCAGGACAAACAGGCTCCCTTCCTGGGATACTCGGGAAAATCCACGGAGCACGACGAACGCGAATAACGCGACGATGGCGAGGCAAACGACAACACCAAACTCCTCCCCAGCCACCGCGAATACGAAATCGGCATGGGCGTCGGGCAGGACATCCTTCACCGTGCCCTCGCCAGGGCCGCGCCCCCACAGCCCGCCATTGGAGAAAGCTTCGATCGAGCGGTTGACCTGATAGCTATCGCCGGTCGAAGGGGTCGAGGAAACGATCTACCCGGACCCTGACATGCGGAAGGTACAGTGTATGCGCCGACCAGCCCGCCGATCCCGGCGAGCGCTCCCGCCACAGACCCAATAGAGCCGCAGGCCAGCCATAAAAAATTGGGCAAACCAAACGGCAGCCAACGACGGCCGCCATGCCGATATCCGGCTGCTTTATCAGCATGCGACGATAATCGCGAAAATAACACCGCGCAAATCAGATTGCCCGGGAAACGAGGACGCAGCTTCTGTTCCGAGAACAGCCACGCGGCGACTACCGCAAAGGTGGGTTTGACGAATTCGGAGGGCTGCAGCGACAATCCCGGCAGATTTATCCATCGCCGCGCGCCCTTGACCTCCACCCCAATGACAAAGGTCAAGCGCAAGCAAAGCGAGCGAGATGCCAAAGCCGATGAAGGCAATTCGGCGGATGGTCCGCGGCGGCTGCAGCGAGACAGCAAACATGATTCCGAGCGCCAGCGGCAGCATCGCAAGATGGCGGCGAACGAAATGGAGTCCGTCATAGCCGATCCGCTCGGCGACCGGCGGGCTCGCCGCCAAGCTCATCACCACGCCAAAGCAGAGCAGCATGCCCAGAGCGGCAAGGCTCCAGCGGTCGACCGTCCACCACCAGCGCGCCACCGGGCTCTGATCGATTCGGGCGAATCTCATCCGCGATGGTCTCCTTCGGGCTCGGTAGACGAGTGGTCAAGATATAGCGATTTTGAGCCTCCATCTACTACTTCTGGCTCCGGCTCCGGCGCGGCCGGCACGAGCTCGTCAAAACCGCGGAGCTCGAAGAAGTGCGCCATCGCTATCAGATCACCGCAGCTTGAGGGTGGCGAGCCCGGCGATCGCCAGGATCCAGGCGATGATCCAGAAGCGAATCACGATTGTCGGCTCCTGCCACCCCAGCTGCTCGAAATGATGGTGCAGCGGCGCCATGCGAAAGACGCGCCGCCCGGTCATTTTATAGCTGGCGACCTGGACGATTACCGAAACCGCTTCGAGGACGAAGAGCCCGCCGATTATTGCCAGCACCAATTCGTGCTTGGTCACGACGCTGATCGCGCCGAGCGCAGCGCCCATCGACAACGAGCCGGTATCGCCCATAAACACCATGGCCGGCGGGGCGTTGAACCAAAGAAAACCGAGGCTCGCCCCGACCATCGCACCACAGAACACCGCCAACTCGCCGGCCCCGGCAACATGGTGGATCTGCAGGTAATTGGCGAAGACGAAATTGCCGGCGAAGTAAGCAATCATCAGCAAAGCATCCCGCTGCAATCATCGTGCGGGACGATCGCCAGCCCATCCAGGCCGTCCGTCAGGTTGACCGCATTCGAGGTGCCGACGATGACCAATATGCCAAAGGGCACGAAAAACCAGCCGAACTGAAACAGCACATTCTTGAAGAACGGGACTGCGAGGGTGTTGGCCAGCCCGGGTGCCGTCACGTAAGCGATGGCGATGCAGGCCGCGGCGCCGAGCACAAATTCCAGGGCGAGCTTGGTCCTGCCGGACAGCCCGCGATGCGAGTTCTTGTCAGCTTGCGATAATCGTCGAAAAAGCCGATCAGCCCGAACCCGACGGTCACCAACAGAACGACCCAGACATAGGGGTTGGTCAAATCCGCCCACAGCAAGGTCGAGATGCTCAGCGCCAGCAGGATGAGAAAGCCGCCCATGGTCGGCGTTCCCTTCTTGCGCAGCAGATGCCCGTTGGGGCCGTCGGGGCGAATCGGCTGCCCGTTGCTCTGTTTGCGCCTGCAGCCAGAGGATCAGGTGCGGACCGAGGACAAAGCTGATCAACAGCGCGGTGACGACCGCCCCTCCCGAGCGGAAGGTAATGTAGCGGAACAGGTTGAAGAGCTGGAACTGGTCGGCAAACGGGTAGAGCAGGGGGTACAGCATCGGGCGTTCATACCTCTCGGCGGTCTGCTGCTCGCGCACAATCTCTTCGACGATATGGCCGACGCGCACACCGCGGGAGCCCTTCACTGTCACGATGTCGCCGGGTTCGAGAAAATCGAGCAGGACGGGGACAGCCTCCTCGGCCGATCGCCACAGCCCGCCGCGCTTCGTCTCGGGCAGGGCTTCGAAAGAGCGCCGCCATCGCCTGCCCGACGAGGAAGACGCGGTCGACTTGGGCGGCGTCCACCGGCTCGCGCAGTTCGCGGTGGAGGCGCTCTGATGAGGAGCCGAGTTCTAGCATATCGCCGAGCACCGCGATCCGCCTACCGCCATCGACAGGCTCGATGCCGGCAAGCACGGCGAGAGCCGCACGCATCGATGCGGGGCTCGCATTGTAGCTCTCGTCGATCAGGGTCAAGGCGCCGCCGTGCCAGGCGAGCTCGCGGCGGCGGCCGCGGCCCGGCAGAGCCTCGAACTCAGCCAACGCTTCGGCAGCGCGCCCGAGCTTTGCTCCCGCCGCCTGCGCGGCAGCGAGCACGGCGAGAGCATTGATTACCCAATGCCGACCCGGAACGGAAAGGCGGAACCGCAGGATCGAGCCCGCGACTGTCGCCCGGACCGTGCTGCCACTAGGCTCGAGCGCAGCATCCAGCAACCGAGCGTCCGAGTTCGGGATGAGATCCAAACCCGATAATTTGGGCGGCTCCGGCGCGCTCTGCCGCGGATAGCCAGACGCGCGAAATGCGGGTTGTCGCGATTGAGGATTGCAATACCGTTCGGCTCCAAGCCCGAGGAAGATTTCCGCCTTTGCGTCGGCGATCGCCTCGACCGAGGGAAAAAACCCGAGATGCGCCGGCTCGACTGTCGTGACGACGGCAACATGCGGCCGCACCAGCCGAGTAAGCGCCGCAATCTCGCCGGGATGGTTCATGCCGAGCTCGAAGACGCCGTAAGCGGCATTCGGGCGGCAAGCGGGCGAGAGACAATGGCGCCCCCCAATGATTGTTGAGGCCGCCTTCAGAAGCATGGGTCGGGCCGGAAGCTGCCAGTGCGAGCCGTAGCGCCTCCTTCGTGCCGGTCTTGCCGACGCTGCCGGTGACCGCGATGATCCGGGCGCTGCTGCGGCCGCGCGCCGCGGCGCCGAGGGCGCCCAGGCCAGCCAGGGTGTCGGCCACTCGGAGCAAGGGCGCCGCACGGCGACACACCGGCTACGCCGCGATCCACCATCGCCGCGGCGGCGCCGCGCTCCAGCGCCGCAGCGACGAAATTCGTGGCCATCGTGGTTAGGGCCGCGCAGGGCCACGAACAAATCGCCGGCGGCCAGAGTCCCTGCTGTCGATCGATACGCCCGTCGCGAGCCAATCAGCTGTATTCGATCCCGCCAGTCGCAGCCGCGGCATCGGGTGCGGACCACTGCGGGATCATGCTGCAGCCCCACGGTGTCAATCGCCCACTTCCTTCGGCGAATTCTCGGGCGATTGCGGTGTCGTCGAAGGGAAGTATCTCCGTGCCGATGATCTGGCCCGTTTCGTGCCCTTTGCCGGCTATCACCAGCACGTCGCCCGGACCGAGCTCGGCGATCGCGGCAGCAATCGCCTCTCGGCGGTCGCCGATCTCGATCGCGCCTGGAGCCGCCTCGATGATGGCGCGACGGATAAAGGCCGCGGGCTCAGTTCGCGGATTGTCGTCGGTGACGTAAACCCGGTCGGCCAGGTGCGTCGCAACCTCGCCCATCAAAGGCCGCTTGCCGGGGTCGCGGTCGCCACCGCAGCCGAACAGTGCAATGAGCCGATTACGGGCGTGGGGGCGCAATGCGGAAAGAACCGTCGCCAGACGCATCCGGGGTATGAGCGTAATCGACGATGATTGATCCGCCGCTGTGCCCTGCAACGAATTGGAGCCGGCCAGGAACACCCGGCAAATCGGCGAGAGCCTCGAGTTGCAGCGAATAGCCGGGCCGCCGGTTGCGATGACGAGGCCGAGCGCGGCGAGCGCGTTCATTGCCTGGAACTGGCCGGCCAGCGGCAATACCAGCTCGTGCCGATCCCCCAAAATCTCCAGCACGAGCGCTTGGCTGCCGGCTGTGCCTCGCGGGCGACGAGCCGCAGGTCGGCGGAGGGGTGGGCGCCGTAGGCGATCACCGGATGACCGGTATCGCGGCAGAGCCCTTGCAATCGAGCGAATTCGGCGCTGTCCCTGTTCAGGACAGCGGGGCCGCCGGCCGCTAGAAGCGCCGTGAAGAGCCGCTCCTTTGCGACCCGGTATGCTCCATGTCGCCGTGGTAATCGAGGTGATCGCGGGTCAGATTTGTGAATGCGGCGGCGGCAATTCTCAGCCCGTCGAGGCGAAACTGATCCAGCCCATGGCTCGACGCCTCGATCGCCACATGCTCAATTCCCTGCCTCGCCAAGCCCGCGAGATCGCGGTGCAGCGCGACCGGGTCCGGCGTGGTCAGGGCGCCGGGCCGATGCTCCGCGGCGGTAACGAGCCCGAGCGTGCCGAGGCTCGCCGCGGGCATGCCCGATCGCCGCCCAGATTGGCGTGCAAAATGAACGATCGAGGTCTTGCCGTTGGTCCCGGTCACGGCGACGATCGTTTGCGGCTGCGGCCGTGGAAATGCGCGGCCGTCAAAGCCAGCCGGCGGTGCGGATTGGGGTCGGTGATGATCGCCGTACGTGCCGCCCTTCGGGTGAGAGAGTCGAGCGCTTCGGCATCGTCGGTCAGGATCGCGACCGCTCCGCGCGCGACCGCATCAGCGGCGAAATCGTCGTCCGTCCAGCCGGGTTCCCGGCAATGCGGCAAAGAGGAATCCTGGTCGAACATTCCTGGAATTGGCAGTGAGGCCGACGATTTCGAGGTCGGAGAACCCGGCAGGGGCCGGCACATGAGGCTATCAGCTCAGTAATTTTCAACCCGCTTGCCTTGCAGGCTTTCCACCATCAGCCCCTTCTGGATCTCGGGCGAGGATCTCGTCAACAGGCTGCACCCCGAGGAGCGGCGCGATGCGCTGGACTATGCGGCTGGTCGCTGGAGCCACCGTCCAACCGGCGGTCGCATAGCCGTGGCTCTGTTTGTTCGGGTGCGGCTCGTCGACCATCGTCAGAACGAGGTATTTCGGGTCGTTGATCGGAAACACCCCGACAAAACTGGAGAGCAGTTTTCTGTCCGCATAATGCCTGCCCGAAACCTTGTCTGCGGTTCCGGTCTTGCCGCCCAACGACATAGCCCGGAGCCGCCGCCATCGTTCCTGTTCCGTGCTCAACCACTAATCGCATCAGCTTGCGCATTTGTTCCGAGGTCTTAGGCGAAATCACCTGCTGACCCGGAGGAGCATAACCGGGCGGCAGCTTGATCAAGGTCGCGGGACGCAGGACGCCGCCATTGACCAATGCCGCGGCGGCGCTAGCGAAGCTCAAGGGCGTCACCGAGATGCCATGGCCGAAGGCGATCGTCATCACGTTGACCTCGCGCCATCTCGCGCGGGAAATGCGGCGCGCCCATCTCGGATATCTCGATTTTCGGGGTCTTCAACAAGCCGAGTCGAGCAAGGAACTCGCGTTGCCTTTGGCCGCCCGCCGCCATCGCCATCTTGGCGGCTCCGATGTTCGACGAGTACATCAAAATTTCAGGAACATTCAACACCCGATGCTTGCCGTGGTAATCCCCGATCGTGAAGCGGCCGATACTTATCCCGTGGGTCGCGTCATAGGTGCTGGCTAAGTGTCGAGGTGCCGTAATCGAGCGCCATCGCCACTGTAAAAATCTTGAAGATCGAGCCGAGCTCGTACACGCCGAGCGTGTTTCGGTTGAACATCCGGTCGGCAAGAGAAATCGCCGGATGCTCGGGGTCCGGCGGCGCCGGGTGGTTTGGATCGAAATCGGGCAACGACACCATCGCGAGGACCTCGCCGGTGTTGACGTCCATGATCAACCCCGCGGCTCCCTTCGCGGTGAAGTCGTCGATAACGCGCTGCAGTTCCTCGCGCAAGATGTATTGGATGCGATAGTCCAACGAAACTTGAAGCGGCTCCCGACGCTCTTTCAGGGTATTATCAAGCCCCCGCTCGATGCCGGCGAACCCCGAATTGTCGATGCCGGCATAGCCGACGACGTGAGAGGTCAAAGCGACCCGTCCGGATAGACGCGGCGCTCCTCATGCTGAAACTGTACTCCCGGCAATGCCGAGCTGATTTACTTCGTATTGTTCCTTGGGGTTAGTGGCGCTTTATGTAGACAAAGCTCTTGCCCGAGGTGAGCTTGGCATAAAGCTCGGCGGCTGTTCAGGCTCGGAAACGCCTTGACCAACTTGCGGGCAGCCATCGGCGGGGTCGAGGATCTGCTTCGGATTGGCGTAGGCCGACGGGCTGTCGAGCGTCGTGGCGAGCAGTTTGCCGTTACGGTCGACGATGTCAGCGCGGGCCGGCGGCGGCGGCGCCGGGATTTGGAATCGGGGCATGTGTGATTGGGCGGCACCGCCATCCAGCAGCACGACTTCGACAACTCGCAACGCAACCGCGGCAAAGACGCAGGCGAATAGATATGCTGGTAAAAAACAGCCGGGCGCGGCAGGTCATCAAGGGCCTTCCGCGCCGGCCCGTCGGGACTGATGGCCGCACAAGGCGGCGGCTTGAAATGGCGTGGCCGGCACGGATTGTCGTCAAAGGACGGGGCTGCGATCGTCATCGGTTCGCCATGATTTGGGCGATCAAGTCGTCGAGGGATTTGGCTCGGCGAGATGGACCGGGTTTGGTGGCCGTCTTGACCGGCGTCGCCCTGGCCAGCTGAGGCGCGGCCGCTGGTTTCCGCAATAAGGCAGGCATCGCGCGTAATGCGCTTTGCGTTGGAGGCGGATCTGCAGTGGGATTGACCGGCACCTGTGCCGCAGGAGCCTGCGGCGGCGCCTCTTCAGAGCTGAGCGGTGCTGCTAGGCGCGGTCGGCTCGCCGCAGCCACGACGACTTCGGGCGGCGCCGGAAGCCGGCGGTGGCGCCGGGGGCGGCGGGCGCATCGGGATATCCGCCACGGTGATGTGGAGCTGCTTTGTCGAGATCGGCGCCAGCGACATAAAGCGCCGGTTCATAGTGTCGAGCGTCTCCGGCCGCGTCAGATATGCCCACTCGGCTTCGAGTACGCGGATCTCATGCTCTTCCGCCATTGTCGCCCGCCGTGGTCCGCGCAAGCTCGTCTTCCAGGGCCTGAACCTGGTATTTGACACCGAACATCGCGAGGCCAGTCGCAGAAACCAGTACGAGCCAGAACAGCGCGCCGAGCCTGATCATGGCCGCTGCCCTTTCCGCGGCGCAATGCCTGTGACCTCAGGGTGCTCTGGCCAAGGCGAAGACGCGGTTCGTTCGGCCGCCCGCAAGCGCGCCGACCGGGCACGCGGGTTATGGGCGATCTCCGCCGCACTCGGTCTTGATCGGGCGGCGTGACAGCAGCCTGAAACTCGGCGCCGCCACGCCGATACGAATTGGCTGATGCCGCGATAGTCGTGGCGCCCCCTCGCTGCGCGATCGCAAAAACTCCTTGACCCGCCGATCCTCGAGAGAATGGAACGAGACGACGGCTAGGCGGCCGCCGGGCGTGAGCAGCTGCTCCGCAGCGGCGAGGCCGCGATCAAGTTCGCCGAGTTCGTCATTGACCGCAATCCGCAACGCCTGAAACGTTCGGGTCGCCGGATCCTGTCCAGGCTCGGATTTGGGTACCGCAGCGCGGACGATCTCGGCGAGTTCGGTGGTGCGCGTGATGGGCCGGCGCTGCCGCGCCGTGCTGATGGCGCGCGCCACCCGTCGGGCAAAGCGCTCCTCGCCAAAGTCGCCGATCAGCTCAGCGAGGCGGGATTCGGACAAACTTGCGACGAGATCCGCTGCGCTTTCCCCTTGGCCGCTCATTCGCATGTCGAGCGGCCCATCCCGGCGGAACGAGAAACCCCGTTCTGGCGCATCGATCTGCGTCGAGGAAACCCCGAGATCAAGCGCGATCCCAGCGATCGGGTGGGCGTTCACCGGAGCAAGCAATTGCACCATATCGCCGTAGCGTCCCTCCAGAATCTGGAGGCGCCCCTCGTGCCGCTCGGCCAGGGCGCGACTGCGATGGACGGCCTCGCGGATCGCGGTCGATACCGAACACGCGGCACTGGGCGGCGGCGAGCAATCGCCTGGCTGTAACCGCCGCTCGCCAAAGGTTCCATCGACGTAAATCGCGCCATCACGCGGCGCCAATGCGTCGAGAACGGCGTCGAGAAGAACGGGAACGTGTCCGGCGGAACGGGTTACCTCTGTCATTCGCGGCGCCGCTCGGCAGAGGCGGCCAATGGCGGCAGCCTCGTTCCTTGTCGGCGCGCGCGCTCCCGCAACGCGGCCTGATGGTCGGCGAAGCGATTCGGTTCCCAGATCTGAAAGCTCTTGCCCAGACCGACAAACGCCGCGCTGTCGGTGATATGAGCGTATTCCGGCGAGGCTCTTCGGGAAGAACGATTCGCCCTTCGGTATCAAAGGGCAACGGTTGCGACATCGCGAACAGCATCCCGATGTTCTCGTGCTCGTCAGAGAACTCATCGAGCGTATTCTGCCGCGCTGTCATCTCCTCCATCCGCTTTGATGCCGCTGGCGTCGAGTGCCTCATACTTGAACGAGGGGAAGACCACGATTCCGGGAAAGCTTTGGTCTGCTACAGCAGCGCGAAAGGTCGCCGGCACTGAAACTCGCCCCTTGCGGTCGACCTTGTTCACGAAAGTGGATAGGAACAATTCCACTTCTTCCCCCAACGCTCACCCTTGGACGCTCGGCAAGGGGCGCCCGATAGGCGTCTGCCGAAATTCCCCCCATCGGCCACGCCCGTCCATGGGTGAAGATGGGATATCATGGTATAATATGGGCGTCAATGGGTTTTATAAATAAAACCGACAATTTCTTTTGCGACCTCCAAGTGAGCCGGAATACCTCATGTAGTTGTTTTGGGTATCGCATGCACCATAAGCATCGATTTGTTCACTATCCGTTCCAACACAGGGAAGCGCGCCAGACGGCCTGTAAGCCGGGTTCTGTCCCGCCCATGCGCGTGCGCGTGGGCGGGGATGGCCATTCCTCTAGGACGCCCGTTGCCGAGCGCCTCATGCAACCGACCCGAGCGGCGGCGCGAAGGTCCCGCCTGGCATCCCGAAACGTACCCGGATGCCCGCCGCTCCTACTTGGTCTTGCTCCCGGTGGGGTTTTCCCTGCCGCCGCCGTTGCCGGCGGCGCGGTGCGCTCTTACCGCACCGTTTCACCCTTGCCGCCCGCTCGGGTATCCCCGAGGCAGGCCGGCGGTATACTTTCTGTGGCACTTTCCCTGGGGTCGCCCCCGCCGGGCGTTACCCGGCACCGCACCTCCGTGGAGCCCGGACTTTCCTCTCCCCGCGCGCAGCGGAGAGCGGCCATCCGGCCGTCTGGCAGGGCATATTTGGGCAACCCGGACGGGCGTTTCGAGCCTAATCTACAGAAGGCCGCCGGAAGAACCCGTGCACCAGGATGCCGCCGGCGATCAGCGCGCCCCCGACCGCTCGCTCCGCGCCCAGATCCTCGCCCAGCGCAATGACACCGATCAGGACGACGGTGATCAGCTCGCAATTGGCGATGATCGCGTAGCTGCTCGGCCCAAGGCGCGGCACGCTGTAGGAAAATAGGGTTGCAGTCAGCGCCCCGGCGCCGAGCGCGATGAACAGCAGCGCCTCCCATCCCGCCGGCGACCGGGGAAATTCCAGGCCTCCGACGACAACCGCCGCGAGAAAGCTCGCAGCGAAGCCGAGATAGAGAAAACCGGCGCCGACAAGCGCCGGATGCCGCCCCATCAGCCTCGCATTGGCCGTCAGGTATAGCGCGTAGATCAGCGGGCCCGGCACGGCCCATAAAAACCCATGCGGGTCGATCGTGCCGCCGTGCAATCCGGGCGCGGCGATGAGGCCCGCACCGGTCAGGATCATCACGACGCACAGCACGGCCACCGGCCCGACGCGATGCCGGAACACGACCCGCTCGAGCAGCAAGGTCACCGCCGGGTAGGTATAGAATAAGAGAACCGCGATGCCGGTTTCGAGAAAGCGCAAGCTTTCGAAGAAGCACAGGGTCTGAGCCGACCCGAGGGTGGCGCCGATCAACGCAATGCGAAACGCGCCGTTGCGGCCGGCGCGAGAGAGATCGAGTTCGAACCAGCCGCGCAGCGATTACAATCGCGACGAGAGCGATGCCGTAACGCCAGAACAGCAGCGACGGCGCAGTCATGCCCTCATCGTAGAGCCGGCGGGTCATGATCGGCAGAAACCCGACCATCACGCTGCCGGCGACGGCCGCGAGCGCCGCCCGCCACGGCAACCGCGGCTTCGCTACGAGCCCGCGCCGTTCCCTCGTTCGATCAGCCAGCGCCGGCGCCGCGGAAACCTCCGTCGGCATTGTGCCGCGCAGACCGGCTTCTATAATCCGTGCCCATCGCCCGGAGATCATGAGAAAAAGGGGGAACGCCATGTCGGTAATACTCGGAACGGGAGGGTTCCGGTATCAGGTCGTCGACGATTGGGCCAAATTGCCGCCAGGCATGGAGTTCAACGCCGATGTCGCCGCCGTCGGAGTTGACAAGAACGACAATGTCTATGCCTTCAACCGCGGCGCCCACCCGATGTGCGTATTCGACCGCGACGGCAACTTCCTGCGCTCCTGGGGCGAGGGCGTCTTTGTCCGCCCGCATGGCGTGCATATGGCGCCGGACGACACGATCTGGCTGACCGATGACGGCGATCACACGGTGCGGCAATGCACCCTCGACGGCAAGGTATTGCTGACGATCGGCATTCCCGGCAAGCCCGCCCCCTATATGAGCGGCGAGCCGTTCCATCGTTGCACCCATACAGCCCTCTCGCCGCAGGCCGACTTTCTTTACATCTCCGATGGCTACGGCAATTCCCGGGTCCACAAATACACCCCGGACGGCAAGCGGGTGATGTCGTGGGGCGAGCCCGGCACCGATCCCGCCCAGTTCAACATCGCCCACAACATCTGCTGCGACCCGGACGGCTGGGTCTATGTCGCCGACCGCGAAAACCACCGCGTCCAGGTGTTCGACGGCAACGGCAAATACGAAACCCAGTGGGCGAACATGCACCGCCCGTCCGGCCTGCATATGGAGAGCGGCAAGAGAAATCCGCGCTTCTATGTTGGCGAGATCGGGCCGGACATGGCGGTCAACATCGACGTCCCCAATTGCGGGCCGCGAGTCAGCATCTACACCGACAAGGGCGAGCTGCTGGCGCGCCTCGGCCACATGCATGCGGGGCTCAACCCCGGCCAGTTCATCTCGCCTCACGGGCTCGCCGTCGACTCGCGCGGGGATATTTATGTCGGCGAGGTGTCGTTCACCAATTGGGGCCGCCGCGTCAGGGCAAAGGGCGAGCAATTACCCCCCGACCTGCGCAGCCTGCAAAAGCTGGTAAAGGTTGATTGAATACTGTGTCGTAGCGAGCGCAGCGAAGCAATTCTCGCGCCTTCCGCACCGTGGCGCAATGACGAGGGGCCGGGACAAGCCGTCTCCGCCGTTTAGGGGGAGAGGGAGGGGTCCGTCGTGCAGCGACGGGAGCAGTGAGGTGGGCCGCGCCGCTGTTCGGAACGCGGGGCTCCCCCACCTTACCCCGACCCTCTCCGCCTCCGGGGGCGGAGAGGGGGAATTTAGGCCGGCGATGGAATTGCTGCTGCAACAGGTCACGGCCGGGCTCGCGACCGGCGCGATTTACGCCGCGATGGCGCTCGCCATCGTGATGATCTACCAGGCGATCGACCACCTGAATTTCGCGCAAGGCGAGATGGCGATGTTCTCGACCTTTCTCGCCTGGCAGATGCTGCAGTGGGGGTGGCCGTATTGGGCGGCGTTCGTCGCCGCGATAGCGCTGTCCTTTGTCGGCGGAGTCGCCATCG
This sequence comes from uncultured Alphaproteobacteria bacterium, assembly GCA_963836845.1. Classification (GTDB taxonomy): domain Bacteria; phylum Pseudomonadota; class Alphaproteobacteria; order ATCC43930; family CGMCC-115725; genus AP-15. The sequence goes on along the minus strand of CAWILK010000034.1, from coordinate 116,953 downwards.
AGCGGGTCTTGTTCAAGCCGATCCAAAATGCGCCGATCCTCAGCCAGCTCGCCGCCTTTATTGCGCTCTTCGGCATCCTCAACAGCGGCGCCGGCTGGATCTGGGACTTCAACTCAAGCCCTTCCCGACGCCCGTTCGGCTCGGCCCCGCTCTTTGGCGAGCGGCTGATCAGCACCCACCAGGCGGGCATGATCGGGGTCACCCTCTTGATGCTGGCGCTGCTCTATTTGTTTCTTTCGCGGCCCCGCCTCGGGCTCGCCATGCGAGCGGCCGCGACCAACCCGGAATCGGCGCGGCTCGTCGGAATCCGGGTCGGCTGGATGATCGCGCTCGGCTGGGGGATGTCGGCGGCGATCGGCGCGGTGGCCGGGATGCTGATCGCGCCGGTTGTCTTTCTCGAGCCGAACATGATGCTGGGCGTCCTGCTCTACGGCTTTGCCGGTGCAGTGCTCGGCGGCTTGTCCAGCCCGGGCGGCGCGGTCGCTCGGCGGGTTTGCGGTCGGCGTGATCGAGAACCTCGCCGGGACCTTTATCCCCTATGTCGGGCGCGAGCTGAAATTGACGATCGCCCTCCTCCTGATCGTCGCGGTGCTGATGGTCAAGCCGAGCGGCGTCTTCGGCCGCGCGCGTGTGAGCCGGGTATGACCATGCCCGACCGCGGGAGACGGTGGCGCTCGACGCGCGCCGCGGTATCGATCACCCGGCCGAGCACGCGCCACGACCCTGATCGCGGCGGCGGTGATCCTGGCTTTGATCGCTGCCGTTTCTCCCTCCGAGCTTCGTTGCTGTTCCAGCTCACTCTGGTCATGGTCTACGGTTTGGCGATCCTCGGGCTCAACCTGCTGACCGGCTTCAACGGCCAATTCTCGCTCGGCCACAGCGCGTTCTACGGGATCGGCGCCTACACCGCGGCGATCCTGATGGACAAGGCCGACCTCGCCTATTTCTGGACCTTGCCTTGTGCCGGCGCCGTCTGCTTTGTCGTCGGCTTCCTGTTCGGCTTGCCGGCCTTGCGGCTGCAGGGCCTCTATCTTGCGCTCGCCACCTTCGCGCTCGCCACGGCGATGCCGCAGATCCTGAAATTCTCGGCCCTCGAGCCGCTGACCGGCGGGGTGCAGGGCATCGTCATCCTGAAGCCCGACCCGCCACCGGGCTGCCGCTCGACGCCGACCAGTGGCTCTATTACTTCACCTTGGCGGTGCTGCTGGCGATGTTCGCCGCCGCCGCCAATCTGGTGAAGAGCCGCACTGGCCGCGCGATCATGGCGATCCGCGACAATCCGATTGCCGCCGCGGCGATGGGGATCAACACGGCGCTCTACAAGTCGCTGACCTTTGGCGTCAGCGCCCTTTACACCGGCGTCGCCGGCGCGCTCGGCGCCATCGCGATCCAGTTTGTCGCGCCGGACAGCTTCACCTTCCTGCTGTCGGTCTCGCTGCTGGTGGGCTTGGTGGTCGGCGGCGTCGGCTCGATCCCGGGCAGCCTCTTCGGAGGACTGTTCGTGCTCTTTGTCCGAACCTCGCCGAACGCGTCTCGACCGGGCTGGCCGGAGCGATCTACGGCATCATGCTGCTGCTGGTGATCTTTATCATGCCGTCGGCGCGCCGGCTTCGCCGGCCTCGGCGGCGCCCGTCGCCGCGCTCTGGCCGTCAAACGGGAGGAGCGCGAAATGACCCCGACCATCCGTGCGATTCTGGCCGCCGCGCCGGGCGCGCGGCATGGCCGTGGCCGCCGCGCCGGCGGGCGCAGAAGAAATACGACACCGGCGCCAGCGACACCGAAATCAAGATCGGCCACACCAACCCATATAGCGGCCCGGCCTCGTCCTACGGGATCATCGGCAAGGTCGAGACCGCCTTTTTCAACATGATCAACGAGCAGGGCGGCATCAGCGGCCGGAAGATCACCTTCATCTCATACGATGACGCCTACAGCCCCCCAAGACCGTCGAGCAGGTTCGCAAGCTGGTCGAGAGCGACGGGGTGCTGCTGCTGTTCAACACCCTCGGCACCCCGACCAACACCGCCATCCAGAAATACCTCAACCAGAAGAAGGTGCCGCAGCTCTTCGTCGCCACCGGCGCGACCAAATGGGGCGACCCCAAGCACTTTCCGTGGACGATGGGGTTGCAGCCAAATTACCAGAGCGAGGCGCGGATCTACGCCGCGTACATCCTCGAGCACCACCCAACGGCAAGATCGCGATCCTTTACCAGAACGACGACTACGGGAAGGATTACGTCAAGGGGTCGAAGGACGGGCTCGGCGACAAGGCCAAGTCGATGATCGTCGCCGAGACGCCTTACGAGACCACCGATCCGACCGTCGATTTGCAGGTGGTCAACCTCAAGGCTTCGGGCGCCGACATCTTTTTCAATGTGACGATCCCGAAATTCGCCGCGCAAGCGATCAAGCAAGGCCGGCGGAAATCGGCTGGAAACCGCTGCATATTCTCAACAGCGTCTCGAACTCGGTCGGCGGCGTGCTGCAGCCGGCGGGGCTCGACAACGCCAAGGGCATACTGTCGCGAGCTTATTTCAAGGACCCGACCGATCCCAGTGGAAGGACGACAACGGCCTATAAGGACTGGGTCGCCTTCATGGACAAGCACTACCCCGAAGGAGACAAGACCAACAGCTTCACCGTCTACGCCTATACCGTGCCGCAGGCGCTGGTGCAGGTGCTCAAACAGTGCGGCGACGAATCTGACCCGCGAGAATGTGATGAAAGAGGCGGCGAACCTGCACGACCTTAAGCTGCCGATGCTGCTCCCGGGGATCAGCGTCAACACCAGCCCGACCGATTTTTACCCGGTCAAGCAGATGCAGATGGAGCGGTTCAACGGTGAGCGATGGGAGCTCTTCGGCCCCGTGATCAAGGGCGAGATCTACGACTGAGGCCGCTGTGGAGCACCCTGCGCGGGGTGGCGGGCACCGCGGCCGGCGGCTGCCTTTTGTGGCTGGCCGGCCTCGTTTGGTTCGCGACGCCGCCCGCCGCAGAATCTCGGCCGGCGCCGACCGATGCGATCGTCGTCCTGACCGGCGGCAGTCTGCGGCTACAGAGCGGCATCGAGCTTCTGCGCGAAGGAAAGGGCCGCAAGCTCTTCATCTCCGGAGTTAATCAGCAAGTCGATCTCGACGAGCTGCTGCGGGTCTCCGGGAATACCCCCGACTGGGCGTGGTGCTGCGTCGCGCTCGGCCACGAGGCCGACAATACGCTCGGCAATGCGCACGAGACGGCGCAGTGGGTGCATAGGGAAGGGTTTCGCAGCCTCCGTCTGGTGACCGCCTGGTACCACATGCGGCGCAGTGTCTTGGAATTCGACCGGGCGATGCCCGAAATCGAGATCGTCGCGCACCCCGTTTTTCCCGAGCGGGTCAAGCAGGAGCAGTGGTGGACGTGGCGGGGCACCGCGGCACTTCTGGTCGGTGAATATGTGAAGTACCAGGCCGCGCTCCTTCGCCCGGTGCTCGAGCGGCTGTATCCCCGGGGGCGCGGCACGTCGGAGCCCGCCCGGGCCGAGATGCGCCGATGAGGCTGGCGAAGGCGGTCGTCTTCAACCTCGCCTTTTTCGCCTGGACGGCGGCCCTCGGCACGGCCGGGCTGCCGTTCCTGTTGACGCCGCGCGCGGCGACGATGCGCTTCGGGCGGTTTTGGGCAAAGAGCGTGCTCGGACTGCTGAGGGCGGTCGTCGGGCTCGACCACGAGGTTCGCGGGCTCGACCGTATCCCGGGCAGCGGCTGCATCATTGCGATGAAGCATCAATCGGCCTGGGACACGCTGATATTGCCGGTCGTGCTGGGCGACCCGGCGGTGGTGCTGAAGCGGGAATTGCTGCTTCTCCCGTTTTTCGGCTGGTATGCGGCGCGGGCGGGGTCGATCGCGATCGACCGCAAGGCCGGGGCGGGCGCGTTGCGCCGGATGATCGCGAGCGCCCGGCCGGTCGCCGCTGCCGGGCGGCCTATCGTGATCTTCCCCGAAGGAACCCGGGTTGCTCCCGGCGAGCGCCTTCCCTACCAGCCCGGCGTCGCCGCCCTCTACCAGGCGCTGGGCTTGCCGCTCGTCCCGGCGGCGGTCAATTCCGGCCTCTTTTGGGGGCGGCGCAGCTTTGTCAAGCGCCCGGGACGGATCGTTCTCGAATTCCTCGATCCGATCCCGCCCGGCTGGCCCCGGCCCCGATTGATGGCCGAACTCGAGCGACGGATCGAAACCGCCACCTCGGCATTGCTGCACGAGGCCCCGGCTAGGCCGAGCGCTTCCCCGGACTTCAAGGTTCAGGGATCGGGCTCGTAGGACCGCCCCGGCGGGTAAGCCGGATATTTAGGCAGATCGGGGTTCATGTGATCCCAGGGCTGGGCGCTCTGCACGAAGATGTCGGCCTCCGGCCGGAACCAGCTCGGGTCGTCGAGCGTGCCGACCCTGATCGCCACCAGATCGGGCCTGGCCGAGACCTCGAGGAACAGCATGGAGCCGCATTCCGGGCAGAACGCGCGGGTCACCTGGTTTCCGCTGTCCGCGGTCTTGACGTAGAGCTTGGGCTCGCCCCGGATGATGCGAAAGCTGGCGGCCGGTATCCGCAACCCGGCGGTGTATGCGCCCCCGCTCTGCCGCTGACAGTCGCGGCAGTGGCACAACAAGCCGAACACCGGCTCGCCGGAGAATTCGTACTGCACGCCGCCGCACAGGCACCCGCCGGTCCTTGACAAGGCCATCCTTAGCGCCCCTCAACCTTCGAGAGCGACCGTATGATTAAGGCGTGTCCGAGAAGTTCTGCAAGTGGCCGTTTCTTCGTCTCGCGGTGTCCTCCCTGTTCGGACGGAAAACAGCCCGAGACGCCGATTTCATGCGATATCCGCGCGCTCCCGCTTGCTCAGGACTGCTATGATTGATGCGCGCCGATCCAGGTCTGTTCAGCGAGGCGGCAAAATCCCGATGGAGCTTGGCCTCTGGGTCCTGCTGATTTCCTGACAGCCTCTTTCGCCGGGACGACGAGGGGAAAATCTGTCGATCGAACCCGGCTTCCGGCTCCGTTTCACCTCGGCTGCTGGCACTTCAGAATGATCGACCGGGCAGCGTTGATGTTGGCCATCAGCTCGTGGGTTTTCTGGTTTCCGCGATCGGGGTGGTAGCGTTTGGCGAGAGCGAAATAGGCCGCGGCGAACTCTCTCGCGGTGAGCGAGGAGACATCGACCCCGAGGCGTTTGAAGAGGGTCAAGGCGTCTTCGAGAGGCAATTTCAGCTCTTTGTGGGGTTCGGATAAGCACCTGGTTGGCAAGATTAAGGTTAATTAAAACACCTTGTCTTTCCAGGCTTACTATTCCTAAGTATTGTGCTTTCTATCCTACATAAAGTAGAACAAACAATTGTCAAATGCAAGTTGTTTCTACCGCAGACCGCCTTCCCCGCGCTCGACCGCGCATCGCACCCTCACGGGATCGGGCCGCTTGGCAACCTAGCCGCAACCGGCTTCGCGAGCCCTGCTTGTATTTGTGCTGTAGAAAACAGGTAGAACAGGAGGGCTCGGGCGAACAGCCCGATGCCGGGAAGGGGATCTTCCCCGGCACGCCGTCGTAGATGTGCTAGGATCGCGACGGCTGTGCCGCCGCCTCGTTCTCTCCCTCAGAGCAGGATATCCCAACCCGTTTTGGCCATGCGTGTCTTCCGGTTCTTCGAAAGCCTGTTGGAGCCTACGGCCGTGCCGCCGGAAGCCGCCGCCGCCGGCCGGGGCTCGCAGCGTTTTATTGGCATTATGCGCGCCAGGCGCGGCATCTCGTTGCCGCCCTTTTTGTCGCCGGCTTTATCGTCGCGATTCTCGACACGACAATCCCGGTCTTTATTGGCCACATCGTCAGCCTGGTTTCCAGCCAAGAGCCGGGGTCGCTGTTGCATGACAACTGGCCGCCGCTTGTCGGTATGGCGCTGGTGCTGCTGGTCGCGCGTCCGACGGCACTCCTGTTGCAGAATTTGATCACCAACCAGGCGATCGTTCCCGAGTTTCTCCAACCTGATCCGCTGGCAGAGCCATTGGCACGTCGTGCGGCAGAGCTGGGCATTTTTTCAAAGCGACTTTGCCGGCCGCATCTCGCAACGCGTCATGCAAACCGGCCCGTCGTTGCGCGAGAGCGTCGTCTCGGCAACGAACGCGGTTTGGTACATCCTTGTCTATGGCGGCGGCGCGATCATGCTGATGGCGTCGAGCGACGCGCGATTGGCGATTCCGGTACTGCTTATGGTTCGCCGGGTACGCCGTACTGCTGCGTTATTTTGTGCCGCGATTGCGGGTCCGCTCGCGGCGCATGTCGGAAACGCGCTCGGCACTCTCCGGCCGTGTCGTCGACAGCTACACCAATATTCTGACCGTCAAACTGTTTGCTCGTCCGCGCGACGAAGACGAATTCGTGCGCGCCGCGATGGACGATCTGACCGACGCCTTCCGCGCGCAATTGCGCCTGACGACGACACTCGGGCTGACCCTCGCAATACTCAACGCCGCCTGGTCGTGGGCACCGGCGTCATCGCGATCTGGCTGTGGAACGAAGACCGCATTCCGGTCGGGACTGTCGCGATGGCCCTACCGCTGACCTGGCATATCTCAGCGATCGCCGGTTGGGTGGCGCAGAACGTGACGACGATCTTCGAGAATATCGGCGTCGTGCAGGAGGGCATGCGCTCGATCGCGGTGCCGCGGCAGATGCCGGACCGGCCAGATGCGGTCGCTTTGCAGGTCGAGCGCGGAGCGGTGCGCTTCCAAGAATGTCGGTTTCGGATACGGCACCGCTCGCGGCGTGCTGCATGGGATCGACCTCGCCGTCGGCCCGGGGAGCGGGTCGGCCTTGTCGGGCCGTCGGGCGCCGGCAAATCGACCCTCGTCAATCTGCTGCTGCGCTTTTACGACCTCGAACGAAGGCCGCATCCTGATCGACGGGCAGGACATCGCCAGGTCACCCAAGAAAGCCTGCGCGCCCAGATCGCGATGGTGACCCAGGACACCTCGCTGTTGCATCGCTCGATCCGCGACAACATTCGTTACGGCAGACTGCAGGCGAGCGAGTGGGAAGTGCGCCGCGCCGCCGCTCAGGCACACGCCCTCGATTTCATCGAGGGTCTCGAAGACTGGTACGGGCGGCGCGGCTTCGACGCGCATGTCGGCGAGCGCGGGGTCAAGCTCTCGGGCGGCCAGCGGCAGCGCATCGCGCTCGCTCGGGTGATCCTCAAGGATGCACCGATCCTGGTGCTCGACGAAGCCACCTCCGCGCTCGATTCCGAAATCGAGGCGGCGATCCAGGAACAGCTCGACGGGCTGATGAAGGGCCGCACGGTCATCGCCATCGCGCATCGGCTGTCGACGATCGCGCGCCTCGACCGTCTCGTCGTGCTCGACGGGGGGAATATCGTCGAAACGGGGACCCATGCCGAATTGCTCGGCTGCCGGCGGCACTTATGCGCGTCTCTGGCGACGCCAGTCGGGCGGGTTTCTCGACCCGACTGCCGCCCCCGGTCTCGCCGCCGCTGAATAGCGCTATATAATGGCGGGCGGAGGTGGATGATGGCCGAGCTGGCGTTCAGACGCATGACACGTCGAAGAGTTCTTGCGTTGGGAGGACGGGACCGACACGCGCTACGAGCTTGATCACGGGTTCCCGGTGGCGATGGCTCCCCCCGCGCAGGCCCACGGGATGCTGTGCGCGCGGCTCGCGGGGCTGAATCAATGCAGCCCTGCGTTCTCGGCGTCCATGCAGCGGCACAAATCGAAGCAGGAATTACCCGCCCCGGTCGGGAGGACAGCTTGCTACATTGCAGATTTCGTGGTCACCTGCCAGCCGTATGAGCGGGGGAACAATTCGTCCAAGACCCCATCCTGATTGTTGAGATTTGTCGCCCGGAACCGAGCGGCAATGACCGCCGGTTGAAAGTTCCCGCTTATCAGCGAAATCGAGAGCGTGCAGGAGATTCTGTTGATCGACGCGGAAGCCATCTACGCGGAAATCTTCAGGCGCAGAGAAGCAGTCCTGGGTTATCGAGATCGTACGGGACGAGACGGCGAGATCTCCCTCGTCTTCGGTCGACCTTCGCTTTCGATGGGGGAGCTTTATGACGGGATCGGTCCCGGCCGAACGGAGCGAGCACAGATCCGTAGATTCTGCCTTCAGAGCAGTGCTTGACCGTCTTTACTCCCGAGCGCTCGCCCTCGCGGGCAGCCCGCACGCCATGTGGCTGATGGCGGCGATCTCGTTCGCCGAAAGCTCGTTCTTTCCGATGCCGCCCGACATTCTGCTGATCCCGATGATCCTGGCGCAGCCGCGGCGGGCTTGGTTGATCGCCGGGGTGTGCACGGTCGCCTCGGTTCTCGGCGGCTTTGTCGGGTATGCGATCGGGTATTTCCTGTTCGACGCGGTCGGCCGGCCGGTGCTCGAATTCTATCATGCGATGGGGCAGTACGAGGCGCTGAAGACCGCCTTTGCGCAGTGGGGCGCGTGGATCATCATTCTGAAGGGGCTGACGCCGATCCCGTTCAAGCTCGTCACGATCGCCAGCGGCGTGGCGCAGTTCGACCTGCTCACCTTCGCGCTCGCATCGCTCGTCTCGCGCAGCCTGCGCTTCTTCCTGCTGGCCGCTTTGCTGTGGTGGTTCGGCGACCCGGTGCGGGAATTCATCGAGCGGCGGCTGATGCTGGTAACGAGCGTCTTTGCGCTGGCGCTCGTTGGCGGGTTCCTGGCGCTGCGCTATCTATGACGGCATGATGCGAACCGAGCCGCGCGCCATTCGCCGACCTTTGTTCTGGCGGCCAGCGCCGTTGTGCTCGGCGCGGCGCTGCTGTCGCAATATTGGGGCGGCCTCGCCCCCTGCGAGCTGTGCCTCGTTGCAGCGCTGGCCCTGGGGCATCGCGATCGTGATCTCGTTTGTCGCCACAATGGCCGGCAGCCGGCTCTGCCTCTGCCCTGGGTCGCGCTGCTGCTCGCCGCCGGTTTTCGCCGTCGTCCAGCGTCTCGCCTTCTACCATGTCGGGGTCGAGCAGCATTGGTTCGCTGGCCCCAGCGCCTGCAGTGGGGCGGCCACGGCCGCCGACACCGTCGAGGCGCTTGAAGGCGCAAATCCTGCGCCAGCAGCCGGTCCGTTGCGATGAGGTGGCGTGGTCGCTGTGGGGCGTTTCGCTCGCCGGCTGGAATCTGCTGGCCTCGCTTGTGATGACCGGCTGCTGCCTCGCGGCGTATCGCAGGCGCGCCGCGCTGTTGCCGCGCGCCTCCTTTCGCCGAGGCACGGCATGAGCGAGCCGGCCGGCCACCGCCTGCCGGGCGACCGGCTGCCTGCCGAGGAGATCGCCCGGATGCTGCGGGTCGATCATGCCGGCGAATATGGCGCGACCCGCATATATGAGGGGCAGCTCGACGTGCTCGGACGCGGCCGCACGCGGGGGCTGGTGCGCCAAATGGCGGAAGCCGAAAAGCGCCATCTCGCGCGGTTCGAAGCATTGTTGCACGGAGCGGAAGGTCAGGCCGACCGCTACTTGCATCCGCTATGGACTGTCGCAGGCTATGCGCTCGGCGCCGCGACGGCGCTCCTCGGCGAGCGCGCCGCGATGGCCTGCACTGTCGCCGTCGAGGAGGTCATCGACGAGCATTACCGCCGCCAGGCCGAAATGCTCGTAGGCGAGGATCCGGCGTTGCGGGAGGCGATCCTCTCGTTTCGTGACGATGAAATCGCGCATCGGGATGTCGCGATGGCGCAAGGCGCCGAGGAGGCCCCCGGCTATGACCTGATCGACGCGGTGGTCAAGACCGGCTCGCGCATCGCCATCTGGCTCTCCACCCGGCTCTAGACAGCGCCCGGACTGCGGCGATGGCGGCGTGCGACAAGGCGGGAGCCCGAGCGGAGAGCCCACCCGCGAGTCGGCCGTAGATGTGGAACGTGACGGATTGAAGAACCACCCCCATGATCACGGCCGCCCCCAATGCGGGGTCGATCGGCATTCAGCTGGTTCTCGGCTAGCGGCGTCACGGACGAGATCGGCGACCGCATCGACCGGTGTGCGGGATCCGCTTGCGATGCGCGGCAGCAAGCCATGCTGGGTCAGCAGCATGAAGCGGAACAACGCCGGGTCGTCGTCGTAAAGCGCGCAAAAATGCGCGACCATTGCCGTGATCCCCGCTTCTAGGCCGGGGTGGCCGGCGCGCATCGCGTCGAGCTCTTCGCCGGTGCGCAGATAGGCGGTCGAGAACAGCGACCAGGCGAGTTCCTCCTTGCTCGCGTGGTGGCGGTAGAGGGCGCCCTGGGATACCCCAGCCGCCGAGGCGATATCGGCGATCGAGACGCCGTCGAAGCCCGTTGGCCGCGAACAGCTCTAAGGCGGCGCGCTCCACCTTCGCTTTCACACCGATTGCGCGGGGCATCAAATTCCACTTGTAAGTGAATGTTCACTTGCAATATGATGATGCGCTGCTGGCTCTCGAAGGCGGGCAGCAAGAGAGGGCTCGCGAGCATGGATGTCTTGATCACCCTCTGCGTCATCGCCGCCGCCGTCATGGCGGCGAAGAGCATTCTCCCGCACTCGCGCCTTGGCGGCAAACATCCAAGCCCTAAACGCCAAGTTCGCGGCCTTGGATCAGCGGCTCTCGACGCTTGCCGGGCAAACACCGAGCGGGGCGGTGGAAACGCTCGCCCCACCGCCGCTCGCAAGCGCTCCGGTAGACGCCCCGCAATTCCTGAGGCTGGCGCAGACGAGCCGCCTGCCGGCGCATCAGCCTCAAACGGGCTCGCTCCGGAGCCGCCGCCGTCCGAGGCACCGGCCGACCCCCTGGCCTCGTCCCGGCGGGAAAGGGCTGGGAAGAGGCCCTGGTCGAAAACTGGCTGGTGTGGCTCGGCGGTTTGGCGCTCGCTCTCGGCGGCGCCTTTCTCGTGAAATTGTCGATCGATCATGGGCTGCTCACACCGGCGGTGCGCATCGCACTCGGAACCTTGCTCGGGATCGCCCTGTGGGGCGTCGCCCAGTGGCTGGCCTGGGGGCAACCCGCCGACCGGCGAGCGTCGAATGTCTGCCAGGCGCTCGCTGCGGCCGGCGCGGCCACGATCTTCGCCAGCTTTTACGCCGCCTACCAGCTCTATGGCTTGCTCTCCCCGGCCCTGGCCTTTCCATTGCTTGCATTGACCTGCGCTGCGACGGTGCTGTTGTCGTTGCAGCACGGCCCATTTGTCGCCGCACTCGGGCTGAGCGGCGCTTTTGCCGTGCCGTTGCTGGTCGAAAGTCAAGAGCCCGCGGCGCTCCCGCTCTTCGCCTATTTGACCCTCGTGACCGCGGCAGCATTGGCTTTGCTGCGCTACCGGGCCTGGTGGTGGTTGGCTTGGGTGGCAATCACCGGCTCTATCGGATGGGCCTTGCTTTGGCTCGTCGCCGCTTACCATCCTGATGATGTCTGGGTCATCGGCCTCTATCTGATGGTCCAGCTCGCGCTTTTTGCGGCTTTGCGGCGCGGCATTGCCGGCGCGCCGTTCCTGGCGGGGGTCATCCGCGAGCCGATCGTGCGGATCTCGGTGAGGGCGGCGTTCTGGGCCGTAACCTCGGCGGTCTTCGTCCTGGTGCAGGTCGACGGCTATGGATCAGCATCGCTCGGCTGGGCGGTCGCGGCGGTTCTGGCGTCGCTCGCGTTCGCCTACCGCGACAGCGAGCTCGACGATGTAATCGCCGCTGCCGGTGTGCTGGGCGCGGCGCTGCTCGCCTGCTGGAACCTGCCGCTGCCCGTGGAACAGCCGATCCGGCTGTTGCATAGCGTCCCGCCCGAACAGGTCGCCCGCTTCATCCCGGTAGCAACGGGTTTTGTAGCGCTGTTCGGGCTGGGCGGCTTCTTCGCCCAGAGCCGGGTGGCACGGCCGAGCCGCTGGGCCATTTTGTCGGCAGCGGCACCGCCGGTGATACTCGCCATCTCCTATTGGCGCCTCCAGGTGTTCGAGCTCGACATTGCCTGGACGGCCACAGCACTCGCGATCGCCGCGGCTCGAATTGGCAGCCGCCGCCCGGGCAGCACAGCGCCGGGACGGCATGGTCGAGAACGAGACTCGTGCTGGCGGCCTACGCCGTCGGCGTGCTCGCCTGCACCATTCTGGCGGCAGTCTTCGCCCTGGAGAACGCCTGGCTGACCGTAGCTCTCGCTCTTCATCTGCCGGCGCTGGGCTGGATCGAGGGCCGCTTAAGGCTGCCCGTTCTGCGTCATTTGGCGCTCGGAGTGGCGGGCACGGTGCTCGTCCGGCTTGTCCTCAATCCCGAAGTTCTCGACTATCCCCTCTCCGATACGCCGATCTTCAATTGGCTTCTCTACGGCTACGGGGTGCCGGCCGCGGCATTCGTCGTCGCGACCCGCCAGTTCGGCAGCCGCGCCGACGATTTGCTCGTCAAAGTGCTCGAGGCCGGGAGTGTTGTCTTCTCGGTGCTGCTGGTCACGCTGGAGCTGTGGCACGCGATCGGCGACGGGCGCCAGCACTTCGTGCTCGACAATTTCGACCTGAACGGAGCGGAAACGGCGGCCTGGCTCGCAATGGCCGGAGGCTGATGTATCTGGGCGGACGGCGCGGCCGCCCCGTGCTGCGCTGGAGCGGCATCATCATGTTCGGCGCCGCAACGGTCTTCGCGGTCGGCTGGCAGGCAATCGTCCTCAGCCCTCTGATGCCCTATATCGGCCAGCCGGTGAACGGATGGCTGCCCTTCGACTCGCTGTTTCTCGCCTATGCGTTGCCCGCGCTCCTGTATGGGCTGATCGGAGCGCGCCGCCTGGGGCCGCCTCCGGTGTGGCACACCGCGCAGGTTGCGGCGGCGGGTTTTGCCTTCCTTTGGGTGACCCTCGAGGTTCGTCATTTGTTTCACGGCGAGCGCCTCAATCAGGGGATCACCGGGGAAGCGGAGTGGTATGCCTATTCCGCGGCCTGGCTGGCTTTTGCATCGGCAGGTTTGGCGGCGGCACTCAAGTGGCGCAACATCTGGCTGCGCCGAGCATCGCTGCTCGGGATCGGCCTGGTGGTCGGCAAGGTGTTTTTGTCCGACATGGCCGACCTCAGCGGCGCCTTGCGGGCGCTTTCCTTCCTCGGGCTCGGCACGGTGCTGGTCGCCATCGGCTACGCCTATCGGCGGCTGCAGCCGCTCCGGCCTGAAATCCGGCAGCTCTAACGTTGGCCGCTCGCCGGCTTGCTCGGCCGCGCCGGCGAGGTGGCGTTGGGGTCGAGATGCTGGATATTCGCCTTGGCGGCCAGATCCGCCTGGCTGCCTGGCGCCAGCTGGCCGATCCGCTGCCAATCCTGGCGAGCCCCCGCGAGATCGCCCTTCAGCCGCCGGATGTTGCCGCGCTCGAGCAGCCCCGGGACGGAATTCGGGATTGCGGCCAAAGCTTTTTCTACATCGGCGAGGGCAGGGTCGAGCCGGTTGAGCGCACGATAGGCCGAGGCGCGATAGATCAGCGCATCGACCCGGCCCGGGTCCGTTTTCAAGACGCGGTCGAGGTCGGCGACGGCTTGGTCGAAAAAGCCGGCGGAGGCCGCCGCCTGGGCGCGGTCGATTAGCAGATCGGGATCCTTCGGGCTGAGCGCCACGGCTTCGCCCGCAGCCGCATAGGCCCGCACCGGATCCCCGGCGAGCCCCCAGGCTTGCCCCGCCTGGTCGAGCACCTCGGCGCGCAACGCGGCGGGGGCGGTCTTCATTGCCTGCGCGAGAGCTTCGAGCCGGGTTGCCGCCTCTTTGTATTGTTTCAGCCCAATCAGCGCGACCGCCTGGCAATGATCGGCGGGATGCGCGCCGCCGCGCTCGTGCCAGGTCAGCGCAAGCGCCTGTGCCGCCGCGGGATCGTGCTTCGCCAGCTTCATGCAATGTTCATAGGCGGCCGCCTCTGTCTCGGCATTGCGCGGCGGCGGGTCCGCCGCGGCTATGCCGATCGAGAGCAGCGCGATGAACGGACAGCTCCATGCCGTCAGGTGGGCGGCCGCCGTTTCCATCAGCCGGCAATCTCGGCCCTTCAAGCCTCGATCAGATCTATCGCTGCGTTCCTGCAACTTCCCCACCTGCTCTCCGATTTCGATAGGATGGCACCGCGTCACAAAGGCCATATCCGCAGCGCGAAAGGTCCGTCATTTCTTGCCCGTCCTCCGTGGTCGCCTCGTTCCCGGCCTTGGCAATCTCGCCAAGGCGTTCGCCCACCGCAATTACCGCATTTACGCCAGCGGCAATGCGGTCTCGCTGATCGGAACCTGGATGCAGCGTGTCTCAGTCGGCTGGCTGGCCTGGACCCTGGCTCATTCCGGGACTTGGCTCGGCATCATATCGATGGCCGAATTCTTTCCCGTGGTTTTTCTGAGCCCGCTCGCCGGCGCCCTCGCCGACCGCCGCGACCGGGTCGGGATCATCCGGGTGACGCAGATCGCCGGCAGCATCGAGGCGACCCTGCTCGCCGCGCTCGTCTATGCCGATGCGATGACGATCGAGCTGTTGTTCGGGCTGACCTTGCTTCTCGGCGTGTTCAACGCCGTGGCCCAGCCCTCGCGGCTGGCGCTGATCCCGACCCTGGTCGATCGGCCTTCGCTGCCCTCGGCGCTGGCGGTGAACGCGATCATCTTCAACTTGGCGCGGTTCATCGGCCCTGCCGTCGCCGGGATCGTGATCGCCAACATCAGCGTCGGCGCGGCATTCGCCGTCAATGCCGCGACCTATGTCGTCTTTCTCGTCGCGATGACGAATTTGCGCGGGCTTCCGGCCCTGCCGGTCGGCGCCACACAGAGCGTCCTCAAGGCCTCGGCCGAGGCCTATGGCTATGCCAGCCGGCATCCCGGGATCGCGCCGATGCTGCTGCTGTTCACCGTGACGACGGTCGGGACGCGCGGCTTCGTCGAGCTGTTTCCCGGGTTCGCCGACCATGTGTTCGGGCGAGGACCCGAGGGATTGGCTACCTTGACCTCGACCGTCGGGCTCGGCGCCATTTTCGGCGCGACCTGGATGCTGTTCCGGCCGGCGATTACAAGGTTAACTAACCTGGTATTGGCCAATACCCTGGTGATCTCGCTGGCAATCCTCGGCTTCACCTTGACCGACCAATTCTACCTCGCGCTCCCTTGCGTGTTTGTCGCCGGGACGGCAATGACAATCACCGGGGTCGGCGCGCAGACCCTTATCCAAGCTGCTGTGGATGCCGCGATGCGCGGCCGGATCATGGCGCTTTACGGAATGATCTTCCGGGCCGGCCCGGCGGTCGGGGCGGTATTGATGGGCTCGCTCAGCGAGCGTTTCGGGCTGCGCCTGCCGCTCGCTGTCGGCGCGTTGGTCTCCTGCGGCTTCTGGGTATGGGCGCGGCTCAAGCAAAAGCGCATCGCGGCGACTCTCGAAACCGACCCGGCGATCCGCCCCGCCGCGCAAACGCCATGACCATCTCTCACCTATTCTGTTTCGGTCTGGGGTACACCGCGCGAGTGGTGGCGCGGCACCTAATGGCTGCGGGATGGGGGGTCACAGGCACCAGCCGGAGCGCCGAGAAATCCACCGCGCTGCTCGAGGCGGGTTTTCGGCCCACGATCTTCGATCGCAACCGGCCAGTTCCCGCTGGTTGCCTGAGCGAGGCGACTCACCTGCTCGTCTCGGTCCCGCCGGATGCCGAAGGCGACCCGGTGCTCGCGACACACGGCAAAGACATCGCTGCGCTGCGGGCGCTGTCCTGGGTCGGGTATCTCTCGACCACCGGCGTTTACGGCGACCGCGGCGGCGGCTGGGTCGACGAGGCCTCGGCGTTGGAGCCGACCGGCGAGCGCGGCCGGCGCCGCGTCGCCGCCGAACGAGGCTGGCTCGACCTGTGGCGCAGCTACGGGGTGCCTGTCCATATCTTCCGGCTCGCCGCGATCTACGGCCCGGGCCGCAGCGCCTTCGATGCGCTGCGCACCGGCACTGCCAAGCGGATCGACAAGCCGGGTCAGGTCTTCTCCCGAATACATGTCTACGATCTGGCCGGCATCCTGATCGCCTCGATGAGCCGGCCTCGCCCGGGCGCCGTCTACAATGTCTGCGACGACGATCCCGCGCCGCCGGAGGCGGTCGTCGCGCACGCCGCCGCGCTCCTCGGCGTGCCTGCGCCGCCGCTGGCGCCGCTCGAAAGCGCCGGCCTCTCGCCGATGGCGCGCAGCTTCTACGACGACAACAAGCGGGTCTCGAACCGGCTGATCAAGACCGAGCTGGGTGCGACATTGCGCTACCCGAGCTTTCGCGCCGGTTTGGCCGGCATCCTGGCGCACGAGGCTTGCTGAAAAACTCGGCATCCGGCATCGTCCGGCCAAGAGACACTCGGCTTTTGGGAGGAATCGCCGCATGCCTTACAATGTATTGATCATGGGAGCCTCCTACGGCTCGCTCCTCGCGACCAAGCTGCTGTTCGGCGGTCACCAGATAACGATGGTGTGCCTCCCGGCCGAAGTGGAGGCGTTCAACAAGGAGGGCGCCCGGGTGCGCCTGCCGATCCGCGGCCGAAGAGAGCCGATCGAGCTCGAACTCCCGCAAATTGCCGGGCCGCCTGTCCGCGGCAGGCCCTGCCGACGTCAACCCGGCGGATTACGACCTCGTCGCGCTGGCGATGCAGGAGCCGCAATACCGCTCGCCCGGCGTGCGCGAGCTGCTCGATGCGGTGGCCAAGGCAAAGCGGCCCTGCATGTCGATCATGAACATGCCGCCCTTGCCTTATCTGAAGCGCATCCCTGGCTTGGCGACCGATGCGCTGAAGAGCTGCTACACCGATGCGACCGTATGGGACAATTTCGAGCCCGGGCTCGTCACCTTGTGCAGCCCTGACCCGCAAGCCATTCGGCCGCCCGGGGAAGCGATAAACGTGCTGCAGGTGACCCTGCCGACGAACTTCAAGGTCGCTCGCTTCGACTCCGGCGAGTTCACGGGAATGCTCCGGCAGATGCAGGCGGATATCGAGGCGGCTCGCTACAATCCGGGCGACGGTGCGGTCGATCTGCCGGTCAAGCTCAAGGTGCACGACTCGATTTTTGTGCCGCTCGCTAAATGGGCGATGCTGCTGACCGGCAATTATCGCTGCGTCACCAAGGATGCCGCCATCGACATCAAGGATGCCGTCCATAACGACATCGGCGCGTCGCGCGACGTGTACAATTGGGTTTGCGGAGTTTGCGAAAAGTTGGGGGCTTCGGCAAACGATCTGGTGCCGTTCGAGAAGTACGCCAGCGCGGCCCGCGATCTCGTCCGACCCTCCTCCGCGGCGCGTGCCCTGTTCAACGGAGCGCCCAACATCGAACGGACCGACCGGCTGGTGCAGGCGATCGCTTCGCAATACGGCATGCGCAATGCGCTCGTCGACCAGACCGTCGAGCTTGTCGACGCCCGGCTGGCGGTCAATAGAAAAGCGGCGGCCTAGCTAAGCCCGATTCGGAGGCTGCCTCCCAGCCCTATGCCCGCCGAGGTAATGCGGGCCGGGCTGCATATCGCGGGCTCGCGAATGAATGGCGTAGGGCAGAACAGGCAGGCGCATTCCGCCTCCCTGACCCGCGCCGGAGGATAGCGCGGGTCGGGCGGCGGCGTTAAAGGTTTAGTCCGATAAGGGCGTGGGCGTTCGGTCGAGCCTCTCGGCGATGCGGACAATCACCGCGAGCATCGCAGACATCCGTTCTTCTTGTGCGCTAAGAGCCTGGCCCAAAAGCCTACGTCGCCAAGCGTCAATAGCCGCCGACCGCTTTCAAATCCAACACCGGCCGTTCGGCCTTGGCCTCGGGAACCGCTAAATCTGCCCCGAACCGGCCCTTCAAGATGCGGCCAGCGAATGGGTAGGTAGGGTGGTTTTGGGTCATTCCGGATTTGCTCAGCGCGTTATGCCCACGGCTCGAAAGCGGTCATCGGGGCCTGAACCCAGGGTACCTGGCTCTCCGCCCATTTCATGACTACTGCTGGTAGGCCGAAGGGCAGAGGGATGATCCGCGATCGCGCGCCGCACCGGAAGGCGAGGCCCTCATGGAATGTAGCGACGTGGCTACAGGAGTGGGCCTTGAGCGCTATGTGCAGCCTGGACGGACGACTGGCGGAAGATCACCGCAGCGGGGAGACGCTACGGGTCGAGACAAAGCCGATAGCGGCGCGCAGTGAGCGCGAGCCGGTAACCGCGGTTACGGAGATCGCGCAGCAGCATTGCCGAGCGCCACTGGTCATGTCTGATCCGATTTATTCAAAGCTGTTGCCGGTTCACCTGAAAGGGCAGACGATGGCGTTCGACGCAAAAATCCGAGGGAGGATATAATGTTGCGACGTTGCGCTCAGCTGTCCTGCATGATCGCGCTGGCGTTGCTGCCGGGTAGCGCCCTCAGCCAACAGAAATCGCTCAAGGATCAACTTGTCGGAACTTGGAACGTTGTTTCGGTGGAGCAGACGAACAAGGATGGCACGAGTTGCTGTAACGGTTTGGTGCCAATCCGAAGGGGGTCTACACATTCGACGCCAATGGCCGTATCAGATGTTTCGTGCGCCCCGACCTTCCGAAAATCGCGACCAATAACCCGACGACTGCAACGCCGGAGGAGGCCAAAGCCATAGTGGCGGGGTCGATCGCGTACTCCGGCACCTACACCGTTGACGAGGCCGGGAAAGTCATCGAGCTTCGCATCGAAGCCACTACGCTTCCGAACCAGGCCGCAGTAGCAAAACGGATTATCACCAGTCTCACGGCGGACGAATTGAAGTTTACCAACCCTACTACGGTAGACGGTAACGTAATCAATGCGGCATTCAAGCGAGCCAAGTAGCCGCGCGCCTGATCGCTATTACGGGATCGGCAGCTACTCGGATAGAGGGAGACCTCCTGTCTGAGAGAATTGTGGGTGTTGAAGCCCAACCCTCAGGACAGGCCCCCGATTGCTGAGATGAGCCCGCTGCGTCACCGCATGATAGAGGACATACCGCAGGGGCTCCTCAGGCGTATCGGAATGTCCGCTCCCGAGCCGGCTGGACCACCCACTTGCGCGGTCGTGAATGGCCGAAGTCGGTTCTGAATCTCGCCAGCCGGTGGCGCTGACGCGAAGTCCGGAATCGGCGCGACTCCGCCGCTGGCCTGGGGGTTGGCGAAGGACGGCTTTCCAGGCTTTGCAGACCTTCATCATCACGACCTACGCCCTGGCGAGCCGCCTTAGGGCCATTTGGATGGAGGCGAGGGTAACGAAGGTGGCCAGCGTTTCGGCAAGGTTCTCGAAGTCCCTGGCGAGACGCCGGTTTCGGCCGAACCACGAGAAGGTGCGCTCGACCACCCAGCGGCGCGGCAGGACGACGAAGCCCTTCATGTTGTCGCTGCGCTTGACGATCTCGATGCGCAGCACCGGCACCTTGGCCACGGCGGCTTCAACCTGCCAGGCGTTGTAGCCGCCATCGACCCAGACCAATTCGAGCCACGGGAAGCGCCGGCGTATCTTATCGAGGACCAATCCGGCCCCGTCGCGGTCCTGGATCGCGGCGGAGTGAACAACGACCCGCATCGGCAGCCCTTCGGTGTCGACCAGGGCGTGGATCTTGCGGCCTTTCACCTTCTTGCCGGCGTCGTAACCCACTTTGTCGTCTTTGCCGCCCCCTTTTCCGCCGATTTCACCGATTGGCTGTCGAGAACCGCAGCCGAGGGGCTGGCCTCGCGGCCCATCCGTTCGCGCAAGGCCATGTGCAACTCGGCCCAGATCGCCTCCCAAATTCCCTCGGTTGGAACTTGCGGAAGATGTTGTAGACCGTCGAGCGCGGCGGAAAACCGTCGCGCGGCAGGTAGCGCCACGGGCAGCCGGTGCGCAGCAGATACAAAATGGCTCATCGCCGCCCGCATGTCGGTCTTGCGCGGTCGCCCGCCAGGTTTTGCCCCAGGGATCAGCGGTTCCAGCCGCACCCACTCCAATCCCTCAGATCGCTCGGATATCCTTCCCCTCCCGCCGATAAGTCCGGCGGTGCTCCTCCGTCCACATGGCGGTTCGCCATCACGGTGAATCCCGCTACCGTGAATCACGCAATCTGCCGCGACGCAACACCCTTTTGGGTCAGGTTCTAAGGCGCCTCTCCATCAGCTCGGTGCGCATGGTGCGGGTTGCTCCGAACGAAAGTGTTGCAGCCGAACTATATTGCATCGCATCATAGCCGGGCTACGCAGCAAGCGTAAGCTGATAAGTCGGCTCTGCTGCACCAGCGAAGAAGCACGAACAGGGAAAGCCCAGCGCAGGAAGCGCACGAAGGCGGTTTGGGTGCCGGCGGCTCGCTGCCGGCGATCGCAGATAATTTGAACGGGAGAGTATCTGCATGGCCGAAACCACCATTGTGCCCGAGGGCGTGGTCATTCGCGGGCCGATCAGGCCCGGTTACGAGAAAGTGCTGACAGCGGATGCAGTCGCCTTTGCCGTCGAGCTCGAACGGGTGTTCGGCCCGGAGCGGCGGCGGCTCCTAGAACGCCGAACCGCCCTCCAGCAGCGGCTCGACGCCGGGTGGAAGCCCGATTTCCTGCCCGAGACCAAAGCGATCCGCGACAGCGACTGGCGGGTCGCGCCGATCCCCGACGACCTTCGCGACCGCCGCATCGAGATCACCGGCCCGACCGACCGCAAGATGGTGATCAACGCGCTGAATTGCGGCGCCAACGTCTTTATGGCCGATTTCGAGGACGCCACCACTCCGAGTTGGGACAACCTGATCGAAGGGCAAGCCAACCTCTGCGACGCCGTGCGGCGAACCATAGTCTTCGACGACCCGGAGAGCGGCCGGCATTATTCGCTGAACGACAAGACAGCAGTGCTGTTCGTGCGGCCGCGGGGCTGGCACCTCCCCGAGAGGCATATCCTCGTCGATGGCGAGCCGATGTCGGGCGCGCTCTTTGACTTTGCGGTGTTCTTTTTTCACAACGCGCGGGAGCTGCTGGCGCGCGGCAGCGGGCCGTATCTCTATTTGCCGAAACTCGAGAGCTATCTCGAAGCGCGGCTCTGGAACGAGGTGTTTCTGCACGCCCAGGCGAGATTGGGGCTGCCCAAAGGCACGATCCGCGCCACCGTGCTGATCGAGACGATCCTCGCGGCGTTCGAGATGGACGAGATCCTGTACGAATTGCGCGAGCACTCGGCCGGGCTCAATTGCGGGCGCTGGGACTACATCTACAGCTTTATCAAGAAGTTTGCCGAAGACCCGAATTGCGTGATGCCGGACCGTGCGCAGGTCACGATGACCAGCCACTTTCTGCGCAGCTACAGCCTTCTGCTGATCAAGACCTGCCACCGCCGCGAGATCCACGCGATGGGCGGGATGGCGGCGCAGATCCCGATCCGCGACGACCCCTCCGCCAACCAGGCGGCCATGGAACGGGTCCGTGCCGACAAGCAGCGCGAGGCCGGCGACGGTCACGACGGCACCTGGGTTGCGCATCCGGGCCTCGTCGCGATCGCCAAGGAAGTGTTCGACCGCGAGATGCCGCAGCCCAACCAGATCGCCCGCAAGCGTCAGGACGTGCACGTCACCGCGCCGGACCTGCTCGCCGTGCCGACCGGCACGATCACCGAGGCCGGGCTCAGGCAGAATATCAATGTCGGGATCGGCTACATCGAGGCGTGGCTGCGCGGCATCGGGTGCGTGCCGCTCTATAACCTGATGGAGGACGCCGCAACCGCAGAGATCAGCCGAGCCCAGATCTGGCAGTGGCGCCGCCATGCCGCCAAGCTGGAGGACGGGCGAACCGTGGATCCTGGGCTATGCCGCAAGATGATCGATCAGGAATTGGCGAAACTGTCCGTTACCGCCGCTGGCGGACGGTACGAGGACGCGGTGGGCTTGTTCCGCGAACTCATCGAAGCCGAGGCGTTCCGCGAATTTCTCACGCTGCCCGCCTACGACATGATCGTCGCGGAAGGGACATAGCCGACTGCCCCGCCCGGCGCTGGCGCCGGGCGGGTGAAAGTGCGCAGAGGTGATCAGCAGGAGGGGTCGTTGCTGCTCCAATCGCCGCCGCCGCTGCCCCAATCCTGGTCGGAGCTGAAGTCCTGGCTGCCCGGGTCGTAGCTCGAATTATCCCCGCCGCCGCCGGCGCCGCCGGGATCGAGCCCGGCGCTGGAGTAGTCCCCGCCGGCGCCGCCGGCATCGCTGCTCCAATCACCGCCGGCGGCGTCGCTGCCGTAGTAGTTGTTGACCACGCTTTCGCCGAGGCCCGGAGTCATTCCGCCGCCCATCAGGCCGCCGGCATAGTTATGCCCGAACAGCGAGGAGATGCCCTGGAACAACAGCGCCCCGCCGGCAACACCCGCCGCGGTCGCCGCCGCGGAGCGCAGGAAGCCGCCACCGCCGCCCATGCCGCCCATCATTCCACCGCCGGCGGGCTGACCATAGCCGGGCTGCTGATTACCGGGCTGCGGATAACCGGGCTGCGCATAACCGGGCTGGCCGTAGGGTTGCGCCGGCGGTGCGGCCGCCACTTGCGGCGAGCGCGACCATGGCCCGGCCGGAGGCGCCGAGCCGGCCGCAGGAGCCGGCGGCCGATTTCCAAACAATCCGCCGAGAAAGCTGCCCACTGTCGGCGTCGCCGACTGTTGGGCATCGGCGAGCTGCTTTTCCAGATCGGCAATGCGCTGCTGCGCCTGATGCAGGCTCAAATCCTGGATCAAGACGGTTTGCACGAGATAATAGGGCAGATCCGACTGCGCGCTCACCGCCTGGCGGATCAGTGCATCGGCCTCCGGGTCCTTGGCCTGACGCGGGGTGTTCTTCAGCCGGTCGAGCAAGGTCGTCAGCAGATCTTTTTCCTGGGGGGTCATGAATGCCTTCCAATGCTGGAAAAGCGGGGTCTTCCGATGTGATCGGCTCGCCGGTCCCTCACAAAGAGCCGGCAGCGCGCATTAAATGTGGGAAGCCCCGGCAATCGGTCAATGAGGCCGCATCAGAGCCCGTGACCGCCCATCGCGAGAAACTTTTCGCGGCGCCGCAGGCGCAATGTCGCGCCATCCACCCCGCGGAGCGGCCGCAACGCCTCTTCGAAGGCCTCGCCGAGCTGCTCGACGGCCTCCTTCGGAGCCCGCTGCGCCCCGCCCAGAGGCTCGGGCACGATGCGGTCGACCACGCCGAGGCGCTGCAAATCCTGGGCGGTGAGCCGCAGCGCCTCCGCCGCCTCCTGAGCGTGGTTTCCGTCCCGCCACAAGATCGAGGCGCAGCCTTCGGGCGAGATGACCGAATAGATCGCGTGCTCGAACATCAGCACGGTGTTCCCGGCGGCGAGCGCGATCGCGCCGCCTGAGCCGCCTTCGCCGATCACCGCGGCGACGAGCGGCACCTTGATGTCGAGACAGGTCTCGATCCCCCGCGCGATCGCCTCGGCCTGACCGCGCGCCTCGGCATCGATCCCGGGATAGGCGCCGGCGGTGTCGACAAGGGTCAGCACGGCAAGGCCGAAGCGGTCGGCAAGCCGCATCAGCCGCTGCGCCTTGCGGTATCCCTCCGGCCTCGCCATGCCGAAATTGTGCTTGAGCCGCGCTTCGGTGTCGGCGCCCTTTTCGGTGCCGAGCACGACGACGCTATTGCCGCGGAAGCGCCCGATCCCGCCGACGACCGCGGCGTCCTCGGCAAAGGCGCGGTCGCCGCAGAGCGGCACGAAATCGGTGATCAAGCCGCGGATATAGTCGAGCGCATGCGGCCGCTCCGGATGCCGCGCCACCTGGACCTTCTGCCACGGCGTGAGGCGGGAATAGGTCTGCCGCAGCAGGCGGTTCGCGGTGGCTTCGAGCCGCCCGACCTCGTCGGCGATGTTGAGCTCGCCGCTGGTCGACAGATGGCGCAGCTCCTCGATCTTGCCCTCGAGCTCCGCGATCGGGCGCTCGAAATCAAGAAAATGACGGATCATTTGCGGCGCGCCAGCGGGTGCGCGGTCTCGACGAGCTTGCGCAGACGGTCGCTCAACACATGGGTATAGATCTGGGTTGTCGCGATGTCGGCATGCCCGAGCATCTGCTGCACGCTGCGCAGGTCGGCGCCGTGGTCGAGCAGATGACTGGCGAAGGCGTGGCGCAATACGTGCGGCGACAGCTTCTCCGGGGCGAGGCCGGCCTTGGCCGCCAGCTCCTTCAGCATTTGGCCGGTGCGCTGGCGGGTCAGGTGCCCGGCCCGCCCGCGCGACGGGAAAAGCCAGCGGGACGGCCGGGCGCCAGGCAGGAACTGCTCGCGGCATTCGAGATATTTGCCGAGGGCGGACCGGGCAGGCTCGCTCAGCGGCACAATCCGTTCCTTGCCACCCTTCCCGGTGATCACCAGAAATCGCGGGTCGCGGCGTGCCGCCGCGAGCGGCAATGCCCACCAGCTCGGATATTCTGAGGCCGGTCGCGTAGAGCAGCTCGACGACGCAGTAGAGGCGGGTTCCCTCATTGCCGGGCCACTCTTGGGCCGCGGCAATCAGCCGCTCGATCTCGGCCTCGGACAATATTTTCGGCAGCGGGCGGCCGAGCCGCGGCGTGTCGAGCTGTGCCGTGGGATCGTCTTGCCGCACCCCCTCGATCACCAGGAATTTGTAGAATTGGCGCATCGCCGAAAGACGGCGGGCGAGCGTCCGCGGCGTCAGCCGAAGCGTTGCGGCGCTCGCGAGATAATGGTGCAGGCCCCCCGAATCCGCGGCTTCGATCGCGACCCCGGCGGCGCCGAGAAACTCCGCCAGAGCGGTCAGATCATTGCGGTATGCCGCCAAGGTCAGCGGCGCCGCGCCGCGCTCGGCGGCCATCATCTCGAGAAAGGCTTCGAGATGCTTCGACAGCGCCACACTATCCCTGGGGCGGCGCGCAGACCCGCCGGTCACTTCGGAAAACGCGCATCGGGAATGACTTTTTCGACCGGCGCGGAGGGCGCGGGCGGGTTCCAAAACGCCAGGAACGCCATGCCGCCGAGCAATGCCAGGGCGATCACGATGACCAACGCGACAGTGACCTTCCCCATGCGGCCGACTCGCAGCTTGCCTGTCCCCTGTCGGATCGGTTGTCGGATCGATCCGGCGCCGATTGACGACCTGGTTGCACAATATGCTAGTACGCTCTCGGCAGACCGGGAAAAAGAGCGTGGGAACCGGGGTGGAGATCGTCAGCCTTCGGCTGGACCGGAAAGCGGCGGAAACCCGCCGCTTCGTGCCGAGCCGGTCGATCGTGCTGGTGGGGCTCATGGGGGCCGGAAAGACCAAGATCGGCCGGCGCCTGGCGGCTCGGCTCGGCCTGCGCTTCTTCGATTCGGATCAGGAGATCGAGGCGGCGGCCGGCGAAACCATCGAGGAGATTTTCGCCAACCGCGGCGAGCGCGTGTTTCGCGAAGGCGAGCGGCGGGTCATCGCCAGATTGCTGGCGCAGCCGGTCCATGTGCTGGCCACCGGCGGCGGCGCGTTTATGGATCCGGCGACCCGTGCGCTTATTGCACGCCGCGGCGTATCCTTATGGCTGCGCGCAGATCTCGAGGTGCTGGTGTCGCGGGTGTCGCGGCGCAGCAACCGGCCGCTCCTCAAGATGGGCGATCCCAAGGCGATCCTCGCCGAGCTGATCGAGCGGCGCCACCCGGTCTACGCCGAGGCCGACGCTGTCGTCGACAGCGGCGAGGGGTCGCCGGAAGCGACGGTCACCCGGGCGATTGCTGCGTTGGCCGGGTGCCGGCGTGCGGCGTTGCCGCCAAAAGCGGAGAGGGAGCAATGACGCAGACGATCGAGAGACTGCGGGTCGAGCTCGCCGAGCGCAGCTACGACATCCTCGTCGGGCCGCAGCTGATCGAGCGGGCCGGCGCCGAGATGGCGCCGCTGCTGCGCCGCCGCCAAGCCGTCATCGTTTCCGACGAAAACGTCGCCGGGCACTATCTGGCCGCGCTGCGCGACAGCCTTTCCACCGCCGGGATCGCCCACCATGCGGTGCTGGTGCCGCCCGGCGAGGAAACCAAGAGCCTCGACCATTTCGGGCGGTTGGCCGAGGACATCCTCGGGATCGGGATCGAGCGCGGGACGATGCTGGTGGCGCTTGGCGGCGGCGTGGTCGGCGACCTGACCGGCTTTGCCGCGGCGACATTGCTGCGCGGCATCGACTTCGTGCAGATCCCGACGACCTTATTGGCGCAGGTCGACAGCTCGGTCGGCGGCAAGACCGGCATCAACACCCGCAGCGGCAAGAACCTGATCGGCGCATTTTATCAGCCCCGCCTCGTCCTCGCCGACACCGGTACCTTGGGCAGCCTGCCGCGCCGCGAGCTCCTTGCCGGGTATGCCGAGATCGTCAAATACGGGCTGATCCGCGACGCCGGGTTTTACGCCTGGCTCGAAGGCGAAGGCGCCGCCCTGTGCGCGCTCGCGCCCGAGGCGCTGCGGCGCGCCGTCGTGACGAGCTGCGCGATGAAGGCCGAGATCGTCGCCGGTGACGAGCGCGAGGAGGGCGACCGTGCGCTCCTCAATTTCGGCCATACTTTCGGCCACGCGCTCGAAGCCGAGACCGGGTTCGGCGCGCGCCTGCTGCACGGCGAGGCGGTGGCGCTCGGCATGGTCCTGGCCTTCGACTTCGCCGCCCGGCTCGGATTGGCTGCCGCCGGCGAGGCGCAGCGGGTGCGGCGGCATCTCGCGGAAATGGGCTTGCCGACGCGGCTGGCGGAGCTCGGGCTCAACCAAACCCCGGCCGATCGGCTGCTTGCGCATATGAGCAAGGACAAGAAAGTGCGCGACGGCCGGATCACCCTGATCCTGCCGCGCCGGATCGGCGAGGCTTTCGTGATGAAGGACGCGCCGGTCGAGCCGCTGCGCGATTTCCTCGCCGAAGCCGCCTAGGGCCTCGCCCCTCTGTCCTCGTCGGGGGCGAGCGTCGTCAGCGACAGCGCATGGATGCGGGTCGCGAGCTCTTCGGCCAGCGCATCATAAACCAGCCGCTGCCGCGCCACCCGGCTCTGCCCGGCAAATTCCGCCGCAACCACGGTAACCGCGAAATGGGTTTCGCCCCCCGGGCGCGCGCCTGCATGCCCGACATGGCGGTGCGATTCATCCTCGACCTCTAGCCGCGCCGGGGCAAAGCGGTCGGTCAACTTGCGGCGTATCGTGTCGATTACGAGCATGATGCGAGGGTGATATGGGGGGCCGACGGGTTCAAGCGACGCGATGAAGCGCGGCGGCGTCGTTGAGGAAAGCGCCGAGGTTGTCGACGATGTGATGAATGTGGCCGCCGTCGGAGCCGGCGGCGGCCCAGTCGGCGGCGGTGCACACCCATGCGGTGGTCATGCCGAGGGCGGCGGCCGGGACCAGGTTTCGCGCGATGTCTTCGACCATCAATGCGGTGTCCGGCGCCACCTCGTGCCGGCGCAGCAATTCATGGTAGCCGGCGAGGCTCGGCTTGGGGTCGTAGCCCGAGGCCTCGATGTCGACGATCCCGCAGAACGAGGCCGGCGATCCCGAGGTGATCGAGCAGGCGCGAGGCGTGGCGCTCGGAGCCGTTGGTGTGAACGATCTTGCGGCCGGGCAGAGCCGCCAGCGCCGCGACGAGGACCGGGTCGGCGGGCACGCAGGCGAGGTCGATCTCGTGCACAAAGGAGAGAAAATCGCGCGGGTCGATCCGGTTGACCGTCATCAATCCCCTGAGCGTCGTGCCGTGCTCGCGGAAATACGCCTTCTGCAGCAACAGCGCCGCTTCCGGCGACAGATCCAGCTGTTCGGCGATGAATTGGGTCATCCGCGAATGGATCTGATCGAACAGCCGGCACGAGGCCGGGTAGAGGGTGTTGTCGAGATCGAAGATCCAGGTCTCGATCTCGGCCAAGGGCCTACCTCTTGCGGCGCTCATCCCGGTGCCTCAGCCGGCGCGGATCAAGGTTCCCGCCCCCTCGGTGAACAGCTCGAGCAGGATCGCATGCGGCACCCGCCCGTCGACGATCACCGCTGCCTCGACGCCGCCTTCGACCGCCTCGAGGCAGGTCTCGATCTTCGGGATCATGCCGCCGTTGATGACGCCCTCCGCGATCAGCCGCCGCGCCGTCCCGGCCGTCAATTCCGGGATCAGCCGCTTATCGGCGTCGAGCACCCCGGCGACATCGGTCAGCAGCAAGAGCCGCGTCGCCTCGACCGCCGCGGCCACCGCCCCCGCGACCGTGTCGGCGTTGATGTTATAGGTTTCGCCCTGCGAGCCGACCCCGATCGGCGCGATGACCGGGATGATGTCCGACTGCTTGAAGGTGTCGAGCACGCGGGCGGCGATCCGCTGCGGCTCGCCGACAAAGCCGAGATCGACCTCGGTCCGCACACCCCCCTCGACCCTGCTGCGGACCAGCTTGCGCGCCTCGATCAGCCCGCCATCCTTGCCGCTGAGCCCGATCGCGCAGCCGCCCTCGGCGTTGATCGCCGAGACGAGCTGCTTGTTGATCGTGCCGGCGAGGATCATCTCGACGACTTCCATCGTCTCGCGGTCGGTGACCCGCAAGCCGTCCACAAAGCGGCTCTCGATGCCGAGCCGCCGCAGCATCTGGGCGATCTGCGGCCCACCGCCATGCACGACGATCGGATTGATGCCGACCTGCTTGAGGAGGACGACATCGCGCGCGAACGAATCCCCGACGGCGGCATCCCCCATTGCATGCCCGCCATATTTGACGACCAGGGTACGGCCGGCATAGCGCCGCATGTACGGAAGCGCCTCGGCCAGGACCGCAGCCTTGACCAACGGCTCGGCATTCGGAAACGGGACGTGTAGAGATTGGTTCGTCATCGAGCTCATCGCGGCGTCAAGTTCCGGCAGATTATGCCGGCGCCGTCGCAAATCCGGCGAGCGTTTCCTGCAACTCGGCAATTCCGCGGCGCTCGGCGGCGCTTGTCAGGAGGATTTCCGGCATCGCCGCCGCATGGGCCGCGAGCTCGGTCACGACCTGCTGACCGACCCCGGCCGCTCCGGCCTTCCCCGCCTTGTCGATCTTCGTCAGCACGATCTGATAGGAGACCCCGGCGGCGTCGAGCATGTCCATCAACGGCCGGTCGACCTCCTTGATGCCGTGCCGCGAGTCGAGGAGCAGGCAGACCCGCCGCAACGCGGCTCGGCTGCGCAGGTAGTGCCGCACCAAGCCGGTCCATGCCTTGACCGCGCTCTTCGGGGCATCGGCATAGCCATAGCCGGGGAGGTCGACGAGCATCAGCCGCCCGCCGAGATCGAAGAAGTTGATCTGGCGGGTGCGCCCCGGGGTGTTCGAGGTGCGCGCCAGCATGCGGCGCCCGGTGACCGCATTGATCAGCGTCGATTTGCCGACGTTGGAGCGCCCGGCAAAGGCGATCTCGGGCAGGCCTTCCGGGGGCAGTGCCGTAGGGTCGGCCGCACCGGCGACGAACCGGGCCTCGCGCGCAAACAGCCGCCGCCCGGCTTCGACCCGGTCGGGATCGGCTGCCCGCGCCGGAAAGCGCGCCGTGAAGTCGGGCGCAGCGCCGTTTGCCTCGACCATTCGCCGTCAGGCGGCGCCTTGCCGGTGCATGATCGCCCATTGCTGGGCGATGCTGAGCAGGTTGTTCCACGCCCAGTAGATCACCAGCCCCGCAGGGAAAGCGGCGAGCATGTAGGTGAACACGATCGGCAGGAGCATGAACATGCGCGCCTGCACCGGATCGACCGGCTGCGGGTTCAGCTTTTGCTGCAGGAACATCGTCAGGCCCATGATCAGCGGCCAAGCGCCGATCATCAGCATCGACCCCACGACCGGGACATCGGCAGGATTGAACGGCAACAGGCCGAAGAGATTGGCAAAGGTGGTCGGGTCCGGCGCCGAGAGGTCGTGAATCCAGCCGAAAAACGGCGCGTGGCGCATTTCGATCGTCACGAACAGCACCTTGTAGAGCGCGAAGAAGACCGGGATCTGGATCACGATCGGCAGGCAGCCGGCCAGCGGGTTCGCGCCCACCCGCTTGTAGAGCGCCATCATCTCTTGCTGCTGCCGCGGCTTGTCGTCGGGAAACCGCTCGCGCAGCTTCTGCATCTCGGGCTGCAGCAGCTTCATCTTGCTCATCGCATTATAGGATTTATTGGCAAGCGGAAAGAAGAGCAGCTTGACGCACAGCGTCAGCAATAGTATGGCCAACCCAAAATTACCTAATAAACCAAAGAAAAACTGTAAGATTAAAAAAATCGGCTTGGTCAGGAAATAAAACCAGCCGAAATCTATGGCGCGGTCGAATAGCGGAATACCCGAATCTTTATAGGCGTCCAACAGGTTCACTTCTTTGGCGCCGGCGAAGAATCGCGCCGAGGTCTCGGTCGTGCCGTTCGCTGGCACGGTCACCTCCGGCCCGAGATAATCGGCTTGGTAACGGTCGACCCCGTTGTCGAGGCTGTGCGTAAAACGCGCCTTGACCGCCTCGTTCTGCGGTGGGATCAGCGAAGTCAGCCAGTATTTGTCGGTAAAGCCGAGCCAGCCGCCATTCGACGAATAATCGACCGGGGTTCCGGGGGTGAGCGAGGAGTATTTCACCTCCTGCAACGAGCCGCCGAGATATCCGATCAACCCCTCATGCAGGATATAGTAGCCGGCCACATGCGG
Source organism: uncultured Alphaproteobacteria bacterium (assembly GCA_963836845.1). GTDB lineage: Bacteria > Pseudomonadota > Alphaproteobacteria > ATCC43930 > CGMCC-115725 > AP-15. Next base: position 86,452 of record CAWILK010000034.1, on the reverse strand, counting down.
TGTTCCGGTGCGGCTGATCAGGCCGTAAGGCAGCAGCTTTACCGGCGCGCTGCCGGTGTTGCGCACCGAATCGCGCACCGTGAACATGTAGTTCGGGTCGACACTGATCACCCGGGCGAAGACCAGCCCTTGGCCGTTGTCCCAGGTCAGGGTGACCGGATTTATCGGCGTCAGCGGCCCGCCTGAAGCGGTCCAGCGGGTCTGCGGGCCCGGCACCTTGGTTTCGGGGCTGACCGCGACCCAGCCGAATTCGGCGAGGTAGGGGTCGCGTGTTCGGGGCGGCGACAGCAGCTCGACCTCGGGGCTCTTCGGGTCGACGGTTTCGTGGTAGTTGGCGAGGGTCAGGTCATCGAGCCTTGCCCCCAAGAGATCGATCGAGCCGTGCAGCCGCGGCGTCTCAATTCTTACCCTCGGCTGGGCCGCGAGGGCTACCTCACGCGACTCGACGGCTTGCGCCGGAGCCGCTCCCGGAGCCGCCACCCCGGGCGCGCTGCCGGTTGCCGGGGCGGGTGCTGGAGCGGGGCCCGAAGTGGGGCCCGAAGTGGCCGGTGCGGTGGCCGGGGCACCGCCAGGGGGGGGAGTTGGCTGCGGCGGGCGCATGCGCTCGAAGGCAAATTGAAAGGCGATCAGGATCCCGACCGAGAGCACGATCGCGATGAGGAGATTGCGTTGTTCCATAGGCTGGCGGTCAGTCCGAAGGATCGGCCAAAGCAGGCTCTCCGCGCTGCGGGTTCGGGCAGGCGGCAAATTTCCGGAGCGGCGGAACGGGATCATAGCCGCTGCCGCCCCAAGGGTGGCAGCGGGCCAGCCGACACAGCGCCAGGTTCACGCCCCGCAGAGCGCCATGCCGGGCGATCGCTTCAATCGCATAATCCGAGCAGCTCGGCAGAAACCGGCAGGAGGAGGGCAGCAGGGGGGAGACGAGAAGCTGGTAGGCGCGAACCGCGCCCCGCAGGGCCCATCCGACCATCTCCGCACCGAGCTGCCGTTCCATTTCATTTACTCCTGGGTGCCACGCACCACTATCCGGCCTTGGTTCGGCGCGGCGGCACCTCTAGGAGGCAATGAGCGTCGCATGGGACCGACAGGCCGTGTCCATACGGCCCCGACTGACCCGGCCCGCTCCGGTCAGCCAACGCCCCGGCTTGCGTGATCGTCAATCCGTTCTATCAGCAATTCGGCTCGCGGTGAACTCGATCCATGTGGCGGCCGGGCGAACTGGCCGGCCCCACGGGCTTGCGGCAGCACGAAGAAAATCGGCACAGAGCCCCGGCAATACAAGTCCCGGACGCTGGCGAAAATCGGGACGGGAGAGCGGCAAGGCACGCTTTCCGTCGGCTTGCCGTGACATCCCTGTGGGCCACACTCGGAACGCATAAGTGTCGCTTGCGGGATCGCTTGTTCCACCTTTAAGTATGTGGGACAGCCGTCCTGTCGGAACCGCTGGGACGCGCGCCTGACATGTCCTGAGTACTTCTGTCCTATTCGTTTGGCGAGGTGAGATCGTATGGCGGAGGCGATTTAACGAGGGGGTCCGCCGCTTGCGCTGGACACGGTGACCATCGAGGCCGCCGACCGAGCCGCCCGGGTGTGGAAGGCCAGTCAACCGGGGCCGATCGTGCTCGGCAGCGAGGCGCACAAGGAAGCGTTCTGCCGCATGCTGATCGACACTCATAACCCCTACAGGCCATCGGTGGTCGACTGGCCGGCCCTCGCGCCGGAGGCGCGCGACCGACTGGTCAAGCTGCCGATCTGGGACATCGCGATGCAGACGGAGGGCAATGCCAGCCTGCGCGTGCTGAGCTACGCGGAAACCATCACCGATCCCTTGCTGCGCGAAGCAGTCGAGGTCGACGGCTTCGAGGAGACCCGCCACAAGCAGGTTCTTTCGAACCTGGTGCAGGCCTACGGCATCCAGCTCGCCCCGGAGCCCGATTATCTGCCGCCCCGCCATCCGGAGTGGGCCTTTCTGCTCGCCGGGTTTTGCGAATGCGTCGATACCTTCTTCGCCTTCGGCCTGTTTGCGCTTGCCAAGCAGTCGGGGTTTTTCCCGCCCGAGCTGGTCGACACCTTCGAGCCGGTCGTACAGGAGGAAGGCCGCCACATCCTGTTCTTTGTAAACTGGGTCGCTTGGCGCCGACGCAATTTACCGGCGTGGCGCCGCGTCCTTTTCGAGGCGAAGCTGCTTTCCGCCTGGGCCTTCCTGGTCTGGGAGCGGATCGGCATCGCGCGCGGCATCGATGGCGCGCAGGCCGGAGCGGAGGGTCAGGACAACAATTTCGTCTTTACCGGCGGCAAGGTCATCGGCAACGGAGGTCTCGGCTGCGGCGTTGATCGACATCTGCCTGAGCGAGAACGAACGGCGTTTTTGCGGTTATGACCCGCGGCTGCTGCGACCCAAGATCATGCCGTGCCTAATGCGCTTCGCTCGGCGCCTCATGCGAAGCCCGGTGCCGTCCTCGGCCGCTGATCCGGCGTAGCGCCGATGCCAGATCGCCGACGAGATCCGCGAACGGGCGGGCCGGGGTGCCCGCCCTGGCAATCAGCACGTAATCGGTTGCCGGGCTTCCGCGACCGGGCAGGACGATTGCCGCGGCTGCGCGCAGTCGGCGTTTTGCGCGGTTGCGGGCCACGGCATTCCCGACCTTCCGGCTCGCGGTGAACCCGACCCGTATTCCCGGGCCAGCCTTGCCGCAATCCGGGCGGTCGGCGGCTTGCAGAACCACTCCGGGTGCAGCAGCGCTGCGCCGGGCAGCGGCAACCCGCAGAAAATCAGCCCGGATTTTGAGCATTTCGAGCCGTGCGGCCACGGCGACCCGTCTTGCGCCGCGTTGCCGCTCGGAACGCCTGGTTCAGGCGGACAACCGTTTGCGCCCCTTGGCGCGACGCGATGCCAAAACACGGCGGCCCGCCGCTGTCGCCATTCGGGCTCGGAAGCCGTGACGACGCTTGCGGACAAGCTTGCTCGGCTGGTAGGTGCGCTTCACGTCATCAGCTCCGAATGCGATCCCTCACGATCGAGGGGCGCTATATATTCAGCCGGCTGGGGCTAGTCAACGGCGGCTTGGAAGCGGCAGGGACCGGTGGCGCGTTCTCGACGCGGGCCGGCTTGTGCAGTGCTGCCAGACGCGCCATGTCGGGGGACGGCTGCGACGGAGGAGCGATGTCGATGTTCGAGGACGCGGCGGTAAGGGCCGCCGACCGCGCGGCCCGCGTGTGGGTTGCCGCCGGGTCCGAGCCTATCCCCCCCGGGACCGAGATGCACAAGACGGCCTTTTGCCGGATGCTGCTCGATACCCACAACCCCTACAAGCCCTCGATCATCGACTGGCCGGCGCTCGATCCGGAAGCGCGCGACCGATTGGTCGGCCTGCCGATTTGGGATATCGCCGTGCAGACCGAAGGAAAGGCGCGGCTGCGCGTGCTGAGCTATGCCGAAAAGGTCGAGGATGGCTTGCTGCGCCGCGCCATCGAGCTCGACGGCTTCGAGGAAGGGCGGCACAAGGAAGTCCTCTCGAACCTCGTGCAGGCTTATGGAATTTCGCTATCGGCGGAGCCGGAATACCGCCGCCCGCGCAACCCGGAATGGGCTTTCATGGTGACCGGGTTCAGCGAATGCATCGACAGTTTCTTCGCCTTCGGCCTTTTCGCGCTGGCGCAACGTTCGGGATATTTTCCGCCGGCCCTGGTCGACACCTTTGAGCCGGTCATGCAGGAGGAAGGCCGTCATATCCTCTTTTTTGTCAATTGGGTGGCATGGCATAAACGCAATCTGCCGATCTGGCGGCGCCCGCTCTTCTGGGCAAAGGTGATCGCCGTCTGGGTGTTTTTGGCATGGGAGCGGATCGGCATTGCCCGCGGCGTCGGTGCTGCCTCCGCCGGGCAAGGCGCGGCCCCGCAGGACAACAACTTCACTCTGACCGGCAGCAAGGCGGTCGGCGCTGTGGACCTGTCCGCCGCGGGATTGATCGATATCTGTCTGGCGGAAAACGAGCGGCGGCTCGCCGGCTATGACGCCCGCCTGCTGAGACCCAGTTTCGTGCCTTCCCTGATGCGGCTAATCCGGCGCTTCATGCGCACGGCCGGCCAGACCCCCGCCCCGGCATGAAGATCGGATCCGTCGAGCACAAGGAGCGATTCTGCCGCCAGTTCATAGCGAGCCATCGTCGTTTCGATCCTGCCGCCCTGTCTTGGCCGGATCTCGACCTCGCGGCGCTGCAACGCCTCCGCGGGATCCCGTTTTGGCAGGAAGTGCTCCATACGGAGCGGCGAGCGGGCGCGATCGTGTCCGCTTACGCGCGGACCATCGCCGATCCGCTGGTGCGCGAGGCCGTCTCCCTCCAAGGCTTCGAAGAGGCCCGGCACGCCGAGCTGTTGCGGGTCATGATTGGGCGTTATGGGATCGCCGCCGAAGAGCGGCCCTTGGATGAACCGATCAAGGCGGACCTCCGCCGGGCATTTGCCGATTTTGGGTACGGCGAGTGCCTCGACTTGTTTCTCGGGTTCGGTGTGTTCAAGATCGCGCGGCGGTCCGGTTTTCTGCCCGAGCCGCTGTTCGAGATTTTCGACATGCTGATGCGCGAAGAGACGCGTCACATCGTCTTCTTCGTGAACTGGATGGCATGGCAGCAAGCGTCGAGCGGACGCGCGGCGCGCTGGCTGCGCGGAATGAACGCTGCCGGCTATTACTGCCGCGCCATCGGTCGTCTCATCGGCACCGTGCGCCGAGGCCGCCACGCGAATGACGGCAAGGATTTTTCCGCCACGCAGGCGAGCGTTTTTCTGGAAGGGTTTACCTTCCGCAGCTTTGTCGAGGAGTGTTGCGCCGAGCATGAGAGGCGCATGAGGGAGTTCGATCCCGAACTGCTGCAGCCGCGTTTCTTGCCGGGATTGGCCGGCATCGCGCTCACCGGGCTGAGCATGGCTACCGGAGCACGCGCCGCGCGGGACCAGCGCGCGTGAAGCTGGTCTCAGTGCTCACGGCCATTGCCGGAGTGACGCTGATGGCGGTCCTCATCGCGCATTTCGGAGCCGCCGCGGTGATCCGCTCGCTCGGCTCGATCGGCTGGGCAGGTTTTGCCGCGGTTTGCCTCATTCATCTCGGATTGATCGGGGTGATGGGGATCGCGTGGGGCGTACTGATGCCGGGGACCAGATTGTGGGTCCCGATCTGGGGGCGCCTCGTCCGCGACGCCGGATCCGAATTGCTGCCGTTTTCCCAGGTGGGCGGCTACGTGCTGGGCGCGCGGGCGATCACCTTTGCCGGAGTGGCAGGGCCATTTGCGGCCACGAGCACGATCGTCGACGTGACCATGGAGCTGTTCGGGCAACTCGCCTTGACCGCGCTCGCGCTCTGCTGGCTGTCCTTCATCCGGCCGGATACGCCCATTGCCGCTCCCGACAGCCGTCGGTTTGGCCGCGGCGGGGCTATTGGCCTCCGCCTTTGTCGTGGTTCAGCGGCGCGGCTTCGACGTGCTCGACCGGGTTGCCCGGGTGCTGGGGCGCGGCTGGGTGGGCAAGACGGCGGCCGGCGCGGCGGCCCTGCACGCCGGGTTGTGCGAAATTTACCGCCGGCGGGCGCGGGTATGGGCCAGCTTCTTGCTGCACTTCGTCTGCTGGGCGGCCAGCACTCTCGAAGCCTGGGTCGCGTTGCAATTCGCCGGGGCCCCACTCGACTTCGCCGACGATCCTGGTGATCGAAACCTTGCTCTACGCCGTCCGCAGCGTCGCCTTTGCAGTCCCGAATGCCGTTGGCGTACAAGAGGGAGCCTATGTTCTGCTGGGCGCGAGCTTGGGGCTGACGCCGGAGATGGGTCTGGCTCTTTCCTTGCTGAAGCGGGCGCGCGACCTGATCATCGGCCTGCCCGCCCTCGTCGCTTGGCAGCTCCTCGAAAGCGGCCGGTTGTTGGCATCGGGGAGCCGCTGGCACGGCAGCCCTGCCGCTCTGAAAACAAAAACCCGCGCAAGATGACCGGCGGCCAAGGTACCATCCCCTGACCGACGACATGGTCGGCGATCACACGGACAAAGACGAGAAGTGATCCGCGCCGTTAGCTGCCCGTACTTTCAGCGGGCTTTCGGTTGGTGTGTGCCGATTGGCGCCCTAGGCGGATTGATTGGCCTGGGCGGCGGCGAGTTCCGCTTGCCTGTCCTGATGTACGGGATCGGTTACGAAGCGCGCACAGCCGTTCCGCTCAATCTGCTGATTAGCCTTGTCACCCTGGTCTTGGCGCTCGCGGTGCGGAGCGGCGCCGTCGCGCTCGACACGGTCGTTCCGTTCATTCCCGCGATGGTCGGGTTGCTCGTGGGTGGAATGGCGAGCGCATTCTACGGGACGCGGCTTGTGCGCAGATTGAGCGATCGGCGACTTGTGCGGCTGATCGGGGCGTTGCTGGGCGCGCTTGGCGTCCTGCTGATCGCCGAGGCGTTCCTTCCGTTCCAAATCGGCGACCTGTTACCGGCGAGCACCGTGGCGCACTTCGGAGCCGGCGCTGCGATCGGCATAGGAGTTGGGTTGGTGAGCAGCGTCCTCGGCGTTGCGGGCGGCGAGCTGCTGATCCCTGCGCTTGTGCTGATCTTCGGCGCTGACATCAAAACGGCAGGCTCGGCGAGCATCCTTATCTCGCTCGGCATCGTTGCAATGGGCCTGTGGCGATACTGGCGCGCCGACGCGGTGCCGACGTGGACCGGCGCACGGCGGATCATGACGGCGATGGCGATCGGCTCGATGATTGGCGCAACGCTCGGAGGGCTGGCTGTGGCCTATGCCCCCGTCGCGTTCCTGAAGGTCTTGCTCGGATGCGTCCTGCTGGCCGCTGCCGGGAAGACCGTTATCCACAAGCCATAGCGCCGGTGGCGCTGAAGCTCAATACGATACGCCGCACCTGAAGCGCCGAGCAGTACCCGACCCCCTGACGGTCAGTCATAATATCGCTCAATTCGCATTTTATGATCGACCAGCAATCTGAGGCCTCGGCAGAGGCAGGCGAGAAAGTGCGGCGTACAATCATCACGGGAGTTTAGCTGTAGATTGGCTGCAGAATCGCTGAATATCGATTCTATACTCAACTGCGGGGTGTGCCCGCCGGGTCACCCGTCGAGGGTGCGCGGATCGTCGATCGCGAATGTCAGATGCTGGGTCGGCTGCGGGGTGGTGGTCATCAACGTAACGCCTTCGGGCGCTTCGAAGCGGTGCCAGGCGCCCTGCGGCACAATCACGACCATTCCCGCTTTGAGCGCGTAGGATTGCGGCCCATCGTCGGTCATGATGTGAAACGTCGTCGCGCCGTCGACGACCTGCACGATCTCGTCGCCGTTGGGGTGGCGCTCCCAGGGGCCCTCGCCGGAAAACTTGGCCGCGTTGATGGCGCTGTCGCGGTAGGGCGCCAATCGTGCGAAGGCGCCCGCCCGATCGGCCTCGGGCGTCTCCGGCGTGCGTCCGCGCAGCATCTTCAGCTTGGCGAATTCGGCGTTCATATCGAGGATCGTGAGCATTCTTGCCTCCGCTTGGTGCTTCGCGCTTGGTATAGCCTGTTATAGCGCAAACGCCTTGGCATCGGCATCCTGAGAGGTGATCCATGGAAAAGCGGCGAAGCATCGACGTGGCGGGGGCGAAGCACGTCAACCCGATCCCGAGCGCCAGCCGGCGCGGCCCTTTTGTCGTGTCGGGCGCGATCTCCGGAACCGATCCCGCAAACCGGCAAGGTCCCCGCCGATCTCGACGAGCAATGCCGGCTGATGTTCGAGAATGTGCGGCGGGTCATCGAAGCGGCCGGCGGCTCGCCCGACGATATCGTCAAGATGAATGTATGGATCACCGACCGTTCATTGCGCGATATCATGAACAGGCATTGGGTCGCGATGTTCCCCGACCCACAGTCGCGGCCGGCGCGGCATACGCTTGACCTCGCATGATTTCACCGCCGCCGATGCAGATCCAATGCGACCTGATGGCCGTCTTGGGCGAGGACTGAATCCGATGAAAATTGTCGATATCCGCACGACCGCGCTCTCCTACCGCTGCGACCCGCCCTATGGCAGCGCCGGCGGCATGCAAGCGCGCCGAGGCGCTCTGCTCGTCGAGATCGAGACCGACGAGCGGGTGATCGGGATCGGCGAGGCCGGGGTCGGTGGCGGCGCCACGGCAGGCGTCATCGAGAAGGTGCTGAAGCCGATGCTGCTCGGCGAGGACCCGCTGCTGATCGAGGGGCTGTGGCAGAAGATGTTCGCGCGGACCCGGCAGTTCGGCCGCCGCGGCGTCGTCATGAACGCGATCAGCGGCATCGACATTGCGCTGTGGGACATCGCCGGAAAGGTCGCCAAATTGCCGCTCTATCGCCTTTTCGGCGGCTGCCGCGACCGGGTCGAGGCCTATGCCAGCGGCGGCTTCTATCAGGAGGGCAAAGCGGTCGACGATCTCGCCGGCGAGGCCGAAGGCTATCGGGCGCGCGGCTTTAAGGGCATGAAGATGAAGATCGGGCGCAACCCGTCGACCCAGACCCCATTTGCGCCATCTGGTCGATCACGCCGAGCTCTGCGAGGTCGAGCCAGAAGAGGACATCGCTCGGGTCGCTGCCGTGCGCCGCGCACTCGGCCCGCAGGCGAAATTGATGGTCGACGTCAACTGCGCTTGGAGCCCGGCCTTTGCAATCGAGATGGGCCGAGCTCTCGAGCCCTATGATCTCTACTGGATCGAGGAGCCGGTTGCGACCGACGACATCGACGGCAGCGCGCGCGTCGCCGAGGCCCTCGCGACCCCGATCGCCGGCTACGAGACCGAAATCGGCCTTTACGGCTTTCGCGAATTGATCACCCGCCATGCGGTCGATATCGTCCAGCCCGATATTGCGTGGACCGGCGGGTTCTCCGAATGCCGCCGCATCGCGGCCCTGGCGCAGGCGCATCACATGATGGTGGCGCCGCATGCCTTTGCCGGCGCCGTATTGCTCGCGGCCTCGTTGCATTTCGCCGCCTCGACGCCGAACGCGCTATTGCTCGAATTCGACCAGAACCCGAACGGGCTGCGCGACGAACTCTTGAAGGAGCCGTTCCGCATCGACGGCGACGGCACGATCCGGCTGCCCGAGCGGCCGGGCCTCGGGATCGAGCTCGACCGCAGCGCGGTCGAGCGCTACCGCAGCGCATGACCGGGCGCACGCTCTACACGATCGGCTATGAGAAGGCGCTTCTGAAGGACTTCGTCGCCACCCTCGCCGCAGCCGGCGTCGCGAACCTGATCGATGTGCGCGACCGGCCGATCTCGCGTCGGCCCGGCTTTTCGAAGCGGCAACTCGCAGCGGCAGTCGAGGATGCCGGAATGCGATATGTCCATCTTCCAGGCGCTCGGCACGCCGCCGGAAGGCCGGCTCGCCAATCGCCGGCGCGAATGGGACTCGGTTTTGGGGCATCGTCGAGGAGAGGCTCGCCCGCCCCGAAGCCGAGCTCGCGCTGCAGGAGGCCGCGGAGATCGCCGCAAGCCGCGCCGAGCTGCCTGTTGTGCTACGAAGCTGACTGGCGGAATTGCCACCGCCGCCGAGTCGCCGAAATCCTCGCGAAGCGTCACGGTTTTGCGGTGCGCCACCTAGCCGTGGCTGTCAGCCGTGCGGTAGGTAGCGGATCGCTGCAAGAATGATGCCGACGGCAACCGCGATGGCGCCACCCAGCCGCGTCATCAGCCGGTGCTCGACAAGCGCGATCCGCCGATGTGCCTTCAGCTCGAGCTGACCGCCGCTACTTCGGCCCGCACCGCGGCGATGTCCGCTGAGCTCGGATTTAACGGCCGCTACCTCAGCCCGCACCGCGGCGATGTCTCGTCTTGAGCTTCCTCGGACTTAACGGCCGCAACGTCGGTCCTGACCGTCGCTACGTCCGCCTTCGTAGCGACATTCTCATGGATTGCGTCAAAGATTTCGGTCGCGATGTGCTCGGCCGCGTCGCGCTTGATGCCCCCTTCCTCGAAGGCACGGGCGAGGGTGAGCCGATCCGTCATCTGAGGTCTCTTATCATAATCAGGGGCGCGCGGTAATGACCCCGCGGCCTATCGAGCGTTGCTGCGATCGGTTAAGATGAGCCACTGTTCGGGCCGGTTTGCGCCGCAAGCCAGAACGGGGCAGGCCCACGGGAGGAACCCATGACCAAGATGACGCAAATGTTGATCGTGGCCTCGGCGATCCTGGTCGTACCCTGCGGTCTGCAGGCGCAGCAGGCGGAGATGAGCTTTTTCGTCACGAGCGCCGGCCCGGGCAAGGGTGCCGATCTCGGCGGGCTGGCGGGCGCCGACCGGATCTGCCAACAGCTGGCGCAGGCGGCGGGCGCGGCAACCCGTACCTGGCACGCCTATCTCAGCACTCAGGCGGCAGACGGGCAGGCAGCGGTCAATGCCCGCGATCGCATCGGGAATGGCCCGTGGAAGAACAGCAAAGGCGTCGTTGTCGCCAAGGACGTCAATGAGCTGCACGGCAGCAACAATCTGACAAAGCAGACCGCGCTGACCGAGAAGGGCGACGTGGTCAACGGGCGCGGCGATACCCCCAACAAGCATGATGCTTTGACCGGCACCCAAGCCGACGGCCGGGCCTTCCTGTCCGGGGAGGACCGGACCTGCCGCAATTGGACGAGCAGCACGCAGGGTGCGGCGATGGTCGGGCATATCGACCGGCAGGGGTTGCGCGACGATGATGCGTCGAAATCGTGGAATTCGTCGCACCCCTCGCGCGGCCCCGATGGCGGCTGCAGCCAGGCCGACCTTCGCAGCACCGGCGGCGACGGCTTATTTTATTGCTTCGCGACCAATTAGCGGCGCCAGACTCGTTTTGGACCCGGGCTATCTCAGCGCTCTGATCGCGGTCATCCTGTCGCGCTCGGCAGAACGCGTGCTGCTCGTTCTCGCCGGGGCGCTGGCGGTTTATCTCGGGTACCGCCTCTTCCTGGCGATCCCGGCCGCCGACAAGTCGGAGGGCCGGATAAACCTGCCGGGCGGCGTTTCGATATTTCTGACGCGCATCGGCCCCGGCGTCTTCTTCGCCCTGTTCGGTTGCGCCCTGATCGGCTACTCGGTGCGTCAGCCGATCGACTTCTCCATTCCCGTCGGGGTTGCGGCGGCCCGCTCTGCGAGCACCGAGGCCGGTCCGGCCCAAATAGTGCACTACTCCGGGTTCGGCCAGGGCATGCCGGCCGGCGGGCTGGATCCTGCAGTGGTCGTGGCACGCCTCAACGGCTATTTGGACGATATGCGCCAACGCCTAGATCGGCCCGCCGGCGAGGAGCTGGCTGCCGCAATCCGCGCCGCCAAGCTCGCGGTCATGGAGCGCGGCTGGAAGCCGGAATGGGGAGAACGTGAGACTTTTGCCCGGTGGGTGAGCGCGGGCGCCGACGGCGACCCGCCGGCCGAACGCGCCGCCGGTGCAGTCGTCGTCTTCCAGACAAAGTTGCGATGAAGCGCCTCACTGGGCTGACGTCTGGCCGGCTTTATTGCCTGCATGGGCCCGGCCCATGGACAGACGAACCCGGCCACGGCGATCTACGACATCGCAGAAATCGAACCACTTCGGCCCCGCTATCATAGCGGCTGGATGCGCAATTACCGGGAGGTGTTCCTCCCGGCGTTTACCGCCGAAGAGCGCGCCCGGCTGGAGGGTGTGGAGTTCCGCTTTGACACGAGCCTCCCCGCGAACGAGCCGTTCGGCTTCTACTCGACCCGCGACACCGTGTTCGCCTCTGCCGCCTCACTCAAATTTCTCGACGATCTCAGTACTGCCACCGCCTGGCTCGACCTCAACGGCTTCGAGCAACAGACCGTCGCCGACTACATGCTGATGCTGCATTACTGGGCCAATCGAGAGGGCAGCAAGCGTCCCCCGAAACCGTTGGAAGCGCTCTGCATCCCGGCCAACGCGCTCTCCAACAGCCGCGTGGACGAGCGCGCCAACCGGATATTTGACGGCGTGGTCGTCTTTATCCTCCTGCACGAATTGGGGCACGTCCGCTGGGCGCATCCGGGCTACGTCGGAGTACCCCCCGAGACGGCTCGCGCCAATGAGGAGGCGGCCGACCGTTTTGCGCTCGATCTCCTGGCCCGGATCAACGAGGCGCCGCTCGGCGTCTCGGTGCTGTTTCTGGCCATGGCGAATTTATGGGAAAATCGGGCCGATTACGGGACCGACGAGGAATACCGCCGGGCGATGGCCGCGCGTACCCACCCGCTGTCGCCGGCGCGGCTGCAGTCCTTCGCGACCCACCTCGCCGCCTCCGGGCGCGGCTTCACCGGCAACAGCCGCGCCGTGGCGCTCAAGACTTCGCTCGATATTTCGCAGCTGGCGCTGCTGCTGGGTGATGTGGACCTGCAGCGCCTGGCGGCGCGCATCGGGAGCACCGTCACGCCGGCCGATCTCGGACCGCGGCGGCGCGGTCAGCACCTCGCTCCCTATTGCCGCGGTCCCGCCCCGACCGGCTTGCCGTTCGACGGCCCCTTTCACGGCACCGCGCAGCTCGGCAACACCTCGTTCGACCTCGATGCGGTGCTGCACCAAACCGGCGACCGGGTGACCGGCGCCTATTCCTTCGGCGCCGGTTTCGCCCGCATCGACGGCACGGCAGCCGGCTCGCAGCTCAACTACGAGTGGACCCTTCCGCCGGACAAGGGCCGCGGCGCCGGGGCGGTGCGCGACGGCGTCTACGAGGGCAGCTGGGGGAGGGGAGGGGCCGCCTCCGGCGGCGGCAGCGTGTCGCTGACGCGGCAACGCTGATCGCCTCCAGAAGGCGGCCGTCACACCAGCGCCGCGCCGCTTTCGGCGACGAAGGCGAGCTCCGGAACCGGGATTCCTGAGGGCTTCGCCGCGTCTGACAGGCCACAGGGGAGGAAAGCGCCGCTGCCCCGGGCGGCGAGCAGCTTGCCGTCCTCGACGACGACCCGGCCGCGGCTCAGCACCGTCACCGGCCAGCCGCGCAGCCGGCGTCCTTCGTAAGGGGTGTAGCCGACATTGTCGTGCAACAGCCCGGCGGTGACCGTGACCTCGCGCTCGGCGTCCCAGATCGCGATGTCGGCGTCGCTGCCGACCGCGATCGTGCCCTTCCTCGGATAGAGGCCGTAAAGCTTGGCGTGGTTGGTCGCGGTCAATGCGACAAAGGCGTTGAGGTCGAGCCGCCCCTGGCCCACGCCCTCCGAAAACAATAAGGGCAGGCGCAATTCGATGCCCGGCACGCCGTTGGCGATCTCCTTGAAGGTCGTCTTGTCGCCCTTGGGCAATTTGCCCGAGGCATCGAAACGGTAGGGGGCGTGGTCGGAGGAAAACACCTGGAAAGTGCCGTTGCGCAGGCCGGTCCACACCGCCTGCTGCGCGGCATGGTCGCGCGGCGGCGGGCTGCAGCAAAATTTCGCCCCTTCGACACCCGGCTTGGCGATGTCGTCGGCCGTCAAAAACAGATATTGCGGGCAGGTCTCGCCATAGATCTTCAGCCCTTTGGTCTGGGCGTTGCGGATGACCTCGATCGCCTCGGCGGCGGAGACGTGCACCAAGAGGATCGGCACGTCGAGCAGTTGCGACAAGGTCACCGCCCGGTTCGTCGCCTCGCCCTCGGCGAGCCGCGCATGGCTGACCGCGTGATAGCGCGGCGCGCCGAGCCCGCGGTCGAGCAGCCGCGCGGTCAGCCATTTGATCATGTCGTGGTTCTCGGCATGCACCATGACGAGCGCGCCCTCGCGGCGGGCGACCTCCAAGATGTCGAGCATCTGCCCGTCGTCGAGCTGCAGCAGATCGTAGGTCATGTAGACCTTGAACGAGGTGTAGCCGTCGCGGATCAATGCCGGCAATTCCTGGCCCATGACCTGCTCGGAGGGATCGGAAATGATCAGGTGGAAGGCGTAGTCGATGACCGCCTTTGGCCGCGCCGCCTCGTGATATTCCTCGACGACCTGGCGCAGCGACTGGCCGCGATGCTGCGCGGCGAACGGGATCACCGTGGTGGTGCCGCCAAACGCGGCGGCGACGGTGCGCGCTGTAGAAATCGTCGGCGCAGACGACACCGGCGGAGGAGCGCTGCTCGATATGGCAGTGGCTGTCGATGCCGCCCGGCAACACCAGCCGGCCGCTCGCGTCGATTTCCCGCGTCCCCGAACCCAGCCCCTTGCCGAGCGTCGCGACGACGCCGTCCTTTATCCCGACGTCGCAGACCGTCGTGTCGGCCGCCGTCGCCACCGTGCCGTTGCGGATCACCAGACGTCGTAACTCGCTCATCCCTTCGGAGGGGGGCCCGTCGCGCAGCGACGGGGGTGGGTGGGTCGCGCCACGTTCGAACGAGCCCTACCTCCCCGCCCTCTCCGCCCCGGGGCGGAGAGGGGGTTATTTCCGTTCGGCCGCTCTCGCGATACCCAAAACGCCTCTTTTGCCCATAGCCGGTCAAGCGCTACTGTGACGCTCAAAGTCACCGAAGAAAAGGGATCCCCATGACCGCCGCGCCATCATCCCACCGGCCGACCATCGCCGTCACGCAGCACGCGATCTCGGCCGGGCATTATCTCGCCGCGACCGCCGGGTTCGACATTCTGCAGGCGGGCGGCAACGCGATCGATGCGGGCTGCGCGGCCGGGATCGCGCTGGGGGTGCTACAGAGCGACCTGGTCGATGTCGCCGGCGTCGCACCGATCATGATCTATCTCGCCGAAAAGCAGGAGGTCGTGACGATTGCCGGTCTCGGCCCCTGGCCGAAGGCGCTCGACCCGCAGCTCTTTATGCGCGAGCACGGCGGCAAGATCCCGAAGGGCGTATTGCGGACGGTCGTGCCGGCGGCCCCCGATGCTTGGGTCACAGCGCTGCGGCGCTACGGCACGATGAGCTTTGGCGAGGTCGCGGCGGCGGCCATCCGCTTGGCGCGAGACGGTTTCCCGATGTACCCGCTGATGGCCGCGAGCCTCAAACGGCACGAGGCGGATCATCGCGCCTGGCCTTCGACCGCCGCGATCTTCCTGCCCAACGGGAGGCTGCCCGAGACCGGCGACGTGTTCCGCCAGACCGATCTCGCGGCGTCTCTCCAATACATGGCCGACGAGGAGCGCGCCGCTGCCTCTCGCGGCAGGGAAGCCGGGCTCGAAGCGGCGCGGGATGCTTTCTACCGCGGCGACATCGCCCGCAAGATCGTCGCCTTTATGAAGCAGGAAGGCGGCCTGCTCTCGGCCGAGGATTTGGCCGAATACCATTCGCCGGTCGGCCCGCCCGAGCGCCGGCGCTTCGGCGATCTCGAAGTGTTCACCTGCGGCGCGTGGTGCCAGGGGCCGGTCCTGTTGCAGACTTTGGCCCTGCTCGAAGGGACCGATCTAGCGGGCCTCGGCCACAACAGCGCCGACGGCATTCATCAGATGACCGAGGCGATGAAATTGGCCTTTGCCGACCGCGAGGCCTATTACGGCGACCCGGCAAAGGTCGAGGTGCCGCTCGCCACGTTGATCTCGTCCGAATATGCGGCCGAGCGCCGCAAATTGATCCGCCCCGACCGCGCCGCGCCGGAAATGCCGCCGCCCGGCGAGCTCGGGCGGGCAGGGGCGCGCTTCCGCGCCAGCATCGGCGATCCCGAACCCCGAGCCCGACACCTCCTATGTCTGCGTCGCCGATCGGCACGGCAATCTGTTCTCGGCGACGCCGAGCGACGGCTCCTACGGCTCTCCGGTGGTGCCCGGGACCGGGCTCATCCCGTCCAACCGCGGCTCGCAGTCACGCCCCGACCCGCGCCACCCTTCCGGGGTCGCGCCCGGCAAGCGGCCGCGCCTGACCCCGAACCCGGCATTGGCGATCAAAGGACGGGATCAATTCCTGCCCTTCGGCACGCCCGGGCGGCGATGTGCAGACCCAGGCGATGCTGCAGGTGCTGTTGAACGTCTTCGTCTACGGGCACGATGTCCAGTCGGCGATCGAGGCGCCGCGTTTTGCGACCTACAGCTTCCCGTCCTCCTTCGCGCCGTTCGACTATTATCCCGGCCGGCTGGCGGTCGAAGGCCGCATCCCCGAGGAGGTGATCGGCGAGCTGGCGCGGCGCGGCCACGAGATCCAGCGCTGGCCCGACTGGATCTGGACCGCCGGCAGCGTCTGCGCGATCCTCGCCGACCGGCGCCGCGGTGTCTTCGAAGCCGGCGCCGACCCCCGCCGCGCCGCCTACGCGCTGGGGTGGTAGCCCCCACCCTAACCCTCCCCCGCTTGGGGGCAGGGCTGTCCGGGGAATCGAATTCGGTTGCAGCATCGCCGCCAGCTCAACCGACAGCGCAGAATTCGGCGGGATGGGTTTCGAGGAAAAGCCCCTCTCCGCCCTTCAGGGGCCGGCCGGGCGGGGGGAGAGGGCAGGGTGAGGGGGGCAGACGGGCCGGGCTGCGGCGTCGCCCACCTCACCCTCCCGTCACTGCGTGACGGGCCCCTCCCTCTCCCCCCTGAAGGGCGGAGAGGGGCTAGAGATCGCGTCAGCGACGGGATGAGGCAGGTACACGCCGTCGTTATCGTCGTAACTGTCCTTTCGCTCGCAATGGCGGGCTGCGGCAAGAGAAATGCGCCGCAGGCGCCGCCGGATGTGCCCAACACCTACCCGCGAGCGTATCCGAGTGAATGAGGCGTTCCGATACAGCGGCGGCGAGCTCTACGCCGAAGGAGTCCCGGTCTCGCGCGTAGCCGCGGCCGTGGGAACCCCTTTCTACCTTTACTCCTTGGCCGGCTTTACCGCGCAATACCGGCGCTTTGCCGCCGCCTTCTCGCGGGAGCAGCCGCTTATCTGCTATGCGGTCAAGGCCAATTCGAACCTCGCGGTGCTGCGCCATTTTGCCGGCCTCGGGGCCGGCGCCGATGTGGTGTCGGAAGGGGAATTGCGCCGCGCGCTCGCCGCCGGGATCCCTCCCGAGCGGATCATCTTCTCGGGGGTCGGCAAAACCGCGGCGGAGATGGCGGCGGCGCTCGCCGCCGGCATCCATCAGATCAACGTCGAATTGGTTCCCGAGCTGCGCCGCCTGAGCGAGGTCGCCAGCTCCGCCGGCGCCACCGCGCAGGTCGGGATGCGCATCAATCCCGATGTCGACCCGCGGACCCACGCCAAGATCTCGACCGGCCGCAAGGAGAACAAGTTCGGCGTCGAATTGGCCGAGGCCGCCGCGGCCTACCGTCTCGCGGCGGAGCTCCCCGGCATCGACCCCGTCGGGCTCGCCGTGCATATCGGTTCGCAGCTCACCGAGCTCGAGCCATACCGTCGAGCCTTCGGGCGGATCGCCGAGCTCATCGTCGAATTGCGCGGAGCCGGGTTGGCCGTTAGCCGCGTCGATCTCGGCGGCGGCATCGGCATCCGCTACCGCAGCGAGCAGCCGCTCGAATTCGAACACTATGCGAAGCTCGTGCGCGACGTCCTCGGCTCGCTCGGGCTGACGCTGGCGTTCGAGCCGGGGCGGGTGCTTTCGGCATCGGCCGGCCTCTTGGTCTCGCAGGTGCTCTACCTAAAGAGCGGCAGCACCAAACGGTTCGTCATCCTCGACGCCGCGATGAACGATCTGATCCGGCCGGCGCTCTACGATGCGTGGCATGACATCATGCCCGTTCAGCTGCCCGCGCCCGGAGCCTCGCTCGCCGCCGTTGACGTGGTCGGGCCAGTTTGCGAAACCGGGGACACATTCGCCGTCGCGCGCGATCTGCCGCCGCTTGACGAAGGGGATCTCGTCGCGTTCACCGCGGCGGGAGCGTATGGTGCGGTCATGAGCATGACCTACAACAGCCGGCTGTTGGTGCCGGAGGTGCTGGTCTCCGGCGAGCGCTTTGCGGTCATTCGCGCGCGGCCGAGCTATGATGCGCTGCTGTCCTTGGATACCATTCCGTCCTGGCTCTGCGACGAGGGTCCCGCATGACCGGCCGCACGTCGACCTCTGACGCCCCGTTCGGGGTGCGCCTGCGCCTCGCCCGCGCCGCCCTGCTGTGGGAGCGGGTGTGGCCTGCGTGCTGGCCCGCGCTCGCGGCGCTCGGAATCTTCTTTGTCCTCGCGCTGTTCGACCTGTTGCCGGGCCTGCCGGGGCTGCTCCATGCCGGCGTCCTGCTCGCGCTCGGCGCTGCTTTCCTGCTCGGTGTCGGTTCGGCGTTGCGGGACCTTGTCATCCCCGATAACCGCGCCGCACGACGCCGGATCGAGCAGGCGAGCGGGCTGCGCCATCGGCCGCTGCAAGCGCTCGCCGACCAGCCGAGCAGCACCCTCGACTCGCCGGCGGCGGCGCTCTGGCAGGCCCATCTGCGCCGAATGAAGGCTGCCGCGCGGCGTCTACGGATCGGGGTGCCGCGAGCCGGGTTCGCGCCGCGCGACCCATGGGGGTTGCGCGCCGTTTTGGCGATTTTCCTGCTAATAGGCGTGCTAGACGCCGGTGCCGATTGGCGCGAGCGCATCGGTCAGGCGTTGGCCCCCAATTTGGCCGGGGGATCCGCCGAGTTTGCTGCGAAATCTGGACATTTGGGTCACCCCGCCGGAGTACACCGGGCTGGCGCCGCAGTTTTTGCGGCCGGGGACGGTCGAGACCATCGGCATTCCGACCGGCAGCAAGCTTCTCGCGCAAGTGCATGGCGGGCAATCGGTCCCGCACCTCGCGATCAATGACGACAGCCGCGATTTCGATGCGGTCGACAAGCAAAATTTTCGAATTGCCGCGACGCTGACGAGCGGCAGCCGGCTCAAAGTGAGCCAGGGGCGCGCCATTCTCGGCGACTGGCCGATCGAGATCATCCCCGATGAACCGCCCAAGATTTCCTTTGCGAAGCCTCCCGAGGGCACGACACATGCGGTATTGCGGATCGATTATCAGGGCAGCGACGATTACGGCATCGAATTCTGTCAAGGCGGTGATCCGGCGCGAAGGCGGCAACCCGGACGAGACGATCGAGCTCGAAGCGCCATTGCCCGGCCTGCACCTCAAGGAGGCGCAGGCGACCAGCTACCACGACCTGTCGCCGCATCCCTGGGCCGGGCTTCCGGTCGAGATCCGGCTCGTCGACACCGATGCGCTGGGTCAAACCGGCGAAAGCGAGCCGGTCCGGATGAAGCTCCCGGAACGGGTGTTCGAGCACCCGATCGCACGGGCGATCATCGATCAGCGCAAGGAGCTGGTGACCGATCCCGGGTCTCGGCTGGCGGTCGCCGACACCCTCAGCGACTTGCGCGAGCGGCCCCGGCTCTACCGCGACGATACCGTCGCCTTCCTGGCGCTGCGCTTCGCCGAGCAACGGCTGCGGGTCAACGACGACGCGAAGTCCGTCACCGAAGTCCAGCAGCTGCTGTGGGACACGGCGCTGCGCATCGAGGACGGGCGCCTGTCGCTGGCGCAGCGCGAATTGCGCCGCCTGCAGCAGGAATTGCAGGATGCCCTCGCGAAAAACGCGCCGGACGAAGAAATCGAGCGGCTGATGAAGGAATTGCAGCAGGCGCTCGACCGGTACCTGCAGGCGCTCGCCGAAAACATGGCGCGCAACCCCGACCAGTTCAAACAGCCGATCGATCCCTCAAAGATAATCAGCAGCCGCGACCTCCAACGCATGCTCGACCGGGCGCGCGACCTGGCGCGCAACGGCGCTCGCGAGCAGTCGCGCGAACTTTTGTCGCAATTGCAGAATCTGCTCGAAAACCTGCGCCTCGCCCGGCCGGGGCAAATGCCGCAACAGGGATCGAGCGAGGCCCAGAAAATGATGCGCGGCATGCGCGAGCTGATGCAGCGTCAGCAGCAACTGCTCGACCGCAGCTTCCGTGCACAGCAGCAACAATCACAGCAGGGGCAGCAGGGGCAGCAGGGCCGGATGGGGCAGCGCGGCCAGCAGCAGGGTCAACAGCAGGGCGGTCAACAGCAAGGCGGGGACCACCAGGACCCCGGCGCCCAGATGGGCGACGCCGCCGGGCAGCAAGAGGGGCTGAGGCGCATGCTGGGCGAGATGATGCGGCGGCTCGGCGACGGGCTGGGCGACATCCCGGAGCCGCTCGGCCGCGCCGAGCGGGCGATGCGGGACGCGACCGAGGCGTTGCAGCGCCGACAGCCGGGCGAGGCGATAGGGCCGCAAACCGAAGCGCTCGACCAGCTGCAGCAAGCGGCGCGCGATTTCGCCGACCAGATGCAGCGCCGCATGCAAGGCCAATGGGGCGATCCCGGCGATGACCAGGTCGGGGCCACGGACGGGCAGCCGCGCGACCGCGTCGAGCGCGATCCGCTTGGTCGGCCGCTATCGAACAACGGCACCTACGATCAGGGCGACGTCAAGATTCCCGACCAGAACACATTGCAAAAGGCTCGCGAAATTCTGGACGAATTGCGTCGCCGCGCCGGCGAGCGCTTCCGCCCGGAAATCGAGCTCGACTACATCGATCGGCTGCTCAAGAGATTTTAGGCTTGACCTCAGACAAGTCTTTGCCTTCAATCGGATAACCTTTCTCGTCCTCATGCCTGGGCTCGGCCCGGGCATCCAGTTAGGGCTCTCAATTAGGGAGATATGGCTTTCGACTGCCGGGCTCGAGGCCCAGCGAGGCGGGTGCCGGGTTTGCAGGTGGAGAGCTCGAAGGATTGCGGAACGGGGGGAAATGAATCGACGCCTCTTTCTTTCTTTTATGGCAGGGTGCGCGGCGTTGCCGTCGATGGCGCGGGCGGTTCCGCGCCCGGCATTGGCGTTGCGCCGCTTGCGCCTGGTCAACGCCCACACCGGTGAAACTTTCGATGGCGCTTACCGCAACGACCAGGGCCCGATCAAACGTGTGATCGACGAGCTCTGCGTCTTTCTGCGCGATCATCATTCCGGCGAAAAGACCCAGATCGATGTCGGGGTGATCGATTTCCTCGCGGATGTGCTGGACTCGGTCGGCGACAGCAAAGTGACGATCCTCTCTGCTTATCGCACGGCCGAAACCAACGCGATGCTCGCGCGCACCACCTTTGGGGTCGCCGAGCACAGCCAGCACATCGTCGGCCGGGCCCTCGACATCCGGCCTGGCTCCAAGCTGTCCGAGGCGATGGCCAGGGCCCGGGCGATGCAGCGCGGCGGCGTCGGCTGGTACCCGCATTCCGGCTTTATCCACATCGATACCGGGCCCGTGCGAAACTGGACGCTCGATCAGCAGGGGCTCGACGGGCTGCTGGTGTTCGACGGGCGCCGCCTCAAGATCGACGGCAAGGGTCAGGTGCTCCTCGGCGGCCCGTGGCGGCCGCTAACCGTGCCGCAACGCCTCGGCCTGCAGCGTCAGCTCGCCCGCGCGGAATTCCTTGCCCGCACCGGGGGCCTCCGCCTCAACCCGTGAGCGCGACCCCGATCAGCTTGCCCATGCCATAGGTCACGGCAGCGGCGGCGAAGCCGACGAGCACCTGCCGCAGTCCCGAGAACCAGAAACCGAGACCGGTGAACAAGGTCGTGCCGGCGCCGATCAGGAACAGCGCCGCGCCGCTCGCCGCCAGGCTGGCAATGACCGCCGGCGAGCCTGCCAGCGCAAAGTACGGCGCGACGGGAAAGATCGCGCCAACCGCGAACAGCAGAAAAGAGGTTCCCGCCGCGGCCCAGGCCGAGCCGCCGAGCTCCTCCGGATCGATCCCCAGCTCCTCGCGCACCAGCGTGTCGAGGGCGGTTTCCTTGTTGGCGATCAGCCGCTGCGCGAGCGCCTTTGCCTGGTCTTCCGGCAGACCCTTGGCTTGATAGATCAGCGCCAGCTCTTCCTCCTCCTCTTCCGGCACCTGCTCCAGCTCGTCCGCCTCGGTCTTGATCTGCTGCTGATCAGGATTCACGGGTCGTGCTGACGGACAGCCATTCTCCCAACGCCATCGAGGAGGCCCCGGCGAGCAGGCCGGCGAGGCCGGTGACGAGGATCGCATGCGGCGCGAGATCCGCCCCGGCGACGCCCATGACAAGGCTCAGATTGGAACAGAGCCCGTCATTGGCGCCGAGCACGGCCGCGCGCAGCGCGTTTCCGCCCAACGCACGATGCCGGCCTTCGAGCCGGGCGATCGTCGAGCCGCTGAACCCGCCGGCGGCGGGCCCAGCAAGAGCCTCGATGATGCGCGCATGAGAGCGCTCGGCCGCCGGCAAGCCGCCGGCCACGGCTTCGGGCTGCGCGTCGTAGGCGCCGCTATCCAAATGTTCGAGAGTGTTGACCGTCGGCAACACAAAAGCCGGGCCAAAGCGGCGCGCCAGCCAAGCGAGCGCCCGCGTGCGAAAGCTCGGATGGAGCTTCGGCAGGCGCTGACCGATCCCCTCGATCTTGCGTTTCCAAAACTCGGCATGCGCCTCCTCGACCGCCCCGAGACGGGCGTAGACTTGCGCCAGCTCCGGGTTCTTTTCGGTTTTAGAGAGGGTGTGGTAGAGCGCCGCCCCGTCCACCTCGCCTTGCAGGTTGGCGGCATATCGACGCCGGGGGTCTGCCTCTGGCATTCTTTCAGGTGTTTCCCAGTCTACCGGAGCTCATTCTTGTAGATTTCTCCACCTTTCATGATCAGTTTCAGGTTGTTCTTGGGATCAAGCATCACCCGCAGATCGGCCAACGGATCCCCGTCAACGATCAGCAGATCAGCATAAGCCCCCTGGGCGATCGTGCCGAGCTTGCCTTTTTGCATAAGCAGTTCGGCGTTGACGCTAGTCGCTGACCGAATAACATTCGCAGGAGAATCCAGCTTCATTCGCATCTCAAATTCTCGAACCTGCGATTTTTGTGCGACCGGACCCCAAAGGTCGGTTCCAAACGCGATCGGTACATTGTATTTCTTCGCCCAACTATAGACTTGCTGCCCCCGACAAATGGTGTTCGTGAGGTTGTTTACGATCGAGGAGGACAGCTGGGTTTCGCTGGCAAATTCGATCCGTTGGGCAAGAGAAATGAAAGTCGGATCCAGAAATGCGCCGGAGCCGGCCATTGCCGCCACGGTCTCTTCGCTCGCAAAATTCCCGTGCTCGATGGAGCGCACACCGGCCTTGAGACATCGCCGAATGCCAGCGTCGGTATAAACATGAGCCATCACATACGTGCCGCGGGCCACGGCCTCCTCCACGGCGGCGCTCAATTCTGCCTCTGAATACTCGTACAACGTCGGGTGCGCTTCGGAGGGAAAGACCACGCCGCCGGAGGCAAACAACTTTATCTGCGATGCGCCGCGCCGCAGTTCCTCCCGCGCCGCTTTTCTCAGCTCGTCGACCCCGTCGGCAATGACCGACATAACAGAGAACGGGCTGGCGTGACCGCATGGATCGGTAATTTCGTAAGGAGTTCGAAAGTCTGCGCCGCCACCGGTCTGGGTGAGCGCCCTACCCGAGTAGAAAAGCCTCGGGCCAATAATTTCACCCAGGACAATAGACGAGCTATCGAGTAATCTGCTCCACCCGCCTCTCGTATCGTTGTGAACCCGTCCATCAGGCTGTTCCGCAAATAATGCGCGGCAGCTATCGCAACGTTTGATTCTGGGTAGGAGATGTTTTTTGGGCTCAACGACAACCCAGTGATATGGGCATGTGCATCGATAAGGCCGGGCATCAGCGTTCTGCCGCCCAACTCGATGACGGTCGCACTTTCATCCTTGATCGGGGTCGAGGAAACCGAGTCTATGTAACCGTCTTTTACCAGGACATGAAAAGACCGCTGCAGTTCGCGAAAGCCATCGAGAACGAGATTGGCGTTGGTGAAAAGAAAACTGGACATCGCTCACTCCAAGGGCTTGGCCAGGCGTCAGCCCCAATTGCAGCGGATAAAGGAACCGGCCTCGGTCAATGCTCGACGCGCCGCGGCGACCTGCTGGTAGAACAATGGCCAGACATGGATCATGTCCGGCCAGACATCGAGCCTCACGCGGACATCTGCCGCCCCCGCCGCGCCGGCAAGCCGGATAGCGTCATCAAGCAACGTTTCGGCGGATCCGACCTGAATCAGCATGGGGGGCAATCCCCGCATATCGGCGTAGAGCGGCGCCGCGAGTGGCGTTCGAGCATTGGCGCCGTTAAGATAAGCCGCGGCAAGCTCCATCAGATACGCCCGCTGCACAATCGGATCGACGTTCGCCTTCGCGGCCATGCTGCCGCCGATGCCCTCGAGATCGACCCATGGCGAGCTGCACCAAGCACAGGCCGGCAAAGGCAGCTGGCCGTCCCGCAATGATCTTGGCGTCAGTCCTCGCCTCGCTTTGTTGCCTCGACCGTCTGGATCACCTCGAAGCCTTCGAATTCGGGATGCCCCAAGTAAAGCGGCTTGTTCTGGCCGGCCTCGCGATGGGCGAGACGGAAGGCTTCCGAACGGGTCCAGGCGTCGAAATCGACCCGGCCGCGCCAAACCGTATGCGACGAATAAAGCACGTGATCTTCGCGCTCCGGCCCGCGCAGCAGATGAAATTCCACAAAGCCGGAGATATCCCTCAGATGACTATCCCGCGTACGTCCATACCCGCTCGAATTCAGCCGTCGAGCTCGGGATGACTTTGAAGCGATTCATCGCGATAAACATTTTGCTGTGCCCCAATAGCCTTCAGCGCGCCGCAAACGTCACGACGACACCGGTCGCCGCGGCGTCGGGCTGATCGAAAGGTGTTTTGAAATGAAGGACCGCGCCGGGCGGAAGCCGGTGCTGCGGCGGGTCGATGATTTTGAACTGCACCTCTTTTTCTCCGGCATTGCGCAGTCCGACCCGCAGCATGGGGACATCGCGCGCCGTCTTCCGGGTATTGGTGACATCGCCCTCTATCAGCAGTCCGCCGGGGGTGCGCGCCGGGACGAGGTTGTCGATCTTCAGCCCGGCGCCGAGCGGCTCGGCCGGCACCCCGGCCAAGGCGTAAAGCCGTTCGGCAGGCGGCCAGACCGCCACTACCGCGCTGCGGGCGACTACAATCCCGGCCAGAATAGCCAGAACGCACAGCAATGCCAGCAATAGCCAGCGTATCCCGGCCCAGCGGCGCCGGCGAGCTCGCGGCGGCGGTTCCCGCGGCGGGATTTCGAGGATCGGGGCGCCGACACCAGCCGGGCGTGGCGGCACGTCGAGCGCGGGTTCGATCCGCGGACCTTCGAGCCTCGCCGGGTCCTCGGTGGCGAACGGCTCGGGCGGCGCCGTCTGATGCCAGCTGTGGCCGCAGCTGGCACAACGCACGGTGCGACCCGCCCGCCCACGCAACGCGTTTTCTTCCACCAGATAGCGCGTGCGACAGACCGGGCAGCCGACGACCATCTTGCCGGCCTCAGCTTCGGCCGGCGCTCTATCGGGCGTCAGGTTACGCACCGCCGCGGGCGAGTTCGCGTAGGTGATAGTCCGCATCGCCGAACATCACATCGATCATCGTGACGCGCTTGAAATAATGCCCGACCTTGTACTCCATCGTCATGCCGATGCCGCCGTGCAGCTGAACCGCTTGCTGCCCGATGAACTTGCCGGACCGGCCGATCTGGACCTTTGCCGCCGCCGTGGCGTTGCGCCGCTCCGCGGCGTTGTCCTCGGCTGACATCATCGTCGCGAACATCGCCATGCTGCGCGCCTGCTCCAAGGCGATCAGCATGTCGACGGCGCGGTGCTGCAGGATCTGAAAGGTGCCGATCTCGCGGCCGAACTGCCGGCGCGTCTTGAGGTAATCGACAGTGAGCTCGTGCATTGCCGCCATGCCGCCCACGGCTTCGGCGCAGAGCGCAGCTATCGCCTCGTCGACCACGCGGTGGACCAGCGGCAATGCCGCACCGGGCTCGCCGAGCACCCCCTGCGGGCCGACGCGAACGCCGGCGAGCCCGATCTCGGCGGCACGCAAACCGTCCTGCGTGCGATAGCTGCGGCGAGACACTCCCTCGGCCCTGCCGTCCACAACAAAAACTCCGACGCCGTTGCGATCACGCCGCCCGCCGCCGATGCGCGCGGTGACGACCAGCTTGTCGGCGGTGTCGCCGTGCAGGACGACCCCTTTTTCGCCGTCGAGCACCCAGCCGGTGCCGTCGCGCACGGCTCTCGTGTCGATGTCGTGGAGGTCGTAGCGCGAGTGCCGTTCGGTATGCGCGAACGCGAGGGTGAGGCTCCCGTCGGCGATCTTGGGGATGAGCTCGGCGCATTGCTCGGCGGTGCCGCCATGGCGCAGAAAGCCGCCGCCGAGCACCACGGTCGCAAGAAACGGCTCCAGCGCCAAGGCGCGGCCGAAGGCTTCCATCGCGATCATCGTCTCGACCGGCCCGCCGGCCGAGCCGCCATAGCGTTCCTCGAAGGGGAGCCCGAGCAGGCCGAGCTCGGCATATTGCGCCCACAGCTCGCGGCTCCATCCCTCCGGATTTTGCCCGTAAGCCTTGCGCTGCTCAAAGGCGTAGCGCTCGCCCACCAACCGGTCGAGGCTCTCCTTCAACAGCCGCTGCTCTTCGCTAAGGTCGAAATCCATCGATCAAGCCTCTCCCGTCCCGTCGCTCGCCTATCCTGCCTACCACCCAGAAAGCCCCTCTCCGCCTTCGGGGGAGAGGGAGGGGCCCGGGCGCGTCAGCGCGCGGGAGGGTGAGGTGGGTGGCGCCCCGAGGCGTCGGCCCCCCTCACCCTGCCCTCTCCCCCGGCCGGCGGGGGAGAGGGTAAAAGGGGTACGGGCCCACCTTGTGAGTTTTCCCCAAGCACTTCGTCTACAGGCCCAGAATCGCTTTCGCGATGATGTTTTTCTGGATCTCGTTGGTGCCGCCGTAGATCGTGGTCTTGCGCCAGTTGAAATAAGTCGGGGCGATCGGTCCAGCCCATTCCGGCCCGATCGGCGGCTCGTTCCAGCGCTCGGCCTCGTCATGCTCGGGCTGATAGGGCAACGCGTAGGGGCCGACGACTTCGAGCAATAATTCGGTCGTGGCCTGCTGAATTTCCGAACCTTTGATCTTGAGGATCGACGAGGCTGGGTCGGGCTTGTTGTCGGTGCGGTGGCGCTCCGCCGCGACGACGCGCAATTGGGTCATTTCGAGCGCCTTCAATTCGATTTCGACTGCCGCGAGCTTCTCGCAAAAGCGCTCGTCCTCGATCAGCGGCTTGTCGCCGGCGCGCTCCAATGCGGCCAATTCCTTGATGCGCCGGATGCGTTCCTTGGAGAGGCCGACCCGGGCGATCCCGGTGCGCTCCCGCCCGAGCAGGTATTTGGCGTAGTCCCACCCCTTGTTTTCCTGCCCGACCAAATTCTCCGCGGGAACTTTGACGTCATCGAAGAAGACTTCGTTGACCTCATGTCCACCCTCGATCGTGACGATCGGGCGCACCGTGATGCCGGGCGTCTTCATGTCGATCAGCAGGAAGGAAATCCCCTCCTGCTTCTTTGCCTGCGGGTCGGTGCGCACCAGGCAAAAGATCCAATCGGCATGCTGCGCCAGCGTGGTCCAGGTCTTCTGGCCGTTGACGACGTAGTGGCCATTCTCGCGCTTCGCCGCGGTTCTGAGCGAGGCGAGGTCCGAGCCCGCCCCCGGCTCGGAAAAGCCCTGGCACCACCAATCGTCGAGATTGGCGATGCGCGGCAGAAAGCGCTGTTTCTGCTCGTCGGAGCCGAAGGCGATCATCACCGGCCCGACCATCGTGACGCCGAAGCCGAGCGGCTGCGGCGCCGGGGTCAGCTGCAATTCCTCCTGGAAGATGTATTGCTGAACCGGCGACCAGCCGGTCCCGCCCCACTCCATGGGCCAGTTGGCGACCGCCCAGCCCTGCCGGTTCAGAATGCGCTGCCAGGCGACGATCTCGTCCTTGGCGAGCCTTCTTCCTTCGACCAGCTTCGCACGGATGTTGTCGGGGAGATTGGCGTGGAAGAACGCCCGCACCTCGTCGCGAAATGCGATCTCTTCCGGCGTGAAGCGAAGATCCATGGCGTGGAACTCCTCAATGCGTCACCCCCGCGAAAGCGGGGGCCCAGGGCTAACAGTTGAACACCGTGGGTCTGGATTCCCGCTATCGCGCAGGGCTGTCCGGGGAATCGAATTCGGTTGCAGCATCGCCGCCCGCCTCACCCTGCCCTCTCCCCCGGCCGGCGCGGGGAGAGGAGAGAAAAAGCGGGTCCTCGAGAGCCCATTTCGCGGGCGAAAGTGTAGCGCCAACTTTCCCCGGACAGCCCTGCGCTTTCGCGGGAATGACGGGATTAGCTACATTCATCATGCGAAACCGCGGCCTTCGGCGGCCAGCCGTTGCAGCAACGGCGCCGGCTGCAAGGTGTCGTCGCCGGAGCGGTCGGCGTAAAAGGCGAGGCGGTCGCGGATATGGGCGAGGCTCAGCCGGTCGGCGTAGTGCATCGGGCCGCCCCGCCAGGCCGGCCAGCCATAGCCGTAGACCCAGATGACATCGATGTCGCCCGGGCGGGCGGCGATGCCCTCCTCGAGAATGCGGGCCCCTTCGTTGATCATCGGAAGCACCATGCGCTCGACGATTTCCTCCTGCGCGATCGGCCGGCGATTGATGCCGAGGCCGGGCGGCAGTTTCGAGGATGACCCCTTCGACCTCGGGATCGGGAGTCGGCGTGCGCGAGCCGGGCTCATAGCGAAAGTATCCTTTGCCGGTCTTCTGGCCGAAATGCCCAGCTTCGCAGAGCGCATCCTCGATCAGCGCATGCTCGCCGCGGCCCTGGCGGATGCGCCAGCCGACATCGAGCCCGGCCAGATCCATCATCGCGCAGGGGCCCATCGGAAGCCCGAAAGCGACGACCGCCGCATCGATCTCCTGCGGCAATGCGCCTTCGAGCAACAAGCGCTCGGTCTCGACCGACCGGCGGGCGAGCATCCGGTTGCCGACAAAGCCGTAGCACACCCCGACCGTGACCGGCACCTTGCCGAGCCTCCGGCCCAGCACCACCGCCGTCGCGAGCGCCTCGAACGAGGTCTGCGCGCCGCGCACGATCTCCAGCAATCGCATGACATTCGCCGGGCTGAAGAAATGCATGCCGAGCACGTCCTGCGGACGCGCCGTGGCGCGCGCAATCTCGTCGACATCAAGGGTGGAGGTGTTGGTGGCGAGCAGTGCGTTTGCCTTTGCCAATCGGTCGAGATCGGCAAAAACCCGCTTCTTGACCCCCATCTCCTCGAACACCGCCTCGACCACGACATCCGCCGAGCTCACCGCCTCGAGCTCGGTGACCCCGGTGATAAGCGCCATTCGGCGTTCCATCGCGCTGCCGTCGAGCCCGCCGCGGGACACCGTCGTGCGGTAATTGGCGGCGACCCGGTCGAGGCCCTTGCGCAAGAGGTCGGGTCCGGTCTCGACGATCGTCACCGGAATGCCGGCGTTGGCAAAGCACATCGCGATGCCGCCGCCCATCGTGCCGGCGCCGATGACCGCACCAGTCGCGATCGGGCGCGGGGTGATCCCGCCCGGCATGTCAGGGATTTTGGCAGCCTCGCGCTCGGCGAAGAAGATGTGCCGCCGGGCCTTCGACTGCTCGCCGGCGACGAGCTTGTGAAACAGCTCGCCTTCGCGCCTCAGCCCCTCCTCAAAGGGCAGGACGATCGCGTTGCGGACCGCCTCGACGCAGGCGGCCGGCGCCTCCTGGCCCTGCAGCCGCCGGGTCAAATCTTCGGCAGCATCCGCAAACCCCTCCCCGATGAGCTTTTCGTCACGGTCACGGACGAGCCTGAGCGGGCGCGCTTCCGCCACCACTCGGCGGGCGAACGCGACCCCCGCCGCGGTCAGCTCGCCCTCGACGATCTCGTCGAGGATCCCATCGGCCTGCGCCTCGGCGGCCGGGATCGGGTTGCCGATGACGATCAGCCTCAGCGCCTTTTCCGGCCCGATCAGCCGCGGCAGGCGCTGGGTCCCGCCGGCTCCCGGCAAAAGCCCGAGCTTGACCTCGGGCAATCCCACCTGCGCGCTCGCGACGGCGACCCGGAAATGACAGGCGAGCGCCAGCTCGAACCCGCCTCCCAGGGCGGTCCCATGGATTGCGGCGATCACCGGCTTCGGCATCGCCTCGATCGCTGCGATCACTTCGGCGAGGGTCGGCGGCTGCGGCGGCTTGCCGAACTCGGTGATGTCCGCCCCGGCAAAGAAGGTGCGGCCGGCGCAGGCGATCACCACCGCCTTGGCCGCGCCATCGCTGCGCGCGCGGTCGAGAGCTGCGACGAGCCCCTCGCGAACCTCATGCTTCAGGGCATTGACCGGCGGATTGTCGACAGTGACGACCGCCACCTCGCCGTCGCGGCGGAAATCGACGCTGGCGTTGACGTTGCCCATATTGCCCTCGATCCTGCGCGCCACGCCGCGAGAGTATCCCGGCGAGGGCGTGCATAGAAGGCCCGATTCGACCGGCCGCCGCAGCTTGACTTGAAAAGAGGGGGCCGGCACGGTCGGCTCGAACGAAGGCTAGGGGAGGAGCATGGCCGCCGCGCTGCTGGAAGTCAGGGATGTGGCGCTCCGGTTCGGCGGCATCGTCGCGCTCGACGGCGTCTCGTTCGGGCTGGATGACGGGCAGATCCTCGGCCTGATCGGCCCCAACGGCGCCGGCAAGACGACCCTGTTCAATTGCCTCAGCCGCCTCTACACGCCCAACCGGGGCGAGATCCTGTTCGAGAGGCGCTCGCTGCTCGACTGCCCGCCTCACCGGATCGCCGAGATCGGCATCTCGCGAACCTTTCAGAACCTCGCGCTGTTCCCCCGCCAATCGGTCCTCGACAATGTCCGGATCGGCGGCCATGCCGGCTGCCGCAGCGACTTTTTGAGCGACGCGCTGCACCTTCCCTGGGTGCGGCGGCAGGAGCGGGCGCTGGAGCGGACGGCCTGGGCGCTGCTCGACGAGCTCGGTCTGGCCGAGGTGGCCCACGAGCCGCCGGAGGGCCTGCCGCTCGGCACACGCAAGCGGGTCGAGCTGGCGCGGGCTCTCGCCGCCCGCCCGAGGCTGCTGCTGCTCGACGAGCCGGCCGGCGGGCTCAACCATGAGGAGGTCGTCGAGCTAGGGTCACTGATCCGGCGCGTGCGCGACGGCCGGCGGATCAGCGTCTTGCTGGTCGAGCATCACATGGGCCTCGTGATGTCGATCTCGGACAAGGTCGTCGCACTCGATTTCGGACGAAAAATCGCCGAGGGCTCGCCCGCCTCGGTGCAGCAGGACGAGGCGGTGATCCGCGCCTATCTCGGCCGCCCACGGGAGGCGGCGCAATAATGCTCGAGGTCAGCGGGCTCTGCGCCTTCTACGGCCAGAACCAGGCGCTCTATGGCCTCGATTTCGCGCTTGGCGAGGGCAGCATCGTGACCTTGCTCGGCGCCAACGGCGCCGGCAAGACGACGACGTTGCGTGCGCTCTGCGGGATGGTGCGGGCCAGCGGCGAAATCCGGTTCGACGGAAAACCCATCATTGGCCGGCCAACCGAGGACATCGTGCGCCTCGGGATCGCGCATGTGCCGGAGGGGCGCGGCACCTTTGTCCGGATGACCGTCGAGGAGAACCTCCAGCTCGGAGCGATGACCCGGCGCGACCGCGCCGGGATCGCCCGCGACATCGACCAGGTCTACGCGCATTTCCCTCGCCTCGAGGAGCGCCGGGCCCAGCCCGCCGGGACATTGAGCGGCGGCGAGCAGCAGATGCTGGCGGTTGGCCGCGCCCTGATGCTGCGGCCGAGGCTGATGCTGCTCGACGAGCCGTCGTTCGGCCTGGCCCCGCTGATCGTCGAGGAACTGTTCGAGATCCTCCGCCGTCTCAACCGCGAGCTGCGGGTGGCGATGCTGGTGGTCGAGCAGAACGCGGCTCTGGCGCTCGATTTGGCGGAGCACGCCTACCTCCTCGAGACCGGCCGTCTCGCGATGGCCGGCGTAGCGCGCGAGCTCGCCAAAGACGAAGCGGTGCGCCGGGCATATCTGGGTTATTGAGTATGTATTGCCGGTCCCCACGCTCCCGCAGGGCTGTCCGGGGAAAGTTGGCGCTACACTTTTGCCGCGAAACGGGCTCTCGAGGGCCCGCTTTTCTCCTCCCCCCCGCCGGCCGGGGGGATCCCCGCCAGGCGTTGCTCCGGTCATCAACCCGAGAAGGTCAGCCCTCTGCGCCCTCAGGGGCGAGGGGGAGGGCCCCTCGCGCGGTGATGGGGGGATGAGGTGGGCGGCGCCGCGAGCCGGACCGTCGCCCCCTCACCCTGCCCTCTCCCGGCCGGGGGAGAGGGAAACGGAGGCTTGACGCGCCGGGAGCTTATCCGCCGCCGAGTGCGACGGCGGTGTGGTAGGTGACCAAGGCGGCGATGTAGGCCAGGGTCAGCATGTAGCCGAAGAGGAAGGCGGTCCATTTCCAGCTGGCGGTCTCGCGCTTGCACCACCCCCAGGGTCGAGGCGCATTGCGGGCGCGAAGACGTACCAGGCGAGGAAGCGCCAAGGCGGTGGCGAGGCTCCAATGCGCCGCCAGGGTGCTGCCGAGCGCCGCGCGATCCTCCTCGCCGCCGGCGATCGCGTAGACGGTGCCGAGCGAGGCGACGGCGACTTCGCGCGCCGCCATGCCGGGGATCAGCGCAATATCGATCTGCCAATTGAAGCCGACCGGCCGCAACACCGGCTCGATGGCTTTTCCGATCACGGCGGCGAGGCTGTAGTTGATCGCCGGCTCGGGCGCATCGCGGCCGGCGGCGCCGGCGGCACCGAGCACAAAAACCAGATCACGACCATCATCGCGAAGATCGTCGTGCCGGCGCGGCGCAGAAAAATCTGGCCGCGCTGCAGCAGCCCGAGCGCAATATTGCGTGGTCTCGGCCACTTGTAGTCGGGCAATTCGAGCATGAAGGGCTCGTTCGGCTCGTGCCGCCAGAGAAAGCGGTTGAACACCCACGACATGCCGAGCGCGCCGGCGATGCCGGCGGCATAGAGCCCGAACATCACGAGGCCCTGCAGGCTGAGCCAGCCGAGCACCGAGCGCGCCGGCACAAAGGCCGAGATGATCAAGGTATAGACCGGGATCCGCGCCGAGCAGGTCATCAGCGGCGCGACCAGGATCGTCGCCAGCCGGTCGCGCCGGCTCGAGATCACCCGCGTCGCCATGATCCCCGGGATCGCGCAGGCAAAGCTCGACAACAGCGGGATGAAGGCGCGGCCGTGCAGCCCGGCGCCGCCCATGATCCGGTCCATCAGGAAGGCCGCCCGGGCCATGTAGCCGAAATCCTCGAGCAGCAGGATGAAGAGGAACAAGGTCAGGATCTGCGGCAGGAAGACGATGACGCTGCCGACCCCGGAGATGACCCCGTCGCGGATAAAGCTCAGCAGCCATCCCTCGGGGAGCACGGCAGCGGCCCCGGCCGCCAGCGCGTCGAAGCCGCTCTTGATCAGCTCCATCGGCGCCTGCGGCCCAGGTGAACACCGCCTGGAACATCAGGAACAGGACTGCCAGCAGGATCACGAGTCCGAGCACCGGATGCAGCACGATGCGGTCGAGCCGGCCGGGTGAAGAGATCGGGCCGGCCCGGGACCTTGACCGCCCGCCTCGAGGATGCGGTCGGCCTCGCGCTGCGTCGCACGCAGCTGCGCCGCGTTGGGCTCGGACCAGTCCGGGGCGCGCGGCAATCCGCGCTCGCGGATCACCTCGTCGATGCGGGCCAGCAGAGTCGCCGGTGCCGCCGCGCCGCACCGCGACCGACGCGACCACCGGGATGCCGAGCTCGGCCGACAGGCCGATCGAGGTCGATCTCGAAGCCCGCGGTGCCGGGCGATGTCGAACATGTTGAGCGCCAGGATCATCGGCCGGCCGACGCGCTTCAGCTCGAGGGCAAGGCGCAGCGCCAGCCGCAAATTGGTCGCGTCGGCGACACAGACGAGGAGGCTCGGGGTCTCCTCGCCTGCGAGCCGCCCCAGCACGATGTCGCGGGTGACGATCTCGTCGAGGCTGCGGGCGCGCAGCGAATAGGTGCCCGGCAGATCGACGAGTCGCACGGTCAGGCCGGCGGGTGTAACCGCCAGCCCTTCCTTGCGCTCGACCGTGACGCCGGGGTAGTTCGCGACCTTCTGACGGCTGCCGGTCAGCGCATTGAAGAGCGCCGTCTTGCCGCTGTTGGGATTGCCGACGAGGGCCACACGCGGCCGGCGCCGCGGCGTCGCTCATCGGTGCTCTGGCTCTCGACGAGGATCGAGGCCGCCTCGCGCCGGCGCAATGCCACCGTCGCTTCGTTGATCCGCACCGCGATCGGGTCGCCGCCGAACAAGCCCTGATGCAGGATCTCCACCCGGGCGCCTTCGACAAAACCCAGCTCGATCAGCCGCCGCTCGAGTTCGGCGGCGGAGAGGCCATGATCGGCGTCTTCGACCCTAACCGCCCGAATTTTTCCGACCATTCCGACCGCCGCAGCGCCGAGCGCCACTGTCTTGCTTGATTGACCTTGGATTTACGCACCCTCGCTCTCCTTGGCGCAGGGTACTGCGACTCGCTTTCACTTGCAAGTTGCCGCATTAGGATCCTCATCGCTCCCGAAAGCGAGGAACTGGATGCGTGCGGGCTGGTGTTCCTGCGGTAAATGCCCAACCCCGAGCATCCGGGCGACTTCTCGGCGCGGCGCGGCCCCAAGGATGCACGGCGCCGATCCAGCCCGTCGTCAATTTCCGGACAGACGCTTCCGCGGGGGCGGCGGGATCGCGGGTTCTTCGTCTGGTTGGCCCCTTAGGCCGCTGCTCCGATTGATGCGCCGGCACCGCGTTCACATCTCATAGGCGGCGGAGCGCGCGAGGGAGGGGCGCAGCTCGGAGATGGCGATGATCGAGCAAAACTGGCACGATTACAGCGCGGAGGAGCACGCCATCTGGCGCCTGCTCTTCGAGCGGCAGCAACGGCTGCTGGTCGGGCGGGCGTGCGGCGAGTTTCTCGCCGGCCTCGACGGGCTCGGCGTCGCAGCGGACGGCATCCCTGATTTCCGCCGGCTGAGCGATGTGCTGGAGGGCGCTACCGGGTGGCGGATCGTGGCGGTGCCCGGGCTCGTCGCGGACGATGTGTTCTTTTCCTATCTTGCGCGCCGCCGCTTCCCGTCGACCTGCTTCATCCGCCGCCGCGACCAGCTCGATTACCTTCAGGAGCCTGACGTCTTCCACGACATCTGCGGCCACGTGCCGCTGCTGATGAACCCGGTTTTCGCCGACTACATGCAGGCCTACGGCGCAGGCGGGCTGAAGGCGCTGGGGCTCGGGCACCTCCAAAACTTGGCGCGGCTCTATTGGTACACGGTCGAGTTCGGGCTGATCGCCACGCCGGAAGGGCTGCGCATCTACGGCTCCGGCATCCTCTCCTCGGCGGGCGAGTTGGTCTACTGCCTCGAGGATCCGCGGCCGCAACGGCTGCGCTTCGACCTGCGGCGGGTCATGCGCACCCGCTACCGCATCGACGATTTCCAGCAGACCTATTTCGTGATCGACGATTTCCAGCAGCTGTTCGACGCAACGCGGCCGGATTTCGCACCGATCTATCAGGAGATCGCCGGGCTGCCCGATTTGGAGCCCGGCGCGCTGACCGCGGACGACCGCGCATACGGCCCTGCCGGGCAAAAAAATGGGCCGCAGATTGCCGCGGCCCAAGTTTAGGGAGGAAACGCCTAGAAGACGTACGGTAGACCACAACCAGTGATGCTTACCGCACTGCACAATCTAATGCATCATGGCAGGAAGTCAAGCTTCTTTTTCGAAAGACCTTGGCGTGGTTGAGGAATCTAGGGCAGATCAGGGTGTTACGGGCAACTCCGGGCTGGCGGAATGTGCAGCGCACAAAGACGCTTTTCTGACGCTCGGGGAATCGGCCGCGCCCCCGCCGAGGCTCGACCCGCACTCCGCCGTCTTTCTCGATGTCGACGGCACCCTGATCGAGATCGCCGCCCGCCCGGAACTCGTCCAGGTGCCTCGCGAGGTTCCGATGCTGATCGCGCGGGTCTCAGAGGAGCGCGAGGGCGCGCTGGCGCTGATCAGCGGCCGCCCGCTCGCCGAGCTCGACCGGCTGTTCCAGCCGTGGCGCGGCGCCGCGGCGGGTCTGCACGGCGTCGAGCGCCGCCGTGCCGACGGCACACTCCACCGCGTCCATGAGAGCGCCGCCGAAGCGGCGCTCGATCGCATCCGCCCGAAGCTGGCTACGCTGGCGCGCAGCGACAGCCGCCTGATCTTCGAGGACAAAGGCGGGACGGTCGCTCTGCACTACCGTGCAGCCCCCGAACGCGAAGCGGAAATCGGCGCTTATGCCGAGGCGCTGCAGCGTGACGCAGCAACCCGGCTTCGCCTGATCGCCGGCAAGATGGTCGTCGAATTTCAGCCGCTGCATGTGAACAAGGGATTGGCTATCGCTGCCTTCCTGGGCGAGCGCCCGTTCCTCGGGCGGCATCCGGTATTTGTCGGCGATGACACCACCGATGAGGACGGCTTTGCCGAAATCCGCCGCCGCGGCGGGGTCGGGATGCGGGTCGGGCCGCCGTCGCGCGACCGCTGCAACGCACAGCCTGCCCTCGGTTGCGGCGGTCCTCGCTTGGCTCGCGTGAACCCAATTGTCCGTGGGCGTTTCTTTGGCTAAGACTTGCCGGAGAAATAAGCGCAGCCGGAACGTTCCTAAGTAAGCTGCGTTAGTCCACGCAATCGAAGCGAGGCGAAAATGAGGCAGGGCGATTTCGCGATAGCCGGTCGAACCTACCCGGCTCAAGACCCGCTTCATGAGGAAATGTCTCATATTCGGGTGGGCGCGCCCAGTCGGCGATTGGTCGTCGTCTCGAACCGGGTGTCGCCGACCGCAGTTCGCCAAGCCCGATTCGGGAGGCCTCGCGGTCGCGATCCGCGCCGCTCTGCAACGAAGCGGCGGCATCTGGTTCGGCTGGAGCGGCGAGGTCCGGGAGGCGGCGGCGGCAGAGCCGGGGATGGTCACCGATGGGCCGCTCACCTTCGCCACCCTGGATCTGAAGCCACAGGATTTCGACGAATACTACATCGGCTTTGCCAATCGTGTGCTCTGGCCGTTATTTCATTTCCGCAGCTCGCTGGTTCAATTCTCCCGGCGCAATCTTGCAGGCTATATGCGCGTCAATCGGATGTTTGCGCGCGCCCTTGCTCCGATGCTGTCGCCGGAGGACCTCGTCTGGGTCCACGACTACCATCTGATCCCGCTCGGCGAGCAATTGCGCCGGCTCGACGCGGTGCAGCCGATCGGCTTCTTCCTGCACACGCCGTTCCCGGCCGCTGAGCTGCTGCGCGTCCTGCCCAACCACCACGACATCGCCAAATGGCTGTGCGCCTATGATCTCGTCGGGTTTCAGACACAATCCGACCTCGACGGCTTCCGTGACTATCTGTGCGCTGGGCGGGCGGCGAGGATCTCGGCAATGGCGCATTGCGGGCTTTTGGCCGCATCGTGCGAGCGCAGGTCTTCCCGATCGGGATCGATGTGGCGACGGTCTCAGGGCAGGCGAGGGCGGCCGATGGGGCACGGCACAATCCGCGGCTGCGCCAAAGCCTCGGCAACCGGTCGCTTGATGATCGGCGTCGACCGGCTCGATTATTCAAAAGGCTTGGCGGCCCGGTTCGAGGCCTATTCGCACCTGCTCGAAAACTATCCCGAGACCCGCGGCCGAACGGTGCTCATCCAAATCGCGCCGCCGTCGCGCTCCGAGGTTCCCGAATACCAGGAGATCCGCGAGAACCTCGCAGCCGCCGCCGGGCACATCAACAGCCGCTACGGCGAATTCGACTGGACGCCGCTGCGCTACATCAACAAAAGCTTCAGCCATCCGATTCTGACCGGGTTCTTTCGCGCGAGCCGCATCGGGCTGGTGACGCCGCTGCGCGACGGGATGAACCTCGTCGCCAAGGAATACGTCGCCTCGCAGCCTGCGGCCGACCCGGGGGTGCTGGTGCTGTCCTGCTTCGCCGGCGCCGCCCGCGAGCTCGGCGAGGCCGTGATCGTCAATCCGTTCGACATCGAAGGTATGGCCGAAGCCATCCTGCAGGGGCTAAATATGCCGCTCGGCGAACGCAAGGAGCGGTGGACAGCGATGATGGCAGGTGCTCGAGCGCAACGACATAACCGCGTGGCGCGAAAGCTTTGTGCGCGCCCTGTCGGCGACCGACGTGCGGCTGTGAGCCCGGCGGGCGTCGAGGCCGCGACCTGGCTCGTCGGCGATATCGGCGCGACCCACGCCCGCTTTGGCTTGGTTTCGCCGAATGGTCAATTGCTGCACTCCCGTACCTTGGCCGATGAGGACTACCCGACGATAGAGGCCGCGCTCGACCGCTTTTCTGGCCGAGCGCGGCGCGCTGCCGAACCCCCGAAAGGGCGCGATCGCGATCGCTTCCCCGGTCACCGGCGACCGCGTCGCGATGACCAATCACCCGTGGAACTTTTCGGTCCTGGCGCTGAAAGACCGGTTCGGGTTCGAGCGGCTCGAAGTCATCAACGATTTCACCGCGCTGGCGCTGGCCCTGCCGAAACTCGCGGCGGACGAGCGGCTGCCGGTGGGAGGCGGCGCGGCGGCCGCCGGGGCGCCGATCGGCGTGCTCGGCCCGGGCTCGGGTCTCGGCGTCTCCGGTCTGGTGCCATCAGGGAACAGGTGGATCGCGCTGACCGGAGAGGGTGGGCATGCGACGATGGCGCCGGCCACCGATCGCGAGAGCGCGGTGCTCGACCGGATGCGCCGGCACTTCGACCACGTCTCCGCCGAGCGGGCCTTGTCCGGTCCCGGGCTCGTCAATCTCTACAATACCCTGGCGCAGCTCGACGGCGTGCCCGGCGCGCGGCTACACCGCCGCCCAGATCACCGATCTGGCGATCCGCGCGGAGGACCCGCTCTGCGTCGAGACCACGACCATGTTTTGCGCCATGCTGGGCACCATGGCCGGCAATCTGGCGCTGACCTTGGGGGCCCGTGGCGGCGTCTATATCGGCGGCGGCATCGTTCCGAAGCTCGGCCAGACCTTTGTCGACTCGCCGTTTCGCGAACGCTTCGAGGCTAAGGGCCGGTTTCAGGCCTATCTCGAAACGATACCGACCTTTGTCGTGACCCACCCGCTGCCGGCGTTTCTTGGCTGCGCCGCCTTGCTCTCGCAGTAACGGCCAGGCGAGGGCAGACGCCTTGTCATTCCGGGATGCCCCTGGCCCTTGGCCGGGGTAGGCCCGGAACCCAAGAACACCGGCCATTCCCAAGCCTTCACCGGCCGGTGTTCAATCGATCCCCCCAGCGCCAGAGACAACAGCACCAAGCTGGCGATATAGCAGGCCGCCCCCGCCGCCGAGGGCCGATGCGGGTGAACGGTCGGAAAGCTTCAGCGAAATCGTCCCGCAGATCTCCAGCATGATCGCCGCGCCGAGATACACGGCGCTCATCGCGCAAATTCGGCGTGCACCGAGGCGGTGTGCTCGCCGAGGCCGGGGACGCGGCCCGGCTTTCGCTCCTGTTCGAATACGACCGGGGCGGCGGGCAGCTCGACGGCGCCCTCCGGCGTGCCGACCGCAATCCGCCGCAGATGCGGATGATGCGAGAAATCCTCGACGGTGTTGAAATTGCCGAAGGCGATTTCGGCGGCTTTCAGCCGCTCGGCGAGCTCGTGCGCGCGGGTGCCGGGCAAACTCGGCGGCGACCAGCGCGTCCACCTCGGCGCGATGCTCGACGCGTTTGTTGTTGTCGCTGAAGCGCGGGTCTTGGGCGAGCCCCGCATCGCCCAGGATCTCGGCGCAGAACCGCCGCCATTCGCGCTCGTTCTGGATCGAGATCAAAATTTCCTTGCCGTCTGCGGCGGCAAACAGGCCATAGGGCGCCACCGTAGGATGCGCCAAGCCCATCCGCGGCGGCGCCCGGCCGCTGCTCTCGAAATGGATCAGCGGGACCGCCATCCACTCGGCGGTGGCGTCGAACAGCGACACCCGGATCAGCGCCCCCGCGCCGGTTCGCTCGCGCGCCACCAGCGCTTCGAGGATGGCGGCATAGGCGTTGAGCCCCGCCGCTATGTCGGTGACCGAGGCGCCGACCCGGCCCGGCGCCTCGGCCGGGCCGGTCAACGAGGCGAGGCCGGTTTCCGCCTGGATCAGCATGTCGTAGGATTTCATGTCGCGGTAGGGGCCGGTCTCGCCATAGCCGGAGATCGAGCAGATCACGAGCCGCGGATGCCGCCGCCGCAGCTCTTCGAGGTCGAAGCCCGCACGAGCCATGGCGCCCGGCATCAGGTTCTGCACGAGGACATCGGCGCGAGCAATCAGGCGCGCGAGCAGCTCGTTGCCTTCGGGGCTCTTGAGGTCGAGGACAACCAATTCTTTGCCGCGGTTGAGCCAGACGAAATAGCTGCTCTGGCCGCGCGCGGCGCGGTCGTAGCCGCGCGCGAAATCGCCTTCGGGCCGCTCGATCTTGATGACCCGTGCGCCGGCCTCGGCAAGACGGCAAGAGCACAGTGGCGCGGCCACCGCCTGCTCGACCGAAACCACCAGCATGCCTTCGAGCGGTCGACCCATTTTCTCCTCCGCGCTTTGACCGGCACAGACTACACGGTTCGGATGCGGCTTGAGCCGTCGATATCGACCCCTATATTCGGCTCATGAAGGAAAAACCGCGCGAGACGCCCGAGCCTGTTCCGTCAACCTCCTCCGAGCCGGCGCCGCCCGGCGCGTCGCAGCCGCGCGAGATCGGCGGCCCGAAGGGCCCTGAGCCGACCCGCTATGGCGATTGGGAGGTCAACGGGCGGTGCACCGATTTTTGAGATGATTTCGCGGGGCGCAGAGCCCGACGCCGCACCCCCCTCCGGGCACGCCGCCGCAACCGCCGCCCAACCCGGACCTCCCGCCCCCGGTCACGGAGCCGCCCGACCCGGTGCCGGTCCCCCCGGTCGAGCCCCCGCCGCCCCCGGTGGTGGATCCCCCTCCCGCAAGGCAGGCAGAGCCGGCTTAGCTTGGCGGCAGGCCCGGGTCAGCGGTAGAATTGCGGCTTGCTGGATGGGGATCGAGATGAGCGCAGCAGCTGATCGAGGCGTCGCAGCCGGCAGGCGCGAGCGTCTGCGGATACGCGCCGGCGATATTGCCGGACCGACGGCCGGATTGGCGCCGGGCAACGTCCAGGCCAATTTGGTGATTCTCCCGAAGGCGCTCGCCCACGACTTCCTGCGCTTTGCCCAGGCGAACCCGAAACCTTGTCCGGTCCTCGCGGTATCCGACCCGGGCGATCCTCGGCTGCCGGGCCTCGGGGAGGATCTCGACCTGCGCACCGATCTGCCGCGCTACCGGGTCTGGCGCCGCGGCGAGCTGGTCGAGGAGCCGAGCGATGTCGACCACGTCTGGCGCGACGATCTGGTCAGCTTCGCCCTCGGCTGCTCGTTCTCGTTCGAGCAGGCGCTGGTCGAGGACGGCATCGAATTGCGCCACATCACATGCGGCTCGAATGTGCCGATGTATCGCACCAACATTGCTTGCCAGCCGGCCGGGCCGTTCGCGGGCCCGCTCGTCGTATCGATGCGGCCTTTGAGCCCGCGGGACGCGATTCGCGCGATCCAGATAACCTCGCGCTTTCCGTCCGTGCACGGCGCGCCGGTGCATCTCGGCCTGCCGGCCGAAATCGGCATCGCCGATTTGGCGAAACCGGATTACGGCGACGCGGTTCCTGTAAAAGGCAACGAGCTCCCGGTGTTCTGGGCGTGCGGCGTCACTCCGCAGGCGGTGATTGCCCAGGTCGGGCCGGAGTTCTGCATCACCCACGCGCCCGGCTCGATGCTGATCACCGACCTGCTCAATTCGAAGCTCGCCAGCCTGTGACCGGTCTGCAGCCGATGCCGCATCGCTTGGAGGCGCGAGCGCTGGTCGATCGCATCGAAGCGCTGATCCAGGTCGATGTCGGGCGCAACATCGACGCGCTGTTCGAGGCCGCGTAGAGGCGGCCTGTGGAGCGCAGCCGCCGCCTTGGCCGAGGCGCCGGCGCCGAGGGTTGGATTGATCACGGGGTTCTATGTCCCGCTGGGCTCTCCGCCGGCCGCGGAAACCGATGGCCCGGTCGGCACGGCCTTGCTCGCGAAAGGTCTCGCAGAAATCGGCATTCCGTGTCGGCTCGCCACCGACGAGCCGTGCCGCAGCGCCTGTTCGGCGGCGCTTCTGGGAGCCGGGGCTTCCGGTGTGCCGATCGATTGCACCGACCTCGAGCAGATGATCGAGACCTGGCGCCGGTCCGGGATCACCCATGCGGTCTCGATCGAGCGCTGCGGGCGCAGCGCCGACGGCGCGCCGCGCAACATGCGAGGCCAGGATATCGGTTCCTACACGGCGCCGCTCGACGAGCTGTTCACGGCAGGGCCGTGGGAGACCATCGCCGTCGGGGATGGCGGAAACGAGATCGGGATGGGCTCGATCCCGCGCGATTTGATCGCCCGGCATATCGATCACGGCGAGACGATCGCCTGCGTCACCCCCGCGCAGCATCTGATCGTCGCCGGCGTCTCGAATTGGGGTGCCTATGCGCTGATCGGTGCGCTCGCCGTATTGCGCGAGGACGGGCGCACGCGGCTGCTCGCCTGCCTCGACGAGAAAGTCGACAAGGCGGTGCTCGAAGCGACGGTAGAGCACGGGCCGGCGGTCGACGGAGTGTCGCGGCTGCGCGCCATGACGGTCGACAGTTTCGAGATGTCGGTTCACCACGGCAAATTGCGAGAAATCCGCGCGCTGGTCGAGGCCGAGCTTGCTCTATAGCCAGTTCATATTCGACAGCTATCGTTACGATC
Organism: uncultured Alphaproteobacteria bacterium; assembly: GCA_963836845.1. GTDB lineage: Bacteria > Pseudomonadota > Alphaproteobacteria > ATCC43930 > CGMCC-115725 > AP-15. The sequence continues at coordinate 43,909 of CAWILK010000034.1, read as the reverse complement.
CCGATGCCTCGACCCTGTTGCTCCGCTATCGTTTTAGCGACGGACCCGTTTTCGAAGAAAAACTGGTTTTCGATTGCGAGCCGCGGCCGCTTTCTCCTGCGGATCGCGCAGTCCTCGACCGGATTTTTCGCCTTATCTTCTTGCTGGCCGGGGTTAGCTACTACAAGGCGTTCATACCGAAGACACTGGTCTGCGACGCGTTTCCGCTGGACCCGACAACCGCCGGCTTCCTGCACAAATTTTACGAGAAGGGGCTCGCCGAATTCGCTTACCGAAACGGGATCTCGTTACGCGACCATTTTGACATCAGGTCTGCCCCGGGCTCGGCCGATGCCGCAATAGAGCTCGACCTGTCGCGCGCGACCCTAGTGCCGGTCGGCGGCGGCAAAGACTCGCTGGTAACCGTCGAAACTTTGAGGTGCAGCGGCGAGCCTTTGGTTTTGTTCGCGCTGGGAGACGCGGAACCGATCAGTTCCTGCATCGCGGCGGCGGAGCTGCCCTTTATCAGAGTGCATCGCCGGCTCGATCGCGCGCTATTGGAGCTCAACCGCGCAGGCGCGCTCAACGGCCACGTGCCGATCACCGGCATCCTGAGCGCCATCGCCTTGGCATGCGCCGTGATGCGCGGGTGCGATGCGGTCGTGATGTCGAACGAGCGTTCCGCCAGCGCGCCCAACCTGCGCATCGACGGCGCCGACATCAATCATCAATACAGTAAATCCTTGGAATTCGAAGCCGACCTCTCCGAATATCTTACCAACGCAATCACGCCCAACCTGCTTTATTTCTCGCTCCTGCGCCCTTTTCCGAGATCGAGATCGCCCGGAGATTTTCAAAGCATCGGAAATACTTCGGAATATTTCGGAGCTGCAACACGGCATTCAAGCAGGCAACCGCCGAGCGGGGGCGTCATTGGTGCTGCGACTGCCCGAAATGCCGTTTCGTATTCCTCGCGCTTGCGCCGTTTGTCGCCAAACCGGACCTGGTTGCGATTTTCGGCCGCAATCTCCTCGACGAGGATCCCCAGGCGAGCGGCTTTGCCGAATTGTGCGGCCTGCAAAAGCACAAGCCCTTCGAATGCGTCGGAGAAACCTTCGAGAGCGCGGCGGTCATGTCGACCCTCGGGGAGCACCCCGCCTGGCGGGACGACAGCGTGGTCCGCCGGCTCAACCGGGAATACCCTGCGCTTGCGCAAATTGGCGCCGGGCAATTCCAGGCATTGCTGGAGGCCAGACCACCCCACCGGGTTCCTGCCCCGTACATGGCGATGCTCGATGCGTGCGGCTGACCTCGGCTCACGCCGCGTCGCCGTGTGGGGGCTCGGCCGCGAAGGCCGGGCCGCGATCGGGTTTCTGCGCAAATTTCACCCGGGCCTGCCCCTCGTCGTCTTGAACGACAGCGCCGATGGGCGAGCGCCGGCGCAGCTCGGCGACGGCATCCGATCGGCATGCGGCCCGGCGGCGATCGCAAAGGCGCTCGCGGGAACCGATGTCATCATCAAATCGCCGGGGGTGAGCCTTTATCGGCCGGAAATCCGGCATGCGCGAGAACGCGGCGTCGAGATCACGTCCTTGCTCAACCTTTGGTTCGCCGAGCAGCCCGACATCGCGACCATCTGCGTGACCGGGAGCAAGGGCAAGAGCACCACCGCCTCGCTGATCGCTCATATGATGGCGAGCCTTGGCCGCCGGGTCGCGCTCGCCGGCAACATCGGGGTCCCGATTACCGAGATCGACCCCCGGAATGCGGAATGCGCGGTCATCGAGATGTCGAGCTATCAGGCCGCCGATTTCGACGGCAGGTGCGATGCTGCGGTCCTGACGTCGCTCTATCCGGAGCACATCGACTGGCATGGCACGGTCGAAAATTATTTTCGCGACAAGATCAATTTGATAGGCCACGGCAGATGCCGGGTGATCGATCGCCGCGCGTCGGAAATCGTGGAGCGGCATGCCGGAAGCTCGCCGTCGCAGACCTGCCTCTTCAATGACGAGACCGGCATTCATGTCCACGGCATCGAACTATTCGATGCCGGCAAGCCGCTGGGGCGGCTCCCCAACCCCTACCTCGCCAGGCCGCACAATGCCTCGAACCTGTGCGCCGCGCTCGCGGCGGGGAAGGCGCTCGATATCGATCCTGAAGCGATGCTCGCGGGCGCCCGCGAGTTTCGCGGCCTGCCCCACCGCCAGCAAGAGCTCGGCGAAGTCGGGAATGTGCTCTTCGTCGACGACAGCATCTCGACAATCCCGGAATCAACGCTCGCCGCCTTGGCGGTCTATGCCGGGCGCGAGGTGACGGTGATCGTCGGCGGCTACGATCGCGGCATCGAATACGGCGAGCTCGTGGAAGCGGCGTTGCGCGGGGCGGCCAAGGCGATGATCTGTCTGGGCGACAGCGGCCGGCGGATCTATGCCCTGGCGCGCGCCGCTCCGAACCGGCCGGATCATCCCGGATGCGCGATATTTCGAGCCGATGGAATGGGCGCCGCCGTTTCGCTCGCCCGGCGGGTCACCCCGCCCGGCGGAGTGGTGCTGTTGTCGCCGGCCGCCCCGAGCTATGGTGCCTACCGGGATTACATCGAGCGCGGTCAAGATTTTGCCGAACAGGCCGGATTGTCCGGCGGGCAGAGCGCTCCCGGCAGCCATTCGCATCCGGAATAGCTGGCATCGGCGGGAGGCCGGGAACGTTTCCGCGACGGCCCACGTATTCCTGTCGATAGGTTCGGCGTGCAATCGATCGGCTACGACGGCGGATCGGCAGGCACGGAGGGACCCGTGATGCGCCCGACATCGCAATTTCCATATCTTTACGGCAGTCAGCCACCGACATTCTCGGCATGGACGATGGCGATCGTCTTCATCACCGTCGCGATGCTCAGCTTTGCCATCGATCAGGCGGTGATCCTGGCGCCGGCCGAAGAGCCGGCTGGGCAAAACCTGCCCTCGCTGCTCCACCCCGTTCAGCTGATCGAGTCGCTGATCGACGCGGCTTTGGAATAAGCAGCGCCGTCGCGATCGGCAGTCGCGACCCTCATCGGCGCTTGCGATTTCTTCGCGGCGGGATAGCCTGGGGGGTGTGAGACCCTCGGTGATATTTCCGTTTGTCCTAGTAGGCGGCCTCAGCGCTGCTTGCGCTGGCGGCCAGCCGTTCCTGATGCAGGGCGACGCCAATTCGGCCCAGGTCGGATACAGCGGCAATCTCGACGCCACCACACTCGTCGCCCGGCGGCATTGCGCGCAATTCGAGCGGGTGCCGCGCTTTCTGGAGGCGGAGGAGAACATCGCGTTCTTCGATTGCGTGAGGCCGTGAATTTGCGCGCCGTGGCGGTACGGAACGGATTGCTGTAATCCTGATCCGGCCGTTCGGCGTCGAGCGCGAGACGGGCTACAGCATCATTCGGAAAGGCGGGTCGCGATGAGCATTGAACTCCACACTTGGAACACCCCGAACGGCCGCAAGATCAGCGTCGCATTGGAAGAGATGGGCCTGCCCTACACCGTAAAGACCGTGAACATCTCGAAGGGCGAGCAGTTCGAGCCGGGCTTTTTGAAAATCAGCCCGAACAACCGGATCCCGGCGATCATCGATCCCGAAGGCCCCGGCGGCGAGCCGATCAGCATTTTCGAGTCAGGCGCGATCCTGATCTATCTCGGCGAGAGGACCGGAAAGTTCTGGCCCGCGGATCTGCGGCGGCAGGTGCCGGTGCTGGAATGGCTGATGTGGCAGATGGGCGGGTTTGGCCCGATGCCCGGGCAGGTGCACCATTTCCTGCAAGTCGCCAACGAGGCGGACCGCCGTTACGGCCTCGAGCGCTATGCGAAGGAGACGCGTCGGCTCTACGGCGTGCTCGACAAGCGGCTCGGCGAGGTCGAGTTTGCCGGCGGCGAGATATCGATCGCCGATTTCGCGATCCTCGGCTGGGCCTGGCGGCACGAGCGCCATCAGGTTGATCTGGCCGATTTCCCCAATGTAAAGCGTTGGTACGAGGCAATGATGGCCCGCCCCGGCGTGCAGCGCGGCTTCGCGGTCGCATTGAGCTGACGCCTCGGGCTGGGGGACTTTCGGGGAAGCGGAGGCCCCCACTGCGGTCGCCTGCCGGTCCGCCTGCCGATCCCTTCGCCACATGCTCCGGTTCAGACGCGCCACCCGATCTCCCGTAGCTCCAGGGCCGGCCCTTGGATGCCTGGCGGTGACCGCCGGCTATGTGGCAAGCGGCAAGCTGGCGCTGCTGCTGGCCGTCCCGCCCGGTTACGCATCGCCAATATTTCCTCCTTCCGGCATCGCCGTGGCCGCGGTCATGATCGGCGGCCGGGGGGCTTTGCCCTGGGTATTTCTCGGCGCCTTGCTGCTCAATCTGGTCGGCCACGCATCCGAAGGCACCGGATGGGCCGCGGCGGCGATCATTGCCGCGGCATCGACATTGCAGGCGGCAATCGGCGGCGCCGTTCTGCGCCGCGCATTGGGTTACCCGGCGCCGCTTGATAATGGCCGGGACCTGTTGCGCTTTTTGCTGCTTTCCCCGGTTTTTTGCCTGACGAGCGCAACATCATCGCTGGCGGGGCTGTGGGCTCTTGGCCTGATCCAGCTCGGCGATTTGCCAACCAGCTGGGTTTCCTGGTGGATCGGGGATACCCTCGGGGTTCTTGTCATCCTGCCGCTGATGTTCGTCGCCGCCGGCGAGCCGCGCAGCCTCTGGCGTAGCCGCGCCCTGCCGGTGGCGGTGCCGATGCTGCTGTCCTTCGCCCTGTTCATCGCGATTTTTGTTCGCGTCAGCACCTGGGAGCACGACGAGGGGCTGCTCGAATTCCGCCTGCTCTCCCAGGAGGTCGAGGACAAGCTACGTTCCGGGCTCGCCGAGCAGGAGATCTTCCTCCAGCAATTGGAGCGGTCGTTCAGCCGAGACTCGCTGGTGTCGCGGGCGGATTTTCGTCATCTGGCCAAAAACTTGCTGCAGCGCTTTCCGGCGATCCAAGCCGTCAAATGGGTGCCTCGGATCGAACCCGCGCAGCGCCTAGCGTTCGAGGCGGCCCAGCAAGCCGACTTGCCCGGCTTTGAAATTCGCGAAATCGATGCCGCCGGAGTACGGCGCCGGGCCGCACAGCGAGATCGTTATTACCCGGTGACCTATGTCGAGCCGCTCGAGGGCAACGAGCAAATCGTGGGCTTCGATCTCCTCTCCGAACCCGGCCGGAAGGCCGCTGTGGAGCACGCCATCGCTTCGGGCGAAGTCGGAGCGACCCCGCCAATTCGTCTCGTCCAGCAGCAAGGCGAGCAGCGCGGCATCTTGCTGCTCTTCGCAGTCGACGGGGGCCCAAACGGGGCGGGGATCGTCTCGGTCGCGCTGCGGATGGCGACCTTCACAGCCGAGATCGCCGCAGCCTACGAGCCGATGCTTGGTCTCCGCTTTCTCGACAAAGGGCAGAATAAGGCGCTCTATAGCCGGCTACCCGCCTCCGCAGGTGCTGCCTCCTACCAGGATGCCTTCGATTTCGGCGGGCGCAGCTATCGTGTCGAGACCGAGCCGACCGCGGCCTATGTCGAGCAGCATCGCGGATGGCAGAGCTGGGCCGTGCTCGTCGCGGGGGTCATCAGCACCGGCCTTCTCGGCGCGCTCCTGCTCCTCGGCACCGGCTACACGCGGCGCATAGAGACTGTGGTGGATCAACGGACGCGTGACCTGGAGACGGCGAACCGGCGCCTGCAGCTCGAAATCAACGATCGGCGGCAGGCGGAAGCCGCATTGCGGCAGGCGCAACGGATGGAGGCGATCGGGCAGCTCACGGGCGGCATTGCGCATGATTTCAACAATCTGCTGACGGTGGTCGGCGGCAACGCCGCGCTGCTGCGCGACAACGCGCCGGACGACCTCGTCGCGCGGCGCGCCTCGGCAATAATCCGCGCCGCCGAGCAAGGCGAACGGCTCACCCGGCAGCTCCTCGCTTTTTCGCGGCGCCAGATGCTGCGGCCCGAGCCGGTCGATTTGCACCGGCGCGCGCCCGATCTCGCGGAGATGATGTCGCGCTCGCTGCGCGAAGACATCGAAATGACCATCGACATCCCTCAGGGCCTCTGGCCGGTGATCGTCGACCCGGCCGAGTTCGAGCTCGCTCTGCTCAATATCGGGGTCAATGCGCGGGATGCGATGCCGAATGGCGGCCAGTTCCGGGTCGAGGCCCGCAACATCTCGCTCGGCCCGCAGGAGGCGGGGAAAGAGGAGCTGATCGGCGACTTTGTCGAGGTGACGCTCTCCGACACCGGCACCGGGATGGCGCCGGACGTCCTGGCGCGCGCCTTCGAGCCGTTCTTCACCACAAAGGAGGTCGGGTTGGGGTCGGGGCTCGGGCTCTCTCAGGTCTACGGCTTCGCAAAACAGAGCGGCGGCACTGCATCGATCGCCAGCGATATCGGCAAGGGCACCGCGATCACGCTCGTTTTGCCCCGGACGAGCGAATTTTCCGCCCAGCCGCGTCCTATTGCAGGCGAAGCCCCGTTCTCGGCGGCGCCTACGCGCATTCTTCTCGTCGAGGATGACATCGAGGTCGCTAAAGTGACCGCCGAGCTGCTGCGCGATCTCGGGTGCGAAGCCGTGACGGTGCGTGACGGCCGGGGTGCCCTGGCGCTCCTCGACAGCGACCCGACGATAGAACTGGTCATATCGGACATCGTGATGCCGGGTGGAATGAGCGGCGTCGAGCTCGCCCGGACCTTGCGCGAAACCCGCCCCGGGCTTCCGGTGCTGTTGGCGACGGGGTACAGCCAATATGCCGAGCAGGTGGTCGAGGACGGCTTCATTCTCGTCGAGAAGCCATACCGCAGAGATGCTCTGACCGCTTCGATCCGAGCCGCCGCGGAGCACGCCCTAGGCGAGCAGAAGACGGCCGGACACGTCGCGTCGACTTGATGATCTGCAGCGCTGACGCGGTGTCTCTCCGAGCAGCGTTGACCTGGGCAGAGGCGCCTGAACGGAAACAGCCATGAACCACTCGACACCAGCCAGCATACGCGAGATTCCGATCGGCATCGACGCGGCCGGGACGCGGCGCGAGATCGATGCGATGGGCGAGATCGAGGTTCCGGCAGACCGCTATTGGGGAGCGCAGACGCAGCGCAGCTTGGTGCATTTCTCGATCGGCGAAGACCGGATGCCGAAGCGCCTCTATCACGCCTATGGCTACGTCAAAAAGGCGGCAGCCTTGGTCAATGCTGCGGCGGGGCGGTTGCCGCAATGGAAGGCAGACGCCCTCGTGCGCGCCGCCGACGAGGCCATCGAGGGGCTGCTCGACGAGCATTTCCCGCTCTACGTGTGGCAAACCGGCTCGGGCACCCAGTCCAACATGAACCTCAACGAGGTTCTGTCGAACCGCGCGATTCAGCTGCTCGGCGGCAAGATCGGCAGCAAGGAGCCGGTGCACCCGAACGACGACGTCAATATGGGCCAATCGTCGAACGACACCTTCCCGACGGCAATGCACATCGCCGCCGTCCTCGAATTGGAGAAGCATCTGTTGCCCCAGGCGGAGGGCTTGGCCGCCGCGATCGAGGCCAAGGCCGATGAATGGAGGGATGTGGTCAAGACCGGGCGCACGCATCTGATGGATGCGGTGCCGCTGACCGTCGGGCAAGAGTGGTCGGGCTGGGCCCACCAGATCCGCGACGCCGCGGCGCGCATCCGCCAGTCGGAGGCCGGGCTCTTCGAGCTGGCAGCCGGTGGAACGGCGGTCGGCACCGGGCTCAACGCGCCGCCGGACTTCGGCCGCGCCGTTGCCGAAAAGATCGCCGAGCTGACCGGCTATCCCTTCGTCACCGCACCCAATAAATTCGCGGCGCAAGGCTCGCTCGACGCGATGGTCGCCGCAATGGCCGCGGTGCGCGGCCTCGCGGTCGCGCTGATGAAGATCGCCAACGACATGCGCTGGCTCGCCTCGGGACCGCGCTGTGGGCTCGGCGAGCTGCTGTTGCCGGAGAACGAGCCGGGGTCGTCGATCATGCCAGGCAAGGTCAACCCGACCCAGCAGGAGGCGATGATCATGGTCTGCATTCAGGTGATCGGTGAAGACAATGCGGTCGCCTTTGCCGGCAGCCAGGGGAATTTCGAGCTGAACACGATGCGTCCCGTCGTCATCAACAATTTTCTGCATTCGGCCCGCATCCTCGGGGACGCCTGCGAGAAGCTGCGGCACTTCTCGGTCGAGGGTGCCCAGCTCAACCGCCAGCGGATCGACGAGATGGTCGACCGCTCGCTGATGCTGGTGACGGCATTGAGCCCGGTGATCGGCTACGACAAGGCCTCGGCCATCGCGCACAAGGCCAATGACGAAGGCTTGAGCCTGAAGGAAGCCGCGCTTGCTTCGGGCGACATCGACGAGGCGCGCTTCGAGGAGATCGTCGACCCGAAAAAAATGGTGGGCTCGGGGCTCGCCGGCAGCTGACGGGCAATAGCCGGCATGGCTGGGGCGAGCTTTTCGTGCTTGGGCCTCCCCAGGCTCATTCGCTAGGGTCGCACCGCCAAAGCAAATCAGAAGGACGAGCCTCATGGAATTCGGCATGTTTCACGAATTCCCGGCCCTGCCGGGCCGCAGCGAGGCCGATGCCTTCGACGAAGCCTTGGCGCAGGTCGACGCCGCGGAGCGCTGGGGGCTCGATGCGCTGTGGCTCGCCGAATTGCACGGCGACCCGCAGCGCTCGGTCCTGTCGGACCCGCTCGGCATCGCCAATGCGATCGCGGTGCGCACCCGCAACATCAAGATCGGCATCGCGGTTCAGGTTTTGCCGCTGTGCCATCCGTTGCGGCTTGCCGAGGAGGCGGCAACCGTCGACCAGCTGAGCCGGGGCCGGCTGATCTTCGGGGTCGGGCGCAGCGGCGTCGTGCGCACCTACGAGGATTACGGCATTTCCTACGCCGAGAGCCGCGACCGGTTTGCCGAGACCCTGGAGATCATCAAGCGGGCCTGGACCCAGGACCCGTTTTGCTACGAAGGCCAATATTACAGTTTCAAGGACGTGACCCTCGTCCCGAAGCCGTATCAGCGCCCCCATCCGCCGATCCGCATCGCAGCCGCCAGCGCCGACACCTTTCCGGCGATCGGCGAGCTCGGCTGCCCGATCTTTGTCGCGGTCCGCCACGGCACGTTTTCAGAGCTCGTCCCGTCGATCAAGGCCTACCGCGAGGCGTGGAGGGCGTCCGGGCATCCCGGCGAGGGCGAGGTCTATCTGCGGGTGCCGGCCTATATCGCCGAGACCGAGGAACGGGCCCGGTCCGAGCTGCGCGACAGCCTGATGCATTTTTTCCAGCGGCAGGCCGCGCTGGCGATCGACTCGGCGCGGCGCTCGGGTGGCCCGGCCGCCGACCAGCGGGTCAGGAGGGCCGAGCGGCTGCAGCACCTGACCTATGAGGACGCCTTGCGCACCCAGGTGCTGTGCGGCTCGCCCGACGGCTTCTCTCAGCGGCTGCGCGAGGTGCAGCAAGAGCTCGGGCTCGCCGGGATCCTGGCCGAGCTGAACTGCGGCGGCCGCATCCCGCACGACCGGGTCATCAACGCCATCCGGCTGCTCTGCGAGGAAGTAAAGCCCCGCTTCCAGTAACATCTGGAGTATCAGAATTCTCCCTCTCCCCCCGCAAGGGGGCGGAGAGGGCAAAACCAGCTACTGGCATGCCTTGGCGTTCCGGCGGGGAGGTTGGAATATGCAGTTCGGGTTGTTTGGCGGCGCGCGCACCGAGATCGGCGAGCAGGCGAGCGACAGTCAGATCTATACGGACTACGTCGATTACATCTGCGAAGCCGAGGCGCTGGGCTTTCACAGCGTCTTTCTGGTCGAGCATCATTTCACCGGGTTCGGACAGATCTCCGCGACCTTGGGCTTTCTGACTTATCTGGCAGCCAAGACCTCGAACGATGCGGCTCGGCACCGCGGTGCTGGTCTTGCCCTGGCACAACCCGGCGCTGCTGGCCGAGCAGGCGGCGACCTTGGATCTTCTCTCCAACGGCCGGCTCGATCTCGGCATCGGCAAGGGCTACCGGTGGGGCGAGTTCCACGGCTTCTGCATCCCGATGGAGGAGGCCGGCGAGCGCTATGAGGAGGCCGTCGCGTTCTTGCGCAAAGCCTGGACCACCAAGGGGCGGTTCTCGCACCACGGCAAGCACTGGCATTTCGAGGACATCGTGGTCGAGCCGGCGCCGGTGCAACAGCCGCATCCCGCGTTGTGGATCGGAGCGTTCAGCCCGGATTCGATCCGGCAGGCGGCCGAGAACGGGTTCAACCTGCTGCTCGGCCAGAACGGCAGCCCCGAGCTGGTCGCCGAGAGCATCGGCATCTACCGCAAGGCGGTGGAGGGGCAGGGACGGGTCTACGACCCGATGACGGTCGGGCTCACCCGAGCGCTCCACATCGCGCAGAATGCGGAGGAGCGCGAGGCGGCGCACCGGTTGCGCATGCAGTTCATGCGCAATGTCCAGCAATTGTCGCTGTCGCCGTCGGGCGATTCTCCGATGCTCGGCCGCCCGCGGCGCGCCCTCGCGGAAGACGAGATGCGCAAGGCCACCGAGACCGACGCGCTGATCGGCACGCCGGAGGAGATCGTCGGGCGGATGAAAGAGCTGCAGGCGGGCGGGGTGGAGTATGTGCTGCTGATCGATGTCGGCGGCTCGCTGTCGGCGCTCAGGACCTTCGCGCGCGAAGTAATGCCGGAATTCACCCGCTGAGCCTCGATGCGGCGCGGAGATTGGCGGATTGGCGCCTTCGTCTTGATGCTGTGCTTCGCGCCTTGCGCCGTTGCTAATGCCCAGAATGCCGCGGTCGCCGATCAGATCTGCCGGCGCTATGCCGAGGCGCAACGAGCGCAGCCTGTCGACGTGATGTACGCTCAGTGTATGTATGCCCGAGGATATGCAGTGCCCGGCTACTCGCCCTCGCCGAATTCTCCGGGCTATCAGGGTCCGTTGCTGGGCCCGGCGACGATCGGCGGCGGTAATTGAGTGCCGGCGGAAGCATGGGGCTCGTTCAGGGGAAGGAACGGATGAAGCATACTTATCGACGTCTTTTCGGCGTCGGCGCCGCGCTGGTCGCTCTGGCGGGATGCGTTCAACCGCCCGTGGCCCCGATGATCCCGGTAGCGCCGGGGCCGAACAAATCCTTCGACGCGTTCGGCGCCGATCAGGCGGTTTGCCAGCAATATGCCGCCGCGCAAACCGCGCCGGCGGTCGCGGCCGCCAACAGCCAGGCGGTCGGCGGCACCCTCCTCACCACCGCGTTAGGGGCAGGGCTCGGCGCCGCGATCGGCGGCGGCCGTGGCGCGGCGATCGGCGCGGCGTCAGGCGCGACGCTCGGCACCGTGGCCGGCGCCAGCGGCTACGGCTACGCGCAGATGTCGGTGCAGCAGCAATATGACATTTTGTACGGCCAATGCATGGTGGCGCACGGCAACCAGGTGCCGGGCTTCTCGCCGCCGCCCGACGCGCCGCGCTATCCGGGCGGCCCGCCGGGCCCGCGACCCTATCCTGGCGGCCCGCCGGGCCCGCAACCCTATTACGGCCCGCCGGGGTACGGCCCGGGACGCCGGGTTACCCGGGAGCGCCGGTCCCGCCGCCTCCGGGGTATTGACCCCGGCGCCGGGGTCAGTTCTGCGGAGCCGCGAAAAGATCCGCTGCCAAATGGCGTGATCTGACCGCCTCGATGAAAAACCCCGGAGGGTCGCCGCCCGGGTCGGCAGGCGCCTCGATACGGGTCCATTCGCGGCAATCGATCATCACGAACCGGGCCTCTCCGGCAGGCGCCTCGGCCCCGCTGCAGCGGCCGGAGAGCGCCAGCTCCGAGGACGCCTTCGCCAGCCGGTCCGCGCTGAAGTCGCGGCTGTGGTCGAGGTTCTGCCACCGCTCCCAGCGGGTCGAGCCGAGCTCGCGGGTGAAGTAGAAGCGCTCGACATGGTCTGCCAATTCGGGGCGCTCGCCGCCGTAATGCTCGGAGACCAAGGTCGTCAAGGTGGCCGGGCGCCCCTGCCCGCCGGCCGCTCGGTACTGCACCGGCCGGACGCGCCAACGCGTAAAGGCGGCAACCAGCCGGGCAGGGCAGCTCTCCTGCTGCTTTTCTCTGAGGCTGCGCAGCCGCGCCACGGTCTCGCCCTGCAGCGGCCGGTCGGGGTCGAGGAGCGCGATGATCCAGGACCGGTTCAATGCGGCCGCGCCGGGGCGGTCCCGGCAGTCCGGGCCGGCAAACAGCTGAAACCCCGCGCCGCCGTCCTCGGTCGCGGCCAACGACACGGCTTCCGGCGAAATCAGGGCGATGTCGCCGCCATCGCCTCGCCCGGTGTCGAACTTGCCGAACCGCCGCCCTTCCCCAAAGCCGAAATCGAACGAATGCTCGATCACCAGCCCGAATTGGGCGGTCTCGACCGGAAACGAGTCGTGCCTCTGATACCCGCGCGACGCCTCCTTCTCCCGGGCGGCAGGATGGTCGTGCTTGTGATAGGGCAGCTTTTCTCCCGGCATCAGGTCGCGCTGCGCCACGCAACGCTGGTCGCCGTCGAGCGGGCTGACGCCTTCGAGGACCGCTCGCGCTTTGTCGAGACAGACGTTCTGGATCAGGAAATCCCGAGCGGTCTCCGCCGAGCCGAGCTCCTCGGGAGCGGCGCTGACCGGGGTGAGCGCGAGCGAGAGCCAGAGCGCCCCGACGGCGCCCCGCCCCCGCCCGATCATTCGTCCCGCGGTTTTCTGTTGTCGGTCAGGAACAGCTGCTTCAGCCCGCGGCGATGCGCCCAGGAGCGTCCCCAAGCGAGCGCCTCCTCTTCGCTGTCGAACAGGCGCACCCGCGGCTCCATCTTCGCGTTGCCGCGGATTTCGTCCCATTCTTCGATCAGGCCGGCGCGCACGCCGGCGGGCGCAAGGTCGAGAGTGAGGGTCAGTTTCATCGCTTCCGGTTTCGCTTTGCCGTTCTTTATACCAAGATGCCGTGATCACAGCGGAGGATGCCATGTTGGATTTGCGCATTCGCGGCCGCAAGGCCCTGGTTTGTGCCGCGAGCAAGGGGCTGGGGCGGGCCTGTGCGATGTCATTGGGGCGCGCCGGGGTCGAGTTGACGATCACCGCGCGCACCGCCGAGACCCTCGAGCAGACCGCCGAGGAGATCCGCAAGGAGACCGGCGCGAAGGTGACGGCGGTACCCGGCGACATCTCGACCGAAGCCGGCCGCGCCGCGGCGCTCGCCGCCTGCCCGAACCCCGACATCCTGGTCAACAATTGCGGCGGCCCGCCGCACGGCGATTTCCGCGAATGGTCGGTCGAGGACTGGCAGAAGGCGGTCAACGCCAACATGCTGACCCCGATCATGCTGATCAAGGCCACGGTCGACGGCATGTGCGAGCGCAAATTCGGCCGCATCGTCAACATCACCTCGGGCTCGGTGAAGTCGCCGATCCCCAATCTCGGGATGAGCAACGGCGCGAGCGCCGGCCTCACCGCCTTCTGCGCCGGCCTCGCGCGTCAGGTTGCCAAATACAATGTGACGATCAATGGCCTGCTGCCCGGCCCGTTTCTGACCGACCGGCTGCGCTCGGGCATCGAATACGAGGCGCGGCGGCAGAACATCTCCTTCGAGGAGATGCTTTCGAAGCGCGGTCAGACGAACCCGACCGGCCGGGTCGGCGACCCCGCCGAATTCGGCGACGCTTGCGCCTTTCTCTGCAGCGCCTCCGCCGGCTTCATCGTCGGCCAGAACCTGCTCCTCGACGGCGGCGCCTTCAATTCGACGATGGGGTGAGCCAATTCCGAACCTGAAGAAAGGGAGATGCCATGACCAGCTATTTACTCATCGAGTCGCGTGATCCGTTCGAATCGAACGATGTATTATATTACTACGAGCTGTCGAAGGGCCTGGTCGAGGCCGGGAACGAAGTAACGCTTTTTCTGGTCCAAAACGGCGTCCTTGGCGGCGCGGCCGTCGGCCCATTCTGCCGCCCTGACGGCGCTCTGCCAAAGCGGGGTCAAGGTCCTTGCGGACGACTTCTCGCTGCGCGAGCGAGGCATCTCAAAGCTGGCCGATGGGGTAGCGGCATCCCCGATCGATGTCGTCGTCGACCAGCTTGCGGCTGGTCACAAGACCCTCTGGCACTGAGGAGGCGGACAATGGCCAAAAAGACCCTGACTTTCGCGCTGATGGATGCGCCGTACGAGTTGGCGAACCTGACCACTGCATTTCGCATCCTCGATGCGGCCGCCCGGCGCGGTCACGACATCAACGTGTTTGCCTATGAAGGCGCGGCGGCGCTCGCGTTCACCCGCCAGTCGCCGCACCCGAACCCCGTTCACGGCAAGAACCTCGCCGAAGAGAACCACCCGACCACGAAGGATCAGGTCGCGGCGCTGCTGGCCGAGGCCGCGAAGAACGGCGGCAAGGTCGATTGGGTGAACTGCGGCATGTGCGTCGACGAGCGAGGCGTCAACGAGTTCGTGCCGGGAACGCGGCGCGGCTCGCCCGCCGATTTCCAGGCCTTCACCGAGGCGTCCGACAATGTCCTCGTGATCCCGACAAAGTGAGGCAGCCATGGCGAAGAAGTCATTGAACATCGTCGAATCGGCCTATCGCGCGGTGATGGAAGAGCAGGACGACACGATCCTGTGGCTGCTCGCCGCGATGCAGGCCGCGGGGGGCGCACACACGGTGGTGCTGCGCGGCAACGCCGTGAACTACGCGATCGCCGGGCAAGGAGCGCCGGGCCTGACGGTCGGCGAATGGAAACAGACGCAGGCGCCGAGAATGGATCGCGACGTGGCCGATCTGATCGAAAACCGCAAGATCCCCGTTTACGTCGTCGAAGAAGACCTGAGCGAGCGCGGCATCGCCAGCTCCGAGCTGGTGCAGGGCGTCAACCTCGTTTCACGGATGCGGCTGGCCGGTCTCTTCGCCGAATACGATCTCGTCTCGCACTGGTAGGCACCCATTTTGCCGTGGAGTCGAGCGCCGCCAAACGGCTGCTTGCGCGGGGCATGACGGTAGGAGGAGTGGGCGACGGAGGTTAACGCTCGGCCGTCGTCGTTGCCGGAGCTCCGGATTGTTGCGCCAGGCAATCCCGGGCGGCCTCCCCCAGCCGTTCGACCAGATCGGCCAGGTCCTTGACCAGGCTGGCGAAGCGCGCCTTTCTGCGATAGCTCCGCTCGTCCATGTAGAGCGACCGGTTGATCTCGATCTGCAGCGCGTGCCGGCCGGCGCTCGGCCGGCTGTAGTAGCCGGTCGTAAACCCGCCGGCATAGGGGGCGTTCAATGCGACGGCAAAACCGCGTTTGGTCAGGAAATTGCGCGCCGCCTCGACGATCCGCGGCGCGCAGGCCGAGCCATGGCAGTCGCCGAGCACGAAGTCGGCCCCGTCCGAGGCACGGCAGAACCCGGCCACCGAGGGCATCGAATGACAGTCGACGAGCAGATATCCGCCAAAGGCCCCCTCTGTTTCCTCGACCAGCCCGCGCAGCGCGTGGTGATAGGGATAGTAGAGGCACTCGATCCTGTGTCGCGCCTCCGCGAAGCGGAGCTTGCGGGCATAGATTTCTTCGCCGTTCGCGACGATCCGGGCAATCGTGCCGAGACCCATGCGGACCCGCGGCGAGCCGGCATTGACGAAACCCGGCAAGGCATCGCAGAACATCGCCGGGTCGAGCTCGTAAGCCTCGCGGTTGACATCGAGAAAGGCGCGCGGGAACCGGGCCGAGAGAAGCGGGGCGCCGAGGCGCGGGGCGGCCGCAAAGAGCTCGTCGACAAAGCTGTCCTCGGAGCGCCGCAGCGCCAACGGGTCGAGCCGCGAGGCGGCGAGGAATTCCGCCGGATAATCGGATCCGCTGTGCGGCGAGGCGAGGACCACGGGCAAGACCCGCGCAACCGGCCGTTCCACGACAAAAGCGCCGGTTGCGGGTGCTCGGAGCGGGATCTCACCGTCCATTTCACGAAATTAGTGCGGCAGGGCCACGGTGTCATCAACACCCGCACCGGGATCACGGATGCGGGGCAGGCGGGAGATACCTGATCGCGGCAAGCAATATCCCGACGGCAATTACCATCATGCTCCCAAGGCGGATCGTCAGGTCGCGACGCAGAAGTTCTATATCGGCCTTGAGCTCCGCCCTGAGCGCTGCGATGTCGGTTTTGAGCTCCGCCCGGAGGCCAGCCATTTCCGTCCTAATGAGAGCCAGGTCCGATTTGGTCGCGAGCTCGGCTCCGGACATCGCCTCCGCCAGCGCCTCGGCGGTATCGCCCGCCTGCTTCCCCGGGAAGCCGGCGGCTTCCAACCGTCGCGCGAGCTTCAGCGTATCGAACGGAACGGCCGCCATTGCCGTAACCTAGGTCTTTGCCGCTCCAAACGAAAGACCCGCTGTAGGACGTGGCCGGCAACCTGTAGGGCGGGTGCAAACCCGCCATCCTACGGCCGGCCGTCACGGCGGGTTGCACCCGCCCTACCCTCCTGAACAGGGCCGCAAAGCGGCTGTCAGGGATGCGAGGCGGGCGAGATATCGGATCGCAGCGAGCAAAATTCCGACGGCAACCACCATCATACCTCCAAGGCGGATCGTCAGATCCCGGCGCAATATCTCCATCTCGCGCCGCATCAGCTCTATGTCGGCCTTCAGCTCGGCCCTGAGCGCTGCGATGTCCGCCTTGAGCTCGGCCCTGAGCGCTGCGATGTCCGCCTTGAGCTCCGCCCTAAGGCCCGCCAGGTCTGTCCTAACGAGGGCCAGGTCGGACTTCGTCGCGATCTCGGCGCCCGACATCGCCTCCGCCAGCGCCTCGGCCGTATCCCCGGCCTGCTTTCCGGGAAAACCCGCGGCTTCCAGCCGGCGCGCGAGCTTCAGCGTATCGAAGGGTACCGCCGCCACGCCCCTAACCTAAGCCTTGACCGTGCCAAATAAAAGACCCGCCGGCTGAGCCGGCGGGTCCCAAGACTTCGTATGCTGTTGTTGGTTAGAACTTGACGCGGAACTTGCTGATCAGCACCTGTTCGTTGCCCTTGATATTCGCCACCACCGTTCGCTGACCATACATGTATTCGATACCCACATCGATGAATGCTACCGGGCTCCAGATCAGATTGGCGTGAGCGGAGATCTCCCGTTTATTTGCCGCGACGGACTGCGTTGGGCCGATTTTATTCGTGGGAACGTCGTAATAGACGTACCCGCCGCTGATATTGGAGCGTAGGTTCGGTAACCACCAGTGTTGGTAACCCAACTGAGCACCAAAGCTTGGGACCGTCGCCGTCCTGACCAGCGCAGCAGCAGCTACGGTAGCAGGAATTACGGCCGGGTAGTTAGTGGCCATTGACGCGTTGCTACTATCGTTCAAGTAACGACCTAGACCATTACCCGCTACAGCGTTGAATACTATGTCATCCTTATTCCAACCCCACCACCCGGGCTTTACGTCGCCAGAAATTCCACCGCCGTAACCGACAAAGTTCTGCGCAACGTGGACCCCGTCATTCAAGCTCAACCCAGGGCGTACAACGCCTTTAAAATCGATGTGCCCCCAGGGCTGGGCGAAATAGGAAGCAAAGGTCATGTTCGGGGCCGTCTGCTTCAACGGATTGGTCCCTATGCCAGCGGGCGTGGGGTTAGTGTCTATCGCGATCAGACCCGCCGGGGTCCATAGCTCGGGCGTCGTGTTCTCGGCTGATATTGACCAGGCGCTTCCCCAAGGGCCGGCGATGGTGTAGCGGATCTGTGCTACGCGGCTTGGTCCTGACGCGCCGGTATCACCGCCGAAATCGAGAGTTTCACTATTTAAGTCGGGGTCGGCAAAGTTCGAATTCGCCTGTCCGGCCAGAAAACCTCCGAGTGTGCCGTAGCCGAACCTGAAGCGCGGTATCAAATTATCGGACGTACGCTCTGCACCGCTGAGAGCCACGTCATTGCCGCCCGCGAAATCGAATTCGATAAATGTCCGTGATTCACCCCACGCGGTCGGCGTCCGCGTTTCGACATTGAGACGGGTTTCTTTCGGGCTCATCGAGAAAAGGCCGTTGCCGCGTGAGTGATTTGGCTGCACCGGGACCAAATTCCCAGGGGTCGGAAAACCCGGAACCGTCTGTCCGTGGACGTCTAGCGCCTGTGAGTTAAGGTTCCCGGTCGCACCAAAGTTGGTTGTGGCAACCTGACTATTTGGCCTACCATTGGTGAATACATAGTCGATGGTCAAGTCGGCGAAGCCGCCAACGCGAATGGAGGTATCGGTACCTGGGATTAGGAAAGAACGCGGGAAGCTGCCGCCGATAAGCGCGGCACCCGGTACCGGAGTGGTGCCATAGACAGTCTCCCCGGCAGTCGGAGGGCGTTGGCCCTGTGCGAGCTGCTCGATGCGACGCTGAAGCAGCTCCTGATTTGCACGCAAATCAGCCAGTTCGTCGGCCGTTGCTGCGGGAAGCCCTGTCAGCAAAGCAACCGTGGCCGTCAGGCCACCAATAGCCGCCGCCCTCCCGTTCATCCGCTTTCTGATCATTGCTCCCCCGAGAAATCAAAGGTTGCAGCAGTCGAGCACACCAGCCCGTGCTTCTCGCGCCATGATACGGATGCGCCGGCCTCGATCAACTTCGCTCTGCAGGCAAAGTGGTGTTTTCGTCGCAGCGTGACCGAAGAGCAACACATTGAAGTTCCCCCCGGGAATCCGGCGGCTTAGGGTGAGCCCTTTGGGACGGGAAAGCTGTGCTGCGGCTCCTTTTGGTTCAGAATCTCGGCCCAACCAGATAGGCGAGGGGTCGCGCGCTCGGTTCCGAGCCTCGGTTCAACGTCGCCGTGAGAGAATGGAATATCCTAGGCCGTGCGGGCTGGAAGAATTAAGCTTCAGTCCCTCGATGGTCGGGAACACCGGCAACTGCGCCGCGGCTCCGGGCTGCCCCCACCAGGAATTCTTGCAATCCGGAAATGCAGGTCTCGTCCCGATACAGAAGATGTTTCGCAGTAGAGATCCTGTTCTTGACCATAGTGCGCCAACCGATGTCTCGGGCGAGACGCACCGCCAGCGAAATGTACTCCTCCACCGTTGCGGCGATGGTCTCTGTCACCTGCATCAGCTCCAGCATCGCCATCGTGTGCCGGCCCCGCATCAGCGACCCAGGCAACGTGACAATGGGAAGGTTGTGCCTCAGGCTTTCCAAAGTGGACACGCCGCCCGACCAGCCGATGCTGTCAAGGACAATGTCGCAAAACCCCGCCGCGCCAATGTACCGCGTCTGATCGAGAAATGGCAGAAAGACGCAATGATCGGCCGCGTCGAGATCCAATGCAGCAAACGCGCGGTCGAGCCGTTTGCGGAACAGCTCGGTTATGTGATCCCCATAGGGATACTTGATGAATACGAATTGCACATCATCGAGCTGGCGCGCGATGTGCGGGAAAACGCAATCATACTGCGGCAAATATTTGTATAGGGACTGAGCGCACCAGAACACCGTACCGCCAGGTCGGAGGCCGAACTCGGAACGCTCGATCGCGACCGGCTCCGCCTCGGGCGGTTCGTAGTAGATCGACAATCGGGGCAATCTGACCAGTTGCTCGGTATAATGCTGCTGCCCTTCGGGGGGCTCCATCGCCTCGCTGGACAGAAAATAATCCATCGTCGGAAGGCCGCTCGTCTCGGGATGCCCCCAGGACACGCATTGAACCGGGGCGAGCCGATGAGCAGCGAGCCAGCCCGCCATCGCATCCATGCTCAGTTCCGGATAGATCAGGACATCGGGCCGATCGGCCAGGATCGTCTCGCGCCACCGTTCAGCAGGCAACGGACCCCGAACAAAACGATTACAAAGCTCTGCCGCGGCGGCGGTGACCGCATCGCACCCGGTTCCGGTATGATAGCCGAACACTTGAAACCTGCGGCGGTCGAGCTGATTGAGCCACCCGTTGAGGAAGAGCTTCCAAATCGTGTGATTGCAGAAAAAACCGGATACCACCCCAACCCGCACAGGGCCTGCAGACCGTCGTGGTCTCGGCGGCGGATATTTTTCCGCCATGATGTGGCAGACCATGGCACCGTATTGCGCTTGCAGCGCCCGGTCGTTCTGCTGCTGGTATGCCAAGAAGAACGGCTGATTGGAGCCCACCGCTGCCGCTAGCTCGGCGACCGCGCTCTTCCGGTCCACTTCGTCGCAGAGTTGCGTCAACCGTTGTCGATAAACTGCTCGCTGCCGGCCAATTTCCAGACTCGTCCACATACAAGATCGGCAGCGCGGCCATGCACCGGGCAAGCCTAGCCGAACCATGCCCGGGCATCAAAGCCAGCGCATGCTCCTGTTCGAGCAACCCCTCCTCGCAACGGCCCAGCTGCTGCAGCACTAACCCCAAATTGTAGTGCGCTTCGGCCAGGGCGGGATCGTGAGCCAACGCCAGTCGGTATTGCGTGATAGCCTCGTCGAATTTGTTCTGATCTCTCAATGCAGTGCCGAGATTCATGTGTGCGATCGCGTAACCCGGAAGAAGTGTCAGGGCTCGCTCGTAATGAGCGACCGCCTCCTCCCCCTTACCTAACGCGGCAAGTGCCGTGCCGAGATTTAGGTGCGCCTCCGCATCTTCCGGCGCCAACGCCACGGCCCGACGAAACGCCACCACGGCGTCCTCGGGTCGCCCCAGTTCGGCGAGTGTCCGACCAAGGTTCTGATGGGCCGAAAGATGGTCGGGCGCGATCGTCGTCGCACGCTTGAAGCACATCCCGGCAGCCCGCAAGTCGCCTTGTCGGCTCAGAGCCCGTCCGAATTCATTTGTGCCGCGAGATAGTTTGGCCGGATTCGCGCAGCCTCCTGATAAGACTTCACCGCGAGTTCAAGCTCACCCCGAGCGTCGCAAATCGTGCCCAAGTTCAGATGCGCTTCTGGAAAGATCGGGCGAAGAGCTAATGCACTCCGGTAGTTTTCTAAAGCCCGGTCGAGCTGCCCCTGCAATTGTAAAACCACCCCGATGGAGTAATAAATCTCAGCACTTCTGGGTTTTAGCGCGAGCGCTTTTTCATAATGCGCGAGAGCCAGTGATGGATTTTCTAGATCTTTGAAAATATTGGCTATATTCACATGCGCTTCTGCCGATCCCGGATCCGAGATCAATGCCCGGCCTATCAAGTCGACGGCGATATCGCTTCGACCATACTGATGCGCGATCAGACCCAAGTACTGGAGGGAACCCGCGTGGCTCGGATCTACCGCCAGAATTTCGCGGTACCCCCGCTCTGCCTCGGCAACCCGACCCGCCCGGTGATGGCGCTGAGCCAGGGTGAAATTCTTTGCGATCGTCATGTCGCTGGAACTCTCACCACGGCTGCACAATCCGAAGGACCTGACGGGCCATTTTCAGGCCCGGACGAATCGCTCGGGAATGCGCGAACGGGTTAGAACTTGAAGCCCAGCCGGGCTCCCGCGTCGGTTATCCCGGCATTGTGCGGAGCGAGATCAGCGTTCGACATGTGGTCGACAAAGCCCGAGATGCTGACCCTCGGGGTCAGCTGGTAGCCGAGCTCGACGCTCCCGCGGAACAACGCCGTCGATCCCATATTCTTGCGGCCGGGCGGCGCGTCGTCGTGATACCCGTCCTGCAGCGCGCCGCCCACGCTGCCGTTGACGTACACCTGCCCGCCCCAACCGAACAGGTTCTGGATCAAGGTGATCCCCCAGGTCAGGCCAAAATAGCCCGAATTGGTGTTCCCCGCCGTATTGAGCGAGCCGCCGATATGGGGGCGCGGCGAACCGATGACGCTGAGGAAATCCGGCGGGGTGAACAGCATCTCGAAATTGAGGTCGGCGCCGCCTTCGACATGGCGGTCGAACACCCCGACGTCATGCGCCAAGGCGCCGAACTTGAACTCGTCGACGATTTTCGTCTGAGCGGCCGCGGCACCCGGCAGCGCAGCGGCGAGCGCCGCGGCAGCCACAGCGGAGCGGAAAAACGGGTTGAGCATCTTGAGCCGCGCGGACCAGCGATGCCGGTTGAGCTCGCGGCGCACCACCGCCGGCTCAGTCACCCAATTCAGCTGCAGCATGCGGCGCTCGCCGACATGCGGCCGATGACCGTGGAACGACCGGCCGCTGCGCCGGAAGGCGAGCATCGTGCCGGCGAGCGGCGCCACCTCCAAGGCGTAATCGTCCAGGTTGTCGGGGCCGCGCAGCAGCCTCAGGCGGCCTTCCGCGCGTTCCCAAACCGGGTTCAGGTAGAGCAATAACGTGATGATCTTGGTTTCCGAATCGGTGTGTATGCGGCCGTCCTTGCCGTCGCCGCGGCCGCGCACCGTCACCATCGTCGGACGCCCGCCGAGATCGATGCCGAACTTCTCCTCAACCGCGTGGCTGAGCTCGGGACCGGTCAACGCCGCCAGCAACCGCTCAAAGGCCGGCCCGTATTCCAGAGCATCCACCGGGTAGCTGCCGCAGCCGGAGATTTGAGGGAAATCGGCCACGACCGGCGCCAGCTCGTCCTGGCGCACGAAATCCTCGACGACTACGAAATCGAACGGATCGCGGCAGAGCGGCGCCGCGCGCAGACGGTCGAGTTCGAGCACGACCAGTTGACCTCCTCGATAGAATGCAAGGGAATTAGGGGTTGCGCCGGCCGAAGGCAATCCCCGCCGCCGCGACGCCGCGTGCAAAGATTCCGGCGCCGTGTCGTGCCCGGACTTGCGCTGATCGAGGCGGCGAATCTCGACGATAGTGGAGGCCTGGACCCCCTGGGCAAACCCGGTGTTGACGCCTATCGTCGTGACCGGGCTTGGTCCATGGCTCAGCTTAGCGAGGCGGCCATACGACGGTTGCAGGATTGGCGGCGTTTTTGCCGGAAGAGGCCGCGCCTCTACGGGCGGGTCACCGGCCCGCGAGGGTCGGGAACCGTTGCCGCCCGCTCCTTCCAATCCCTAGACCACGGCGTCAGCGGCCGCGGCACCGGGACACCGTCCACCCGGATTTCGTCCACGTGCTCATTGAAGAAGCACAGGTAATCTTTGATTTTTGGGCATTCCGGAATCGGGTCGGGGTAGGCCCACACCAGGTCGTCGAACTGTTGATCGCCGATCTGGACCGAATAGTAGTGCGCTTTTCCCTTGTAGGGGCAGCGAGTGATCTTGTCGCTCTGCACGAGAAGATCCATGCGCACATCTTCCGGCGGAATGTAATAACGCGTCGGCAGCCGCGTCTCGAACAGGAAACGGGCGCGTCGGGTTTCCGCGACCACTGTCCCGCCAACGACAACCCGAACCGGACGGGTCGAATCCAGGACGTCGACCCGTTTGTAGGGGTCGCGCGGGTGGACGAATATTTCCTCGTCCTCCTCGTACCAAGCATCGACCCGGTCCCAGTAGAACGCCACGAAATCCTTGATCGCGGCCACCTCCTCGAACGGATCGGGGTAGCCCCAGACCGCGTTCTCCGCCACCCTGCCGCCGACCGCGATGCTCCAATATGACGCCGTCCCTTTATAGGGGCAGAAGGTGTGATGCTCCGTCGGAGCCATCAAGTCCATGCGCACATCGGATTGCGGGAAATAGTAGACGGGCAGATGGCGCGTCTCGAACAGCAGATGCGCGCTGGTGCTGTCTGCGACAACTTCGCCATTGAACTTTACGCGCACGCGGCGGGGCGACGGCTCGAAGGTGACCCTGTAATCGGGATTGGTCTTAAAGCCGGATTGGCGCTTCGGCGTAGCTGTCGCCATAGTTCGATCACCTTGCTTGCGGCCTTCGCAGTGCGGAGCCGCAGCCCGGACCCAAATCCGGGCTGCGGGGCGCAATGGTCAGGCCTAGTGGAAGACCAGCGTCCTGATCTCGATGCTCTCGCGCGGCCGCGCATCGGGCGGGGTCGTCGGATCGGTAAACGAGGTATGCGGCATGAAGCGGGCCGGAATGTCGGTCTTGGTGTCCGCGATCTTCAGCAGCAATGCCTCATCCCGACGCATTTCCGGCACATAGAACCAGCGGTGATCCGGATTGTAACGGACCGAGTAGGTCTCGCCCACCCTCTCCCTATAGACCAAATCCGAGGGGATCAGATCCTCCGAATGGAGAGTGCGGGAATCGCACACCGCGAGAGGCGCGTCCTGCAATGGGCTGAACATCGGGCGCCACAGATTGATGACCTGGACGCGCCCTTTGAGCAATTCCTCGGCCTCGTCGGGCAGCAGATCACGGACCCGCTGCGGACCCGATTTCGCCGTATGGTCGACGTGGACGCGGGTCGCCGGCTGGCGCGGCCCGCCGGCGCTGCGGTCCTGCACGCCCGCCACGCGGCGGCGCTGCAGATGGTCGAAGATGAAGACGCGGCTGGCGCCGGTCACCTGCTTGATGACCTGCTCGGCCTCCGGGTAGTAGACCCGCCGGACCTCGTCGTCGTCCCAGAAATCCTTTACCGCGCTGCGCTGCTCGACCAGCGCGAAGCCCTGGGTGTCGAGCGACATGTCGGAAGAGATCGGCCGCATGTCGTGGATGCGCATCTTGTGCGCGTCGTAGCTCATGTTCGACTGCCGCTCGCCCGGGCCCATCTCATAGGCGTAATACCGGGGGCGCTCGGTCATCGGGCCGAGATAGTTCAGTTCCGCCTCGACATAAGACAGGCCGTCGACGTTGCTCATCTTTCTTCCTCCTGGGGTGGTCCTTAAGCGTCTGGGTAGGCTCAGAACAGTGGAAATTTATAGAACTCGGGCGGGACATCGCGGCTAGAGCGCGCCGCGCGCTCGGCAAGAGCCAGTATAGCGCGACGCGCCCACCCGCCGATAGTGCCGCCCGCGATCGCCAGCAAGCGCATCATTCCCTCCAGAACGGCTTGTTGATCAGGAATTCGGCGTCGGCGCGCGTCAGCCCGATATCCTTGAGCATCCGCTCGTCGAGCTCGGCGAGCCGCGAACGGTCTTGCGCCCGCCGCCGCCATTCGCGCCATGCCGTCGATACCCGACCTGCGGCGCGGGCCAGGGCGCCCTCCGCCCCTCGCCGCCCGACAACGCCGCGCGGGTGCGGCCAATGAATCGCTGTCATGTAAGATCTCCTAAACTCGGCGAGCGGCGCTAGGACGCTCGCCACGAACTTGCTTGCCGGGAAATGGCGATTATCTGTTGGATCGGCAAACGAGAGTTTCTCAGTGACAGCTTAGTATTCCTCATCCGATATGAACAACCACCTGCCTCCTCTCAGCGCCCTTCGCGCCTTTGAAGCGGCGGCCCGCCATATGAGCTTCAGCAAGGCGGCCGACGAGCTGCATGTGACGCCGGCGGCGGTAAGCCACCAGATCCACGCCTTGGAGGAGGATCTCGGCGTCAAGCTGTTTCACCGCATGAACCGCTCGATCGGGCTCACCGCCTCGGCGCGCGTCCTCTTCCCCGGGCTGTCGGAGGCCTTCGCCGGGATTCAATCCTCGGTTCGGCGGCTGCGCGCGCACAACGACACCGGCACCCTGACCGTCACGGCCTCGCCCTCCTTCGCCGCCAAATGGCTGGTCCTGCGGCTGCACCGGTTTCAGGAGCGGCACTCGGAGATCGACGTGCGCATCTCGGCCACCGACGAGGTCGTCGATCTGACCCGAGGCGATTTCGACGTCGCGATCCGCTACGGCTGCGGCAAATACCCCGGGCTCGATGTCGAGCTCTTGTTCACCAACGAGGTCTTCCCGGCCTGCAGCCCGCAGCTGCTGACCTCGGGGCCGCCTTTGCGCACGCCCGAGGATCTGAGCCGCCACGCCCTCATTCACGATCTGGCGGTCGAGCGCGATCCGCTGGTCCCGACCTGGCCGATGTGGCTAAAGGCCGCCGGCGTCAAGGACGTCCCGGCGATCACCGGGCTTACCTTCAACAACATGCACCTGGCGCTCGACGCAGCGATCGCCGGCCACGGCGTCGTCCTGGCCTACAGCACGATCGCCGCCGCCGATCTCGCGGCCGGGCGCCTGGTGCGCCTGTTCTCGCTCGCGCTGCCCGATCAGTTCGCCTATTACATCGTCACCGCGCCGGGCGCGCTCGAAAGGCCGAAGGTGCGCGCCTTCCGCAACTGGCTGCGCCACGAGGCCGACCGCTAGCGGCGGATAATTGGATCCGCACCGTGCGCCCTTCGATGAGGTTTTCTTAATGATATCAATAGGATACCTCATCCTGAGGAGCCTGTGTTAAAGAATTGGCGCCGGGAGGCTGCACGACCATCGCGCGTCTGAGGAGGCGCGCAGCGCTGTCAAGCAGGGCCCGAACCTGGCGGCGACACTGATCACGAGATTGCCGCAGTCACGTTGTAGAGTCGCAGGAAAGTGGATGCAGGCGGTCGCGCTGATGATCCCCGAGGCTGGAGGCGATAGCGCTCGGCTCCGCACAACCTCTCGATGAGCCCTCGCTGCTGATTCGCTGCAGGTGCAGCGGACGGCCTTTTCGGCAATCAACGAAAAGTTGTACCTCTCCAGCGTCAAGAACAGCGGGGCGGAGGGCTGGTCCGAGCCTCAGAACGCGCGGCCGCGCAGCTCGTTGTTGGTGCGGCGGTCGCCGGCGAGCCAGCGGGCCAATTCCTGGTGCGCGTCGGCCCGGCGGGCGGCGTCGATCTCGGCGGCGTCCTCCGGGTCCTGGGTGAATTCGACGATCAGCCCGTCGGGCGAGCTGACATAGATCGATTTGCAATAGCCGTGATTGGTCTCGCGGTATTTCTCGCCGGCCCGCTCGAGGCGCTGCTTCAGCGCCTCATAGGTGTCCGGCTCGGCCTTGAAGGCGATGTGGTCGTAGCGGCCGATCCTGGCCGGCTTCTCGGCCTGGGTCATCTCATACAATTGGGGATCGGCGAATTGGAAGAAGGCGAGCGCGCTGCCGTCGGCCATCCCGAAAAAGGTATGGCAGAACTCGACCTCCCGCTGCACCTCGGCGCTGTAGTTCTTTTCGCACCAGGTCGCGACCAAGGGAATGCCGAGCAGATCCTCGAAGAACCGGCGGTTGACCTCGTGGTCGCGCACGACAAAGGCATTGTGGTGCAGGCGTGACGGCAGTTTTGTCAGCAGGCCAGTTTGCATTTCCTCCTCCATTTCGACATGCTCACGCCGAGCGAGCCGTCCCGGCGCCGAGCGAGCAGGATCGGCGTCCCCGCGTAGTCATGCGTCATGTACCGGCTTCCCCGTCGTATAGCGATTAGCACAAACGCAGGCGCCTTGACAGCGAGAGCCGCGGGCCCATCCTGTCCTCCACGGTCGGGATTTTCTGGGAGGCATGCCACATGATCAGCGCGGATCTCGCCGGCAAGGCCGTGCTCGTGACGGGCGCCGCGTCGGGCATCGGGCTGGCGGCGGCCGAGGCGTTTGCGCGATGCGGCGCCGCCGTGGCGCTGAACCATCTCCCCGACGACCCGCGCGGGCCGGATCAGGTCGAGCGGCTCAAAGCGCAAGGCAGCCGGATCGTGGCGGCGCCGGGCGATGTCTCGCAGCCGGGGCAGGCGGAGCGGATGGTGACGAGCGCCATCGACGCGCTCGGCCGGCTCGATTTCCTCGTCAACAATGCCGGGACGCCGAACACCCCGACGCCGATCCCGTTCTCCGACCTCGACGCGCTGACCGAGGAGTTCTGGTCGCGCATCCTGACCACCAATCTGATCGGCCCGTTCCGCTGCGCCCATGCCGCGGTGCCGGCGCTCAAGGCGGCAAAGGGCGCGATCTGCAACACCGCCTCGATCGCCGGGGTGATGGGCTCCGGCAGCAGCATCCCCTACGCGACGAGCAAGGCCGGGCTGATCAACCTGACCCGCAGCCTCGCGCGCACCCTGGCGCCCGAGATCCGGGTCAACGCGGTGGCGCCGGGCTTTGTCGACAGCCCGTGGAACAAGGATTGGCCGGAGGACCGCAAGACCGCCTCGATCGAGCGGACCCCGCTCAGACGCGCCTGCAAACCCGAGGACATCGCCGAGACGATCTTCTTCCTGTGCGCCGGCGGCGCGATGATCACCGGGCAGACGATCATCGTCGATGGCGGCCTCACCCTTTGACCAGAGGAGACAAGATGGACGAGCCGATCAAGCTGGAGATCTTCACCGACTACGTCTGACCCTGGTGCTATCTCAGTACCGTGCGTATTGAAAAGCTGAAGCAGACGTTCGAGATCGACACCGTCCTGGTGCATTTTCCGTTGCACCCGGAGACGCCCGCCGAGGGCCGCTCGATGGCGGAGCTTTACGCCGGGCGCAATGTCGACCCGGAGGCGATGTATGCCCGGATGAAGGGCCTGATGGACGCCGAGGGGCTGCCCTACGGCCGGCGCACCCACACCTACAACAGCCGGCTGGCGCAGGAGCTCGGCAAATGGGCCGACACGCAGCCGGGCGGCGAGGCGATCCACGACGCGCTCTACCGCGCCTATTTCGTCGATACGCGCAATATCGGCGACCCGGAGGTGCTGGCCGACATCGCGCAGCAGGTCGGCTTGCCGGCGGAGGAGGCGCGGCAGGTCGTGGCCGAGCGCCGCTTCAAGGAAGCAGTCGACGCCGATTGGGCGAAGTCGCGGCAATGGGGCGTGACCGGCGTCCCGACCTTTGTCGCCGCCCGCTACGGCGTCGTCGGCGCCCAGCCCTACGAGGTACTGGAGCAGCTGCTCGATAAGGCAGGAGCCCGCGCGGCGTCCGTGAGCGAGGTGGCCGAGCCGGCGCTGGCGATCGACTATGACGGCCCGCTCGGGCGCCGGATCATCGAGCTGCATGTCTGGGCGGTGCGCCAGGGGTTGCTCGGCACGGCCGCTCCCGAGCTGTTCGACGGCTTCTGCCGGCTCCTGGTTCCCGCCGGGGTTCGGCTGTGGCGCGCCTCTGCGGCAATGCGGACACTCCACCCGCAATGGGGCGGCTACAGCTATAATTGGCGCCGCGATCTCGATGCTATCGAGCCTTCGCAGTTCGAGCGCGGCGATGAGCGTCGTAGAGTTTGGCTGACAAGTCCGTTTGCATTTCTCGTTGCCCAAGCGCAAACCCGACCCGGGAACACAGATCCATGGTTACATTTGCGTCGGCGTTTGACCGGGCCCGAAGCGCTGCTCGATTTTCCGGTGCTCGAAGAGCTCGCCAGCGCTGGCGGCACCGACTACTTCGCCCAAATCGTTCGTTTCGGGCCGGAGGGCGACGCCTCGCGCGGAACCGGCATCGCGTATTCTTTTACCACCGACAGTCGAGAGGGGTTCAGCGAGGCCGACCTCACTCTACTGCGGGCCGTATTGCCTGCGCTGTCGTTAGCGATGATGGCGCATGCCGGCCACACGATCGCTTCGGGCCTGCTGCAAGCCTATCTCGGCGGCGATGCCGGGCGGCGGGTGCATGCCGGAGCAGTGCGAGCGCGGCTCGGTCGAAAGCATCCGAGCGGTATTGTGGTTCGCCGATATGCGCGGCTTCACCTCGATCGCCGACAAGGCGCCGGGGCTGGAACTCATCGAGCTGCTCGACGAGGTGTTCGAGGCGTTGACCGCCGCGCTGCGCTCGCGGGGCGGACAGGTTCTGAAATTCATGGGCGACGGGATGCTCGCGATCTTCCCTCTCACGGCGGGGCGCGAAGCGGAGACCTGCCGGTCGGCAATCGTCGCCGCGACGGAAGTGATGTACGCCCTGGATCGGCTCAATAGCGCGCGGCGCGAGCGGGGCAAGCCGGCGGGCGAGGTCGACCTCGCGCTGCATATCGGCGAAGTCTTGTACGGCAATGTGGGCGCCACCGACCGTCTCGACTTCACCGTCATTGGGCCGGCAGTCAACGAGGCGGCGCGCATCGAGACGTTGTGCGAGCCACTCGGCCGCAGAGTGCTGGTCTCCGCAGAGTTCGCCGCTGCTTTGGGCCCCGGCAACGGGCTCGATCATCTCGGCGATCACCGGCTGCGCGGGGTTCGCAAGCCCCGCGCGATCTACGGCCTCCGCCTGACTTAGGAGGGGCGAGATCTCCGATCAGGCGACCGAGAGCTCGGCCACGAGGGCCTTGCCCTTGGTCTCCGGGCTGAGCAACAGAGCGATGACGACGCTGGCCGCCGCGACAACGGTTCCGACCAACATCGGGATACCATAGCCGAGATTGTAGTTTATCGCGAAGAACGCCAACACCGGCGCCACCAGCCCGCCCAATATCGCTCCCTGGTGATAGCAGAAGGCGCTGGCTGTGGCCCGCACCTCGGTGGGGAACCGCTCGGAGAGGTACGCCGGGAGCTGACTGTAAAGGGCGCCGCCGAATGCGCCCTGGAGGCCAAAGCCGATCGTGATCCACAACTCGCTGGTGGTGAACAGATAGAGTGGAGCGATTGGGATCGCGATCGCAGCCGGGATGATCATTGCCCAGCGGCGCCCGATGATATCGGCCGTCCAGCCCCACAAGCACATTCCGAGGAAACTGAGGATATTGGCGATCATGAACGGCACCGCCGTGCCCATCGTGGTCAACTTCAGATCCTGCTGCAGATGTGTCGCAAACAACGCCCATATCGAGTAGTAAAGGACGAAATTGCTCGCCATCCACCAGCACGCCAGCAAGGTATTCCCCAGCATCCCGCGCTGGAATATCTTGATCAGAGGAGCACGAACCTCGCGATTCTGAGCACGTTGCTGCTTGCGGTTCTCGACCCAGACCTCAGGCTCCTTCACGAAATAGCGGATGTAGACAATCGAGAGGGCCGGCAACACGCCGATCCACAACATGCCTCGCCAGCCGATATAGTCGTAGAACAGCCCGTAGATCACGCTCGACAGCAGAAAGCCGATGCTCCAGGAGCCCTGCAGATACCCCGCTCATGAAGCCGCGTGAACGGGCCGGCCATTGCTCCATCGCCAGAGCCGCGCCGGCCGGCCATTCCGCGCCCATCCCGATCCCGAGCAGGGTGCGGAACACCAACAAAAATAAAAAGGTCGGCGAAAATCCGGCGATGAAGTTGCAGATCGAATACCAGAAGATCGAAATCATCAGCGGCGCTTGCGACCGACCCGGTCGGCCAGCCAGCCCGAGGCGACCGCCCCGACGAGCCGCATCCACAAGGTCAGCGTAAAGACGATCGCGACCTCGGTAGTGGGGACGTGGAACTCGTCGGCGATCGGCTTGATGATCAGCAGAAAGACGGTGAAATCGAAAGCGTCCAGGGTCCAACCCAACCACGCCGCCCACCATGCATACCATTGATCCTTGGTCGGCTCCTTCCACCACGGGATGCTTTTTGCGGCCTCACGCTCCACCGCTGCCATGGCGCCCCTCCTATTCGATGTGGCTCCTGAAACCGAAGCCTTACAGAAAAGGTAAATCAGGATTGCAGGATTGTCTTTAACTTTTTGGTTTACAGATCGGCTCCGGCTCGCTTTCGACAGCGGCGCGGCAAGTCGGCCCCTCGCCGTTTCGGTGCAGCCGTTCGGCGCGCCGATCAATCCCTCCTGATACGCAGAGCCCGTCTCGGCGCTGCGCCATCGACGGGCCGGTGACGACATCGAAATCGTTGTGAGACATTGACGAGACCTCCTTCTGATGGAGGCCGCTCCGCACTCGGCGGGTTTCAGGTCACAAAGGCTGAAACAAGAAAGCCGCCCGGGATGGGGCGGCTTTGGTTGACCAACGCGGTGCGCGTCCCTAGGCCGCCGGCATGTACCAGCGGTACCAAAATCGTGCTACAGGGACTGGCGCTCTCGTTGCCATGCGCTGCGATTTTAGGCATCGCCCGAGAGCGGCACAATTAGCTCCACCGGGAGGCTGCCATGCGCCGAAAACGCAAATTGTCCGCTGGCGTCGTGGCTACCACGCTCTGCCTGGTCAGCATCGGCTCGAGCGGAGATCCCGCGCCGACGGAAAGATCGGCGGTTTGCGCCGCCCAACCTCAAGGCCAGGGCGGGTTGCCGTCGACCTTGGCGCAATGGGCGGAAGGGGCGAGGCCGTTCGGCGAGCTCGGCAATTTCCACCGGCTGGTCACCACCGGCTCGCAGCCCGCGCAGGCATATTTCGACCAAGGCATGCGCCTCCTCTGGGGTTTCAACCACGACGAGGCGACGCGCACCTTCGCCAAGGCGGCCGAGCTCGATCCGCAATGCGCGATGTGCTATTGGGGCGTGTCGCTGACCGTCGGGCCGAACTACAACCTGCCGATGATGGCCGAACCTCGGGCGGCGGTCGCCTGGGAGGCGCTGCAGCAGGCGCAACGGCACGCCGCCAGGGGCACTGCGGTCGAGCAGGCCTTGATCGCCGCGCTCGCTAAGCGCTACCCCAATGCGCAGCCGCTCGATCCGTCGACTGAGGGGCCCGTCCTCGTCGCCTATGCCGAGGCGATGAAGGCAGTCGCCGCACAGTACCCGGACGATCTCGACATCCAGACGATGACCGCCGAGGCGATGATGAACATCAATGCCTGGAAGCTGTGGAGCCTGGACGGCGTCCCGGCGCCGGGCACCGAGGAGATCGTCGCCATTCTCGAGCGGGTGTTGGCGAAGGACCCGCATCATCCCGGCGCCAACCACTATTACATCCACGCCGTGGAAGCCTCTCCCACGCCGGGCAAGGCCATCCCCTCGGCCGAGCGGCTGCCCGGCATGATGCCGGCGGCCGGTCACCTGGAGCACATGCCGGCTCATATCATGCAGCGCGTCGGACGCTACGAGGATGCGGCCGAAGCCAATCGCAAGGGCGTCGCAGCGGACCTCGCCTATTTCGCGGCCACCAAGCCGCTCGACTATTACGTCATGTATACCGCGCACAATTACCAGTTCCTGGCGTTTTCCGCGGCGATGGAGGGCCGCCAGGCGGAGACGATGGAAGCGGTGCGGCAGTCGCGGGCGCTGGTCCCGGACGAGATGCTGATGATGATGCCCGGCACCGACTGGTACACCGCCGAGCTCTATGCCGCGATGGTCCGCTTCGGCCTCTGGGACGAGATCCTCGCCGAGCCGTCGCCCAACCCCAAGCTGACCGGCTTGACTGGCGCTTACCTCTATGCGAAGGCCGCGGCGCTGGCCGCCAAGGGCCGCGTCGACGAAGCGAAGGCAGAACTCGCTAGTCTGGAAAAGCTCACCGAAGACGCAGCGCACGACGACAGCGCCGGCCTCAATCGCCTCAAGGACGTGCTCGCAGTGGCCGTCCTTGCGGCCAAAGCGCGCATCGCTCTCGCCGAGAACAAGGCTGACGCGGCGACAAGCATATTGCGCGAAGCCGTCGCGCGGGAAGACAAGCTGGCTTATTCGGAGCCCGCCGACTGGTTCTTTCCGAACCGGCACCTTCTTGGCTCGGTATTGCTCAAATCCGGCAATGCGGCGGAGGCAGAAGCGGTCTATCGCGACGACCTCGGCCGCCATCCGAACAATGGCTGGTCGCTGTTCGGCCTCGCCCGGTCATTGGAAGCGCAAAGCCGCACGGCCGAGGCCCGCGTCACGCAGCAGCAGTTCGACACTGCCTGGAAGAACGCGGATGTGAAATTGGCCGCGTCGGCGCTCTAACGTCCAGCTCCGCCATCTTTATACGGCGTTGCCCTCTCCGCCCGCTGGGGGGAGAGGGAGGGGACCCATCGCGTCAGCGATGGGGAGGGTGCGGTGGGTTCTCGTCGCCGTTCGGAGCTTGGGGCTCCCCCACCTCACCCCGACCCTCTCCGCCCCCGGGGGCGGAGAGGGAGTATCTCTGTCAGGAGGGCATCTGGCCCATGAAGTCGCGCTTGCCGATCTCGATGCCGAGACTGCGGAGGATGTTATACGCAGTCGTTGTGTGGAAATAAAAATTCGGCATCGCGAAGTGGTAGAGGTAGTTCTGGGCGCGGAATTTGCGGGGCTGGCCGCCGGCGGTGATCGTCACCTCCTGGTCCTCCCGGCCGTCGAGCTGGTCGGCTTTCAGGCCCTTTAGGAAATCGATCGTCTTGTCGATCCGCGCCTTCATCTCTGCGTAGTTGTTGTCGATGGCGGGAAGGTTCGGCACCTCGACGCCGGCGGCGCGCCCGGCGCCAAAGGCGTGCTCGCTGGCCTGCCGCACCTGACGGGCCAAGGTGAACATATCGGGATAGAGCCGCAGGTTCAGCACGGTGTTCTCATCCCATTTATGGGCGTTGGCATGAGCCTCGGCCTTTTCGATGGTCCCCTTGAGACCGCCGAGGAGCTGCAGAAACACCGGCACAGAGGCGTGATACATCGAGATCGCCATGAACGGTCCTCCTCATCCTTGATGACGTTGACGCCGGCGGGATCTTAACCGGGTGAGAGGGAGGCGTGAAGGGCCGGCGCCAGGTTGACACTTCGCTCCGCTGCCGGTACCACAGACGAGATCTTAAAAAACATGCGGGCAGAAGCACGTGAACGGGAGGAACGGAGGGGGCGTGTCGTCGCCGCTTCTCGAGGTCAGAGACCTTCACACCGAATTTCGCACCGGCGCCGGGGTGGTGCCGGCGGTCGACGGCATCTCGTACACCGTCGAGGGCGGCGAAACCGTCGCGATCGTCGGCGAAAGCGGGTCGGGGAAGACCGCCGGCGCGCTGTCGATCCTGCGCTTGATCCCGGACCCGCCCGGGCGCATCACCGAGGGCCAGATCGTGTTTGCCGGCCGCGACCTGCTGCGGCTTTCGGACGAAGAGATCCGCCAAGTGCGCGGCGGCGAGATCGGCATGATCTTCCAGGAGCCGATGACCTCGCTGAACCCGGTCTTGACGATCGGCCGGCAGATCACCGAGACACTCGAGCAGCACCGCGGGGCCGACCGTGCCGCCGCGCAGAGGCGCGCCGTCGAATTGCTGGGCCTCGTCGGCATCTCCGATCCGGCGCGCCGTCTCAGGCAATACCCCCATCAGCTTTCGGGCGGCATGCGCCAGCGGATCATGATCGCGATCGCCTTGGCCTGCGACCCAAAGATGATCATCGCCGATGAGCCGACGACGGCGCTCGACGTGACGATCCAGGCGCAAATCCTCGAGCTGATGAAGCAGCTGACCCACCGGCTCGATGTCGCGCTGATCATCATCACCCACAATCTCGGGGTGGTGGCGCGCTACGCCAACCGGGTCAATGTCATGTATGCCGGCCGCATCGTCGAGAGCGGCCCGGCCGCCGAGATCTACCACAACCCGCGGCACCCCTACACGATGGCGCTGCTGCGCTCGGTGCCGCGGCTCGACCGGCCGCGCCAGGCCCGGCTCGACCCGGTCGAGGGCCAGCCGCCCGACCTGACGCGGCTCGACGCGGGCTGCTCGTTCCGCCCGCGCTGCCGGTTCGCGGTCGAGGCCTGCGCCCGGTCGCGGCCGCCGCTGGAGCCGGCGGGCGACGCGTCGCATCTCGCCGCCTGCTTCCGTCAGCAACGAAATCGCTATCGACGCACCACCAGCAGCGCGCCGGCTGGAGCCGGCAGGCGGTCTGGCCGCGCGCTGATCGAATTCTGACGAGAGGCTGACATGAGCATGGGTTCGTGGTTGTTGGGCGCAGCAGTTGGTGTGATCGCTTTGGGAGCCGGGGCGCTGGCGGCGGCGCCCGGCGAAGAGGAGGCGGGCAAGCGCGGCGGGACGCTGACTTATGTCATCCCGGCCGACGCGCCCCCGAGCTTCGACGGGCACCGCGAAGGCACCTTCGCGACATTGCATGCGACGGCGCCGTTCTACAGCGTGCTGATCCGGGTCAATCCCGACAACCCGTCCTCGACGACCGATTTCGTCTGCGATCTGTGCACCGAGATGCCGCAGCCGACCGATGGCGGCAAGACCTACACCTTCAAGATCCGCGACGGCGTCAAATTCCACGACGGCTCGCCGCTGACCGCCGCGGATGTCGCGAAAAGCTGGCAGATGATCATCGACCCGCCGAAGGGCATGCTGAGCCCGCGCCAGAGCTGGTACGACATGGTCGAGAAGGTCGAAGCTCCAGACCCGGCCACCGTGATCTTCCGGCTGAAGTTCGCGACGGATGCGTTCATGCCGGCGCTCGCCGACCCCTTCACCTTCATCTACAAAAAGGAGATCCTCGACAAGGATCCGCGCTGGTACGAAAAAAACGTCCTCGGCTCGGGCCCGTTCAAATTTGTCGAATACGAAACCGGCCAGGCGATCAAAGGTGTGCGCAACCCCGATTATTACCGCAAGGGGTTGCCCTATCTGGACGGCTTTCACCGGCATCTACGCCGATAAGCAAGCGGTGCGGGTCGAGGCGATCCGCGCCGACCGCGCAGCTATGGAATTCCGCGGTTTGCCGCCGGCGACACGGGACGAGCTCGTCAAGGCGCTCGGCGACAAGATCGTGGTGCAGGAGAGCGACTGGAATTGCGGCAGCTTTGTGCACCCGAATCATCAGAAAAAGCCGTTCGACGATGTCCGGGTCCGGCGCGCGTTAACTCTTGCGATCGACCGCTGGCATGGGGCTCCGGCGCTCTCCAAGATCGCCAATGTGCGCACGGTGGGCGGCATCGTGTTTCCCGGTTCGCCGCTGGCGGCGACCAAGGAAGAGCTGGAGCAGATTGCCGGGTTTTCGCCCGATATCGAAAAATCGCGGGCCGAGGCCAAGCGGCTGCTTGAAGGAAGCGGGCGCCGAGAACCTCAGCTTCGAGTTCTTAAACCGCGGCGTCGACCAGCCCTACAAATATGTCGGCACCTGGCTCGTCGATGAATGGAGCAAGATCGGGTGCAAGCGAGGCAGCGGGTGCTGCCGACCGGCCCGCTGTTGGATGCGCAGCGGAGCGGGAATTTCGAGGTTGCTCTGGGCGCCAATTGCCACGGCGTGCCCGAACCCGCTGATCGATGTCCAGGCTTACCTGCCCAGTTCGATCTATGCGGCAAACTATGGGTATTACGAGGACCCGGCCGAAGTCGACACTCTACAACAAGATGCTGCGCGAGACTGATTTCGCCAAGCAACGCGCGCTGATGCGGAGATTTCGAGAAACACGTGATCGATACCGAGGCGCACGAAATCTGGGTCGTATGGTGGTACCGCATCATCCCGCACCGGTCGTATGTGAAAGGCTGGAAGATCAGCCCGAGCCATTTCCTCAACCAGGATCTGGCGACGGTGTGGCTCGATAAATAACAAACATGCGACGAACAGCATGCTTCACTGGGAGGAATTGCTATGGAGGCGAGATCAGCGACACTGGCGGCGGGTCTTGGCGCGCTACTGATTGGGGCGCCCTTCGCCGTCGGCGGAGGATGAACCAAGAACCTGGCGGCATCTGACGTATGTGATCCCGGCGGACGCGCCGCCCAGCTTTGATGCCCACCGCGAGACGCACCTTCGCCACCATTCATTCGGCGGCGCCGTTCTACAGCGTGCTGATCCGCGTCGATCCGAACAACCCGGGCTCGACGACCGACTTTGTCTGCGATCTTTGCACGGCGATGCCGCAACCCACCGACGACGGCAAGACCTACACCTTCAAGATCCGCAGCGATGTCAAATTCCATGACGGGTCGCCGCTGACGGCAGCCGATGTCGCGGCGAGCTGGGAGCACATCA
Source organism: uncultured Alphaproteobacteria bacterium (assembly GCA_963836845.1). Lineage (GTDB taxonomy): Bacteria > Pseudomonadota > Alphaproteobacteria > ATCC43930 > CGMCC-115725 > AP-15. The sequence continues at coordinate 6,580 of CAWILK010000034.1, read as the reverse complement.
TCCACCCGCCGGAAGGCGTGCTTAGCCCGCGCGAAAGCCACTATGTCATGGTCGACACGGTCGAGGCTCCCGATCCGAAGACCGTCGTGTTCCGCCTGAAATTCGCGACGAGCGCGTTCCTGCCGGCGCTCGCCGACCCGTACAGCTGGATCTACAAGAAGGAGATCCTCGACAAGGATCCGCGCTGGTACGAGAAGAATGTCCTCGGCTCGGGCCCGTTCAAATTCGCCGAGCTAGAAATCGGGCAATCGATCAAGGGGGTGAAGAACCCCGACTATTATCACGAGGGGCTTGCCGTTCCTCGACGGATTTACCGGCATCTATGCCGAGAAGCAGGCGGTGCGGATCGATGCGCTCCGCGCCGATCGCGCGGCGATCGAGTTCCGCGGTTTTCCGCCCTCCGTGCGCGACGAGCTCTTCGGCGCACTCGGCGACAAGATCACTGTCCAGACGAGCGATTGGAACTGCGGCACGATCATTGAGCCCAACCACAAGAGAAAACCGTTTGACGATGTCCGGGTACGCCGCGCATTGACCTTGGCGATCGATCGCTGGCATGGCGCGCCGCAGCTCGCCAAGATCGCCAATGTGCATACCGTAGGCGGCATCGCCTTTCCCGGCGCGCCGCTGGCGGCGACCAAGGAAGAGCTGCAGCAACTCGCCGGATATTGGCCGGATATCGAGAAGTCGCGCGCCGAGGCGAAGCGGCTATTGAAGGAAGCCGGAGCCGAGGGGCTCAGCTTCGAATTGTCTGAACCGCAATGTCGACCAGCCGTACAAGTACAATGCCACCTGGGTGATCGACGAGTGGAGCAAGATCGGGCTGCAGGTCAAGCAGCGTGTGCTGCCGACCGGCCCGTGGTTCGAGGCGCTGCGCAACGGCGCTTTCGATGTCGGCGTTACCGGCAATTGCCAGAGCGTGGTCAATCCGGTGCTCGACGTCGCAAGATATCTGCCGGGCTCGGTCTACGCGGCAAATTACGCGAATTTCGAGGATCCGCAGGAGGTCGAGCTCTACAACAAAATGCTGCGCGAGACCGATTTCGCGAAGCAGCGCGTCACTGATGCGCGAATTCGAGAAGCACGTGCTCGATACCGAGGCGCACGACATCTTTCTGTTGTGGTGGTACCGGATGGTTCCGCACCGGTCCTATGTCAAGGGCTGGAAGATCAGCCCGAGCCATTACCTCAACCAGGATCTGGCGACAGTATGGCTCGACAGATAGCAAAGCGCTGACCGGAAATGTCACCTACCATAGGACCTTATTCGTCGCCCCCGCGAAAGCGGGGGTCCAGAGCAGCCGCCAAGGCTCTGGGGCTCTGGATTCCCGCTTTCGCGCAGGGCTGTCCGGGGAATCGAATTCGGTTGCAGCATCGCCGCCAGCTCAACCGAAAGCGCAGAATTCGGCGGGATGGGTTTCGAGGAAAAGCCCCTCTCCGCCCTTCAGGGGGAGAGACGCGGCCCGATCCAGGGGCCCAGGCGCGACAGCGCCTGGGAAGGTGAGGTGGGCGGCGCCGCATATCCGTCCCTCGGCCCCCCTCACCCTGCCCTCTCCCCCGGCCGGCAGGGGGAGAGGGTAGAAAAGCGGGTCATCGAGAGCCCATTTCGCGGCGAAAGTGTAGCGCCAACTTTCCCCGGACAGCCCTGCGCTTTCGCGGGGATGACGGATGGCGCGGCGTCAGGTTTGCACGAGGTGAAGCCAGGGAGGGCCGTTCGGGTCATTTTGGCGATCGTTCTTGGCGTGATCGCGTTCACCGCCCCCGCGGTGGCCGAGGAGGAGCCGAAGCACGGCGGCACTCTGACCTACATGATCCCGGCGGATGCGCCGCCGAGCTTTGACGGCCACCGCGAGAGCACCTATGCGACCGTGCATTCGGTCGCGCCGTTCTACAGCGTGCTGATCCGGGTCAATCCGCGAAAACCCGGCCGACACCACCGATCTCGTTTGCGACCTCTGCACCGAGATGCCGCAGCCGACCGACGACGGCAAGACCTACGCATTCAAGATCCGGCAGGATGTCAAATTCCATGACGGCTCGCCACTGACCGCGGCCGACGTCGCGGCGAGCTACAACAAGATCATGTTCCCGGCCAATGGCCAGTTGAGCGCCCGCTCCAGCAACTATCTGATGGTCGACAATGTCGAGGCGCCCGACCCGAGCACCGTCGTCTTCCGTCTCAAATTCGCGACCAGCGCGTTTCTGCCGGCGCTCGCCGACCCGTTCAATTTCATCTACCAAAAGGCGATCTCTCGACAAGGATCCGCGTTGGTATGAGAGGAATGTCCTCGGCTCGGGCCCGTTCAAATTCGTCGATTACCAGGTCGGCCAGTCGATCAAGGGCGAGAGGAACGCCGATTACTACCATAAAGGGTTGCCCTATCTCGACGGCTTCACCGGAATCTATGCCGACAAGCAGGCGGTGCGGGTCGAGGCGATCCGCGCCGACCGCGCCGCTATCGAATTCCGCAGCATGCCGCCCTCGGCGCGCGACGAGCTCGTCAAGGCGCTCGGCGACAAGATCACGGTCCAGGAGAGCGACTGGAACGTCGCCAGCGCGGTGACCCCCAATCACAAGCGCAAACCGTTCGACGACCCGCGGGTCCGCCGCGCATTGACCCTGGCAATCGACCGCTGGCACGGCGCGCCGGCGATATCGAAAATCGCAATCGTCAAGACGGTCGGCGGGATCGTCTTTCCCGGCTCGCCGCTGGCGCGCGACCAAAGAGGAGCTCGAGCAGCTCGCCGGGTTCTGGCCCGATATCGAAAAGTCGCGGGCCGAGGCGCGGCGGCTGTTGAAGGAGGCCGGGGCCGAGGGGCTCTCCTTCGAGCTGCTCAACCGCAATGTCGACCAGCCCTTCAAATACGTCGCGACCTGGCTGATCGACGAGTGGAGCAAGGTCGGATTGCAGGTAAAGCAGCGGGTCGTGCCGAGCGGCCCCTGGTTCGACGCGATGCGCAACGGCGATTTCGACGTCGTTCTCGAAGCGCCCGGCCACGGCATGGTCAATCCGCTGCTCGACCTGCAAAAGGCATTGCCGGCGACGGTCGCCAGCGAAAATTACGGCAATTACGACGACCCGCAGGAAGTCGACATCTACGAAAAGATGCTGCACGAGACCGACCCCGCGCGGCAGCGCGCCGCTGATGCGCCAGTTCGAAAAATTCGTGTTGGACGACCAGGCGCATATGATCTGGGTGCTGTGGTGGCATCGGGTCGTGCCTTACCGGTCCTACGTCAAGGGCTTCAAGATCAGCCCGACGCACTTCATCAACCAGGATCTGGCGCAGATCTGGCTCGACAAATGAGTAATGCTGTCAGGGAGGAACGCTGTGGTGAAGTCTGATCAAAGATATTCGGCTTGGCAGTAGTCGATCCTTCGCGAGGACATGGCCTGGCGCATGTCGCGCGCGCCCGGCACGCCGAGGACCGGCCGAAATCTGGCGGCACGCTTGACCTATATGATCCCGGCGGACGCGCCGCCGAGCTTTGACGCGCATCGCGAGGAGACCTACGCGACGATCCACTCGGCCGCGCCCTTCTACAGCGTCCTGATCCGCGCCAACCCGCAAGACCCGGCCAAGACGACGATCTCGTCTGCGATCTTTGCACGGCGATGCCGCAGCCGACCGACGGCGGCAAGACCTACGCTTTCAAGATCCGCGACGGGGTCAAGTTTGCCGACGGCTCGCCTTGACCGCCGACGATGTGGCGGCGAGCTGGAACAAGATCATTTACCCGCCCGAAGGGGTGATCAGCCCCCGGCAGAGCAATTTCAAGATGGTCGACAAGGTCGAGGCGACCGACCCATCGACTGTCATCTTCCGGCTGAAATTCGCGACCGACGCTTTTCTTCCGGCGCTCGCCGACCCCTTATGCCTGGATGTACAAGAAGGAGATCCTCGACAAGGATCCCCATTGGTACGAGAAGAACATCATCGGCTCCGGGCCCTTTCAGTTTCGTCGAGCTATGATACCGGCCAGTCGATAAAGGGTGTGCGCAACCCCGACTACTTTCATCAGGGCCTCCCTTACCTCGACGGCTTTACCGGGATATTTGCCGAGAAGCAGGCGATCCGCGTCGAGGCGATCCGCGCCGACCGGGCCGCTATCGAATTTCGCGGCTTCCCGCCGGCCGCCCGCGACGAGCTGAAGAAGGCTCTCGGCGACAAAATCACCGTACAGACCAGTGACTGGAACTGTGGCGGGGTCATAACCCCGAACCACAAGCGCAAGCCGTTTGACGACGCCCGCGTGCGGCGCGCGCTGACCTTGGCAATCGACCGCTGGCATAGCGCACCGGAGCTGCCAAGATCGCGTTTGTGCACACGGTCGGCGGCCTGACGTTTCCCGGCTCGCCGCTTGCCCCGACAAAGGAGGAATTGCAGCAGCTTGCCGGCTATTGGCCCGATATCGAAAAGTCGCGGGCGGAGGCGAGACGGCTGCTAAAGGAAGCCGGGGCCGAAGGGCTCAGCTTCGAGCTGCTGAACCGCAATGTCGATCAACCCTATAAATACTATGGGATTTGGGTCGTCGACCAATGGAGCAAGATCGGACTGCACGTGACGCAGCGGGTGTTGCCGACCGGGCCCTGGTTCGAGGCAATGCGCAGCGGCAATTTCGATGTCACGCTCGAGGGAAATTGCCAGAACGTCGTCAATCCGCTCGCCGATGTCGGGAAATACCTGCCGCACTCGGTGTCCAACTCGAATTACGGGCAGTTTGACGACCAGAAGGAAATCGATCTCTACGACCGGCACTGCGCGAACTCGACAAAGCCAAACAGAGGGCCGTTGCTCGAGTTCGACAAATACGTTCTCGACGAGCAGGCGCATGCGATCTTCCTCTTGTGGTGGCAGCGGATCGTGCCGTACCGTTCCTATGTCAAAGGCTGGAAGATCAGCCCCAGCCATTACCTTAATCAGGATCTCGGAACGGTTTGGCTGGACAAATAGCGTCATGGCTGTCGCGGATATCGATACCAGGCCGCTCCTCGAAGTTCGGGGATTGCATATGTATTTCCCCGTCACCGAGGGGATTGTCTTCAGCCGCAAGGTCGGGGAGGTCAAGGCGGTTGACGGGATCGACTTTACCGTGCGTCGCGGCGAGACTTTGGGTCTTGTTGGTGAGAGTGGCTGCGGCAAGACGACGACCGGGCGCTGCATCCTGCGGCTCGAAAAACCCACCGCCGGCGAGATCGTCTATGACGGCGTCGACATCGCCAAAATGGAGCGCAAGGATCTGCTGGCCTTGCGCCGCCGCATCCAGGTCATCTTCCAGGACCCGTACAGCTCGTTGAACCCGCGCATGAAGGTCGGCGATATCCTCGCCGAGCCGATCATGGTGCACGGGATCGAGCGCGACGCGGCGCGCCGCAATACCCGGGTCCGCGAGCTCCTCTCGGTGTGCGGCCTCGATCCGAAATTCGCCGACCGGTACCCGCATGAAATGTCCGGCGGCCAGCGCCAGCGTGTCGGGATCGCCCGCGCCCTCGCTCTGGAGCCGGAATTCATCGTCTGCGACGAGGCGGTGTCCGCGCTCGACGTGTCGATCCAGGCGCAGGTCATCAATCTGCTCGAGGATTTGCGCGGGCGTTTTGGCCTGACCTACCTCTTCATCGCGCACGACCTTTCGGTCGTCCGGCATCTGTGCCAGCGGGTCGCGGTCATGTATCTCGGACGGGTGGTCGAGCTGGCGGATTGCGACGAGCTTTTCGACAATCCGCTCCACCCCTACACCCAGGCATTGTTGGCAGCGGTGCCGGTCCCCGACCCGAGCATCGAGGCGGAGCGCGAGTTCCGCCCGGTCAGGGGCGAGGTGCCGAGCCCGATCAATCCGCCCTCGGGATGCGTGTTCCACCCGCGCTGCCCGATTGCCGTCGAGACCTGCAAGCAGGTGCGGCCCGAATTGCGAGAGCTGCGGCCCGGGCACTGGGTCGCCTGCAGCGAGGTAGGGTAATGTACCGATACATCATCAAGCGCGTGCTGCTGGTGATCCCGACCCTGATCGGAGCGGCGCTGCTCGTCTTCTTTTTGATGCGCCTCATTCCCGGCGACATTTGCGTCGTGCGGCTCGGTTCGGGGGGCGGCACCTTCGACGAGTGGGCGGTCACCGCCTGCCACGCCCAGCTCGGCCTCGACCGCTCGATCTATGTGCAGTTCATCAATTTCGTCGTCGGTTTCTTACAGGGCGATTTCGGCATCTCGATGTGGTCGGGCAAGCCCGTCTCGTACGAGATCGCGGCGCGTTTCCCGGTCACGCTTGAAATTGCGATCATGGCGGTCGTCATCGCCAACGTAATCGCAATCCCGCTCGGAACGATCTCGGCCTTAAAGCAGAACAGCCCAATCGATCTGGTGGTCCGCGTGATTTCGATCGCCGGTCTTGCAACCCCTTCGTTCTGGCTCGGAATACTGTTCATTCTGTTGATTTCGACCTTTCGCAGGCTGTCTTTGGCTCGCCATGGATGCCGCCGATCGACTACGTCCCGCTGTGGCAGGACCCACTCCGAAATCTATCGATGGTTATCTTTCCGGCGCTGACCGTTGGCTACCGAACGTCCGCCGTGACGATGCGCAT
>CAWILK010000033.1:0-10007 GCA_963836845.1 uncultured Alphaproteobacteria bacterium | reverse complement strand
GGTTCTGCGACAATCGAGGGAAACGCTTCCAGCTCCCTTGACGTCATGCGCGCAGAACAGCCGGATTTTCCCGCCATGCGCGCGCTTCAACTCGCGCAGCCGGGCTTGGGAGCGAAGCCCTAATGGCGTTGTTTTCCGATAGACGGGGTTGCGCGTTCCAGGACGAGCGGGCTGATAGGAGCAATGATGGCTACAACGGTAGGCACCGAAACCACTCTAGGAAATCTGCTCGAAGACCTGATCCAGCTCGATTACGACGCGGCGGATGCCTATCAGGCGGCGATCGATCGCTTGGACGACAGGCGCTTTCGCGATGCGCTGGCAGAGTTCAAGCGCGATCATCTGCGCCACATCGCGGAGCTCAGCGACATTCTTTCCGGGATGGGCCGCACCCCGCCCAAAGAAGGCGACATGAAGGGGATCCTCGCCAAGGGCAAGGTGGTCATCGGCGGCCTGATGGGCGACGAATCCATTTTGCATGCGATGCGCACCAACGAGGCGGACACCAACACCGCCTATGAGCGCGCGGTGCAGTTCGACGCGCTGCCTTCGACGACTCGCGATGCCTTGCAGCGCGGCTCGAGGACGAGCGGCGGCATTACCAGTGGATCTGGATACGCTGAAGACCTTTTGATTGGCGCCGATCGAAGAGGCAGATTGGCGCGAGGCCGGGGATCGCATTCGCGGTAGCCCCGAACAGATCGGACTTAGGCGAGAAAAGACCAGCCTATGCCTCTAGCTAGTGTCTAATTGCGTAAGTTAACGATAGTATGTCGCAATTGCGAGCCCTTGACCTCGCGCTTGCGCCAGACAAACGGGGCGGCCCGTTGATTGTATGCGGCGGTGAAGTCGTGGATCGCCTGCGTCAACTGCTCGGCACTGCGAAAGCTCGCGCCGGACAAGGCCTTTCGGGTAAAGATGCCAAACCAGATCTCGACTTGGTTAAGCCAGCTCGCCGAAGTCGGCGTGAAATGGAAAGTCACATTAGGGTGCGCAGCAAGCCAAGTTTCGTTCTTCTTATGGGTGCAGTAGTTGTTGAGGATGACGTGGATTTGGCGGTCGGACGGCTGGTCTGCAATGATCTCGGCGATGAAGGCCTGGAAGTCGACGCGCTTTTTGGTCTGTGTGGTCTTGCCGCGGATGATCCCGGTGGCGACTTCCAGGGCGGCGAAGAGGTTGACCGTGCCATGCCGCTTGTAGGTGCCTCTTGAGCCCTTGAACGATCTTACCGCTGCTGGTCTGAACATAGCCGGTCGCCCGTTCCAAGGCCTGGATCGACGGCTTTTCGTCGACACTGAGCACCAGCGCATTCTCCGGGGGTTCAAGTACAAGCCGATAATATCGGCCGCTTTCGCAGCAAACTGCGGGTCGGTACTGACGCACCACGAGCGGTGCCGGCGCAGCTGAATGCCTTCTTGGCGCAGCACCCGCCAAACCGCAGCGTCCGTAACGCCGAGCGCCACGGCCAGGGTACCGCCATCCCACCCGGCCAACCCTGGCGGCGGCGGCAACTCCAATTGCCGCAGAACGCGCAGGCGCAGCTGCGCACCGTATGTGGGTTTCTTGCCCGGCCGCGGCTGATCGCGCAGCCCACCCATACCCCGTGCCGCAAACCGCTTGCGCCACAGACCGATCGTGTTTGGCCGCACCCCAAGCTCGCGCGAGACCTCGTCATTCCGCTTGCCATCCAGGCAAGCGAGAATGATCTTGGCGCGCGCGACCAAACGGGCTTCCGCGGTACGGCTACGGGCAAGGTTCATCAGTTCCGTTCGTTGCTCGGCAGAACACGACAACGCCACCGCGACCCGGGTCACGCGACACCTCAGCTGGTATGCGAACCCAAGGTATCATACAAAATATCGCATAACAATGCAATTAAGCACTAGCTAGGCTGGAACTCAGCCTCATTCGCGCGACCTCATCAGGCATTATGCATCAATCGCTCTCACCTATTCCCGCTACACCGGCGAAAGCAAGAGTGGCTGAGCTCAGAATCAGCCGGATGCTTCTGAACACGAGAGCTCAGACGCAATTATAAGTAATCAACCTACAGGTGAATCATTTGAGAATTCTCAGCGCTAGCTTGGAGAGCTTTTCTTGGGAGGATTGGGCACGCACTTGCCATGCCAGGCGCCCTGTTTGTCTTGCCACCCGTTTTGCCGGTGCCATCCCTTTCCGCAGCGCTGCCGCACATCCGTGATCGCCGGGCGGCCGGTGGAAAGTTCGTGCGGCGCGGCCGGCACCGCCTGCGCCGGCGCAGCGAGCCCTGCAATACCGGCCGCGACGATGAGTGTCGTGATGAATGTGCGCATAAGTGTCTCCAATCGCCGAACTCCTTCCCCGCCGCGGCTATAAAGAGCTCTGGCAAACCTGCAAGCTGCGGGCCATGGGAGTGCGGGTCTCGGCGAGCTCGCGCCGTTCATTGGATCAGCAGAGGCAGTATCTGTCCTTTTAGACCCCGGCCGGCGCCGGCTGTGCCGCGATCTTTGGGCGCTTGGCGAAAAACGAGGCATTCTCCCGGCCTTTGGCGCAGTCGCGGGCGAAGGTGATCATGTGATGGGCAACAAGCCCAACATGGATCAGCTCTTCCAGGCGGCCGGAGCGTAGCGCCGGTCGTGCCATGCGCCAGAAAATCCGGCGATAGTCGCCAAATACCCCGACACGGATCAGCAGCCTCGTCAGGATCACAAAGGCACGGCGCAGATTGGCGGGGTTGAGGCGCGCCCGCGACAATGGCGGGGTGATCCGGTTGCCGTAGGTGTGCTGCGCGTTCCAGAGAAACCGCCCATAGATCGCCTCCGGGGTATAGGCGTGGCGAATGGAGCGCAGCCAGCTCTGCAATACCTCGTCATAGGGCCGAACAAAGATCACGTTCGATTCCCGATCCTCGTCTTCGCTGAGCCGGCCCGCGGCGTGCAGCCGATCCCACAGCGGGGTTTTCGGCAACGCTTGCAAGAGGTTTATGGTCAAGACCGGAATGTGCGAGCTGTCGATGAACTCGGCCAAATTGTCGGCCGTGTCCGCCGTGTCGCTGTCCAGGCCGAGAATGATGCCGGACACGACTTCAAGGCCGTAGCTGTTGATCGTAGCGACCGCCTCGAGCAGCGGCACGGCGCGGTTATGCGATTTCTGCATGGCCTGAGCGCGGCGAGCCCGGGGTCTCGATGCCGCAAAAGATCGTGCAGAAGTAAGCTTCCCGCATCAGCGTCAATATTTCCGGGGATTTGGCAATGTTGAGGGTCGCCTCGCAGCACAGCTGCACCGGATAGCCGTGACGCTTCTGCCAGGCGACGAGATGCGGCAGCAATTCGCGCGCCGCCTTCTTGTTCCCGATAAAATTGTCGTCGACGAAATAGATCGAGGTCTTGATGCCGGCGACGAGCAAGGCATCGAGCTCGCCGATGACCTGCTCGGGGCTCTTGAGCCGCGGCTGGCGGCCGTAGAGGGCCGGGATATCGCAGAATTCGCAGCGATAGGGGCAGCCGCTCGAAAACTGCACACTGCCGATAAAATAGCGCCGGCCGTCGATCAGCTCATAGGCAGGGGTTGGGAAGTCCGCGAGCGGGAGGCGCGTCTCGGTGACAAAGCGGCGCTGTGCCGGGGGAGGGGTTGCGTCTTGGTCGAGGGCTTCGATCAGCCGGTCGGTCGCATCGCCGAGCTCGCCGATATGAAGATAATCGAATTCGGGATACTGCTCCGGCGAGGCCGATACCGAGAGCCTCCCAATACGGTTGTCTTCCCCAGCGCTCTGGCCCGCTGCGCGAGGGCCTTGATCTCGCTTTTCTGCACATGCATGCCGCTGACGAAGACGGCATCTGCCCAGCCCAGCTCCTGGGCGCTCGCCGGCTGGACATTTTCGTCGACGAGGCGAACCTCCCACGCCTCCGGGAGATAGGCGGCGACGACCAGAATTCCCTGCGGCGGCATGAACGCCCGTACCCCGTCCATCAGCGGATAGGCGTGGTGAAATGTGCCGAAAGACGGGGCGTAGCGCGGAAAAATGCAGAGAATGCGCCGGTGACGGCGCACCGCAACCCGGGTTTTCATGCCCTATTGGATCCTCGAACTGCGGGTTCGCTCAGGGGCGGCGATGCGGGATCGCATCCCAGACCGGCTTGTAATCATAGGTCGGGTAGAACTCGGTGCGGTAGCCGCCCCAGGCGCTCTGCTCGATTACCCGATTGACCTCGCGCAGCTTCTCGGCGGGAACGCGCAACGTCACCACCTGGCCGAGCCCATCATGACATACCAAGACACGACCTCGACCCCGTCAGGCGGAAATTTGTCGTACCAACCGGTCTGTTTCAGATGGTCGTTGATCTGATCCAATGTCTTCGCCTGATCGTGCCGCAGAAAGATCGTCAGCAGAAACGAGCCGGGTGGGGCCGGCGTTCCAGCGGTCGGCGGCGCCGATTGGGCCGCTGCCGGGACCGGGCTTATCGCTGAGCACACGCCGGCTGCGAACCCCAACGCCGCGACGGCAACCCTGCATGGCCTCATCAAATCATTCCCCAAGCGGCGGACCCGAGTTTGCGCGCGCCGGCGCCGCTTGCCAGGCATTGAACGGTTCGAGGTGGGTGAGATGCTCTTTCGCCGGACGGCGAGGACGATCATTATAACACTACCCGGGTGCGTCGGTATTCAGGCGAGGCAAAGTGGATTATTGCAGGCTGCTGCGAGAGATGTTCGATTCAGCGGTGGCGGCAGCCTCGCCGGCGCTCTGCGTCCCCAAATACCTGCCTGAGGTTCCGAAGGGTAGGACCGTCGTGGTCGGCGCCGGGAAGGCTGCTGCGGCAATGGCCGCCGCGGTCGAAGCCCACTGGTCAGGCCCAATAGAGGGTCTGGTCGTTACCCGGTATGGGCACACGGCCCCGTGCCGCCGGATCGAGGTGGTCGAGGCCGCGCATCCGGTGCCTGACGCCGCGGGACGGGATGCGGCTCGGCGGATCATCGAGCTGGCCTCGGGGCTTGGGCCGGAGGATCTCGTGCTGTGCCTGCTGTCCGGCGGCGCGTCCGCGCTGCTGGCGCTTCCCGCCCCCGGCATCACCTTCGAGGAGAAGCAGGCGATCAATCGGGCACTCTTGCGCAGCGGCGCGCCGATCGGGGAAATGAACTGCGTGCGCAAGCACCTGTCCTCGATCAAGGGCGGCCGGCTGGCGCTCGCCGCGGCGCCCGCGCGCGTCGTGACGCTGATGATTTCGGATGTCCCGGAAGACGACCCATCGGTCATCGGGTCGGGGCCGACGGTGCCTGATCCGACGACATCCGCCGACGCCATCGCGATCCTGTTGAAATTCGGCATCGAGATCCCTCGCTGCGTGCTCGAACATTTAAGAGACCCGGCAGCCGAGAACTCCAAAACCCGGCGACCCTCGGTTTGCCGAGGTCACCAACATCGTCGTAGCCACCCCGCAGGACGCGTTGGAAGCGGCAGCCGGCGTCGCCCGAGCGGCCGGCTTTCGGCCATTGATCCTCGGCAATGCGATCGAGGGAGAGGCGCGAGATGCCGGGCTGGTGCATGCCGGGATTGCCAAGCAGGTCGCCCGGCACGGGCAACCCGCGGAGCCTCCCTGCGTGCTGATCTCCGGCGGCGAGACGACGGTCACCGTGCGGGGTGACGGGCGTGGCGGGCGCAATGCCGAGTTCCTGCTGAGCCTGGCTGTGGCCCTCGATGGGCGAGCCGGGATTGCCGCGATCGCCGCCGACACCGATGGGATTGACGGGAGCGAGGACAATGCCGGCGCGGTGTTGCTGCCGGATACTCTCGCGCGCGCGGCGGGAGCCGGGCTCGACGCCAAGGCCCATCTGGCGAGAAACGACGCCTATCCGCTATTCGCCAAGCTCGGCGATCTGGTCGTGACCGGTCCGACGCGCACCAATGTCAACGATTTCCGAGCCATCGTCGTCGACCGGGCATCATAGGCCCTGTCGATAGAAGAGCCGGTCAATCGAGCTTTTCGGTGACCGTTTTCGGCGTCGTCCCCTGCAGCAGGGTAATTTCGGCAATCGGGTGGCCATCCCTCAAATCGGGGAAGATGGCGACCGGCAGAGCCCCGGCATTTTCCTTGACAGCCGCATCGACGGCGGCGGAGAGCGACACCTTCGCCTTTGCCATGGCGGCTTTCTGATCCGCCGCGTCGTTGAGCTCGTCGGCGTCAGTGATTTTTTCCGTCTTTACGACCGCGCCGGTCTTGGGGTCGGCGACAACTTCGGTAAAATCATCGCCCTTGGTCGTATAGATCGACAGCCGCAACTTGCCGTCGTCGATCTCGAACTGCGCCGAGATCGGCTGTCCTTCGCGTTCACCGGCCTTGAGGCCGTCCTGCAAGGTGAGCTTGGCGTCCTTCAGCGCGGCGGCCATCGTCGCAGCATCCTCATCCTCGGCATCAGCCGGCGCCGCGCCGACGAGCGGCCACCCGACCGCTGCAAAGAGCACGAGCAGTCGAAGAGCTTTTGTGATCATGATTTCCCCGAGCCTCCTCAGAATGCGGAGCGTTTTCCGGCCATGCTGCCGCGCCATCCCCCGGCGCTCCCGGTGAATGCATTTACCCCGCTAAAATGTCTAGCCGCTGCTTCCGTTCCAGGCCGCGGATTTGCCGAGGTGATCCGATGTTCCAAATGAGAGAGGTCGGCAGCTGTGGCGAGCAGGCCAGCTTGGCGGCCTTGTTCAGCGGTTTTCTCAAGGTTTCGCTCTGCCAATTCGGCGGCGGGCTGGTCTGGGCGCGGCGAATTGTCGTCGACCGCCGGCGATGGATGAACAACCAGGAATTCGCCGAGACCTTGACCCTGTGCCAGCTGATGCCCGGGCCGAACATCGTCGGCATCGCGGTCTGCGTCGGCGCAAAGCTGCGCGGCGCGCCCGGCGCGGCAATGGCGGTCGCCGGCTTCATCCTGGTGCCGTGGACCATCGGCCTGATCCTCGGCGCGGTCGCCCTTCAGCATGCCGAGCTGGCTGTCGTTCAGAAGACCCTCGGCGGGCTCTCTGCCGCCGCCGCGGGGCTGCTGATCGGAACCGGGTTGAGGCTTTTGTTGCCGCACCGTGCGCATTGGACAGGGTTGGCCTTCGCCGCCTCGGCGTTTCTTGCGATGGTGTGCACGCGGCTGCCGCTGCCGGTCGTGCTGCTCGGATTGGCGCCGCTCAGCATCGCCGCCGCCGGCCTCCAAAGCGCCAGGGCGCGGTGAGCGCCTCGCCTGATTTTGTCGTGCTGGCGGTGCATCTGGCGGTGCTGTCCTCGATCAGCTTTGGCGGGTTCCCGACGGTTCTCCCGGACGTGCACGATCTCGTCGCAGCGAACGGCTGGGTCAGCGATCGAGAATTCGCCGAGTTTTTTGCGATCTCGCAGGTCGTCCCGGGTCCCAACATGATCCTGATGATGAGCTTTATCGGGCTGAAGGTCGGGGGTGTTCCGGGAGCGGTCGCCAGCGCGCTCGCCACCTTCGGGCCGCCATGCGCCATGTACTATGCGTCTTACCGCCTCTGGGACCGGTTCCGCGACATGCCGTGGCAGCGCGTGGTCCGGCGCGCTCTCGCTCCGCTGACGATCGGGCTCGTCATCGCCGGCGGCTATGTCATGGCTCGGGCGGCGGCTTCCGATTGGCCCAGCGGGCTCCTGGTTGCTGCGGCGGCGGCGCTGATCCTCGCGACCCGCCTCAACCCGTTGTGGATTTTGGCTGCGGGCGGCGCATTGGGTGCATTGGGACTGCTCTAGCGGCGAGGCGCCCTCTGAGCCGACCAACGGCACGGCATGCAGAGACTGGTCAGCAGCCGAGCTTTTTCGCCAGGTCGATAAAGTCGTCGGCGATCACGTCGAAATCGTGCTCGGCCTTCAAGTCCCTGGTCTTGCTGGGGCCGTGCTCAAGGGGACGGCTGACGAAGGCAGTGCGAAACCCGCGGCCGCGCGCCGCCAAGAGATCGCTGTTGTGCGCCGCCACCATCATGCATTGCTGCGGCTCGAGGTCGAGCAGGGCGGCGGTTCGGTCATAGGCCTGGGGCTGCGGCTTATAGGCTTGGGCAACCTCGGCCCCGAGGATCGCATCCCACGGCAAGCCGGCGTATTTGGCCATGTTCACCATCAATGCGACATTGCCGTTCGACAATGTCGCCAGGATGAATTTGCGCTTGAGCCGGGTCAGCCCCTCGATGGTGTCGGGCCACGGGTCGAGGCGGTGCCAGGCGCGATTGAGGTGGTCGATTTCCGCTTCGCCGAGGCCGGAGACGCCGAAGGCTTGCAACAGCTCGACCAGGTTCTCCCGATGGAGTTCGTCGAGCCTGGCCCAAGGCCGCTCACCCTTGCGGACCTTGTCCATCGCGGGCTGATAGCGCGCGCGCCACTGGTCGGCGAACGCGTGCCAGTCCTCGTCGTGCCTCCTCGGCCCGAGAATGCTCTTGGCCTCGCGAGCAATGCTGTCGCGCCAATTCACCACGGTGCCGAAGACGTCGAAGGTGAGGGCCTTAACATCGGAGAGCGCCATCGTCTCGATCCTTTGTCCGGGTGCGATAAGGTCCGGGTGCGATAAGGAATGGGTGTGATGTCGCGCTTCGGCGCGGGGCGTGTCAAGGCAGCGGCTTTTTCGTGCAGGCAAAATCCCGGCCGCCGTCGGTCTTTTCGCACAGCACGACCGCGTGCTGAATATTGTCCACGACCCACAGATACGCGGCGTGCTCGTTGGCCGCGGCGCTGATCGAATAGTTGCCCGAGCCGCCCAGCGATGATTGAGGCAGCCGCGCGCCGGGCAGGTTTGGCGTCGGCTGCGGCGCGCCGGGGAGGCTCGGCGCTGTGCCCTGGGCCAAAACCGCATCGACGTCGGCGACGAGCGCGCTGGTTGATAGGAGGGCGAACAGAAAAGCAGCAGCAGGGCGGTTCGGCATCGTCATCTCCGCGATCGTCCACAGCCGGAGATCCTCTCTTACGCTCGCCTGCATCGGCGCTCCAGCAGCGCATTCGGGAGCCTCGCGAAATCCCGCGGGGTGCGTTCAGAAGGGCACGCACCGGCGTTTGTCGAAGGGGTAGCGCCACCGTTCGCCGGGAAGGAGCAGCCGATGGAGATCTCCGACCTCGCAAAGCGGATCCTCGGCTAGGCGGACCTCGCCCGCATCTCACCACTGATTGCGGCAGGCTCGGCATCGCCGAGGGTCGAGCGGCCCTTGCTCGGACTGCGCTACCGATGAACGCGGCGCTGGCGCCAGCTCTCCCAATCGACTGCTTGCGAGTTCTTTAACACCAACCCGTTGGCTCGCTCCGATGTCGTGTGGACTGACGAGATCGACATGTCAGCGGACACCCTCTGGCGCCTGACGCAGGAGCAGTCGGGCGAGACGATGACCCCGGATGCCTTCGGCATTGGCGCGAGCGCAGAGCCTAAACCTTGGACGAGGCAGCGCGTGCGCTCGGTCTCAGCCGGCGCATGGTCGCGTATTACGAGAAGGGCGACCGCCCGATCCCGCGGGTCGTCGCATTGGCGACCCGAGCGTTGGATCTGGTTCCTACGAAATAGTCGCCTTCAACTCGAGTACGGACGAGCACGTTGGGCATCTGCGGTTAGAATATGCGTGTGCCCATCGCGCCGGTCGCGCACAAAGCCGAGCGATTCCCAGAAAGAAAAGCTCGCGGGTGCCGCATTGACGGTGACCGGCTTGCCGGTGCTTCTTGCTTGCACAAGCAATTGTGTCGCCAGGGTATGACCGATACCGAGCCGCCGGTATGATGGCCGCACGTAAAAGCGCCGCATACGTAAGGCGCCGGCCACAATAGGCTCGAGCGTGAGACCCGCGATGCCGGCGAGTTCGGCGTTCGCGTAGGCGGCCAGCAGCGTCTCGCCCTCGCGATCGAAGCGCATCGCGCACGAATTCCAATCGTTCGCGAGCCGTTCCACGAAGACGTGGCCATCGGCGAGCGCCTCCGCCCGCAAGGCGTCAAACCCCTCCGGCAACTTATCTATTACGCGCTCCAGCCGCAGAGCCTGTTCGTTGTCCCTCAAATCGGTACTGCCGCTGGCCCCGATCAGTT
>CAWILK010000032.1:0-10295 GCA_963836845.1 uncultured Alphaproteobacteria bacterium | reverse complement strand
GCTTCGGGAAAATCCTCTATCCCGGCGGCGTGGTCGAAATCGAGATGCGTCAGCACGATATGGCGAACAGCCGCAGCGGTGAACCCGAGCGCTTCGATCTGACGCAGGGCGGTATCCGCTTCGCGCAGCCGGATGCGGCTCGCCAGCCGGAAAAACCGGCTGAGCCGGCGAGGCTGCGTCACATCTCCCAGTCCGAAACCGGTATCGACGAGGACGAGGCCCACCTCGGTTTCGAGCAATAGGCAATGGCAGACGATTGTGGCGGCCCCCAAAGGAGGGCTGAAGCCATCCCATAGCCCGCCCCCGAGCGGGCACATCGTACCGCAGCTGAGGTGGTGGATTCGCATTGTCGGCACCTGTGTTGCGTGCGGGAAACACTCGGCGCCGAGGATCGGTTCGAGAGCCGCGGGAATTTAAACTGGGCGGGGTCTTCCCGAGCGAAAGCGGTCAGCAACGGGCCGGCAAAGATGGGCGGCTCCACTCCTGCTACACCGGCGAAAGCCGGTGCCTACGGCAGCCGGGGGTCCCGGCTTTCGCCGGGAAAGCAGGAGCGGCCGAACTGAATCAGCCGGATGATTCTGAACACGAGAGCTCAGACGCAATTATAAGTAATCAGCCGTAGATGGGTCGAGCATCGCGAAACCCATCGCAACGTTCGCAACGATGCTCCGCTCAACCCATCCTACAGGTGAATCACTTGAGAATCTGAGCGCTAGCTAGGAGAGCTTTTCTTGGGAGGATTGGGCACGCACTTGCCATGCCAGGCGCCGTGCTTGTCTTGCCACCCGTTTTGCCGGTGCCATCCCTTTCCGCAGCGCTGGCGCACATCCGTGATCCCCGGGCGGCCGGTGGAAAGTTCGTGCGGCGCGGCCGGCGCCGCGTGCGCCGGCGCAGCGAGCCCTGCAAGACCGGCCGCGACAATGAGTGTCGTGATGAATGTGCGCATAGGTGTCCCCAATTGCCAACGGCTATACTGAGCTTTAGCAAGTCTGCAAGCGGCGGGCCATGGGAGTGCGGGTCTGGCGAGCTCGCGCCGTTCATTGGATCAGCAGAGGCAGGATCTGTCCTTTAGACCCCGGCCGGCACCGGCTGTGCCGCGATCTTTGGGCGCTTGGCGAAAAACGAGGCATTCTCCCGGCCTTTGGCGCAGTCGCGGGCGAAGGTGATCATGTGATGGGCAACAAGCCCAACATGGATCAGCTCTTCCAGGCGGCCGGAGCGTAGCGCCGGTCGTGCCATGCGCCAGAAAATCCGGCGATAGTCGCCAAATACCCCGACACGGATCAGCAGCCTCGTCAGGATCACAAAGGCACGGCGCAGATTGGCGGGGTTGAGGCGCGCCCGCGACAATGGCGGGGTGATCCGGTTGCATAGGTGTGCCGCGCATTCCAGAGGAATCGCCCATAGATCGCCTCCGGCGTATAGGCATGGCGAATCGAACGCAGCCAGCTCTGCAAAACCTCGTCATAGGGCCGAACAAAAATCACGTTCGACTCCCGATCCTCGTCAGCGCTGAGCCGTCCTGCGGCATGCAGCCGATCCCACAGCGGGGTTTTCGGCAACGCTTGCAAGAGGTTTATGGTCAAGACCGGAATGTGCGAGCTGTCGATGAACTCGGCCAAATTGTCGGCCGTGTCCGCCGTGTCGCTGTCGAGGCCGAGAATGATGCCGGACACGACTTCAAGGCCGTAGCTGTTGATCGTAGCGACCGCCTCGAGCAGCGGCACGGCGCGGTTATGCGATTTCTGCATGGCCTCGAGCGCGGCGAGCTCCGGGGTCTCGATGCCGCAAAAGATCGTGCAGAAGTAAGCTTCCCGCATCAGCGTCAATATTTCCGGGGATTTGGCAATGTTGAGGGTCGCCTCGCAGCACAGCTGCACCGGATAGCCGCGACGCTTCTGCCAGGCGACGAGATGCGGCAGCAAATCGCGGGCCGCCTTCTTGTTCCCGATAAAATTGTCGTCGACGAAATAGATCGAGGTCTTGATCCCGGCGAGCGATCAAGGCATCGAGCTCACCGATGACCTGTTCGGGGCTCTTGAGCCGCGGCTGGCGGCCGTAGAGGGCCGGGATATCGCAGAATTCGCAGCGATAGGGGCAGCCGCTCGAAAACTGCACGCTGCCGATAAAATAGCGCCGGCCGTCGATCAGCTCATAGGCAGGGGTCGGGAAGTCCGCGAGCGGGAGGCGCGTCTCGGTGACAAAGCGGCGCTGTGCCGGGGGAGGGGTTGCGTCTTGGTCGAGGGCTTCGATCAGCCGGTCGGTCGCATCGCCGACCTCGCCGATATGAAGATAATCGAATTCGGGATACTGCTCCGGCGAGGCCGATACCGAGGAGCCTCCCAATACGGTTGTCTTCCCCAGCGCTCTGGCCCGCTGCGCGAGGGCCTTGATCTCGCTTTTCTGCACATGCATGCCGCTGACGAAGACGGCATCTGCCCAGCCCAGCTCCTGGGCGCTCGCCGGCTGGACATTTTCGTCGACGAGGCGAACCTCCCATGCCTGCGGGAGATAGGCGGCGACGACCAGAATTCCTTGCGGCGGCATGAACGCCCGTACCCCGTCCATCAGCGGATAGGCGTGGTGAAATGTGCCGAAAGACGGGGCGTAGCGCGGAAAAATGCAGAGAATGCGCCGATGACGGCGCACCGCAACCCGGGTTTTCATGCCCTATTGGATCCTCGAACTGCGGGTTCGTTCAGGGGCGGCGATGCGGGATCGCATCCCAGACCGGCTTGTAGTCATAGGTCGGGTAAAACTCGGTGCGGTAGCCGCCCCAGGCGCTCTGCTCGATTACCCGATTGACCTCGCGCAGCTTCTCCGCGGGAACGCGCAACGTCACCACCTGGCCGATGCCCATCATGACATACCAAACACGACCTCGACCCCGTCCGGCGGAAATTTGTCGTACCAGCCGGTCTGCTTCAGATGGTCGTTGATCTGATCCAATGTCTTCGCCTGATCGTGCCGCAGAAAGATCGTCAGCAGAAACGAGCCGGGTGGGGCCGGCGTTCCAGCGGTCGGCGGCGCCGATTGGGCCGCTGCCGGGACCGGGCCTATCGCTGAGCACACGCCGACTGCGAATCCCAACGCCGCGACGGCAACCCTGCATGGCCTCATCAAATCATTCCCCAAGCGGCGGACCCGGAGTCTGCGTGCGCCTGGCGCCGCTTGCCAGGCATTGAACGGTTCGAGGTGGGTGAGATGCTCTTTCGCCGGACGGCGAGGACGATCATTATAACACTACCCGGGTGCGCCGGTATTCAGGCGAGGCAAAGTGGATCATTGCAGGCTGCTGCGAGAGATGTTCGATGCAGCGGTGGCGGCAGCCTCGCCGGCGCTCTGCGTCCCCAAATACCTGCCTGAGGTTCCGAAGGGCAGGACCGTCGTGGTCGGCGCCGGGAAGGCTGCTGCGGCAATGGCCGCCGCAGTCGAAGCCCACTGGTCAGGCCCAATAGAGGGTCTGGTCGTTACCCGGTATGGGCACACGGCCCCGTGCCGCCGGATCGAGGTGGTCGAGGCCGCGCATCCGGTGCCTGACGCCGCGGGACGGGATGCGGCTCGGCGGATCATCGAGCTGGCCTCGGGGCTTGGGCCGGAGGATCTCGTGCTGTGCCTGCTGTCCGGCGGCGCGTCCGCGCTGCTAGCGCTGCCCGCCCCCGGCATCACCTTCGAGGACAAGCAGGCGATCAATCGGGCGCTCTTGCGCAGCGGCGCGCCGATCGGGGAAATGAACTGCGTGCGCAAGCACCTGTCCTCGATCAAGGGCGGCCGGCTGGCGCTCGCCGCGGCGCCCGCGCGCGTCGTGACGCTGATGATTTCGGATGTCCCGGAAGACGACCCGTCGGTCATCGGGTCGGGGCCGACGGTGCCCGATCCGACGACATCCGCCGACGCCATCGCGATCCTGTTGAAATACGGCATCGAGATCCCTCGCCGCGTGCTCGAACATCTAAGAAACCGGGCAGCCGAAACTCCAAAACCCGGCGACCCTCGGTTTGCCGAGGTCACCAACATCGTCGTAGCCACCCCGCAGGACGCGCTGGAAGCGGCAGCCGGCGTCGCCCGAGCGGCCGGCTTTCGGCCATTGATCCTCGGCAATGCGATCGAGGGAGAGGCGCGAGATGCCGGGCTGGTGCATGCCGGGATTGCCAAGCAGGTCGCCCGGCACGGGCAACCCGCAGAGCCTCCCTGCGTGCTGATCTCCGGCGGCGAGACGACGGTCACCGTGCGGGGTGGCGGGCGTGGCGGGCGCAATGCCGAGTTCCTCCTGAGCCTGGCTGTGGCCCTTGATGGGCGAGCCGGGATTGCCGCGATCGCCGCCGACACCGATGGGATCGACGGGAGCGAGGACAATGCCGGCGCGGTGTTGCTGCCGGATACTCTCGCGCGCGCGGCGAGGGCCGGGCTCGACGCCAAGGCCCATCTGGCGAGGAACGACGCCTATCCGCTATTCGCCAAGCTCGGCGATCTGGTCGTGACCGGTCCGACGCGCACCAATGTCAACGATTTCCGAGCCATCGTCGTCGACCGGACATCATAGGGCCCCTGTCGATAGAAGAGCCGGTCAATCGAGCTTTTCGGTGACCGTTTTCGGTGTCGTCCCCTGCAGCAGGGTGATTTCGGCAATCGGGTGGCCATCTCTCAAATCGGGGAAGATGGCGACCGGCAGAGCCCCGGCATTTTCCTTGACAGCCGCATCGACGGCGGCGGAGAGCGACACCTTCGCCTTTGCCATGGCGGCTTTCTGATCCGCCGCGTCGTTGAGCTCGTCGGCGTCAGTGATTTTTTCCGTCTTTACGACCGCGCCGGTCTTGGGGTCGGCGACAACTTCGGTAAAATCATCGCCCTTGGTCGTATAGACCGACAGCCGCAACTTGCCGTCGTCGATCTCGAACTGCGCCGAGATCGGCTGCCCTTCGCGTTCACCGGCCTTGAGGCCGTCCTGCAAGGTGAGCTTGGCGTCCTTCAGCGCGGCGGCCATCGTCGCGGCATCCTCATCCTCGGCATCAGCCGGCGCCGCGCCGACGAGCGGCCACCCGACCGCTGCAAAGAGCACGAGCAGTCGAAGAGCTTTTGTGATCATGATTTCCCCGAGCCTCCTCAGAATGCGGAGCGTTTTCCGGCCATGCTGCCGCGCCATCCCCCGGCGCTCCCGGTGAATGCATTTACCCCGCTAAAATGTCTAGCCGCTGCTTCCGTTCCAGGCCGCGGATTTGCCGAGGTGATCCGATGTTCCAAATGAGAGAGGTCGGCAGCTGTGGCGAGCAGGCCAGCTTGGCGGCCTTGTTCAGCGGTTTTCTCAAGGTTTCGCTCTGCCAATTCGGCGGCGGGCTGGTCTGGGCGCGGCGAATTGTCGTCGACCGCCGGCGATGGATGAACAACCAGGAATTCGCCGAGACCTTGACCCTGTGCCAGCTGATGCCCGGGCCGAACATCGTCGGCATCGCGGTCTGCGTCGGCGCAAAGCTGCGCGGCGCGCCCGGCGCGGCAATGGCGGTCGCCGGCTTCATCCTGGTGCCGTGGACCATCGGCCTGATCCTCGGCACGGTCGCCCTTCAGCATGCCGAGCTGGCTGTCGTTCAGAAGACCCTCGGCGGGCTGTCTGCCGCCGCCGCGGGGCTGCTGATCGGAACCGGGTTGAGGCTTTTGTTGCCGCACCGTGCGCATTGGACAGGGTTGGCCTTCGCCGCCTCGGCGTTTCTTGCGATGGTGTGCACGCGGCTGCCGCTGCCGGTCGTGCTGCTCGGATTGGCGCCGCTCAGCATCGCCGCCGCCGGCCTCCAAAGCGCCAGGGCGCGGTGAGCGCCTCGCCTGCTTTTGTCGTGCTGGCGGTGCATCTGGCGGTGCTGTCCTCGATCAGCTTTGGCGGGTTCCCGACGGTTCTCCCGGACGTGCACGATCTCGTCGCGGCGAACGGCTGGGTCAGCGATCGAGAATTCGCCGAGTTTTTTGCGATCTCGCAGGTCGTCCCGGGTCCCAACATGATCCTGATGATGAGCTTTATCGGGCTGAAGGTCGGGGGTGTTCCGGGAGCGGTCGCCAGCGCGCTCGCCACCTTCGGGCCGCCATGCGCCATGTACTATGCGTCTTACCGCCTCTGGGACCGATTCCGCGACATGCCGTGGCAGCGCGTGGTCCGGCGCGCCCTCGCTCCGCTGACGATCGGCCTCGTCATCGCCGGCGGCTATGTCATGGCTCGGGCGGCGGCTTCCGATTGGCCGAGCGGGCTCCTGGTTGCTGCGGCCGCGGCGGTGATCCTCGCGACCCGCCTCAACCCGTTGTGGATTTTGGCTGCGGGCGGCGCATTGGGCGCTTTGGGACTGCTCTAGCGCCGAGGCGCCGCGCCGCTCGGCGCCGACCAACGGCAAGGCACGCAGAGACTGGTCAGCAGCCGAGCTTTTTCGCCAGGTCGATAAAGTCGTCGGCGATCACGTCGAAATCGTGCTCGGCCTTCAAGTCCCTGGTCTTGCTGGGGCCGTGCTCAAGGGGACGGCTGACGAAGGCAGTGCGAAACCCGCGGCCGCGCGCCGCCAAGAGATCGCTGTTGTGCGCCGCCACCATCATGCATTGCTGCGGCTCGAGGTCGAGCAGGGCGGCGGTTCGGTCATAGGCCTGGGGCTGCGGCTTGTAGGCTTGGGCAACCTCGGCCCCGAGGATCGCATCCCACGGCAAGCCGGCGTACTTGGCCATGTTCACCATCAATGCGACATTGCCGTTCGACAATGTTGCCAGGATGAATTTGCGCTTGAGCCGGGTCAGCCCCTCGATGGTGTCGGGCCACGGGTCGAGGCGGTGCCAGGCGCGATTGAGGTGGTCGATTTCCGCTTCGCCGAGGCCGGAGACGCCGAAGGCGGGCAACAGCTCGACCAGGTTCTCCCGATGGAGTTCGTCGAGCTTGGCCCAAGGCCGCTCACCCTTGCGGACCTTGTCCATCGCGGGCTGATAGCGCGCGCGCCACTGGTCGGCGAACGCGTGCCAGTCCTCGTCGTGCCCCCTCGGCCCGAGAATGCTCTTGGCCTCGCGAGCAATGCTGTCGCGCCAATTCACCACGGTGCCGAAGACGTCGAAGGTGAGGGCCTTAACATCGGAGAGCGCCATCGTCTCGATCCTTTGTCCGGGTGCGATAAGGTCCGGGTGCGATAAGGTCCGGGTCGATAAGGAATGGGCGTGATGTCGCGCTTCGGCGCGGGGCGTGTCAAGGCAGCGGCTTTTTCGTGCAGGCAAAATCCCGGCCGCCGTCGGTCTTTTCGCACAGCACGACCGCGTGCTGAATATTGTCCACGACCCACAGATACGCGGCGTGCTCGTTGGCCGCGGCGCTGATCGAATAGTTGCCCGAGCCGCCCAGCGATGTTTGAGGCAGCCGCGCGCCGGGCAGGTTTGGCGTCGGCTGCGGCGCGCCGGGGAGGCTCGGCACTGTCCCCTGGGCCAAAACCGCATCAACGTCGGCGACGAGCGCGCTGGTTGATAGGAGGGCGAACAGAAAAGCAGCAGCAGGGCGGTTCGGCATCCTCGTCTCCGCGATCGTCCACAGCCGGAGATCCTCTCTTACGCTCGCCTGCATCGGCGCTCCAGCAGCGCATTCGGGAGCCTCGCGAAATCCCGCGGGGTGCGTTCAGAAAGGCACGCACCGGCGTTTGTCGAAGGGGTAGCGCCACCGCTCGCCGGGAAGGAGCAGCCGATGGAGATCTCCGACCTCGCAAAGCGGATCCTCGGCTAGGCGGACCTCGCCCGCATCTCACCACTGATTGCGGCAGGCTCGGCATCGCCGAGGGTCGAGCGGCCTTTGCTCGGAGTGCGCTACCGATGAACGCGGCGCTGGCGCCAGCTCTCCCAATCGACTGCTTGCGAGTTCTTTAACACCAACCCAGTGGCTCGCTCCGAGAAGATGACGAGATTTGCGCAAGGGAAGCGAGCGCTCGGTACGACCAGGCTGTCGAACTCTAGAAAATATGCCGCCGCGGCGATCGCCTGGGTCGCCTGATAATCGAAAGTGTGATAGCGCCCGATATCGATCCCGAGGGGAGCCAGGCTCTCGAGGTCGGCGAACCTGAGCGTCCGCTCTGTCTCCACTTCGATGCCGTGCAGTTCATGTTCGATGCGGCTAGGCCAGACCGGCTCCAGCGAAAGCCGGTATCCGATCTCTGCAAGCGCACCTTCGTGCTCAAGGCTCGTGTACAGGACCTCAAATCCGCCGCCGCTGGGGCTCCAGCGTCCGTTCGCGGCCGAGCCGCGCAGTGCATCCCGGCCTTTTCGGGCGACGCGCCAGACTTCGCCGGCGAAGCGCTCCGGATCGAGCGCCTCGAGCGCGTCGAGGATGCCCCGATCATGAAGAGGCCGCCGGCCGATCACGTTCAGGTATAGGTGCCCTGGTCGAGACTCTCTATGACTGCCAGTACCTCATCCGTTCGACCGGCATGGATCAGATCGATTGCTCGCTCCGCGTTCAGCAGCGAGTGCTTTGAATATAGCCATATCCGAGCTTCATCCGGCGAGTAAAACTCCGCGAGCCGATCGACAACGTAGCGTAAATCCGAGATTACCAGCTGAGTTTTAGGGTGTGGAAATGCCTTACCAGCTGTCCAGCGTGACACAGTGGCCGGCGATACCGCCGTGATATTTGCCACGTCAGTACCCTTCAGCCCTCCCCGGGTTCTCAAATCATCCAAAATCTTGGCGACCGCACCGGCCATGTCATCGTTCCGCGGTATCCGCATCTTACATATTCCTTTCAGAAGATTTGGAGCATGATATGAAAATGTCAAACCTCAGTTCTGACCCTCTTCGCGGCAATCAGCACCACCCACCATCATCTGGAAAGGATAATCATCGCGATCGCCGCCTCAAGCTGCCTACCCCTTGAAAATCAGAGCAAGAAGTGCAATAGTTGCACTATCGGATCAGGCTCACGGATGCCGACCCTCCAGCGTTTTGGCGCCGGTGAGTGTGCGGATGTACGCCGACGATCACCGGCCGCCGCATTTTCATATTGTGGCTCCTGATTTTCAGGTGCTGGTGCGGATTTCGGATTTGACGGTGATCGCCGGTGAGGCTCGCCCCGCTCAGATTGCCGAAGTGATCGCATGGGCGCGGGCTCGCCGCGAGAGCCTGGCCCTCAAATGGGCCGAGCTGAACGACCGAGGTTGACCATGCCGAGGAAGATTTTGCCGCGCATCGTCGCGGTGACGCCAGGTGAGCTGCCAATGACGTTGCGCGTTCGGTGGGACAGCGGCAAGGAGAACCTCATCGACCTGTCGGGCATAATCCGGAGCTTCCGGGTGTATGCGCCGCTGCGTCAGTCGCCGGAATTACTTCAGCAGGTGCGGATCGGGGAATACGGCACCGATGTCGTGTGGACTGACGCGATCAACATGTCAGCGGACACCCTCTGGCGCCTGACGCAGGAGCAGTTGGGCGAGACGATGACTCCGGATGCCTTTCGGGATTGGCGCGAGCGCAAAGCCTATACCTTGGACGAGGCGGCGCGTGCGCTCGGTCTCAGCCGGCGCATGGTCGCGTATTACGAGAAGGGCGACCGCCCGATCCCGCGGGTCGTCGCATTGGCGACAACCGCAGCTTCGACGCCCAGCAGAGGAAATGCTCTAATGATCGGGTATGAGGAAATCGAAGACATTAACGATATTGATAGATTACTTAGGGAGTTGGCGGGTAATCTAATATCCCTCTCCGATCGTCATGAGGTAAGAACGATCAATACGTAAGCAGGGCAGACAACATCTGCGCCAATTATGGTGTATTATTTTAAGCAAGGGCTCTGGTTTTCGCACAGAGTATATCAGCGGTCGCCCCAAGCGGCCCCTCAGTACAATAACTTGTTTGGTTACGATCAACGGGGTACGCTGGGTAGTAAGATTGAGGTTAATTTCCCGGTTGGCAAATTCCGGCGAGGCAGGCTCCAAGGAGCTTTCGTCCGGAGCCCAAAGACCAATTCGGTCGTGCTCGCGCATCGTGGCAAAGTCACAATCGGCCGGCAGTCGTCTGTTTCGATACTCGATGCGATGGAAAAGATGGGGGCCTCCTTAATTCGGGTCTCTGGTAATGCCAGCCCTCTCATTCCTGTCTGTTCCGTCAACTCGCCACTACTGGAAGAGATCGGGGAATTTGTAAGAAATGTTAACCATGCGAAAAACGCGTGCAGCTAAATTACGGTGAGCGGCACGTCGCCTTTCATTTAGATGCGTCGGTCAACCCGCGGAAGCAATTCCGCCGGTTGCCTCAGCCGCGCTGGTGCAGCCTGGCCGACTGCGCTTCACCTGATACGCTAACTAATT
>CAWILK010000031.1:0-76365 GCA_963836845.1 uncultured Alphaproteobacteria bacterium | reverse complement strand
CTGGCCTGTTCCTCGACTCATCGTATTGCTACTGGATCGCCGCCGGTTTCGAGGCGCTCGAGCCGCTGCTGGCGCACGACGGCAGGACCGGCGCGTTCTGCCACGGCGACGCACCAGGGCTCGCCGACATTGCTCTCGTTCCCCAGGTCGTCAACGCCGAACGCTACCGCCTCGATCTGACGCCGTACCCCACGTTGGCCCGGATCTACGAGAACTGCATCAAGCTCGAACCGTTCGTCGCTGCGCATCCCGGCAAACAGCCCGATTACGAAGCTTGATTATGCCTCCGGCCCCGCCGGGCCCGGGGATGCGCCGGCACAAGCCTGGCACAAGGCCGGGCAATGCATCTGACCGCTAGCGCTTGACATAGACGGTATCCCCGTCGACCCGGACCTCGTAGGTCGGGACCGCGGTGGATATCGGCCCGTTCACGAGCTCCCCGGTGCGCACGTCGAACTGCGCGTAATGCAGCGGGCACTCGATCAGATAGCCGTCGAGCGTGCCGCGCGACAGCGGCGCATTGCGGTGCCCGCAGACATCGCTCAACGCGTAGAAGGCACCCTCCACATTCGCCAATACGCGCCGTTCACCGTCGACCGAGACCCATTTCATTCCGCCCGGCGACAAATCCGAAGTCTTGGCGACGGCGACGAAGTCATCGCCACTCTCCCTCTCCCCGCGTTGCGGGGAGAGGGCAGGGGTGAGGGGCATTCCCCCTCAGTTCGGACGGAAGCCGAACAGCTTTGCGGCGTTGTCCGAGGTGATCTCGCGCCGGTCCTCCTCCGGCACACCCTTGAAGATGCGTCCGAGGAAGTCTTGCGATTTCGGCCAGGTCGATTCGGCGTGCGGGAAGTCGCTGCCCCACAGCATCGTCTCGACGCCGATCTTGTCGCGCATCTGGACGCCGAGCTCGTCCTCCATGAACTCGACGAACATGTTGCGGCGCCAGTAATCGCTCGGCAGCAGTCCCTCTCGCGACTTCCAGCCTTTGGTGAAGACCGGCCGCTCGCGATAGGTGAAATCCATCTGCTTCAGCCAATGCGGGATCCACGCCGTCTCGTGCTCGACCGAGCCGACCTTGAGCTGCGGATAGCGGTCGAAGACGCCGGCGAACAGCATCGCGCCCAGCGAATAGCGCACCCAGTAATCGGTCGTGGAGCGCCCGGCCCCGGTCATCTCGGCGACGTTCATCGTGAATTCGTTGCCCGGGACGCCGTCGCGCGGGGTGCGCGATGTGCAGCATAGCAGCGGCAGACCCGAGATCCTGCGCGGTCCACCACAACCGGTCATAGATCGGGTGACTGTAGGGCTTGTCCGGCCGTGGCGAGACCGGGATGAAGGCGCCGACCAGCCCAGCTTGTCGCAGCGCTCCAGCTCCTGGCGGCCCTCGTCGACATCGTCCACGTTGAGCATGGCGATGCCCTTGAGACGATCGGGATAGGGCTTGCAGAAATCGGCGATCCAATCGTTGTAGACGCGGCAGATCTCCGTCAGCAATTCGCTGTCCGGGATGCGGTACCAGAACAGGCCCTGGCTCGGCTGCAGGCACGCGCCCCAGACCCCGTCCTCCTCGTTCTCCCTGATCATCGCATGCGCATCGTAGCCGCCCTTGCGCACATCCTCCCAGACGCCGAGGAAATCGATCTGCGACGGGTCTTCGAAGCGCTGCCCGGCCTGCATGACCGCCCCAAGCGTGCCGACCTGCGTGCCGTCGAGCATCCAGGCGTCATATTCGCGGCCGGCCGGGGTCTTGCGCCGCTCCATCCGCGGCGCTCGGTCGCGGAACCTCGGTTCGATGCGCCCGGTATACATGTCCGGCGGCTCGACGATGTGGGAATCCGCCGAGATCAGCTTGTACTCCGCCATCACACACCTCCTCCGTTGCTCGCCGGCCGCATCCGGCCATTCTACCAAATCGCACCCGGTCTCTTGAGTGCCTGAACCGTAGGAGGGGGCAGGTCGCTAGTCAAGCCGCGCCGATACGATGCGGCATCCGCCCAGCTCACGGGGTCTTGTGTGCGGTCGCGGAGCGCCGCAGCGGCGGCGCGTCATCGCGGAACGCGAATGCGCCTTCCTCAGTCTCGGCGCGATAGCCGCCGCAGAAACGGGCAATGAAGGCGTGGGCGAAAGCGGCATCCTCGACCTAGAGCGCCAATGCCTTGCCGCGCTCCCCGGCGCCGGATTGAGGGAAAAGCCGCCGGCACGCCGGCTCGCCGCAATCCTGGCTGCAGACGAGAGGCCGACGCCGTCGGTCGACTTGGCCAATGCTCCCTCCCCCGGAACGCGCCGCAAGTCTCGGATCACAACGTCACCGGCGCAGGTTGTCAATTGCCGCGCGCCCGGCGCGGTCGGCGTATGCGGCAAGCGGAACAACGACACCGCCATCGTGATGATCAGCAGCACCGAAAGGCCTGCCATGATGCCGGCGAAGCGGTCGATTCCGGGCATCGGCGAAAGCGGCGGGCCCTGTCCCTGGATCATGCTCAGCAAAAAGGCGAGCCCGGCCTGGGTCACGACATAGCCGATGCCGGTGCTGCCGGATTGGATCTGCGAACTGAGCCAGATCCCCGTCATCAGCATCGGCAACCAGATCAGGAAGCTGCCGCCGACCCAGTAGCGGGTCATAGGCAAACAGGCCAGTGACGATCACGGCAATTGCTGCGCCCGCGGTGATGCCGATGATCCGCATCACCCCTCGGGACAGCGCCTCAGCCACAGAGGATCGCGTCACCATCCAGGCAGAAATCGCCGCCCACCAGGGCTCGTCGCAGTGCAAGGGCGAAAGCGGCAAACGCCGCAAGCGTCACAGACAGCGAAGCCGCAAGGGCTTCGGTGCCGCGCGGGCCGCGAAATTCCGCCGAGCGCAGCTCCTCGCCCAACGCGCCGGGAAATTCGCCCAGCATCACCGGGCTTCAGTAGAAGATCAAGGTGCGGGCGTCGGCGCCCATATGCAAGACGATGTCGGGACTGGCCTCGTCGAGCAGCAACGTCACCGGGAAACGCCGTTCGAGGCGGATCCAGTCGGTGGTCGGCTGCCACATAAGGCAACAGCGACCCCGACGTCTGCTCGCGGCTGATGCCGCGCGCGATGCCCTGAATGCGCGCCCGGTGGACATGCCAGGGATAGGTGTCGAGCCATACCCAGGCGGTGTGGCCAACCTTCATATGGCGGATCATGCTTTCCTTGTAATTCGCGAAGATCCGCCAGGCATGAGCGTCGACGAGCCCGATCAGCGGCATGTTGGCGACCGCCTGGTCGCCGACCCGCAAGGTGAGGTTGGTGATCGTCCCGTCGGTCGGCGCCAGCAGCTTGGTCTGATCGAGCTGCCATTGCAGATAGGCAATTTCTGCGGTGACCGTCGCCACCGCCGCTTCGTGCAATACTAACGTCTGCCGCGCCTGGGCAACGGCGTCCTCGGCATTGGCGAGCGCGGCCTCGGCGTCGCGCTCCTTGGTCGCCGCGGCTTCGAGAGCCTGGCGCGACAGGAAACCGCTGGCGGCAATCGGCGTCGCGCGGCGGAGATCGTCGGCCGCCAATTTCTCCTTGGCGACGGCCTCGTCCCGGGCGGCCTTCGCCGATTTGATTGCATCATGGTCGACCGCCAGCTGCGCCTCGGCCTCGCTGCGTTTCGCCCGTTTTTCGGCGAGCGTCAGCTGAAAGGGTTGCGGATCGATCTCCGCCAGCAACATGCCCTTCGTCACCGCCTGGTTGTCGACGATGTTGACCGCGACGATCCGCCCGCTGACATAGGGAGCGACGCTGACCAGGTCGGAAGTAACGTAAGCGTCGTCGGTGTAAGCGAAAAAATAGCCCGAAGCCCAGTAGAGGCCGAGCGCGGCCACGATTCCGGACAGCACCAGCAACACGCGCCGCCGGTAGCTGAGAACCTCCTTTACTGGCGCGTCGCCGGCCGTTGCGGGCGGGGGCTCTGCGTCTCTCCGCTCCGGCAATTGCGCAGGTTCCGGCCGCGGCTGGGCCTCCTGCGGCGTGGCAGGCTCAGCCCTTGTAACCTCCCGCAAAGCTGCTTGAGGCGCCCGCTCGGACATAAATCAGACCGCTACCAGAGGGACTTCCGCGACGCGTTCAGGAATTTCTCCGCCTTGTATAGAGCGGCATAGATCAGATCAAGGGCGCCGGGACTGTCGGCGCAGTTGGGTCTGCTATTGCGCGCCAGGCGAGCTGGCTCACGCTTCCCGACTGGTCGTTAGCGACGGAGAAGTGTTATCACCCGGTTGCGCTCGGCATAGCCGATCGCCACCGACCATCAGGCTTCGGACAAATCACTCGGCTCGGGTTTTTCCGCGGAGCTGCTGTCTTGGCGCGACGAGGCACGCTCCTGCTGGCGCTTTAGCTTTTCATCCTTTCGGGCCTTTTTCAGCCGGTCGCGCTCGGCGCGCTCGAAGCGGTAGTTCGGTTTGAATGCCATCGGCATACTCCTGGTCGAGTGAGGTACACCAAGGATAACCCGGCTTACGCGCGCGCTGCGGGCCGAAGGATCAATAACCCTCGCGCTCGAGCCGCTTGCGCAGCATCTTGCGGTGGCGGCGGATCGCTTCCGCCTTCTCGCGCACCCGCCGCTCCGAGGGCTTTTCGTAGGCCCGACGCCGCTTCATCTCGCGGAACGTGCCTTCGCGCTGCATCTTCTTTTTCAAGACGCGCAGCGCCGAATTGACGTCATTGTCGCGCACAAAAACTTGCATCGGCGGCTATCTTCCAGTGGCTGTGGCTACATCGCGCAGCATCGGCAGGAAAGCGGGGAGCAGGCAAACGAGCCTCTGCTCCCCTCGCGGCGCTAACCCTGCTTCAAATTGACGGCTGAGGTCTTTCCGCGGTCCCCGCGCTCGAGCTCGAAGCTCACCTTTTGGCCTTCATGCAAATTGCCCATGCCGGCGCGCTCGACTGCCGAGATGTGGACGAACACGTCCTTGGAGCCGTCTTCGGGCTGGATGAAGCCGTAGCCTTTTTGAGCATTGAACCATTTCACGGTTCCGATAGTCATTGTAGTCCCTTCCAGGAACGAGAATAGCCGCCATCCGAAAAGCGGGCGGCGGGTCAAACTTCAGCACGGTGCGGAAACAGGTCCGGCGCTCATTGCGCTTAGGAGCAAGCCGAACCACGTGGGAGCCGACCGCGAACAGATAAGCGATCCGAATGCGTCTTGCAACCCGGCAGCGGTCTCGCGCTTGGGCCTGAGCGTGGCGATGCAGGGCGCAGCCGACGGCAGCTCCCTCAATCTTCTTGGAAGCAACCTTTGAAGCTGGTTATAGCCTACCTGCGCCAGGAACCAGCCACGGCCTATGCGGCGTCTGGTCTCCGACACTCAGTTCTTTGTCGCAAGGCTGGATCTGCCCCTGGCTTTCTTGTGCTTCAGGGCCATCCTTTACCTTCTGAGCCTCCGACCAATTTCGAAATCCGCTCAGGCGATTGTTCATCCAAATAGCCATGATCACCGGCCTCTTGGCGAGACGTGGTGAGCATACCTGGTGACGATCCAAAAATTTACGAGGTGTTGGTTTGTTGGCAAAATTGCCACGCGGCCAGTGGTTACATTTGTTGAATTGAAACGATCTTGGTTCGCCACGGAAAGTCTCGTTCGAAAAAGTAGGTATCGCCAGCTTTTTAAAACGACCGTCGCTCACATATAAAGACAAACTGGAAAAGGCGCGTCGGGTGTGGACAGCGACCCGGTAGACTTGGACGAACACCGCGGCATGGCCGCACAGAAATCGACCGAAGTCCGGCGGCGCTCTCACGAAGTTCAGGCCAATCAGGCTGCCCTGCAAGAACGCCAGGAAGCGTTCGAACGCCAGGCCATGGCCGGTCCGTCGACGACTTGGGCCGAAGCGGCAGCAAAGGCTCGGTATCTCATCGAACTTTTCGCCGCCACCTCCGAGGCGCGGAACCCGCGCCGACAGGAGCTGATAGCGAAAGTCCTCGACGATCTCACCCGGCTATCTCGTTAGCAATTGGTGATCGGTGCCCGGTCGCAGGCCATCACGCGTTCGGTCGGAAGCCTCGCGGAGGCTGGAAGACAGCGCTCGCATCAAACGTGGGAACGACGCGCTGGTGCGAGTTTGCATCATCGGGTTCGGTCTCACGATTGTGGCCATTCTGCCGGTTCCTTGGGGCTGGAAGATCGGGTTGTTCCTAGCAACCATGTGTTTGGTGGGAATTCTGATCCCGGCTGTCGGGCGCGCTCGAAAATACCCATTTCAAGCCAGGCGCAGCACCCGGGCTAATCACGATCAGCGGCAGTCTCGGTGACCGCACGCATCATTCTCATGAAGGGCTATTGTGACAGCAGAAGAAATGAGGCGCTCGGTCGAGGATTTGGCTCAAGCGCTCTATGAAGCGAGGGATCCGAGCGGCATGCCCTGGGCCAAGCGCGGGCTGGCAGTGCGCGACCCGTGGCTTCGGCTGGCACGAAAGCGGATAGCAGAAGCCGACAAATCGGCGAAGCCTTAATGTGGAGCCGTGGGCCGAGGAGAGGTCATGTCCGAAGCAAATAAGATCGCTGCTGCGATACTTGCCTGCGAGGCCTCGCGGCAACAGCAGAAGATGGTGCGGGACGGCCCGGGAAGGTTGCCGACGGACAGAGATATCGCAGGCGAGCTGTGGTCTCTTTTCAAAGATTTTCTTGGTCGGCTCGATGGCGGCGGCGCGCACACCGAGTGATCGGCCGTCAACGCTCTCCCTGTACGCTATTCCGCCGCGGCCCTTTCCTTCCTGGTCTCGTGCCGGTCGATTTCGGCCTGAATCGCGGCACTGGCCTGGCCGATGAAGTCCTGGCTGATGGCTGGTGGCAAAGTCGTAGCTGCCACGCAACAGCTCGCGGCTCTTCTGGAAATGCGGGTGCACGAAGCGCGCCATCAGCTCGTAGTGCCGCTTGGTGGCGTCCCAATCGGCCCAATTCTGGGCCAGCTCGCATAGGACGCCGAACCCGCCCGACCCGGCGACCAACCTGTCGACATAAGCGATCGCGTCGTCGGGCGTGCCGATGCAGCCCGTCCCGGTCTCGATCAGCCATTCGGTCGGGTCGCCGACCTCCGGCGGGATGATCGGGAAGGTCGCGACGTCGCGGAAGTAATTGGCGAAGGCCTGGACGCCGAACTGGACGTTCTTGCGCGCCTGCTCGCGCGTCTCGGCGATGTGGAACAAGCCGACGACGCGCCAGTTCTTGCGGTCCGGCACATGCCCGTTGGCCCGCGCGGTCTCTTCGTAGAGCCCCCAATTGGCGGTGTGCCGCTCCATTGCCGCGGGGCTGGTGCCCGCCGATCGACAGCATGCCGATGCCGTATTTGCCGGACAGCAAGCGAACCCGACCGGCGAGCGTGCCGCGGCGACCGCCAATTCCATCGTCGGTTGGCTGTAGCAGCCGCAACTGCAATTGCGCCTCGGTCAGGTTGAACCAGTCGGTCTTGCGCGTTGACGGTTTCGCCGCGCAGCAACGGGACGATGACTTCGAGCGCCTCGTTCATCATTTGCGCTGCTCGCCGGGGTCGATGCCGATCTTCAGCGCGTCGTGGACGAGCGCGCCGGGGCCGACGCCGAACATCGCCCGGCCGCGCGTCATGTGGTCGAGCTGCACCATGCGGTCGGCGAGCATGAACGGGTTGTGGTAGGGCAACGAGACGACGCCGGTGCCGAGCCGGATGTGGCGGGTGCGCTGCGCCGCCGCGGCGATGAACATCTCCGGGCAGGCGATCAGCTCGAACCCGCCCGAATGATGCTCGCCGATCCACGCCTCGTGATAATTGAGCCGGTCGAGATGCTCGAGCAGTTCGAGATCGCGCTCCATCGACAAGGTCGGGTTCTCGTCGTGATTGTGGAACGGCGCGAGAAAGATGCCGCTGCGCAGATAGAGATCGTTCATGCCGCGTCCTCCGGCCGGAAAGCCTGCTGCGGCGCAATCGTCGGGCATCGGGATTGCCGCCGCAAGCGAATTTCCCTCCGCGGCATCGTTCCTGCTATCATGGCGGCGACGTCCGAGAAGGAGGCAGGGACATGTCAGAACTCGGCGCCCGTTCGATTCGGGGAGTTTCGTGGCCCTCCAACGGCCTGACCGAGATCCCGTTTCGGGTCTACACCGATCCCGAGCAATATGCGTTGGAGCAGGAGCGCATTTTCAAGGGCCCGACCTGGAGCTATCTCTGCCTTGCCAGCCGAGATCCCGAACCCGGGCGATTACATTGCCACCACGGTCGGCGAGACTGCCGTCATCGTCACGCGCGACGGCGACGGCCAGATCAACGCCTTTGTCAACCGCTGCGCGCATCGCGGCAATCTCTGTGCCTGCGAGCGGCACGGCAACGCGAAGGAAATCAGCTGCATCTATCACGGCTGGACCTATGACCTCGCCGGGCAATTTGACCGGCGTCGCGTTCGAGCGCGGGGTCAAGCGGCAAGGCGGGATGCCGCCCGAATTCCGCAAGGACGAGCACAATTTGCAGCGGCTGCGGGTCGCCGAGTTCGCCGGCCTCGTTTTTGGCTCGTTCCGCGACGATGCGCCGGATCTCGAAACCTATCTCGGGCCGAAAGATCGCCGGCGGGATTCAGCCGCGTGCTCAACCGGCCGGCCCGAATTCTCGGCCGGAGCACGCAGGTATTGCCCAACAACTGGAAGCTCTATGCCGAGAACGTCAAGGACACCTACCACGCCAGCATCCTGCATCTGTTCCTGACGACATTCCGCATCAACCGCCTGAGCCAGGAAGGCGGGATCGTCATCGACGACAGCGGCGGCGCATCATTTCAGTTATTCGAAGCTCGATTACGCGCTGGAGGATGCCGACTACAAAGCGGCGGCATTGCGCTCGGACAGTGGCTTCCAGCTCGAAGGACAGCTCGGTCATCGAGTTGGTCGACGAATATGGCGACGGGATCTCGGTGCAGATCCTGACCGTCTTCCCGAGCATGGTGCTGCAGCAGATCCGCAATACGATCGCGGTGCGCGTCATCCGTCCGCGCGGCCTCGAAAAGACCGAGCTCGAATGGATCCATCTCGGCTTCGAGGACGATGACGAAGCGATGACCGAGCGCCGCTTGCGGCAAGGCAATCTGGTCGGCGCCGCCGGCTATATCTCGATGGAGGATGGCTGCATCGGCGGGCTCGTCCAGCGTGGGATACGCTACAACGACGAGGACAGCGGCATTGTCATGATGGGCGGCTACGACGCCGAGCCGCAGCCGTTCCGCGCCAGCGAGGCGGCGATCCGCGGCTTCTGGAAGGAATACCGCGCCCTGACCGGCGCCTGAAGAGCGCTGCATCGCAGTTGAGCGTGCTTCGAGACGACCCCTTCGGGGTCTCCTCAGCATGAGGGACACCGTCGATGGCATCAACGAATACACCTCACCCTGAGGAGGCCGCTCCGCGGCCGTCTCGAAGGGCGCACGGCATGGACCCAACGGGGCGCCTTGATGGACGATGTCGCCGTCCGGCTCGGCGTCCACGAGCTGATCGCCGCCTATGTCGACTGCATCGACGAGGACCGGCTCGAGGACTGGCCCGATTTCTTCGTCGAGCAGTGCCGTTACGTGATCACCAGCCGGGCCAGCCACGAGGCCGGGTTGCCGCACGGCGTCGTCTATGCGGCCTCGCGCGGCATGCTGATCGACCGCATCACGGCGCTGCGCCAGGCCAATATCTTCGAGCCGCACCGCTATCGCCACATCGTCGGTCCGATCCGCATCGAGCAGGTCGACGCGACGGTGGCGCAGGTGTGCTCGAATTTCATCGCCGTGCGCATCATGCACGACGGCGAGATGGGGCTTTTCGCGGCCGGCCGCTATCTCGACCGCATCGCCTGACGAGCCAGCCCTACCGCTTCATCGAGCGCCTCGTCGTCCTCGACAGCCAGAAGATCGACACCCTTCTCGTCATCCCGTTGTGACCGACGGCGGGAAAGTCCCGCCCTTGTCGTCGTTCCCGCATTCGCGCAGGGCTGTCCGGGGGATCGGCGATCGCCCCCAGGGGTGGCGTTCCTGCCCTTTTCCAGGCACTCTGTTGAGCGCAGACGACCGGGCGAGCATATGAGCACCAACGCGGCAACGAGCTATCTTGACGATTTCCGCACGCGCGGCGAGGCGATCGCGGATGCGTGCACGCGCTGCGGGGCGTGCTTTCGCGCGTGCCCGATGGTGGCGCCGGCCGGGCTCGGCGAGGCGGATGCGGCGGAGACCACCGGCGGCATCGTCGATCTGATCACCGGCGGCGCGGGGACGCCGGAAGCGGTGCGTTGGGCATCGGTGTGCAGCGGCAGCGGGAGTTGCATTCCGGCGTGCCCCGAAGGCGATCAACACGCGGTTCATGGTGCAATTGGCGCGCGGCTTTGCCCGCGCCCAGGCCGGCGACAAGCCGCTCAACACGCGCTGGCGCCAGGGTTTTCAGACGATGAGCCGCGGCGTGCGCATCTTGTCGCGGCTGCAATTGCCGCCCGAGACCTTGGCGCGCGTCAGAGGCGCAATCAATGCCGCCGCGGCAGAGCCCGCCCGATGTCGTCTTCTATACGGGCTGCAACATCATCAAGACCCCGCACATCGCGCTGTTGTGCCTCGACGTGCTCGACCTGCTGGGCGTGGATTACGAGGTGATGGGCGGGCCGGGGCAATGCTGCGGCGTCTACCAGTTCCGCGAAGGCGATCTCGAAAACACCGCCCGGGTCGGCTACACGACGATCGACGGCCTCGCCTCGGCCGGAACCTCGACGGTGCTGTCGTGGTGCCCGAGCTGCCAAGTGCAGATCGGGGAGGTGGCTTTGCCGACCTATGAGGCGCAGTTCGGCACGCGTCCCTTCGACCTCAACCCGTTTCTGGTATTCCTCGCCGAGCGCGCCGACCGGCTCGCGCCGCTGATGAAGCAGCGGGTCGAGAAGCGGGTGGCCCTGCACGAACGGCCGGTACTTGCCGGCGGTACAGCAGGCGGTGCGGCAGCTCTTGTCGATCGTTCCCGGTGTCGAGCTCGTCGAGATCGACGTGCCGCGGGTCGGGACGCAGGCCAACAGCCTCGCGGTATTGCCGGCGTTCAAGCGCGAGCTGGTGGCGCGCGAGCTCGCCGCGGTGGCCGACGCCGGCGTCACGACCTTGGCGACGATCTACCACGCCTGCCACCGCGAGCTCTGCGATGTCGGCGACGGGCGCAGCTTCGAGGTCGTCAACTTCATGGAGATCCTCGGCGAAGGCCTCGGGCTTCACAGCGAGGACCTCTACAAGCGGCTCAAGATGCTCAAGGACATCGACGACATCATCGTCGAGACGACGCCGCTGATCGCCGCGCACGGGCTCGACCTCGACACCGTCCGCGACGCCCTCTGGCAGGAGTTTGGCGGGCGTTGACCGAATGCCCGAGAGGGCGATGCTGACCCGCCCGATACCGTCCACGGGCGAAGCGATGCCGGTGATCGGGCTTGGCACTTGGCGCGCCTTTGATGTCGGGGCCGACGAGACCGGCCGCCGCCCGTTGTGCGAGGTGCTGCGCTGCCTGATGGAGACCGGTGGGCGGATCATCGACACTTCGCCGATGTACGGCCGCGCCGAGGCCGTGACCGGCGATCTGGTAGCCGAGGCGGCGGCGAGCCCACGCATGTTTCTGGCAACCAAGGTGTGGACGACGGGGCGGGAGCGCGGGATCGAGCAGATGCGGCGCTCGGCCGAGCTGCTGCGCAGCGACATGATCGACCTGATGCAGATCCACAATCTGGTGGATTGGCGCACCCATCTGGCGACATTGCGCCGGATGAAGGAGGAGGGGAGGGTGCGCTATATCGGGATCACCCACTACACGACCGCCGCATTGCCCGACCTCGCGCGCATCCTGCGCGCAGAACCGGGCGTCGATTTCGTGCAGCTCGGCTACTCGCTGGCGACGCGAGCGGCGGAAACCGAGCTGCTGCCGGTAGCGGCCGAACGCGGCGTCGCCGTGATCGCCAACCAGCCGCTGGAGCGCGGCGACCTGTTTCGACGGGTGCGCGGGCGCGCCCTGCCGGAATGGGCGGGCGATTGCGATTGCACGAGCTGGGCCCAGCTGTTCCTCAAATACCTGCTTGCCGAGCCGGCGGTCACTTGCGTCATTCCGGCGACCGGGAACCCCGTGCATATGAAGGACAACCTCGGCGCGGGGATCGGCCGGCTGCCCGATGCTCGCCAGCGGCAGCAGATCCGTCAATCATGGGAGACGGCGTAGCCGCGGGCCCGAGTCGGTCACAGGATCGGGAACCGGGTGCCGACGATGCAATTCTCGAGAATGCCGCGGCCGCGGTCCGGTATGTGCCGCTCCTCGACAAAGCGCTCCAGCACATCGGTGATCGCTTCGGCGCCGATTTCCGGCTCGGTCGGCACGTATTGGACGAGGTTGTCGCGAAAGCCGCGCCTCGTCACATAGATCGGCTCGATACCGCGCGCCTTCGCGACCGAGGCGAGCGACTCGGCCATCGGCCGGACATCCGGGTTGACGGCGAAATCGGCCCAGTTGTTGGCGAGACAGCCGCCGGGGGCGAGCGCGTCGAGGCAGCGGACCCAGAACGCGTCGCCGCTTTCGGCCGGCCCCCCCGCATCGTAGAGATCGACCATGATCACGTCGAAGCGGGAATTGGTTTCGGCGAGAAAGCGCTGCGCCGTATCGAGAACCACGGCCTGCTTCAAGTAAAACCAGCGGCGCGCGATCGCGACGACGGTCTCGTCGGAATCGACGAGGGTCGGCGCGCATTCCGGCACATAGGCGCGGATGAACCGCCACATCGCCGCGCCGCCCACGCCGAGCAATAGCGCATTGACCGCCTGCCGGCTCATCGCCAGCGCCAGCGCCATCAGCCGTTCGTAATGGAACACCAGACGCGCCGGATAGAGCAAATCCATGCTCGACTGCTCGGTCACCTGCGCGCCTGCGCCGAACGAGCCCAGGGTGCGGAAATGCCGCGGGCCCCGGTCGAAATCGACGGCGAAGACGGGCGCGCCAAAGGTGTCCGCGCGCCGCAGCACGCGAATACGCGCATTGCTGCCGAAGTAATCGAGAATGAGGCTGCGCTGCCGCTCTTCGCTGTATGGGGTGATCATCGTTCACGCGAGGAGGGGTGCCGGCGGCAACGCATCGGCAAAGCGGCGCAGCGCCAAGCCGCCCGCTTCCGTCAAAGTATAGGTGCCGCGTTCGAGCCTGACAAACCAGCCATAGACGTTGCGCTGCAGAATGCGCGCCGCGCGCGGCACGCCCGTCGCCTCGCGCAGCACGGTGACCCGCATCGGCCCGAACCGGGCGAGCGCTCGGGCGCAGCGCAAGGCGTCCTGGCGGTAGGCGGTCACCAGCGGCACGCCGGCAGCGCCGCCGATATTGGCGTCACCCACCCGCCGCGAGAATTCGTCGACCAGGCGCAAGGCGCGCGATTTCGCCCGGCGCGGCCGGTAGGGCACAGGCTCCTCCAGGATCTCGACCACCCGCCCGCCGTGGCCGATCAGCAGCAAGCCCAATCCCAGCCTGCGGCACAGTCGGCGGATCTCGGCGCGGTCGGCGGTGATCGCCCCGGCCCGGCGCCGGCCCTCGGGCCGCGGCACCGCCAGATAGACCCGGTCCGTCAGGGCGAGCCGGTCGATGCCCTGCAGCACCAGCGGCAGGCCGAACCGCAGCTTGAGCTCGACGATGACCGG
Source organism: uncultured Alphaproteobacteria bacterium (assembly GCA_963836845.1). Taxonomy (GTDB): domain Bacteria; phylum Pseudomonadota; class Alphaproteobacteria; order ATCC43930; family CGMCC-115725; genus AP-15. The sequence goes on along the minus strand of CAWILK010000031.1, from coordinate 62,732 downwards.
CGGCTCGTCGCGGCGCAACGCGACGAGGTCGCAGCCCCTGACCTCGCCTTTGACCTCGTAGCCCTGCCGTTCCAGGAACTCCTTGACCGGCGCATAGAGCGCCGCCTCCCGAAGCGGTCCCGTAGTCGCGGATGAAGCATCGTGCGGCCGGATCACGCCGGCACTACTATCGATGCGGGCGTCTATTACAAGACCGATCGCGGAGAGAGGGTCATGCGGGCACAATTGCTGACGGCAGCAGGCCGGCGGCTCGCCGCGGCAGAACTGCCGGCGCCCCGCCCGGGGCCGCAGCAGGTATTGATCGCGGTGCGGGCCTGCGCGGTCTGCCGGACCGATCTGCACGTCGTCGACGGCGAGCTTCCGAAGCCGAAATTGCCGCTGATCCCCGGCCACGAGATCATCGGCACCGTGGTGGAGAAGGGAGAATTGGCCGACCGCTTTGCGCGTCGGCGACCGGGTCGGCGATACCGTGGCTCGGCTGGACCTGCGGGGTCTGCGAGTATTGCCGCTCGGGCCGCGAGAATCTGTGCGACCGGGCGCGGTTCACCGGCTACCAGATCGACGGCGGCTACGCCGAGCTGACCGTCGCCGATCAGCGCTACTGCTTTGCGATCGACCCGCGCTTACGGCGATGTCGAGGCGGCCCCGTTGATGTGCGCCGGGCTGATCGGCTACCGCACCCTCAGAATGGCTGGCGAGGCGCGGCTGATCGGGATCTACGGCTTTGGCGCCGCGGCGCACATCGTCGCGCAAGTGATCCGACACCAGGGCCGGCGTCTATTCGCCTTCACCCGGCCCGGCGATCTTCCGGCGCAGGATTTCGCGCGCGCGCTCGGCGCGGAATGGGCCGGAGGTTCCGACCAGCTGCCGCCCGAGCCGCTCGACGCGGCGCTGATCTTCGCCCCGGTCGGCGCCCTCGTCCCGGCGGCGCTCGTCGCGACCCGGAAGGGCGGCACCGTCGTCGCGGGCGGCATCCATATGAGCGACATCCCCTCCTTTCCCTACCGCATCCTGTGGGAAGAGCGCGCGCTGCGCTCGGTCGCCAACCTGACCCGCCGCGACGCCGAGGAATTTCTTGCATTGGCCCCCAAAGCCCGCATCCGGACCAAGACGGTCACCTATCCGCTCGCCAGCGCGAACCAAGCCCTCGCCGATCTGCGCAATGGCGCCTTGCAAGGCGCTGCCGTGCTGGTCCTTTAAGCCGGTGCTAGATCCCGATGTTCCGTGGCCTCCCTCCACGCTCAGAAAATGAACCCAACACCTCAGCGTCATTTCCGCGGAAGAGCGTGTGCAGGAATTCAAATAGGGCTGGACAACTGCCGAGCGTCCTTCGAGACAGCCGTGTCGCGGCTTCCTCAGGATGAGGTTTTTTCTCAATGCCATTAAGAAAGTACCTCATCCTGAGGAGGCGCGCAGCGCCGTCTCGAAGGACACACGACCGCAGAGCAGCCTGACGCTCTTGCGCGGAAGTGACGGCAACTGGGCGCTCGTCGGTCGACTACGGCGAAGGCCGCGCCTGCCATTGCTGCGTTGGGGTCAATAGCCCAGGGTGGTGTCGATTTGCTGCAAGAGCGGGCCGCCCCCTTCGATGCTGCGGATGTTCGCCGCGATCTCGGTCACCAGCTGCGCGACCGTGGGCCGCCGCGCCACATGCGGCATTACGGTGACCTTGGGGTGCAGCCAGAGCGGGCTTTCCGGCGGCAACGGCTCGGGCCACAGCGCGTCCAAGGCGGCATAGGACAATTGCCCCGAATCGAGCGCGCGGATCAGGTCGGCCTCCACCACATGCTTGCCGCGCCCGACATTCACCAGCATCGCCCCTTTCGGCATCATCGCGAAGGTGCGGGCGCAGAAGATGCCATCGGTCTCCCGGGTCAGCGGCAACAGGCAGACGGCGATATCGGTCCGGCTCAAGAACGGCTCGAGCTGGTCCTGGCCGTGAAAGACCGGGATCTCGGCTTCTTCCCGCGGCCTGCGGACCCAGGCGTGGACCGGGAAACCGAGCGACTTCAGGACCAGCGCGGGAGCTTTCGCCATCATGCCGAAACCCAGAAAACCGATGCGCCGCTCCTCGGGCCGGACGATCCTTGTCCTGCGCCATTCCCGATTGGCCTGCGCCGCCTGATACCCCGGCATGTCGCGATGAAAACGGAGCACGTGCATGACGACGTATTCGGTCATCATCGGGTCGCCGCCCGCCGGCTCCAGCTTGCCGAGCGGGGCCCTGGGCAGCTTCGGATGGTTGACAAAGGCCTCGACCCCCGCCGAACGGCTAAACATCGCCTTCAAATTCGGCAGTGGGGGAAGGATGTCGAAATCCGGGCGGATGAAGGCGAGATATTCGATGTCGGCGAGGTCGCCTGCATCCGGCCAGATGCGCAGCTCCACCTCAGGGGTCAGCTCTTCGACCGCGTCGCGCCACGCCTGTGCGTTGCCGATCTGCTTGTCCAGATTGACGATGAGCAGCGCCATGGCCTTCACCGCCTTCCGGCTTGCGCGCGAGCCTTGTCGAGATCGGGGACATTGCTGGCCGACGCCACGTCCCCCAGCCGCGACCCCCTCGTCACCGAGAGGGCGGCAACCGCGGCCTCGTTTTCGTTTATTTTCGCCAAGATCGCGTCCTTGGCGCGGTCGAAGACGCCGCGGTTGGTGGCAACAAAATCCTGCGACTGGCGCAGCCCCTTAAGATAGCCGTTGATCTCGGGCACGACGTAGCGGGCGACCATGTCCCAGCTGCGCGTCGTGTTCTCCGGGTTGGCCCAATCGTGGACAAAGCCGACGACCGTGCCGAACCCGCCGCTCATCTCGATCACCTGCTTGAGCCGGGCGACGAGATCGTCGGGCGTGCCGATCGTCGCTGCGGCGCCCGGGCCGAACGCGGTCTTCTCGATTGCCTCGTCCGGGTCCTTGAAGGCGGTTGCGCCCGGGCGCTGCAAGGTCCCGACAATGTATTGGTTGTGGTGGCGCAACAGGCCCTGGCGCGCCTCGGCGATCGCCTTCTCGCGGGTTTCGGCGATGTGCCAGGAGAGCAATACGCGCCAGTCCCTGCGATCGACGGCCCTACCGTGCTTCTTCGCGGCGGCCTCGGCAAAGCCCCATTGCGTCGGCAGGGCGTTGAGGCCTTCTTCCGCAAGCGAGCCGATCGAGATCACGCCGATCCCGTGCTTGCCCGCCAATGTCATGCCCGACGGGCTGATCTGCGAGGCGACCGCGAACGGCATCTCCTCCTGCATTGGCAGCAATTGCAGCTGCGCGTCCTGCAATGTGAACCAGTCGCTCTTCGCGGTCACCCGCTCGCCGTTGAACAGCCGCCGGATGACGCCGATCGCCTCGTCCTGGCGGTCGCGCTGCACCATCGGGTCGATCCCGAGCGTGTGCGCGTCCGAGGCGAGCGCGCCGGGGCCCGACCCGAAGATTGCCCGTCCGCCCGTCATCCAATCGAGCTGCACCATGCGCTGCGCGACGTTGAACGGGTGGTGATAGGGCAACGAGACGACGCCGGTCGCGAGCTTGATCCGCTTCGACCGCTCGCCCGCCGCGGCCAGGAACATCTCGGGCGAGCCGATCATCTCCCAGCCGCTCGAATGGTGCTCGCCGCACCAGAACTCGTCATAGCCGAGCCGGTCCAGCTGCTCGACCAGGTCGAGGTCGCGGCGGAACTGCAGCATCGGATGCTCGCCGACCGGGTGATGCGGGGCGAGAAAAGCGCCGAAATTCAGACGCGGCATGACAAAATCTCCTGGGCGATTGGCTGACGCACGGACCGGCATGCCGGCATTGATCCCGATCAAGCCGCTGGGGTCAACATCGGATGCCGAGCGCGTCGTGTTGCCTGCAGCGCCAAAGCTGCGATGCTCAAATGCTCGACTGAGCGCTTCACGCCACCTTCACGGCTTCCGTTAAAACCGAGGTCGAGCAGAAAGAATAGGCGCGGCTCGCCTCGAGCTCGGAAAATTCATCGAGCCATTTCGCGCCCTCAGAATCGGTATCTGCTTCGGCGCGCGCCCGGGATCAGCGCTGCGCGGGGAGGATTTTGGCCAGGTAGCGAGGTAGGCGCGTCGAGACCTCGCCCGGCCCGGCGCGGAAGCCGATATACCCGTCCGGACGGATCGCATAAACGGCCGGGATGGAACCATAGCCGGCAGCAGCCACCCCCTCACGGTCGACCAGTTCCGCGCCGGTTCCGGAGCCGGAAATATGGTGCACTGTCAAATGGCGTGCCATATCCGGCGGCGGTCGCCCCAGCGTGTCTTCGGGCCCCTCGCCTAACAGCAGCAGGGTGTGGCGGTGTTGGGCGAACAGATCATAGAGCCGCAGCGAGGTACCATTGCTCGCCTTGACGAGCGGTGCATCCGGCGCCCGGTCGCCCGCGACAGGGCCGCTCATTCCACGGGCGTGATCCTCGACGATCGGACTGTGCCGGTAATCGACCGCGAGCCCCGATATCGTGTCGCCGAGCTTGTCCGCCACCGCGGGGATGCGCGTCACCAAGGACATCAGGTGATCGCGGAGGAAACGGCTGACCGGGCCGTGCAGCGAGACGAGGCGGGTCGCCCGGTCGGTTTGCCGGATCACCGCCTCGTCGATCGGCTTGCGCTCGGCTTCGTAGCTATCGAGCAATAGCGGATTGTCCCCGTTCCGCAATACCGAGCTCAGCTTCCAGCCGAGGTTGAACGCGTCATGGATGCCCATGTTCATGCCCTGGCCGCCGATCGGGCTGTGGATATGCGCGGCGTCGCCGAGCAGAAACGCCCGACCCTGGCGAAACCGCTGCGCCTCGCGGCGGTGGATACGGAACACCGCCGACCAGCGCAAATCGGAGAGCCGGATGTACCCCGGGCCGCGCTCGTCGACCAGCGCCTGGCATTGCTCGAGGCTGGGCTGGTCTTTCCATAGCGCGGGCGAATTGGCGACGATCAGGCGCCAACGCTCCTCGGGCAGCGGAAAGAACGCCAGGGCGCCGTCGCGATGCAGCCAGACTTGCGCCTCGGCAGGGTCGAGGCTGCCTGCGATCTTTATGTCGGCCAACACGAAGAGCTCGGGATAGGTGGCTCCCGCGAAGGGAATGCCTGCTTGCTCGCGGACCATGCTGTGCGCCCCGTCACAGCCGAGCACCCACTCTGCCTCGACCTCTTCGGTTCGGTCGGAGGCGCGGAGCCGGGCCGAGATGCCGGCATCGTGCTGGGTCAGTGCCACGAGCTCGGTGTTGCGCTCGACCCGCACGCCGAGCCGGGCCACATGCTCTTCGAGGATTCGCTCGGTCTCGTCCTGCGGCGTGCCGAGGACATAAGGATAACGCGTTTCCAGCCCGCGAAAATCGGCATGGGCAATGCGCCCGCTGTCCCCGAAGACGTTGACGCCGGTGATGCGGCGCCCCGCGGCCAGGAAATCGTCGACGAGACCCATCAGCTCGAAAGTCTCGACAGTGCGCGAGTGAATGGCGATCGCTCTCGACTGCGTCGCTCGGTGCGGGGCTTTGTCGACCACCCGGCACCCTATGCCGTCGCGCGCCAGCTCATGAGCCATGACCAGCCCGGTCGGACCGGCCCCGACGATCAGCACTCTCGGCTTGTCGTTCATGGCGGCACCCCAATATTTGACTGACTGTTCAATCAAGTGTGCCTGATCGATGATAAGGTCAAGTGAGCCGACGACGAAATTTCGGCCGGCGCCAACTCGATGCAGAATGCCGGCATGAAGGACAGGAATGTTCGCCGCCCCGCGAATGCCGATCGCACCGCCGAACCGAGGCGGACAGGACGGCGGCGCGACCGTGAATTACGCGAGAACGAGATCCTGCGGGCCGCGTTCGAGGAATTTGCCGCCCATGGCTATGCGGCGACGCGGCTCGAAGATGTGGCGCGGCGGGCCGGTGTCGCCAAAGGCCTGCCGAGCTTTTACTTCGAAAGCAAGGTGGGGTTGTTCAAAGCCGTGTTGCGCCGGCTGGTCCTGCCGGATTGGGCGGCGCTCGAAGCGCAGCTGGACAATACCGAGGCAGCGGCCCCGGTCCTCTTGCGCGGCCTGATCACGACAGTCTACCAGCGCTTCGTCAGCGATCCGCAAGTGCGTCAGCTGATCCGCCTGCTGGTTGCCGAAGGGCCGAAATTCCCGGAGCTGACCGAGTTCTACCATGCCGAAGTGATCGAGCGCGCCGTGGCGCTGCTCGGCAAGGCGCTGACCCGCGGCGTCGAGCGCGGCGAGGTTCGGCCGGGCCCGTTTCTCAATTATCCGCAGGCGATCGTAGCGCCGGCGCTGATGGCCATCCTCTGGCAATTGCTGTTCGCCGACCGCCATCCGCTCGACCTCAAACGGTTCTTCGACGCCCATCTGGACCTCGTAATGAACGGGCTGACGGCGCGTTGAGCTGTAGGTCGGCCTCGGCTGCTGGTGGTGACCGGCCGCGGTCGAACCATTCCCGCCCAGCGCCGGAAGACGCCGAAACTCGATTTACATCGCCGTCCGCGCAGGTTGGCGGTACACATTTGCCGCCGCCACAAACCCGGGGTAATGCTTTGCCGATCCTCCGACGCATCGTCCTCGCTGCGGCCATGCTCTTATTTCTGCAAGCCGGCTCCTTTGCGCAGACGGGCAAGGTCTACCGCGTGGGGCTGGTTGCCGTCGGTGCGCCCGACACCGGGATCCTGGGCACGGGAATGGTGCGCAACTTCACCCGGCGCGGCTATGTCGTAGACGGCAATCTGGTCTTCGAGCGCCGCGCCGCGCAGGGCAAACTCGACCGCCTCCCCGGATTCATCGACGACCTCGTCGCCAAGCACGTCGATCTCATCATCACCCAAGGCTACCCCGCCGCCTTGGCAGCCAAAGAACGGGCGGGCGATACTCCAATCGTCGTGACCAATTCGGGAGATCCGGTGGATACCGGTCTGGCCGCGAGCCTCGCCCATCCGGGCGGCAATGTCACCGGCGTTTCGGACATCGCCAGCGAGCTTTCGGCCAAGCGTCTGGCCCTCCTCAAGGAAGCCGTCCCCAGTCTGCGCAGTGTGGCGGTGTTGTGGAATGCCGACGATCTCGGCATGACCCTGCGCTATCGCGCGGCAGAAATGGAGGGCCAGCGCCTGGGCATGGCGATCGTACCTTTGGGCGTGCGCGCGCCTGACGATTTCGATGCCGCGTTTTCCGAGATGGCGAAGACGCCGCCCGACGGGATCCTGATGGTCACCGATATCTTGACCGTGCTCAATCGCAAGCGCGTCATCGAGTATGCCGAGAAAAACCGTCTGCCCGCGATCTACGAATTCGCCTTCCTCGCCCATGACGGGGGCTTGATGGCCTATGGCCCGGACACGGACGCGGTCTTCGATCGCGCGGCCGGGCTCGCCGATCGGATCCTGAAGGGCGCCAAACCGGCCGATCTGCCGCTGGAATTGCCGACCCGCTTCCAATTTGCCGTCAACCTGAAGACCGCAAAGGCGATCGACTTGACGATCCCCGAGGCGATCCTGCTGCGCGCCGACGACGTGATCGAATGAGCGGCCCCGATAGTCGGGTGACGTCGCGGCCGCGCCGCCCATTGTTCCAAAAATATTTCATTGCGCTGTTCGTAGCGGTCGTGGTGCCGCTGCTGGCCAATGGGGCGAGCGAGGCGTGGTTCGGCTATCGCGATCAGCGCGTCGTATTGAGCGAGCGGTTGCGCGCCGAGGCGCGGATGACGGCCGGTAGGATCCAGGGATTTCTCGACGACATCGCCAACCAGCTGCAATGGACCGTGCAGCTGCCGTGGCGCGAAGGCACCGACGAGCGGCACCGTTTCGACGTGTTGCGGCTATTGCGGCAGGTGCCGGCGGTCGTCGAGGTCACGCTCGTCGATGGCAAGGGTATTGAACGGCTGCATGTATCGCGGGTCGCCCCGGACATCGTCGACAGCGGCATCGATCGCGCGAACGATCCCGCCGTGATCGGCGCCCGCTCCGACTATATCTGGTACGGCCCGGTGACATTGCACGAGGGCTCCGAGCCTCATATGGCGGTAGCCGTTGCCGGCCCGCGCGAGATGAACGGCGTCACCATCGCGGAGATCAATCTCAAATTTATCTGGGACGTGATCTCGGCGATCCATGTCGGTCAATCTGGCGATGCCTTCGTGCTCGACCGCTCCGGACGCCTCGTCGCTCATCCGGACATCAGTCTGGTGTTGCGCGGCGCCGACGATCCTGCAGTAGCGCATCTAAAAGGGCTGCAGGCGGCCATTACCGAGAGTGGTGGTGAGACGGTCGAGGGCAATAATGCCGAAGGGCGCCCAGTCATCGCGGCGATGGCGCCGATCCCCGGTCCGGGTTGGCTGGCATTTGTCGAGCAGCCCGCCTCAGAGGCATTCGGTCCAATCCGGGCGGCGCTTTGGCGGACGGGTCTATTGCTGCTTGTTGGCGCCATGTTCGCCGCCATCCTCGCTTATCTTCTCGCCCGCCGGATGGCTGGGCCCATTCGCCTGCTGGAGCAAGGGGCAGAGCGCATCGGCGCGGGTCAGTTCGATCACAAGATCGATATCTCGACGGGTGACGAACTCGAAGGCCTCGCAGCACGCTTCAACCTGATGGCCGACGAGCTTGCGGTGTCGCAAGAACGATCCGAGCGTATTTCTCGGCTGAAACGCTTTTTGGCGCCTCAGGTCGCCGAACTCCTTGAAGGTAGCGGCGAGGAAGCCTTGCTCGACAGCCATCGCGCCGAGGTCGTGGTGGTTTTTTGCGACCTGCGCGGTTTTACCGCTTTTTCCGGCAACGCCGGGCCGGACGAGGTCATGAGTCTGCTGCAAGAGTACTACGAGGTGCTCGGCGCAATCGTCACGAAGTACGAGGCGACGCTGACCTGCTTCATGGCGGATGGTTTGATGCTTTTATTGAACGCGCCGGTGCCTCGCCCAGAGCCGACCTTGCTCGGAGTGCGAATGGTGCTGGAGATGCAGGCCGCAGTACACGATCTGATACTTCGCTGGCGGGCCCGCAGTTACGCGATCGGCTTTGGCGTCGGTCTCGCGAAGGGCACAGCCACGGTCGGCCGCATCGGGTATGAAGGCCGGCTTGATTATACGGCGATCGGGACGGTCGTGAATTTGGCCTCGCGGCTCTGCGCCTCGGCTGAAGATGGTCAAATCCTGATCGATCCGGCCGCAGCAGCCGAGATCCAAAGCAAGATGCCGCTAGTTGCATTGGGCACGCGTACATTGCGGGGTTTCGCTGAGGCAATTCCCGTCTTCACCGTACCGTCAGGCGATCGTGGGCGCACAGCCCTCTCCGCAATGTCCGAACGGAGCGCGTGAAGACTGTAGTTGCCCCTCTCTCTACAAGGGAACTCTGCGACTCCCCCAGTGTAACGATGATAGGCGAGATCCCGCCGGTAATATGCGTGTATTCGTTGCCGGCGCCACCGGCGCTGTAGGAAGCCGCCTCGTGCCGTTGCGGGCGGCGGCGGGGCATTCCGTCGCCGGCCGACCCGCAACCCCACCAAAGGGTTTGCGCCGTGTGATTGTTGCATTTGGGGATCCGGGAAGCCACTCGAGCGCTGGCGACGGCGGCGGATGCGCCCATATCAAATAAGCTCTACAGCGGCAAAGCCGGGTGGCCCGGTCTCTACCCGCATTCCCGAGTGACCATCCCGACGGGAGGCAAGGCGATATGGATGCGATCGACTTGAATTGCGACATGGGCGAGAGCTTTGGCGCCTGGACGATGGGCAGCGACGCCGAGATGCTGAAGATCGTGTCTTCGGCCAACGTCGCTTGCGGGTTTCACGGCGGCGACCCGCTGGTCATGTTCGAAACCGCCAGCCGGGCCAAGGAGAACGGCGTCGGGATCGGCGCGCATCCGAGCTTCTTCGATGTCTGGGGTTTCGGCCGGCGGGTAATCCAGGGGGAAAAGCCCGAGGACATCGAAAAGACGGTCGTCTATCAGATCGGCGCATTGCAGGCGGTGGCGCGCGCTGTCGGGCATCGCGTCGGTCACGTCAAGGCGCACGGCACGCTCGCGAACCTCGCCGCGGTCGACCGTCCGACCGCGCTGGCAATCGGCCGCGCCATCGCGGCGGTAGGGCCCGAGCTGATCTATGTGGTGATGGCCGGCACCGAGCTCGAACGGGCGGCCGGCGAGCTGGGCCTCAGAATGGCGCGGGAGATCTATGCCGACCGCGCTTATGACGACACCGGCAACCTGGTCTCGCGCAAGCTGCCCGGGGCGGTCCTGCACGACCCCGAAGAGGCTGCGGCGCGGGTGCTCGCGATGGTCCGCGAGGGGGCGATCATCAGCGGCTCGGGCAAGCGCATCCCGGTGGCGATCGACACGGTCTGCGTCCACGGCGACAACCCGGCGGCGGTCGCGATGGGAGCCCTCGTCAGGGAGAAGCTCGAACGAGCCGGGATCGCCATCCGCTCGATGGCGGCAACGGTCAATTAGGCGCCGCGGCGGGTCGCCCGCGCAGCAGCGCCAGCGAAGCCAGCGCTGCAAGGCTCAGCCCGCCCGACACCACCAGCGCCGCGGTCCCCATCGAATTCAGCAGCAGGCCGAAGAGGAGCGGCGCTGCCGCCGTCGTCACCCGCGCCGGGGCCGCGATGATCCCGGTGCGCAGCCCGTACCCTGCCGGGCCGAACAACGCCAGCGGCAGTGTTCCGCGCGATATCGTCAATAACCCGTTGCCGGCCCCGTGCAATAGCGCGAAGGCGGCCGCTGCGGGCGCCCCGATCGCGCCGAGCACGGCGGCAGCGAGCGGATGCATCAGCAGGGCGAGGCGGGTCGAGACGAGCGGGTGCAGCCGCTTCAGCACACCGAACTCGAACAGCCGCGCCGCGACTTGCGCCGGTCCCATCAACGACGCCGCGGCGATCGCCGCCGCCGCGGTCGCGCCCGACATTTCCAACAGCCGCGGCAGATGCGCCGCCATCGCGCCGGTGACGAACCCGACCGCGCCAAAGACGAAAGCCAGCACCACCATCCCGTTCGCCGGGGCGGCCGCCGGGCGCTCCGGCGACGCATCATGCGGCGCAGCAGCGGGCCGGGGCACGAGGAAGCGGTTGATCGGCAGGCAGACGAGGAGGTTGAGCGCGGCCCAGCCGAGGCAGGCGCCGCGCCAGCCGAAGCTGTCGTTCAGCAGCGCCGACAGCGGCCAGCCGACGGTGCTGGCGAACCCTGCGATCAATGTGATCCCGGTGATCGGGCTGCGTGCTTCGCGGCCGTAAAGCGCCGTCAGGGTCGCAAACGCCGCGTCATAGAGGCCGAGGGCCATGCCGACGCCGAGCACCGCCCAGGCGCCGGCCAATCCTGCCGGGCCTTGGGCAAAGGCGAGCCAGGTCAGCCCGGCCCCGAGCACCAGGTTCGACCATGCGAGCACGCCGCGCCCGCCGCGGCGGTCGATCGCCCTGCCGACCGCCGGCCCGAGCGCCGCCTGGAGCAGCAGGGATCCGGAGAAAAACCCGAAAAACAGCGATTTCGGAATATCGAGAGCCGCCGCGATGGGGTCGGCAAGAATCGCCGGCAGGTAGTAGCTCGAACCCCAGGCCAGCGTCTGCGTCGCCCCGATCGCGGCAACCGTCAGGGCTCTCCGCCCCCGCGGCCGCATCAACGCTGCCCGGCGTACTCTTCCTTCAGCACCTCCGCCGCGACAGCCAACCCCTTGCCACAGAGCCCACCAGGCGTGGTGTCGTCGGGCATGGCATTTCCCTCCAGCTTTCGCTCCCCTAGCGGAACATCCTCCCTTCGGGCGGCAGGCCCAGCAGGATCTGGCCGACGGTTTCGAAATGGATCGGCCGGCCCTGGCCCTGCTGGGTCCCGGCGTGGATGTCGCGCAGCCGGCGCTCGAACGGGTTCTCGTTGAAGATCGCGGTGGCGCCGGCGGCGCTGTAGACCGCGGCGACGACGTCGCGGGCCTGATTGATCGCCCAGGTCGAGGCGAGGCGCAATTGCCAGTGCCGTTCGGGCAGGAAATCGCCGTCGCGCTCGGCGTCCTCCCACATCTCCTCGAGGGTGGCGTGGATGTTGGCGCGCGACGAGCGCAGCATGGCCTCGCATTTCGCGGCCTCGGCCTGGATCACATTGTTCTCGCGCAAGGTCTTGCGGGCGCCGCGGGGGATCTTGTCGCGGGCCAGTTCGACGAACGCCTCGAGGGCGCCGCGGGCGATGCCGAGCGACACGTTGGAGAACCCCATCGCGTAGATCATGCCGCTGGTGAAGCGGTAGAGCAGCCCGGTCTCGCGCCGCTCGGCCGGGTTGTCGCGCGAGAAGGTGTATTCCTGCGGCACGAACAGGTCCTCGACGCGGTAGCTGTCGCTGCCGGTGCCGCGCAACCCGATGACCTGCCAATTGTCGATGATCTCGGCGCTCGATTTCGGGAACAACACGGTGCGGGCATGAGGCCGCCCGTTTGGGTTCATGCGCTGCGTGCCGTCCGGCTCGAACACCGGGACATGGGCGCCGAGCCAGGCCGCGTGCCGGCTGCCGGTCGCGAACCCCCAGCGCCCGGTGACCCGGATGCCGCCTTCGACGGCGACCCCGCGGCCCGCGCCGGGCAAATCCGGCCCCCAGGCGAGGATGCCGCGCGGCGGCCCGAAAATCTCGCGCGCCACCGCCGGGTCGAGATAGGGCGCCGACATCGAGCACCCTGAATTCTGCCCGAGCGACCAGGCGACGCTCGGCTCGGCCTTGGCGATCTCCTCCAATACCTGCACATAGCTGAGTGGGCGAAGCTCGGCGCCGCCCAACGAGCGTGGCAACAGCAGGCGGAAAAAGCCGCCCTCGACCAGCGCCTCGACGATCCGCTCGGGCAGCTGGCGCTGCTCCTCGATCTCGTCGGCGGCGTCGATCAGCATCGGGGCGAGCCGGCGCGCGCGTTCCACGTAATCGATTTCCCGGGTCTCGGCGCGGCGCAGATCGAGCGAGGCAGTCGACATTTTATTCTCCCGCAATACCGGCTGAGCATACATCGGCCGCCCCGGCCGACTGGGCCAGCGGAATTGCCTTGCAGGCGAGCTGGTGGATCGCATCCAGGCTGGGGAAGGAAATCCCGTCGCTGCGCTCGATCGGGCTGGCGTTGCTGGTCTTCGCGCTACTCGGAGCGCTAGTCGACCTTCCTCTTTATCCGCCTGCACTTCAGGAAGCGCTAAAGCCCTGCCGCTACACCTGCTCGATCTTGGAGTTCAAACCCGGCGAGGGCATGCAGAACAAGGACAAGCTGGCCTGGCTCGCCGAGGATCTGGCCCAAAAACTCAGCCAACGCATCGGCCGTCTAAGCTTCGTCGTCCGAAGGAAAAAGCAGAGCGCAAGCCCAAGCTCACCGAATCCCATATCCACATCTGGGGAACCTATCTAATCCGCGAAAAACCGGAGGGGCGCTTCATCGACCTCTACACCCCGGGTTCGCGTTGGCTCTATCGAAGCGCCCGATACTCTAGCGCTTCCGGTGCCATTCCACCTGAAAGATCATGTATTCGAACCAGAATGAAGGGAGCAGCGCTTGCGCGTCGCAACTCACGGGATTTAACTCCCAGGGATTATGAGCGGCTGCTTGAAAGGCTCTATTTCAGTGTCGTCAGCGTCCTTTATCGCGAAATCCGCAAAGACGTGAAGCACAAGATCGACCTGTTGCCAACTGCCTACACGCGCGCGGTCGCGCTCTTTTACGAGGCTCAGGACTACGAAACGTTCCAATACTCTGAATGGTTACCAAGATGCTGGTAAATTTTTTCTAAACGCGGCAATAATGCTCGATCCGTCGATGCGTCTGCTGCCGGCGAACCGCTTGCGGCGCTGTTTGTACCGGATGCAGAAGCGACACTCGCCGCCTGAGGCGCGGACGAAATCCGACGTGGTCTCGCGCCTCTGTTTCACACTCTCGGCCGACGTGAGATTTTCGCCGCTCAGGCGCGCGCCGGCTATGCCCGGATGCAAGCTTACAGCCGCTCGCTCGCCGCCCTCTCGGGCCACCGCGCCAATTCGATTTTCGAGGCGAGGCGGATCGCCGAAGAGGCCGCCAAACGCGCAGACGACCCGCGTTTACAGATCTACCCGAGTGGAAGCAGTGCCGGTTCGAAAGCCTATTTAGCCCAAGCTCTTGCGCTGGCGCTGCTCGGCGACCGGAAGGCCGCTCGCACCCTGTTGGACGAGGCGCGAGTCCTCGACCCTGCAAGAGCTGGAGACAGAATCCTCGCTATTTCTATGCACTGGGTAATCGGAAGCGGCATTGCCGGATCGCATCTACTGCCTGCGCCGTTCCGTCGATCTCGACGATCGCTTCGACGTGGCACTGTTCGATCTCGCATGGGCGTACGATCTCGAATGGCGGCGCAGCGCGGATTTGGAGCCGCTGCGGCCGCCGGATTTGTGCTCGACCGCTACGAGGAAGTGATCGAGGTTAATCCCTCCAATATTCAGGCTTGGGCCAATACCGGCTATTTGCACTGGATGATCGGCAACACCGCGGCGGCGCGCAAAGCCTACGCGCGCCGGTTTGAGTACAAGGAGATCGCCCGGCAGACTGTGGTTTCGGAGCTGAGGTTCGGCCTGGCTCGGATCTGCGCTGAAGAGGCGAAGCTCGCAGAGGCTTACCGGTACTGCCTGCAAGCAACCCCGGAAAAGCTCATTCAAGGCATCAATATTGCAGGTCCGCCGATCACACCGGAGATTATTCATCGGGAATAAATCTAAAGATGATTGATCGGCTCGAACGCTTTAAGGACACCGTCGCAGCAAACATCGAAGGAAATCGTCCGAAGTTAATCCCGACGCTAAACCGTCGGAGATACCGTCTTCGCTTTTGTGTTGAACGATTACGGAATGGCTTACTATAATTTCTTTCTTCGGACAGGCGATTAGGAATGCCATCGCAAGGCAGTAGCGGCTCTCGAAGAAGCTGTCGCATGCGATCCTGGTTCCGTGCTCGCGTATTACAATCTGTCGCAGCTCTCTTCGTACGACAAGGTGATCAACCGATGCCCACGACAAGGTGGCAGCGCTCGCTCCGAGCTGGATCGACGGAAAGCTCGCTCTACTGCGGCGCTGCGCCGACGTTATCAAACAGAGCCGGGAAGAGGCTAACTTCAGCCAAACGAGGTTGGAGGATCTGACGCGGGAAGCGGAGGAATTGCGCAAAGCGGCGAATTATTGGCCGATACTCCAAGAGGAAGCCGAGCAGCAGCTGAAGCAATCGGAGTTGCAGCGTCGGGTGACGGCCGCGGAACCGCTCGACATTGGCGGCGCGCTCGGTCCAGCTTACACGAGCTATAAGCTGTCCACCAGCAGTATTACGGAAATCAGGCCGACGCGCGTAGTGCCAGCAGCGGCACTATTCCAACCGAAAAGGTGGTGGACACCGCGGCGGAAGTTCTCTGGCGATGGATCGAAAACCGCTCGGCCACGCGAACGGCCAAGGAAGAGGAATACAAGACGGCCGAACACAAGAAGACGAGCCTGATCGAGGCGCTCGTGAAAAGCCGTGAGGCTGCGGAACGCGCCGCCGCCGAAGCCACGGACCTGCTGGCGCAGTTCGTGCCGCATGATTGGCTGTATACGAAAACGGCGGAACGGCGCGAGTTCCGCGGACAGGCGCTGAATGACCGAGCCTGGTGCTGGGAGCTCGAGCTCGACGACTTGCATGTCGCAGCATTGATCCATTTTGCACACATGTTATAGACCCAGAGCACGGCGCTGGCGCGATTGACCCCGTCCCCCTCCTCGAGCTCATCCGCGAGTACTTCTACCCGCGCCATTTCGAGGTGTTGAGTCTGGGAAGGGAGTGCATCAATGGCGATTTGCATGTGCGCTCGAAAGCGGACTTCCTCGAGGTTCTAACGGAGGAGCTGCAGGCAGAGCCTGGCTATTTAGCGGCGCTAACTTGGGTCCTACCGAGCGGCGTGCTTGCCGAAGCGTGTGTACAAAGAGCGCTCTCATTTGATCGAGGAGGTCGCTAAAGCCTTTTTCCTTGTGCGAGATCTGGCTGTCTTGCTACTTGCGCTCCACTTAATTGAGCAACTGGCGAGCCGAAGGCGTCTTGCGCGACTCCTCCGTAACTCGGTCCAGCGCAGGAGGTAGGCGTCGATCAACAAATCCGGCACTCATCCTGCTCGTCGTCGATCACCTTAAGCGACACGCGTGGGAACGCCTGTCCCGGGAGGCGGCTTCGCAGGACGGCAAGTCTCGTAGCCTCGTCAACGGAGCGGTAGACGCCTGGACGAGGGTGCTCCTATTACTTCACGAGGCGCAAAAAATCGAGGAGCGTCGCAATACCCGTATCAACGAGTACGATGGTATCGGCGCGAAATCGCGATAGCATATTCAGGCCAGGAAACGTCTAGCAGGCTTTAAACGCACTGTACTCGGTAAGATTTAATTCGGTAGCAGGCAACTTGAATGCCATCGTAGAAATCATCGAGGAGTTCTTGTAGATCTCGCCTTTGGCCGAAAACAAGAAACAGTTGGAAGAATGGCTGGCAAACCGAAAGACCGCCTTCGTCGATCGGCTGATGAAACCGGGTGGGCCGATGCTCCTTAGAGATTTCGCATTACGCCGGCTTGTCGTGCGAGAGCAACCAATCCCCACCGGACAGCCCGCACTGTCGCTCTAGCCGGAAACTTAGGGCAAGGAACCGGAAGCCGCCGCCTCTTTTGCCAAGCTTTACGAGCATTCTGTGCAGACTATTCATGATCAATTCTGCTCTTTCGATGATCGGCCTGAGTGGAATATTACATCCGTGTTGCCCAACCAGACGTATACCTTTGACCTCGTCGGCACCTGGTATCGGGGACCATCGTGGAACGGGGTTCGTTTTGCCCATATCCAGATACTGTAGAGGAACAGTTTAGCTATCTTTTTAATCTAGCTTCGTTTGCCTTCTATCCGTTGTCTTATCTCTACGATGTTGTTTATATCACCGACATATATCTGATCTACCATTTCTCAACTCTCTGTTACGAACTGTGTCACTCTCACTTCTATCTCTGTCAGCATTTGCATTCCTCTGTTTTGCTGTACCTCCCAGACCTGTTCCGCTTTCAAACCGTAGTCCCTCTGCTCTACCAACTTGAGTTCTATCCGTCCGTCGTACTAGACCTGCGCTCATCGCATCGTCGCCTTCTTCGCACATCTGAGGAGGCGCTCTCATCGCTGACTCTATTCGTTCGTTTGATCAGGATCTTAGCGCTCTACAATATCTCGTTACCCTATCTCGTCTTGCCATTGAGTACCTTCACCGATCTGTCACCTCTCTGTCTCTTCATCATAGCCATCGCCGTAGAGATCCGTCGTCATTAGAGGCTCCATTCGCCTTTACTGTCTCCCGGACACCGAGATCGCCCAGCTAAGCGATGCCGCCCTGGCAGAACTCGCCGCATATGTCGGCAACCTAGATCCTCTTGGCCTTATCGACCCGCCGATCGTGCTGCCGCGAACTCTGGCCGGCCAGATGGTGCTGTAGCTGCGACATCTAGGTCTGGAGGTTTCCTCGCCGCCCTGCGTGCTGACCGTGCCTCACGCCTAGCTGCGGCCCTACCTCGCCCGTTTGGCAGAGTTCTTTTTTTCTCTACTGACAGTGCGCATCTAGCCCTTGTCTAGCTAGCCCTCGCTCATCCCTTTCCAAAGCCGCCGCTGCCTGAATGGCAGGAAATTAGCTCCCCGTCATCGCTCCCCTCTAACTGCCCCTACGCCTCGAACTCAGCTAGGCCGCCTATATCCCTGACACTCTTCCATCTCGTACTCCCTATCTCCTGTCCTAGGAGCTCCGCCGTCATCGACCCCTGCCTCGTGGAAATGCGCATACCTGGCCGGCCGTCATCGAGACCTCATCGTCGAAATGGTCTAGCCTGTGCGTCTGCTGTTGAGTGAGCCGTATTATGTGCCTTCCCACGAGCTTCTCATCACTGCCTGGCACCAGCTGTCAGCCTCGAGCTTCACATCCGATGCGCCGCCACCCAGCTTTGCTGACTGGTCTCATACCGGACTTGTCGCACATCTCGCCTTAAAGCGACGATTTCCGCGCAACCCTAACCCCCGAGACCCCCGCCCCTGGCGGGCAACCGTCCCGAGCCCGGCTCAGCTGCCGATCGCGCGCCACCAGCGCCGGGTCAGCAGCATCGCCGCGATCCCTTCGAGACCGATCGTCAGCGTCGCCCATGAGGCGCCGATCAGGCCGGCGAGCAGGCCGAGATGGATAAAGCCGACCATCCCGACCCCGATGCACACCGAGAGCACCCCGTAAATCCGGCTGCGCATCTCGGGCGGCGCGGCAAGATAGACCAGCGTCGCCTGCATGATGCTGAACCCGGCATTGGCAAGGCCGGTGACCACCAGCACGGCGCCCGCGAGCGGCGGGTAGGGCGAGAGCGCAAAGGCCGGCAGCATCAACAGGTATAGGATGACCCCGCCGACATAGAGCCGGGCAAACACCCGGGGTTTGGCGAAGAACGCGATCGCCACCGCGCCGCAAAAGGCGCCGACCCCGTCCATGCTGGCGAGGATGCCGATGCCCACGGCGCCGAGGCCCAGATTATCCTGGCCGATCACCGGGACCATGCTGGTGAACGGCCAGCCGAAGGTGTTGTAGATGATCGTGATGACCAAGGTCCCGACCAACCGCCGGTCGCCGCGCACCAATATGAAGCCCTCGATCATGCGCTCGAGGACGGTCGCCGCGCCCGACGGGCGGACGCTGTTGCGGTGAGTGAGCCGGATCGCGGCGGCGAGCGCGACGAGGTAGCAGCCGACGCTGACGGCAAACGCGCCGCCGATCCCGATGGTCGCGAGCAGCACGCCGCCCAGTGTCGGGCCGAGCATGCGGCTTGCATTGTTGGCGCCGACATCGATCGACATCGCGGCGCTCATCCGCTCCTGCCCGACGACCTCGCCGATCATCGTGCGGCGCACCGGGTTGTCCGTCGTCCAGGCGAAACCGTTGACAAAGCTCGCCAGCGCAACGTGCCAGACCGCGAGCGCGTCGGTCCAGGCGAGGAGCGCCAGCACCGACGAGCTCAGCAGCATCGAGACCACGACGAGGACCAGCGCCGTGCGCCGTTCGATGCGGTCGGCGGCGGCCCCGACGACCGCGCCGAACAGCGCCATCGGCAGCATCCGCAGCATGGTCAGCATCGCGACGATGAAAGGGGAGCCCGTTTGCTGGTAGGCGAACACCGCGACCGCGAGCATCTCGAGCCAGCGGACCGCGAAAACGACGAGGCCGACCAGCCAGAGCCGGCGAAAATCCGCCTCGGCAAAAAGCCAGGCGCGCGGGGCCGCTGCGGAGGGCCGCAACCGGTCATGGTGCAGTTCCGGCCGATTGCCGCCGGAGGCCGTGTCGCGCCCGCCGCACCCCCATTCCCGGCGCTCGTTCGGCAGACTGGCAAAATTGCGCCGTTTCGATCGCCCCGCGGCGCATTGCAATTCTGCCATGCGCAGGGCAAAATTCTATGAAGGGATCGCGCTCAGCACCGGCTGAACCGCGACGGAGGGCGTTGCGACTGCGTTTCGCAAACAACGATCAGGAATCGACACGTGACGGCCGCGCGCGGCGCCGATCGCTACGAACAGGGCTCATGCCGACCGAAGTCGAACTTAAGCTCTCGGCCCGACCAGCCGATCTGCCGCGATTGAGACAGGCGCTGCTCGAAATCGGCGCCAGACTCGGCGAGCGCGCAACACAGGCTCTCAGCACCTATTACGATACGCAGGACTTGCGGCCTTGAAACGACGCGATTGAGCCTTCGTGTTCGGGAGCAGAGCGGCGGTTTCATCCAAACCGTCAAATCCGGCGGATCTCGCCGAGGGCGGACATCCTGTCGCGCGGCGAGTGGGAGGATCGCACTCGACGGCGATCGCCCCGATTGGAAGCGCCAGAAAGCGGCGCGCACCTGCCGCAGCAGGTCGGCGAGGGTCTGCGCCCGCTCTTCGTGACCGAGGTGACGCGCACCGCCGTCGATATCGAGCCGTCTGCCGGGAACGCGTATAGAGGCCGCGATCGACGAAGGCGAGATACGCCTCGGCGGCGGCGAGCCTCCGAACCGATCGCCGAGATCGAGCTCGAGCTGAAGAGCGGCGACGGCGCCGCGCTCTATGACTTCGCGCTGCGGCTTCTCGAGGCGGCTCCGATCCGAATCGCGACGGCAGCAAGTCGGAGCGAGGTTACCGCCTTGTCGAGGGTGTCGAGGCCCCTCCTCAAGCAGTCCACGCGGAACCGGTCGCCCTCGATCCCGAGATGACTGTCGACGCCACGCTTGCAGCAGATCGGCCGCAACTGCCTGGCGCAGGCTGCTGCGCAACGAGCACGCGGTCCTCGCCGGCGAGCCCGAAGGCATCCACCAGATGCGAGTGGCGATCCGGCGTACTGCGCTCGGCGATTTCGTCTCTTCAAGCAAGACGCTGCCGGCCGAGGACCGCCGATGGGTCAACGAAGAGCTGCGGCCGGCTCGGCGGCGCACTCGGTCAGGTGCGCAATTTCGATGTGTTCTGCGACCGAATTGCTGCCGGCCGCCCGCGCCGGACTGCCCGGACGGAGCCGGCTGCGGACGAGCTCGCCGCAGACCCTTGACCGGTTGCGGCGAGTCGGCATACGACCGCGTCAAGGAAGCGGTTCTCGCAGAGGCGCTATACAGGCGCGATGCTGCGACTGCTGCGGTGGTTCGAGGCACGCGGCCGGCAGAGACTCTGCCGCCCCGAGCCTCGCGATCGGCAAAATCGCGCCGGTCGTGCTCGACCGCCGCCGCCGTAAGCTGCGGCAACGCAGCAAGGGCTTCGGCCGCCTGAGCCCGCGCGAGAGGCACAAGCTCAGCATCGCCGCTAAAAAGCTCCGCTATACGATCGAGCTGTTCGGAGCTTGCTCGAGCCACGAGACCTGCAGAAACTACGTCAGAAAAGCTGAAGGCGCTACAGGATGACCTGGGCTATGCGAACGATGTGCGCGTCGCGCACGATTTCCTGCCCGAGCTGTTTGGCGAAACCGATCCCCGCAGCC
Source organism: uncultured Alphaproteobacteria bacterium (assembly GCA_963836845.1). Taxonomy (GTDB): domain Bacteria; phylum Pseudomonadota; class Alphaproteobacteria; order ATCC43930; family CGMCC-115725; genus AP-15. Next base: position 41,800 of record CAWILK010000031.1, on the reverse strand, counting down.
CCGCCGCGCACGCCTGGATCGGGGTGCTGGAATTGCATGACCAGCGGGTCGCCGCCGGCGAACGCAAGCTGCGCAAGCATTTGCGTCGCCTGAACCGCGCCCCGCCCTTCTGGCGCAGCTGATTGCAGCTACGCGGCGGCGGCTTTCGCGGGGATCGGGCAGGCGACGCCGGTGCCGCCGAGGCCGCAATAGCCATTCGGGTTCTTCGCCAGATACTGCTGGTGGTAGCCCTCGGCGAAATAGAAGGGCGGAGCATCGCGGATCTCGGTCGTGATCTTGCCCAGCCCGGCCCCTTCGAGCCGCGCCTGGTAGGCCGCGCGCGAGGCCTCGGCGGCGGCCCGCTGCTCCGGCGAGAAGGTGTAGATCGCGGAGCGGTACTGGGTGCCGACATCGTTGCCCTGGCGCATGCCCTGGGTCGGGTCGTGGCTCTCCCAGAAGAGCTTCAGCAGCGCCTCGTAGCTCGTGACCTTCGGGTCGTAGACGACGAGCACCGCCTCGGTGTGCCCGGTGCGCCCGCTGCAAACTTCCTCGTAGGTCGGGTTCGGCGTCGAGCCGCCGGCATAGCCCACGGCGGTGACGTATACCCCGGGCGCCTGCCAGAAAACCCGCTCGGCGCCCCAGAAGCAGCCGAGCCCGAACACCGCCTTCCGCATCCCGTCGGGATAGGGCCCAGCGAGGGGCTGGCGGTTGACAAAGTGCTGCTCCGGCAGCGGCATCGGCTCAGCCCGCCCCGGCAGGCATTCGGCGGGGCTCGGAACCACCAGCTTTTCGCGCATGAACGGCCACATCTTGCTCGCCTCTTCTGAAATTCGGAGATGAATTTAGGGAATGCACCGGTCGGCGCCAATGGCAACGGCGCGGGTCCCGTCAAAAAAGGGTCAATTCATCGGGTGCCGCGGAGGTAATTGTTCGTGCGGGCGGCTTCGGATTCCGGGCTAAGATCGCTTTCGACACCTGGGGGGAGGTTCTGCCGACATGATGCGCCGTTCCTTGTTTGCCAGCTTTTTCCTCCTGATCGCGACGCCCTTCTCTGGCGGCCCCGCCGATCGTAAATCCGGCGGACGCCGCCGCCTTCATGAACCATCTCTGGGATCAGCGCCGTCGAGGTGCTCAACAACAAGAGCGATCCGGAGGTCAGGCAGGCGCGCTTTCGCGAGTTGTTTCACGCGGATTTCGACTGCCCCGGCATCGCCCGATTCGTGCTCGGCCGATATTGGCGGAACGCGAGCGAAGAAGAGCAGCAGGAGTTCGTAAAGCTGTTCGAAAACTATGTCGTTTTCGTCTACACCGCGCGGCTTTCAAATTTCGGCGGTCAGACATTCAAGGTCCGCGGCAGCCGCAGCGACGGGGACGGGGTGATCGTCTCGACCGAAATCTTCAACCCGGGGAACTCGTCGCCGCTGCGCATCGATTGGCGGCTGGTGACCGACAATGGCGTCTACAAGATCAACGATGTGATCGTCGAGGGCATCAGCATGATGGTCACCCAGCGCTCCGAATTCGCCTCGGTCGTGCAGCGCCATGGCGGGCACCTGCGCGGCCTGCTGACGATGATGCGGGAAAAAACGGCGCTCGCATCCCAATAGCGCGCCGCGGCGCGCCGAGCCCGCGCTCCCGCGGGGCCCTCCGAAGGTTTCGGCGGTGCTCTATCTCGACGAAGAACGCGTCCGCGGCCTGTTGCGCTGGGATCGCCTGATCCCGGCGATGGAGGAGGCGCTCGCCGCCTTTTCCCTGGGGCGGGTCGTGCAGCCGGTGCGCAATATGCTGACGATCGAGGAGGGGAAGCGCTATCTCGGCGTCATGCCGGCGGTGGCGGACGATGCGATGGGGGCGAAGCTCGTCAGCTTTTTCCCGGGCAATGCGGGCACGGGCGTGCCGACGCATCTCGCGATGATCCTGCTGTTCCGCCCGGACACCGGCGAGCCGCTGGCGGTCATGGATGGCCGCCTGATCACCGAGATGCGGACAGCTGCGGTCTCGGCCGCAGTCACCCAACGCCTTGCCGCCGCCGACAGCCCGGTCCTGGCATTGCTCGGCAGCGGGGTCCAGGCTGAGGCCCATCTGCAGGCGTTGTCGCAGGTGCGCCGTTTCGAGGAAGTCCGGGTCTGGAGCCGCACCGCCGCGCATGCCGAGCGCTTTGCCGAGCGGCACGGTGCCAAGGCGATGGCGCTCGAGGCTGCAGTGCGCGGGGCGGATGTGATCGTCACGGCCACCAACGCTCTGGAGCCGATCCTCGCCGGGGAATGGCTGAAAGAAGGGGCCCATGTGAACGCCGTCGGGTCGCCGCGGCCGAATTGGCGCGAGCTCGACGATCGGGCGATGGCCAACACGCTCGTCGTCGACTCGCGCGAGGCCGTCCTCAAGGAATCCGGCGACGTCATCCTCTCCGGAGCGGCGATCTATGCCGAGGCCGGCGAGATCTTCGCCGGAGCGAAAGCGGCCCCGGCCGAGGCGACCACCGTCTTCAAATCGGTCGGTCTCGCGATCGAGGACATAGCGGCGGCAAAGCTGGTCTACGACGCCGCGTTGCGCGAGGTCACCGGGTGAGGTCGTTCAGCGCCCAGTCGTAACGGTCATGCGACAGGCGCGTGACCCCGGCGAGCGCCGCGGCGAGGTAGGGCCGGGCATAATGCTTCAAATGCTCGATGACGGCGCGTTCGGTGCCGCCGAAATCGGCCTCGTACCAGACGTAGATCGAGGAGACGGTGAGCTCGCCTTCGGCGACCGCGGCCCCGCGCGGGTGGTTGACGTAATCGCGCGCCGCCTTGTCGAGCAGCCCCTCGGTGTTGGCCGCGGTGAACGCCTCGGGCTGCAGGTTCGGGCAGCCGAGCGCGGCGCAGTTGACGGCGTAATGGATGCGCGGGTCGCGCCAGATCGGCCGCAGGATGCGGTGCTCGATATCGTCGAGGCTGAGCGCCTCGCCTTCGACCGCGATCAGCTTCTTGCCCCAGGGGCCGAAGAAAACAGCCCTGGCGAGATGCTGAGGTCCCTGATGCTCGATACCGGATAGTGGTCGAGCACCACCTGCACCGTCAGCGCGTTGTAGAGATCGACCCAGAAGGCGAATTGCTCTCGCCGGCTGTAACGGCTGATCGGAAGGCGGGACAGCCGGGCGAGATCGGCAGAAAGGGCGCCGCGGTCGGATGCGGCGACCCGGGCGTACGGAATGCGCGCGATGCCGTCCGTGCCGATCTGCACATAGCTGTGCAGGAAGCGGTTCCACGCGCTGTGATCGATCATTGCCGAGGACTGGTCGTCATGCGCCTGCCATTTGGCCCAGAGCTCGGCCGGGGGCGCCGCACGAGCCGTGTGTGGCCAAGCGACGATCAGAAGCGCGACAATCGCGGACAGTACCCTCACCCGCCTCCCCCCGAATAGCCGGGCAGCTGTCCGGAATTCCCCTCTCTCCCCCCGCAAGCGGGCGGAGAGGGCAATGGCCGGCGCACTTTCCCCGCGCTTCGTCACGGCTCGGTGATGGAGAACCGGCGCTCGATCAGGTCTGGGTCGTCGAAATGGCGGCGGCCGAGAAAGGCGGTGGCCTGCCTGCCCCATTGCCGCATCGCTCCGGTGCTGTCGACGCCGGTCGGCCAGAACAACAGGCGCTCGCCCCGCTCAGTCCCCGGCACGATGCCGTCGGGGCCGAAGGCGCTGCGGGTTGTGCCGCCGGCCGTCGGCAGCGCGCGCAAATCGTCCTCCTCGGCAAAGCTATAGGCCCGGCCGCTGCCCCCGCGGGCGAAGCTCAGTCCGCGAGGTAGTGGGAACCGCTGGAAATGCGCAGCACGAGCCGCCGTGCCGGATCGATCGGCGGCAATGTCGCCGGCACGAACGCCCATTCGATGCCGGGTTGCGGCGCGGGCCGCGGTTGCGCCCGCGGGGTCGGAAAAAACATGTGGATAGCAGCCGCAGGGATGAATCGTGTCATAGACGAGCGGGCGGCCCCGGGTATCCAGGGTGGCTCTGAAGACCAGCCCGTCAAGCTTGCCCGCCAGCAGATCGAGGGAGGCTGAGCGCGGCCGCTCGGGAAACCAGATCGTGTAGACCAGCTGGACGAGCACCCGATCGCGATAGCGCGTCAGCGCCAAGCGCCGGTAGACGGCGGGATGCCGGACATCGACCTCCGGCGCCGCTCCCGCCCCCCAGGCAAGCCGGCCAAAGCGGTCGTAGTCTCCCGAAGTGGCGATCTCGTAGATCGGCGCGAACGTCCGGAGCAATGTTTCGCGATCGTCATGGCTCAATTGCGGCACCCCGAGCCGGCCGGTCGGGGCCCGCGCCAGTATTTTTGCTATTTCCGGAGCGCCGGCCGGCTGTCCAACGGGCTCGTATCTGACAATCGGGCCGCCGTCGGCCTCGCCCGATGCGGTGCGCCGAAAACCGGCGACGGTATCCTCCTGCCAGCGGTTGATGCCGATCGAGAGCGGCATCGCGACCAGTGGATAGAGCCCTACCACACGGTTCAAGTCGATGTAGTCGTCGGGCACGGCGGCGCGCTCGACCAAGGCCTTTCGCTGTGCCGGCGACGCCAGGTCCACGGGTCTCAGCTCAGCCGCGCAGGAATCGCTCCGAGCTGCAGCGGCTTTCCAATCGATGACCGCTAGCGACCCGATCGATAATGCAGGCAGATTGCGCAATTCATCACGCCGCGCGGCCGCGTCGAGAGCTCTGAGGCGGTCGACCCACTCGGCAAAAGCCGCCGGGTCGTTCTCGGCCTGGTAGCGGAAGGATGCCGAGAACCGGTCGGCCCGAAGGTAAGGGAACCCGGGTATCCGGTGGGCGCCGGCGTCCGCGCGCTCCCGCGCGATCCACTGCCTCGTCGAGCCTCGCAAACCACCGGGCGCAATCCGCGGCGACGGTCCCCGGAGCGTCCGAATAGGGCTCAACCGCGGCGCAACCGGCGACCAATGCCAGCGAGGCTGCGAGCCCGGCACAAATCCATCGGGTCACGGCGGTTCCCGTCAATTCTCGCGGTGACTTCGGCGCAGCGCGCCGCGGCGTTCGATTTCATTGATCATGCCGAGGAACTGGTCGGCCACGATCTGGCGCAGGCCCGGAGCGGTAATAAAAAGCGGCAGGAAAATATCGGGCTCGATTATTCCCTGCCACTGCACGCGGAACTCGTCGGCCCTTCCGAGAACCTCTTCGATCCGGTACCCGCCTGCCAGTTGCCGAAGATTTCCGGCGAGCACGCGAACCCCGATCGCCGCCGGGAAATGCTCGTCGGATTGGACCGTGACGGCGATCGGGTAATGGAAAAACCAAAAGCTCGCTTCGCCCGGTCTGCTCGACGATCGCCGTGTTGCCGCGCCGCTCGATCACGCGGCTGCTATTCATGCCCGGGATGAATTCCGCCAAATGATCATAATCGGTCAATGTATGCCAGATCAGCGCAAGCGGCGCGCGAAGCCTCGCATGCGCAGTGATCGCCAAGGCATTGCCTTGACGCTCGGTCTCGACTGCTTACGTCATGCGCGCACCGTGCTTTCCCTACGGCGCCGACGATCGCTATTGCGGCCACGATAGCGGCCCTCAGCAACCGCCCGAAGGTGCTCTTACGTTGGATGACGGAGATCACGCACCCTCGACCAGACCTCAGATTTCGGTTCGGGAAACCGAACCTGAACGTTCCGAGCATTGGGGAAGCGGTGAAGAAACAGATCACATCTCTACCAAGACGACTCCCCGCATCCCGTTTATTCCGCCCGCATGAGAGCCCGTTCGCACCCCGGACCGGGCCGAATCGGAAGGCCGCCCCATAGCCGAGCACGGATCTCCGCGTTCTCCGCAAACCCGCGCTTTTGGACAGCGATTATCGGCCTTCTTGACGCGATACGCGGACTGCGGAACAACTCCTGCCGCACCTCGGAGGACGGTTGCGGAGAAGCTCACCGTGCGAGAATTCGGCAACCCCATTCGGATCGGAAACCGCAGGGCAAGCCGCGTGCGATCCTCGGCTGTTGTCCTCGGGCTGATGCCGACCTGTGCGGCGGGTGTGCCGGCGCGCCGGGGGTGCGGCAAGCGCCGAAGACGCCGGATGCGGAGCACGACCCCGCCGAGCCGGTCAACAGGGCGATCTTCAAAGCCAATATGGCCGCCGACCATGCGGTCGATGAAGCCGGTGGCGCAGGCCTATGTCGAACACGTCCCCGAGCTTGTCGCAAAAGGGCATCCGCAACGTTGTGCAAAACCTCAAGGAGCCGGCGGTCGCCGTCAACGATGTGCTGCAGGGCAAGATGGGTCATGCTTGGCAATCGGTTCAACGGCTCGCGGTGAACTCGACGGCCGGCGTCGCCGGCATCTTCGATGTGGCCGAAAAACTGGGCGTCCCGCCGCACAAGTCCGATTTCGGCCAGACGCTCGCGGTGTGGGGCGTCGGGGAAGGCCCTTCGTCGAGTTGCCGCTGCTCGGCCCCTCGAATGCGCGCGATGCGGTGGGCACGGCCGTCGATATGGCGATGAACCCGCTGACCTTTGTCGGAGGCGCCCCGGCGACCTATGCCGGTGTTGCGACCGGCGGCGCCAACGTCGTCGACACGCGCGGCCAGCACTTGCGCGATCTCGAAGAATTGGAGCGGAACTCGCTCGATTACTATGCGACCCTGCGAAGCGTCTACAAGCAACACAGGGATGCCGAGATCGCGGCCGCCAAGCAGCGCGAGCAGCCGCCCGAAGGCCAAGTCGACATCTCGTTCCCGAATACCCACCCGTAGCCGCCGGCGCATTCCGCGTCCCGCCGGACGCACCATATGGCAGGATATGGGCGTCGCCGCGAAAATCTGCGGGTTGTCGACGAGCGAGGCGGTAGCAGCCGCGGCGGCCGGCGGCGCCGCCTATATCGGCTTTGTCTTCTACCCGCCGAGCCCGCGCGCGGTGACACCGCAGCGCGCCGCCGCGGCTGTGCGCCGAGGTGCCCTCGGGAATCGCGCGGGTCGGCCTCTTTGTCGACGCCGACGATGCGGCGATCGAGGCGGCGCTGGCGGCGGCGCCAATCGACCTGCTGCAATTCCACGGCAATGAGACGCCGCGAGCGGGTCGCCGAGGCCAGGGTGCGATTTGGCCGCCCGGTCATGAAGGCGGTTGCCGATCGCCGCGCCGCAGGACGTGGTCGACGCCGCGCGCTATGAAGAAGCCGCCGATCTGCTGTTGTTCGACGCCAAGCCGCCGCGCCGTGCCGGATGCGCTGCCAGGCGGCAACGGCCTCGCTTTCGACTGGGAGCTGATCGCGGGCCGGTCCTGGCGACGCCCGTGGATGCTGTCCGGCGGATTGACCGCAGCCTTGCTCGCCGATGCGGTGCGAATTTCCGGCGCCGCGGCGGTCGATGTGTCGTCCGGCGTCGAAAGCCGCCCCGGGATCAAGGACCCGGAAAAGATCCGCGCCTTTCTCGCCGCCGCCCGCGCGCTATAGGCCAACACGGAGACACGGAGCCGACGGAGGGGAGGGGCATCTTTTCTCCGTGCCCTCCGTGTCTCCGTGGTGCATCTTCGGCCCGCGAAAGGAAAGATGATGCAGACACCGAACACCTTCCGCGGCGGCCCGGACGAACATGGCCATTTCGGCATTTATGGCGGGCGCTTTGTCGCCGAGACCTTGATGCCGCTGGTGCTGGCGGTCGAGGCAGCCTATGACGCGGCGCGCAGCGACCCGGGCTTCCAGGCCGAGCTCGATTACTATCTCGAGCATTATGTCGGGCGGCCGAGCCCGCTTTATTTTGCCGAGCGGCTGACCCGCCATTTCGGCGGCGCCAAGCTCTATCTGAAGCGCGACGAGCTCAACCACACCGGCGCGCACAAAATCAACAACGTGCTCGGCCAAACTCTGCTGGCGCGCCGGATGGGCAAACGTCGGATCATCGCCGAGACCGGCGCCGGCCAGCACGGCGTCGCCACAGCGACCGCCTGCGCCCTCTTCGACATTCCTTGCATCGTCTATATGGGCGCGACCGACATCGAGCGGCAAAAGCCCAACGTCTTCCGCATGAAATTGCTCGGCGCCGAGGTGGTGCCGGTGCATTCGGGCACCGCGACCCTGAAGGACGCGATGAACGAGGCATTGCGCGACTGGGTCGCCCATGTCGAGGACACGTTCTATGTGATCGGCACGGTTGCCGGGCCGCACCCCTACCCGGCGATGGTGCGCGATTTCCAGTCGGTGATCGGCAACGAAACGCGCGCCCAGCTGGAAAAGGCCGAGGGCCGGCTGCCCGACACCCTGATCGCCTGCATCGGCGGCGGCTCGAACGCGATGGGGCTGTTCCACCCGTTTCTCGACGAGCCCGAGGTCGCGATGATCGGCGTCGAGGCCGGCGGGCACGGCATCGAGACCGGATTGCACGCCGCCTCCTTGACTGGCGGCGAGCCCGGCGTGTTGCACGGCAACCGCACCTATCTGCTGCAGGACGAGGACGGACAGATCCGCGACGCGCATTCGATCTCCGCCGGCCTCGATTACCCCGGGCATCGGCCCCGAGCACGCCTGGCTGCACGAGCTCGGCCGCGTGCAATACGTCTCGATCACCGACCGCGAGGCGTTGGAGGCGTTTCAGCTGGCAAGCCGGCTCGAAGGCATCATCCCGGCGCTCGAACCGGCGCATGCGCTCGCGCATGTCGCCAAGATCGCGCCGACCCTGCCGCGCGACCACCTGATCGTGATGAACATGTGCGGCCGCGGCGACAAGGACATCTTCGCCGTCGCCGACCACCTCGGGGTCCGCCTATGACCCGAGTATCGAGCGGCGCTTCGCGGAATTGCAGGAGGAAGGCCGCGCCGGGCTCGTCACCTATCTGACCGCCGGCGACCCCGACCCCGATACCTCCGCCCGGCTGTTTGCAGGCCTTGCCGCGGCGGGCGCCGATCTGATCGAGATCGGCATGCCGTTTTCCGACCCGATGGCCGACGGCCCGGTGATCCAGGAGGCGGGGCAGCGGGCCTTGAAGCAGGGCATGACCTTGCGCCGCACCTTGGCGATGGTGCGCGAGCTGCGCCGCGCCGACGACGCGACCCCGATCGTGCTGATGGGCTACTACAACCCGATCTACCGCTACGGCACCGAGGCTTTTCGCGCGCGACGCCGTGGCCGCCGGGGTGGACGGGGTCATCGTCGTCGATCTGCCGCCGGAGGAGGATGCGGAGCTGACCGCGCCGGCGCGCGCGGCCGGTCTCGATTTCGTGCGGCTCGCCACCCCGACGAGCGACGACCGGCGCCTGCCGCGCATCGTCGAGCACGCCAGCGGCTTCATCTATTATGTCGCGATTGCCGGCATCACCGGCACCCGCTCGGCCGATGCCGCCAGCGTCGCCGCCGCCGTCACCCGGCTGCGCCGGTTCACCGCAATTGCCGATTGCGGTCGGGTTCGGCATCCGCACCCCGGACCAGGCCGCCGAAGTGGCGCGCGCCGCCGACGCCGCCGTCGTCGGCTCCTCCCTCGTCCAGCGCCTCGCCCTCAACCTCGACCCCGACAGCACCGCCAAACCCGGCCTCGTCGACGCCGTCCTCGCCGACGTCCGCGCATTGAGGGCAGGGATACGCGGCGCCCGGCGGTAACCATCGAGCTCTGTCAATGGCCTCATTTCCGGCTTAAAATTCGGTCGCACGGTTGCTGAGGGCATCGGACCGATGTGGCAATCTCAGGTAGAGTTTTGCTGCTGATTCGCTGCAGATTGCAAGTTGCGTAAATGTTTGGACAATCATAGGTGGTTGATTGCCGGGCGAAATCTGCACCTTCCCGGCAGTTCAAAAGGGGCAAGCAATGTTTTGTAGAGGAATGGCGGCAGTTTTCGCCGCCGCCGCGATAATGGCGGCAACCGTAGCGCTTCGCGCCGAGGTGCCGTCGGGGAAGCCGGTTACGATCGGGTTCAGCATGCCGTTGACCGGCGGGCTCGCGGTCAACGGCACCTCGGGGCTGCTGGCGATGCAGATCTGGGCCGAGGACACCAACCAGAAGGGCGGGCTGCTCGGCCGGCCGGTCAAGCTCGTCTATTACGACGACCAGACGAACCCGTCGCTGGTGCCCGGCATCTATACAAAGCTGCTCGATGTCGACAAGGTCGACCTCGTGGTCTCGGCCTACGGCACCAATGTCACGGCGCCGGCACTGCCGGTCGTCATGCAGCACAACATGACGTTCATGGGCCTCTTCGCGATGGATGTGAACGAGGAGTTCCGCTACCCGAAATACTTCTCGATGCTGCCGGTCGGGCCCGACCCGCGCGCCGCGATCTCCGAAGGGTTCTTCGAGATCGTCAAGGCCAACAAGGAAAAGCTCGGCCTCAAGACGATCGCACTGGCCGTCGATGACGGCGAGGCGACGCGCAACACCGCGGACGGCGCCCGGGTCAATCTGAAGAAGGCCGGATTGCAGGTCGTCTACGACAAGACCTACCCGCCGACGACGACCGACTTCACCCCGATCATCCGCGCCATTCAGGCGGCAAGCCCCGATGTCGTCTACTTCGCCTCATATCCGCCCGACAGCGTCGGCCTCATTCGCGCAATGCACGAACTCGGGCTCAACACCAAGATATGCTGCGGCACGATGACGGGCCCGCAAAGCACCTCGATCAAGACCTCGTTGGGGCCGATGCTGAACGGCATCATCACCTTCGACTGGTGGCTGCCGTCGGAGAAGCTGCGCTTCCCCGGGGTCATGGAGTTTCTGCAGCGCTACCAGAAACAGGCCGCCGGCAAGGGCGTCGACCCGCTCGGCTACTATCTTGCGCCGTGGGCCTATGCCGATCTGCAGGTCCTCGGCGAGGCCGTCGAGCAGACCAAGAGCCTCGACCAGGACAAGATCGCCGAATACATCCGCACCCATACCTTCCAGACCGTCGTCGGCGACGTGGCCTTCGGCGAAAAGGGCGAGTGGAAGAAAGCCCGGGTCCTGACCATCCAGTTCCAGAACATCACCGGCACCAGCATCGACGATTTCCGCGACGGCAAGGGCGAGGTCGTGCTGTGGCCGGACGAGTACAAGGCCGGCGAGCCGATCCTCCCATATTCATCGGTCAAGCACTGATTTTCAGAGCGTGTGAATGAATTGGATTAGCGCCGATGCGTCCTTCGAGACGGCCGCCTTGCGGCCCCTCAGGATGAGGGCTTTTCCTTTATGCCAGCAAAGGCTTACCTCATGCTGAGGGCGCTCGAAGAGCGCGTCTCGAAGCACGCACGAACGCAGTGCGGTCAATTCCTTCACACCATCTCAGGATCGGCGCTCGGTCCGCCTCAGGAAATCGATGAAGATGGCCGCGAGCAGCCCTTCCTTGGCGTTCCAATCTTCGAGGGCAACCTCAAGGTCGGTGCGGTCCTCGGTCAATACCTCATGGTACTCGCCATTGGGCATCAACCGATGAGCGACCTGTCCCGGGCCGCGCGGGTGCACCAGGTCGTTCCCCGGGATGATGCAGGCCGGCATCGTCAGTGAGCGCAGCTCCGCCGGGCTCAAACCGATCACCGGGTGGTGCGCGCCTTCGTTGAAGGCGTCACGCCAGGCTTCCATGATGGCGATGAAGCGCTGCGGCCCGATCGCCATCAGCCGCCCGCGATTGGCCGGATTGCTCTCGATCAGCGCACCGAAATGCTCGGTGCGGCAAACCGCTTCCATCCCGCCTTGCCGTGCCGTGTCGATGAACTGGGTGTAGTAGTTCTCGACCAGCCGCTGCGCCGCATAGGAGCCGCCGGTGACCCGCCACAGGAGGAGGCCGCGCACATCGCCGGGGTGGCGCAGCGCCATCAGCAACGCCAGGCGGCAGCCCGACGAGCTGCCGCCGATATAGGCGGGAAGCGCATCGAGCTGGGCCAGCAGGGCGCGGAGGTCCTCGACCCAGATCTCGTTCTCGGAATTGCCGCCCTCGAACGAGACGCCGGAGGCCCCGCAGTTGCGCCGGTCATAGACGAGCACGCGGCAGCCTGCCTCGGCGATCTTTTCGCCGAGCGATCTGACCCCCTCGAGACCGCGCCGGCCGCCGGGCTGAAGCGCCACCCAGGGACCGCGCTCCCCCAGCAGCTGGTAATTGATCGTCGACGCCGCGCACCGTCGCGACCGGCATGGCTCTCCTCCATGGTCGAAATATCGCAATTATGTCATCCTAGCCGACATCCATCCGGTGCGGAGAGGAATCGGACATGCGGGTTGGCGTTTTCTATTTCCCGACCGATTACGGCATCAACATCGCCGAGCTGGCGCGCGGCCTCGAAGATCGCGGCTTCGGCTCGCTCTATGTGCCGGAGCACACTCATATCCCGACCAGTCGGCGCAGCCCGTTTCCCGGGCGGCGGTGAATTGCCGAAGAAATATTCGCACACCCATGACCCTTTCGTCGGGCTGTCCTTTGCCGCCGCGGCGACCAAGAAACTGCTGGTCGGCACCGGCATCTGCCTGATCCCGGAGCGCGACCCGATCGTTACCGCGAAATGCGTCGCGAGCCTCGACCAACTGTCGGGCGGCCGGTTCATGTTCGGCATCGGCGGCGGCTGGAATGTCGAGGAGATGGAAAACCACGGCGCGCGCTATAAAACGCGGTTCAAGCTGATGCGCGAACGCATCCTGGCGATGAAGGCTCTGTGGACGCAGGAGGAGGCCTCGTTCCACGGCGAATTCGTCAATTTCGACCCGGTCTGGTCCTGGCCCAAACCGGCCCAGCGCCCGCATCCGCCGATCCTGCTGGGCGGCGAGAGCGATTACACCTTGCGGCGCATCGTCGAGTATTGCGACGGCTGGATCCCACGGCCGGTCGGCGATTTCACGGCGGAAAACGCCATCGAGCGTTTGCGCCGGATGGCCGAAGCAAAAGGACGCGATCCCAAATCGCTGTCCATCTCGGTGTTCCGAGCTCCCGCCGACCAATCCGCGCTCGCTGAATACCGTGCGGCCGGGATCGACGAGGCGCTGCTCGAAATCCCCGATCTGAGCCGCGACGAGATCCTCAAGCTGCTCGACCGCTACGCGCCTCTGGCGGCTGCATGATCCGGGAAGAGCTCGTCTTCGTCGGTACTTGCGATATCTCGGGCCATGTCCGCGGCAAAGGCTTTCCGCTCCGGGAGCTCCCCGGGCGCCTCAACAAGGGGGTAGGCTGGACGGGCAGCAATTTGATGATGTCGCCGTTTGGGCCGATCTGGGACACGCCCTTCGGGACGGCCGGCGACTTCATGATCGTGCCCGACACTTCCGCTGAGGTCCGGGTGGATTTCGAAGACGGCTCGGCAGTCGAGCATTTCTTCCTCGGCGACATCTGCAATACGGATGGCAGCGCTTGGGAGTGCTGCCCGCGCGATTTTCTGCGGCGCGCCATCACGCAACTGCACGAGGCTGCCGGACTTCGCCTGATTGCGGCCTTCGAGCAGGAATTCCTCTACACCGGCACCGCCGAGCGCCCGGGCGATGCTTACGCGCTCGCGGCCTTCCGCCGCCAGGGCGTCTTCGGCGAAACCTTCATCGCGGCACTGCGTGCGGCCGGGGTGGTTCCCGACACCTTTCTCGCCGAATACGGCGCTCGCCAATACGAGATCACGGTGATGCCGCGGCCCGCCCTGATCGCCGCCGACCACGCCGTGATTATCCGCGAGATGGCGCGGGCCGCCGCCTATCGGCTGGGCAACCGCGTCATCTTCTCGCCGAAGCCTGACCCCGATCTTGTCGGCAACGGGGTGCACATTCATATGAGCCTCACCGATGCGGCTGGCCAACCCATGACCCACGCGGCCGGGGAACCGCTGGAGCTAAGCAGGCCGGCGCAGCACTTTTTCGCCGGTGTCCTGCACCACATGCCGGCGATCTGCGCGATCACGGCGCCTTCGCCAGTCTCGTATCTGCGTCTCACCCCCAATGCCTGGGCGCCGACGATGATCGATATCGTTCGCCAGGACAGAGGCGCCAGCCTGCGCATCTGCCCGACTTTCGCTGCGGCTACCGCGGAAGAGACGACACGTCAGTTCCACGTCGAGTTTCGCGTGACCGACGCCGCAGCCAGCCCCTACCTGGCGCTGGGAGCCGTCGTTTTCGCCGGTCTCGACGGCATCCGCCGCAAGCTGCCGCTGTCGTCTGCCGCGCCCTCGGCTCTGCCCCGCTCGCTGCCCGAGGCGCTCGACCGGCTTGCCGCAAGCGAGACCGTGGCCGGCTGGTTTGGCCCAACCCATTTCGACGCGTATCTGAGGTTCAAGCGCGTCGAGGCGGAAAAAGTGGCGCAGCTCGCGCCGGCCGAGCTCTGCGCCCGCTACGCCGAGGTCTATTGAACGTGAGCTTATTGGAGCCGGGCGAGCCCAGTCCGGTCACGCTCGACAACGAAGCGGGAAGCTCGGCCTTTTTTCTAACCTGCGAGCACGCCGGCCGTGTGTTTCCGCGCCGGCTCGGCAGCCTCGGCTTGCCCGAACCAGAAACGTTTCGGCACATCGCCTGGGACATTGGAATCGGCGCGGTCGGGCGGCAGCTTTCGGGATTGATGGACGCCGCCGTAATCCTGCAGACCTATTCGCGGCTGGTGATCGATTGCAACCGCGACCCCGATGTGCTGAGCTCGATCCCGGAAATCAGCGAGCTGACCGAGATCCCTGGCAATATCGATATCAGCGAGGCTGACCGCGCAGCGCGGATCGAAGCGATCTTCCGGCCCTACCATGATGCGATCGCCGCAGCGCTCGACCGCCGCGCGGCGGCGGGCGGCCAGACGGTCCTGGTGGCGCTGCACAGCTTTACCCCGGTGTTCAAAGGCGTCTCGCGGCCCTGGCATGTGGCCGTCCTATTCAACCGCGATCCCCGTCTGGCGCACGCTCTTGCGGAGCTGCTGCGCAGCGAGGCCGATCTCATCGTCGGCGAAAACGAGCCCTACCGGGTCAGCGACCTGACCGACTACACCATCCCGGTGCATGGCGAGCGGCGCGGCCTCCCTCATGTCGAGATCGAAATCCGCCAGGACCTGCTCGCCGATTTCGCAGGCCAGACCGCCTGGGCCCAGCGCCTCGCGAGGCTGCTCCCGGAAGCCTACGGCGAATTCCGGCGCCAATCGGCTCGATGAGAGGCTGAGGGGCCGCCCGGCCACAACGCGGCGGCGTAGAGCTCCTCGGTAAATTCGGGCGCTACATTGCCGGTCATGCGCTGCTCGTGAGCGTCCAGATCGGCAAGGAACAGGTCGCGGCTGATCCGCGAGACGACGGCGGCCACGCCGCGCTTCATGCTCGGCACGTCACCGACCGGAAAGCCGCAGCTGACAAAACCCGCCGGGTTCTGCACGTGGATGTCCTTGAGATAAGGGGCAGAGCCTGCAACCTTTTCCAGGTATTCCTGCCCCGCCCCGAGATAAGGATGCGCCCCGAGATAGGGGTCCTCTTCGCCTTCGGGCGGCGCGAAGCGGTCGCGCCACAACAGGATGTGGTGTGCGAAATCGGCAAGCTCAGGCCGGGCTGCGGGGTCTATGAAATACCCGGTGCCGGCTATCGCGAAGTCGAAGCGGAACTCCTTGCCCGCGGCGCTGGCGACAATGACGCCGTTCTCGGCTCGAGCCGACAACCAGGGGGCCGCGAGATGCAGACCGAAATTCGGAAACCGCATCACCCGCTCGATCGCGTCGGGCGGTGCGGTCGAACCTGCCTGGCGGAAGCGGATCGCCTGGTGCCAGCGAATTGCATCCGGCAGCTCGGGGTAATTGTCGTAGGCGCCCGGGTAACCGCGCACCCGGTTGACCGGCAATGACGCGAGCGAAGGGCGACGAGCGAACAAATGCACCGCGGCAGCGCCGGCCTCGAGCGCGACGGCGGCCGCGTCGAAGGCCGAGGCGGCGCCGCCGATCACCGCTACCGATTTGCCGCGAAACACCGCGAAATCGATATTGTCCGCGGTGTGAGCGTAAAGAGCACGCGGCAGACCCTCGCTCAGCACTGGTGGGACATAGGGGCCGCCATTGCCGGCGACGCCATTGGCCAGGATGACCTTTCGCGCCGTCTCGGTCTTGCGAGTGCTGTCGCTTTCGAGATGCAGCCGGAAATGCCCATCGCACGGCTCGATCCGGTCGAGCCGGGTTTGGTAGCGGATTTCGATCCCGAGGAAGCGCCGGTACCAGCTCAAATACTCGGCCCAGGCCTCGCGCGGGATCCGCTCCATTCTGGCATAGGCTTCGGCGCCGTGCCGCGCCTCGTGCCAAGATTGGAAGCCGAGCGCAGGGATCCCGAGCTCGGGGCCCGGCAAGCTTTTTGCGGTTCGCAACACATTCATCCGCGCGGCGTTCAGCCACACGCCGGCTCGCTTTTCGTCTTCAGCTGCATCGATGATTGACACCTTGCCGATGCCGGCCCGGCGCAGCGCGAAGGCGAATGCGCTGCCGCTCTGCCCGCCGCCGATGACCGCGACATTGTGGTCGATGCCCGGACGGTCCGGCACCCAATTCTGGGGGTCGGGCCCGATCAGCCTCAGGGTGTTGCGGGCATCGGCGTCCGGGTCGGTCGGCAGGAGCATGCGGTCTGGCAGGAGTTGTATCGAGGGGTGCGCAACCCTATCATCCATTCGCGAATTGATGCGAGGGAGCCCTGATGGTTCAGATCGCCGAGCTCGACACGATCCCGGAAACGATCGAAGCGACGCTCAACTATTTCGTGAATACCGGTGGCATGCCTGTGACACTGGTTGGCGAACCCGGCGCGACCGATACGCGCACCGGCGGCGGTGAGTCGGATACGCGCCAGCGTCGTGTTGCGCAATGGCCGGCCCCATGCCGGCCGCTTCGCGCTCGAGCGCGACGGATTCCGCTTTGTGCGCCATGACACAAAGGTCAGCGACTTTTACGACGAGGACGAGATCCGCCGGGTCTACTACCCGGAGATGGAAGCGCTGGTGAAGGCCGAAAGCGGCGCCAAGCGCGTCGTCGTGTTCGATCACACCCTGCGCACGCCGGACCAGGAATTGCGCGAGGCCACCAAGATCCGCGAGGTCGTGCGCCGGGTGCACAACGACTACACCGAGTGGTCGGCGCCGAAGCGGGTGCGCGACCTGTTGCCGGACGAAGCTGACGAGCTATTGCGGCGCCGCTTTGCAATCGTGCAGGTATGGCGACCGATCCGCCACCCGGTCGAGTGCTGGCCTTTGGCGATTGCCGATGCCCAGAGCCTTTCGCCTGACGACATGGTGGTGACCGAACGGCGCTATCAAAACCGAGTCGGGCAGACCTCGGCGATCACCTACAACCCCGCGCACCGCTGGTATTGGTTCCCGCAGATGCGCCCCGACGAGGCGTTGGTGTTCAAGGTGTATGAATTCGATGAAGGACGGCCGCGCGCGGTTCACCGCGCACACCGCCTTTGACGACCCGACCACCCCGCCGCACCCGCGGCCGCGCGAGAGCATCGAAATCCGCACCCTCGCATTTTTCTGAGTTTGTCCCGTGTATGTCGGCACGCAAGTCCGGCCGCGGGACGATTCCGACTACCGGGTCTGGGCGCAGCTCGGGGTTCGGCATGTTTGCGTTGATCCCCCCGGCGACCCACACCACTGGAGCCTCGACGATCTGCTCCGGCACCGCGAGCGGGTCGAGTCGTTCGGCGTGTCGCTCGACATGGTGCAATTGCCGTTGTCGTCGCGGCCAATCGAGGAGGCGGAAAGCCCGAACATCCTGCTGGGCAAGGATCCGGAACGGCAGCGTGAGCTCGACAGCATCTGCGGCCTGATCGAAAGGCTGTCCGCCGCCGGCATTCCCGCCGCCAAATACAATTTGACCATCATCGGCATTCCGCGCACCGAGCGCGAGGCGGGGCGCGGCGGCTCGCGCAACGCCGCCTTCCGCTGGAGCCGCGCCGACCAGGATGCGCCGCCGACCATCGCCGGCAGAGTCTCCGAGGCGGAGTACTGGGACCGCATCGAGCATTTCCTCGCTGCGGTCGTCCCTGTGGCCACCGCCGCCAGGGTCCGGCTCGCCTGCCATCCGCAGGACCCGTATACGCCCCCCGGCTACCGCGGCGTGACCAGCGTGCTCGGCACCGTCGACGGGCTGAAGCGGTTCGTGCAAATGCACGAGAGCCCCTATCACGGGCTCAATTTCTGCCAGGGGACGGTCGCCGAAATGCTCGACGACCCGGCGCGCGAGATCTACGACGTGATCCGCTGGTTCGGCGAGCGGAAGAAAATCTTCAACGTGCACTTTCGCAACATCAAGGGACGTAAGCTCGACTTCATGGAGGCGTTTCCGGACGAGGGGGACATGGACATGCCCCGCGCGCTCGCCGCCTACCGTGATGTCGGCTACCCCTACATGCTAATGCCGGACCATGTGCCGCAGATCGACGGACGCGACCCGTCCGGGATCGCCTTCGCCTACTGCTACGGCTACATCCAGGCGTTGATCGACGCCTTGGGGCCCCCTGCACAAGCGGGGCTAAGGACCGCGGCCGCCGATCATCCGGAAGCTGGCGCCAAGGGATCGGGGTAGCTCGTAGACGCCCAGCGCCGGCCCGGGATTTTGCCCCCTGTGAAAGCGTCGACTTCGACACCGAAACTGTCCCACCCGCTGCGGGTATTTCGGGCAAAAAGCTCCAGGTAAGGCCCTTCGCACAAACCCTCGATTCGTTCGTAGGCTTCGTCCGGCTTGCGGCTGTGCTCGCGCCGCGAGGAAACGATCAACTTGTGGACGCTCGTGCTGCGGCGGCGCGGGCTACCTCGAGTGGCGAGCAAGCAGGCTTCCGGGTTTGCGCGCGTCCAAAACCCCATGCCGGTAGAGAAGCTCTCGAGGTTGTATGTTGTGGATGGGAGGTGGCGCTTTAGCTTTACCCAGTAGAAACCGACTGTCTTGTATTTAAAACCCCAGGCCCGGATCACGTCCAACGCCTGTTCCATCAACGGGTCTGTGGTCCACAACAGCAGAACGCAATCTTTTGCCGCCCACTTGCGGACCGGGACCGCCTTTATTTCATCGAGGGACAGACAATCGTAGTAGGCTTCGGCGCTGCGCCCCTTGCCCTTGCGTGAATAGGTAGAGAAGGTCCAGGGCGGATCGGCGTAAATCACGCCGTAGTGGTCGGCTTGCGGCTGCGCGCTCATTCAACCCCCTCGCATAGTCATTCCCGTATGCTTCCGGCCAGCGAGGGGCGGCGTCAACGACAATCCGGTAGTGTTTCAGCGCTGCTCCGCGCTGTCTTCCGGCTCCTCCTCGGTCGGGATCCGGTAATTGCCCTTGAGCCATCGGCCGAGATCGATTTGCGCGCAGCGGGGCGAGCAAAACGGCCGGTATCGCGGAAGACCTGGCTTGCCGCATACCGGGCACGGCCGCGGCGGCGCTGTATCGGTCGAGCCATCGTGGGTCATTGCCCTGCCAATATAGTCACCAGGGGATGATCTGAAACCGCTCTCGATCCTGCGTCGGAGCGGCTTCGATCATGAGCTCTCGGGCAAATCGCCGCTCGGTCTCACGCATGGCGCTGGCCGCGCTGCCGGCCAGGGCGGCGGCGACATCGGGGGCGACAATGATGCGCCAGCGCCGGCCCGGCTGGGCTCTCGCCCCCCGGCGCAACGCATGGAGCGCCTCGTAGGCAACGGTAATTGGCGTCTTGACGAGACCACCGCGGGGGCGCCGCTCGAGCAAGGCCTCGGCCAGCGGACGGCCGCGGCGCGGCCGCACCAGTTCGAGATGGCCGAGCCGCGTCCACCCGAGAATCTGCGGCGCCGCCGGGTCGGCGGCGAGCACGCCGGCGAGCGCCGCGCGGACGCGCTCGCGACCACGCCTTTTTGTCCAGTGCCGACGAAATCGACGACGATGCCGCCGCCGATATTGCGCAGCCGGATCTGCCCGGCAATCGCCGCGGCAGCGGCGAGGTTGACGGCGAGCCCGGCGCGCTCCGGGGACCCGTTTTCGGGGGTGCCGCTATCGACGTCGATCAGGACGCCGGCGCGGGTCGCCTCGAAATGAACCGAACCCCCGCCAGCTAGGCCCACCGTCTCGGACAGGGCGTGTTCGAATGTCTCACCAAGATCGATCGGCCACTCGGTTTCCGACCGCTGAGCAACTGCCGATTGGGGAAAGGCGGCGCGAAGGTCCGGCATCGCTCCCGGCTCGTCGACGCCGATCCGGGCCGGCGCATTCGGCAGCCAGCTTGCAAGCCGTGCAGCAGGAGTGGCCGCCGGCTCCAATCCGGGATGGCGGGTCAAGCCGCGTCGCTCGATCGAGGATGTCGCGCCAGCGCTCGCAAAGCACCGCGGCTTCTCCGGCAAGTAGATCGCGGTTCTGCTTCGGCAAAAATCTTCAACCCAGCCGCACCTTGGGCGCCGGCATCGAGTACGGCGAGAAGCTGATTTCGTTCCTCGGGGCTGAGCCCGCCGCCGCCCTCGAGACCGGCGCGGCCGATGATCAGCTCCACAATTTCCCGCGCAGCCTCGGCGCCATCGTCAGTCGCTCGGCTTTGCCTCCCTGGGCCTCGCGGCGGATCTGCACCAGAACCCGCTCGCCCTCGTGCAGCCGCTTGCCCCGCGGCATCACCTCGATTCGCGGCAGGAAGGCGGGCCGGTCGCCGCCGATATCGACGAGCGCCGCGCCGAGCGCCGGCACCAGCCGGTGCACCCGGCCGAGATGGATGCTGCCCGCCTCGCTGCGATCGCCGCGCTCGACATAAAGCTCGACGGCGGCGCCGTCCTCGAGCAGCGCCGCACGCCACTCGCCCGGGCCGGCCGCGATCAGCAGTTCGCTGTCCAACTCGGTCGATACCCGCGGCCGGCGAGCAGCTGGAACGTCTCGAAAAGCGGCAGTCCGACCACATTCGAATAGGAGCCGGAAAGCCATCGGATCAACGCCGCCGCCCGGCCCTGGATCGCATAGCCGCCGGCCTTGCCGCACCACTCGCCGCTGCGCAGATAGGCTGTGATCTCGGCCTCGCTCAAACGCTTGAAGGCGACTTGGCTGTCGACCCGGCGCGAGGCAAACCGGCCGTCGGGGCTCGCCAGCGCGATCCCGCCATGGACCCGGTGGCGCCGCCCGGACAGCAGCTCGAGGCAGGACCGCGCGCTCGCCTCGTCCTCGGTCTTGGGCAGGATGCGCCGGCCGCAGGCGACGACCGTGTCGGCGGCCAGGATAAAGGCGCCGGGATGGCGCTGAGACCACCGCCCGAGCCTTCTCCTCGGCAAGACGCATCGCATGAGCCGGCGGCAGCTCGCCCGGCAGCGGCGCCTCGTCGATATCGGCAGGATCGATGCCGTCGGGTACGATGCCCACCTGTCGTCAGCAATTCGAGCCGGCGCGGCGAGGCCGAGGCGAGCACGAGAGGCGGTCGCGTCACGACGCGATCACCCCCGCAGATGCAGCACGCAAATCAGGGTGAACAGACGCCGCGCCGTATCGAGGTCGATCTCGACCCTGTCGCCGAGCCGCTCGATCAGCAACGAGGATCCCTCGTTGTGCAGTGACCGTCTGCCCATGTCGATCGCCTCGATCTGAGCGAGGCTCGAGCGGCGGATCGCCTCGTAATAGCTCTCGCAGACCATGAAATAATCCCTGACGATGCCGCGAAACGGCGCGAGCGGCAAAACGATCGTTTCGCTTTCGCCGTCCGCCACCGAGCGAACCTCGATATTGAGCCGGTTCTCCTCGATCGACAGGTGGAGATGGTACGGGCCGGCACGGTTGGAAGCCGGCTTGAAGTAGTTCTCCTCCAACAAATCGAAAATCGCCACCGCGCGTTCGTGCTCGATATCGGGGCTGCGCCGGACGACCGTGTGCTCGTCGAGAGTGATGCCGGCGATCCGCCAAGGGCCATTGGGATCGCCCATGGCTGCCGGCTTCACCGCAGACGCGCCCGGTCGAGCCGGATCGACAGCGACAAGGCATGCGCCTGCAGCCCCTCCGCCTCCGCGAGCAGGATCGCCGAAGGGGCGAGCGCCGCGAGGCTCGCAGCATCGCAGCGCACGATCGAGGTGCGTTTGAGGAAATCGAGCACCCCGAGGCCCGAAGCAAACCGCGCGCTGCGCGCCGTCGGCAGAACATGATTGGGTCCGGCGATATAGTCGCCGACCGCTTCGGGGGTGTGCCGGCCGAGGAAGATCGCGCCGGCATTCCGGATCTGCTCGGCGAGCTCATCGGCCTCGATCGAGCGCGAGCTCCAAATGCTCGGGCGCGACCCGGTCGATCAGCGTCCGACCGCCTCGCTCCAATCGGCAACGAGGAGAATGGCGCCGTGCGACTGCCAGCTGGCGCGCGCGATGCCGCGCCCGAGGCAGCTGCGCCAGATGGCGCTCGACCGCAGTCTCGACCTCGGCCGCAAAATCCGCGTCGTCGGTCAAGAGAATGGCCTGCGCCGCCTCGTCGTGCTCGGCTTGCGAGAGCAGATCGGCGGCGATCCATGCCGGGTCATTATTCCGATCGGCGACGACGAGGATTTCCGAAGGCCCGGCGATCATGTCGATCCCAACCTTGCCGAAGACCTGCCGCTTGGCGGCGGCGACAAAGGCATTTCCCGGCCCGACGATCTTATCGACCGGTCTGATCGTCGTCGGTGCCATAGGCGAGCGCCGCGATGGCCTGCGCCCCGCCGACCCGATAGACCTCGTCTATCCCGACCATCTCGGCGGCAGCAAGGACCAGCGGGCTGAGCACCCCGCCCGGCGCCGGCACGGTCATCACCAGCCGCTCGACGCCGGCCACCTTTGCGGGAATGGCGTTCATCAACACCGACGACGGATACGCGGCCGTGCCGCCCGGAACATAGAGCCCGGCGGCTGCGACCGGCCGCCACCGGGCGGCGAGCCGCACTCCGAGCCCATCGACATAGTCGATGTCAGGCGGGATCTGCCGGCGATGGAAGCTTTCGATCCGCTCGGCGGCAAACCGCAGCGCAGCGACGGTTTCGGCGCGAGGCCGCCGCGGCGCCCTCGGCGATCTGCTCTTTCGTCAAGCCGCAGATCCGCCCGGCCGAGAGGCCGACGCCGTCGAAGCGCCGCGTGTAGTCGATCAGCGCGTCATCCCCGCGGCGCGCGACATTCTCGATGATCGTCGCCACCGCCGCATCGACATCCGCCGCGCTCTCCCGCTTCGCCGCGAGCAGCGCCCGAAATGCGGCTTCAAAGCCGGGGTCGCGGGTCGAAAGCATGACCGCCATCAGCGCCTCCCGGCCGCACCCTTCCCATTGCTCGCGCGACGGGTCGCTCCTCTCTTGTCGCGACCCAGGAGAGGGTGTCGAGGGAGGCGAGGCGAGTGCAGGCCGGGCGGCGACAGCGGCGCGCAAGCGCTCGATCCATCGACCGACCTCTTCCGGGCGGGTCTTCAACGCCGGGCGGTTGACGATCAGCCGCGAGCTGACTTCGGCGATCGGCTCGATCTCGATCAGGCCGTTGGCTTTGAGGGTGGCGCCGGTCTGGACGAGGTCGACGATGAGGCTGCAGAGGCCGAGGCGCGGCGCGAGCTCGATGGCGCCGTTCAGCTTGATGCACTCCGCCTGAACCCCGCGCGCCGCGAAATGGCGGCGGGTGATTTCCGGATATTTCGTCGCGATGCGGACATGGCTCGAACGCCGCACATCGTCATGGGCGACCCAGTCCTCGGTTGCCGCCACCATGAGCCGGCAATGCCCGACATCGAGGTCGAGCGGCGCGTAGATCTCGGAATAATCGAACTCCATCAGGACATCGTTGCCGGCTATGCCGAAGTGAGCCGCGCCGAAAGCGACAAAGGTGGCCGCATCGAAGCTGCGGACCCGGATAAGGTCCAGGTTGGGCTCGCTGGTCTTGAAACGAAGCTGCCGGGAAGCCGGATTATCAAAGGCGGATTCCGGCTCGATGCCGATTTCGCGCAGCAACGGCATTACCTCGCCGAGGATGCGCCCGTTCGGCAGCGCCATGACGAGCCGGCTTTCGGCCATCGAACCCGGTTCGGCCGTCACACCCGATCATCCACATCATGCCGGGGCTGCCACGGCGTTGGCCAAGGCTCGCCGATATCCGTCGCGTGGCACTGAATATGCGCTACTTCGAGCCGAATCGATGCCCCGCCGGAAAATTCGAGAAGGATCGCCCGACCGGCCGGGCGGATCGCCAGCAGAGACAAGATCCGGCCGCTCTCACTGCGGCGAAAGCCGCTGTAGGAGACCGCCGAGACGTCGCTGAAGGTTACGCCGCACAAGGTGCGCTGATGGCCGGGCTCACCAGACGAGCTCGCTACCCCGCTCTCCCAGCGAAAGCGGTTGGCGACCAAAAGAAATTTCTGGTCTTCCGGGACGAAAGCAAGGTCGCGAACCGCAACGAGGGCGTCTTGCAGGCATGCCGAGATGACTGCCAGGTCCTGACCGTCCTCGGCCCGCAATCTGAGCGCCGCACCGTCGTCAGGGGCCATCGCGCAGCCTTTCAATGCGCGCATTGCATCCGGCGAGCTTTTCCTCGAGCCGCTCATAGCCCCGGTCCAAGTGATAAACCCGGTTGATCACCGTTTCGCCCGCAGCGGCGAGGCCGGCCACCACCAGAGACACCGAGGCCCGCAAATCGGTCGCCATCACCGGCGCGCCCATCAGGCGCGGAACCCCGCGCACCAAGGCCGATGCGCCGTGCACGTTGATGTTCGCCCCCATGCGCGCCAGCTCGGGAACATGCATAAAGCGGTTCTCGAAGATCGTTTCGGTGATCATCGAGGCGCCGTTGGCTGTCGTCATCAGCGCCATGACCTGCGCCTGCAGGTCGGTCGGAAACCCCGGATAGGGCTCGGTCATGATGTCGACCCCGTCGAGGCGGTCGGACGCGCCGGCGCACGACGAGACCGTCGGCCGATCTCCGAGACGTCGACCCCGGCGCCTTCAAGGACGCGCGCGACGGAGGCTACGATGTCAAGGCGGGTGCCGATTAGCCTGACCTCGCCATCGGTCGCTGCGGCAGCCATGATGTAGGTTCCGGTCTCGATCCGGTCAGGGATGATCGAATGCGTCGTGCCATGCAGCCGGGCAACGCCCGAAATCCTCAAGCGGTCGCTGCCGATTCCTTCGATGCGAGCACCCATAGCGACCAGGCAATCGGCGAGGTCGCGTGATCTCGGGCTCTCGCGCGGCATTGATCAGCAGCGTCTCGCCGTCGGCGAGCGTCGCTGCCATCAGTAGGTTCTCGGTGGCGCCGACCGAAACCGCGGGAAATGCGATCTCGGCGCCTCGCAATCCCTTGGGGGCACGGGCCTCGATATAGCCCTCGTGCAACTCGACCTCGGCCCCGAGCCGCTGGAGGCCTTTGATATGAAGGTCGACCGGGCGGGTGCCGATCGCGCAACCGCCTGGCAGCGACACGCGCGCGCGCCCGCATCGGGCGACCAGCGGCCCGAGCACGAGAACGGACGCCCGCATCTTGCGGACGATATCGTAAGGCGCGGTGCTCGAGGTGATATGCGTCGGCCGGTCAATTCGACGACGTGCCCGGCATCCGGCCCATCACCGCCTCGCTCCACCGAAACCCCGAGTTGAACCAGCAGATTTGCCATCGTGGCGACATCGGCCAGCGCCGGGACATTTCTTAGGGTCAGCGTGTCCGGCGTCAGCAGGGACGCCGCCATTAGCGGCAATGCGGCGTTTTTTGCTCCGCTGATCGGAATTGTGCCTTCGAGCGGAACCCCGCCCCTGATGCAGATCCTATCCATCGCCCGGCTCCAGGCGCGTCCTACCGTCCCGGCCGCGCTCGGGCCGTCAATCGGCGGTCTCACCTTGCAAACTGTGCTTGTACTGGAGAGCGAGGCGGCGCTCAAGCCGAGGGACCGCTGTCATCCTTCTTGCGGTTCGCCGGAGCCATCCGCGCGCCGGGTTTGTGCGCGCGCCTGTTCCTTGCGGCGCCGGAGATTGTCGCGCAGGGCCTTTGCCAGCCGCTGCTCGCGCTCAGCACGCTCGGGGCTCTTTGGGCGGTCTTGCGAAGGCGTGTTCATTCCCGGATGCAATGGGACGCCGACGCCCCTGTCAAGCTGCCTCCCTCAATCTTCGACCCGAATCTTGGCATGAATGGCGAGGATAACGCCAACGGCTCGTTTCGCCGCATATTCGGGCGATTGGTCCGGGTGTGCGCGCCGCCAGGCGGCGACCCCGGCGCGATAGCACTCCACCGAAGAGCGGCCGGCGTGGCGCGACGCTTCGAACGCATCGAGCACCGCTTCGGCGGTCGCTTTGGACATCGTATCCGCTCTTGATCCTCGCCAAACCATCCGGTGCTCCCGCTGATACTCCGCCGATCTGAGCTGCCATCCCCGGCAAACGCCGCCATTCGGAGGCGGTTCCGGCAACCGATGCCCACCTTATATTGCCAATTGCCGGGACCTCGTGTATCTGGCATCGGCTTCCCGCAGGACTTGTCGTAAGCCGAGCGCTGCCGTAGCTCAGTGGTAGAGCACTCCCTTGGTAAGGGAGAGGTCGTAGGTTCGATACCCACCGGCAGCACCAGCCTATCCGCCTAAATCCGGCCGAAAAGCGCCGAGACGCGATTTGCGGATAACCCGCGGGCCCGCGCGGGATCGTTCTTCCCCTCTGGGTCGGCTATCATAGCGGCGATGAACGATCTGCCGATCGCCCCGCCGCGCTCCAACCTTGCGGAATATAGCGTCTCCGAACTGTCGCGCGCGCTCAAGCGCTCGATCGAGGAGAACTTCGCCTATGTGCGGGTGCGCGGCGAGATCTCCGGCTGGAAGCGGCACAGCTCCGGGCATTGCTACCTCTGCCTCAAGGACAGCGAAGCGGTGCTCGATGCGGTGTGCTGGCGCACCACCGCAATGCGGCTCGGGGTCAAGCCCGAGGACGGGATGGAGGTGGTGTGCACCGGCCGGCTCACCACCTTCCCGGGGCGCTCCAAATACCAGCTGATCATCGACACGATCGAGCTCGCCGGGATCGGCGCCTTGCTGAAGCTCCTCGAGGACCGGCGCAAGCGGCTCGCCGCGGAGGGGCTGTTCGCCGCCGAACGCAAAAAGCGACTGCCGTTTTTGCCGGCGGTGATCGGGATCGTCACCTCGCCTTCCGGAGCGGTGATTCGCGATATTCTGCACCGGCTCGCCGACCGCTTCCCGCGCCGCGTATTGCTGTGGCCTGTCGCAGTTCAAGGCGAGGGGGCGGCCGCCCAGATTGCTGCCGCGATCGACGGCTTCAACCGGCTTTCAGAGGGCGGCGCGGTGCCTCGGCCGCAGCTGATCATCGTCGCGCGCGGCGGCGGCAGCCTCGAGGATTTGATGCCGTTCAACGAGGAGATCGTGGCTCGCGCCGCTGCCGCCTCGGCGATCCCGCTGATCTCGGCTGTCGGGCACGAGACCGATACGACGCTGATCGACCATGCGAGCGACTGCCGCGCGCCGACCCCGACCGCCGCCGCCGAGATGGCGGTCCCGGTGCGGCTCGACCTGATCGCCGAGCTCGGCGGCAAATCGGCCCGGCTGTCGGCTGGCCTCGCCCGGCTCTTCGTCGAGCGCCGGTTGCACCTTTCGGGGCTGGCCCGCGGGCTGCCCGACCCGCAGGACCTGATCGGCGCCGCGGCTCAGCGCCTCGACGACCGCGCCGAGCGGCTGCGGCTCGCCGCGGAGCGACAACTTGCGCGGGGCGCGGCACCGACTTGACCTGGCGGCGGCCCGGCTGCGGCCTGAGGTGCTGTCCGCCGATCTCGACCGCACCCGCGCGCGCCTCGGCCGAAGTCGAGCCGCGGCTGCGCGGCGGGATGGGGCGGTTCATCGACAGAAAGCACCAAATGCTCGACAATTTCGCAGGACGGCTCGCAACCCATTCCGAGCGCCATGAGAGCCTGCTCGCACGCGGCTATGTCGTCGTCCGGGACGCGGTCGCCCGCGTCGTCACCGAATTCGCGGGGGATCAGCGCCGGTGCGCCGCTCGACCTCGAATTCCATGACGGCAGGGTCGGCGTGACCGCCGGCAGCCGACCGCGGCCCCGCAGCCGCCGCGCAGGCGTCGATCCGGGGCAAGGAAGCTTGTTCTAACGGCCCGGGATCCCCGCGCTTTGAGGGAGGCAGTGTGCCGTGGCGGAGCAGCAACACCACTCGCATCGGCGGCCGGCGATTTCCCGCACGATCCTGACGCGGCCGCTCTGGCATACCTATGTCGGAATAACGGCGCTGCTCCTCGTCATCGTCGTCGCGCTGACCGGCGGGATCATTTGGTACAATGCAAAGAAGTCGGACCAGCTGGCAAAAACGATGGCCCAGCGGATGATGCTGGGCGCGAGCGAAGACATCACCAACCGTATCAAGCTGCTTTATGACCCGATGTATGCGATCGTCGGCATATCGTCGCTCGTGCCGGGATTGACGGCTCCGACAATCGCAGATGATCAGGCTGCGCTGTCGCTGATACTGCGGGCGCTGCGCATCTATCCGCAAATCTTGTCGTTCTACGTCGGCTTCGACAATGGCGATTTCTTCATGGTGACCCATATCGCCGGCGAAAATGCTGCGGCCTTGCGCAGCGCCTTGCACGCCCCGGAGAGCGCGGTCTTCGCCAACGAGATCATCGCCAGCGCGCCGGGTGGCGAGCGCAATACACGGTGGGTCTTTCTTGCCGAAGACGGGGGTGTTGTCGGCCGCCGGGACCCCGCCGCTGCGGAATTCGACCCCCGTCAGCGTCCTTGGTACGACGCTGCGAAGCGCAGTGACGCGGTCGAGCAGAGCGCGCTTTACATTTTCGCCACCAGCGGTGCGGCCGGCTTCACCTTGAGCCGCAGCTTTAGCGGCCCAACCCCGGGCGTCATCGGGGCCGATCTGGCCGCCATCGACCTGGCGCGCTTTCTGCGCGATCAGCGGATCACCCCGTCCAGCACCGCTTTTATCTTTACGAAGACGGGCGAGGTCATCGCGGTGCCCGACGCGAACCGGGTCGCCAAGGCAGTGCAGTCCGCCGACGAGATGTTGGTCATGCCGCCCAAGATCGGTTATCTGAACGACCCGATGATCGCCGGTCTGGTCGCTGCTTACGAGGACGGCCGGATGTCGGGGACGCGGACCTATGATGTTGGCGGCCGCGCTTATATCGGCCGGGTCGTCGACATCCCGCCCCGTTACGGCCGCGACCAGCTGCTCGCAATCATGGTCCCGATCGACGAAATCGAGCAGCCGATCGTGGAAATTCGCAACCAAGCCCTCCTCTACTCGATCGCCTTTCTGATTTTTGCCTTGCCGCTCTACGTGACATTGGTGGTCGCCTGGATCGACCGGCGGCTCGAAGGCCGCACCAGCTGGCCGGGATCGCGAGAGGATTGACTCGGTCTCGCCGCAGTTTGCCGCCTAAACGCCAAGGTGAGCTTGTTGCCGCAGTGTCCGAGCGCTAAGGTAGAACCAGGTTAACGCGGGAGGACGGTAATGGATAGCGACATGTCCCGGCGCGTTGTCGCCGAGTTCTTTGGAACGTTGTGGCTGGTGTTGGGCGGCTGTGGCGCCGCAGTGTTGGCCGCGGGCTTCCCCAATCTCGGCATCGGCTTTCTCGGCGTTGCGTTCGCGTTCGGCCTGACGGTGCTGACCATGGCCTATGCCGTCGGGCACATCTCGGGCGGCCATTTCAATCCTGCGGTCACGCTCGGCCTTTGGGCTGCCGGCCGCTGCGCCAACAAGCACGTGATCCCCTACATCATCGCCCAGGTCGTCGGCGCAATCATCGCCGCTTTGGTGCTTTGGCTGATCGCTTCCGGCAAGACGGGTTGGGTGGCCGGCGGCTTCGCTGCGAACGGCTATGGCGATCTCAGCCCCGGCAAATACGGCCTCGGGAGCTGCTTCCTGACCGAGATCGTAATGACCTTCTTTTTTCTCTTCATCATCATCGGGACCACTTCGAAAGGCGCGGCCACCGGCTTTGCCGGAATTCCGATCGGCCTGGCCCTGACCTTGATTCACCTCGTCTCGATCCCGGTCACCAACACCTCGGTCAACCCGGCACGCAGCACGGGGCCGGCGCTGTTTGCCGGAGGCGAGTATATCGCCCAGCTGTGGCTGTTCTGGGTAGGGCCGATAATCGGGGCAGTCATTGCCGGGCTGCTCACGCGTTGGATGTACGAGTACGAGGCCATCGTCGACACCGTCGTGGTGGAAGAGCGGCGCATCACCCCGTAGCTGCCTCGGCCGGAGCCTAATCCGGCCACCGCCGGTGGAGCCAGAACCACTGTTCGGGGCGGTTGCAGATCCACTGCTCCAGGATCTGATTGACCTGCGTCATCAGGGCGGCGACATCGGCGTGATGATCGCCGCTGCGCGGCAGCGGCAGCGGCGGAAAAATCGTGAGCCGGAAATGCGCGCCCCCGAGACGCTCGACCCGCGCCGGCAATACGTCGCAATCGAAGCGCAGCGCCAGAACCGCCAAGGCTGACGAGGTCATCGCCGGGCGGCCGAAAAACGGCACGGGAATGCCGTCATTCATTTTCTGGTCGGCGAGCATCGTCAGATGCGCGCCGCGGCGGAGCACGTCGATGGCGCGCCGCGCGGCGACCCTGCCTTTCGGGATCAATTCCCCGGCCTCCCCGCGAAACCGCGTGATCATCCGGTCGACCAGCGGATTGTTGGCGGCACGGTAGATCTGCGCGACTTCTATCCCGTGCTGGACAGCGGCCAGCATGGCGATTTCCCAATTGGCGATGTGCCCCGAGAAGATGATCATGCGGCGTCCCGCCGCGACCGCGCGGTCGATGTGCTCGAAGCCGTAGGTCTCGACGCGGCCCCCGGCGTCGAAGACGCGAATTTTGCGCAGATGCGGGTATTCGGCCGCGACCCGACCGAGATTGTCCCACATGCCTGAGACGATCCGGCCGATTTTGGCTTCCGAAAGCTCCGGAAAAGCGCGGCCGAGATTTATCCGCGCCCGTTTCGAAATGCCGAGCCGCGGGCCGACCGCGCGAGCGAGCGCGCCGCCGGTCGCAGAAGCCCAATCGAGCGGCAGCAAGCCAAATACGCCGAACCAGAGCGCCGCGGCGAAAGCCTGCAGTCGATGGGCAAGCCGCGCGCGAGCCGTTCTCACCCATGCCACCCTGTGGCCGCCACCCATGGGCAAGGGTTTCGCCACGGTCATGCCGATGGCGAACCCGGATCAGAGGTCCAGCGCATGAGGGGCTGGACCAGCTGAACGAGCGCGCCAGCGTCGCGCCAACGAATTTCGATCTCGAGCACCTCGATGCCGCACCGTCGCGCCGGCGGCACGCGCACGATGTCCTTGGCGGTCGTGACGAGCCGGGCCCGCACCCGCTCGGCGTCGCGAAGCAGCCGGTCGATCTCTTTGCCGCGGTAGCGATGATGGTCCGGAAACGGCCGGGCGCCGACGAGCTCGACGCCGAGCGACCGCAACGTCGCGAAGAACTTCTCCGGACGGCCGATCCCGGCAAAAGCGAGCAGGCGCGACTCCGGTCAGCCGGTCTCCGGCGATCGGCGTCACCGACGCGTGCAAGACGGGCACCTCGCGGGCCGTGTGCCGATCGAGGCATCCCGCATCCGCTCCGGCGCCGAGCAGGATGACGGCGTCGGCACGCGCCAGGCCGCGCGCCAGGCGCTCACGCAACGGACCGGCCGGGATCACCCGACCGTTCCCAAAGCCATAGGCGGCATCGACGACGACCAGCGACAGATCTTTCCCGATCGTGGGGTTCTGCAACCCGTCGTCGAGCAGGATCATCGGAGCCCCCGCCGCCGCTGCGGCGCGGACTCCCGCAGCGCGGTCGCGGGCGACCCAGGCGGGGGCGCGCGAGGCGAGCAGCAACGCCTCGTCCCCGACCGCATCCGCGTCATGACGCGCCGGGTCGACCCGCACCGGGCCGACGAGCCGGCCGCCATAGCCGCGCGCGACGATATGCGGCGCGACGCCATGCGCCGCGAGCAGAGTGGCGAGAGCCATCGTGACCGGGGTCTTGCCGGCGCCGCCGGCAACCAGATTTCCGACGCACACTACCGGGACCGGCGACCGATAGGGATCGGCCATCGCCTCGCGCCAGCGCCCGGCTGCATCCCAGACCGCTCCGATCGGCATCAGAAGGTTGGCGAGAACGCGCGGCGGCTCCCCCCAGAAGCTCGGCGCGGCGGGCATCAAGCCTGCAAGGAACGCGGCGCCGCGGCGCTGTCGCTCATCGGCGCAATCCTGTCCAGCCAGGGCGAGAGCCGGCCCAGCACCGCGTCGAGAACGCCGCCGCCTGCTGCGGCGGTGCGGGCTGCGGCAGCGGCCCGCTTCAACCGGAGCGGCCGATCCGCCAGAAGCGCCGCCACCGCCCGCGCCAGGCTCT
Organism: uncultured Alphaproteobacteria bacterium; assembly: GCA_963836845.1. Taxonomy (GTDB): domain Bacteria; phylum Pseudomonadota; class Alphaproteobacteria; order ATCC43930; family CGMCC-115725; genus AP-15. The sequence goes on along the minus strand of CAWILK010000031.1, from coordinate 9,665 downwards.
CGACCCCGGTCACGGTTTCCGCCGCGCCCGCGGTTCCAAGGCCGCTGCCATCCCGGCGCAGTTGCTCATGTCGGGCCCGTGCAGCACGGCGCAGTCGAGCCGCGCCGCCTCGAAAGGGTTATGACCGCCCTTGGCGGCCAGCGACCCGCCGATAAAGGCGATGGGACAGAGACGGTAAAACAGCCCGAGCTCGCCCATCGTGTCGGCGAGGTAGATATCGGTCTGGACGGAGACGGGATCGCCGGCGGAACGCCGGGCGAAGCGCAGCCCCTCCGCCGCGAGCATCGCACCGATACTAGTCGCCGCGCGCCGGGTGGCGCGGAACGATGATGGTCAGCAGAGCCGGCTGATTTGCCGACAGCTCGCGATGAACGCGCATCGCGACTTCCTCCTCCCCGGCATGCGTGCTCGCGGCGAGCCACAGGGGGCGCGCCCCGACAGCACCGCGCAACCGGACAGCTCGGACGGGTCGACGGGCAAAGCTGCGGCGGCGGCTTTGAGGTCGCCGACACTCACGACCCGCAGCGCCCCCAGCGCGCGAAAGCGTTCGGCCTGACGCTCATCCTGAGCCAGGCACAGATCGAAGGCGCCAAGGACCGGGCCGGCCAGCCCCGGCCACCGCCGCCACCCTGCATAGGACCGTGCCGACAACCTGCCGTTGACCAAAACCATCGGGATCCCCCGGGCTCGGGTCGCCAGCACGAGGTTGGGCCACAGCTCCGATTTCGACCCAGAGCGCCAGATCGGGCCGCCAATGGTCGAGAAAGCGCGCGATCCACTGCGGCAGGTCGACCGGGACGAATTGATGTCGTGCCCGCGCCGGAAGGGTGTTTTCGAGCAGGCCGGCCGAGCTGACCGTTCCGGTGGTAACGAGAATTTCGAGCCCCGGCCGCTCCTGCAGCAGACGTTCGATGAGCGCCAGCATCGCCGTCGCTTCGCCGACGCTCGCGGCGTGAACCCACGCCAGCGGCCCCGGCGGGCGCGGCTGGCTCGACAACCCCCGGCGCTCGGGAAGGCGGACCGGGTGCTCCTTGCCGCGCCTGCGCCGCTGCGCCAGATAGGCCGTGGCCAGCGGCGCCAAGGGCCGGGTGAGGCTCCGGTAGAGGAGCGGCAGCATCACTCTCCCACAACCGGGCGTTGCGGCCCCGCCGCGTCGGTGGCTGTCAACAGCGCTGGCATCTGGCGGCCGACCCGGCGATCCGCCTCGCGCACCATCTCGACCATGCGGGTCTCGACGAGGCGACGGGCCTGTTCGAACCCTTGCGCATCGACCGCCCCGGCCACCTCGATCGGCTCACCCCATAAATAAATGCCGCGACCAAAGGGCCAAGGCAGATGAAAGCGGTCCCAGGTCGCGAGCAAGCGGCGGCGGCTCGTCGCGTAGGTGATCGGGACGATCGGCACCCGCGCGAGCCGGGCGACATTGATGATCCCGGTGCTCGCGGTCATGGCCGGGCCGCGCGGCCCGTCCGGCGTGATCCCCACGCAATCTCCCTCCTTCAGCTGCTTCAGCATCGTGCGGAGCGCCGCGGACCCGCCGCGGCTCGTCGAACCCGCGATCGAATCGACACCGAAATAAGTCACCGCATCGGCGATGATCTGCCCGTCGGGATGCGCCGAAATCAGCATGTGCATCGGCGCCAAGCGCTGCCACGCCATCGGTATCATCAGCAATCGCCCGTGCCAGAAGGCGAGAATGAACGGTTTTCCCTGGGCGCGCAGCCGGCGCGGCCATTCCGCCCCCTCGATTTGCCAATTGGTGGTGCGGTAGACGATACGAATATAGCAGTGAATGACCCAGCATGCGGCCCGCCGCAGCCGGTCTCTGCGGAGAAGGCGGCGCCAGGCGCCCGGTTTGACGAATATCGGCACGTGCCTCTACACGGCCTCCACCTGTGCTGCCGCCCCGTGGCGCGGCTCCGCGAATTGCATCGAATAAAGCCGGGCATACAGCCCGTCGCGCACGATCAATTCGGCATGGCGGCCGCTCTCGACAATCCGCCCCCGATCGAGAACGCAGATCAGGTCGGCCTCTCGAACCGTCGAGAGCCGGTGAGCAATGACCAGGGTGGTGCGCCCGCGGATCAATGCGCCGAGCGCAGCTTGGACTTGCCGTTCGGCTTCGCTGTCGAGAGCCGAGGTCGCCTCGTCGAGCAGGAGGATCGGCGCGTCCTTCAACATTGCCCGCGCCATCGCGATGCGCTGGCGCTGACCGCCCGAGAGCCGAACGCCATGCTCTCCGACCAGCGTGTCATAGCCCTGCGGCAGCTCGCGAATGAACGCGTCGGCGGCGGCCGCTCGGGCGGCCGCCTCGATCTCCGCCGTCGAAGCGCCGAACCGGCCATAGGCGATGTTCGCCCGCACCGTGTCGTCGAACAGGCTCACCTCCTGCGCGACCAGCGCGACGGCGCCGCGCAAGGAGGCGAGCGTGACCGAGCGAATATCCTGTCCATCGAGAGCGATTTTCCCCGAATCGACATCGAAGAAGCGAGGAATGAGGTTGAGAAGTGTCGATTTTCCGGCGCCCGACGGCCCGACCAAGGCCACCGTGTGGCCGGCGGGTATGGTCAGTGAAATGCCGTCGATTGCAACCGAACCCGGAAGGTAGCCGAATCGCACATTCTCGAAGCGGACCTCCCCACCAGAGACGCGCAGCGGCTTCGCGCCGGGCAGGTCTCTGATCGTCGGCTCGACGTCGAGCACCTCGAAGACCCGCTGCGCCGCGGCGAGCCCCTCCTGCAGCGAGGCGTTCAAATTCGCGAGGCTCTTCATCGGCTGGTATGCGAGCAGCAGCGCCGTAATGAAGGAGAACAGGGCGCCCGGGGTGCGCGCCCCGGCGATCACCTGGTGGCCCCCATACAGGATGACGATCGCAATGGCGGCGCCGCCCAGCGTCTCCATCAGCGGGGAGGCGCGCGACCGTGCCCGGGCGGCGCGGTTGATCAGCGCAAAGAGGCGCTCGATCAGCCCGGCGGCGCGCTGCTCCTCATAGTGCTCCATGCCGTAGGCCTTGACGTGGCGCGCGCCTTGGAAGGTTTGGCTCAGCAATGTCGTGAATTGCCCGATTTCCGCCTGCGTATTGGCGGCGACCCGGCGAATACGGCGGCCGATGCCGACAATCGGGCGGATTGCCAGCGGAAACACAAAGAACGAAACGAGGGCGAGCAGCCAATCCTGGTAGAACATCACAGCCACCAGGAAGATGACGGTGACCGCGTCCTTGCCGATCCCGCCGAGGACATTGGCGGCGGCGCCGCGCAATAGTGCCGCGTCGCTGGTGAAGCGTGAGATCAGCGTGCCGGTCGGGTGGGCGTGGAAATAGGCGAGATCGGCCCGCATCAGCCGGGCGAAATAGGGCGATCTGCACATCGGCGATGACGCGCTGACCGACCCGGGTCATCAGCACCGCCTCTCCATAATCGGCGAGGCCCTTGACGACCGCGAGGCCGAGCGCCCCGCCGGCGATCAGCAACAACAGGGATGCCTCGCGCGCGACAAAGATGCGGTCGAGCACCGGCTCCATCAGCCATGCGCGCCCCGCCGTGCTCGCCGCCGCCAGACCCATCAGCACAAAGGCAAGAAGGAGGCTTTTGGCATGCGGCCGCATGAAATCGCGCGCCAAACGCGCGACCAGCGCGGACGACCGGCTATCGTTCCCCAAGAGTGTCGGGAATCTTCCGCATGGGGCAGTGTTAGAGGCGGCTTTCCGGCTTGGCAAGCAGCTCCGGCGGACCGTTCGCCGCCTCGCCTCGCCCGAAACCGGCGAGCTTCAACGCAAGAACCGGGCCTCCAGCTCGCGCATGCGCTCGTCGCCTTGAAGAGCGAATATATCGGCGACTGTGGCGATGCTGGGCTCCACACCGGCGATCCCGCCTTCGGCCAGGATGCGCGAGAACACCGCCCGCATTGCTGCGACCGCGGCGCGGATCGCGTGATTGGCGCAAATGACCAGCCCGACCTTGCCGAGCGCTGCGATCTCGGCGAAGGAGAGCTGCGGATAGGCGGTCGGCACCAGCACCAGCGGTGCCTGGCCCGGCCAGGCATTGCAGAATTCAAGAATTTCGTCCGGCGCCTTCTCCTTGCTGTGGATCAGCACGGCGTCGGCGCCCGCCTCGGCATATGCCGCGCCTCGCCGCAGCGCCTCCGCCTGCCCCAGACCGGCGATCAGCGCCTCGGTGCGCGCCACCACCAGGGGGCCGCCCGGGAGGCGGGCCGCGTCGATCTTTCCCTGGAATTCTTCGAGCGCTACCAGCACCTGCCGCCCGCCCGGGCGCAGGCTGCTGTCCTTCGGGAAGGTCTTGTCCTCGATCACGACCGCGGCAACCCCGGCCGCGGCATAACGGGGCACCAGATAGGCGACGTTGACCGCGTTGCCGTAACCCGTATCGAGGTCGGCGATCACCGGCGCCTCTTGCACCTCCACGATCGCCCGCATCAGCTCGAGATGGGTGCCGACCGACAGGATATTGGCATCCGGCACGGCGTACGAGGCGGACAGCTCGAAACCACTCCCCCAGATCGCGTCGAACCCGGCCTCGGCGGCAAGCCTGGCCGCCAACGGGTTGTGGGCGGCCATCGCGATCGCCGGACGATCGGTGCGAAGCCGATCCCGCAACCGGGCTGCAGCGGGGTTGTCGTGCGGACATGGGGTTGTCTCCTTGTGCTGTTCTCAGAGCGGGCGCGAGAACGTCTCCAGAAGCGCCCGGGCGGCAGCGGAGGGCGTCCGGGTGCCGGCTCTCACCTCTCTTTCGACTTGCTCGAGCAGCCGGGCGACCGCGGGGGAGGCGCGAAAATGTCCGAGCAGGCTGTCTCCTATCTCCGCCCATAACGCCGAGCACGCCTGTTCGGAGCGGCGCGCGGACCAGGACCCGGTTGCTGCGAGGGCCTCACGGAACTGCGCGACATCCTCCCACACTTCACGGATGCCGTTGCCCTTGAGAGCCGAGACGGCCCGCACCGGGACCCGCCATTCGGGAAAGGGCGGCCGGATCAAGCCCAGGGCGCTGGCATATTCGGCGACGGACCGTCGCGCCGCAGGAGCGAGCTCGCCATCGGCCTTGTTGACCAGCACGAGATCGGCCAGCTCGATCACTCCGCGCTTGATCCCTTGCAGTTCGTCGCCGCCGGCGGGCGGCAGTATCAGCACGAAGATGTCGACCATATCGGCGACCGCTGTCTCTGACTGGCCAACCCCGACGGTTTCGACCAACACGCAATCGAAGCCCGCTGCCTCGCACAGCAAGATCGCGTCGCGCGTGTGGCGGGCGACGCCCCCTCGGGTTGCACCGGCCGAGGAAGGCCGGACAAAGGCCTCGGGCGCCCTTGCCAATTCGGCCATGCGCGTCTTGTCGCCGAGGATCGCGCCGCCGCCGCGCTTCGAGGCGGGATCGACCGCGAGCACCGCGATCCGGCGGCCGAGCGCGATGCCCGCGAGGCCAAAGCGCTCGATAAAGGTCGATTTGCCGGCGCCCGGCGGACCCGAGATGCCGATGCGGATGGCGCCGCCGGTTTCCGGCAATATTGCCTCGATCAGGTTTTCGGCGCGGCCGCGGTGGTCGGAACGCGTCGAATTCGACGAGGGTGATCGCCTGCGCCAGCGCCCGGCGGTCGCCGTTCCGCAGAGCCTGCAGCAATGGGTCGTCAGGTTTCAGATGCATCAACGGCGGCGGCGCGGCGGCGCCCGCCAGGGATCAGGACCAAGCAATTGAAAAGCTTGAATACCCGTTTTGGGAAACAGCGAGCCGCAGCCCGAGAAAAGCAGCCGGAAACGATTTCCGCATCGGGGGAAGCTCCGGGTTGAAGGCGGCCAGCATATAGTTCGTGTTACGTTCTGTACAAGTAGGGCGGGTGAAACCCGCCGCCGCGCGCCGCCATTGGCGGGTTCCGCTGCGCTGCACCCGCCCTACAGCCCTTCGATTAGGTCAGTGCCGCTCACTCCGCACCGGCAGGAAAGCACGACCCGTCGCCGCGCTTGCGGCGCATGCATTGAGCGGCCGTCTCGGTCAGGACCTTGTCGATGATCTCGACCAGCTGCCGAATGCGGAACGGCTTCAACAGAAAATGCCCGCCCCCTTCCTGCAGGCGCTCCAAATAGCGGTGATCGCCGGTGACCAGGATCGGCCCGCATCCGCGATCGCGCGCGATCTGGGCGAGCACAAAACCGTCCTCGTGCCCGGGCTGCGTCACGTCGATGACCGCGATGTCGAAATCGTCGTTGTCGAGCTTTTCCCGCATCTCCGCGCCGCTCTTCACCAGCGAAAAGAGGTAACCCTCGTCGTCGAAGACATTCGCAAGCAAATTCCGCACGTGATCGTCATTCTCGACGATCAAAACCTTGCAAACCCGCACTATCCATCTCCCCTCTGTTATCGTCTGTTTAATCGGCGGCGAGCTCGGCACGCCGTGCGGCTTTCTGCTGTCGCGCCCACATCATCGCATAGACGCCGCGGCGCCGCAGCAGGTCGGAATGGTGCCCGCGCTCGACGATCTGCCCTCCTTCGAGCACCAGGATCTCGTCGGCGTCGACGACCGTCGAAAGCCGGTGCGCGATAACCACCGTGGTTCGGCCGGCGGAGACCTCGGCGAGGCTCGTCTGGATCTCGCGCTCGGTCTTGGTGTCGAGCGCCGAGGTCGCCTCGTCGAAGATCAGGATGATCGGGGCCTTCAAAATCACCCGCGCAATGGCGACGCGCTGCTTCTCGCCGCCCGACAGCTTCAGGCCGCGCTCGCCCACCATCGTCTCGTAGCCGTCCGGCAGCCCCGCTACGAAATCGTGAATGCGCGCGAGACGAGCGGCTTCCTCGACTTCGGCGCGCGTCGCGCCGGGACGGCCATAGGCGATATTGTAATAGATCGTGTCGTTGAACAGCACGGTGTCCTGCGGCACCACGCCGATCGCGCGGCGCAAGCTGTCCTGGGTCACGTCGCGAATGTCCTGGCCATCGATCTCGATCGCGCCGGCGTCGACGTCATAAAACCGGAACAGCAAGCGCGCGATCGTCGACTTGCCGGCCCCGCTCGGCCCGACGATCGCAACCGTGGCGCCGGGAGGCACCCGGAAATCGACATCGGCCAGGATCGGCCGCCTCGGGTCGTAGCGGAAATCGACATCGCGAAACGCGAGCGCGCCTCCCCGATGCACCAGCGCCCGCGCGCCGGCGCGGTCCTCGACTTCCGGCGCGACCGCCAAGCAGCGAGGTCATCTGCTCCAGATCGGTCAGGGACTGCTTTATGTTGCGATAGACCATGCCGAGAAAATTGAGCGGCGTGTAGAGCTGGATCAGGTAGGCGTTGACCAGCACGAAATCGCCGACGCGTCATCTGCCCGGCGGCGACCCCCTTGCCGGCGAGGGTCATGACGGCGACGAGACCCCCCGCGATGATGATGCCCTGGCCGAGGTTGAGCAGGCTCAAGGTGGTTTCGCTCTTGACCGCGGCGCGCTCATAGGCCTGAAGCGCCGTGTCGTAGCGGCGCGCCTCGTGCTCCTCGTTGGCGAAATACTTGACCGTCTCGAAATTGAGCATGCTGTCGACGGCCTTGGTGTTGGATTCGGTGTTGCGCTCGTTCATCTCGCGCCGAAAGCGCACGCGCCAATCGGTGATCGAGAACGTGAAGGCGATGTAGCCGACGATCGTGACGAAGGTGACCGCGGCAAAGGTCCAGTCGTAGAGCCGCCACAGGATCCCGCAGACCAGCAGGATCTCGAATATCGTCGGAACGACGTTGAACAGCATGAAGGAGAGCAGGAACTCGATGCCCTGCACCCCGCGCTCGATCGCTCGCGCCAACCCGCCGGTGCGGCGCTCGAGATGGAAGCGCAGCGACAGGGCATGGATATGGCGGAACGCGGAGAGCGCGAGCCGGCGAACCGCGCGTTGGCTCGACCTTGGCGAAGACGGCGTTGCGCAGCTCGTTGAAGCCCTGCGCCATGACCCGGGCGAGGCCGTAGGCGAGGATCAACGTCACCGGCACCGCGATCACGGCATTTGCCGGCGACAGCGCGTCGACGGCGTCCTTGTAGAAGAACGGAACGTAGATGTTGACCAGCTTGCCGGCGATCAGGAACCCGACCGCCAGCACCACACGCACCCGCAATCCCAGGGAGTCGCGCGGCCACAGATAAGGCGCCAGCGATTTGAGGGCGCGCAACTCCTCCTTCAGCCGCCCGTCTTGCCGAGGCGGGCCGAGCGCGGCGAGCGGGCGGCCGCGCGGGCTCACCCCACCGGGCCTCTTTCATGATGCGAGCCCAGGGCTTCGGGACCGGGAACCTCTGCCGGACCCGGCGCGCGAGTGAGCTTCAGCACTGCCAGGAGGGCGAGTCCGACCAATGCCGCTCCCCAAAAGAAAGCGGCGTCCCGACCGAATTGGGCAAAGAAAAACCCGGCCGTAGCCGGGCCGAGCACGCGCGACAGGCTGCCGACCGATTGCGACACGCCCAAGACTTCGCCCTGTTCCTCGGGTCCGGCGCGACGCGAGACCAGACTGTTGATCGAGGGCTGCACGAGCCCCATGCCGAGCGCCAATGCGCTGACGCTCAGGCCGAGCACCGCCAAGCCGCGAGCGAGCGGCAGGACCAGGAGACCGGCGGCGATCAGCGCGAGGCCGCAGAGCAGCAGGTGCTCCTCGCCAAAGCGCCGGGTCAGTAGCCCGATCAATCCGCCCTGCAATATCGCCGAGAGCACGCCGACATAGGCGAAGACATAGCCGACCTGGCGGGGACCCCAGGCGAATTGCTCGGTCGCCCAGAGCGCGAAGGTGCTCTCCATGCCGGCAAAGGCGAGAATGACCAGAAAAAGATCAGGATCAGGCGCGACAGGATGGGGCGGCGCAGCACCCCGAGAACCGAAGCGAGACGGCTGCGCGCCGGCCGGAGCCGGCGGCCCTCGGCTCGCAGGCTCTCCGGCAAGATCGCGGCGACGCCGCACAATGCGAGGAGCGAGAGCCCGGCTGCTACCCAAGCCGGCAACTCGACATCGGCGGTCGCCGGATCATCGCCGGCGAGCAGGCCCCCCAGCGCCGGGCCGATGATAAAGCCGAGGCCAAAGGCCGCGCCGATCAGGCCCATCCCCTTGGCGCGGTCCTCCGGTCTCGTGATGTCGGCGATATAGGCCTGCGCCGCGGCGATGTTGCCGGCGCAGGCGCCGGCAAAAGCGCGCGCCGCAAACAGCATCCAGAGCGCGGTCGCCGCGCCCATCCACAGATAGGCCAGCGCCGCCGCCGCCATGCTGACGATCAGCACCGGCCGCCGCCCGATGCGGTCGCTGAGCCGGCCCCACAACGGCGCCGTCACGAGCTGCATCAGCGAAAAGACCGCGAGCAGCAACGTCACCTGTTGCGGCGAGGCGGCAAACCGCAGCGCATAAAACGGCAGAAGCGGGATAACGAGGCCGAACCCGACGAGATCGACAAAGACGATGAGGAACAGGGTCGGCATGTCTGCCGCCCTGATATCGCGCACTGCCCGCGGCGCGGCAAGGGCCTCGCCGCGCCGGGCGCCTATTCAACAGGCGGGGAGCTGCCAGTGCTCATTCAGACATAAGATGCGCAAAACCTTCATGGCCGGGCTTGACCCGGTCATCTGCCGGGACACCCTCACCGCCTCCCCGGACTGCGATCCGGGGGTCGAGTACCTCTGTCCCATCGCGCAGGGCTGTCCGGGGAAAGT
>CAWILK010000030.1:0-172488 GCA_963836845.1 uncultured Alphaproteobacteria bacterium | reverse complement strand
GTCGGATCGATGCGGCCGTCCCTTGGCCCATTGGATAAGCTCGCGCTTCAGGATCTTGCCGCTCGCGGTCAGCGGGAAAGCGGTCATGGTAATGAAATATTCCGGCATGTCGTATCGCGACAGGCCCGCCTTGTGCCGATGCGAGAGCAGCTCACTCGGCTCGACAGACTGGCCCTCATGCGGGATGACGGCGAGGCAGACCTTCTCGCCGAGCCGCTCGTCGGCCACCGGGAAAGCGGCGCAGCGGGCGACCGCGCCGTGCTGCATCGTCAAATCCTCGATGCGGGCGGGATGGATGTTGCGCCCGCCGCGGATGATCAGGTCCTTCTTGCGGCCGACGATTTCGAGACAGCCCTGCTCGTTCAGCCGGCCGAGGTCGCCGCTCATGAACCAGCCGGAGCGGTTGAACAATTCCTCGGTTGCCAGTTGATTGTCGAAATACCCCAGGGTCAGGCGGCCGCGCGGCCGCCGATCTCGCCGACCTCGCCGGGCCGGGCCAGGACATCCGGATTGTCCTGGTCCCAATCTGTATCTATACGCACCGCAGGCGCGGCCGCAGGTTTCGACGATCGTGCGCGGATCGTCACTCGGCAAGGTGTTCTGATGCGACCCGTTCTCGGTCATCCCGTAGACATTCTACGGCAGAGCCCCGATCGAAGAAGGCTTGCGCCGTCTCGCGCGGGATCGGCGAGCCGGCCATGTAAAAGACTTCGACGGCGCCCAGCCGCTCGAGCCCGCGGCGGCGCAGCTCCGCAAGAACGTCCATGGCATGGGTCGGGACGCCCATGACGTAAGTGGCGCGGGTCTCGAGGATCCAATCGAGCTGCGTCCGGCCCGGGGCCGGGGCGTTGACCACGAGCTCGAGACCCGCCGCCATCATCTGCTCTATCGCCACGGTGCCGATGTGATCACTCATCGGGCTGAGGCTCAACAGGACCGTGCTGTCGTCGTGATGCCAGTCGGCAACCATCGCCCGGCCATTTGCCAACAGGGTGTTATCCGAGTGCATGACACCCTTTGGCGCGCCGGTAGTCCCCGAGGTGAAGGCGAGATAGACGATCTTGTCGGGGTCGTTGTCGGCCGGAAAGGCATAAGAGGGCGAGCCGGCCGCTGGAAACGGCGCCACGTCGGGCGGGCCATCCGCGAGGGTATAGACGCGCCGTAGCGACGGCAGGGCTGCCGCGGCCGCAAAGACGTTGGTGACGTTCGCATCGGCCCCGTAGCCGGGCTGCGCAAAAAGTGCCGCGGCGCGGATCCTCGCCAGCAACGCGACGACCTCGCTGACCGTGTAGTTCTGGTGCAGCGATGGATTGCATACATAGCCGTTTCGCGAGCAGGCGAGCAGGATCGCCACGGTCTCGACCCGGTTCGGCAGCCAGACCGAAACCCGCTCGCCGCGTTTGACGCCGGCCTGTTCGAGATCGGCGGCAACCGCGTCGACAAGCGCACGGAGCTCCCCCCAGTTGAGCCGCTGCTGCCCATCGCGCACCGCGAAAGCCGCGGGCCGCTGCGCCGCCCGATCACGCAGCAACGTATAGAGCGTATCACGCCGCCATAGTCCCTCGGCATAATACCGCCGCGCCATCCCGGGGTCGTGCAGGGTCAGAACCGTGTTGGTCATTCCCTCGCCCTAAAGTCGACAACCACGGCCTATTGCGGGCCGCTGCGCATCGAGGCCGGGTGGCCCGGCATTTTGATGCGCTGCGCGGTGTCGGTCAGCATGCTGCCATCCACGCGCAAAACCCATAGGTCCTGGTCGATAAAGTTGGCGACGTAAAGGTATTTGCCATCGGGCCCGAAGGCCACGCCTTCGGGGAGGGCGCCGACATTGAGGCTGCCGGCGTTGGTGACCCGCTTGCCGTCGATTTTGAGAGCGGTAACCGCACCCGCCGAATGATAGGGAAACGCGGTCTTTGGCAAGTTCGAACCGCGCAGCTCGACCACGACCGCCAGATCCCCCTTCGGGCTCATCGCCAGCCCTTCGGGGGCATCCCCGACCGTCACTCGGTCGATTACCCGCGGCGGGTTGGCTTCGAGGTCGATTACGCTGACGGTATCGACGCTTCCGTCGGAGCCGCCGCCCGCGCCGCTGTCGGCGGTAAGTGCAAGCTTCCCGTCGGGGCTGATCACGATGTTGTAGGGGTAGACGCCCCCGGGCAAGTCGCGTTTGTCATAGGTGACTTTTTCGCCGTCGATCGACAGCAACGCCACTTTGTTGGCGGCGGATTTGACGGCGAGCGCACGCTTGCCGTCCGGGGTGATCGCCACCGCGGAAACCTGGTCGGCAGCCGTGCCGACCGGCACGGTGCCGACCACGAGGACGTCTCTGCCCCTGATCGTCAGCACAGAGATCGTCCCGTCGGCACGGTTGGCTACGAGGGCGATATCGCCCTTCGGGCCGATCGCCATCCCGGAGGGTTGCTGCCCGACCGTGATCGTGCCGATCACCTTGGGCGGGTTTTCCTTCAGGTCGATCATGAAGACTTTATCGTCGGGCGCCAGCTTTTGGCCCCACCCCTCGATGACTGGGGCCATGGAATTGGCAACAAAGGCGATCTCACCCGAGGGATAAATCGCAAGATTGGTGGGCGGCCCGACTATGGAGTTGATCAGCGGAATGGTCGCCGTGATCTGCGGCATATCCGGCTTTGATATGTCGACGATCGACAATGTGTCTTTGCCGGGCTCGCGAAAGATCCCCTTGCCGTTTTCGTCCCAGCCCTGCTTCTCGTCGTTCCCGATAATCAGAATTTGAGCAAAGACGGGCGTCACAACGGCGCTCATCGGAGCCAACGAGCACGCGACGGCTATTGCCGCCCCGAACCTCGATCCACGCATGCTTTCCCCCCCTCGCGCAAGCGCCGCACTTCTCCGCGGCCTCGGCCGATGCTGCCCCGATCCTACCCGCAGGACAAGCAGCTGCTCAGAGGCTGTGAATTTTTCGATGGGCAACACGGACCAACTCCGTGCGTCCTTCGAGACAGCCGCTCCGCGGCTCCCTCAGGATGAAGTTTTTTCATAATGCCATCAAGGAGATACCTCATCCTGAGGAGGCGCGCAGCGCCGTCTCGAAGGACGCAGGATGTTGGTGCAGCATCCCTGTGCCAATTCATTCACAGGCTCTCAGGTGCAACCCCGCACCTCACAGTCGTCGCGCTTGACCTCAAGTAAGTAAGCGCTTACTTTCTCATGCGCGATGGCCACCACCCGATTGGACAGCGACGAGCGGCGAAAGGGGATCGTCGCGGCGGCAGTGCCGCTTTTTGCGCGAAAGGGCTTCGCCGGCACGACGACAAAGGAGCTCGCCGAGGCGGCAGGCATTTCCGAGGCGCTGCTGTTCCGGCATTTTCCGAGCAAGAAGCACCTCTACGGCGAAATCCTGCGGCTCGGCTGCGAAGGCGATCCGGCGCTGGAGCGTCTGGCGACGCTCGAGGCATCGACCGCAACGCTCGTGCATATGACCCATTTCATGGTCCGGTATTTCCTGCTTGGCGCTGGTGTCGATTCGGCCGAGCTCGACACCCGACTGCGCCTCGTCCTCCACAGCTTCCTCGAAGACGGGGAATATGCGCGCGAGTTGTTCGACAGGATCTTCGAGCGGGTCCACCCGCTGTTTGCCGCCTCGATCGAGGCGGCGGTGGCGGCCGGAGATGTGAAGCCGGGCCCGATTGCCTCGGCCAACCGCTTCTGGTTTGGCCAACATATTGCCGCAATGGTCGCATTTGTGTCTCTGCCCGGGCGGGCCTCGGTTCCCTATCAGGGGACGCCCGCCATGCTGGTCGAAGAGGCGAGCTGGTTCATCCTCCGCGGTATCGGGATGAGGGATTTGGCAATCGCCGCGGCGCTCGCCGCCGCTCAGAGCCCGATCGAACCTGCACCTGTGCAATAGTGGTGGAGTACGCCTATGGACGGCGAACGAATGGCGCCCACGGAAGCGCTGGTAGGTGATCGCAGCCGACACGAGGGTCGCGATCTTCAAGGCCCGACCACACGTCGGCCGAAGACGATCCGATGGCTCGTCATCGTCGCGCTGTTGCTCGCCATCGTGCTCGGCGGGCTTTACGGGTTCAACCGGTTCCGCGAGCAGGCGATCGCGACCTATTTCGCCAACAACAAGCCGCCGCCGGCACAGATCAGCGCCGCCGAGGTTGCGATCGAAGCGGTGCCGCGCTCCGCTCCTGGCATCGGCTCGCTTGCCGCGATCCATCAGGTCACGATCAACCCCGAGGTCGGCGGGCGCGTCACGAAGATCTTCTTCGAGCCGGGAACGACGGTTAAGGCCGGCGATCCGCTCGTTCAGCTCAACGATGCGCCGGAGCGCGGCGATCTGGCCAACTACCAGGCGCAGGCGCGCTGGGCCGAAACCACATTGCAGCGCTCGAGCCAGCTCGCCCAGCGCCAGTTCGAAGCGCGGGAAACCGTCGACCAAAAGCAGAGCCAGCTGGAACAGGCCAGGGCCCAGATCGCCAAGACCGAGGCGCTAATCGCACAAAAGCTGATTCGCGCCCCGTTCTCCGGCGAGCTTGGCACGCGGCAGATCAATCTGGGGCAATACCTCACTCCCGGCGCCCCGATAGTCACTCTGACGGATCTTTCGATGCTCTATGTGAATTTTACCCTGCCGGCGCCGGTGCGCGCGCAGATCGCGGTCGGGCAGCAGGTCAATGTCACGGCCGATGCCTATCCCGGCCGCACTTTTCCTGCCGAGATAACGACGATCGAGCCGCAAGTCAGCGCCGACACGCGGACGATGGCCGTGCAGGCGACGATGAAGAACCCGGATGACGCGCTGTTGCCCGGCATGTTCGTGAATGCCGCAGTCGTGCTGCCGCCGCAGCCCGATATGGTGGTCCTCCCCGAGACCGCCGTCGACTACACGCTCTATGGCGACAGCGTCTATGTGATCCGCGAGGACGGCAAGGACGCAGGCGGCAAACCGATCCTGAAGGCGGTGCGCACTCCGATAAAAACCGGGGTGCGGTGGGGCAACAAGGTGGTGATCCTCGACGGCCTCAAACCCGGTGAGCGGGTCGTTGTCGCGGGTCAGGTCAAGGTCCAAAACGGCGCGCAAGTCGCGATCAGCGATTTGCCCGGACCGCAGCCCCCGGCGGCGCTGACTAGGAATTGAAATGACCCGGAAACGCCCGTCACCCTCGCATCTGCGGGGGCCCACAGGCTGCTGCAAAAAGCGGCGGTCGCCGGTTTCCGGTTCCGCGCGAGTAGGACGAGGTCAGGGTTTAAGACATGTCCTTTACCGACATCTTCATTCGCCGACCGGTGCTGGCGCTGGTGGTCAGCCTGCTGATCCTGTTGATCGGGCTGAAGGCGATGACGGGCCTGCAGATCCGCCAGTATCCCAAGCTGTCGAACACGACGATCACGGTCACGACCGTGTATCCCGGCGCCTCGCCCGAATTGATGCAGGGCTTCATCACGACCCCGATCTCCCAAGCCGTGTCGACGGCCGAGGGTATCGATTACCTGACCGCCTCGTCGATCCAGGGAACCAGCACGGTCACCGCCTACATCCGGCTCAATTACGACCCGAGCCAGGCGCTGACCGACATCATGGCCAAGGTCCAGCAGGTCAAATTCCAGCTTCCGAAGGAGTTCCAGGACCCGGTCATCATCAAATCGACCGGGCAGACCACCGCCGTCATGTATATCGGCTTTGCCAGCCCGGAATTGTCGAGTGCGGCGATCTCGGATTATTTGACGCGCGTGGTGCAGCCGCTGCTCGCCACAGTCGATGGTGTCGCCTCCGCCGACATCCTCGGCGGGCAGACCTTTGCGATGCGGCTGTGGGTCGACCCGGCACGCATGGCGGCGCGCGGGATTTCCGCCAGCGACGTCGCTGCGGCCATTCGTGCCAATAATTTCCAGTCGGCGCCCGGCCAGGCCAAGGGCTACTTTACGGTCACCAATGTCAACACCAATACGGGGCTCGCCGACGTCCAGCAATTCACCAAGATGGTGGTAAAGGCGAAGGACGGGGCGGTCGTACGAATGGAAGACATCGCCAGCATCGATCTCAACGCCCAGAGCTGGAACTCGAGCATCGCGATGAATGGCCAGCATGCCGTGTTCATCGGCGTCCAGGCGACCCCGACGGGCAATCCGTTGTCGCTGGTGGCAGGGATTCGGGCGCTCTTGCCGGAGATCGAGCACAACCTGCCGGCGTCGGTCAAAATGCAGGTCGCTTACGATTCGACCAAATTCATTCAAGCCTCGATCGACGAGGTCAAGTCGACACTCGCCGCCGCGGTCGTCATCGTCGTCGGCGTAATTTTCCTGTTCCTCGGCAGTCTGCGAGCGGTGTTGATCCCGGTCGTGACGATCCCGCTGTCGCTGGTCGGCGCCGGGATCATCATGGCGGCGCTCGGGTTCAGCCTGAACTTGTTGACGCTCCTCGCCATGGTGCTGGCGATTGGGCTCGTCGTCGATGACGCGATAGTCGTCCTCGAGAACGTCTATCGCCACATCGAAGAGGGCCGCACCCCGGCGCAGGCGGCGCTGATCGGAGCTCGAGAAATCGCCGGCCCGGTGATCTCGATGACCCTGACATTGGCGGCGGTCTATGCCCCGATCGGTTTTCTCGGCGGCGTCACCGGCGCCCTGTTCCGCGAATTCGCCTTCACCCTGGCCGGTGCCGTGATCATTTCCGGCGTGGTCGCGGTGACCTTGTCGCCAATGATGTGCTCGCTGCTGCTGTCCCGCGAGATGTTGCACGGCCGTTTTGTCCACCTGATCGACCGCATCTTTTCCCGTCTGACCGAGTGGTATGGCCGCAAGCTGGAGCGATCGCTGGACTATCGTCCAGTGACTGCCCTGTTCGCCGCCGCTGTCTTCGCCAGCCTTGTGTTCATGTACATGCATACGAAGTCCGAACTGGCCCCCGAAGAGGATCAGGGGGTCCTCTTCGCACTGACCAAGGCGCCGCAATATTCCAATCTCGATTACCAGGAGGCCTATACCGACAAGCTCGACCAGGCCTTCGGCTCGTTCCCCGAGACCGACCTGCGCTTCATCGTCAATGGCAGGTTCGGGCCCAACCAAGGCATTGCCGGGGCGATCCTCAAACCCTGGGGCGAGCGCTCGCGTTCGGCGCAGCAACTGAAGCCGTTGATGCAGCAGAAGGCGTCAGCTGTTGAAGGGATGAACGCCTTCGTCTTCTCGCTGCCGCCGCTGCCCGGATCGATCGGCGGGCTGCCGGTCCAGATGGTGATTTATTCGACCGGTGATTATAAAGCGATCTATCTGGCGATGGACAAGATCAAGGCTGAGGCTCGCAAGAGCGGTCTCTTCATGGTCACCGACAGCGATCTCGATTTTAACCAGCCGACAATTCAAGTCAAGGTGGACCGCTCAAAGGTCAACGAGCTCGGGCTGACGATGCAGTCGATCGGCGATACGCTCGCACTGCTGGTCGGCGAGAATTACGTCAACCGGTTCAACCTTGCCGGCCGATCCTACGAAGTAATACCGCAAGTGCCACGGGCCGACCGTCTGACACCAGATACGTTGACGCACTATTATGTCACGACGCTCGCCGGTCACCCAGTGCCGCTATCCAATCTGGTGACCCTCGATATGGATACGCAGCCCAATTCGCTTACCCAATACAACCAGCTGAACTCCGCCACCTTTCAAGCGGTGCCGATGCCGGGTGTGACAATGGGACAGGCGGTCGATTTTCTCGAGCAGCAAACCAAGAACCTCCCCGCCGGTTTCAGTCACGACTATCTTTCGGACACGCGCCAATACGTGCGTGAGGGCAATCAGCTGACGATCACCTTCATCTTTGCGCTGATCGTCATCTTTCTCGTGCTGGCGGCTCAATTCGAGAGCTTGCGTGATCCGCTGGTGATCCTCGTCAGTGTCCCGATGTCGATGTGCGGGGCATTGCTGCCGCTATTCTTCGGCTTGGCGACGATGAATATCTATACTCAAGTCGGGCTCGTCACCTTGATCGGGCTGATCAGCAAGCACGGTATCTTGATGGTGGAGTTCGCCAACACCTTGCAGGTGCGCGAGAACCTCGACCGCCGGCGGGCGATCGAGCGCGCCGCGCGGGTGCGGCTGCGGCCGATCCTGATGACGACGGCGGCGATGGTCGTCGGGCTCGTCCCGTTGCTGATTGCGACCGGCGCCGGTGCCGCGAGCCGTTTCTCGATCGGGGTCGTGGTCGTCGCCGGCATGTCGGTCGGAACCATCTTTACGCTGTTTGTCCTGCCCGCGGTCTACACAGTGCTGGCGAAGGATCACCTCGCCGCCGCCAGCTCGACGCGGGTGCGCGAGATCGCCCAAGTATCGTGATGCCCGGCCCCGGCCCACACCGGAACCGGACCGCCTAGCCGGCGTTCTCTCGACAGGCAAGCCGTCTTTCCCGGCCAGGGAATCCCGCGACTTGAAGGAAGGCCGAATGGTTGAAACAGCCATGTACGACGGGAGCAAGCCACCGTCCGAAATCGAGGAAGATATCGCGCGCACGCGCGTTCGGCTGAGCGCGGCCATTGACGCCCTCGAACGCGAGCTTGTGCCGGCACGGGTGATCGAGGCCAGCACCGAGATGTTGCGCAGCTCTCTCGAACCGGCGCCGGGCCCCTTTCGCCAACAGGTGTGGGCCTATGCAATACCGCTGGCGTTGATCGCGACCGGGCTCGGCTGGCTATTCGTCCTTAGACGGCGAACCTACGAAGCAGACCTCCCTTCCAGCTTCGGCGAAATGCCGGCGGAGGCGGTCGAGTTAGGCGAAACGCCGACACCTGTGCCTTTCGGTGCCGATTTGGCCAGCCCCGCCGAACCTGTAGCGCTGGTCGAGCAAAACACGGCGAACTGATCCGGCCGGTCCGAACTGGCTGGTTTCGGCGAGGGTGGTAGGCCCGGCAGGATTCGAACCTGCGACTCCACCGTTATGAGCGGCGTGTTCTAACCAGCTGAACTACGGGCCCGTAATGGTCAGGTATCGAGAAAGCTGCGCAATTTGCGCGAGCGGCTCGGGTGCTTGAGCTTTCTGAGCGCCTTTGCCTCGATTTGGCGGATGCGCTCGCGGGTCACCGAGAATTGCTGGCCAACCTCTTCGAGGGTGTGATCGGTATTCATGCCGATACCAAAACGCATGCGCAACACACGTTCCTCTCGCGCGGTCAGCGACGCCAAAACGCGCGTTGTCGTCTCGCGCAGATTGGCCTGGATCGCCGCATCCAGCGGCAGCACTGCATTCTTGTCCTCGATGAAATCGCCGAGATGTGAATCCTCCTCGTCGCCGATCGGCGTTTCGAGGCTGATCGGCTCCTTCGCGATCTTCAGAACCTTGCGCACCTTTTCGAGCGGCATCATTAGCTTTTCGGCGAGCTCCTCGGGGGTCGGCTCGCGGCCGATCTCATGCAGCATTTGCCGCGAAGTGCGCACCAGCTTGTTGATCGTCTCGATCATGTGCACCGGAATGCGGATCGTGCGCGCCTGATCGGCGATCGAGCGGGTGATCGCCTGGCGGATCCACCAGGTCGCATAGGTCGAGAATTTATAGCCGCGGCGATACTCGAACTTATCGACCGCCTTCATCAACCCGATATTGCCTTCTTGGATCAGATCGAGGAATTGCAGGCCGCGGTTCGTGTACTTCTTTGCAATAGATATGACGAGCCGCAGATTGGCCTCGACCATCTCCTTCTTTGCCCGGCTCGCCTCTCGTTCTCCGCGCTGCACTGTCTGAACGATCCGGCGGAATTCGCCGATCGGAAGCTTCGCTTCTGCGGCAACTCGGGCGATATTCGCACGAAGCCGCGTCGCATCCGCTGCATGTCTCTCGATCAGCTTTGCCCACCCGCGGCCAGGCAAATTTTCGACATGTTGAAGCCAACCGCCAGCCAACTCGTTTCCGAAATATTCCTGCAAAAAATCCGAGCGCTTGACGCCGGTGCTCTCGGCGAGCCGCAACAAGCGCCCTTCGTCGGCAACCAACCTCCGGTTGACTTCGTAGAGCTGCTCGACGAGGTACTCGATGCGTGTGTTGTTCAGGCGCACGCGCTTGACGTTCTCGATGATTTCCGCCCTGAGCTTCTCATAGCGCCGCTCAGTAACCCGCGGCAGCGGGTCGCCCTTCTGCAATGCATTGATCCGCTGATCTTGCAAGCGGTGCAGCTTTTTGTAGGTATCGGCAATCGCGTCGAAGGTCGCCAAAGCGCTCGGCTTCAGCTGAGCCTCCATTGTGGCGAGCGAAATCGAGCTCTCCTCGCCTTCGGCTTCCTCGACGGCGAGGTCGCTTTCGATCTCGCCAAGTTCGCCCGACTCTGTCTCGCTATTGCCCCTGTCGGCGGACGGTCCATCCTCGCCATTGGCGCCGGCCTCGACCTCTGTTGCGGCTTCCACCGGCACGACGACATCGGCCGGCGCCGTCTCGAACCCACCGCCATAAGTGGCGTCGAGATCGATGATGTCGCGCAGCAGCATCTTTCCTTCGTTGAGCGCATCGCGCCAGCCGATGATGGCGCGAATCGTCATCGGGTTCTCGCAGATGCCGCCGATCATCATCTCGCGGCCGGCCTCGATGCGCTTTGCAATCGCGATTTCGCCTTCGCGCGACAGCAGCTCGACGGATCCCATCTCGCGCAAATACATGCGGACCGGATCGTCCGTGCGGCCGATATCGTCGTCGTCGAGATTTCCGCGAACCTCGCCATCTGCGTCATCCGACCTCGACGGCCGCCGGCTCTTCGCTCTCCTCATTCTCGATCACGTTGATCCCGAGCTCGGAGAGCATCGTCATCGTGTCCTCGATCTGCTCCGAGGAAACTTGATCGGGCGGCAGCGCGGCATTCAACTCGTCGTAGGTGAGATAACCCCGCTCCTTGCCGCGGGCGAGCATCCTCTTGATCGCCGCCGCTACGCTGTCGAGCAGCGGCGCCTCTGCCGCTTCCTCGCGGATTTCCGCCACTTCCGCCGTGTTTGCCGCTTTGCTCGCCATTACACCGTCCCTAAGCAAGTTCCACACCCGCCCGGCCGCCGCCGCGCGGAAAAAAAGCAGTCCCCCTTATATTTGGCTGGTATCGAGCGGAGGCGGGACAAGTGCCGGCTCACGTCTGATCCTCGCCGACCGGATCCGCCTCCAATACCCGTCCTCTCGCAGCCAGAAATCGCTCCCAGTTGTCTGTCGAAATCTCGCTGATGAGGTCGTTCGCGGCTTCGGCCACCCCGTTTTGATCGCCCTCCGTCAACACCCTGGCAAGGCGCGCCCATTCCCTGCGCGTAGAAATCGGGTCAAGGCACCGAGCCAGGAACATTGTGTCGACCGAAGGCACCAGCAGTCCGTCCACGGTCGCCGCAAGCCCGCTCTGCACAAGGTGTTGCCGAAGCGCGTGAGCGTCAAGTCCCGCCCGCAACCCATCGATCGCCAAAATGTGTCGTTTCACCCGATCGAGCTCCGGTTCGGGAAACTCAAGGGCCGCCAGTTCCTCGGCAACTTCGTCGATCAACCAGGGAAAGTTCAGAACAAGACGGAGCAGTTTTTCCCGCTGTATCCGCGCACCGGAGCGTGGCGGGGGCTCGGGCCCGTCGCGAATGAATGTCGGGCGAAGGTGAGGCGCGGCATTCCTGCCGACCCGCGCGGGTCGTCCCAATTCGAAGAGCCGGTCACGGACGAAGCGACGGTATTCCGCCTGGACCGTCCGGTCGGCGATGACGCCAATATGCTCCATCAAGCAGCGATCGAGATCGGCTCGACGCTCGGGCGTATCCGGCCGCCGGGCGCTGATCTCGATTTCCCAGAGCATGCTCGACAACGGCCGCGCCGCGGCGAGGACCTGGTCGAAAGCGCCCGGGCCTGCGGTACGAATAAGGGAATCGGGGTCCTCTCCCGCCGGCAGTTTCGCAAAACGCAGGCTGCAGCCCGGGCGCAGCAGCGGCAGCGCTCGCCGGAGCGCCCGGGCGGCAGCCCGCTGTCCCGCGGCGTCGCCGTCGAAGCAAAGAATCGGCTCGGGAGCCAACCGCCAAAGCTCGCGCAGCTGAAATTCGGTCAGCGCGGTGCCGAGCGGCGCTACCGCCGTGACAAAACCCGCTCGATGCAGCGCGATGACATCCATATAGCCTTCGGTGACTATGGCCCCAGCGTCGCTCCAGCCGCCGTCCCGAACGGCGCCTGCTCGCGCTGCGGACCAGCCATACAAGACCCGGCTCTTCTCGAATAGCGGACTCTCGGGGGAATTCAGGTATTTCGGTTGCTGGTCGCCGAGCACCCGGCCGCCAAAGGCGATCACCCGGCCGGCGCGATCGCCGATCGGAAACATCACCCGGTTGCGGAAAAAGTCGGATACCTCGCCACCCTCGCCCTGTCGCCGCAGACCCGCCTCGATCAGTAGTGCGTCGGGAAAATCAGCGCCAAGACCGCGCCGGAGCTCCTGCCGATGGTCTGGCGCCCAGCCCAGCCGAAAACGCCGGATCGTCGCCAGATCGAGACCCCGCCCCTCCAGATATGCACGGGCGCGACCGCCGTCCGGCCCCCACAGGCGGGATTCGTAAAACGCCGCTGCGGCTTCGGTCGCCTCGAGCAGCGTCTTTTGCCGCTGCGCCCGCTCGCGTTCCTGCGGGGTCGACTGGGGCACGGCCAATCCGGCCTCTTCCGCCAGCTTTTCGATAGCCTCGATGAAATCGAGGTTGTCGGCCCGCATGACAAACCCGATCGCATCGCCATGCGCACCGCAGCCGAAGCAATGAAAAAAGGACTTGTCCTCGACGACGTAGAAGGAGGGGGTCTTTTCGTGATGGAACGGGCACAGCCCGGCAAACTCGCGCCCGCGGCGGACGAGCTTGACCTTGCGCCCGACCAGCCCGGAGAGCGACACCCGGCTGCGCAGCTCGTCAAGAAAGCCGGGGGGAAAGGCCATCCCTCAGCCCCGCTTTCCCGACCCGGGGCAGGGCTGTCCGGGGAAAGTTGGCGCTACACTTTCGCCGCGAAATGGGCTCTCGAGGACCCGCTTTTCTCTCCTCTCCCCCCGCCGGCCGGGGGGAGAGGGCAGGGTGAGGGGGGCCGACGGACGGATTTGCGGCGCCGCCCACCTCACCTTCCCAGGCGCTGTCGCGCCTGGGCCCCTCCCCTCTCCGCCCCTGAAGGGCGGAGAGGGGCTCTTCCTCGAAACCCATCCCGCCGAATTCTGCGCTTTCGGTTGAGCTGGCGGCGATGCTGCAACCGAATTCAATTCCCCGGACAGCCCTGCGACCCGGGGGAGAGCCAGTCGACGCGCCCTGCGGGCGCCGCATCGGGAGACAATTCGACAGGGGGCAAGGTCGCGGCGCCGCTCATCCCAACAGGCGCCTGACAATCGCGCCTGCCTGGCCGAGATCGATGACGCCGGCGTGGCGTTCGCGAAGCGCCGCCATCACCTTGCCGAGATCCTTGATGCTTGCGCTTCCGGTCTCGGCGATAGCAGCGCGCGCCGCGGCTTCGATCTCGGCCTCGTCCAATTGGCGGGGCAGGAAGCTTTCGATGACGGCAATCTCCTCGCCTTCCATCTGTGCCAAATCGGCTCGGTTGCCCTTCTCGTATAGCGTGATCGATTCGCGGCGCTGCTTGATCATGCCCTGCAGCATGCGGCGAATCTCGGCGTCGGAAATCCCCTGCGCCTGTTGCCGTGTCCCCGGGCGGCGATATCCCTGCTCTTTCAGAGCCGGCGAGGATCAAGCGCACCGTCGAACGCGTGCGCAAGTCCCTGGTCTTCATCGCCTGCCTTGAGCCGGTCGCGTGAAGGCCTGACGCAGCACCGAAGAGCTCCCCATCCGCTCGGCAATATTAAGCCTAACTTGTTTTTGGCGCCGCGGCAATTCCGCACGTCCCCTGACTAAGTCATTGAATAAACGGTAATTCTTCAAAGCGCGGGGTTGACGCCGATAGCCCCGTTGGCTATTTGCCAAAGGCTCTGCTATTAGCCTTACACCGAGTTCCGTGGTTTCAGGAGGATAGCGGTCCCCGAAGGAAATTTCCGTGATGCGCGACCCGATGCCGCGACCGCCCGATCGCAACGCTGCGCTCGTCTTGGCGGATGGAACGGTTTTCTGGGGCCACGGCATCGGCGCAAATGGCGTCGCGGTTGGGGAGGTTTGCTTCAACACGGCGATCACCGGGTATCAGGAGATCCTGACGGATCCCTCTTATGCCGGCCAGATCATCACCTTCACCTTCCCTCATATCGGGAATGTCGGAACCAATACGGAAGACATCGAAACCACCACGCCGGCCGCGCGCGGTCTCGTGCTCCGCGCTCCGATCACCGGGCCGGCAAATTACCGCGCTACCCAGTCGCTTGAGTCCTGGCTTCAATCCCATGGGCTGATCGGCATTTCGGGGGTCGACACCCGTCGGCTGACCCGGCACATCCGCGATCACGGGCCGCCGAACGGGGCCATCGGGTACCACCCCGAAGGTCGGCTCGATCTTGCAACTCTGAGGGCGCGGGCGCTCCAGTCGCCCGGTCTCGAAGGGATGGACCTCGCCAAGGAGGTCACCTGCCGGCAAGCCTACAAATGGGACGAGACCTCGTGGGACCGCGAGCGCGGATACGGAGTGCAACGCGCACCGCGCTACCATGTCGTCGCGATCGATTACGGGGCGAAACGCAACATCCTTGCGGATGCTTGCGGCGCAGGGCTGCCGGGTCACTGTGGTTCCCGCCACCGCATCGACGGCGGATGTTCTGAGCCATTACCCGGATGGCATATTCCTCTCGAACGGCCCGGGCGATCCCGCGGCAACCGGAACCTACGCTGTGCCGGTCTTGCGCGACTTGATCTCGTCCGGCAAGCCGATATTCGGTATCTGCCTCGGGCACCAACTGCTGGCGTTGGCGCTCGGCGGGAGGACCCGCAAGATGGCGCGGGGGCACCGGGGAGCCAATCACCCGGTCAAGGACCTGGTGACGGGCAAGGTCGAAATCACCAGCCAAAACCACGGGTTCATCGTGGAGCCCGAGAGCCTGCCGCGAGGCGTGGAGCCAACTCATCTGTCGCTGTTCGACAACACGAACGAAGGATTGCGGATGATCGGTCGAGCCGGTGTTTTCGGTGCAATATCACCCGGAAGCAAGCCCGGGGCCCCAGGACAGTCATCATCTGTTCGAACGGTTTGTCGGGCTGATGAGCGGGAATGCCTAGGCGCACCGACCTCGAGAGCATCTTGATCATCGGGGCCGGCCCGATCGTCATCGGGCAGGCATGTGAGTTCGACTATTCCGGCGCCCAGGCGTGCAAGGCCCTCAAGAGCGAGGGCTATCGGATCGTGCTGGTGAACTCCAACCCCGCGACGATCATGACCGACCCGGAATTGGCCGACGCGACCTACATCGAGCCGATCACCCCCGACATGGTCGCGAAGATCATCGCCCGGGAGCGCCCTCAAGCCTTGTTGCCGACAATGGGCGGGCAGACCGCGCTCAATATCGCGATCGACGCTCCACAGCTCGGGCGTTCTCGACCGGTGGGGTGTCGAGCTGATCGGCGCCAGCCCGGCAGGCCATCGCCAAGGCGGAAGACCGCCAGCTGTTCCGGCAGGCGATGGACAAGATCGGCTTGGCTTCGCCGCAGGAGCCGCATCGCGCGCTCGCTGGATGAGGCCGTCGAGGCGCTCGAAAGCGTCGGACTTCCGGCGATCATCAGACCCTCCTTCACCTCTGGGCGGCACCGGAGGCGGGGTCGCCTACAACCTGCAGGAATTCCGGGAGATCGTGCGCGGCGGGCTGAGGGCCTCTCCGGCAAACGAAGTGCTGATCGAGGAATCGGTCCTCGGGTGGAAAGAATACGAGATGGAGGTGGTCCGCGACCGGGCGGACAACTGCATCATCGTGTGCTCGATCGAGAATATCG
Source organism: uncultured Alphaproteobacteria bacterium (assembly GCA_963836845.1). Taxonomy (GTDB): domain Bacteria; phylum Pseudomonadota; class Alphaproteobacteria; order ATCC43930; family CGMCC-115725; genus AP-15. The sequence continues at coordinate 156,639 of CAWILK010000030.1, read as the reverse complement.
ATCCGATGGGCATCCATACCGGCGACTCCGTTTGCGTCGCGCCGGCTTTGACCCTGACCGACAAAGAATTTCAGGCTGATGCGCAACGCCGCGATCGCGGTGCTGCGCGAAATCGGCGTCGATACCGGCGGCTCGAACGTGCAGTTCGCGGTCAATCCGGCCGACGGCCGCCTTGCTCGTCATCGAGATGAACCCGCGGGTGTCGCGTTCCTCGGCGCTCGCCTCCAAGGCGACCGGTTTCCCGATCGCCAAGGTCGCGGCCAAATTGGCGGTCGGCTATACGCTCGACGAGCTCGCCAACGACATCACCCGTGTGACCCCGGCATCGTTCGAACCGACGATCGATTACATCGTCACGAAGATGCCGCGGTTCACCTTTGAAAAATTTCCCGGAACCGAGCCGCTGCTGACGACCTCGATGAAATCGGTGGGCGAGGCCATGGCGATCGGCCGCAGCTTTGCCGAATCGGTGCAGAAGGCGCTGCGCTCGATGGAAACGGGGTTGAGCGGGTTCGACGAAGTCGCGATCGAGGGCGTCGAGAGCGGCGGCAAGGACGCGGTCGAAGGCGGCGCTGGCCAAACCCGCACCCGAGCGCCTGCTGCTGATTGCTCAAGCTTACCGGCACGGGCTCACGACACCGCCGAAATTCACGCGGCCTGCCAATTCGAGCCATGGTTTCTCGAATGCATCCGCGAAATCGTCGAGATCGAGGAAGACCGTGCGGCGCGACGTGGACTGCCGCAGGATCGCTCGGCGCTTTTCTGCGGCTCAAGCAGATGGGCTTTTCGGATGCCCGGCTCGGCAGGCTCGTGGGCTTGGAAGAGCAGGTCGTGTCGGCTCGCCGCCGCCGCCTCGAGCTGCATCCGGTTTACAAGCGGATCGATACCTGCGCCGCCGAATTCCCGTCGCTGACCTCGTACATGTACTCCTGCTATGAGGGCGACGGTATCGAAGCAGCCCGAGTGCGAGGCCGACCCGAGCGACCGGCGCAAGGTGATCATCCTCGGCGGCGGCCCGAACCGGATCGGCCAGGGCATCGAGTTCGATTACTGCTGCGTGCATGCTGCCTACAGCCTGCGCGAAGCGGGGATCGAGACGATCATGGTCAACTGCAACCCGGAGACCGTCTCGACCGATTACGACACCTCCGACCGGCTTTATTTCGAGCCGTTGACCATCGAGGATGTGGTCGAAATCGTTCGGGTCGAAGCAGCGCCGCGGGACCCTTCTCGGGGTTATCGTCCAGTTCGGCGGGCAAACCCCGCTAAAACTCGCGGCGGCCTTGGAGCAGGCCAAGATCCCGATCCTCGGCACCTCCGCCCGATGCGATCGATCTGGCGGAGGACCGGCGGCGCTTCCAAGGGCTGCTGACAAGGCTCGGCCTGCGATCAGCCGGAGAACGGAACGGCGCATTCGCCAGCCGAGGCCGAAGCAGATCGCGCGGCGCATCGGCTATCCGGTCGTCATTCGCCCGTCCTACGTCCTTGGCGGCCGTGCGATGGAAATCGTGCACGATGCCGCCGGCCTGCGATCGCTATATCCGGCACGCAGTCAACGTATCCGGGACCAGCCCGGTATTGATCGACCGTTACCTACAGAATGCGATCGAGGTCGATGTCGATGCGGTTTGCGACGGACGACAGGTCGAGGTCGTCGGCGATCATGGAGCACATCGAGGAAGCCGGAATCCATTCCGGCGACAGCGCCTGCTCATTGCCGCCGTACAGCTTGAGCTGCGGCACTATCGCGGAAATCGAGCGATCAGACCGTCGCACTCGCCCGGGCGCTCGGCGTCGTCGGGCTGATGAATGTCCAATTTGCGGTTCAGGATGGCGTGATCTTTGTTCTCGAAGTCAACCCGCGCGCATCCCGCACGGTACCGTTCGTCGCCAAGGCGACCGGTGTGCCGATCGCAAAGATCGCCGCGCGGGTGATGGTCGGCGAGCGCCTCGACGCCTGGAGCGCGCAATTGCGCAGCGGGCGCTCTGGCGACGTGGCGGGCATGTGGCGGTGAAGGAAGCGGTCTTCCCGTTTGCGCGCTTCCCCGGGGTCGACCCGATCCTCAGCCCGGAAATGAAATCGACCGGCGAAGTGATGGGGCTCGACGCAGATTTTGGGCGCGCCTTTGCGAAGTCCCAACTCGGCAGCGGCACCAACCTGCCGCTCGAGGGTTGCGTCTTCGTTTCGGTGCGCGACGAGGACAAGGCGGCGGTGGTCGAGCCTTGCCGCCGGCTCGTCGAGATGGGGTTCGCGCTGGTTGCTACGAAGGGCACGGCCGAACGGCTGCGCGACGCGGGATTGCCCGTGCAGGCGGTGAACAAGGTGCGGGAAGGCCGCCCGCACGTTGTCGATCGGATGCTGAGCGGCGCGGTCCAGCTCGTCTTCAACACGACCGAGGGCAGTCAGGCGATCGCCGACAGCTTCAGCCTGCGGCGGACCGCGTTGACCAACGGCATTCCCTATTATACGACGGTGGCCGGCGCGCGAGCCGCGGTCCAGGCGATCGCTGCGCTACGCTTCGGGAACCTTGAAGTCGCGCCGCTGCAATCATACCTTTGATTGCCCCGCGGCGGGGCACCCCGCCGTATTTGCGTCTAGCAGGATCCGAACGCGTTCGAGATGAACAAGATCCCGATGACGGGCGATGGTTATAATCGGCTCCGGGAGGAGCTGAAACGCCTGAAGACCGTCGACCGGCCGGCCATTATCCGCGCCATCGCGGAGGCGCGAGACCACGGAGACTTGGCTGAGAATGCCGAATATCACGCCGCGCGCGATCGGCAGAGCTTTATCGAGGGCCGAGTTATCGAGCTAGAGGACAAGGTGGCTCGCGCCGAGGTTATCGACGTCTCGAAGCTGTCGGGCTCTCTGATCAAATTCGGCGCGAAGGTTACGCTCGCCGACGAGGAATCCGACGAGGAACAGACGTTTCAGATTGTCGGCGAGGATGAAGCCGACGTCAAAGCCGGCCTCCTTTCGGTAACCTCCCCGCTCGCTCGGGCTCTGATCGGGAAGGGTAAAGGCGACAGTGTCGAGGTCATGACGCCGCGGGGCGCCAAATCCTACGAGGTCGTCACCGTCGCGTTCGGCTGATGTGCCGGCACTAATCACCGGACCTTCAGGTCGGCGCCGTCTCGGCCTCCGTCTCAGAGAGAGCTGGCTGCTCGTTGACCTGGACGCCTGGCTCATATTTCGAGAGGCGCAGCATCAGGGCCGATTTGACGTGGCTCACATTTGGCGCAGAGGTCAGCTTCGCGCTCAGGAAGCGTTGATAGCTGTCCCAATCGGGTGCGACGATCTTCAACAGAAAATCCGTCTCCCCGGCGAGCATGTATGCTTCGCGCACCTCCGGCCAAGTCGCAATCAGCCCTTCAAAGGCTTTGAGGTCGGCGTCAGCCTGGCTGGCGAGCCCGATCTGGGCGAAGACGGTCACCGCGTAACCCAAAGGCTTCAGGAGCAACATGGGCGTGATAGCCACGGATGATCCCAGCCTCTTCGAGCGCGCGGACCCGCCGCAGGCAGGGCGGCGCCGAGATGCCGGCGCTGCCGGGCGAGTTCGACATTCGTCATGCGGCCGTCGCTCAGTAGGTTCCGCAAATACGGCGGTCGATACGTGTCCAGTCTGACCCGCCGCATCCGGTCCACCTCTAAGTGATTTGCGGATCATAGGAAAAGTACGCTGCTCGGCGCAATTTTATTGCGCAAATTCTCCTTCTTGCTGGCGCAGGCACTTCCTTAAACCGGGCCATGACCGCTTTCGATGGGAGCCGCAGCTGCCGGATGCCCCAACCCCCGGCTTTCCGTCCCGGACCGTCTGGGTCTTACATGACGGAAAGGCGGGAATGGCGAGCCAAGCGCTCGGCCTCGCAGAGGCAATGGGTTTCCCATACATCGAAAAACGTCTTGAGATTCGGTTCCCCATGGGCCTGTTTGCCGCCGGCCTTTGGTTGTTCCCGCTTGCAGGCGGCGCGCGAGATGGGCAAGGCGATTGACCCCGCCCTGGCCGGATCTGGTCATCGCTTGCGGCCGCAACGTCGCAATGCCCGCATTGGCGATCCGGCGGGCAAATGGCGGGCGGACACTCGCTGCGCAGATCCAAAGACCCCGGCGTCGGCTCCAGCGAGTTCGACCTGCTGGTCGTGCCCGAGCACGACCGTCATCCGCGGTGCTCGCGAGTGGTCGTGACGCTGGGGGCGGTACATCGCGTCACCGAGGCGAGGCTGGCCGCGGAACGACTGCGATTTCCCGCGCTTGCGGCGATGCCGCGGCCGATTGTCTCGGTTCTGATCGGCGGCTCCAACCGAGCATACCGCTGACGCTGCCGCGCCTCGGCGAGATCGCCGACAGCTCGCCGCCATGCTGCGCGCCGAGGGCGGCTCGGCGCTGGTGACCGCGTCGCGCCGGACCGGCAGGGGGGGCTCGTCCTGCTGCGCGATCAGTTGAGGGTCTTGTCGGCCTTGTCTGGGACGGTTCCGGCGAAAACCCTTATTTCGCCTTTCTCGCGCTCGCTGATGCTTTCCTGGTGACGGCCGATTCGGTTTCCATGATCAGCGAGGCGGCGGCGCACCGGCAAGCCCGTTCACGTCCTCGAACTCGCCGGCGGGACGCTAAATTCGCCCGTTTCCATGCGGCGATGCAGGCAGGCCGGCATTACTCGCCCCTTCACAGGGCGGATCGAAGACTGGTCCTATTCGGTTCCCGACGATACCGCGCGCGCCGGATGCCTTGGAGCCCTCTGTTGGGGAGACGAAGCCGAACTACGTCCGGGCGCTTGCCTGCTTTCGCCACATCGTTGAGATCGCGTGGGCGATCATGAGGCGGGTAGGCCCCTCCGGTCGATCGGCCGACGGTCGGGAACTCGCGCTGCGGACGAGCCCGAATTCGACTGGCTTTCGCGGCATACGGCGTCAACCGGGCAATTCGGCGGAGCCTCCTCGCACTGGTTGACAGACTGACGCGGCCGAGCTGCTCCGACGCTTGAAGATGTAATATCGGGCCGAAGGCGGATTGCGGCTCCGCGGATCGGCTCTTCATCATGGCCTTGCGCATCGAGACCTTCGACAACACCCGCGGCGGAAACACCCTCTACAAGGCTCTGACCCATCCGGCCGCTGCGGCGCCGGCTCAGACGCTGCTCGCAGGCTCTAGCCTGCAATGGCCCGGTCGCGATTTATGATCCGAGCGGTGCGAGCCGAGGCGTTCGACGCGATTTTCGGCCTAGATCGGGTCTCCATGTCCGGGTGCCTATGTGCAGCAGTATCGCGAGATCGGCACCAGCATTCTCGGCCTTCCGGCGCTGCCGGTGACCGAACTTCCCCGCTCGCATGCGCGCACGTCCTGATCGCCGCCTTCGACGCCGAGCGGATGATCGCGCAGCTGCGGCCCTATTTGCCCGCAGAACGCCGAGGTGCTTCAGCCTCGATGCGATGCGCATCGCAGAAGATCGCCTGACCAATCGCAGCGCCTATCTCGACCCAGCTCAATTTCGCCACCAATTTTGCGTTTTTCCGCGACGCGGACGGACTGCACACCCGGCTGGTGACGGTGAATTACTGGTCGGGATATGGGGCCGGCGCAGTCACTTGCTGGATGACGCTGTTTGCCGGCGACGGCGGAGTGCTTGCAGAATGGTGCGAGAGCATAGCCGGCGTCGGCGAGCCGGGTCGTTCTCGACAGCCGCGACGATCCGCGAACGGTTCCGTCTCCCGGACATTCGCCGGGCAGCTGTTCCTGCACGTCGTCGGAGCAGCCGGACACGATGTCGTCAAATACGCTCTCGATACCTTTGGCGAGCCGGACGCAGAGCGGGCCGCGACCTTGTCGTGCACCCACGATGCCAATGCCTGGCCGGCCGACCGATATGCGGGCCTGCCGGCGCCGGCGCCCGGCGAGCGGGTCGTGCTGTGGCTCCAGAACAGCCATCCGATTCCGATCCCGCCTCGCGCGATCGGCCTCAATGCGATGGGGGAAGGACGGATCGCCTCGATCGCCGAGCCGATAGCGCCCTTTGCCACCCGCGCGGTCGAGGTTTCTCAGAATTACTGCCCGAGCTATCGCTGGCCCGAGACAGATCGAGATTCGCGCGGGCAAGCACATGGTCCGCCCCCGCTACGAAGTTCTCGAACGGGGCCGACGGCGGATCGCGCATGTCAATGTCGAACGGGCCGATTTGGCCCCTGACCCGGAGCTTCCGAAACTCGGGGCGGCTGCTCGGCAAGGGCTATTTCTTGCCCGCTCCGGTCCTGCCGCGCGCAACTGTGGCAAACCCTGGTGCTGCCGACGCCGATGGCGCTTGCGTCAAGCCGAGCTTCCGATCGCCGCCCACGTCTATGACCCGGACGGAAACGAGATCGCCGCGCCATCGCTTTGGCCGTTTGCCGCGAGCCCACGCGACCGCGCTCGATCTGGACGAGCTCGAGGGCATCGGCGCGATGCGCGACGGCTATGGCCACGTCGAGCTGGTTTACGATTTTTCGGCCGGAGGCGAAGCCGATGGTTGGCTCCATGCGCTCTTCCGCTATCGCCGACCGGGACAGCGGTCATGCCGCTGAGACCAGCTTTGGCGCGCATGTCTTCAATACGATCCTGACCTATCGCGACGAGCCGCAATCCTATACCGGCCGCCCGCCGGGGTTGTCGACCCGGCTGTTCTTGCGGCTCGGAGAGGATGGCTGCGACACGCTTTGCCATCTGATCTATCCCGCATCGCGCCCCTGGCTGCCGACGAGCGCGACGGACATCATTCTCTACGACGGCGAGGGGCGAGGAAGTCGCGCGGTCGCGCCTCGCGATCCCCTGTTCGGGTTCGAAGCTGTGGAACTATCACGAGGCGTTCGACGCGGCGACGCCGCGCCCGTGCGACAGGCGCGGCCTATGTCATGATCCGCGACGCCACCTGCCGTCTCTTCGGCTATCACGGGCTCCTGCGGCGCGGACGGCGGCTTCAGCCTCGACCACATGTTCGGCTTTTAGCCCTGTTCCTTTTCGCTGCGACTGCAAAAATGCTACACTGCGATGTCAAATTCGCCGGGATCGCGCGATGTCCGAGCGCCACCACAGCAAGGTCTTGATCATCGGCTCGGGGCCTGCCGGCTACACGGCGGCGATTTATGCGGCGCGCGCCAATCTGCAGCCGCTCCTGGTAACCGGGCTTCAGCCGGGCGGCCAATTGACCATCACGACCGATGTCGAAAATTACCCCGGCTTTGCCGACATCGTCCAAGGCCCGTGGCTGATGGAGCAGATGCAGAAGCAGGCAGAGCATGTCGGCACCCGGGTCGATCATCGATATGATCACCGAAATTGATCTCGAGCATCGGCCGTTTGTCGCGACCGGCGATTCGGGAGACCGCTACATTGGCGAGACCGTGATCATCGCGACCGGCGCGCAGGCGCGGTGGCTCGGCCTTCCCAGCGAGGAGATCTATCGCGGCTTCGGGGTTTCCGCCTGCGCCACCTGCGACGGCTTTTTCTTCCGCGGGAAGGATGTCGTCGTTGTCGGCGGCGGCAATACCGCGGTCGAGGAAGCGATCTATCTGACCAACCACGCTCGGCGGGTCACCCTGATCCATCGCCGCGACGCGTTGCGGGCCGAGAAGATCTTGCAGGACCGGCTGTTTCGAAACCCAAAGATCGATCTCGTCTGGGACAGCGTCGTCGAGGAGATCCTCGGCGAGCCCGAGCCACCCATGGTGACCGGCGTCCGGCTTCGGAACGTGCGCACCGGTGTTGCCCGCGAGCTGCGCTGCGACGGGGTTTTCATCGCGATCGGACACACGCCGGTGACGGGGTTTCGTCGCCGGCCAGCTGCCCCTTGATCCCGAGGGCTACATCGTCACCCGCCCGGAATTCGACGCAAACCGCCATTCCTGGGGTGTATGCCGCGGGAGATGTCAAGGACAAAGTTTACCGCCAAGCGGTGACCGCCGCCGGGTTGGGCTGCATGGCTGCGCTCGAGGCGGAGAAGTTTTTGGCGGCAGCAGGAGGGGGCCACGATCGCGCGCGCCGCCGAGTAGGGGGAGAACCGCGGGCGCGGGTTGGGGGAAACGAGATGGATTGGGACAAGTTGCGGGTGTTTCACGCCGTTGCCGAGGCGGGCAGCTTTACCCATGCCGGCGAATCGCTGAACCTCAGCCAATCCGCGGTGAGCCGCCAGATCAGCGCGCTCGAGGAAAGCCTCAGCGTGCCGCTCTTCCATCGCCATGCTCGCGGCCTCATCCTGACCGAGCAGGGCGAGCTCCTGTTCCGCACGGCGCGCGAGGTCTTCGCCAAGCTGTCGATGGCGGAAGGCCTGATCTCCGAATCGAAGGACCGGCCAAAAGGGCCGCTGAAGATCACCTCGACCGTAGCGTTCGGATCGAGTTGGCTGACGCCGCGGATACGCGAATTCCTCGATCTCTATCCCGGAGATCCAGGTCACCCTGGTGGTCGATGATTCCGAGCTCGACCTCTCGATGCGGGAAGCCGATGTCGCGATCCGCATGTCGCCGCCCCGCCAGCCGGATCTGATCCAACGTCACCTGGTCAGCGTTCCGACACATGTCTACGCCTCGCCCGAATACATCAAAAAGCACGGGACGCCGCAAAAACCCGAGGATTTGGACAAGCACCGGCTGATCATCTACGGCGAGGACTCCCGTCCGCCGGTGCAGAACGTCAATTGGCTGCTCGAAGCCGGCACCAAGCCCGGTCAGGAGCGTAAGCCGATTCTGGCTGTAAATAATTTCTACGCGATGCTTCGGGCGGTGATCAGCGGGCTCGGGATCGCGGCGCTGTCCGATTTCATGGCGAGCGAGCAGACCGAGCTGTTGCGGGTTCTGCCGGAGCTCACCGGCCCTCCGGTCGAGGCCTATTTCGTTTATCCGGAAGAGCTGCGCACCTCGAAACGGATCAGTGTGTTTCGCGATTTCTTATTGCGTAAAGTGGCGGAGACCCGCCTCAGCTGACTGGTATGCTCATTTCGGCAAGATCGGCGGGCGCCGCCTCGTAGAGCATTGCGGTTTTTGCAGACGAGCCAGAAGAAATTCCGGCTGGTGGCTTCCCGCTGGAAAGTCCATTGTCTGCGTACGCGATGGTTCATCGCGACAGGTTTCCGGGACTTGTGCCCGGGAAGAGGGTCTGCGGACCCTTACGTCTCCCAGACGTGAAGCCTCCCTGTTCAAACTTGGCCGGAACCTTGTGTTCCGGCCATTTTCTTGTTCCGCCATTGTGCGATTACTGCAGAGCGGTGAACGCCAGATGCAGAACGCATCCGACGAGCCCCCCAACCAAGGTGCCGGTGATGCGAATGTACTGCAGGTCGCCGCCGACCACCGCCTCGATACGCTCTGCGAACCTCGCTGCATCCCACTGCCGCACCACCTCGCGTATGAATTGCGCCAATCCATTGCGCCATGGAACGGCCTCTGTCGCCATAGCTTCTAGCGCGCGGTTGAGCCGCGAGCGCACAGCGGCGTCGACCAGCAGATGCTGACCGACGGAACCGACCGCCGCCGCGATCCCGTGGGCCACCTTTGACCCGGGTGAAGCCAGGTCTGCTAGCAACGCCGCCTTGGCATCTTGCCAAGCGCAGGCGAACCAAGCCGTCACCTCGGGGTCTTCGAGAAGCCGCGTTTTTGCCTGCTCGATACGATCTCGATATTCCGGCGAGGTGCCCAGCTCTCGAACCAAATCCTCAATGGCTTTGAGAAGAGATTTGCGCGCGGGGCTGCCGGGCTCCTGCAGGTTGGCGAGGAGCTCCTCGACCCCGCCGACCATCGCTTTCGCGATCTGCCGGTTCACGGCTTTTGGAATCCACCATCGGCGTCGTTGAGCTTCCGCCGCCGCGTAGAACTGATCTTCTCGCCGCTCGACGAACTGACGGCAAAGCTCCAGGGCGCGATCGATAAGGCTCTCGCTCAAGACCGCTCGCGGTCAGTATCTTGACTGCGCGCCCGAGCAACGGCGCTAGCTCGATTTCGTTGAGCCGCCGACCGATGGCCCCGCCGACAAATTGGCGCACATCTCGATCGTCGACGGCCGCCAGCACATACGGGATCACTCGGATCAGGCGGAAGGCCACCGTCTGCGCATTTGCCGGCGACGCCAGCCATTCGGCAAGCAGCCGCGCCGGGTCGAGCGAACGCAGCTTCGCCCGGACGAGGTCAGCGGTGAGAAAATTATGCTCGATGAAAGTCGCGAGCCCCTCGCCGATCCGATCCTTGTTTTTGGGCACGATCGCGGTATGCGGGATCGGCAGGCCGAGTGGCTGCCGGAAGATCGCCGTCACGGCGAACCAATCGGCGAGCCCTCCGACGAGGGCCGCTTCGGCGGTCGCGCGAACGAGAAGAATCCAGAATCCCGACTGCGGCACCAGCGCCGTGGCGACGAACAGCGCTGCCATGAGGCCAAGCAGCCCGGAAGCAATCAGCCGGTTCCTCACAAGGCTCCGGCGTTGAAAATTCGGTGCGCTAGCCGACATGTCGAGGAGAGGCGGTCCTGTTCCGGGTTGGATTTGGTCAAGCCCTTTACCGAGACTGCGTGCGAGCGTCTCTCGACAGCGCATTTATCGGCGCGACCCTGGCCAGATGGAGGGGTTCATGGCCCTGATTGAAGACATGTTCAAAGGCAGCTTCGCAACAGGTCTGGCAATAGGGGCCGGGGCATTACTCCTCGGGCCGACGGCCATCCAAGCCATGGGCAGCATGTTGCGGCCGGCGGCCAAGGCTGCGATCAAGGGCGCAATGGCCTTCTACCGAGAGAGCGTGGCTGAGATCGGGGAAATGGCAAGCGATCTGGTCGCCGAAGCGAGGGCCGAACTCGAACAGGAGGCTCGCGACGGCAACCAAGCTACGTCTGCTCGGCGCGATAAGGGCTCGCAGCCGGTGTGACCCGTTAAGAGAGGTCGGCTGTAACTAGAGCAACCTTCGAACGAGGGCGCCGGCCGAGTAACGAACGAGAGCCTCGACCACCGCATCGACCACAGCCCGCCCGAATCGGTTTGCCTCAAGTCCGGACCGGGACGGGGTGTCAATCGCAGCAGATACGGGGCACCGGCCCGAAACATATTGTCCTGCCCCTAGGAAATCCCACAGCTCCTCGATCGACAGCTGTTGTTCGTCGAAGGTGATCGTGAGACTTCCGGTGGCAGGATTTACCGCGGCAGTCTGGACCGACCGTATCTTGGCAGCAAAAACCCTCGCCTCAGCAGCCTCGCGATAGTCCCGCAACCGCGAGTGCTTCAACCGCAATCGACCGGGGACAAAATGGACATATTCGAGCATCACGGATCCGAGCAGGTACTGCTGCCCGGATAGCAGAGTTTTTTTTCAGCTTGATGACGTCGCCCTCGAACCAAGCGGCCTGGCGAAGCTGAGTTCGTGCCCGTCGGGATCGGTCAGGTGAAAGAAGCGCTCGCCCCATTCGGCGTCTCGAGGCTCCGTATCGGGCCGGCAGCCCGCCGCAATCAGCCGGTCGTGCAATCCGTCGACATCCGACACGTAGAAAATCACCCGTCCCCACCATGACCAATGGCGCTCGGGCGGTTGCGAGATCAGGTTGAGAAACCCGGAGCCGGCGCGAAAGCTGGTAAACGCGGCGTCCTCGCCACCGTAGATCAGCTGGAAACCCACCAGCCGATAGAAGCGCACGGCACGCCTCATGTCGTGAGTGGCGAGCGTCACGGCGCTGATGCTCTCAATCATGAGGCAGCCGCGATCGGTAGATGCGAATCATCCGGCTTGTCTCATGCCTGGCCGACGCCTTGCGGATCTGCCCCGGATGCGGTCTCGGAAGACTGCCGTCGACCGCGGCGCCGGGCGGCAAATTGATTCAAGCCCTCGACCGCAACGGAAAAGCCTATCGCGGCGTAGATATACCCTTTCGGCACGTGGAAGCCCGCACCGTCGGCGACCAGCGTCATGCCGATCAGCAGCAAAAAGCTCAACGCCAGCATTTTCACGGTCGGATGGCGATTGACGAAGGCCGAGACCGGTCCGGAGGCGGCCAGCATGATAAGGACGGCGATCACGACCGCCGTCGCCATGACCCAGAACTCGTTGGCCATGCCGACGGCGGTAATCACGCTGTCGAGCGAGAACACAATATCGAGAAGCGCGATTTGGAAAAGGACGCCCGCAAAGCTCTGAGCCGCGGCGCGGCCTCGGCTCTCATGCGGCCCGTCGCCTTCAAGGCGCAGATGAATTTCGCGAGTCCCCTTGTAGAGCAGGAACAAGCCGCCGCCGATCAGGATGCCGTCGCGCCACGAGAAGCTGCGGCCGAGCAGCTCGAAAACCGGCTGCGTGAGCCCGACGATCCAGGCGATCGAGCCGAGCAGCGCCAGCCGAGTGATCAGCGCCAACGCCAATCCCAACTGGCGTGCCCGGTTCTGGCGTTCCGGGGGCAACCGTCCGGCAAGAATGGTCAGGAACACCAAATTGTCGATGCCGAGAACGATTTCCAGCGCCGTGAGCGTCAGCAGGCTGGCCCAGACCTGTGGATCGCTCAACGAATCCAATATCATTGTCTTGAACGCGTCTCGTTTGCGGAGGTGTAGGGCGATCCCGTTTGGGTCTGCGCCACCTCGGAAACCACCCAACGCTTGATCAAATACATTCCTGTGACGATCGCGACCGTAAACCCGAAAGTGATCGCCGCGAGGACATAGTGCCCCGCCCCGCAGGCCAGCCCGACCGCGCCGCACAGCCAGATGTTCGCTGCGGTGGTCAGCCCCTGCACCTCGCCATTGCCGCGGATGATGGCTCCGCCGCCCAGAAACCCTACCGCGGTCACGACCCCCTCGATCACGCGCAGCGGATCGCCGGCAGCGTCCCGGTGGCGCGCCTGCAGCGCATCGAACAGCTCGAAGGCGATGATCGTCATCACCGCCGCACCCAGCGCGACGAGCATGTGAGTGCGTACGCCGGCATCGTGACCCCTAACCTCTCGATCAAGCCCGAGCAGCAGTCCGAACACCACTGCGGCGCCTAACCGGAATGAAACCTCGACCGGGTCGACATAGGTTTCAAAGTGCACGCGCCACCCGCACGGTGCTCTTGGAGCGACAGTGGTGCGCGGCAGATGATCGAGGTGTCGGCGGACCCCATGCAGGCGACATCGAACTGGTTCTTCCTAGCGCGTTGCGCGCCGGCGCGCCCGCTCGGTTTGCCTGGAGCCGCAATCGAACAGGCCCCGGCGCTAACCGATCCGAGCGCCCTGGGCGCTGAGAAACGGTGATCCGACATCGCGAGGTTGACCGAGTGGCCGGCGTCCTCGCCAGAGGGGCCCGGATCGTTTGCTGTATCGGAGTTGGGTGCTCAGCCGGTAATCCGCAAGGGTACCATCAGCCGCGCCGCGCGGAGTGGCAATGACCGAGCGGCATACGGCGACTTCGACTTAGCCTCATGAAATAGGAGCCGCTTTCTTGCCTGGGCTTGATCTCCTAAAACGTCGGCAAACCACCCTCTTTCTTCGGGTCCCATTCTTTCCGGACCTGCTCCTCGACCGGCAGGCCGCTGTCGGTGGTCGGGCTCTGCAGACTTCCCGTCCTCCGGCCTTTCTTCGTACACCTCATCGACCAAATGATCGATGGTTGCCTCGTCGCGTTTCTGCCCCTTGGACGTAGATTGACGGTCAGACGGTTTCTTCACGACCCGTCCTCCTCAACTGTTGAGTCTCCTCTGTCATTCTCTACAGCGGAAACCCCATCGGGGTTCCGGGCCGAAGGCTTTTCCGCTCGAGCCCTCTTGGGTTCCAAAATTCGCCGCGACGCTTCGGAAATCTCGGATCAGGCTCTTGCGAGTGTTTCCCGGGCGGGATACCGGTTTGCGATCCGTAGCCCGGGAATGCCGCTCCTGTCGAAAGCCCGCTCCCAGGCCGCCAGCTCCTCTTCCGAGAGCAGGTAGCGCCGGCACGCCTCTTCGCGCGTGATCACCCCAGTGCGGGTGGCGACCACAACGGCGGCTTTTCGGCGAGACGACCACCTTTTGGTGTCCGCCGGCGGCAACACAAGCTCTGCCGTGGAACGGCGCGGCCCGATCATCGATTGCGTATCCGTCACGGAAGTTCCCCTGCCCCAGGTTTCGCGGAGCGTCTCTCGCGCAGGGTTAATGACTCCTCGGAGCCGCCTTTATTCCACCGGAATTCGGTGCTGGCGCGGTGGCTGCGTGGGAGATTGACGCTGACCCACCGCTCCGGAAGCGGGACGCGCCGCCGGCCGGCCGCGCGAAGCGTGCCGGTATCGGCCGTTACCCGAAGGCGACTTCGCGGCCGGTATCTGAAGCCTGCTTGATGGCATCGACGAGCCGATGCAGTTCGACTGCGGTCTCGAAGGCAGGATGGCAGCTCTTGCCGTCTCGGATAGCCCGGGCAAACAGCGTGTACATTTGACCAACATTGAGTGCTTCACCGGCGGGCGTGAGGGGCGCGGCGAAGGTCAAAGGCTCCGGCACAGGAATTGGCGCGAGCTCGTTGGCGCCCTGCGCTCCGTGCAGGAAGACCTCGCTCAGCTGCGGAGAATCCTCGCCCATCGCTGCCAATGTTCCTTCGCGGCCGTAGATTTCCATCCGATACCCGCTCCCGGCGAACGGGATCGCACCGATATGGGCGGATACCACGGCGCCGTTTGCCAACCGGCCACTGACCAGCACGTTGTCGGGCGAGGTGACGTCCAGCAGCGTGTTGGCGCCGGTGTCGAGCCACTGCTTCGCCTGCGTCGCCACCACGGCGGAGAGCCGGCCGAAGTCGCCGACGACGAAGCGCATGGCGTCGACGGTGTGGCCGCTGGCGATGGTCAGCGTGTTGGCGCCGAGCGCAGCGTCGCGTTGCCAGGTGCGGTGCGACGGGCGGGACAACACCCCCTCGCGCAGTAGGCTGACATGCACGGCCATCACCTCGCCGACATATCCGCCCTCGACCAGCTCCTTCATGTGCATCACGGCAGGGTTGACCCGGGCCTGCAGGCCCACTGCCGTGACGAGCCCCCTGGCCTGGGCCAAACGCGCCAACTCCTCCGCCTCCGCCGTCGTCCGCCCGAGCGGCCATTCGCAATAGACGGGCTTGCCCGCCTCCAAGGCCGCCTTGGTCGGCGCGTAGTGCGACGGCACCCGCACGACGACGGCTATTGCGTCGATCTCGGGCGAGGCGACCATCTTGCGGTAATCGTCGAAGGCGAGCCGTGCGCCCCAAGCCCGACGCGCCGCCTCGGCGCTTTCGGCCTTGGTGGTGCAGACCGCCGTCAACTCCACATCCGCGCTCGCCCGCACCGCCGGGAGATGGGAGCGGGCCGACCAGGTGCCCTTGACGCTGGCGCCGATCAGGCCCAACCGAATTTTGTCAGCCATATCGCTCCTCGTTGGCAAACCTACTCTGTCGTCTCAGCATCTTGGGCCCGGTAGCGCCCTTCCGGAACAGTTCTTTCATTCCAATGCCGCGCCCCCTGGCCTCGGCCCGAGATAGCGGGCGCGCGGGCGGATCAAGGTGCCGCTCTCGTATTGCTCGATTGCGTGGGCGATCCAGCCGATGGTGCGGCCGACGATAAACAACCCGAGCGCGGCGCCGCGGGGGAGCCCCAGCCCGGCAGCAGCCGCAGCGAGCGCGAAATCGACGTTCGGATGGTGTCCGGTCAGGCGAAACCCGGCGGCTGCGGCGGCCTCGATCGGCGGACAGGCTTTTGGGGCGGCAGCCGAGAGCGCGGCCAGTATCGCCACCGCGCGCGGATCGCCCGCCGGATAGAGGAACTGACCAAATCCGGGAAGCCGCTCATCGCGCGCCAAGCGCCCGGCCATCAGCGCCATCGGGTCGCGCTCCCGGGCGAGATCGAGAAACAGCGCCTCCGCCCGCGCGGTTTCGCCGCCGTGACGGCGCCCGGAGAGCGCGCTCAGCGCCGCCCCGACAACGGCATAAGGGATCGCCCCGGTCGAGGCGACGCAGCGCGCGACAAAGGTCGATGCGTTGAGCTCGTGATCGGCGATCAGCACGAGGCAGCGGCGCAGGATGTCGGCGCCGCTCTCGTCGAGACCCCACGCTGCGGCGAGCCGGCAATGGATGGGACCCCGGGAGGGGGACGACGGAGCGATGCAAGCGGCGAGCTCATCGAGAATGCGCCAGCCGGTTCGGATGACCCCGGGGCGGGTCAGGTCGAGCGCCGGCAAATCCTCGTCCGACAGCGCGGCAAGCCGGATCTGGCAGGATTCGATCAGCCCTGAGCACGCCGGCTTGTCCGAGTGCCTTTCCGCGACGCGTTCGGCGGCCGGATCCGCGCCTCGCTCGCCACGCCAGAGGAGGGCCGCAACCTCCTCCAGCGCGGCCGTCTCGGAGAGGCCGACCGCATCCCTTCCCCGATAATAGAATTTTCCGTTCTCGATCAGGCAGATCGATGAGCCGATGACCGGCATCAGAGTTTCGCCCTCCGGGCGGCGCGGGAGGCTGTCGCGAGAGCGTGGATCGAGCAACGCCTCGACGTCTTCCGGCCGATAACGCCGCTCGCGGCTGCCAGGCACGGTCACCGAGCGGATGCGTCCGCGGCTGACATAGGCGTAGAGCGTATCGAGCTTTATCCCGAGCCGGTCGGCGGCCTGCCGAGCGGTGAGCAGATCTTGCATATAGATTGATTATTGAATCAAGATTGACATAAGAATCGTCCACCTATCTAGTGGCAATCTCTATCCGGAGATCGCCATGAGCGCAATGCCAAACCTCGCTATATCCAAGATCGATATCGGGACGGGTGACAGCCGACCGGAGCTCCCGATGCTGCGGCCCACGATTGGCCCGCCAATGGCGGACATTCGGGCCCTCCACAAGCAGGCCGGCTGCTATGCCTATGATCCGGCCCTGGGCGAGACCGGGATCTGCCGTTCGGCGATCACCTATGTCGACGGCGACAACGGAGTTCTGCTGTACCGCGGCCACCCGATCGACGATCTGGTCGAGACCTGCAGCTATCTCGAAGTCTGCTGGCTGCTGATGAACGGGGAACTGCCCGACCGCAGCCCAGCTCGATCGATTTACCCACGACATCAGCCATCACACGATGGTGAACGAGCAGCTGCACGCGATCTACCGCGGTTTCCGGCGCGACGCCCACCCGATGGCGGTGATGTGCGGTGTCGTCGGGGCGTTGGCGGCGTTTTACCATGACGCGCTCGACATCTTCGATCCCGCTCATCGGATGATCGCCTCGCACCGGCTGATCGCCAAGATGCCGACGATTGCCGCGATGGCCTACAAATATTCGCAGGGACAGCCTTTCGTATATCCGCGGAACGACCTCGGTTATGCCGAGAATTTCCTCAACATGCTGTTTTCCGTGCCGTGCGAATCCTATCGCATCCCGAAGGCGGCGGCACAGGCGCTCGAGGCTCTGCTGATCATCCAGGCCGACCACGAGCAAAACGCCTCGACCTCGGCGATGCGGCTGGTCGGGTCCACCAGGGCCAATCCTTACGCCTGCACCGCCGCGGCGATCGCCGCATTATGGGGGCCGTTGCACGGCGGCGCCAACGAGGCGGTGCTGCAGACGCTGGCGGAAATCGGCGGCATCGAGCGAATTCCGGAGGTGTTGCGCCGCGCCAAGGACAAGAACGACCCGTTCCGGCTGATGGGCTTCGGCCACCGCGTCTACAAGAGCTACGATCCCCGGGCCAAGGTGTTGCGCCGCCGCTGCCACGAGGTGCTCGATGCGCTGGGGCAGCGCGATGATCCGCTCCGAAAGCTGGCGATGGAGCTGGAGCGCGTCACCCTCGAGGACGAATACTTTATCGAGCGCAAGCTCTACCCCAATGTAGACTTCTATTCCGGCATCATCTTCCGCGCGCTCGGGCTGCCGCCTGCGATGTTCACCCCGGTCTTCGCGGTTGCCCGCACCGTCGGCTGGGTCGCCCACTGGAACGAGATGATCGCCGATCCGGAAACGCGGATCTTCCGGCCGCGGCAGCTCTATACGGGCCCCACCGAACGGCCGTCGGTGCCGATCCAGGAGCGCGTGGCTCACCGGCCGCTCGTCGGATAAATCTTCGCAGCCCGGATCAGGGGAGAGCTCGCTCATGAACAAACGGATCGATATCGCCGCATTGACCCCGGTGGTCGGGACTCTCTATCCGCCGCCGTTCGATGCGCCTTGCCGCGCGCGCGAACGCACCAGGCTCGGCGATCCCGCCGGTCTCACCCAATTCGGGGTGAACCTGCTTCGTCTGCCGCCCGGCGCCTGGTCGAGCCAGCGTCATTGGCACACCGGCAGCGACGAGTTCGTCTACGTCCTTTCGGGCGAGGTCGTGCTGGTCACCGAGAGCGGTGACGAGGTGCTGCATTTCGGGGACGCGGCGGGCTTCCCGGCTCAGGACACAAATGGCCACTGCCTGCAGAATCGCTCCGAGCGGGAGGCCCTGGTCCTCGAGGTCGGGACACGGGTGCCGGGCGACACGGCATATTACTCCGACATCGACATGGTTTCTCCGGCCGGCGGCAAACCCGCGATCTACACCCACCGGGACGGAGCGCCCTATCCCGACATCCGGCGCCGCGGCCCCTGATATTGCCGTTCGGGGCATCGGGCCGCCAGTTGCAAGCGCCGCTCGCTATCCATACGATCGATGACCAAGGCCCAGCAAAGGCGGCAGCTATGCTCTCGAGACCCAATACGGCTCTTTCGCAGATCCACATGCAGATCATGTGGAGCCGGCTGATTGCCGTCGTCGAGGAGCAGGCGCAGACCTTGGTGCGCACCGCCTTTTCGACGACCGTGCGAGAGGCGGGCGATTTGTCGGCCGGGGTGTTCGACCGCGACGGCGACATGCTCGCCCAGGCGGTGACCGGGACGCCCGGCCACGTCAATTCGATGGCGATGGCGGTCAAGCACTTCCTCGACGCGTTTCCGCTGAGCACGATGCGGCCGGGCGACCACTACATCACCAACGACCCCTGGTTGACCTGCGGCCATCTGCACGACCTGACCGTCGTCAGCCCGACCTTTCTGCGCGGCCAGGCGGTCGGCCTGTTCGCGAGCACGGTGCACGTCGTCGATATCGGCGGGCTCGGCATGGGGCCCGACGGCCGCCAGGTCTATGAAGAGGGCCTTTCGATCCCGCTGATGCCGTTGGCCCGCGAAGGGCGGATGAACGACGACCTGTTGCGGATTGTCCGCGCCAATGTGCGTGAGCCGTTGCAGGTCGAGGGCGATGTTTATGCGCTCGCGGCTTGCAATGACGAGGGAAGCCGGCGGCTCGTCGAAATGATGGAGGAGTTCGGGATCGCCAATCTCGACCGGCTTGGGGATCACATCATCCAAAGCTCGCGCCTGGCGACGATCGAGGCGATCGGCAAGCTGAAACAGGGCAGCTATCGGAATAGCCTGACGATGGATGGCTATGACCGCCCGCTGACCCTTGCGGCCGAGCTGACGATCGGCGACAGCGGCATTCACGTCGATTTCGCGGGGACCTCGCCGGCGAGCGCGTTCGGCATCAACGTCGTGCTCAACTACACGACCGCCTATACCGCGTTCGGGGTCAAATGCCTGGTAGCCCCCGAGGTGCCCAACAATGCGGGCTCGCTCGCTCCGATCACGGTCAGCGCGCCGGAAGGCTGCCTCCTGAACGCCAAACGACCGCGCGCCGTCGCAGCCCGGCACACTGTGGGACACATGCTGCCCGATGTGGTGTTTGGCTGCTTGCATCAGGTGATGGAAGGCGGTGTGCCCGCCGAAGGCGCCTCGGCCTTGTGGATCCCGCAGATCTATGGCGGCGCCGATGTGCTCGACGAAGTGGGCGCCGAGGACGGCCGGCCGGTGCCCGAGGTCGAGCCCTTCAGCACAGCCATCTTCCACTGCGGCGGCGCTGGCGCGCGCCCCGGGAAGGACGGCCTCGACGTGACGGCGTTTCCGAGCGGGGTCCGCACGATCCCGATCGAAGCGACCGAGTCGGTGGCGCCGGTATTGTTCCGCCGGCGCGAGTTCCGCGAGGGCTCCGGCGGACCCGGGCAATATCGCGGCGGCCTCGGTCAAATCATCGAATTGGGCGGCGCCGAGGGCACGCCGATCGCGATGCTGTGCAATTTCGAGCGCATTTCGAACGCGGCCCGCGGGCGCGACGGCGGCGGCGCCGGCGCACCGGGCCGAGTGAGCTTGGTCTCGGGCAAGCCGATCGGCCCGAAAGGCCGGCAGAGCGTCCCCGGCGGCGATTTCATCCGGCTCGAATTGCCGGGCGGCGGCGGCTTCGGCAGCCCCGCCGAGCGCGATTGCGAACAGGTGGCGCGCGACGTCGCCGACGGGCTGATCTCGCGCGACGGCGGCCGAGCGCGACTATCGCGTCGCGCTCGCCGACGACGGCAGTGTCGACGGCGCCGCGACGGCGCAGCTACGCGCACGCTGATGAGCGTAGACGGGGCAGTCGAAAGTCTCCCGCTGCCGCCCTGCGGGAAGCCGTCGCGGCCCTCTGGTGAGTGCGGGTGCGTGGCCCGGAAAACTTGCTCAAGTTGTTCAAGGCGCCGCAGTTTGTTCGCCTGCACGATTGCCGCGCAGCTCTATCCTGCGGTCTACGCCGTGGAGTTCTCGGTTTGGATGGACTGCACGCCGCGCCAGCGGCCTTCCGGCGGCTTCAAGGCGGACGCGGAAGCAAGCGAGCCGATGAAAAAAATGGCCGCGACGTCCTGCGTTGGACCAATGCGCGATCCCGGCATGGTGTGAACCGGTACCGCCACGGGTTGGCTGAAAACTGTAGCTTCCGTCAGCGCGCATCGGGAGGGCGCCGTCCGTTATACGTCTTCGACGGTGAATGAACCCAACGGTGGTCACAGTTCTGTATCGGCGTATCCGATTGGACGCGCAAACGGTCTTAATACGGTATTTCTCTCAAGTATTAGCGGCTTTACCATTAATCGAGCGGGGCGTTTTGCCGATTATCGCGTAGAGTACGCGCTCGTTAAGAGGAACGGCTATGAGAACCTTAACTAGACTAGCGCTTGCTCTGGTCATCGCGGTGGCAGGGGCATCGCATGCTACGGCAGGAATGTGCGATGAGCCGCCCTATGGCGCTGATCCGAAGCGTTATAAGCTTTTCGTTGATATGTTTAGCGAGGGTACCACTCTAGATTTTTTCCCCAATATCTGTCGCGCAAAGTATAAAAGCGATGAAAAGATGCGCAAAGCATTAGTAGACGTCGGCGTATCAAGTTACGAAATCGACCACGACGACGTAACTGTTCTTGCTCTTAAGGTCCTCAAAGAGTTTGCGAAGTTCCAAGGGAAGCGCTGAATTCCTCATTTTGTCGCTGGTCGCATACGCGTTTAGCCACTGATATTCAGAGATCATGGCCCGCGCTAACTTGAGGTGATATGAAACTTCATGAGCACGCGCGCGCTCGGATGCTCGAGCGAGGGGCGAGCGACGACGAGGTTTTGGCCACTATCATCGGAGGCGAGCGATTTCCCGCAAAATTTGGGCGACAAGGATTCCGGCGGAATTTCCGGTTCGACAGCACGTGGCGGGGTCGCCGCTATGCGATGAAGCAGATCGAGGTTTTGGCTGTATGGGAGAGCGGTGACTGGCTGGTTATCACCGTCATCGTCAAGTATTTTTGATCCGAACTCCTGAGGAGCGCGCGGGCATGCAGTTGAGCTATGATCCTCGCCGAAACATCGCCTATATTCGTCTTCGCGAGCCGGCTGGGTCGCAAGTCGAAACCATCCAGCTAAGCGACGAGCTGAATGTCGATCTTGCGCCGGATGGGACGGTTTACGGCATCGAGCTGCTGAATGCCAACGTGCAGCTGCGAGGCGCCGGTGGGGGGTTTCTGGTGCTTGTCGATGAAGCTGCCGGTCGCCGCGTCGAGGTGCCGCTACCCGAGATCGCCTAAAATGACTCCCTCAGCATCAATGTCGCGCTCAATTACACGACCGCCTATATCGCCTTCGGGGTCAAGCGCCTGATTGCTCCGGAGGTGCCCAACAACGCCGGCTCGCTCGCGCCGATCACGGTCAGCGCACCGGAGGGATGCCTGTTGAATGCGAAGCGCCCGCGCCGTGGCGGGGCGGCACACGGTGGGGCACATGCTGCCCGATGTGGTATTCGGCTGCCTGCACCAGGTTATGGAGGGGGCGTGCCGGAGGCGCGTCGTCGCTGTGGATCCCGCAGATCTTTGGCGGCGCCGACGTGCTCGACGAACTCGGCGGGGATGGCGGCGCGCGGCCCGACGTCAAGCCCTTCAGCACCGCGATCTTTTACTGCGGCGGCGCCGGCGCGCGGCCCGGCGAGGACGGGCTCGACGTGACCGCCTTCCCCAGCGGCGTGCGCACGATCCCGGTCGAGGCGACCGAGGCGGTGGCGCCGGTCATCTTCCGTCGCCGCGAGTTCCGCGAAGGCTCGGGCGGCGCCGGCCAGTTCCGCGGCGGTTTCGACCAGGTCGCCCTCGATGTCGCCGACGGGCTTGTTTCGCGCGACACGGCGGAACGGGAATATCGCGTAGCGCTCGCCGGAGAAGGCGGGGTGGACCACGCCGCCACGGCACGGTTGCGCGCGGCTGCGGTTCGAGCCTAGCTGGACGGCCTAGGCCCGGCGACGCGTTTTTCCATGTCGATCTTCGTCGTGCACGGGATCGTCGGCGGGGCCGTTTCGCCGGCCATTGGCGATTGGCCCGCTTGGAGATCGGCGACCAATGCGCGATAGCACGGGTCGCGGCGCAGCAGAAAGCGCCCGGCGGTTTCGGCGAGGTCCAATTGTGGCGGCGTCAACGTCCAGCTCGTCGGGAGACGCTTGGCGCCGTCGCGCATATCGCGATGGGCCTGTGTGTCGGCCGGGTATCAGGTCGAAATCGATCGTCATTCCGTAGACTTTCATGCCGGCGAATTTTGCCATCCCGGCTCTGCCGCCGGCCGCAGCCGCCAATTGATCGAGCAGGCGGATAGGCGACCTGCGAATTTACCGTGTTGGCGTCGATCGGCACCGAAGTCACCGTCTTGACCATGCTGACGAGACCGGGCCGCTCGCTCTGCTGGTAGACATTGTTCGGCGGGTCTGAGCGGGCATTGACGACGATGATCACGAGGCTGCGGATCTTGCCCTCATTGATCGCCCGCAACACTCCGGCATCGTCATAGGGCGCGACCATCGCCGATCGCAGAGAACGGGTCCCGAGATTGTCCGCCAGACCGCCGTCGAGCAGATAAATGTAATCGATGTCGCGAAACGTATTGGGGCCATGACGTAGATCGTTGGAATAGCGGGCATCTCGGTACTCCGGGAGATTGAGATAAGGCGTGTATGGGTTTGACAGGTCGATCTTGATCCATTGGCCATTGCGCAGGTGACCCGCGCAGCCGACCGAATAATTCTGGAAGCTGACCGGGGTCAGCAGGATCGGGAATGCCGCGGAGGCCGAAACCGCTGTCGCAAGGGGAAGCACATCGTGGTTTGAGCAGACATCGTCAAACCGGCGCGGCACGAGCGCAAACGTTTCGCCGCCGGCCATATCGGTTGCATTGAGCACGATGAAAGGCTTACCCGGCTGATTGAGCTCCGCGAGTGTCGCCCCATGGAAGAGCCGCTCGTCAAGCAACGCTTCGAGCGCGCCGATCCGCGAAAACCCTCTGAAGGTCAGCCTGAACCAGTTGATCGGCTCGACGGCGTCGAGCGCCAGCTCTTTCATATTGTCTCTGACCAGGAAATTTTGGCGCAACCCGTCGAGCTCGCCGTCGGGATGCGCGGGCGTGCGACGCAGCCCAAACCAGGCGGCTGTGACGCTGCCGCCCGATACCGACGAGATCAGTTTCACGTCCTCGGTCAGGACATGCGGCCCGTCGCTGGCGGCGTATCGCGTTGCCGCCATCTCGCGCAGTACCGATTCGGCGAGCGCAGCGGCCCGGGAGCCGCCGCCGGAAAATGTCATCAATATGGCAGGCCGGTCCGGACCGTCGCGGGATTTATGCTTCTTCTCTCCGGGTTCGCTTGACCGGACTGCAGCGGCACGTTTTCAAAGCGCGTGGGTGAACAGCCGGCCAGAAGGAGCGCCCACACCAGGCAGCACCAGAGTGCTGCGCATGATGCTCCCTTCAGATTTTGTTGAAGCTGAATGCGCAGCGGCCTGTCAGGCAATGTGCCAGCGACAACGCCCGACCAGCTGGGCGGCGAATAACCGCTACCCGACAGGGTTATGACGTAAAAGTTCGGTGGCAGGGTCAGCTCTGTCTCCGTCTGGCCGACGACATTGCCATTGGCCAAGACTTCGCGGATGTCATGTAAGTCGATAGTGGACACGAATATATTCCATGTTTGGCCCCCCTCTTCAGAGCCTGTGAACGTGTTCGAACAGAAGACGGGAAAGGCGCCGTGCGTCCTTCGAGACGGTCCCCCCGGGACCTCCTCAGGATGAGGTTTTTCTCAATGCCATTAATGAAGTACCTCATCCTGAGGTGCCTCGCGAAGCGAGGCCTCGAAGGACGCACGATCCTCGTGCAGCCTCACTTCGCCAATTCATTCACAGGCTCTCAGCGCTTGCTTTCGAGCAGCAGCCGTTACCAAACCGTCGGCACGCCATAGGCCAAGCAGGGCGCGATCATTGGTCACGAGCGGAACTCCTTCAGTGAGCGCCTGAGCAAGCAGCATTCTGTCGAAAGGGTCGCGATGCAGCACCGGGAGAAGCTCCACGCGCCGAAGGTGCTGAAAACCGATCCCCATCAACTGAAAAGCCTCCTCGCGGACCACCGCCTCCAGATCATCCGGAAAGATCAGCTTCCCGATCGCCCGCTTGATGACGATTTCCCAGAGCGTCGCGATGCTGACCAGGACCTCGTTCGCCGCGTCGGCGATTTCGGCTCTGGCGCGATCTGACAAACGCGGAGAATCCTCCCGCCACCACAAGAGCACGTGCGTATCCAGCAGCAGCCGCACTCAAGGCCCTTCCCAATCCTTGAGCTCCTCCTCGCTCATGATGTCGAAATCCGGCGCGATCCAGATACGCCCCTTCGATCGACCGGGCACGCGCGGCTCGCGCTTTAGAAACGGAACAAGCCGCACCAGCGGCTCGCCATTCCGGGCGATTACGACATCCTCGCCGGCGAGCGCTCGCTCGACCAGCCGCGAAAGCGAACTCTTCGCCTGATGCATATTAACGATTTCGGTCATGGACCTTGGCCGCTAGCTAAGCTAGCTAACAATATCGACCGGACATGGCTATCGTCAACTGACCAACGGACTGGGGCCACAACACGCCGCGGCGTCAGGGGCACGCTTTCTGCCTCCGGATGGAGTGGACGCCGGAACGGGCGCAATCTAAACTTGGTCCATGGTCTGGCCGGTCGGCTCTCGCGCCTTACGCCTCCAAGGCGGCAGAGAGCCGCGGGCGGATCTATCCTGAGCCCGAGCATTCGATGCGTTCGCCGTTTCAGCGCGATCGCGACCGGATCATCCATTCGACCGCCTTCCGCCGGCTGACCCACAAGACCCAAGTCTTTGTCTATCACGAGGGCGACCATTACCGCACCCGGCTGACCCACAGCCTCGAAGTGGCGCAGATCGCGCGCACGATCAGCCGCGCCCTCGGCCTCGACGAGGATCTGGCGGAGACCTTGGCGCTGGCGCACGATCTCGGCCACACGCCCTTCGGCCATGCCGGCGAAGAGGCGCTCAATGCCGAGATGGCGCGGTTTGGCGGCTTCTCGCACAATGACCATACGTTCCGCATTCTGACCCGGCTCGAAACGGCGCTATGCCGAATTCGACGGGCTCAACCTGACCTGGGAGACGCTCGAAGGCACCGTCAAGCATAACGGCCCGCTGCGCGGCGCCGAGCATCGAGCGGCCCGTCCCGCCGACCATCGCCGAGTACGACGCGCGCCATCCGCTGGAGCTCGAGACGTTTCGCGGGTGCCGAAGCCCAGGTCGCCGCGCTCGCCGATGACATCGCCTACCACAATCACGACATGGACGACGGGCTGCGCGCCGGGTTGTTTGCGCTGGGCGATCTTGCCGAAGTACCGCTAGTCGGGCCGATCTCTGCGAGAGGTCGCTCGCGCGTTATCCGCGGATCGAGGAACCGCGCCTGATCCATGAATCGATCCGCCGGCTGATCGACCTGCATGGTCACCGATCTGATTGCCGAAACCCGCCGGCGCCTCGCCGATAGCGGGGTCCGATCGGCCGACGAGGTGAGGGCGCTCGCCGGCGCCCGTTGTTGACTTTTCAGCCCCGATGCGGCGCAACGACCGGGCGCTGAAGGATTTTCTGTTCGAGCGCATGTATCGCCATTATCGGGTCAACCGCATGAGCTCGAAGGCCCGGCGGGTCGTTCATGACCTGTTCTCGCTCTATCTCGCCGAGCCGGAATGCATGCCCAGCGAGTGGCATGGCCTCGCTGCCGGGCCCGACGAGCCGCGGACCGCGCGGGTCGCCGCCGACTATCTCGCCGGCATGACCGACCGCTTCGCGCTCGACGAGCATCATCGGCTGTTCGACACCTACGCGCCGACATGATTGCCAGGCCGAGGCTTGTTTGAGAACGCATGGTGAACCATATCTGCCCGAATTTACCCCGGAGCCTCGCTGATTTGACTGTCGCTTTTTAGCGTTTGATGATCCGCTGTTTCCCACAGCGGCTATCGAAGCTTATCAATGGCTTGATCCTGATCTCTGGCGCGCGCGAAATGCCACTGACTGTCATTCCGGGACGGCCGAAGGGCCGGGCCCGGAACCTATGAACACCGGCTTTTGCCTAGCTTTGATAGGCTTGTGTTCATAGGTTCCGGGTTCACGGGTGCACCCGCGCCCCGGAATGACAAAAATGGCGCTCCTCTAGCTGCAACGAATGACAAACATCTTTGCTGATTTCCGCCGTCTCGTGGTGGCCGCGCTGGATGATTTGGCGGCGGATGGGGAGCTGCCGCGCGGCCTCGATTTCTCTCGGGTCGCGGTCGAGCCGCCGCGCGATCCCGCCCATGGCGATCTCGCGACCAATGCGGCGATGGTGCTCGCGGGCGCCGCCAAAGCGAATCCGATGGCGCTCGCTGAGCGGATCGCCGCCACTCTAGCCGGGCGCGAGCTGGTCAGCGGCGATTATCGCGGCTCCGGGTTTACGCCCGCCGCGGCGCGAGCGGGGTTCATCAACATCAGGCTCGCGCCCGAGGTTTGGCGCGCGCAGCTCCGCCAGATCCTGCGGGCCGGCATCGCGTTTTGGCGATTCGGCGCATGGGGAGAGGCGAGCCGGTCAATGTGGAGTTCGTCTCCGCCAACCCGACAGGGCCGATGCATGTCGGCCACGGCCGCGGGGCAGTGGTCGGGGACGCGCTGGCGGGCCTGCTCGCCAAGGCCGGGTTCGAACCGCAGCGGGAATATTACGTCAACGATGCGGGCGCCCAGGTCGACACCCTTGCGCGCTCGGCTCATCTGCGCTACCGCGAGGCGCTGGGAGAACCGGTCGGAGCCATTCCCGACGGACTTTATCCCGGCGAATACCTGATCGAAACCGGCCGCGCGCTCGCGCAGCGGGACGGGGGCAAATGGCTCGGGCGCCCCGAGGCGGAGTGGCTCGCCCCGGTTCGCGAATTCGCCGTAGCCCAGATGATGGCTCTGATCAGGGCCGATCTCGCCGCCCTGGGCGTCGCTCACGACCTGTTCGTCTCGGAGCGCGAGCTGGTCGAAGGCGGGGCCATCGACGAATGCCTTGGCTGTGTTGGAGGAAAACGGGCTGGTCTATACCGGGGTATTGGAGCCCCCGAAGGGCAAGGCTGCCGGATGATTGGGAGCCGCGCGAGCAGACCCTGTTCCGCGCGACCCGCTTTGGCGACGATGTCGATCGCCCGCTCAGGAAATCGGACGGCTCCTGGACTTATTTCGCCGCCGACATCGCCTATCATCGCGACAAGTTCCGCCGCGGTTTCAGCAATTTGATCGACGTCTGGGGGGCGGATCACGGCGGTTACGTCAAACGCATGCAGGCAGCGGTGCGGGCGGTCACGGAGGGTGACGCCGCGCTCGACGTCAAGCTCTGCCAGCTGGTCAATTTGTTCGACAAGGGGGCGCCGGTACGGATGTCGAAGCGCGCAGGGACGTTCGTCACCCTGCGCGAGGTCGTCGACGAGGTCGGCAAGGACGCCTTTCGCTTCATCATGCTGACGCGGCAGGAACGACCAGGCGCTCGATTTCGATTTTGCCAAGGTCGCCGAGCAGTCGAAGGACAACCCGGTCTTCTATGTCCAGTATGCCCACGCCCGCGCCGCTTCGGTGATGCGGCATGCCGTCGAGCAATTTCCTGATGAGGATTTGACCGACTCGGCGTTGCGCGACGCGCCGCTCGACAGGCTCTCCGACGCGTCGGAGATCGCGCTGATTTGCCAGCTCGCCGGCTGGCCGCGGCTTGTCGAGGCCGCGGCGGAGGCGCACGAGCCCCATCGCATCGCCTTCTATCTCCAGGAAGTCGCCGCCCAATTCCACGTGCTGTGGAACAAGGGCAAGGACGAAGCGGCGTTGCGCTTTATCCTCGCCTCCGATCCGCGATTGACGCGGGCTCGGCTGGCTCTCGTCCGCGGCGTCGCGATCGTCATCGCTTCCGGGCTCGCCGTGTTCGGGGTCGAACCGGCGCAGGAGATGTGACCGTGTCGTACCAGCTGGGGCAACTCGATTCCGACCGCAACGAGTTCTTCGCCGACCCGCGCGATCCCGAGGCGCGGCCGCGTTCTCGGGGATTGATCATTACTGCCGCAGCGCTCTCGCTGATCGCGATGTTCGCGGGCGGGCTCTGGTTTGCCTACCATCAAGGGCTGCGTCACGCGAGCGTCGGCGCTGCGGACGTGCCGCTGATCCGCGCCGACGACCGGCCGACAAAGGTGAAGCCCGAGAAGCCCGGCGGCATGGAGGTTCCCGACCGCGACAAGCTGATCTACACCCAAAAGCGCGCGGCCGTGGAACATCTGCTGCCGCCTCCTGAAAAGCCCATGCCGCGGCCCACCCCGCCATCCGCGCACCCCCCTCGGGCCGAATCCGCTCAAGCTCTGGCAGCAGCGCACCGCCGCACCGGCAACGCCCGCGGTCCCGCAGCCGGCGGCCAAACCCGTCGCCAAGAACAATCCCGCGCCGGCCAAAGGGCCAACCGCAGAGGCGGCGCCGGCTCAGGGGCGCGGAGCCCGGCTGCAGCTCGGTTCGGTGCGCAGTGAGCAGGCGGCGCAGCACGAGTGGGACCGCCTCAGGCGGGCCAATCCGGATTTGCTCGGCAGCCTGACTGCCAGCCCGGTTCGCACCGATCTCGGCGAAAGGGGAGTTTACTACCGCATTCAGACGGGGCCGATCGCCGACGCCGAGCGGATCTGCGGCGAGCTGAAACAGCGCAATGTCACCTGCCTCATTACCCGCTGAGCGGCCGCCGCGCGCCGTCGTTCTGGGCTGCTCCGGCGAAAGCCTGACCGCCTTCGAACAGGACTTCTTTGCGGCTGCCGACCCGGTCGGGTTCTGCCTGTTCCGGCGCAACTGCAGCTCACCGGACCAAGTTCGCGATCTGGTTCGCGCGTTGCGCGACACAGTCGGGCGTGACGATGCCCCTGTATTGATCGACCAGGAGGGTGGCCGGGTGGCGCGGCTGCGGCCGCCGCATTGGCGCCTTTACCCGTCCGCCGCGCGCATCGCCGTCCCTGCCGGACCCGCGGCGGAGCATGCAGCGGGCCTCGTCGGGCGCCTGATTGCCGACGATCTTGCGACAGCTGGGCATCACCGTAAACTGCAGCCCGGTGCTCGACCTCCCCGATCCCAGGCGCCGATCCGGTCATCGGCGACCGGGCTTATGGAAGCGAGCCGGGCCGGGTCGCCCGGCTTGCGCGCGCGATGTGCAGCGGGCTGCTCGATAGGCGCGGTTTTGCCGGTCCTCAAGCACATTCCGGGTCATGGCCGGGCCCGGGTCGACAGCCATCTTGCTTGCCCGCGGGTCGAGACCGGCCGGGACGAGCTGTCGAGGACAGACTTTTTGCCGTTTCGGGAGCTGGCGCATATGCCGTGGGCGATGACGGCACATATCGTCTACACGAGCGATCGACGCCGCAGCCCCGGCGACCTTGTCGCCTCGGATCATTAAAGAGATCATCCGCGGAGAAATCGGTTTTGAGGGCGTTCTCGTCTCGGACGATCTCTCGATGCGGGCGCTGGGCGGCGGGCTCGGCGAGCGCGCGGACAAGCGCTCGCCGCCGGTTGCGATCTCGCCCTGCACTGCAATGGCGATCCCCGCGAGATGGAGGAGGTCGCCGCGGCCGCGGAGCCGGTGTCGGCACTGGCGGCGGAGCGGCTCGCAAATGCCGAGGCGCTGCGCCGTCAATACGCCGCCGAAGGCTTCGACAGAGCGGGAGCCGAGGCAAGATTGGATGCGCTGTTGAGCGGCGCGCGAACACCGGAGCATGTGGAGCGGTGAATCCGACGGGCGGCACGGCCGCAATGATCTATCAGGCGAGCACCTGGGTGCTGCCGGTCATTTTCGCGGTGACCTTTCACGAAGCGGCGCACGGCTTCGTCGCGTATCAGTTCGGCGACGACACCGCCCGGCGAGCCGGCCGCGTCACATTCAACCCGCTGAAACATGTCGACCTGTTCGGCACGATCATCCTGCCGGCGATGCTGATCCTGCTGCGCTCGCCGTTTCTGTTCGGCTATGCCAAGCCCGTGCCGGTCAATTTCGGGCGTCTCGACCGACCGCGGCGGGACATGGTGTGGGTAGCGCTCGCCGGCCCAGGCACCAATGTGCTGCTCGCGATCGTCTCGTCGCTGTTGTTCTACGGGATCGGCCTGGTCCCGCCGAGCCCGGCCGAATGGCTCGCCGAAAACCTGGTCCATTCGATCCAGATCAATGCGTTGCTGTGCGTCTTCAACATGCTGCCGCTGCCGCCGCTGGACGGCGGGAGGGTGGCGGTCGGGCTGCTGCCCGACGCCCTGGCTCTGCCGCTGGCGCGCCTCGAGCGTTACGGGATGCTGATCCTGCTGATGTTCCTGTTCGTGATCCCCTACGTTGGACAGCAGACCGGTCACGACCTCAACATCCTTGCGTGGCTGATCGGCGTCCCGACCGAAGCGCTGATCGGCGCGGTGCTGGCGGTCACCGGGCAAAGCGGGTGACGGCGGAGATCACCGTGCAACCGTCTGAGCTGGTCCTCGACCTCGATGGCTACGAGGGGCCGATCGACCTGCTGCTGAGCTTGGCACGCGAGCAGAAAGTCGATCTTGGCAAGATTTCGATCCTGGCCCTGGCCGATCAGTATCTCGCCTATATTGCAAAACAGCGCTCGCTGAGGCTCGAGATCGCCGCCGATTACCTGGTCATGGCGGCCTGGCTCGCCTACCTCAAGTCGCGCCTGCTCCTGCCGCAACCGCCTGTGGACGATGAGCCGAGCGGGGCCGAGCTCGCTGCTGAGCTGGAGCATCGGCTGAGACTTCTCGACGCGATCAAGGCTGCCGGCGCCCGCCTGATGGCCGGCCCGAGGACCGGCCAGGACGCGTTCCTGCGCGGCATGCCCGACGGGCTCGCGATGGTCGCGGTCCCAGTCTATGAGCTGGGGCTTTACGAGCTGTTGCGGGCCTATGGCGAGAGCCGCCGGCGCGTCGAACCGCGGGTGCTGACGATCGAGCCGGCGATGTTCCACTCGATGGACGAGGCGTTGAAGCGGCTGACGCGGTTTCTCGGCCGCCTCCCGGATTGGCGCGAGCTGACGAGCTTTCTTCCCGACGACCTGCGCGGCGAGCTGTTCGAGCGTTCGGCGGTCGCCGCCACCTTCGCTGCTTCGCTCGAGTTGGCGCGCCGCGGCGGCATCGAGCTGCGCCAGGACCGCGCCTTCGGCCCGATCTATTTGCGCAGCCCAGCCCCAGGCCCGTTGCGCCCCGCCGAGATCGGCGGGTGAGCGATCTCGCCCAGGAATTGCGCCTGGTAGAGGCGCTGCTGTTCGCTTCGCGCGAGCCGGTCACCGAGGAGGCGTTGGCGCGGCACGTCGACGCGGCAGCCGATCTCCCGCGGCTGATGAGCGCTCTCGGCGAGGCCTATGCCGGGCGTGGCGTCAACCTGGTCCGGCTCGCCGGCGGCTGGGCGTTTCGCACCGCGCCCGATCTGGCGCCGAAGCTGCGCATCGAGCGGCCGGTCCTGCGCAAGCTGTCGCGGGCGGCGGTCGAGACCCTCGCGGTGGTCGCCTATCACCAGCCCGTCACGCGCGCGGAGATCGAGGAAATCAGGGGCGTGG
The DNA here is from genome assembly GCA_963836845.1 of uncultured Alphaproteobacteria bacterium. Lineage (GTDB taxonomy): Bacteria > Pseudomonadota > Alphaproteobacteria > ATCC43930 > CGMCC-115725 > AP-15. Next base: position 124,480 of record CAWILK010000030.1, on the reverse strand, counting down.
CGCTCGGAAAGGGCACGATCGACATCTTGATGGAAGCAGGCTGGGTTCGTCCCAAGGGGCGGCGGGCGAGCCCCGGCCGGCCCCTCCTCTGGGTCACGACCCCCGCATTTCTCGTGCATTTCGGCCTGGACAGCCTGAAAGAGCTGCCCGGCCTCGACGAGTTGCGCGCCGCCGGCCTTCTCGATCTCCCCCCGATCGCCTTCCCCGAGACTGCGCCCGAGCAAAGCGACCAGCCGCAATTGTGACACCAGCGCGCCGCTGTTTGTCTTTGACCCTAAGCGCAGCAATGGCACAGGACTCGGCGTTGCCCATATAACCCCCATCTGACATCATCGCCGCGCTTGGGAATGGATTACGATCGAACCGGGATGCGTTTGAGGTGCCGTAACCATGTTCTTTGACCTCGGCATGTCGGAGCTGCTGGTGATCGGGATCGTCGCGCTCATCGTGATCGGGCCGAAGGATCTCCCCAAAGCGCTGCGCGTCGCCGGCTTTTGGGTCAAGAAGGCGCGCACCCTGTCCCGCGAATTCCAAAGCAGCGTCGAGCAGATGATCCGCGAAGCAGAGCTCGACGAAATGCGGCAGGAGTTGAAAAAGGCGACCGAAATCAACGTGGAGAAAGAGTTCCGCCAGACCATCGATCCTACCGGGAGCCTCGCGGAGAGCCTGAAGCCGCCGGAACTGCCGAGGTTCTCCGACGCCGATTTGCCGGCCACCCCGGCACCGGAACCGGCGCTGCCGCGCCCAGCGGAGACGGCCACATCCGAAGCGGCCAAGCCCGAGGATATCGGCCCGCCGCCCGCAATCGCGCCGCCGCAGCCGGCCGAAGCCGACACGGTCGCGCCGAAAAGCTAGCGGTTGACTTTAAACTTTGGCACCCCCTCACCGTCATGCCCGCGGAAGCGGGCATCCAGAGCCGCGGATCCGGCGGTTGCAGCCCTCTCTGCAAGCCAGGGGCCGGCTCTGGGCCCCCGCTTTCGCGGGGGCGACGGGAATTGCATCGGTCTGGCCAGCGCCACTAGTGAATAGCGCATGGTAGACGATCACGAGGCCGAGCTCGAAGAAGGCAGGATGCCGCTGCTCGATCACCTGATCGAGTTGCGCAACCGGCTGATGTGGGCGATCGGCGCGGTGCTGGTCGCTTTTCTGATCTGCTACCAGTTCAAGGAGCGGCTCTACGGCTTTCTGGTCCACCCGCTGGCCGTCATCTTCGAGGGGCAGACCGGGCGGCACCTGATATACACCGGCTTGACGGAGGCGTTTTTCACCTACGTCAAAGTCTCGTTCTGGGCCGCGATCTGCCTGGCCTTTCCGATCGTCGCCGCCCAAATCTGGAAATTTGTCGCGCCGGGCCTCTACAAGAACGAGCGGCGGGCTTTCTACCCCTACATTTTCGCTACCCCGGTGCTGTTCGCGATGGGGGCGGCGCTCGCCTATTACGTCGTGATCCCGGTCGCCTGGCGGTTCTTCGTCAGCTTCGAGACGCCGGCGCCGCTGGATGGCGGGCTGCCGATCGTGCTCGAGGCAAAGGTCAACGAGTATCTGTCGCTGACGATGTCCCTGCTGTTCGCCTTCGGCGTCGCGTTTCAATTGCCGGTGCTGCTGACCTTGATGGCGCGGGTCGGGCTCGTCACCTCCGCCGGGCTCGCTTCGAAGCGCCGCTACGCGATCGTCATCATGTTTGTCGTGGCGGCGGTATTGACCCCGCCCGACGTGGTCAGCCAGACCAGCCTCGCCGTGCCGCTGATCATCCTCTACGAGGTTTCGATCGTCTCCTGCCGCATGGTGGAGCGGGCGCGCGCCCGGCGCGAGGCAGAAGAGGAAGCCGAGCTCACCGGCAAGGGCAAGCCCGCCCCGGGCACCTGACCCGTCGCAAGCCGGATGGACGCGACGCCTCGCCGGCTCTCTATATCCGGTTGCGCGATGCACGACCTCAGATGGATCCGGGAGCACCCGGCGGAATTCGATCGCGGCATGATGCGGCGCGGCCTGGAAATCCGCGCGGACAACATCCTTTCGCTCGACCGGAGATGGCGTGAGGCTCAGACGCGCTCGCAGGAGATCCAGGCGGAACGCAACCGCAGGCGCGCGGGAGATTGCGGCCGCCAAACTGGCAGTCGCCGGCCCGGGGAAGTCGAGTCGCTCTCGGCCAGATACTTCGTTGCGCCAAAGAGGCCGAGGAGGCCGATGCGCGAAGCGGCGCGCCTGCGCGCCGAAATCGACGAGATCCTCGCCGGCTTGCCCAACCTCCCGGCCGATGACGTGCCGGAGGGGCCGGACGAGACCGCAAACGTCGTGCTGCGGCATCACGGCGAGCCGCCGCGGTTCGATTTCGGCCCGCTGTCGCACGAAGCGATCGGGGAGCGGCTCGGCCTGATGGATTTCGCCCGGGCCGGCAAATTGTCCGGCTCGCGCTTTGTGGTTCTGCGAGGCGCGCTGGCGCGGCTCGAGCGGGCGCTCGGGCAATTCATGCTCGACCTCCATACGACCGAGTTCGGCTATACCGAGATTTCCCCGCCCTTGCTGGTCCGGGACGAAGCCGTCTTCGGCGTCGCGCAGCTCCCGAAATTCGCCGAAGACCTGTTCCGCACGACAGACGGCTATTGGCTGATCCCGACCGCCGAAGTGCCGCTGACCAATCTCGTCGCCGACCAAATTCTCGAAGAAAACAGCCTGCCGCTGCGCTATACGGCGTGGACACCGTGCTTCCGGTCCGAGGCCGGCGCGGCCGGCAAGGACACTCGCGGCATGATCCGCCAGCATCAATTCGAAAAAGTCGAGCTTGTCTCGATCACCCGGCCGGGCGATTCCGCGGCCGAGCACGAGCGCATGACATCCTGTGCCGAGGAGGTGCTGAAACGCCTCGGCCTCGCCTATCGCGTCGTGTTGCTGTCGACCGGCGATATGGGGTTCGCCTCGCAGAAGACCTACGACATCGAGGTGTGGCTGCCCGGCCAGGGAACCTATCGTGAGATTTCCAGCTGCTCCAATTGCGGCGCGTTTCAGGCGCAGCGGATGAAGGCCCGCTATCGCCCGGCGGAGGGGAAGGGCACGTTGCCGATGCACACCCTCAACGGCTCCGGCCTAGCGATCGGCCGCACCTTGATCGCCATTCTCGAGAACTTCCAGCGGCACAACGGCACGGTGGCGATCCCTGCGGCGTTGCAGCCTTATATGGGTGGGCAGGAGGTCATCGCGCCCCATGGCTGAGGGCCGGATCGAGCTCGGCGAGGCCCGCATTCTCGTTTCCAACGATGACGGAATCGCCTCGCCGGGCATCAAGCTGTTGGAGGAGATCGCGCGCGCCGTCTCACCCGATGTGTGGGTCGTCGCGCCGGAGCAGGAGCAGAGCGCCGCGAGCCATTCTTTGACGACCAGGCGGCCGTTGCGCCTCTTGGAGGTGTCGGAACGGCGATATGCCGTCGACGGCACGCCAACCGATTGCGTCATGCTGGCGGTCAAGCACCTGTTGCGGGATCGGCGTCCGGACCTCGTGCTGTCGGGGATCAACGCCGGCGGCAATGTCGGAGAGGATCTGACCTATTCCGGGACCGTCGCCGCCGCGATGGAAGCCACCCTGCTCGGCATTCCGGCAATCGCGCTCAGCCAGCACTACCTCGACGGCGACCCGATACCGTGGGACACCGCCGCGCGCTTCGCACCCGAGGTGATCCGCCGCCTGACCGGGCTCCCGTGGCCCGAGCACACGCTGATGAACATCAATTTTCCATTCGCCGCGCCGCACGAGGTGCGCGGCATCGCCGTCACGAGCCAGGGGAAGCGGGCCATTGCCGATAATCTGAGCGAACGGTTCGACCCCCGCGGCAGGCCCTATTACTGGATCGGGCCGGTCCGCGAGAACGGTGTTGCCGAGCCCGGCACGGATTTGGCCGCGATCAACGACAAGCAGGTCTCGGTCACGCCGATCTACCTCAACCTCACGAACACTCCCGTGCTCGCGTCGCTGAAGAAAGTGTTCGCGTGAGCGGCCGCCCCGCCGGCCCCTCGAGCCGGGGCTGATCCAGAAAAAGCTGCGGCTGCTGATGGAGCTGCGTCGTGCCGGGATTGGCGATGCCCGGGTGCTCGGCGCGATCGAGAAGACGCCGCGCGAGAAATTCGTCCCTGCCTCCTTCGAGGATCAGGCGTACGAGAATATGGCGCTGCCGATCGGCAACGGGCAGACGGTCAGCCAGCCTTATGTGGTGGCGCTGATGACCGAAAAGCTCGAGCTCGGCGGCCGGCTGACGGTTCTCGAGATCGGCACCGGCTCGGGGTACCAGACGGCGGTCCTGGCGAGCCTGTGCCGCAGGGTGTTTTCGATCGAACGCCATCGCGAGTTGGTGCGCGAGGCCGAGCGCCGCTTCGAGGAGCTGCGGCTGCGCAACATCGTGTGCCGATTTGGCGACGGGACGAAGGGCTGGCCCGAGCAGGCGCCTTATGATCGGGTGATCGTCACCGCCGCCGCTCCGGAGGTCCCGGCGGTGCTGGTCGACGGGCTCGCCCCGGGCGGCGTCCTGGTGGCGCCGGTCGGTGAGGATCACCGCGACCAACAGCTCGTCAGAGTCCGCCGCAACGATAGCGGGTTCGCCACCGAGGATTTGGGTCTGGTGCGGTTTGTCCCGCTGGTGTCAGGCCTGCCGCGGCGTCAGCAGGACCAGCGCTTGACATGATTTCATCCGAGCGGGCCAAATAGCGCAGTTGCTTAGCGCGTCGGGGGGCGTGCCGGGGGAAATGAGACGAGCGTCTGACGGGCGGCGCCGCAACGCCGTTACAGCAGTTTTTCTGCTCGCTTTGCTGCTCGCGGGCTGTGCGCCGCGGGTCGAGGGGCCAGCGCCCGTGGTGACCGGCGAAGCGGCGGAGCAGCGCCGCCCCGTATCGGTGACGGTCCAGCGTGGACAGAGCTTGTCGGGGATTGCCCACGCCTACCACGTGCCGCTGCGGGCTGTCGCCGAGGCGAACGGCTTGTCGCCGCCCTATCGCATCCAGGCCGGCCGCACATTGATCATCCCCGGGGCGAGCCAGCCTCGCGCGGCGCCGCCCCCTTCTTCCGTAGCGGCGCTCCCCCCGCCGAGCCAACCGGAGGCACCGCCGCAGACACCTGTCCCCGCGCCGCTTCCGCCCGTCGTGTCGGCGCCCCTGACCCCCGCGTCCCCGCCGTCTTCGGCGACCGAAGCCATCCCGCCGGCGGCATCGACTCCCGAGAGCCCGGCTCCGGGCGCCGCGACACCGGCTCCTTCACGGAGCGGCGACAGTGCCTTCTCGTGGCCGGTCAAAGGACGCGTCCTGGCGGCCTTCGGATCGAAGGGCGACGGCACGCATAATGACGGCATCAACATCGCAGCGCCGAAAGGCGCCGCGGTGCAGGCCGCGGATGCCGGAGTCGTCGCCTATACCGGGAACGAGCTTCGCGGCTATGGCAACCTGATCCTGGTCAAGCACCCGAACGGTTGGATTTCGGCCTATGCCCATTGCGACCAGATCCTGGTCAAGCGCGGCGAAAAGGTGACGCGCGGACAGGTCATCGCGCGGGTGGGCGCCACCGGGAATGTCGGCGAGCCCCAGCTGCATTTCGAATTGCGCCGCGGCAACCGCCCGGTCGATCCGGGCGAGCTGCTGGCGCCGCTGCCGAGCGCGGACACCAGGACCGGACGGACCGGCTGAGCGCGTCCCCGACCGCAGTCGATTGCTGCTGAACCGCCAGTCGAGGAGCCAGAAGCCGTGGCGGGAACGGCCCGGCGAATAGCGCGCCGAAAAGATTAGACCGGATCCCGCCGGCTCCAGACCCCAAACCCGAAGAGGCTGACCGCGAGGAGGAAAAAGCTTGCCGGCTCGGGGATGGGCGCAACCGCGACTGAGAGATCCTGGAAATCGCACAGCTGGTTCGGCCCCGGACAGCCCGTCAGCGAGATCTGCTTAACGAAGGTTCCGGAGACATTATAGACATTGAAGATCGACGGCACGGCCTCGACATCTGCTGTATAATAAAAGGTGCTATCGAACGTCACCCCCGAGGCCCCGAACCCGCCGGGAATAAAGGCCGGCGTCAGCAGCGCGCCAGTTACAGCGAATTGGTCGTAGGGGCCGGCGTTGTTGCCTTGGTTGGCGACAAAATCACTCGCGACGACCTCGAGCCCCGTACGGCCGACCGCGCTGTTCAGCGGTCCGGTCGACGGAACCAGCAGCGTCGTCCCGAGCAGTGTTCCTCCAAACGTGTATTTGTAGACGTTCTCGCTGACTGCAGGATTGTTCGGGGCATTGCTCGGGGTGAGGTAAAGGAACTGGCCATCCGAGGTGATCGAGCCAATGCCCGGCAACCCGGTATTGAATGCAACGCCGAAATCGGTGCCGCTCGTGCTGGTCAGGAACACGGAACCGGAATCGTCGACGCTATAAAAGATGGTCGACCCGACGACGGCAATTCCGCGCCCGATGTGGCCCTGCGCTGCGGCATTGGGAGCAGCAAAGGAGGTGGTGAGCGTGCCGGTTCCGGCCGCCTCGTTGACATCGAAGGCCTCGATGATCGAACCGTTGCCTCGGGCGTCGTTCGCCCAAATTATCGTATTGCCACGGGCAGCAGGCATCATCTCCAGGAAGGCCATGACCGCGAGCCCCACCAGCGGCCCGGCGAGCCTGCCTCGGCCGACAACAGTCTCTCTAATCGCCATCAATGTGATGCTTTCGGACCCGCACTCGACGGATTACAGTTACGATGGTGTGATCGGCAGGTCAATCGACCACCTGAGCGTGCGCCGCCTCTCTCGTGCCGCTGGCGGGCCACACGGCGTCATGACAGGCTCACACTGGTAGCGCCGACTAACGCTCAGCCTTATTCCCGCGTTGGACCTCAAGACGGGAAAGGAGTTGGGGTCAACAGTTGCCGTGGTCTGTCTACCCGCAATGGCTCAGGCATCGTTCGCGCCGCCGCAAATTCCATATGGAGTGTCGGTTAGTACCGAAAGCGCCAACAATGTGGCTGCCACATCGATTGCGGAAGCACAAAAAAGCAACTGGAAGATGGCCATGGCCATCGAGTGGCGGCGGTCGCGAAAGCGGGCAGCACCGCGGTTAAATAACGAATTGAGGTCACCTGGGCGAGCGCCGCGCCGCCGCCAGGCCGAGGCCGAATTGCGGCAGGCGCAAAAGATGGAGGCAATCGGGCAGCTGACCGGGGGCGTCGCGCATGACATGAACAATCTGCTGATGGTGATCCAGGGCAGCCTCGAGCGGCTGGAACGCCAGGAATTTCCGGGCGACAGCGGCGCCGCCCGCGCGTTGCAGATGGCGTTGCGCGGCGTGTCGCGCGCCGCGGCGCTGACCGCCAGCCTGCTCGCCTTTGCCCGCCGCCAGCCGCTCGACCCGAAGCCCGTCGAGGCGAACCGGCTGATCGCCGGCATGTCCGACCTGCTGCGGCGCACGCTCGGCGAGGCGATCGGGATCGAGACCGTGTTGGCGGGCGGATTGTGGCGGACCTTCGCCGACCCCAACCAGATCGAGAACGCGATCCTCAATCTCGCGGTAAACGCCCGGGACGCGATGCCGGAGGGCGGCCGATTGACGATCGAGACCACCAACTTTCACCTCGACGCCGCCTACGCCGCCACGCACCACGAGGTGGTGCCGGGCCATTATGTGATGATCGCGGTCAGCGACACCGGCAACGGGCATGACCAAAGAAGAGGTGGAGAAGGCGTTCGAGCCGTTCTTCACGACCAAGGAGCCGGGGCGCGGCACCGGACTCGGGCTCAGCCAAGTCTACGGCTTTGTCACGCAATCCCGCGGCCACGTCAAAATCTATAGCGAGCCTGATGAGGGCACGACGGTGAAGATGTACCTGCCGCGCCATCGCGGCGAGGATGCCGCGGTTCCCGCGCCGGCCCCGGCGGAGATCCCGGCGGCGCAGCGCAGCGAGACGATCCTCGTCGTCGAGGATGACGAGGATGTGCGGGCAAACAGCATCGACAGCCTGCGCGAGCTCGGGTACCGGGTCATAGAGGCCGCGGATGCGGCGGAGCCGCTGCGGATTGTCGCATCGGACGGCGCGATCCGGCTGCTGTTCACCGATGTGGGGTTGCCGGGCGGCCAGAACGGGCGGCAATTGGCCGATGCGGCGCGCCGGGATCGGCCGGAGCTCAAGGTGCTGTTCACGACGGGCTACGCCCGCGACGCGATCGTCCATCACGGCCGGCTCGACCCGGGGGTCGAGCTGATCGTCAAGCCCTATACCTACGCCGCGCTGGCGGAAAAGATCAGGGCAGTGCTCGACGGCGGCTCGTCCTGACCCCAGGATATGTTGGGCCTCGCGTTGAGGATGTATAACTGACACGAGGCGTCATCCCGGCGCCGGCCGGGAGCCGGGACGACGGTTGGAGGCAATGAATGAGCAAAGCACTTGAAGGTGTGCGCATCCTCGATCATGAGCCATGTCCAGGCGGGCCCGACCGGGACGCAGCTGCTGGCCTGGATGGGCGCCGACGTGATCAAGGTCGAGATGCCCGGGCGCGGCGACATCACCCGCGGCCAGTTGCAGGACGTGAAAGGCGCCGACAGCCTTTATTTCACGATGCTGAACTCGAACAAGCGCAGCATCACCGTCAACCTGAAGATCGCCCGAAGGGCAAGAAGGTCATCGAGGAGCTGGTCCAGCGCTGCGACGTGGTCGCTCGAGAATTTCGGCCCCGGCGTGCTCGACCGCGCAGGGCTTCACCTGGGCGCGCTTCCAGGAATTGAACCCGCGCATCATCTATGCCTCGATCAAGGGCTTCGGCCCCGGCCCGTTACGTCGACTGCAAGGCCTATGAGAACGTCGCGCAATGCATGGGCGGCGCGGCCAGCACGACCGGCTGGGAGGACGGCCCGCCGACCGTGACCGGCGCGCAGATCGGCGACAGCGGCACCGGCGTGCATATGGTCGCCGGCATCCTCGCCGCGCTCTACCAGCGCGAGAGAACCGGCAAGGGCCAGCGCGTCGAGGTCGCGATGACCGACGCGGTGCTGAACCTGTGCCGGGTCAAGATGCGCGACCAGCAGCGCCTGACGCGCGGCCCGTTGCCGGAATACCCGAACAAGGAATTCGGCGACGCGGTGCCGCGCGCCGGCAACGCCTCGGGCGGCGGCCAGCCGGGCGCGGCGTTGCGCTGCGCGCCGGGCGGCCCCAACGACTATGTCTATGTGATCATCCAGCCGCCGAGCTGGGAGCCGCTGATGAAGCTCTGCGGCCGCGAGGAATTGATCAGCGATCCGGCGTTCGCGACGCCGGCGGCGCGCCTGCCAAAGATTCCGGAATGCTTCTCGATCATCGAGAAGTGGACGATGACCAAGACCAAATTCGAGGTCATGGAGGCGCTCAACGAGGTCGACGTGCCGTGCGGCCCGATCCTGTCGATGAAGGACATCTACGAAGACAAGTCGCTCTACGAGCGCGGCTTGCTGGTCGAGGTCGACCACCCGACCCGCGGCCGCTACGTCCAGGTCGGCTCGCCGATCAACCTCTCCGACTCGCCGGTCGAGGTAAAGCGCTCGCCGCTGCTCGGCGAGCACACCGACGAGATCCTCGGCTGGCTCGGCTACGGCCGGACGAGATCGCGGCGATGCACAAGGACGGGGCGGTGTAGACCGGCGTCATTGCATGAGCTCGCAGCGAAAGCCGCCATCTCGCGCCCGCTTGCGGCCCGCGCGAGAGGGCTTCGCTGCGCTCGCAGATGCGACGCGATCAGCCGTCACTAGGCCACGACCGGCGCATCCATCCCGGCTCGGGCCGGCGGCGCGGGCCGGATCACCCGAAGGGCCGGCAGGTCGATCCTGCGGCGCTGGACGAAGTGCAGGCGCTGCTCGGCGACCGCGAGCGGCGGCGCGACCTGCTGATCGAGCACCTGCATCTGCTGCAGGACCATTTCGGCTGCCTGCATGCGCGCCACCTCGCGGCGCTGGCCGAGGAGATGCGGCTGGCGCTGGTCGAGGTCTACGAGGTCGCCTCGTTCTACGCCCATTTCGACATCGTCATGGACGACGAGGCGCCGCCGCCGCCGCTGACCGTGCGGGTCTGCGACAGCCTGAGCTGCGAGCTGGCCGGCGCGGCGCGCGCTGCTGAACGGTTTGCGCGACCGGCTCGGCGACGATGTCCGGGTCGTCCGGGCGCCCTGCATGGGCGGGTGCCATCGCGCGCCGGTCGTCGGCGATCGGCCATGCGCTGCACGAGCACGCCACCGTCGACACCGTGGCTGCCGCGGCGGCCGGCAGGCGAAACCCATCCGCCGATCCCGGAATTTGTCGGCCTCGACGCCTATCGCGCCGGCCGGCGGCTATCGCGCTGCTCGAAGCGTGCCTGGCCGGCGAGCGCAAGCCCGAGGAGCTGATCGAGACCCTCGAGCATTCCGGGCTGCGCGGGCTCGGCGGCGCCGGGTTTCCGACCGGCCGCAAATGGCGCCTGGTGCGCGCAGGAGCCGGCGCCGCGGCTGCTGGCGGTCAACGCCGACGAGGGCGAGCCCGGCACCTTCAAGGACCGCTATTTCCTCGAAACCGACCCGCACCGGTTCCTCGAAGGGATGCTGATCGCCGCCTGGGTCGTCGAGGCCGCCGAGGTCTACATCTATCTGCGCGACGAATACCCGCAATGCCATCGCGATCCTCGAAAGCGAGATCGCCGCGGTCGAAGCGCGCGGGGCTGGCGCCGCACGACCCGCATCCACCTGCGGCGCGGCGCCGGCGCCTATATCTGCGGCGAGGAATCGGCGATGCTCGAGAGCATCGAAGGCAAGCGCGGGCTGCCGCGGCACAAGCCGCCGTTTCCGGCGCAGGTCGGGCTCTTCGGCCGGCCGACCCTGATCAACAATGTCGAGACCCTCTATCTGGGTCCGCGACATCGTCGAGAAGGGCGCCGGACTGGTTCACCGGCCAGGGCCGCAACGGCCGCAAGGGCCTGCGCACCTTTTCGGTCTCGGGACGGGTCAAGCGACCCGGGCGTCAAGCTCGCCCCGGCCGGCATCACCGCGCGCCAGCTGATCGACGAATTCTGCGGCGGCATGGCCGAGGGCCATACATTCAAGGGCTACCTGCCCGGCGGCGCCTCGGGCGGCATCTTGCCGGCCGCGATGGCCGACATCCCGCTCGATTTCGGCACGCTCGAACCGCACGGCTGCTTCATCGGCTCGGCCGCGGTCGTCGTCCTCTCCGACCGGGACGACATGAAGGCGGTGGCGCTGAACCTGATGCGCTTCTTCGAGGACGAGAGCTGCGGCCAATGCACCCCCTGCCGCGGCGGCACCGAGAAGGCCGTCAAGCTGATGACGACGCCGCATTGGGACGAGCCGCTATTGCAGGAGCTGACGCAGGTCATGCGCGACGCCTCGATCTGCGGCCTCGGCCAGGCCGCGATGAACCCGGTCAAGCAGGTGCTGAAGCATTTCCGGGAGGATCTGACGTGATTACCGAGACCGGCTCGTCGTTCCCGCGCAAGCGGGAATCCAGGGCGGCAGCCTCCGGCGCATCGGCGCCCCTGGGTCCCCGCTTTCGCGGGGACGACGGTTTTGGGGAGGTCAAATGACCGAATCCGATCCGCTTCTTTCTCGACGGCGCCGAGGTCGAGGCCGCGCCCGGCGAGACGATCTGGCAGGTCGCGCGACCGGCAGGGCATCGAGATCCCGCATCTCTGCTAGCTGCCGAAGCCCGGCTACCGCGCCGACGGCAACTGCCGCGCCTGCATGGTCGAGATCGAGGGCGAGCGGGTGCTCGCCGCCTCGTGCATCCGCAAGCCGGCGCCGGGCATGAAGGTGCAGACCGCGAGCGAGCGCGCCCGATTCTCGCGCAAGATGGTGTTCGAGCTGCTGGTCGGCGACCAGCCCGACCGCGCGGTCGCGCACGACCCCGACTCGCGGTTCTGGCAATGGGCCGACCGGCTCGGCGGTCGGCGACAGCCGCTTCCCGCGGCATGCGCCGCCGGCGCCCGACCGCAGCCACCCGGCGATGGCGGTGCAGCTCGACGCCTGCATCCAGTGCAACCTCTGCGTCCGCGCCTGCCGCGAGGTCCAGGTCAACGACGTGATCGGCATGGCCGGCGCGCGGCCACCACGAAAAGATCGTCTTCGACTTCGACGACCCGATGGGCAACAGCACCTGCGTCGCCTGCGGCGAATGCGTGCAGGCCTGCCCGACCGGCGCCCTGATGCCGGCGACCCTGGTCGACGCGAACGGCGTCTACGCCAACGCCCCCGACCGCGAGGTCGACAGCCTCTGCCCCTATTGCGGCGTCGGCTGCCAGCTCACCTACAAGATCCAGGACGACCGCATCCTCGCCGTCGACGGCAGGGACGGGCCGGCCAACCACAACCGGCTCTGCGTCAAGGGCCGCTTCGGCTTCGACTACGTCCACCACCCCGACCGGCTGACCGAGCCGCTGATCCGCAAGGACGGCGTCCCCAAGCACGACACCGATATCGACCCGGCCAACCCCTACACGCATTTCCGCAAGGCGAGCTGGGACGAGGCGCTCGACCGCGCCGCCGCCGGCCTGCGGCGCATCCGCGACCGCGACGGCAGCCGGGCGCTGGCCGGGTTCGGCTCGGCCAAGGGCTCGAACGAGGAAGCCTATCTGTTCCAGAAGCTGGTGCGCACCGGCTTCGGCAGCAACAACGTCGACCACTGCACGCGGCTCTGCCACGCCTCGTCGGTCGCCGCCCTGATGGAGACGATCGGCTCCGGGCGCGGTGACGGCCCCGTTCACCGCGGCGCCGATTCCGACGTCATCATCGTCATCGGCGCCACCCGACGGTAAACCACCCGGTCGCCGCGACCTTCTTCAAGAACGCCGCGAAGCGCGGCGCGAAGCTGTTCGTCATCGACCCGCGCGGCCAGACCCTGGCCGCCACGCGACCGCGACGCTTGCGCTTCACGCCCGGGACGCGACGTGGCGATGCTGAACGCCCTGCTCAACACGATCATCGAGGAAGGTCTCTACGACCGCCAATACATCCAGGCGCACACCGAGGATTTCGAGGAGCTGCGCGAGCACATCCGCGACTTCACGCCCGAGACGATGGCGCCGATCTGCGGCATCGACGCCGCGACCCTGCGCGATGTCGCGCGCACCTACGCCCGCGCCGAGCGCGGCGATCATCTTCTGGGGCATGGGCATCTCGCAGCACACCCACGGCACCGACAACGCGCGCTGCCTGATCGCGCTGGCGCTGCTGACCGGCCAGGTCGGCCGGCCGGGCACCGGCCTGCACCCGCTGCGCGGCCAGAACAACGTCCAGGGCGCCTCCGATGCCGGCCTGATCCCGATGGTCTACCCCGACTACCAGTCGGTCGAGAACCCGGACGTCCGCGCGAAATTCGAGGCGCTGTGGCAGACCCCGCTCGACGACAAGCGCGGGCTGACCGTCGTCGAGATCATGGACGCGGTCCATCGCGACGAGATCAAGGGCATGTACATCATGGGCGAGAACCCGGCGATGTCCGACCCCGACGTCCAGCACGCCCGCGAGGCGCTCGCCAATCTCGAGCACCTCGTCGTGCAGGACATCTTCCTGACCGAGACCGCGTAATACGCCGACGTCGTGTTGCCGGCCTCGGCCTTGCCCGAGAAGAACGGCACCTTCACCAACACCGACCGCCGGGTGCAGATGGGCCGCGCCGCGCTGCCCTTGCCCGGCAACGCCCGGCTCGATTGGTGGATCATCCAGGAGATCGCCCGCCGGATCGGGCTCGACTGGAACTACACCCACCCGCGCGACGTCTTCGCCGAGATGAAACTGGCGATGCCGTCGCTCGACAACATCACCTGGGAGCGGCTCGAGCGCGAGAGCTCGGTGACCTACCCGTGCGACGCCGAGGACCAGCCGGGCAACGAGATCATCTTCGGCGACGGCTTCCCGACCGCGTCGGGCCGCGGCCAAGCTGGTCCCGGCCGCGATCATCCCGCCGGCCGAGGAGCCCGACGACGAATACCCGATGGTACTGACGACCGGCCGCCTGCTCGAGCACTGGCACACCGGCGCGATGACCCGGCGGGCGAGCGTGCTCGACGAGATCGAGCCCGAGGCGGTCGCCAGCCTCGCGCCGGCCGAATTGCGCCGCCTCGGCATCGCCGCCGGCGACCCGGTGCGCGTCATCGACCCGCCGCGGCACGATCGAGCTGAAGGCGCGCGCCGACAGCGACGTCCCGCCGGGCCTGGTCTTCATCCCGTTCTGCTACGCCGAGGCCGCCGCCAACGTGCTGACCAACCCGCAGCTCGACCCGTTCGGCAAGATCCCCGAGTTCAAATTCTGCGCCGCCAAGGTCGAGCCGGTCGCGGCGCTCGCGGCTGCTGCCGAGTAGGCGGCGGCTTTCGCAGACCTTAGCCGGCTTCGAGCAGATTCATTGACGGGAGATGCTGCGCTATGACCGAAGCTTGCCCGACGGGGTTCGGGCGAGCTCATCGCCAGGATCAGGATGTCGGCCGATGCGCCGCGGCAGCTCGCTTGCGCGCTATCGCTGGGAGCGCTCGCCGGCTGCTCGGCATCGCCCGCTCCTCGCAGCGCCCTATTCGTGTCTGCTGCCGTCGGAGCAGCGGATGCTGGTCGCCGAGCTGTTCTTTGGCCGCGGCATCGGGGGCGCGCGCCGCTGACCGACGCCGAATGGGCCGAGTTCGCGGCCCAGACCATCACGCCCAATTTCCCTGACGGCTTCACCGTGTTCGACGGCGAGGGCCAGTGGCGCAACCCGCAGACCGGCATATCGCCGGCGATCCGACCAAAATCCTGCTTGTCGCGGCCAAACGCGCGAACCCGATCTCGCGCGACGGCTTGCGGCTGTGATCGACGCCTACAAGACGCGGTTCCGCCAGCAATCGGTCGGCATCATCACCCGCGAACTCGTGCGCAGCGTTCTAGTACGGGTCAGATCGACTTGCGATGCCGGCTTGCGTGCGGCTGGCATTGCTTCTCCACACAACGGCAGCCCGCGATTGCGCTAGGACCCTCTTCTACTATCTCGGCCGCGCGGCTTGCGGCTGGTAGCGCAGACTTATGGATCCGATCCCGGCCGCGACATTGAGCCCGGTATTGCCCTCGATGCTGACCGGTTGCAGCGAGATCGTGCGGTTGGAGCCACCGACCAGCACATTGGCCCCCGCGCCGACGCCGACGGTGGCGCTGCCGGTGGCGCCGACATAATTGCCGGACAATGCCCCCGGGCCGAGGGTGGCGCTCGGCGCGAATACGCCCCAAACCAGGACACCGCCCTGTGTATACCCGATATCGACGCCGAATTTTTTGATGGAGCCCGCATAGGGCTCAGGTCGGCCGCCCGCTCGCGAAAAGGTGCAGCGCACCGACTTCGAGGAGCCGAAGACAAAGCCCCAGCCGCCGGCCACATTGCAGGTCAATGTGCCCACCTGCACGCCGCCTTGGGCGGCCGCTGGCGCTCCGTTTGCGGCGATGCCGATCACCAAGCCGAGCGAGCCCACCGCCAACCCGATCTTCCTGAACATGCTGATCTACCCCCGATCCGGTTCAACCGCGATTTCCGAAAGCTCGCTACCACAGCCGCAGTCGATATGAAAGATGCGCGCAGCAGTTTCACCGAGAATGGCGCGCCGCTCGCCTTCGGTGAGCGGGGTGTCATCGACAACCCGCGCCGGCTTGGGGTCGCCGATCGGGAACGGGTAGTCGGAGCCCAGGACCACCTTGTCCGAGCCGGCAACGTCGCACAGGAAGCGCAGCGCCTGCGGCTCGAACAGCACCGTGTCGAAATAGAGCCGGCGAAAGCCGTCGAGCGGGTCGGCGCAGCCGTCGGGGTGGATCGCCCGATTGCGCCGCAGCCGGCCGAGAGCATAGGGCAATGCCCCGCCGCCGTGCGAGACGACGAGCGTGACGCCGGGGAAGCGCGTAAGGTGGCCGGAGAAGAACAGCCGGGCCACTGCAATCGTCGTATCGGTCAACCTGCCAACCGCATTCAACAGGTCGTAGGCTCCGAGGCGGTCGTCGCCGCAGATATACATCGGGTGCAGAAAGATCGTCGCGCGGCGCGCGGAAGCGACCTCCCAGAACGGATCGAGCTCGGGGTCGTCCAGGTTGCCGCCCACACCTTTGGGCTGGGTCCCGATCATGGCGCCGACGAAGCCGGCGGCGAGCGCTTCCTCGAGCACCCGCGCCGCGAGCGAGCCGGTCTGCAAGGGCACCGTCGCGAGCGGCGTCAAGGCGGCGAGCGCGTCCGCATCCTTCCGCAAATGCTCGTTGAAGAACCTCGCCCAATCGGCGCCTTCCTCTCCCTGCAGCTCGTAGCCATAGACATCGGTCCAGCCACCCACCACCTGACAATCGATCTTCTGCCGCGCCAGCCATTGCCTGCGGTCTTCGAGATCGCGCAGCCGGGGCGCGATCGGCCGAGTCGGCGGCTCGCCGGCGAATGTCATTCGTGTCGCGCCGCCTTCGGCGAGCAGCCGCACGGAGGGAAAGATCCGCTTTTCGGCGCGCAACGCCTCGATCAGGCTACTCGGCACGACATGCGCATGGGTATCGATGATCATCGCTGTGTGCTCCGAACTGACGGCGTGTCTGACATGTGGATAGGATATGTCCCGGCCGCAGCGGGACGAGTAAAGTAGGATAGGCTGGCCCATCCGGGAGAGGATCGCAATGCCAGAGGCCAAGTAACCGACCAGCGCGCGACAGTGCCGCGTTTCGAGGAGCTCTTAGCGCGCGCCGAGGCGCTGATTCCGGTGCTGCGCGAACGCGCCCCGCGCGCGGAAGAGCTGCGCCGTCTCCCCGACGAGACGATCGCCGATCTGCACGCGAGCGGTCTCTTCCGCATGCTGCAGCCGGCGCGGGTCGGCGGCAGCGAGCTGCCCGTTCCGCGCGATTTGCGAATTGACCGCGGTGATCGGGCGGGGCTGCGGCTCGACCGCTTGGGTGCTGGCCAATCTCGCCGCACATCATTGGCTTTTGGGGATGTGGCATCCCGAGGCACAGCATGAAATCTGGGGCGAATCGGCGGACAGCCTGATCAGCTCGGCGCTGATTTTGCCCGCGGCCGGGCGCGGCGCGTCCCGGCGGCTATCGCCTCACCGGCCGCTGGCCGTTTTCGAGCGGCATCGACCCCTCGACCTGGAACATGTTCGGCGGCATCGTCGTCGACGAGGAGGCCGGGCTGAATGAGCCGCGCATGTTTCTGGTCCCGGCGCGCGATTACTCGGTCATCGACACCTGGCAGGTGATCGGCCTCGCCGGCACCGGCAGCAAGGATGTCGAGGTCACCGATGTTTTCGTTCCTGCCTATCGCACCCTCGCCACCGAGCGGATCAAGGGCGGCCCCAACCGCGGCAGCGAACTAAATCCCGGAACGCTGTACAAGCTGCCGGCAGTCAGCCTCTTTGCCTTTGTCCTCGGCGGCGTCTCGCTCGGCATTGCGCGCGGGGCGATCCAGCATTTTACCGAAACGACCCGCAATCGGCTCAGCGCATATACCGGCAGGAACATCGCCGATTTCACGAATATTCAAGTGCATCTCGCAGAGGCCTCGGCACTCGCCGACGCGGCGGAGGCGATCATGTTGCGCGGCTGTGACGAGGCGATGCGGATCACCGAGGCCGGGGTGGTGCCCAGCCTCGAGCAGAGGGCCCGCTACCGGCGCGACGGCGCATTCGCCGGGGGCCTGTGCACAAAGGCCGTCGACCTCCTCTTCGCCGCGACAGGCGGGGCCGCGGTCTACGAAAGAAACCCGATCCAGCGCGCATTCCGCGACGTTCACGCGGCCAATGCCCATTACGTGCTCAATTGGGATGTCAACGGGGCGGTGTACGGCAGGGTGGCGCTCGGGCTGCCGCCCGACGCGCCGCTGTGATGGCTTTTCGAGGGACCGACTGTGCCTAACGAGATCCTCCAAGGACGAGCTGCCCGGCAGCCATGCGGCGCCGGTGCAGAGCACCGCGGGCGAAGGGTTCGATCTGCGCGACTTTCGCAGCGCGCTCGGCACCTTTGCGACCGGCGTAACGATCATCACCGCGCGCAGCAAGGCGGGCGGGCTCTACGGCCTGACCGCCAACTCCTTCACCTCGGTGTCGCTGACCCCGCCGCTCGTGCTGTGGAGCGCATCGCTCTATGCGCAAAGCCTTCCCGCCTTCCAGGAGGGCTCGCATTTCGTCGTCAACATTCTGGCCCACGACCAGAGCGAATTGTCGAACAAATTCGCCCGCTCGCACGAAAACAAGTTTGCCGAGATCGACCACATGATCCCGGAATGCGGCGCGCCCGTGCTGATCGGCGCAGCCGCGCATTTCGAGTGCCGCAACGAATACCGGCACTACGGCGGCGACCACATCATCTTTATCGGCCACGTCGAGCGCTATGCCTACACGCACAAGCCGACATTGCTGTTCTGCCGCGGCAAATACATGCGCGGCGAGCCGCTGATCCCGACCTAGCACGATGGCGAGCAACCCCAGAAAGCTTAGAAGCCGCTCCTAGCTCGTCATAGCGTTCGATGCAGACGCCGCTCTAGCGTGCCGATAATTGTCTGCGTCTGGGACCTGAGCGAGCCGATCTTCACCAGATCCGTCTTGATCCAGGGCGCGAAACCGCAGGGTAAATCGCAAACCGGGGCCACTGTCGGTGAGCTCGATGCCGATCTTATGGAGCGCTGCGATTGCTCCGACCAAGCTCAAGCCAAGTCCATTGCCTGGCGTGCTGCGGCTTCGTTCCAGCCGATAAAATCGCTGAAACACATGTCCCCGTTCCTCGGTCGGGATTCCCGGCCCGGTATCGCTAACGGTTACGGCTATCGAGCTTGGCGTCTCCATTGTCGTGAGCGCGATGGACGCTCCTACGGGCGAATGCTTCATCGCATTCTCTACAACATTTGCAATCATCTGCGTCAGGAGCTCGCGGTCACCCCAGACCGTGAGGCCGGCAGGGATATCGGCTGTAAACAGCTGTTCTTTCTCTTCAGCCATGGGCTGATAGAGCTCGACCACAGTGCGCAATAGCTCCGAAAGATCGACTTTTGTAAATCGGCGGGTTGGCATTCCGCTCTCGATTTGCGCGATCCGCAGCAGCCCGCCAAAGGTCTCCAGAATCGCGTCCATTTCTGAGATGCATCTCTCCGCGGCTCGCCGCCACTCTTCCTCCGATCGTGCTCGTCGCTTGGCGACCTCGAGCTGCTGGCGCAACCGGGTCAGCGGTGTGCGCAAATCATGCGCAATATCGTTTGATACTTGGCGCACACTCTCCATGGCGGCCTCATTGCGCTCGAGCATGGCATTGAGGCTTGTGACGAGATGATCGAATTCATCGCCGCTGCCGCGGACCGGGATCCTTCTGGAGAAGTCGCCGGCCATGATGCCGCGCGCAGTCCGGCTGATCGCTTCAATACGCCGAAGCAGACCGCGGCTCATCAGCGCTCCCCCCGCCAACGCCAGCACCAGGGTGGCCGCTGAGCTCAACCCGAATACCCGCACAATGAGCTGATGCATTTCACGGCGCGGAAGTGCATCGACCCCGACGATCAAATATTCACCGTCCGGTAAGGTAATGCCGTGGGCGTGGACCGCTATACTCGGTAAATTGGCTCTCGGCACTTTCAGATCGAAGCGGCCTTCTCTGCCATGAGCTGGCGGAAGATTTCCGGAAATGACTTTCTCGTTCTGATCCTGGAGCAAATAATACATTGGACCGTACGGCGTTTGTTGTACCCGTTCGTCGACTTGCGCTGCCAACGCCTGAATTCCCCCTGCCCGAATACTATTCACAAGCTCGGTGATGTCGCTGTCGATCGCTGCATCCAGCGAGCTCGACATATACGCACCCGCCGCCTCGTAGATTACTGCCAGCAATATCAGCCCCGAACAGCCGAACAGCCCTGCGTAAAGTAAGGTAAGGCGAAAGCTCGAGGTTCGCAGGATCCTAATCAGGGCCGCGAACACAATAGCCTGCCCCTCTAACCGTGTGAATCAGCTCCACGCCGAAGCCTTTATCGACCTTGCTGCGCAGGCGGCTGATATGGGTTTCAACGATGTTCGTGCGAGGATCAAAATGAACTTCCCAGACGTGCTCAAGCAGCATTGTGCGCGTCACCACCTGGCCGGTGTGCCGCATCAGGTATTCAAGCAGACGGAATTCCCTCGGCTGCAGCTCGATCAGCTCGCCGCGACGGCGCACCGTGCGCGACAATAAATCAAGCTCCAGATCTAGTACATGCAGTCTGGTTTCCGCCGCGGTCATGTGCGGCCTCCGCCCCAACGCGGCGACCCGGGCAACGAGCTCGGAAAAAGCAAACGGTTTGACCAGATAATCGTCACCGCCGGCATTGAGCCCCGAGACCCGGTCCTCGACGCCACCGAGGGCGGTCAGGAACAAAACTGGCGTGTGATGGCCCGCCGCGCGCAAGCTCTTGACGAGGTTTAGCCCATCAAGACCGGGTATCATCCGATCGACAATCAGCAAATCGAGATCATCGCTCATCGCACAAACGAGGCCTTCGGC
This sequence comes from uncultured Alphaproteobacteria bacterium, assembly GCA_963836845.1. GTDB lineage: Bacteria > Pseudomonadota > Alphaproteobacteria > ATCC43930 > CGMCC-115725 > AP-15. The sequence goes on along the minus strand of CAWILK010000030.1, from coordinate 104,029 downwards.
GCCGGTTGCCACCTGGGCAACCAAGTGGCCCTCTTCGCGAAGACCGTTCGCGACATAATCAGAATTTTCTCGATCGTCCTCAATCAGCAGGATCTTCAAGCGGCTCGCTTTCCTGTCAACGGTTCGACCATTCGACGCTTCGAGAGACAAAAAACATGGTTATAGCGGTCAAGTTACAAAATCCCAATATATCGGAAATAAAACCACAACCTTCCCGGCAGCCTGATGGCAGAATACGTCAAAAAGTCGTCGGAAATGCGTTGACGGGTGGAACAGTCGTGATACTTCTAACGTGAATCGGCAACACCCCCGGTTCCCATTGCAACCAAACTAGGTGGGAGGAGGATATGCTTGGTAAGCACAGTATCCTGCGCGCCGTATTAAAGAGATATTTTTTGCCAGCGGTGTTGGTGGCAGCGATCACCCCGGCTCCGCTATTGGTCGGGAACGCCGCGTGGGCCGAGAAGGCAAAGAATGACCGGGCGGTCAGACTACTCGAAACGGTTAAAATCCCCCCGGTCCTCCCCGCGGCGAATAAAACTGCCGGCGCTCTGTACTCGTTCGACATCAGTTGGGTCGACCAGGCGACGCGAACCTACTATCTCGCGGATCGCTCGAATGCCTCCGTTGACGTCGTCGACACCACCTCGGACATCCTTATCGCCCAGCTTTCTGGGGGATTCGCGGGGTTCACGGGCAGCAACAACACGTCTGGCCCCAACGGGGTCGCGACCTCGCAAAATTGCCTTTTTGTAACCGACGCCCCCAGTCGTGTGGTTTCTTTCAAGAAGGCGACATTGGCGCTGGTCAACAGCGTCAAAACGGACCCTACCTCTCCCAACCGTTCTGATGAATTGGCGGTCGACCCGAAGGATTCACTGATCCTGGCGATCAACAACGCCGACAATCCGCCGTTCGGCGTCTTCATCAAATTCGACGCGACGACGTGCGCACTCACCCAGCCGGCAAGCCCCGGGGCTGACAGGGTCACGTTTAATCTGGCCAACGGCGTTGATGCACAGAATGGCGCCGAGCAACCGCTATGGGATCCCGGCACCCAAAAGTTCTATCTGTCCATCCCGCAAATCGGACCGGTCGCCGAGAGTGGCGGGGTTGTACGCCTCGATCCGACGACAAAAAAGGTGGATAAGACATTTGGGATAATGTTCTGCTCGCCAGCGGGTCTCACTAAAGGCCCGAACAACGACGTGCTCGTCGGCTGCAATACGGTTTTCGATACGGCGGGCAAATTGTGGACGGCGATTGATACAAACACCGCGGCGCCGATACAGGTGATCCTGAACGTCAAAACCGGCGTACAAGATCAGGTGCCGGGTGTGGGGGTCGGCGACGAAGTCTGGTTTAACAAGGGCGACAACAACTACTACACCGCCTCCTCAACCAGCCCTCTGCGGCCGCTCGACACCGTCCCGTCTCCCCCGGTTCCTCCGCTTACGGCTCAGGGCGCCGCGATACTCGGCGTGATCGACGCGAAGGACAAAGAGGTGCTTCAGCTGGTGCCGACGTTTAATGTGCCGCAGGTGCCGCCGCCTCCCGCCACGCCGACTGTGCATCCCGCCGGGACCGCGCATTCGGTCGCCGTCGATGCCAAGAACAACCATGTATTCGTGCCCTTGCCGGCGAACAACGTCTACCCCAACTGCTTGAGCGGGTGTGTCGCGGTGTACTGGCACGGGGACGAGGACAACCCCGGAGAAGCCGCCACGCCACCATGATCGGTGATCGCTGCTGAACCTTCAGACTTGGTACCACCCCACCTCACTTTTCCCGTCGTTTCGGCCGCGGGGAGGTGAGGCGGGGCGTAATTTTTGTGTTTTAGCTTTCGGAATTGTGGATCGCCTGCCATATCCGAGCGGGTGAGGCCGGCATGTCGAGCGAGGTTGCCTCCGGCAGCGCGTCGGCGACCGCGTTCATCACGGCGGCGAGCGATGCGGTCGTCCCCGCCTCGCCGACGCCTTTGACTCCGAGTGCATTGCTGCGGCACGGCACCGGGTGCAGAGCGCTCCCCAAACGCGGCAAATCTTCGGCGCGCGGCATCGCATAATCCATGAAGGAGCCGGCGACGAGCTGGCCGCTCGCATCGTCATACACCCCGGCCTCGAGCAGCGCCTGCCCGACGCCTTGCGCGATCCCGCCATGGACCTGGCCTTCGACCAGCACCGGCTGCAGCACATTGCCGCAATCATCGACCGCGTTGTAAGCCGCGAGCTCGACGGCGCCCGTCTCAGCGTCGATCTCGACCTCGGCGATATGGCAGCCGTTGGGAAAGGAGGGCGGCACGTCTGCGGTTCGCTTGGTGTCAAGACTTTCGCCCGGGAGATGCGCCGCCCTTTCGGCGACTTCGAACAACGTCAAGCGGCGGTCGGTGCCGGTGATCGTGAAGACGCCGTCACGGTAGACGATGTCTGCGTCGGAAGCTTCGAGCAGGTTCGCCGCAACCCGACGGCCCTTCTCGATGACCGCCGCGACGGTCTCCACTACGGCGCCTCCGACCGACATGGTCGAGCGTGAGGCCACGGCGCCGGCGCTCGGGACGGTGTTCGCGCTGTCGCCTAGCGCCAGTTGGACCTGATCGACCGGGATGCCGAGGCGTTCGGCGACGAGCCGGCGATAAAGTGTGGCATGCCCCTGGCCGCTCGGATGCACGCCGATCGCGAGGAGCAGGCGGCTGCTCCCGGGAAAGCTGATGCCGGCGCCCTCCCCAGGCTGCCCGCCGGCGATCTCCAGAAAGCACGAGATGCCGAGCCCACGGCGCTTGCCCGCGGCTGCGGATCGCGCACGGCGGGTAGAGAAGCCGGCGGCGTCGGCGCGCGCCAGGGCGGCATCGACGATCGCCGCAAAATCACCGCTGTCGTAGGTCGTTCCGACCGGTGTCTGGTACGGCATCATCGCCGGGGTGATCAGGTTGCGGCGGCGCAGCTCGATGCGGTCTATCCCGGTCACCCGCGCAGCCTCGTCGACCAGCCGCTCGAGGCAATAATTCGCCTCGGGACGGCCGGCTCCGCGATAGGGCCCGGTCGGCACGGTGTTGGTAAAGACGCACCGGATGCGCACCGAGAGCTGCGGGATATGATACATCCCCGGCAGGCAGCGGGTGAAATTGACAGTCGAAATAAAGGCCGCGTGCGAGGTCAGATAGGCGCCCATATTGGCAAGGCCGTCGATTCTCAGACCGAGAAACCGGCCGTCTGAATTGAGGGCGAGCGCCGCCTCCGTCAATGTGTCGCGAGCCTGGTTGTCGGTCAGGAAGGTTTCCGCCCGCGACGCCACCCAGCGCACCGGCCGCCCAATCCGCCGAGCGGCGATCAGCAAAGCCGGGTATTCGGGGTAAGGGGCTGTGCGCATGCCGAAAGCGCCGCCGACATCGCTGCTGACCACCCGCACTCGCTCCGGCGGCACGCCGAAAGTCCGGCAGAGGTGCTGATGCATGACAAAGGCGCTCTGCGACGCGCAGCTGAGGGTGTAGCGCTCCTCTGAAGCGTCGTACTCGGCCAGCGCCGCGCGCGGCTCCAGCGGCGCGACGATGATCCGCTGGTTCGCCACCTTGACCCGGGCGACATACGCCGCCTCGGCGAAAACGCGATCGAGCGCGGTCGCGTCGCTGCCGGGCCCATGCCAATCGAGCGCTACATTGCCGGGGGCTTCCGGCCACAGCAGTGGCGCGTCGCGATCGACCGATCTCGCGAGATCCGTTACTGCGGTGCGCTCCTCATACTCGACCGCGACTTGCTCCGCCGCATCGCGCGCGGCCGCCTCGGTGTCGCCGACGACCAGCGCCACCGCCTCGCCGACATGGCGAATGCAGTCGCCGGCGAGCGCGGGACGAAATGGGACGACAAGCCCCTCGCCGCCGGGAACGGGGGCAGCGACCGTCAGATTGCCGATCCCGGCCTCTGCCATGTCGCGCGCCGTCAGCACCGCCAGCACTCCCGGCTGTGCGCCAGCGGCGCCGATATCGATTGCTCGGATGGCGGCAAAGGCGTGCGGCGATCGCACAAAGACCCCATGGGCCTGGCGGGGCCGTGCTTCGTCGTCGACAAATCGTCCGGCGCCGGTCAGCAGCCGGTGATCCTCGAACCGCGCCTCGGACGGCAGGGTCATCGCTGTAGCCTCTGGAGCAACAATCGCCTATGGCTTAATACACCGCGCCAGGGCGCGATATAACAGAGGGGGAGAGATGCCGCGATCGCCGTCGCACGCCGGAACCATGCCGGTCGGATGATCTCGCTCGATCTGGCGGTCAACGCGATCGTCGCCGGTTTGCTGCTCGGCGGGTTTTATGCGGCGGTGACGATCGGCGTCACGATCTCCTTCGGCATGCTCGACATCGTCAATATCGCGCATCCGGCCTTCATCATGCTCGGGTCGTTTGTCGCCTACATCGTCAATTCAGCAACTTTCGGCGATCGACCCGATCCTGATCGGCGTCGTGATGACGCCGGTGTTCTTCCTCGCCGGCATGGCGGTCTACCAGATCTACTACTATGCCTTCGAGCGGCGCGGCGAAGAGTCGATCCAGGGCCTCGCCTTTTTTTTTGGGCTGCTATTTGTCGGCGAGGTCGCGCTGATCCTCGTCTTCGGCGTCGATTATCGATTTGTCGAAGCCCCCTATATCGGTCCGAGCCTGCATCTCGGCTTTATCGACCTGCCGCTGCGCATGCTGATCCCGTGCCTCGTTTCACTGTTGATGCTGGCGGTATTGCAGGTGTTTTTGGGGCGCACCTTTATCGGCCGGGCGATCCTCGCCGTGTCGCAGGACCGGCTGGCATTGCAATTGATGGCGGCCAACCCGAGCCGCGTCAAAATGATCGCCTTCGGCATCTCGATCGCCACCGCCTCGGTGGCGGGGGCGCTGCTGATCATCATCCAGCCGGTCGAGCCGTCGATCGGCCGCGACTATATCGGCCGCATCTTTGCGATTTGCGTGCTCGGCGGCATGACGAGCTTTCCCGGCATGCTGGCCGGCGCGATGCTGATCGGCATCGTCGAGAGCATCACCGCGACTTTTTACGGCCCTTCCTGGGCGCCCGCCGTCGCCTTCGGCTTTCTCCTCCTGACCCTCGCCGTGCGCCCCGCCGGCATCCTCGGGCGCTGACGATGAGAGGCGATGCACCTAATTAGCCCCTCTCCCGCACCGCGGGAGAGGGTGTCGAGCGCAGCGAGGCGGGTGAGGGTGTCTCGGCAGTTTGTTTACCGAGAGCCGGTAATCTCCGGCGATGCCCAATCGAAAAGCCCGCCGATTGCGGCAATCCTCGACCGATGCCGAAAGGCGAATGTGGTCGGCTTTGCGGGACCGGCGTTTATCGCGGTACAAGTTCCGGCGCCAGCATCCGATCGGCGATTTCATCGTCGACTTCGCTTGCACCGAATACGCATTGGTGATCGAACTCGATGGCGGTCAGCATGCCAACAATCCAGCGGACATGCGCCGAACGGCGTCGCTCGAAAAGCGAGGGTGGCAGGTGATCAGATTTTGGAACAACGATGTTCTTAGCCAATACCAATGGGGTGATCGAGACCATTCTGCGGGTCCTCGAAACCGATTAGACCCTCACCCTCCCAGCCCTGCGGGCTGGGCCCCTCCCTCTCCCGCGATGCGGGAGAGGGGCTTTTTCGCGGGTGACGAATGATGGGCACCGGCAAGTTTTGGGTCGTCTCGTTCATTGTCGCCGTCGCGTTCCTGTTGCTGACGCGCTGGTCTCATCTACGAACGAATATTATTTTTTCGCCGCCTACCAGGTATTGCAGTTTATTGTCTTGGCGACGGCGTGGAACATTCTCGGCGGCTATACCGGGTACACCAATTTCGGCACCGGTGCGTTCTTTGCGGTGGGCGCCTATACCGCCGTTGTATTGCACAAGACAACTTCGCTGCCGGTCCCGGTCATGATGCTCGTTGGCGGCGTCATGTCGGGGATCGTCGGGTTTGGCATGGGCTATCTGACCTTGCGCCTCAAGGGCGTGTTCTTCGCGATCGCCACCCTGGCATTGGCGATCGTCGCGCAGACCCTGATCGTCAACTGGGATTATGTCGGCGGGTCGCGCGGCATCTATGTGATCCGGCCGCAGCACTCGCCGCTCTACGGCAGCTACATCCAATACCTCTATTCGCTGATGCTGGCGCTGACCTGGATCTCGGTGGCGATCGCGCGGACGATCGAGCGCTCGACCCTCGGCCTCGGCTTCAATGCGATCCGTGACGACGAGCAGGCGGCCGAGGCGGGCGGGGTGCCGACCCTGCGGCTGAAACTGATCTCGACGACCTTGAGCGGCGCGCTGATGGGCATGTCGGGAGCCCCCCTCCCCTACTACGTCACCTATCTCGACCCGGCCTCGAGCTTCAATTTCTCCTACGCCGTCAACAGCGTCGCGATGCCGTTGATCGGCGGCATGACCAGCTGGGTCGGCCCGGTCATCGGCGCGGTGTTGCTCGGCACGATCCAGCAGCTCGCCACCGTGACGATCTCCTCGGCGCTCAATTTGTTGATCGTCGGCGTGCTGCTGATCGCTCTTTGTGATCATCGCTCCCAACGGCATCGTCGGGCTGGTGCAGGGCCGTTGGCGCGCGAGGCGCCGCTGATGGCCCAGCCAATGATGGATCGGCCGATCCTCGAAGTCACGGGCCTCGGCAAGCGCTTTGGCGGGTTTGTCGCGCTGCAGGACATTCACGTCACCGTCGCTGCCGGCGAGCGACTCGGCCTGATCGGGCCCAACGGGTCGGGCAAGAGCACGCTCGTAAATTGCCTCTCCGGCACATTGCGACACGACAGCGGAAACATCGTCTTTGACGGGCGCCCGATCGACGGCATGCCGGCCTACCAGCGAACCCGGTTGGGGCTCGCCCGCAGCTTTCAATTGCCCAAGCCGTTCCGCAGCCTCAACCTTGTCGACAATCTGCGCATCCCGCTGCTCTACACGGTGAATGCGCGGCATGGCCCGCATCTCTCCGGCGCCGCGATCGCCGAGCGCTGCCGGGCGCTCCTCGCCGATGTCGGCCTCGTCGACAAGGCATTGCATTTGCCGCGCGACCTGACCCAGGTCGAGATGCGCAAGCTCGAGCTCGCGCGCGCCGTCGCCAGCGCGCCGCGCCTCTTATTCGCCGATGAGGCGATGGCGGGCCTTTCCCCTTCGGAGGTCGAGGAGATCCTCGCGGTCTTGTTCCGCCTCAACGAGGCGGGCATCACGATCGTATTGATCGAGCACATCATGCGCGCTGTCATGAGCTTCTCGACAAGGCTGGTCGTGCTGGTCGCGGGTCAGAAGATCGCCGACGGGGCGCCGCAGGAGGCCATCCGCAACCCCGAAGTGGAGAGGGCCTATCTTGGCGAGTAGCCTTCTCGTCACCGCCATCGATGCGGGCTATGGCGCAGTGCGGGTGCTGGAGGATGTCTCGTTGTCGGTCGCGCCGGGCGAGACCGTCGTATTGCTCGGCACCAACGGCAACGGCAAGAGCACGTTGATGAAATGCGTGATGGGGATCGTGCCGCCCGTTCGCGGCTCGATCGTCGCCGAAATCGATGGCCAACATCGATCTGGTCGGCCGCTCGACCGAGGAGATCGTCGATCTCGGGATCAGCCTGGTGCCGGAGGGGCGGCGGCTCTTCCCGAAGCTGACGGTCGAGGAGAACCTATTGCTCGGCGCGTTCCGGGCGTCGGCGCGCGCCGACATCGGCCGCAATCTCGATATGTCCTACGAGACCTTCCCGGTGCTGCGGGAGCGGCGCCGGCAATTGGCGGCAGCCTCAGCGGCGGCGAGCAGCAGATGCTGGCCCTGGCGCGGGCGCTGATGTCGGCGCCCAAGATCCTGCTGATCGACGAGCCGTCGGTCGGCCTCGCGCCGGTGCTCGTCAAACGCACGATCGAAAAGATCAAGGAACTGAAGGACCGCTACCAGCTGACCGTGCTGATGGCAGAGCAGAACTTCAACCAGGCGGTCCGCATTGCCGACCGCGGCTATGTCATCGTCCACGGCAAGATCGCCTTCGAGGGCGGCTCCGCCGACGAGCTCAACAACAACGAGCTGGTCCGCAAATTCTATCTGGGGCTGTAGCTCCGCGGCTTCGCTCCGGCGTACAGTTTTGTCTCCCTTTTTGCCCGGCGAACCCCTAATGGCTGATCCTTCACAGCACCCTCAGCCGGTTCTAGCCCCCGGCTGGCAAGCGGGTGCGGACTGCCGATCATGATGCTCGGCATCGCCCTGACGACGCTCTCGGGTCTGTGCACCATGGGAATGACGATCGCCGATTTGAGCGACACCGGCCATCATGGCGGAGAGCTCGATCTGCGCGGCATCCAATACATCTGTCGGGCTGCCGTTCGTCGTGATCGGCGCGCTGATCTGGTGGGGCGGCTGGGCGCTGAGCCGCAAGAACCGAGGCGCCGCCCCGCCACCCTGCTAGATTTCGAAGATCAGGCGCGAGGGGTCTTCGACGCATTCCTTGATGCGCACGAGGAATGTGACCGCCTCGCGGCCGTCGACGATGCGGTGATCGTAGGAGAGCGCGACATACATCATCGGCCGGATCTCGACCGTGTCGCTCCCCGGACTTGATCCGGGGATCGCGACCGGCCGCCTCTCGATCTTGTGCATGCCGAGGATGCCGGATTGCGGCGGGTTGAGGATCGGCGTCGACATCAGCGAGCCGTAGATGCCGCCGTTCGAGATCGTAAAGGTGCCGCCCGACAGCTCCTCGATCGTGAGCTTGCCGTCGCGCGCCTTGCGGCCGTATTCGGCGATGGTCTTTTCGATCTCGGCAAAGCTCATTCGGTCGGCGTCGCGCACCACCGGGACGACCAGCCCCTGCTCGGTGCCGACCGCAACGCCGATGTCGTAATGGCGCTTGTAGACGATGTCCTCGCCGTCGATCTCGGCGTTGACCGCCGGCAATTCCTTCAGCGCGACGATCGCCGCCTTGGCAAAGATCGACATAAACCCGAGCCGGACGCCGTGCTTTTTCTCGAAACCATCGCGATGGCGCTCGCGCAGCGCGATCACCTGGCTCATATCGATCTCGTTGAACGTCGTCAGCATCGCCGCGGTGTTTTGCGCCGCCTTCAGCCGCTCGGCGATGCGGCGCCGCAGCCGGCTCATGCGCACCCGCGATTTGCGTTGCTCGACGGGGGCGGCTGGCGCTGATGGCGGCGCGGCAGGTGCTCGGGCGGCGATCACATCTGCCTTGCTGATCCGGCCTCCCGGTCCGGTGGGTGCGATCCGCCCCGCATCCAGGCCTATCTCCTCGATCAGCTTGCGCACCGCGGGCCCCGAACGTTCGAGCGCTTCTTGCCCCTCACCCCGACCCTCTCCCCGCGCGGGAGACAAGCCCCTCCCCCGCGCGGGCGGGGAGAGGGAGGGGCCCGCGTCAGCGGGAGGGTGAGGGGCGGGTTCCGCCGCTCCCTCCGCGATCGTGCCGAGTACTGCCCCGACAAGAACGTTGGCGCCTTCCTCTGCGAGGACCTCAGAGAGGGTGCCGGCAGCCGGCGCGGGAACCTCCAATGTCACCTTGTCGGTTTCGAGCTCGGCAATCGGCTCGTCGACGGCGACGAGGTCACCCGGCCGCTTCAGCCATTTCGACACGGTCGCTTCGGTAATCGACTCGCCCAGGCTCGGCACCTTGATTTCGGTCGCCATCGCGCTCAGGCCGCCAGCGCCTCGGCAACGAGCTGCCCCTGTTCCTCGGTGTGGCGTTTGAACAGCCCAGTGGCCGGCGAGGCCGCGTCGGCGCGCCCGGCAAAGCGCGGCCGCTTCGCGGCGACATCGAGGCCGGCGAGGACCTGCTCGATGCGCCGGTCGACAAAATTCCAGGCCCCCATGTTCTGCGGCTCTTCCTGGCACCAGACAATCTCGGCGTTCGGATAGCGCTGCAATACCTTGCCAAGCGCATTGGATGGGAACGGATAGAGCTGCTCGAGACGTATCAGGGCGACGCGGTTGTCGCCGCTGTGCGCCCTGGCCTTTGCCAGATCGAAGTAGACCTTCCCCGTGCACAGCACGACGCGACGCACCTTATCGTCCGGCGCAATCGCCTCGGTTTCGCCAATCACCCGGTGAAACGAGCTCCCGCGCGCCAGATCGTCGAGCCGTGACATGGCCTCCTTGGCGCGCAGCAGCGATTTCGGCGTGAAGATGACGAGCGGCTTGCGAAAGTTGCGGCGGATCTGGCGGCGCAAGGCGTGGAAGTAGTTCGCTGCGCCGGTGAGGTTGCAGACTTGAATATTACCTTCGGCACACAGCTGAAGGTAGCGCTCGATCCGCGCCGAGGAATGCTCCGGCCCCTGACCCTCATAGCCGTGCGGCAACAGCATGACGAGACCGCTCATGCGCAGCCATTTGGCCTCTCCCGAGCTCAGGAACTGGTCGATGATGACCTGCGCGCCATTGGCAAAGTCCCCGAACTGCGCCTCCCACAGCACGAGAGTGGAGGGGTCGGCAAGGCTGTAGCCGTATTCAAAGCCGACCACCGCCGCCTCGGACAGCGGGCTGTCGATCATCTCAAAGGGCGCTTGGCCCGGACTGACATGATTGATCGGTATGTACCGCTCTTCACTCTCCTGATCGACCAGCACGGCGTGGCGCTGGGAAAAGGTGCCGCGCCCACTGTCCTGGCCGGACATTCGGACATGGGTTCCTTCGGCGCACAGCGACCCGATTGCCAAGGCCTCCGCCGTGGCCCAGTCGATCCCGTCGCCGGCCTCTATGGCGGCGCGCTTTGCATCGAGCTGCCGGGAAATTTTGGGATTTAGGCGAAACCCCTCGGGGGCGGTCGCGAGGCGCCGACCCATATCGCGCAATCTGTCGATCGCAACGCCGGTATCGCCGCGGCGGTCGTCGTCGGGCGCCTGTTCGAGCCCAGCCCAGGCGCCTTCGAGCCAGTCGGCCTTGTTCGGGCGATAGCTCTTGGCCGCCGCGAACTGGGTTTCGAGCTCCGCAACGAACCGGGCCGCCATCGCATCGGCTTCGCCGTCCCGCAGCGCGCCGGTCTCGACCAGGCGCTTGGCGTAGAGTTGCCGCGTCGTCGGACGGCGGGCAATCGTGCGGTACATTAGCGGCTGCGTAAAAGCCGGCTCGTCGGTCTCGTTGTGCCCATGCCGCCGATAGCAGAACAGGTCGATGACAACGTCCTTTTTGAACTCCTGACGAAACTCGGCGGCCGCGCGGGCGACCTCGACGACCGCTTCCGGGTCGTCGCCGTTAACATGGAAGATCGGCGCCTGGACGCCCTTGGCCACGTCGGAGGGATAGGGGCTCGACCGGGCCGAGGACGGCGCCGTGGTGAACCCGATCTGGTTGTTGACGATGACGTGGATCGTCCCGCCGGTGCAAAAACCGACGAGGTCCGACAATTCGAGCGATTCGGCCACGAGCCCCTGCCCGGCGAAGGCGGCGTCGCCGTGCATCAGAATGCTCGCTACCTGGCTGCGGTCGGCGTCGCCGCGCTGCAATTGCTTTGCCCGCACCTTACCGAGCACGACCGGGTCGACCGCCTCGAGATGCGACGGGTTGGCGGCGAGCGACAAATGCACGGTCTTTCCACCGATCTCACGGTCGCCCGAGGTGCCGAGGTGATATTTGACGTTGCCCGAGCCGTGGACATGCTCGGGATTGGTCGAATTGCCCTGAAACTCGGAGAAGATCGCGGCAAAGGGCTTGCCGACAAAATTTGCCAGGACATTGAGGCGGCCGCGGTGCGGCATGCCGATCACGAACTCCCGGATGCCGAGCTCGCTGCCGCGGCGCAGGATTTCCTCCAGCGCCGGCATCAATGACTCGGCCCCCTCGATGCCGAACCGTTTGGTCCCGGTATAGCGGCGGTCGAGAAACCGCTCGAAGGTTTCGGCCGCGGTCAGGACGCGCAGAATTTCTCTTTTGCTCTCCCCCGACAGAGCGCACCGGCTCTGTCGTTTCTCGAATTTCTCCTGGATCCACGCCTTCTCGGTCGGATCCTGGATGTGCATGTATTCGATCCCGATCGTGCCGCAATAGGTCTCGCGCAAGGCGGCGATGATCTCCCGCAAACTGGCGCGCTGGCGGCCCAGCAACCCGTTGATAAAGATCTCGCGGTCGAGGTCGGCCTCGGAAAAGCCGTAGCTGCGGTAGTCGAGCTCGGGGTGATGGCCGCGTTTGTCGAGGCCGAGCGGGTCGAGATCGGCTTCGAGATGGCCGCGGACGCGGTAAGAGCGGACCAACTGCAATGCGCGGATCGAGTCCGTCGTGGCCCGCCGCAACGTCTCTTCGTCGGTTCCGCGCGGCGCCGGCTCGACCGGGGAGCCGTCGGCGTCCAATTCCGAAAAAAAGCGCCGCCAGCTCTCATCGACGGAATTCGGCTCTTCGAGAAAGCGCGCATAAAGCTCGGCTATGAACCCGGCATTGGTGCCGGTCAAGAACGTCGTGTGGTCGAGATTTATCATCGTGTCATGCCTCAACCGTCACTCCCACGAGAGAGGAAGAAGGGTCCCCGTGCGAGCGCAAATTCCTTGTCATTCCGGGATGCCCCTGGCCCTTGTCCAGGGGCAGGCCCGGAACCCATGAACACCGGCGATTCCCAAGCCTTTACAGGCGGGTGTTCATGGGTTCCGGGCTCGCGGGCTATGCCCGCGCCCCGGAATGACAAATTATCGAAATTCTTCGCAAGCTCTTTCGCCGGGGTGACGAAATGCCGGAAAATGCGGTCGGCCTTTATATGCGGGCAGTGGGCGTCAACTGCTACCCGTCGTTAACCTCGCAGCACGTCCCGCATTGTCGTGCCGATCGCGGCCGGGGACTCGGCGACGACGACGCCGGCGCTGCGCAGCGCCTCCATCTTGTCGCCGGCGCCGCCCTTGCCGCCCGCGATTATGGCGCCGGCATGGCCCATCCGCCGGCCGGGCGGCGCCGTGCTGCCGGCGATAAAGCCGACGACCGGCTTCTTGATGCGGGAAGATCTCAGAAAATCGGCGCCATCCTCCTCGGCCGTTCCGCCGATCTCGCCGATCATGACGATCGCCTCGGTCTCGTCGTCGGCGAGGAACATCTCGAGGATTTCGACAAAATTGGTGCCGTTGACCGGGTCGCCGCCGATCCCGACGCAGCTCGACTGGCCGAGCCCGACCGCGGTGGTTTGCGCCACCGCCTCATAGGTCAAGGTGCCCGAGCGCGACACGATGCCAATCTTGCCGCGGCGGTGGATGTGGCCCGGCATGATGCCGATCTTGCATTCGTCCGGGGTGATCACGCCGGGGCAGTTCGCCCCGATCAGCCGCGACCGGCCGCCCGACAGGCTGCGCTTGACATGCACCATGTCGATGACGGGGATGCCCTCGGTGATGCAGATGATCAGCGGGATCCCTGCGTCAGCCGCTTCGAGAATTGCGTCGGCGGCGAAGGGCGGCGGCACGTAGATAACCGTCGCATCGCAATCCGTCGCAGCGCGCGCCTCGTGCACAGTGTTGAAGACCGGCAGGTCGAGATGGCGCGTGCCGCCCTTCCCCGGGGTCACGCCGCCGACCATCTTGGTGCCGTAGGCGATCGCCTGCTCGGAATGGAAGGTGCCCTGGGCGCCGGTGAAGCCCTGGCACAGCACCCTGGTCGAGGCATCGACGAGGATCGACATCACGCAGCCTCCTTGACCGCCGCGACGACCTTCTGCGCCGCGTCGGCCAAATTTTCGGCTGCAAGGATCGGCAAGCCCGATTGCTGCAGGATCCTTTTGCCGAGGTCGACATTGGTCCCTTCGAGCCGGACGACGAGCGGCACGTGTAGATTGACCTCGCGCGCCGCCGCGACAACGCCCTCGGCGATGACATCGCAGCGCATGATCCCGCCGAAGATGTTGACGAGCATCCCTTCGACGTTGGGGTCGCTGAGGATCAGCTTGAACGCGGTCGCCACCCGGTCGCGGGTCGCCCCGCCGCCGACATCGAGAAAATTTGCCGGGTTGCCGCCGTGCAATTTGATGATGTCCATCGTCGCCATAGCGAGGCCGGCGCCGTTGACCATGCAGCCGATATTGCCGTCGAGCTTGACGTAGTTGAGCGCGTGCTTGCCGGCCTCGAGCTCGGTCGGGTCCTCCTCGTCCTCGTCCCGCAGGGCTTCGATGTCCGAGTGACGGAAGAGCGCATTGTCGTCGAACCCCATCTTGGCGTCGAGCGCCAGCAGCTGCCCGGAACCCGTCACCACCAGCGGATTGATCTCGACGACCGAGGCGTCGAGCTCGCAAAAGGCCTCGTAGAGCGCCGTCACGAACTTGACCGCGACGCCGATCTGAGCCCCTTCCAACCCCAGGCCATAGGCGATCTTGCGGGCGTGGAACGGCTCGATCCCGCTCGCCGGGTCGACCGCCACTTTGAGGATCTTTTCGGGCGCCCGGGCGGCGACCTCCTCGATCTCCACGCCGCCCTCGGTCGAGCCGATCAGGGTCACCCGCCCGGTGTCGCGGTCGATCAGGAGGCCGAGGTAGAGCTCGCGGGCGATGTCGCAGCCTTCCTCGACATAGACCCGCTTGACCTCGCGCCCGGCGGGGCCGGTCTGATGGGTGACCAGGTTGGTCCCGAGTAGGGCGCGCGCCGCCGCCGCGACCTCGTCTTCCGAGCGGCACAGCTTGACCCCGCCGGCCTTGCCGCGGCCCCCGGCATGGATCTGCGCCTTCACCACCCAGACCTCGCCGCCGAGCCGGCGCGCCGCCTCGACCGCTTCCGCGGCGGTATAGGCGACCCCGCCGCGCGGCACCGCGACGCCGAACTTCGCGAGCAGCTCTTTCGCCTGATATTCGTGAATATTCATCGCACCCCGCCAAGTTGTCGATTGGCTGGATCATCGCGGTGCGTCCTTCGAGACGGCCGCTTCACGGCCTCCTCAGGATGAGGATCTTTCATAATGCTCTCGCGAGCCTCCCTCATGCTGAGGAGCGCTAGAAGAGCGCGTCTCGAAGCACGCACGACAGCAATGCAGCCCGTTCAGCTCCGCATCTTCTTTACCACATCGATCAGCTCACGGACCGCACCGACCGATTTGTCGAAGGCGGCCTTTTCTTCACTGTTCAGCGAGATTTCGACTACCCGCTCGACGCCGCCGGCGCCGATCACGACCGGGACCCCGACATAGAGATCCTTGACGCCGTACTGGCCGTCGAGCCATGCGGCGCAGGGCAAGACGCGCTTCTTGTCGCGCAGATATGCTTCGGCCATCTGGATCGCGGAGCTGGCCGGCGCATAAAAGGCCGAGCCCGTCTTCAGCAGGCTCACGATCTCGCCGCCGCCGTCGCGGGTGCGCTGAACGATCTGGTCGAGCCGCTCCTTGGTGGTCCAACCCATCTTGACAAGGTCGGGGAGCGGGATGCCGGCGACCGTCGAATAGCGCACCAGCGGCACCATCGTGTCGCCATGGCCGCCGAGCACAAAGGCGGTGACGTCCTCGACCGAGACGCCGAACTCCTGGGACAGGAAATAGCGGAAGCGCGAGCTGTCAAGGATGCCGGCCATGCCGACCACGCGATGCGGCGGCAGCCCGCAGGCTTCACGCATGACCCACACCATCACGTCGAGCGGGTTGGTGATCGTGATGACGAAGGCCTCCGGGCAATGCTTCTTGATCGCCTCGCCGACGGTCTTGACGATCCCGGCATTGACGCCGATCAGGTCGTCGCGGCTCATCCCCGGCTTGCGGGGTATTCCCGCGGTGACGATGACGACATCGGCGCCCTTCGATCGCGGCATAGTCGTTGGCCCCGCCGATGACCGCGTCATAGCCCTCGACCGCCGAGCCCTGGACGATGTCGAGCGCCTTGCCCTGCGGCACGCCCTCGACGACATCGACCAGAACCACGTCGCCGAGCTCCTTGACCCCGGCGAGAAGGGCCAGGGTGCCGCCGATCTGCCCGGCGCCGATCAGCGCGATCTTGTTGCGTGCCATGCCAATGCCTCGTTTATGGGATCAAACCGCGTGGTGCGCCCGGGCGCGAAATGCAGCGCGTATTACCCCGTTTGCCGGGGGCGAACAAGGCGGCCAAAGCCCCACGTCACTGCAAGCGGGGGCTCTACTCCCGGGCTGCTTGGCGGCCGTGCCGGATATCGATAATTTCCAGATCCGCGGCGCGCTCCCTATAGGTCACGACATAGGAGGCGACGACCAAGCGTCGCGTGCCCGGAACGAGGCCAGGTCGGCCGCCTCGCGGGAAGGCTGCGAGCTGACGACGCGCATCCTCGATCCGGTCGAGCAGCCGCCGCGCGGCTGAAACGTTCCTCTCGGCAAGATACGACACTTCGCGGTGAAGCCATCGCTCAGCCCGCGTCGACAGCAGAACGCGACGCGGCATCAACCGACAGTGTGCTTCGCCTCCGCCTTTGCGACCACCACCTCCAGCTCACCGATCACGTCATCGAGCGGCACGCTCTCACCACGATCGAGCTGCGCTATTCCCTCTTTCACATCAAGGATCTCGGCCCCTTCATCCGCTACGTATTGCCGAAGCGCCCGCAGACAGACCCACGAGCGAGGACGATCCATGGCCGAGGCAATCTCGTCCAGTTTTTGGAGCAGATCGTTTGGGACGCGAAGTGAGATCGGTATCGATCCGACGCCGTCGGCCATTGCGCACCTCCGTATGACCACGTAATACGCAGAGTGCTATGGAATTACAGCACAGTCAAACCTGAGGCCGCACTCAACCGGGCGCGAGCAGCACTCGCGCCCGGGGGCCGCCGTCACGATTTCAGGTGCTTGTCGAAGAACGCCACCGCGTCCCGCCACAGCTCGGCCGCCGGGCCTTCGCGATAGCTCGGACGGTAGTCGGCGAGAAAGGCGTGCCCGGCGTTCTTGTAGACCTTGATCGTGACGTCCTTGCCGGCACGCTGGGCGAGGCTGCGCAACTCCTCGGACTGCGCCACGGTCGGGTTCTGGTCCTCTTCGCCGAACACCGCGAAAAGCGGGCAATGCAGGCGGTCGACCATGTTGAGGATCGGCGTCGGCCGCGACGGCGTGGTCTCGGCGTCGGGGGTGGCGCGGTGGATGAACCCGCCCCAGCAATCGACCGCGGCATCGACCTTGCTGCTGCTGCAGGCGAACAACAGGGTTTGCCGGCCGCCCGAGCAGAAGCCGATCGCCCCCACCTTGCCGGTCGCGCCGGGCAGCCCGCGCAGATTGGTCGCCGAGGCTTCGAGGTCCTGCACCGCCTCGGCATCCGACTTGCCGAACATGACCGGGAACACGGTGTTGATGTCGTTCGGGTCCGACGGCCCTCCCTTGCGGGAATAAAGATCGGGCGCAATCGCGTTGTAGCCGATATTGGCAAAGCGCCGGGCGATGTCGCGGATGTGCTCGACGAGCCCGAAGGCTTCGTGGATCACGACGATGCCGGGATACCGCCCGCTCTGGCTGGGCTGGGCGAGATAAGCCTTGATCGTCTCGCCGCCGCTTTCGATATCGACCGTCTCGCCGCGCACGCGGCTGGCATCGGTCACTGCACCGGGGATGTTCGCCATGCGATTCCTCCTCGAAATGAGATCGGCAGGTTAACACCAATCTTCCGATCGGGTGAAGGCGGCCCTCGCCGTCCGGCGAGCTTGCTGCTATGATCGAGCGATTTCATCGGGAGGAGGGTTCCATCATGACCATCGAACAGACGGCGCTGAAGGACAGGCCGGCCGAGGCGCAGCCCGACATGAAGGTGGCCGTGACGAGCGCCAAAGCGCCCGATTATGTCGAGGGGCGGCGCACCTTCTTCAAATACCGCGACCTCGGCGTCACCGCGGCGAGCAATGGCTGGATGCGGGCGCAAGTCATGTCCACCGTCACCGGCATGACCAAGCCGACCGGCTGGCACTACCATGTATGCGAGGGCCAGTTCGTCTACGCCCTCAAAGGCTGGGTCGAGCTCGAATTCGAGGACGGCGCCAATTGCCGGCTGGAGGCCGGCGACTCGTGCTTCATCCCGGGCGGCCTGCATCACAACGAGATCGCCACCTCGGACGACCTCGAAATCCTCGAAATCTGCCTGCCGGCCGATATGGGCACCGTCCCGGTCGACCCGCCTGCACAGGCAAACCGCGCCTGAAACCGGTCCGCGGCCGCAAGCCGCTTGCAGGCGGCCGCGGATTTCATATCATCGGCGCCGCGCGGGTGTAGCTCAATGGCAGAGCAGAAGCTTCCCAAGCTTACGACGAGGGTTCGATTCCCTTCACCCGCTCCATGGCTTTGGGCGGCGACAGACCGTTGTCGTTAGGCGGCCCCGCCCGTCAAGTTCGGCTCAGACCGGCCGGTCGCCTTTCAGCTGGGTGCGGTGCATCAGGCGGCGGGCGCTCGGGTCGAAGGCGTCGCGGCGGTGCATCGCGCAGCGGTTATCCCACCACACCAGATCCCCGACCTGCCAATCCTGCCGCCAGGTAAACCGTTCCTGGGTGGTGTGCGCCCACAACTCGTCGAGCAGGGCTTCGCTCTCCGCCACCGGCAATCCGATCACGTAGGCGTTGATGCGGCGGCCAAGGAAGAGTGCCTTGCGGCCGGTCTCGGGATGGGTGCGCACCATCGGCTGGCGCGCGCCCGGCACTTTCGAGACGTCGCCGACGGTTTCGAAGCCCTTATGCGCCTTGCCGCCGCTCGAATGGGTTGCCGCGTGGATCATTGTCAGACCGTCGATGCGCTTTTTCGTGGCCTCGGGCAGCGTCTCGTAGGCGGCATAGCAATTGAGGAAATAGGTCGAGCCGCCGGCGCTGCGCGGCGGCACTTCGAGCGAGCGCAACAGGCTCGCGGCGGGCGGCACATCGACGAACGAGCTGTCGGTGTGCCAGAACGCCTCGCCGTCGCCGAGCCCGCCGATCGCCTTGCCGTCCTCGACGATGTTCGAGATGACCGAGATTTCCGGCGGGATCTCGGAGCGGCGCCCGGAGGTTTGCGTCTCCACCCCGTACTGCTTCTCGATCAGCTTGGCCGGGTTGTATTCGAGCTCGCCGAACTGGCGGGTGAAGGCCATGTGCCCGGCGTCGGTCATCGGCTGGTCGCGAAACCGCAGCACGAGGTGGTTGAGCCAGGCGGCGCGGATCCGGTCGCGCTCGATCGGGGTCAAAGGCTGGCGGATGTCGACACCTCGGATGTCGGCGCCGAGCCCGGCCTCGAAGGGCAATACTTGAACGGTCATTTTCGCGTTACTCCGCCGCCTCGCGCGCCTCGACGCCGTAATCGTTGATCGAGACCCGCCAATGGATGCGGTCCTCCTCGGGCGGGTAGTCGCCGGCCGCCTTATGGTAGGAACAGCGGTTGTCCCAGATCACGATGTCGCCCTTGCGCCATTTGTGCCGGTATTCGGCGTCGGGCTGGATCATATAGCCCTTGAGCTCGGCGATCAGCGCATCGCTTTCGTTGCGGTCGGCGCCGACGATGATCGACGATCTTGCCCGGATCGAAATAAAGAGATTTGCGGCCGGTCTCGGGATGAGTGCGGATGATCGGGTGGAGCACCGGCTTCCAGTCCTGGTCTTCTTTATTGAGCAGCGGGGAGCCGCCGCGCCGCCCGCCATAGGAGAATTCCCCCATGACCCCGTCGAGCCGCTTTTTCAGCCGTGCGGGCAGCGCCTCATAGGCGGCATATCCATTGGCAAAATAGGGTATCGCCGCCGCGGCTCGGCACCGCCAGCGCATAGAGCTGGGTCGCCTTGAACGGCGCCTGGTTGTAGGCGCCGTCGGTATGCCAGCCCTCCGCGCCGCGCCGATAGATCGCGTCGATGATCTTGCCGTCGGCGTCGAATTTGTTGATCCCGAGCATCGTGATCTCGGGAGATCTCGGGATGGCGCGTCGATTTCGACGGGTGCGGCACGACCGGCCCGAAGCGCCGGCTGTAGCGGAGAAAATCTCGGATCTCGAGCTCCTGGTCGCGCACCACCATCACGTTGTGATCGAGCCACGCCTGGTAGATCGGAGCAAATCCCTCTTCGTCGAGCGTCTTGACGTCGACGCCGGTGACCTCGACGCCGATTTGCGGGCCCATGCGGCGAATTTGGAGCATTGGGACTCTCGCCTCGCTGGAATTGGCCTATTGTCTCGCCTTGCACCTAACGCCTGTCAACTGTCCGTTGGCGATGGCTGTGATCCGATTTTGGGGCCGTAAGACCCTAATGTCGATCGGGGAGATCAGATGATGTGCTGGGCATACCGGGTCGGCAACGCGCGCTGCCTCGCGCTCGCGATAGGTATCGGACTGGTGCTGCACGGCTGGCCGGCGGCGGCAAAGGAGAACGAGCCGTGGCGTGTCGCGGGCAAGCTCATCGGTAAACCAGAGGCTAAGGAGTCGGATAGCGATAAGTCTCACGACGTGAGCGGCGTCGCCTGCGCCACAACAGAAGGTTTCCCGCGGAAATGCCTTTTGGTGGACGACGAAACGCAGGGGGCGCAAATCGTCATCCTCAACGATGGTTCATTGGTTGCGGGGGATTTCATTCGGCTGATCTACAACGTGCATGACGGGAAGCCGGTCGAGCTCGATGCCGAGGGGGTCGCCTTTGCCGATGGTGATTTCTTCGTTGTTGGCTCGCATGGCCGACCAAGGCATGAGGCAGAAGCCAAGAAGGAAGCCAAAAACAAGGCCAAGGCGGAGGCGAGTAGATACGTCTTCCGAATCCGCTTCGATTTGAATGGCGTTGACCACGACGCCAGGCTTACCGGCCCGGTCGAAATCAAAACCTCCACCAAACTGCCCAAATTCATCAAGGATTGGCCAGAGCTTGCGCCCTCGTTCGATCGACCTCTTGAAGACAACGGACTGACGATCGAGGGAGTTGCCGTTAAGGGAGAAAAGATTTACTTTGGGATGAGAGGGCCCGTGCTCCCGGACAAGAGCGCGGCAATCCTGTCGGTGCCGCTGCTGGCCTTGTTCGATGGGCAGAGCGGCAATCCACAACTCCATCATGTAAACCTTGAAAAGAGCCGCGGAGTTCGTGACCTCGTCGCCTTTGAGAATGGTTTCCTGCTGATCGCCGGACCGGTGAACGATCCGCCTGATGGGTCGGTCAATGACGGCGACTATTCGGTTTACTGGTGGGACGGAATAAATCACGCGAGGCGGTTGGATGAGATAAAGTCGTTTGGCAATAAAGTTAAGCCCGAAGGGATCCTGCCGATCGATCAAAGAGACGGCAAGCTGAGGGTGCTTCTATTCTTCGACGGGCCGGATGAGGGCGCGCCGCGGCCGATCGAAATAGCGCGACCCTGAAGCACTCCCGGGCGCGGCCGAATAACCAACTCCGGGTGCGGGGTTAGGTGGCGGCACTTGCGCGAACGGTCTAGTTTCCCCAAAACGCAGCCCTTCGGAGGACCCATGAAATTCGTGCTGTTTCAGAACGCCGGCTATACCGAGCCGACGCCCGGGTTGCTGACCGAGCGCGGCGTGGTCAGCCTCGCCGGTCTCATCGAACGGGGGTACACGCCGCAACTGACGATGCAGAACCTGATCGACAGGTTCGAGCGGCTTGCAGCCAACCCTGGAGAAGGCCGCCGCCGATGCCGAGGCCGTGCCGGAAACCTCGGTGCGCCTTTGCTCGCCGCTGCCGCGGCCCGGGCAAGATCCTCTGCTGCATCGCCAATTACTGGGAGCACGCGCAGCGCGAGGCGCGGCCGCTCAACATGTTCCTCAAGAACCCGGAGGCGGTGATCGGGCCGGGCGACACGATCGTGCTGCCGGAATTCACCGAGCCGTGGATCTTCATGCACGAGGCCGAGCTGGCGCTCGTCATCAAGGGCCCGGCCAAGAAGGTCAAGCAGGCGGATTGGCGCGAGCGCCGTCTTCGGCTATACCTGCCTGATCGACGTGTCGGCGCGCGGCGAGGGGCGGCGGACCTGGAAGGCGGGAGCTGGCTCGGCAAGTCCTTCGACACCTTTGCGCCGATCGGCCCCTGCATCGTCACCGCGGACGAGATCCAGGATCCTAACGATCTGCATCGTGCGGTTCTGGAACGACGGCCAGCTGCGCCACAACTACAACACCGACGACATGGAGCACCGGGTTCCGGAGCTGGTCGAGTTCGCCTCGACGATCATGACGCTCAACACCGGCGATTTGATCGCCTGCGGCACCAACCACGAGGGCCTCGGCGCACTGCAGGACGGCGAGACCGTCGAGATCGAGATCGAGCGCATCGGCCGCATGTCGCTCAAGGTCGCCGATCCGCTGAAGCGCAGCTGGGAGCGCGGCGTCTACATGGGCGCCGACTTCGACCAACCCCGAGGCCGTCAGGCGCCACCGGCCGAACAGCTCAGCAACTTGAGGCGGGTCGCGCCGCTGTTCGGAACACGGGCTCCCCCGCCCCACGCGCCGGGCCGAATAGGCATGACGTGCTTCAGGCAGGTTGCGGGCTGCCTTGATCGGGTCTGGCTGGGGCGGTATCCTCGGGTCATGCGCGCCAGACTGTTCCTCCGGATTTTAGCGTGCTTGGTCATGGCCGCCTGATATCGGCGCCACCGTGCTCGTCTCCGCCGCGACGGCGACCTCCCGCGGCCCGGTCAATGGCGGACATCTCGCCAATAGCGGCGCCATGCATCACCAAGACGGCCCGGCCGACAAGATGCCTTGCAAAGGAATGCCGCCCGGCTGCGCCACCGATCTCGGGTGCATTTTCCTGGTCAGCCTTCCGGCGCCCGATCTTTCCTTTGTCAGAATGACGGCGTGGTCGTCGGTGATTTACGATCGCGCGGCCGAAGGCCTCCGCGGACGTACGATCAAGCCTGCGCTGGGGCCTCCCATCTCCCTCGCCTGACCGGAGCGGGCCGGCTCTTGCCGGCGCCCTCCCTCTTGCTCGCTCAATTTCGGGCTTCGAGGACGCCTGCGCGCATCGCCGGCGCGCCTGCTGTCCGCTGACCGGCCGAGCGATCTATGGGCGAAAAGCGGCCGTGCTTGTTTCCGGCCGCGTTGGATGGGAATAAATCATGCGCTTCGATCTTCCGGCGCGCGCCTTGATCGGCGCCGCCTTTGTGGCCGGCTCGCTGCTGGCCGCGGGCTACGGCTCGCCGCTCCGAACGACTACCGCTTCGAGCTGGTGCAGGCGCAACCCGCCGGGCCGGGCAAAACCGCCGTCACGGTCCGCCTTGTGCACGTGCCGGACAACAAGCCGGTCGCCGGCGCGGTGCTGTTCGAGACCAAGACCGATATGGCGCCCGGCGGCATGGCCGAGATGCCCGGCAAGGTCAGCCGCCCTGCCCGCTGATCAGCCCGGGCATTTACCGCTTCCAGATCGAGACCGGCATAGCCGGCAAATGGGCGCTCAATCTCCGCGCCAAGGTGCAGGGCGAAGCCGAGCACCGTGCGCGGCAGCGTCTCGTCTACGAGGCGAAGTGATATGACGCGGCAACTCTCCCGATCACCGCCGGCCACCGCGCGTCGCGCCGATGCTGGCGCTGCTCGCGATCCTGCTTGCGGCAGAACCGGCGCATCGCCGAAGCGCCGGTCTCATTCGGCCGCGCCCGGCGCCACGCTCGAGGAGGTGCTGGTGATTGCGCGGCGTCTCAGCCCGGAGTTGGCGGCGCGCGCGCTCGACACCGAAGCAGCCCAGGCGCGGGTGACGATCGCCGGCTCGCTCGCCGATCCGACGCTGCGCATCACGTCGGACGAAATCGACCGCACCAGCGGGCCGCGCCAGAACAAGATGCTCTACACGGTCGAGCAGGAATTCCCGCTGTGGGGCAAGCTCGATCCGAGGCGCGACCAGGCCAGTGCCGAGGTCGCGCGCAGCCAGGCCGATACGCGCATGACCGAGGCCGAGCTGATCGAAAAGGTCAAGGTCGCCTTCGCCCAGTATTATCAGGCCGATCAGGCGATCCGCACGACCGAGGATCTGCATCGGGTCGTGCACGACATGGCGCGTGTCGCGCGCGATCGGTACGCGCAGGGCCGCGGTTCCCAGCAAGAGGTGTACAAGGCCGAAGTCGAAATCACCCGCCTCTCGACCGAAATCGTCCGCCTCGAGGCCAAGCGGCGCAGTGCCACGGCGCGGCTCAACGCTCTGCTGGCCCGGCCCATCGACGCGCCCCTCGCGCGGCCGGTTAAGTTACGCGCCCTGCCCTCGGACGCCGCGCTCGCGACGGAGGCTCTGATGCAGCGTGCGCGCGCCGGCAACCCGTCGCTCGCCGGGCGCGATGCGCAGATCGCCGGCGGCCGCCGCCGGCAAGCAGCTTGCCGACAAGAGCTGGTATCCGGATGTGACGCTGAAGGCGGGCGCGATCGACCGCACCGGCAACGGCCCGAACGGATACATGGCGGAGATCGGCTTCCGCGTACCGCTGCAATGGGGCCTGCACGAGGCGCAGCAGCGCGAAGCGGCCGCTCAGGTTGGCGCCGCCCAGGCGCGGCGGCAAGCGCTCGAGCTGCAGATCCAAAGCGAGCTCGGGGAATTTGTGGCCGACCTCGCCGGCAGCCGCAAGACCGGCGATCTGATCCGCACGCAGCTGTTGCCGCAAAGCCAGGCGTTGCTGCGCTCCGGTGTTGCCGGTTACGGCCTCGGCCGTGCCGAGCTCGTCGATGTGCTGCGCGCCGAGCATGATCTTGCCGATCTGCGCATTCAGCTGCTCAGCGCCGAATTCGATCAGCAGAGCCAGCTGGCGGCGATCGAGCGGCTCATCGGGGGCGAGCTATGAGCCCGGCCCACCCAGCCTGCTCCGACTCGCTCGTGTTCGTCGTCATCGCCGGCTGGCGCTCATCCTGCACCCCTGACCGATCTCGCCGCGGCGGCCGATCGCGCGCCGCTCTATTACCAAGACCCGACCGGCAAGCCGGACTATTCGCCGGCGCCGAAGAAGGACGCCGAAGGCCGCGACTACGTCCCGGTCTATGAGGATGCCGGCACCACGGCGGCGCCGGCGACACCGCCGCCAGCCGCCACGCCGGCGGCGAACGCAAGATCCTCTATTACCGCAATCCGATGGGCCTGCCCGACACCTCGCCGGTGCCGAAAAAGGATTCCATGGGCATGGACTACGTCCCGGTTTATGCCGATGCACGCAGTGAGCGCGCCCGGCACGGTCAAGATCAACCCAGAGCGCATCCAGATGCTCGGCGTGCGCACCGAAGCCGTCGGCCGACGCAGCATGGCGCGTACCGTGCGCGCAGTCGGCACCGTCGCGGCCGACGAGCGGCGCATCGGCGTCGTCAACCCGAAATTCGAGGGCTGGATCGAGAAGCTGCTGGTCAATACGACCGGGCAATCGGTCCGGCGCGGCGAGCCCCTGCTCGAGGTCTACAGCCCCGACCTGGTGCTGGCGCAGCGGGAATATCTCATCGCCCGCGCGGCGGCGGCCGACATGGCGCAGGCCGATGCGATGGCCCGCGGCAATGCCAAGGCGATTGCCGACGCCGCCCTGTCGCGCCTGAAGAACTGGGATATCTCTGCCGACCAGCTCGCGCGCCTGCAGCGCACCGGCACCGCCACGCGCACCCTCACTTTGCGCGCGCCGATCGACGGCATCGTCATGGAAAAGACGGCGCTAGAAGGCATGCATTTCGCCGCCGGCGACATGCTCTACCGCATCGTCGATCTCTCGACCGTCTGGCTGCTCGCCGATGTTTTCGAGCAAGATCTCGCGCAGATCCGGCCGGGCGAGGCCGCCGGCATCACTGTGCAGGCCTATCCCGGCCGCGTCTTCGAGGGCCGGGTTGCCTTCATCTATCCGACCGTCAACGCGCAGACCCGCACCGCCAAGGTGCGCATCGAGCTGCCTAACCCGGCCCTGCTGCTGAAGACCGATATGTACGCGACAGTCGAGATCGCGGCGCCCGCCGATAGCGCAGCCGTGCTCGCCGTGCCGGATTCGGCGGTGCTCGACACCGGCACCAGGCAAACGGTGCTGATCGATCGCGGCGAAGGGCGTTTCGAGCCGCGCGCGGTCAAGCTCGGCGCCCGCGCCGACGGCTACGTCGCCGTGCTCGAGGGCGTGGCCGAGGGCGAAAAAGTCGTGACCGGCGCCAATTTCCTGATCGATGCCGAGAGCAATCTGCGCGCCGCCCTGCAGGCATTCACCGCGCCGGAGGGCAAGTCGCCATGATCGCCGCCGTCATCCGCTGGTCGGCGCGCAACAGCTTTCTGGTGCTGCTCGCGACGGCCTTCATCGTCTTCGCCGGGGTTTATGCGGTGCGCCATACGGCGCTCGACGCGATCCCCGACCTCTCCGACACGCAAGTCATCGTCTACACCGAATATCCCGGCCAGGCGCCGCAGGTGGTCGAGGATCAGGTCACCTATCCGCTGACCACGGCGCTGCTGGCGGTGCCGCGCTCCAAGGTGGTGCGCGGCTTTTCCTTCTTCGGCGTGTCGTTCGTCTATGTCGTGTTCGAGGACGGCACCGATCTCTATTGGGCGCGCTCGCGCGTGCTCGAATATCTCAATTTCGCCGCCAAGCGATTGCCGCAGGGGGTGACGCCGTCGCTCGGGCCCGACGCGACCGGCGTCGGCTGGGTCTACCAGTATGTCGTGCTCGGCGCGCAGCGCACGCTCGCCGAATTGCGCACGATCCAGGATTGGTATCTGCGCTACCAGCTGACCAAGGCCGAGGGTGTCGCCGAAGTCGCCAGCGTCGGCGGCTTTGTCCAGCAATATCAGGTCGTCGTCGATCCGCAGAAACTGCAGGCCTACGGCCTCACCTTGCCGCAGATCACGCGCCGCGATCCGCGCCAGCAACCGCGATGTCGGCGGCCGTGTGGTCGAAATGGCCGAGACCGAATATGTCGTGCGCGGCCGCGGCTATCTGCGCAACAGCGGCGATATCGAGCAGATCGCGCTGAAGATGCAGGGCGGCACGCCGGTGCTGCTGCGCGATGTGGCGCGCGTCGAGCTCGGCCCCGAAGAGCGCCGCGGCATCGCCGAACTGAACGGCCAGGGCGAGGTGGTGGGCGGCATCGCGCTGCAGCGCGACGGCCAGAACGCGCTGCATGTGATCGACAGCGTCAAGCAGAAGCTCGCCGAAATCGCACCGTCGCTGCCGCAAGGCGTGACGATCGAAGCGGTCTATGACCGCTCCGACCTCATCCACCGCGCGATCGAGACGCTGAAACACACCCTGATCGAGGAAAGCATCATCGTCGCGCTGGTCTGCATCGTCTTTCTGCTGCATATCCGCAGCGCGCTGGTGGCCATCGTCATGCTGCCGGTCGGCGTGCTGATCGCGATGGGGCTGCTGCACGCGCTGGGGCTGAGCTCGAATATCATGAGCCTCGGCGGCATCGCGATCGCGCTCGGCGCCATGGTCGACGCCGCGATCGTCATGATCGAGAACGCCCATAAGCATCTCGAGCGGGCGCCGCCCGGCGCATCGCGCGCAAAGATCCTCACCGACGCCGCGGTCGAGGTCGGGCCCGCGCTGTTCTTCAGCCTCGCCGTGATCACCGTCTCGTTCCTGCCGGTGTTCACGCTGGAAGACCAGGAAGGGCGCCTGTTCAAGCCGCTGGCGCTGACCAAGACCTTCGCGATGGGCGGGGCCGCGCTGCTGTCGATCACGCTGGTGCCGGTGCTGATGCAGCTGTTCGTGCGGGGCCGGATCCTGCCCGAAGCCCGCAATCCTCTCAACCGGGCGCTGATCTGGCTCTACCGGCCGGTCATCGCCGGCGTCCTGCGCGCGCAAGACTGCGACGATTTTGATCGCTGTGCTGGCGCTTGCGGCCACGTCGATTCCGCTGCAGCGGCTCGGCTCGGAATTCATGCCGACCTTGAACGAGGGCACGCTGATGTACATGCCGGTCAGCGTGCCCGGCATGTCGGTGACCAAAGCGGCCGAGCTGCTGCAGACCCAGGACCGGATCATCAAAAGCTTTCCCGAAGTGGCGAGCGTCTTCGGCAAGGCCGGCCGCGCCGCCACGGCCACCGATCCGGCCCCTGTCGAGATGTTCGAGACCATCATCAACCTGAAGCCCGAAGACCAATGGCGCCGCGGCGTCACCGTCGACTCCCTGATTGCGGAAATGAACCGGGCGCTGCAGTTCCCGGGGGTCAGCAACGCCTGGACGATGCCGATCAAGGCGCGCATCGACATGCTGGCGACCGGCATCCGCACGCCGATCGGCGTCAAGGTCTACGGGCCGGAGCTCGCCGGCATCGACCGGCTGTCGCGCGAGATCGAGGCCGCGCTGCGGCCGGTGCCGGGCACCAGCAGCGCCTATGCCGAGCGGGTGCAGAACGGCTATTACCTTGAGATCATCCCCGACCGTCCTGCCCTCGCCCGCTACGGCCTCACGGTCGGCGATTTGCAAGAGACGATCGCGACGGCGCTCGGCGGCGAGCCGGTCACCACCACGGTCGAGGGCCGCGAGCGCTACACGGTCAATGTCCGCTACCTGCGCGGGCTCAGGAACGATCCGCAGGCGATCGCCACGCAAGTGCTTGTGCAGGCTGGCCCGGGGCCTGCGGTGCCGCTCGGCCAGGTGGCCTCGGTCCAGCTGACGCAAGGCCCGCCGATGATCCGCACCGAGAATGCGCAGCTGGTCAACTACATCTATGTCGACATGCACGACCGCGACATCGGCGGCTATGTCGCCGACGCGCAGCGCGCGCTGGCGCACAAGGTCCACATCCCGCCCGGCTACCGGCTCGAATGGAGCGGCCAGTTCGAATATCTGGCGCGCGCCAAGGCGAAGCTCGCGATCGTCGTGCCGGTCACGCTCGTCATCATCTTCGTGCTGCTGTACCTCAATTTTGGCCGTCTCACCGAGACATTGATCGTCATGCTGTCGGTGCCTTTTGCCCTTGTCGGCGGGGTATGGCTGATGGCGTGGATGAATTTCAACGTCAGCGTCGCGGTCGCGGTCGGCTTTATTGCGCTCGCCGGCGTCGCCGCCGAGACCGGCGTCGTCATGCTGATCTATCTCGACCATGCGCTGACCGAACGGCGCGCCCGCTGCGCCGATGAGGGCCGTGCCTTCACCCGCGAGGATCTGCGGGCGGCGATCATGGCCGGCGCCGTCGAGCGGGTGCGGCCGAAGATGATGACGGTCACCGCGATCATCGCGGGCCTGTCTGCCGATCCTGTGGAGCCACGGCACCGGCTCCGAATTGATGCAGCGCATCGCCGTGCCGATGATCGGCGGCATGGTGTCCTCGACGGTGCTGACCCTGATCGTGATCCCCGCGGTCTATGGCGTGGTCAAAGGATGGCGGCTCGCCGAGGCCCGTCAGCGGTTGCCCGCGCCGGTCGGGCGGGCGGCGGAGTGAGGAGATACGCCATGATGGATAACATGATGAGTGGCGGGATGATGTGGGGCATGGGCCTGATTGGCGTGCTGGTCGTCCTGGTGCTGGTGCTCGCCGCCGCCGCTTTGGCGAAATACGTCTTTTTTCGGTAATCGCGGCGCATGCGCGTAGGAAGACGGCAGCACCGCCATGGCGCGCCGCCTCCGGTCGAAAGTATGCGGGAAAACGCCCGTTCCGAGCAGGATCTTCATGTCTAAAGAGCACTTGCGCAAATTCGCAGCGCCCCTTAACTAACATGTGTCGACCCGTTTGAATTCGGCTTCCCGGCCTGCGTTCCGCTGCGATCGTCCGACCGTGTCCCCCGAGCCAATCGATGTCCGATGCGCCGCGCATTCGCGCGGCGTCCTACTTGCTACTTGGAGTTACTACTGATGGCGTCCGGTACGGTCAAATGGTTCAATGCGCAAAAGGGCTACGGCTTCATCCAGCCCGAAAATGGCGGCGCTGATGTCTTCGTTCACATCTCCGCGGTCGAGCGCGCGGGGATGGACAATTTGAGGGAGGGCCAGAAGCTCAACTATGACCTCGAGCAGGGGCAGCGCGGCCGGGTGTCCGCCGTCAATCTCCGCTCGGCTTAGATCGCGCGCAAATGATTTCGCGGGGGTAGCCCGGTAGCGGGCGCCCCCGCCCCTCGTCCAGGAGATCTGGTTGGCCAAGGAAGACCTGATAGAATTCGAAGGCACGGTGCTCGAATTGCTGCCCGATGCGCGATTTCGGGTAAAGCTCGACAACGGGCACGAAACACTGGCTTACTCATCCGGCAGAATGAAGAAAAATCGAATTCGTATACTTGCCGGCGATCGTGTCACGGTCGAAATGACCCCTTATGATCTAACCAAAGGCCGGATCAACTTCCGTCACAAGGACGAGCGGGCGGCCCCGCCAATGACGCCGCGGCCGCAATACCGTCGCCGGTGAACATCGAGCCGCTTTGGTCGAACAGCTACCTGCCCCGTTGCGGCAGCACGCCTTGGCAGATGAAAAAATTTGACATCGATCTGGGTAAACCCAATTTAATACCGAGGCGATAACGCTGCAATTGCTACAAATAGGTTACAAATCGTCGATGGGTTTTTCAGAACTCGACCTTTCGCCTGAAGTCCTTCAGGCAGTCTCCGACGCCGGCTATATCAATCCCACCCCGATCCAGGAACAAGCGATCCCGCACGTGAAGCGCGGCAGGGATGTTCTCGGCTGTGCACAAACGGGGACCGGCAAGACCGCGGGCTTTGTCTTGCCGATGATCGACATGCTGGCGGCCGGTCGAACCCGGGCGCGGATGCCCCGCTCGCTGATCCTCGAGCCGACCCGCGAATTGGCGACCCAGGTCGCCGCGGCGTTTGAGGTCTACGGCAAGCATCATCGGCTGACCACGGCGCTGTTGATCGGCGGCGAAAGCTTTGTCGATCAGGAACGCAAGCTCGACCGCGGCGTCGATGTGCTGATCGCCACGCCGGGCCGGCTTCTCGACTTGCACGGGCGCGGCAAGATTCTGCTGTCGGACACCCGCCTCCTGGTGATCGACGAGGCAGACCGGATGCTCGACATGGGGTTCATCCCGGACGTCGAGCGCATTGTCGGCCTGCTGCCCGAGAGCCGGCAGACACTGTTCTTCTCGGCGACGATGCCGGTTGAGATCCGCAAGCTCGCCGACGCCTTTCTGCGCGACCCGGTCGAGATCGCGGTGGCGCCGCCGGCGTCGCCGGCCGAGACCGTGATCCAGTCGCTCGCCGTCGTCGATCCGGCCGACAAGCGCGAGGCCTTGCGCCGGCTGATCCGTTCGGAAGACGTGAAGAACGCGCTGATCTTCTGCAACCGCAAGCGGGACGTCGATATCCTGTTCCGCTCGCTGAGCCGTCACGGGTTCGACGCCGCGGCATTGCATGGCGACATGCCGCAACCAAAACGGACCGAGACGCTGGATCGCTTCCGGAACGGCGATATCCGCCTTCTCGTTGCCAGCGATGTTGCGGCCCGCGGGCTGGACATCCAGGGCCTGAGCCATGTCTTCTGCTTCGACGTGCCGATCCACGCCGAGGATTACGTACACCGCATCGGCCGGACGGGGCGCGCCGGCCGGGAAGGCCGGTCCTTCATGCTGGCCGCCCCGGAAGACGGCAGCGCCGTCGCCGCCATCGTCAAATTGATCGGCAAGGACATCTCGTTGACCGCAATCAACGGGATCGAAACGGTCGGGCTCGACTTTCAGCCGCGCGATAGGCGCCGTGCACGCCGTCCCGCCACATCGGCGCAGCGGCCAGCGAGCCGCCGCCACCGTACGCGCGGCAGCGATGTCGCGGCAGTGGCCGCGCCGCCCGAGGATCGGCCGCCCCGCCAAAACCGGCGGCCCGCCGCGGCCAAGGCGCCGCGGCCGGATGAACCCGGCTCGAATGTCACGATCTTCCCGCGCGCGTCCGCGCCGCGCGGCCCCCGGCAGCCGGAGCGCAAACCCGAGCCCGACCGCCAGGTCGTCGGGTTCGGCGATCGTTTGCCGGCCTTCCTCGCCCGCCCGCCTCGGATCGTCGCGCGCCCCTGAGCGTTCCTTGATCCATGAAGACGATCTTCGTCATGGTCAAATGCGAGCTGGGCAAGGCCTACGCGGTGGCCGACGAAGCGGTGCTCAATCTCGAGCAGGTGTCGGAGGTCTATTCGACCTC
The DNA here is from genome assembly GCA_963836845.1 of uncultured Alphaproteobacteria bacterium. Taxonomy (GTDB): domain Bacteria; phylum Pseudomonadota; class Alphaproteobacteria; order ATCC43930; family CGMCC-115725; genus AP-15. Next base: position 72,169 of record CAWILK010000030.1, on the reverse strand, counting down.
CGGCCAGTACGATCTCCTGATGAAATGCTACCTGCCGGAGACTGCCGATATCGGCCGGTTTGTCACCGACCGGCTGCAGACCCTGCCCGGCGTCAAAGACACTTTTACGATCATCGCGTTCAAGGCATTTTCGGAAGACACATCCGTTTAGCCCGAGGGGGGATCGAGATGAGCGCGGACGAAACCGGCTGGGTGCGAGCCGCGAGCCGCGCCGACCTGCCGCCGGGAGAAGTGCTCGGAGTCGAGCTCGCCGGCCGACCGATCGCCCTTTACGATGTCGACGGCAATGTCTTTGCGACCGACAACATCTGCACTCACGCCTATGCACGGCTGTCGGATGGCTGGCTCGACGGCGACCTGATCGAGTGCCCGCTGCACGCCGCGCGTTTCGAGGTGCGGACAGGAAAGGTGCTCGACCCGCCGGCGACCGAGGATTTGAAGACCTACCCGGTGCGCCTCGTCGATGACGAGATCCAGATCAAGCTCGATTGAGCGCAGGCGGGCCGCAACCACTTGCACGCGGCTTCTGGCTATCCATAAACGCGCCGATAGAGGTCGACGATCTCCTCGTGCGTCGGCACTCGCGGGTTGTTCGCGGGCGAGCCCGAGGCGAGCGCCTGCCCCGCCATGACCGGCAGCAGCTCTTCGTAGCGCCCGGCATCGATGCCCCAGGCACGCGGCGTCGGCACTGCGAGGTCCTCGTTGAGCCGCCGCAGCTCGTCGAGCAGCCGAGCGGCGGCCGCCTGGCTCCCCTCCCCCTCCACGGCCACGCCCATCGCGCGGGCGCAATCGGCATACCGCTCGAGCGCCGCGGGTGCCGAGAACGCGGTGATCTCGGGCAACAGCATCGCGTTCGAGAGCCCGTGCGGGACATGAAAAAAGGCCCCGATCGGCCGGCTCATGCCGTGCACGAGGCAGACGCTGGCGTTCGAGAACGCCATCCCCGCCGTCGTCGCGCCGAGCATCATCGCCTCGCGCGCGGCCCGGTTGCCGGGCTCGGCGCAGGCCGTGCGGATGTGGCGCGCGATCAGCCCCATCGCATTCTTGGCGAGGCCGTCGGTATACGGGCTGGCCCGCCGGCTGACATAGGCCTCGATCGCGTGGGTCAGGCTGTCGAGCCCGGTATCGGCGGTCAGCCGCAGCGGCATCGTCAAAGTCAGCTCGTAATCGACGATCGCCGCGATCGGGCAGCAGGCGAGACCGGCGATCAGCATCTTCTCGTCGGTTTCGGCATCGGTGATCACCGTGAACCGCGTCACCTCGGAGCCGGTGCCCGCGGTGGTCGGGATCGCCACGACCGGCGGACCGGCTTTGGGAATTTCGGCCGGGACCTTGTAGTCGCGCATCCGCCCGCCATTGCCGAACAGCACCGACATGGCCTTTGCCGTGTCGATCGAGCTGCCGCCGCCGACCGCGACGAGGCAGTCGAAATCGCCTTCCGCCAGCCGCAGCGCCCCGGTCTCGACGACGGTCGTCGTCGGGTCCGCTACGGTGTCCGAAAATACCCGCCAGCCGATCCCGGCCCGGTCGAGATGGCCGGTCGCCCGGTCGAGGTGGCCGGAGCCGACGAGAAACGGATCGGTGACGATCAGGGGCTTACCGAGGCCCAGCCGCGCGAGCATGCCGGGGAGCTCGGCGAGCGCGCCGCCGCCGACCGCCATCAGCCGCGGCGTGGTGATCGTCGCAACCATGGGACATCCTCCTCACGCGTAGACGGCGGGATCGAACCGCTCGAGGTAGTCGACCTCGCGCGATAATTCGGCGAACCCGCAGCGCAGGTAAAGGCTCTTGGCGTGCTTTGTCAGAGCCCGGAATTGTGCCGGCGACGATGTCAGCGTGTCGGCAAATGTTAGCCCGGTCGGTTACCACCCGGGCGAAGCCGATCTGCCCATCCTCCCGGTAGAGGCCGAAGACGAGCGAATGGGCGAGGGCGCGGTGCAAGGTTTCGCGCGGAATATCGCGCGCCCAATGCGAGCATTCGACGAGAAGCCGGTGGGTCACCGCGAAGTCGAGCCGACCCGGGTCGGTGTCGATTTGATAGCGCCGGCCGCCTACCGCACGCCGGGCAACAACGGATTGGCTCATCTCACTCACCCTGCTTGCTTGCCCCGACAAGCCCGGCGCGGCGCGGAGGCAGCGCGGGCGCAGCCGCGGCAGCCGCCGCGGCTGCTAGTCGCGTCGTCGTCGCAGGATGAGGAGAGGGTCCGGCATGGCCGAGAGATGTCCCGGGGGCGGGGCTCAGCCGGGCTTTCTCAGCCGAAACCGCAAGACACCGCCGGGCTGTTCGCTGGCTTCGATCATCTCGCACCCGGTCGTCTGGCAGAAATGCTCGAAATCCTTGGTCGCGCCGGGATCGGTGGCGAGCACCTCGAGCACGGCGCCCGGAGCGAGCGGCTTCAGCGCGCGCCGCGCCTTCAGCACGGGCAGCGGACACAGCAAGCCGGTCGCGTCGAGAGTGGCGGCGACGGTCGCGTCGTTCGATTGCATCACTTCTGCGGCCCCTCGCAGCGGCACGAATGCGCCAGTCTAACAGGCGGCCGCAACGGCCGACAACCTAGCGGCGGTTGGCAGCGGGCCTTTATCTCTGATCTTCTTCCGGAGGTTGCTGTTTGGAATGGCGTATCCCAATGCCCCGTTTTCTTGATGTGTTTGGCTTGTCTTGATCGGAGGTATCGGTGCCCGTTAACGCAAAGCCTGGTTGGTCCAGGCGCGCAGTCCTTACCGCGGCGGGTCTCGCCACCGTTGCGCTTGTAATCGGAGTGGCACCGCGGCCGGCGGCGGCGCAGTATCTCTACGACTATGGCTACCCCGCGGCGGGATACTCCTACTCTCCCCCGGCCTATGACTATGGTTATCCAGCGGTGCCCTACTCGTATCCATATTCGTCCCCAGGCTATTCCTATTATCACTCCTACCCATCCTACTCATACCCGTATCGCTGGCGCGGTGAACGTCACAATGGCTGGGATCGCAACTGGAGCGAAAGCCGCCGGGCTCACGGCGGCACAGGCCACGCCGGCCGGAATAACCGAGGGCTTCGCCGGATCGAGCGGCGGCGCCCACGCCGGCGGGGGTGGCGGCCATGGTGGCGGTACCCAGGCCGGCAGCAGTCCCGGCGGGAATGGCAACCCCTATAACAGCTGGCTTGGCTCTCACGGCAGTTATCGGTAACGCTGTGAGCAGTACGCGAAAAAAATGGCGTCGAACGAGGGCCGACGCCAGAGGTAGAAGGCTTGGTCTCACGGGAGGACGGAGAGGCAAGCCCTCGTTCCCATTTCCTATGCCATCGCAGGGGATGGTATCCCCGCAAAACGGCGCCCCCCGGGGATCGCTCCGGTCGCCGTAAACCAGGCTTCGATAGGACCGGCCACGCGCAAACCTTGCGGATGAAGGCTCCGGCAGGGCGAGGTCGGTTAGCGAGAAACCGGAAATTTCGCAGCTTGACGACAAAATGCCGCATCCGCCGAAATCCTCTCTGAGGGGTGTCAGCGCTCGAGATTTTGGATCGTTTTGGGTTCCCACGCCGTTGGGCACTCGGACCGGTGGATGTCTGTGTCTAGAGGCTATGGGCTCGAGATCAGAAAGACCCGACGGCAGCAAGGACGCGACAGCACATCGCGAGCGGCGGCTTGAGCAACTGATCGCGCGGCTGCCGACAAGCTGGCGTTCGGCGGTACGGTGGTTGCGTCAACCTTCCCGACGTTGGCTCCGGATATGCGTTGGTGTCTTGCTAATCGTCGGCAGCTTTCTCAGCATCCTTCCCGTGTTCGGGGTATGGATGCTCCCCCTCGGCCTGGTGCTGCTGGCCGAAGACGTACCAGTGCTGCGCCGGGGCACTCGATCGCATTCTGGAGTGGATGGAGCGGCGTCGACCTCACTGGTTCCAGCCCGCCGGCTCTCGCTAATGCACGCCGGTTGAGTTGGTGGAAGCGCGCAGCGCCGCCGGGCCAAAAGCCCGGGTCCATTAAACCGAAAAATACTTCGCCTGGGGGTGGTGGAGGACGATCGCGGAGGTCGATTGCTCGGGGTCGAGCTGGTCTTCTTCGGAGAGGGTGATGCCGATTTCGTCGGCGCGCAGCAGCGCCAAGAGCTGCTTCTGGTCGGCGAGGTTGGGGCAGGCGGGGTAGCCGAAGGAATAGCGGCTGCCGCGGTAGCCTTGGTTGAGCATCGCCTCGGGGTCGCGGGCCTCCTCGGCGGCAAAGCCCAATTCGCCGCGGATGCGCTTGTGCAGGTATTCGGCAAAGGCCTCGGCCATCTCGACCGAGAGGCCGTGCAAATAGAGGTAATCCTGGTAGCGGTTTTCGGCGAACCATTCGCGCGCCGCCTCGGAGGCGCGCCGTCCCATCGTCACGACCTGCAGGCCGATCACGTCGCGCTCGTTGCTCGCGACGTCGCGGAAGAAATCGGCGATGCAGAGGCCGCCCTCCTTGTTCTGGCGCGGGAACGAGAAGCGGGTCAGCTCGCGCCCGCCATCGGTATCGAACAGGATCACGTCGTTGCCTTCGGCGGCGCAGGGCCAATAGCCGTAGGCGGCCTGCGGCACCAGGATGTCCTCGCGCACCGCGATCTCCAGAATGCGGCGCAATACCGGGCGCAACTCGTCCTTGGCCCATTCGCGGTATTCGGCGAGTGACCTGCCGTCCTTCCGGTAGCCCCACTGGAATTGGTAGAGCATGCGCTCGTTGAGGTAGGGCACGACCGCCTTCGCCGGCACCCGCGCGATCGTCCGCGGCCCCCAGAAGGGCGGCTCGGGCACCGGCACATTGCGGGTCAATTCGGCGCGGCGCAGCCGGATCTCCTCGAGATCGACCGGGCGCATCGGCCGCGGGTCGGCGGCGCGGCCGAGCTTGCGGCTCTGGTTGACCGGGCGGCCCTCGGCCTTGCGCCGGACCTCCTCCAGATGCGCGTCGAAATTGTTGTTGACGATCTTGTCCATCAGCCCGAGCCCGTCAAAGGCGTCGCGCGCATAGGCGACGCGCCCCGCGGCATAGGATTTGACGCAATCCTCCTCGACATAGCGCCGGGTCAATGCCGCGCCGCCGAGCATGACCGGCAACGACAATCCCTGCCGGCTCATCTCTTCGAGGTTCTCGCGCATCACCACGGTCGATTTGACGAGCAGCCCCGACATGCCGACCGCATCCGCCTTGTGCTCGACCGCGGCTTCGAGGATCGCGCCGATCGGCTGCTTGATGCCGAGATTGATGACCCGGTAGCCGTTGTTGGTCAGGATGATGTCGACCAGGTTCTTGCCGATGTCGTGCACATCGCCGCGCACCGTCGCCAATACGACCGTGCCTTTCTCCTGGCCCTCGACCCGCTCCATATATGGCTCGAGATACTTGACCGCGGCCTTCATCGTCTCGGCCGATTGCAAAACGAAGGGCAATTGCATCTTGCCGGCGCCGAACAGGTCGCCGACCGTCTTCATGCCGCCCAATAGGATGTTGTTGATGATGTCGAGCGGCGGATAGCTCTGCATCGCCAGGTCGAGATCGGCTTCGAGGTCGAGCCGGTCGCCGTCGACGATGCGCTGCGCGAGCCGGTCCTCGAGCTTTTCCGGGCGGCCCTTCTTCTCGCTCTTCTCGGCGGCGCGGTTCTCGAACAATGCGATATAGGCCTGCAGCGGGTCGTAGCCCCCATTCGGTCCATCTGGGCGCCGGCGGTCAAAGATCAGATCTTCGGCAACCCGCGCCTCCTCTTCCGGGATCTTGTGCAACGGCATGATGCGCGAGAAATGCACGATCGCGCCGGTCAGCCCGCGGCGCAATGCGTGGTCGAGAAACACCGAATTCAGCACATGCCGGGCCGGCGGGTTGAGGCCAAAGGAGATGTTCGACAGGCCGAGGATGATCTGGCACTCGGGCATCTCCTTGGAGATCCGCTCGATCGCTTCCAAGTGTCCACAAACCGAGCCTGCGGTCGTCCGCGTTGCCGGTGCAGATCGTGAAGGTCAGCGGGTCGAACAGCAGATCCGATGGCGGCAGGCCGTGCTTGTTGCAGGCGAAGTCATAAAGCCGCCGCGCGACCTCGAGTTTGTGGTCGACCTCCTTGGCCATGCCGGTCTCGTCGATCGTCAAGGCGATGACCGCGGTGCCAAAGCGGCGCGCCAGTTTCAGCCGCTTGTCGGCGGCCTCCTCGCCGTCCTCGAAATTGATCGAGTTGATGATCGGCTTGCCGCCATAGAGCTTCAGCGCCGCTTCGAGCACCGGGTATTCGGTCGAGTCGATGACCAGCGGCGCATTGACCGCGCCGCGCATGCGGGTCACCGCCTCGGTCATGTCGGCGACCTCGTCGCGCCCGACAAAGGCGGTGCACAAATCGAGGGTGTGCGAGCCTTCCTTGACCTGCTCGCGACCCATCTCGACGCAGCCGTCCCAGTCGCCCTGCTCCTGCAACCGGCGGAATTGGCGCGAGCCGTTGGCATTGCAGCGCTCGCCGATCGACAGATAAGCGTTCTCCTGGCGCAGATTGACCTGGCCGTAGAGCGAGGCGAGCGAGGGCGCCCAGGCAGGGCTGCGCTTACGCGCGGCTGGCCGGGGACGATCACGGCCGATACGGCGCAACATCTGGTCGAGCGCAGCAATGTGCGCCGCCTCGGTGCCGCAGCAGCCGCCAATCAGGCCAACCCCGTCCTCCAACACGAAGCGCTCGAGCCATTGCGCGAGCTCGGCAGGGCCCAGCGGGTAACGCGTGCGACCGTCGACCAGCTCCGGCAGACCGGCATTGGGCTGGATGGAAATGACGCCGGGCCAATTCTCACCGAGCCATTTTACGTGCTCGGCCATCTCGCGCGGGCCGGTCGCGCAGTTGAGGCCGATCACCGGCACGTCGAGCGCGCGCACGACCGTCGCCGCGGCGGCGATATCGGCGCCGACCAGCAGAGTGCCGGTGGTTTCAACGGTCACGCTCACGAGGATCGGGATATCCCTGCCGGCCTCGTCGCGGGCACGCTTGGCGCCGTTGACCGCGGCCTTGATCTGCAGCGGGTCCTGGCAGGTCTCGATCGCGATCGCATCGCTGCCGCCGGCGATCAGCCCGGCGCATTGCAGGGCGAGCCCGTCCTCGAGCTCCTGGTAGGCGACATGGCCGAGCGAAGGCAGCCTGGTGCCCGGCCCGAGCGAGCCGAGCACAAAACGGGTGCGCCCATCATGGGCGAATTCGGCGATCGCCTCCTGGGCCAGCTCGGCGGCGCGGCGGTTCAATTCGAAGGTGCGGTCGGCGATGCCGAACTCGCCTAACGTGATCGGCGAGCCGCCAAAGCTGTTGGTCTGCAATGCATCGCAGCCGGCTTCGAGATAGCCGCGGTGGATCTCGCGGATCAGGTCGGGGCGGCTGTCGCACAGGATCTCGGTGCAATTCTCGTTGCCGAGAAAATCGCGCTCGATGTCGAGATTGCGCGCCTGCACCTGCGTCCCCATCGCGCCGTCGCACAACAGCACCCGGTCGGCGAGGTAGTCGAGGAGATGCGCCATCGTGATCAGTCACCCGCCGAAAAGCCCCTCTCCGCCGCCTTGCGGGGGAGAGGGAGGGGCCCACCCCAAAGGGGTGGGAGGGTGAGGTGGGCTCTGGGCAGCACCGAGCCGGAGGCGTCCACCCCCCTCACCCTGCCCTCTCCCCCCGCGAGCGGGGGGAGAGGGAAAATTACGCGCAAAGACTCGAGCATCAGACCACCGCCGCGATCGGTTTTTTGGCGCGCACGCCCAAGAGGTGGCAGATCGCGACGATCAGATCGGCCCGGTTCAAGGTGTAGAAATGGAATTCGTGGACGCCGTTGGCGTGCAGGCGGCGGCATTGCTCGGCGGCGAGCGAGGTGGCGACGAGCCGGCGCGTGTCGGGATCGTCGTCGAGCCCGTCGAAATGAGCCGCCATCCAATCGGGGATCGAGGCGCCGCAGGCGGCGCTGAATTTCTTGACCTGGGCAAAATTGGTGACCGGCAGGATGCCGGGCACGATCGGGACGGTGACCCCGGCTGCCGCCGCGCGGTCGCGGAAGCGCAGAAACGGGTCGACCTCGAAGAAATACTGAGTGATCGCACGCGTCGCGCCGGCGCCGACCTTGCGCTTCAGATTGTCGACATCGTGGTCGGCGCTTTGCGCCTCGGGGTGCGTTTCGGGGTAGGCGGCGACGCTGATCTCGAAATCGGCCACCTTGCGCAGCCCGGCGACAAGATCGGCGGCGTAGGGATAGCCGCCCGGATGCGGCTCGTAGCGTTCGGCGCCGCCAGTCGGGTCGCCGCGCAACGCGACGATGTGCCGGATCCCGGCCTGCCAATATTCGCCTGCCACCGCGTCGATCTCGCCGCGGGTCGCGGCGACGCAGGTCAGGTGGGCCGCCGGCTCGAGCGCCGTTTCCTCACGGATGCGCCGCACCGTCGCATGGGTGCGCTCGCGGGTCGACCCGCCGGCCCCGTAAGTGACCGATACAAAGCGCGGGCGCGAGCGGCTCCAGGCGCTTGACGACCTCCCACAGCCTCGCCTCCATCTCCGCCGTTTTCGGCGGGAAGAACTCGAACGACACCCGAGGCGGGCCGGCGTCGAAATCGATTACCGGGTCGGCGGCGAGCAGGCCACGCCATGGCCCGGCGATATTGGGCTGCATCAATGAAGCTCTCCTTGCACGAGCGCCTCCGGCGCCCCCTCCCGCACCCCTAGCGCGGCACGCAAACCCGCCCCAGGCCGATGGGCGGTCCAGATCACAACGGTCAGCGGATCTCCGGGCAGCGCTCTGGCCGGCTCCGGGTCGAGGCCGGCGGCGCGGCACCATTCCGCCACCTCGGCGTCGGCAAAGCCGAGCCGGCGATGGGCATGCTCGTCGCGCAGGAATTCGAGCGAATGGGGAGCGAAATCGACGAGCACCAGGATCCCGTTCGGCCGCAACACCCGCGCCGCCTCGGTGATCGCCATCGCCGGCCGGTCGGCGTAATGCAGCACCTGGTGGATCACGACGGCGTCGAAAGAGTCGTCCGGTAGAGCCAGCTGGTACATGTCGCCGAGCCGGACCGAGCCGTTCTCCATCCCGGCCCGTTCGAGATTGACCCGCGCCACCGATAGCATCTCGCGCGATTGGTCGATGCCGAGCGCGCGCTCGACGCGCGGCGCCAGGATTTCGAGAATACGGCCGGTGCCGGTGCCGATATCCAGGAGGTCGCGCGGATCGGCAGCGGCGATGATCTCGACGAGCGCCGCCTCGACCTCGCGCTCGTCGACATAGAGGGAGCGAATGCGATGCCAATGCGCGGCGTTCTCGCGGAAATAGGCGCTGGCGAGATCGGCGCGCTGACGCTTGACGGCGGCGAGGCGCTGCAGATCGAGCGCGATCGTCGGGTCGGTCTCATCACACGCCGCGACCAGCTGGCGCGCCAGCGCCCCTGCCGGGCCGATTTGGCTCAGGCGATAGAACACCCAGCTGCCTTCGCGGAAACGGTCGAGGAGACCGGCTTCGCAAAGGAGCTTCAGGTGGCGCGAGACGCGGGGCTGGCTCTGCCCGAGGATCTGGGTCAATTCGCTGACCGTCAGCTCGCCGCGGGCGCAGAGCACGACGAGGCGCAGCCGGGTCGGCTCGGCGATCGCACGCAACGCAGCGAGCAGCTGCTCCATCGGCTCGGCTTCCTCCATCGCAACACCAGCAAGATATACAGATATCTTTATATGTGCAATCCAATTATGCAATTTGACGAATCGGTTCCCCGCCGGCACTTGCCGGTCGCGCGAATTTCCCGCAATTATCTCGCGCCACGGCCAGACGCCCAGCTTGATGCGAGACCGATCGATGAAAGTTCGCCCGCTCCGCCTCTCTGACCTGCTCTTCTTCTCGGCCCTAACCCTCTGCGGGTGCGCATCGCACCCCGAGACGGTGCAGCAGCAGACCGCAGCCTATGAGGAAGACTTTAACGATCCCTTCGAGGACACCAACCGCAAGATCTTCGAGTTCAACCAGACCGTCGACCGCAATGTGCTGGTGCCGGTCGCCAAGGCCTACCGCACCGCCTTGCCCGACCCGGTGCGCGACTCGCTGCGCGATTTCCTCAACAACCTGCGCGAGCCTCTCGTCTTTGTGAACGACACCTTGCAGGGCCAATTCGCCCGCGCCGGGACGACGGTCGGCCGGTTTGTCATCAACTCGACGATCGGCATCGGCGGGCTGGTCGACGTGGCCGGGCGCTGGGGCGTTCCTTATCACGAGGAGGATCTCGGCTTGACCCTCGGCACCTGGGGCGTTCCCGAGGGGCCCTATATCGTCGTGCCGATCCTCGGGCCCTCCACGCCGCGCGACCTCGGCGGCCAGGTCGCCGAGGGGTTCGGCGACCCGTGGAACAACCTCGTCACCGGGAATCCGTGGACCCTCTACTGGATCCCGTTCGTGCGCGGCGGGGTCAGCGGGATCGACCAGCGTTCTCGCTACATCGAGACCTTGGCCGATATCGAGCGGACATCGCTTGACTACTATGCGACAATCCGCTCGCTTTATCGGCAGCGCCGAGCGGCGCTAATCCGCCATGAGCAGGAGGAAAATCTGCCCCCGAAATCCGGCTTCACCCGGCGTGAGGATCGGGGAACCCCCGATGCGGTGGCGAATTCGCCCACCCCGCCCGCAATCGTCTCTGAAGCGACCAACATGACTGAGGTGGTTAAATAATGCTGCGACGCTCTGTCCTGATCGCCGCTTTTCTGTTCGTCGCCGGCGCCCACGCTCCGGCGACCCCCGCCGCCGCGGCTGCCGACCCGGCCGCCATGATCAGCAATTTGGGCAGCCGCGCCCTGCAGGTCCTCGGCAAGGACGCCACCCAAGCTCAGCGGGTGGCGCGGTTCCGCGAACTGCTGCGTCAGGATTTTGACGTGCCCGGGATCGGCCGGTTTGTGCTCGGCCGATATTGGAACCAGGCGACCGAGGAGCAGCGGGCGGAGTTCGTCAAACTGTTCGAGGACTACATTGCGATGGCTTACGCCACCCGTTTGGCCGAATACACCGGCGAGACCTTCAAGGTCACCGGCAGCCGGCCGGAGGCCGACGGGGCGATCGTGTCGAGCCAGATCTTGCGGCCCGCCGGCGCCGCGCCGGTCAAGGTCGATTGGCGGCTGACCGGCCGAGACGGCAATTACAAGATCAGCGACGTCTCGGTCGACGGGATCAGCATGGCGGTCACTCAACGCTCCGAGTTCGCCTCTGTCATTCAGCACAATGGCGGGCAGGTGCAGGGCCTCATCACGATGCTGCGCCAAAAGACCGCCGGCTCTAACGCGCGGTAACCCGGTCGAGCCTGCGCCCCCTCACCCGCCTCGCTGCGCTCGGCACCCTCTCCCGCCTTGCGGGAGAGGGGCTATAGTTGCGACGCTGTGAGCCCCTCTCCCGCATCGCGGGAGAGGGAGGACCAAGCCCGCAGGGCTTGGCGGGTGAGGGTCTGCTGCCCTCCACGTTATTCAAGTGCTTCAATTCCGGACCAGGGGCTTGTAGCGGATGCGGTGCGGCTGGTCGGCCTCGGCGCCGAGCCTTCGCCGGCGGTCGGACTCGTAATCGGCGTAATTGCCCTCGAACCAGACCACCTGGCTGTCGCCCTCGAAGGCCAGGATGTGGGTCGCGACCCGGTCGAGAAACCAGCGGTCGTGGGTGATCACGACCGCGCAGCCGGGGTAGTCGAGCAGCGCCTCTTCGAGCGCGCGCAGCGTATCGACATCGAGGTCGTTGGTCGGCTCGTCGAGCAAGAGCACATTGGCGCCGGTCTTCAGCATCTTGGCGATGTGCACGCGGTTGCGCTCGCCGCCCGAAAGCTGGCCGACTTTTTTCTGCTGGTCGGCGCCCCGGAAATTGAACAATGCGCAATAGGCCCGGCTCGCCATCTTGCGGCGGCCGAGGTCGATCTCGTCCTGCCCGCCCGAGATCTCCTGCCATACCGTATTGGCAGCCCCCAGGGTGTCGCGGGACTGGTCGACATAGCCGAGCTTGACGGTCTCGCCGAGCCGAAAGGCGCCGCCATCCGGCTCCTCCTGCCCGGTGATCATGCGGAACAGCGTGGTCTTTCCGGCTCCATTCGGGCCGATCACGCCGACGATCCCGCCGGGCGGCAGACGAAAGTCGAGGTTCTCCACCAGCAGCCGGTCGCCAAAGACCTTGGCGACGTGCTGCGCCTCGATCACGAGGTCGCCGAGCCGCGGCCCGGGCGGCAATACGATCTGCGCCGTCTCCGGCGCCTTTTCCCGGCTCTGGGCAACCAGCGATTTCATAGGCCGACAGCCGCGCCTTGCTCTTCGCCTGGCGCGCCCGCGGGCTCTGCCTCACCCATTCGAGCTCGCGCTCGAGAGTGCGCTGGCGCGCCGCCTCCTGGCGGCCCTCCTGCTGCAACCGCAGCTGCTTCTGGTCGAGCCAGCCCGAATAATTGCCCTGATAGGGAATGCCGCGGCCGCGATCGAGCTCGAGAATCCAGCCCGCCACCTCGTCGAGAAAATAGCGGTCGTGCGTCACGGTGACGACGGTGCCGGGATATTCTTCGAGAAAGCGCTGCAGCCATGCCACCGATTTCGGCGTCGAGATGGTTGGTCGGCTCGTCGAGCAACAACAGATCGGGGCGCTGCAGCAGCAGCCGGCACAGCGCCACCCGGCGCCGCTCGCCGCCGGACAAATTGGCGACCGGGGCGTCGCCCGGCGGGCAGCGCAACGCATCCATCGCGATCTCGACGGTGCGGTCGAGGTCCCAGGCGTTGGCCTGGTCGATCTGTTCCTGCAATTCGCCCTGCTCGGCGATCAGCGCATCCATTTCGGCCTCGGACAGCTCCTCGGCGAAGCGCGCGCTGACCGCCTCGAAACGGTCGAGCAGCGCCTTGGTCTCGGCGAGGCCCTCGACGACATTGCCGAAGACGTTCTTGGACCCATCGAGCGCCGGCTCCTGCGGCAGATAGCCGACCCGCGCCCCTTCCGCCGCCCAGGCCTCGCCGGCAAAGTCTCGCTCGTCGCCCGCCATGATGCGCAACAGGGTGGACTTGCCGGCGCCGTTCGCGCCGAGCACGCCGATCTTGGCGCCCGGCAGGAACGACAGCCAGATATCCTTCAGCACCTCGCGGCCGCCGGGATAATTCTTGCTCAAGCCCTTCATCACATAAATGTATTGATAGGCCGCCATGGGAATCCTTTGACGATTGCAGGAGCCGCTAGCTCCTGCCGAATTTTGCGGTGATGATCGCCTGTTTGCAGGGGTCGGAATATTCCGCGAAGTGGTCCTTCATGCAGGCCTGGATACGGCCGCCGCCGGGTTGAACCTCGTGGCAGGTACGCTGCACGTCGGCCTTGCAGGCCTTGACGACGGCAACGCTGCTCAGCAGCGCCTGTTTGCAGGGTTCGGAGAAGGCGGCGAAATGCTCCTTGACGCAGGCCCGGAGCCGCCCGTCGCCGGGTTGCACCCCGGCGCAATGCTGCTGGATTTCCGGCCCGCAACTCTGCCGAACCGCCGCCCCCTGCGCCAGGGCGGCGGCCGGAGCCAAGAGAGACAGCAATAAGACGATGCAGGCGGTGCGCTTCACGACATCCTCGCGAGCCGTTAATCTTCGGCGATCCCGGCGCTGCGCAGACCGGGAAAATAGGTGGCCTCGGCCAGCGCGCGGATTTTGGCTTCGTCGTACCAGATCGATTTCTTCACTTTCGCCAAGCTCGAATAGGCGTTGCTCAATTGCTGAGCCTTGGCGAGTTCGGCCCGGGCGCGGGCGGTGTCCCCTTTTAGACCATAACCGGCCGCAAGATAGGCATGGACGAAGGCCAGCCGAGCATTCTCGCTGTTCGCCTTTTCCAGCCAGACGATCGCTTTCTCCGTATGCGACTGGAGCAGCTGGATGACGCCCACTCGCCCGTACCAAAGGGCAATCCCGGGTCCGTGGGGGCTGAGGCGGATGGCTTGCTCGAAATACGGGATTGCGTCCTCCACCGAGCCGGTCAGGAACTTGCACCAACCAACATGCGCATAAGCGGGGACCCGGCTGCGATCCAGCGCGATCGCCCTCTCGAACTCGGGTATCGCCTCCCCGCAGCGCGACTGAGCGCGGAGCACTTGCCCCTTGGCGTAATGCGCAAGCGCGCTGTTGGGCGACATCGCCAAAGCCTGTGCAACCAGCCGCTCCGCGCGGTGCAAATCGTCGTTGGGGAGATCGCTCAGGTCATCAAGCACCCGGACAGTGAGCGCAACCGCCAGCCAGGCGGCCGCATCGACGGCATGGGGGTCGAGCGCCAACGCCGTCTCGAAAAGGCTCACCGCCTCGGCGCTGTTTTCCCTTGAGATCGGCCTTGTCAGCACGGCCCGTCCGCGCAGCATGTAATCCAGCGCATCGGGGTTCTCGGTCGGACGCCGGCTCTCGGCAAGCGCGAGCTGCGATTGCAGTTCACGGGCGATCCGAGCCGTGATCTCGTTCTGCAGATCGAACAGGTCGCCGATGTCGCGGTCGAAGCGTTCGGCCCAGAGATGCGCGCCGGTTTCGGCGTCAACCAGCTGGGCATTGATCCGCACTTGGTTCCGGGAGCGCCGGACGCTTCCCTCCAGAACATAGCGCACGTCCAGCTCGCGGCCGATTTGCTTGGCATCGACCGGCTTGCCCTTAAAGGTGAAGGCGGTGTTTCGGGCGATCACCACGCTGCCTTGGATACGCGCGATGTCAGTCGTCAAATCCTCGGTGATGCCGTCCGCGAAGTATTCCTGCTGCGGGTCGTCGCTGAGATTGGCGAAAGGGAGCACGACGATCGACAGGCGCGGCGCGGGAGCCGCCGGCTGGCCTGCCGATTCCGCCTGAAGCGGAGGCGGTTCGGAATCCCGAAGCGGCCACCGCCACCAGGCCGTAGATCCGGCCGCGATCAGCAGCAGAACCACCGCCGCCGCAATGAGGCCGTGGATAAGACCTCGCGCGGCCGGCGGGGACGCCGCCGCGTTCTGATCGGCGGTCCCCCCCACCCTGAAGGCTCGCACCGGATCGGCGATGTTTTTCACCCGCTGCTCGCCGAGCGCGGTCAACGGTATGTCGAGCCGCGAGCCGATTTGATCGCGGACCACACCGGAGATACAAATTCCCCCCGGCCTGGCAAGAGTTTGCAGACGAGCGGCAATATTGACGCCGTCGCCGAACAGGTTGGGGCCTTCGACGATCACGTCCCCGAGATGGACGCCGATGCGGAACTGCATCCGCTCTGCCGCCGGACGCTTCTCGTTCTCGCCGGCGATAGCCTCTTGGACCGCGACGGCGCATTCGACCGCGTCGACGGCGCTGGCGAAATCCGCGACAACGCTGTCGCCGGCTGTATTGAAAATCCGACCGCGATGGGCGGCGATCAGCCGGTCGAGGATTATACGGTAGGCCTGAAGCTTTCGCCACGTGCCGACCTCGTCCAACCCCATCAGGCGGCTGTACTCGGCGACGTCGGCCGCAAAGATCGCGGCAAGCTTTCGTTCTACGACCTGGTCTACCGCCACCGCCCCTCCTTACGGGCGTTCGTCTCGGAACCAATAGTTTCGAGGAAATAGTGTAGCATTTATTCGACGTTTGTTCCATGGCAGCGGCGATGGCCGACCACCTGAGCGGATATGCGACCGATATCCCGTATCTGCGGGATTTCAAGCCGATGCTGGCGCCGGCATGGCTCGACCATGTGGCGCTGGTGGCCGGCATCGAGCCGCCCGACCGGCATTATGGATTTGCCTGGTGCGACCTCGGCTGTGGCCAAGGGGTCACCGCCGCAATGCTCGCCGCGACCCATCCTTCGGGAAAGTTCCACGGCATCGATGCCATGCCGACGCATATCGACCACGCCCGCGGACTGGCCGCCGCAGCGAGGATCTCGAACGTCTGTTTCCATGCGGTCGATTTCTCCGCAGCGATCGATCTCCAGCTGCCGTCCTTCGATTACATTGTCGCCCACGGAGTTTTTACCTGGGTCGATGAAGAGGCCCAGCGCGCATTGCTTCGGTTCATCGATCGGCGTCTTAAGCCTGGCGGCCTCGTCTATCTCGGTTACAACGCGATGCCGGGCTGGACGCGCGATCTGCCGTTCCAGCGCTTGGTGCGCCAGATCGGTCTGACATTTCCGGGCGACAGCGCCACCCGCATTGCCGCGGCTATCGATGTTGCCCGGTCGCTCGCCGAGCTTCGCGTCCCGGCACTTGTCGGCGAGCTTTACGATCGGTGAATTGAAGGACCGGCCGCAGGACTACCTGCCGGCTTATCTGGTCCACGAATTCATGCCTGCGGCGTGGCAGCCGCTCTACGTCACCGAGGTCAGAGAGGCGATGACGGCGATCGGCCTCGAACCGGTCGGCTCCGCGACATTGAGCGAGAATTTCGATTGGATGGTTCTGCACCAGAGGGCGCGCGAAATACTGTCGACCATTGCGGACGACAACGCCCGCGAGCTGGCCCGAGACTTCTTTCTCGATCAGCGCTTTCGTTGCGACGTGTTCGCCCGGAACAACCGGCGGCTCGATCCCGAAGAACGAGCCGGCCGCCTTTTGGCGAGCAGCTATGCCTTGGCCCGACCCGGCCCGGCAATCCGCTATACCACGGCGACCCCCGCAGGCGCTTTTTCTTACGACGAACCCTTGGCCCGGGCGCTGGTCGGCGAGCTCGCTGCCGGTCCCCGCCCCCTCGCCGGCAGCCCGCCAGCCGAGACTCTGACGAGCCTTCTGACGTTGTGCGCGATCGGAGACGTGATGCCGGTGGAACCTGGTTTCACCGAGATCGGCCGCCTCAACCGGATCTTGGCTGGGCGCGTCGACGGCCCCGAGGAGATCCGCTGGCTCGCCCTGCCCTGCGGCACCGCCGTCGAGGTCGACCCAGAGCTGATGCGGGCATTGCGCGATGGTCGGCAGATTGAGGAGGCGCGGTTTCCCGGCTGGCGCGATTTTCTGGCCTCCCACCAGCTGCCGTGACTTGCCGATCAACCGGCGCGTTGCCTTCCTCACCCCTACAGGCGATCAGGAGCAGATAGGTTCGTAGGGCGGGTGGAGCGCAGCGCAACCCGCCAATCGGCGGGGCGCAACGCAGCGGGTGCGCTTCAGGTGCGCGGGTCGAGCGCGTCGCGCAATCCGTCGCCGATGAAATTGATGGTGAGCACAGCGAGGAAGATCGCAGCGCCGGGAAACATCGCCCAATGCGGCGCGATGTCGAGATAGTCCTTGGCATCGAACAGGATGCGCCCCCAGGTCGGAATGTCGGGCGGAAAGCCGAGGCCAAGGAAGGACAGGGTCGATTCGGCGATGATCGCGGCAGCGACGTCGATCGTGCCGGCGACGATCACCGGCCCGAGCGAGTTCGGCAGGATGTGCCGCACCACCATGCGCAGGCTGCTCATGCCGAGGGCGCGGGCCGCCTCGATGAACTCCTTTTCGCGCAAGGACAGGAACTGCGCGCGGACGAGACGCGCCACCGGCATCCAGCGAAAGCCGCCGATCACCGCGACGATCAGAATGAAGACGCCAAGCTCGGGCCCCACCAACGCCTTTCAGGGGTTCGCGGAAGAAATAGATGATCAGCAGCAGCAGCGGCAATTGCGGCAGTGACAGGAACAAATCGGTGAGCCACATCAGCGCCGCATCGACAGCCCCGACAGCCATTCCGGCGACCGCGCCGATGGCGATCCCCACGACGACCGCGACCGCCATCGCGGCCAACCCGACCGCCAATGATATGCGGCCGCCGTAGAGCATCCGGGCGAGGATATCCTGGCCGAGATCGTCGGTGCCGAACGGGTGGGCCCAGGACGGGCCGCTCGAGATGCGCGCTGAAATCGATGTCGTTGATCGGCACCCGCCACAGCAGCGGGCCGACGGCCACCGCGAGCAGCATCAGCCCCAGAATGACGGCGCTCGCGACAGCCAGCCGATGGCGGAGAAACCGCCGCCACGTCTCGATCCCGGGCGAGCCCCGTTCGACCGCGGCGGCGCCCTCCTGCGGCAGGGCGCTAGCGGTAGGCGATGCGAGGGTCGAGCCAGCCATAGAGGATATCGGCCGCCAGGTTGAACAGGATGACGAGACAGGCGAAGACAAAGGTTACCGCCATGATCACCGGCGTGTCGTTGGCGAGGATCGCGCTGATCAGCAGCGAGCCGATGCCGGGAATGCGAAAGATCTGCTCGGTGACGATGGCGCCGCCGAACAGTGCCGGCAATTGCAGCGCCACCAAGGTCACCACCGGGATCAGGGCATTGCGCAGGATGTGCTTGACCACGACCAGGCGCTCGGGGAGGCCCTTCGCGCGGGCGGTGGTCACATAGTCGAGCCGGATCACTTCGAGCACCGCAGAGCGCACATACCGGGTCCAGGAGGCGCCTTGGAAGAGGCCGAGCACGGCCACCGGCATTATCGATTGCTTGAACTGCTCCCAATACCACTGCCAGCCGGTGGAGCCGCGATCAGCGCGGTAGACGAACGGCAGCCAGCCGAGATGAATGCTGAACAGCAGGATGAACAGCAAGCCGGTGAAGAATGTCGGCAAGGAAAAACCGACAAATGCCACGGTATTGGCGATCTGGTCGAAGATCGAGTAAGGGCGCACCGCCGCGTAGACGCCGACCGGCAGCGCGATCAACAACGCCAGGATCTGCGACGCACCGATCACCAACAAAGTGGCCGGCAGGCGCTGCAGGATCAAGGTGTCGACGTTTATGCGGCTGGCGAAAGAAAAGCCCCAGTCGCCATGCAGCATCGCGCCAAGCCAGCGCAGGTAGCGCAGCGCGATCGGATCGTCGAGCCCGAACTTGGCGCGCAGCGCAGCCCCCACCTCGGGCGGAACATTGGGTTGCTCGCAAGCTCGCTGAACGGATCGCCGGGCGCGAGCGCCAGCACGACGAACAGCACGAGGCTGATGCCGAGGAGGCTCGGAATCGCGATCAGCAACCGCCGCAGCAGATACCGGGTCACAGCCCGGTGCTCCTGCAAGAGCGCGCTGTATCGGGCGCCGTGCGTGCTTCGAGACGCGTCCCGGCTCTGCCGGGCCGCTCCTCAGCGTGAGGGCATATAGTTGATCTCAGTAAGAAAAACGCCTCATCCTGAGGAGGCCGTGAAAGCGGCCGTCTCGAAGGACGCACGGCGCTTACAGTCCGGCACCGGCAGCCGGTCATGCCTCGCGGTACCAGTTCTTCAGATCCCACAAATCATTGTCCCAGCCGCTCAAGCTCGCTTTCAGCTGGCGGGAGAGCCCCGACACGCGCGGCCGGTAGACGACCGGAATGACCCCCGGATCGCCGACCACCAAATCGTTCATCGCGATGAACAGCGCCGCGCGCTTGACCGGGTCGAGCTCGGCCTCGGCTGCGCCGAAGGCCTTGTCGTACTCCTGATTGCGCCAGCGGGCAATATTTCGGCCCTGCCATTTGTTCTCCTTGGAGGCGACCTCCCATGAGACGAACTGCCGCATGAACGTCTCTGGGTCGGGCGCTCCCATTGTCATCGTGTACATTTGCACATCGCAGTAGAATTTTCCGGTTAGTATCCGGATTTCCAACGTCCGAGGAGAAATAGACCGACGCGACGATCGATTTGAGCTCCATCTCGATGCCGGCTTTTTGGCAGGCCTGCTTGACGATCGCCTGGGTTTTCTGGCGCGGCGCATTGGTCGAGGTCTGAAAAACCAGCTTCAGTTTCTTGCCGTCCTTTTCGCGGATGCCGTCGGAGCCGCGCTTCCAACCGGCCTGATCCAGCAGCTGGTTTGCCTTCTCGACGTTGAACTCCCATTGCGTGTTCTTCGAGACAAAGCGCGCCGGGTTATTGACGAAATTTCCGGTGGCAATGCCGGTGCGGCCGTAGATGTGCTTCTCGACCGATGCGCGGTCGACGAGCAATTTCATCGCCTGGCGAACCGCGGGATCCCTGAACAGCGGATGCTGGGTCTTGATGCTCGAGCGCTCGCCGTCGACCTCGGTCCAAGGGTCGGTGCTGTTGAGCTGGATGTGCTCGATATTGCCGCCGGGCACGATTTCGGCGCGGCCTCGGGCGTCCGGCGCCGGCTTCCAGCTTGAGCAGGATCTCGTCCTCGACCTGCAGGTTCCACGCATAGTCGTATTCGCCGCTCTGGATGACGGCGCGCGCCGCCGAAACCGCATCGCCGCCGCCCTTCATCTCGATCGTGTCGAAATACGGCCGATTCGGCGACATGATAGGCGGGATTGCGCTCGCCCTTGACCATGTCGCCGGGTTTGAAATCGACAAAGCGGTAAGGGCCGGTGCCGACCGGCTTCAAATTGGCCGGCGCCTCGCGCGAATTGGCGCCCTTGTAGCCCTCGAACAGATGCTTCGGGACGATCATGCCGAATTGCCCGACAAAGGCATCCGCCCAGAACGGCGTCGGCTTCTTGAAGTGCACCCGCACCGTCAGCGGATCGACCTTTTCGACCTTGATGTCCTGGTAGCTGCCGATCGTCGTCGCCGCCGTCGCCGGGTCGGCGGCGTATTCCCAGTTGAACACGACATCGTCGGCGGTGAACGGCCGGCCGTCGTGCCATTGGACATCCTTCTTCAATTTCCAGGTCACCGACATGCCGTCGGGCGCGATCCCGCCATTCTCGATTTCCGGGATCTCGGCGGCGAGCACCGGCGCCAGATTGCCCTCGGGATCCCATGCCGCGAGTGGCTCGTAGAAGATCCGCGACCCCTCCTGGTCCTTGGTGCCGACCGCAAAATGCGGGTTGAGCAAGGTCGGCGCCTGCCAATAGAGCATCTTGAGCGCCCCGCCGCCGCCGGCCTTGGCCGGCTTGTATCGAACGGGGCCGAGGTCTGCGCCACGCCGGCATGCGCCAGCAGCTGGGTGGCAAAGGGCGCGGTCAGCCCGAGGCCGACCATCTTGCGCACAAAAGCGCGACGGGACACCCGGCCCGTTTTCACGGCCGCGATTAGCCTTCGCAACCCTCGCTCAGTCATCAAAACCTCCCTCACCGGCATCGCGCGGACGGCCGGATCTTTTCGCCAGACCCATAATAAAGCCGCAAATGATGTGCCACCTTAGCACCGCGAGGCGGCCGGAGCCATGCTCGTCAATACAGCACGGAAGGCAGGTAGGCGCCGGCCGGCTCGTTGTAAAGCCCGATCGTCATCAAGGTCATCTGGTGCACGAGGCGCAATCAGTTCTGGAGGCACCAGCGAAACAGCTCGCTATTGCGCGTCGGCACAAGAAACCCGCCGGCGGGAAAGCCTGACGCGGCGCCGATCAGTGCCTCGAGCCCGCGATTTGTCTCGGCCACGGCATGCCCGAAAAAAGCGATGTCGGTGGCGTAAGCGGTATTTCGCCCAAATGCTCGACGACGCGGGCGGTTCCGTCGGCCAATCGCATCGCGCAGTTCGTTGCTGCGATCGTGCCCGTGGACCCGGCGGCACAACGCGTTGCAAATATCCAGGTCTGCCGCGACTGCCGGGCGCACGTCGTAGCCGGGCAGTTTACGCCCAATGGCTCTCCGTCGAACTTCGACAGCATTTCGCGGCTGTCGAAGCCGAGCTTCGTGTACAAGCACAGCGAGCGGTTGTGATAGGCCGACTGCACCAGCCGTACCCCGGCGAAGCGGCGCTCGCCAGCGCGATCGAGCATGGCGAGCATCAATCGGCCGGCCGATGCCGTGGTTCTTGCACGGCAGGATCGACGGTGATCGGGCCGATCCCGGCGATCGAGCCGCGCTCGTCCATGAAATTGCTGCCGACAATCCTGCCGTCGGCCTCCGCGACCACCGAATAGAAACCGGAATTTGACCAGCAATCCTTGATGAGCTCGATGCCGATTTCCGCCGACGGCAAATCCCAAGGAAAACCGTGCTCGCTGGAGATCGATTTGAATGCTTCGAAGCAGATCGAGCCGCAGGCGGCGGCATCGCCGGGTGTGCCGGCTCGCAGGATCACATTCATCGGCGCTCCCAATCGGCTGGCCGGTCTTTACCAGAAATATGCCCGAAAAGGCCACGTCCGGATCTCGCCTAGCTCTTGTCCTCGGCGCCCAATCGGCGGATTATGGTCCCCAGCCGATCGCTCGAAGAAGGAAGCCACCAATGCTGACACGCGAAGAGAACGAGCTGGTGACGCGGGTAGGACCGGGCACGCCGATGGGGGATGTGATGCGGCGCTATTGGATCCCGGCGCTGATGTCGCGCGAAGTGCCGGAGCCGGACTGCCCGCCGGTGCGCGTGCAATTGCTCGGCGAGAAGCTCGCTCGCCTTCCGCGACAGCCAAGGCCGCATCGGGCTCGTCGACGAATTCTGCCCGCACCGCCGCGCCTCGCTGTGGTTCGGACGCAACGAGGAAGTCGGGGCTGCGCTGCATCTATCACGGCTGGAAATTCGACGTCGACGGCAACTGCACCGAGCAGATGAACGAGCCGGAGCCGTTCTGCCACAAGGTGAAGCTGACGGCCTATCCGACGACCGAGATCGGCGGGCTGATCTGGGCCTATATGGGGCCGCGCGACAAGATGCCGGCGCCGCCGGCCTTCGAATGGACGCAGGTGCCGGAAACCCACCGCCACGTCTCGAAGGTGTGGGAGGAGTGCAACTGGCTGCAGGCGCTCGAAGGCGGCATCGACACCTCGCATGCGCCGATCCTGCATCGCACGATCACCCCGAACACGACCCGCCCGGGCATCCCGGTGCAGGGGCCGTTTGTCCGCGGCAAGGCGCCGATCCTCGAAGTCGACGTCACCGATTACGGCTATCGCTATGTCGGCATCCGCCCGCTCGACGACGACAAGACCTATGTCCGCTCCTACCATTTCGTGATGCCGTTCACCCAGATCCGGCCGCAGCAACTGGGCCGCGCCATGGGCGGCGGCGACCGCACCAACATCGCCGGGCACATCTGGGTCCCGATCGATGACGAGAACTGCATGGTGTACAACTGGATGTACAGCTATGGCGAAGAGGGGCTGACCGAGGACGACCGCATGGAGCGCGGCAACGGCAACGGCCCCGATTATGTCGAGCAGTCGGGCGAGTTCCGCTCGTTCCGCAACGCCCGCAACGATTGGATGATCGACCGGCGAGTGCAGAAATACGAGACCTTTACCGGCATCGACGGCATCAACACCCAGGATCGCGCGGTCCAGGAGGGCATGGGGCCGATCGTCGACCGTTCGAAGGAATATCTCGGCCCCGCCGACCGCGCGATCATCGCGACCCGTCGCCTGTTGCTGCAGGCGGTGAAGACCGTGCAAGAAGGGCGGCAACCCGCTCGGGTGTGGACGACCAGCTATTACTCCGCCCGCGCGATCGAAAAGATCTTCCCGCGCGAGATCGACCTGGCGCGAAACCGTATTGCCCGAGATGTACGCCGAGGAGATCGCCGGTCGCGGCGAAATAACCGCGGCCGCCGGGGACGCCCCGCTGGCGCGGCGAGAGGCGCTCCTCGGACGCCGCCGCTGCTTTCGGTTCGGGGCCCCACCCTCACTGCGCAACACGCCCGGAGGCTAGTGCGATGCCCGCCGAAAACGAGGCCGTAGAGGCTGAGCAGTATTTCCAGGCCGATGAGGCCGATAATGTACCATTCGAGCCGGACGCTTCGCTGGTTTTGGACAAGCTCGATCAGCGTCCCTGCTGTCTGCGCTGATCAGCGCAAGTTTTCGCTCCATTGCGCGACTGCGCTCCACCAGCTCATATTCGTCTTCCAGCCGAGCATAGAGCCGCTCGAGCTCGGGATGGTCCCAAAGAACATCGGGCTTTTCCTCGACCTCGACGCGTCCGACCATGCGGTGCTGGGTGAAGAGCACGTCGCCGATCTGCTGCAGCAGCTCCTTTGCCTGCGAGCCTGTTCGGCCTCTTGCGCTGCAGTCCCGCCGCAAGCGGCTCGATACGGTCGAAGACGCCAGCAATACGGGCCTCATGATGTCCGAGAACCAAGCTCTTTGACAACACGTTGGCGATGATCTGGAGCCGTTCGAGAGAAGCGTTTTCGATCTGCTATCGCGCCCGAAGGCTCGATCAGATCTTCGCCGCTTCGGGTTGACGTGCACTTGTATCTGATCGGTTTCCGGGGCTCTCCAGCGGCTCGTGGATCCGGGCTCCCAAGGAGCGCAGAACCTCGTCCTCTTCGATGGCCGATAGCCGGGCAAATACCGCGACCCCATAGCGGAACAGAAAGCCATGCCCTGGCGTCCTACGCGCAAGGTGAACGGGTTGGTTGCGAGAGTATCATCGCGTTCGAGGCCGCGCGTCTCCAGCCGCTCGCCGAGCAGCAGCGCGCGGACCGTAAAGGATTTCCGGCGATCTCCATGGGCAAAACCCTCCAATGTGCAGGATCCCGCAGGCCCGCCTCGGCGTCGTTCGCTTGGAATCGCAGGGTTCTTCTCCACGATTGTCACGGCACAGTCACAGAAGCGCAAACGGACTGCAATCACTCCTTGTTTTATTCGAAGTCGAAGAAAGCCAGCCTGGCAATGTGCGCAGGCAAGAATGGGGGCGTCAAAGCAAGATGATGAAGCTGTCTTCCTCATTGCATATAATGGGGTTGCTTTTTGCGATCGCACTGGCCTTTGGCGGTGCCCCAGTCTGCGCCGCCCCCACACTGACGGGCTTTGCGCTATTGGACGCTAGCACTTTTGCCGAAGGCCCGACATCAGGTCAGTTTATCACGCCGAATAACGGCATCACTCCGCCGTTTATAGACAAGCAACCCGTGCAAGGCTTTTCCGCCGTGCTTAACGGCCCCGCCCCCGGCACCTATTATGTCATGCCGGACAATGGCTTCGGTACGAAAACCAACTCGGCCGATGCGCTGCTGCGGATATATGCCCTGAAGCCGGATTTCAAAACCGCAACTGGCGGGAGCGGCACGGTTTCCCCGGTGAATTTCACTTCTGGTGCCTTGCTGCCCTCGTTTAGCGGCAGCAGCTTCATCAACCTGCGCGACCCTGACAACCAGCTCGGCTTTGCAATCGTTGCGAGTATGGCGAATTACCCAAATGGCATGAACAACATACCCGTTGCACCCGCAATCACCGGTGGACGACTGCTCACGGGCAGCGATTTTGACATCGAGTCGGTCCGGAAAGACAAGAACGGCAATCTCTGGTTTGGCGATGAGTTCGGGCCATTTTTGGTGAAGACCGATGCTACCGGTAAAGTGCTGCGCAGCGAAATCCCGTTGCCGAACCTGCGCGGCATCGGCCCGAACCCGCTCGTGCAGTCGCCGCAAAACCCGTTTCTCGCCGGCGACACCGCCAATTTGCGCGCGTCGAACGGCTTCGAGGGAATGGCTATCAACTCTAGCGGCGACAGGCTCTACCCGTTGCTGGAAGGCCCGCTAATCCCGGATACCGACCAAAAACGGCTGCTGATAAGTGAGTTCGACGTGAATACCGAAACCTACACCGGCCGCACTTTCGCCTACAAGTTGGAGCCGAATGGCACCAATATCGGCGATATGACTGCGGTCAACGATCATCAATTTCTGGTAATCGAGCGGGACGGCGGCCAGAATACGACAGCGTTTCAGAAAAAGATCTACTTGATCGATATCGACGCGATCGATGAGGACGGCTTCGTGAAGAAAACGGAGGTCGTCGACTTGCTCAATATCGCCGATCCGAACGATTTGAATGGCGATGGCTCGCCAACCTTCACGTTCCCATTCGTCACGATCGAGGACGTGCTGGTGATCGATCCGACAACCCTACTCGTCGTCAACGACAACAACTACCCTGGCGGACAAGGCCGCGGCTTCGGGCCCGACAACAACGAATTCATCCTCGTCCGTCTCGACACTCCCTTGCCGGTGCCGGCTCCGGAGCCCGGGACATTGGTCTTGTTGCTGACGGGGATTGGCGTCGTCTGGGGAGCACGCCGTCGATATAGCATTTGACTTTGTTCTGCTTATCGCACGGGGTTGCCCGTGTGCCTCCGACGTTCTTCGCGGGCTATCAGCCAAGCGCCGAGACCAACCACCACCAAGACGACACCGAGAAGCACTGTCGCCAATGCATTGATCTCCGGGCTGACCCCGAGCCGTACGCTCGAAAACACCGCCATCGGCAGGGTCGTTGCCGAGGGGCCGGCGACAAAGCTGGCGATCACCAAATCGTCGAGCGACAGGGTAAAGGCGAGCAGCCAGCCAGAAACCAGGGCGGGGCTGATCCCCGGCAGCGTAATCCGGGTCAGCACCGTCCAGGGCCGCGCTCCGAGATCAAGTGCGGCCTCCTCGACGGAGCGGTCAATACCGGCCAATTGGGCGCGCACCAATACCGCGACAAAGCACATGCCAAACGTCGCGTGCGCCGCCGTAATCGTCACGATCCCTCGGCCGGGCCAGCCGAACCAACTTTCACTGGCGACGAAGAGCAACAGCAAGGAAAGCCCCAGGATGACCTCTGGGACGACGAGCGGCGCGAGCAAGGCGAAGCCGAACAGGCGCCGGCCTGGGAACCGGGCGAAACGGGAGAGGCTGAACCCGGCAAACGCCCCGAGAACAAGCGCCAATGTCGCCGCCGAGACGGCGACTTGGAGGCTCGTCACAGTAGCAGCCCGGTATGCATCGTTGCGCCAGAGCTCGCCGTACCAATGTGTGGAGAACCCCGCCCAAACAGTGACGAGCCTCGACGCGTTGAACGAATAAATCACCAGCAGCGCAATCGGCGCGTACAAGAGGCCGAAGCCAAGCAGCAACGCCCCGACGCGAAGCGGGCGCTGCCCGCGCTCTGGCGTCATGCCGCGCTCCCTCGGTCCAGAAATCGCTGGGCGGCCAACACCGGAATGGCCAACGCCGCGACCAACACCAACGGCGACGGCCGATGCGACGGGCCAGTCGCGGTTGCTGAAGAACTCGTCCCACAGCACTTTGCCGATCATCAATGTGTCGGGGCCGCCGAGCAGGTCGGGAATGACGAATTCGCCGACCGCCGGAACAAAGACCAGCAATGAGCCGGCGGCGATCCCCGGCAAGGTCAACGGCAGGACAACGCCGGCAAAAACCCGCAATGGCCGCGCGCCGAGATCGGCCGCGGCCTCGAGCAATGTCTCGTCCAGCGCCGACAGGCTGCCATAGAGCGGCAGGATCATGAACGGCAGGTAGGAATAGACGAGGCCGAGCGTGACCGAGAACTGGTTGTTGAGGAGCGGCAGCGGCGCCCCCGTCAGCCCCATCCCGATCAGAAAATCATTCAACAGCCCGTTCGGCTTCAGTATTGCGATCCAGGCATAGACCCGGATCAGGAAGCTCGTCCAAAACGGCAGCATGATCAGAAACAACAGCAATTGCCGCTGCGATCCACGGGCTCGGGCGATCGCGTAGGCGACCGGGTAGCCGATCAGCAGGCACAACAGCGTGGCGAGCGCGGCATTGGCGAGCGAGCCGAGATAGGCCCGCAGATAAAGGTCGTCCGCGGCGAGCAGCTGGAAATTTGCCAATGTCGCGTGCCAGCGAAGAGCGTCACCTTGATGCTCGACCAGAGGCGTATATGGAGGTATCCCGATGACGCTCTGCGCCAGGCTGATCTTCAATACGATCAGCAGCGGCATTAGAAAAAACAGCGCCAGCCACAAGAAAGGCAGGCCGATCAGCGCCAGCCGGCCGAACCGCCCGAAACCGCTCACACGCTATCCGGCGGTCACAGGGTCAGCTCGTAGTGGAGGTCGGTGCGGGCGAGGTTGCCCATGCCGCCGGGGGCGGCGCGATCGGATGCCACGACCCGCTTGCCCGTCCGGTCCTCCAACGCCGTTACCAGCTCGGGCAACGGCATGCGGACCCATCCCTTCTTTTGCGCGATGTCGCGATCGACCGGGATCAACGCGTATTGTAGCCTCTGCATCAATTCGAGACCCTTCTCGCGCAATGTGGCGTTATGGCTGCCGTGATGGCCGACCTTATATAAGACAGTGCGCTTGAGCAGGTCGGCTCCGGTCACCGTGCGGTCCCCGACTTTCCACTGCAGGCCCTGCCAGGACAGCCAATTGCCGATCTGGGCGTCGGCGGCGAACAGCAGGACATCCTGGCTCGCCAGCTCGATCGCGAGAACGAGGCTCGTATTGTTGGTCTCGCTGTCGAGCTGCATCGCGAGCTCGGCCGCGCCCTCGAACCAAGCCGTGTCGATGCGGCGCCACGACGCGTCGTCCCCGACGGCAGCGGGACCGGCCCCCCAATAGCGCTGCTGAAAAAAATCCAGCTCCCTGGCGAGCGCCATCGGGATCGTCTGCAAGGGGCCGAACGGCCCGTCGGGCTCCTCCGCGGGCGACAATGTCTCGCCCAGCTGGTCGGCGAGAAACATCGTTCCGGTCAGCCCGTAGGTCTCCGGATCGCGTTTGGAGGGCAGCAATTTCGCCAACAACTTTAAATCGCGCGGCGGCCCGAGAACATAAAACCGGGCGTCCACCCCATCGAATTGGACCGGGTCCTCGCCGGGCCGTCGATAGCGCGGAGGCGGCTTCAGTCGCCGGACGATCTCCAGCGCCTCCTTTGTCGTATCGCCGCGCGCGCCGAAAAAGTCGAGCATGCCGCCGATCTCGTCGGCGCTGTCGGACCCACCGGCGGCGCGCAGCCGGGATTGGGCGACCCGCAACGCGGCGACCGCCTTCGACCTCTTCTCGCCGAGCTGCTGCGCGAAGGCGTCTTTCGGGTCTTCGGTCCATGCGAGCCAGACTTCGCCGAAATCGATCTTCTTCAGGCTCGCTTCGGCCTGCTTGAAGCCGGAAAGATGATCCCAATGCTCGTGCGTCGCCAGCAGCAGGTCGACCTTGCCCCCGGTCGTCGCGGCGATGTCGTCGACCACCGCCGTCATCTTTCCGACCGCATTCTGGGTCCCCAGGATGACGCCGCAATCGATCATGACGAAGAACTTGTCGCGCTCCGCGCTCTTGCGGGGCAGCGTGATCAAAAAGCAGTCGCCGAGCCCGTGCGTGTACATCCGCACTTTGGCCCGGAAAACCGAGGCGCTGCCCGTCGTTCGGGGCCGTCTCAGCCATGTCCGGCCTCCGCTCTTCAATAGCTGCCGTGCAATACGGCGAAAGGTTCGCCGCGCCGGGCCGGGCGGTCGAAATAAGCGGCGCGCAAGCCGCTCGCAGCCGCCTTTGCTCCAAACGCCACCTGCGCGTCCATCCGGCCCTTGTGAAGCAGCCGCTTGCGGATCAGGTAGCGAATGTCGCGGGTGTCGAGGTCGACCAGCAGTGTGCAGCCGCCGCGGAACGTGGCTGGCTGCGGCTTCACCGCATCCCAGGCCTGGGTGATCTCGACGACGAGATCGGTGCGAATTCTACCGTCGAGCCTGACCCGCCGCGCCGGCCGCACCGAATGCACCTCGATGCCGTGCAAGCTTCCTTCCATGCCTTCGATCGGCGGGATTGCCTGCGGATCGCGCGACAAGCCGAGCAGCCCGATCTCTCGATCCGACACTTTCGGCGACATCAGCCAGCTATGGAGCTTAGCGGCATTTCTGCGCGAAGTTCGCCAGGCCGTCTCTCGATCGACCGTCAAATTCCAGCCGAGATCCATCTCGCCCAAGATTCCCTCAGCCGTCTCCGGATCGAGCGGCGCCGGCGGAGGCTCCCAGGCGAGGCTCTCGACGCCGAGGTGACGCACCCCTTCGGGATAGATCCCCCGATCCCGGAAGGCCGAGATGAATGCGACGCGGTAGGCGCGCCGGTCATCGGGAGACGATGTCGCGGTCGGCGGTGATCAATGCCCGCAAATAATCGCCGAAGGTCATATCGACCGGCGGGCAGTAGTCGAGGGCGCGGATGCACATCATCAGCACCTGCTCGGCGACCTTGGCCGCTTCCTGCGCCAGGCGCTCGACGAGATCGGCAGGGATCGCGCCCTCGGGAAGAACGCCGGTGCCGCCGCTCGACAGGCGGACGAGATCGACCGTCCGCGCCCGATAGATCTGCAGAAACGCGTCGAACACCGCGGCGACGAGAACTGCGCCGCGGTCATGCGCCTCGGTCGCGTTCGCATAGTCGTCTCGAGAGGGCTTGCTCGCGACCCATTGCCCATCCTCCCAATGGCCGATCGCGTCGCGCAATGCGCCGTAGCCCCTGCTCGCCGCGCCGAACTGCCGGGCCAATTCCCCGAGCAGGTTCTGGCGCCCGATATCGCCGCGGGTGCGCGCGATCTGGTGGCGCAAAGCCTCGGGCAAGGCGAAATGCTGGAATATCGCGACGATGTCGGCAAAGGCCTCGTGAAAAGCCAGCGCGTCGGGAGTGGTCGGCTCCGCAAAGCGCCGATGCAGGCCATCGAGCAGCGCGTGGGTCGTCTCGTGGCTGACGATGTCGTGCGACAGGCAACCGAACACGGTTCCGCCCGGCAGGTCGTCGCCGGGGGTCAGCTCGGAGGCGCGGAAATAACCGAACAGCAGCGCCTTGTGCTCGGGGCTGTAATAGGCGTTCGCGGCGCGCAGCGCATGCGGATAGATGCGCAGACGCCGCACATATTGCTCCTGCGTCTTGCCGTCGACCTCGGACAAGCGCGGCGCCCACAGGGCGCGCCGGCCCAACGCCCGTTCGAAATAGTCGATGGTCTGCCGGGCGACCGCATACGCCATCTGCTGATGAAATTGCGGGTTCGCCTCGGAGGGGGCGTGCCCGTTGGTGGCCAGCAGAGCGCGGTCGTCGAGATCGACCGGCGCATAGCAGGCCCGGCTGCTGGGATCGATATCGACCACCTCGAGATATTCGCCGACCGGGCCGGGCTCGAGCCGCCTCCCAGGGGATCTCGACCAACGCCTCGTTGATGCTCAACGTGTCGAGGCGCGCCGCCAGGGTCGGGTCGAATGCGTAGACGCGCAGCCTGCGGGACGGCGGAGTTGGGAAGCCGAGGATGCGCCGCCAGCTCCAGCTGCAATTTCGCGATCGGATCATTGACCTGCGCGGCGGGCACCGCCGGCGTTTGGGCTGCCGGGAACCGGCCCAGCGCCGCGCGCAAGGCCTGCGAAGCACGCGGGTCGCTGGCGAGCGCGTCGGCCAGCCGGCGCAAGTCGGCAGGAGCCGGCTGCGGCCCGGAGACAGCGGGGAGAATGTCGGCGTAGCGCCCGCTCATGGTGAGCTGCAAGGCTTCGAGCTCGAGCATCCGCTGGTTCGCTTCCGGCACCGCCTGCAGGCCCAGACCGGTGATCAACCGCAGCACCGGAAAGGAGGCGTCGTCCGGCGCCTGCTTGCCGAGGGCCGCAGCCGCCGGAACCACCGCAAGCGAGTCCAAGACCTGCACGAGCCCGCGCCCGAAATGCTTTTCGTCCGAAGAACTGGCCTTCAGGAACAGCGCGTTGCGCACCGCTTGAGCCCGCATCCACGGCTTCGGGATAGGCTGCCCACGCCGCCAGATTTCTCTGGATCCACAAAGCCGCCGCGGCGGCAATCTGCGGGGTCGCGGCGGAGGTCCCGCCGCCGTCCCAATCGACGATTTCCGGGCAGCCGAGCTTGGCCCACGGGACGTTCGGGGTGCACGCCGTCAACGCCGTCTGCATCTTGTGCGCGGGCCCGTAATTGCCGGCCATCAAATTGATCGGGAGGTCGGCATAAGGCTTGCCGTCGGCCATCATCCCGCAAGCGGCGACGACGCGGCCGAACCGGGCCGGAAAGACGACTTCCCGCGTCGGGAGGTTGCCGAAATTGTTCCCGGCCGCGGTGACGATAAAGACACCCTGGTCATAAAGGGCGTTCACCGCCTCGGCCCAGGCCTGCGACGGGATGCCCCCCATGCTCATCGTCACGACATGGACCGGCGTCCCGGAGGCGTTCAGCGAATGGACATAGTCGAAGGCGCGGGAGATTGCGCCGTTGCTGAACAGCACCACCCGGTTGGCGACCCGCACCGGGACGATTTCGGCGAAGGGCGCGGCGCCGATCGGCGGGCTGTTGCCGCCGGGCGCGGAACCGGCGAGGATGCTCAGGGTCCCGGTGCCGTGGCCGAGATTGGTCAGCGGTCCGGTGGTTCGGTCGCTGGCATCCTCGGGCCAGCCGTCGTCGACGAAATTGCGCCCGAGATCGCGCCGCAGATGCCGCGGCAGGGTCGTGTGGTTCGGGTCATAGCCGGTATCGAGGTGGGCAATCCGCACCCGTTGGCCGCCACCGGGATCCTCGACCTTCCCCAGCGCCGCGTCGAGCTGCGTCTGCGTGGCGCCACGATACCAGAAATTGCTCGCCGCCCTCGGGTAATGCAGGTTTTGCGGCTCGGCCGCGGCGCACGCAGCGACAAGCCCCATCGCATGCCGGTTGTCGTCGGTATACACCCATTGCTGCTCGAGATCGGGCTCGGCGAATTCCGCCCCTGCCGCGCCCGCGATCCCCAGACCGCCGCGCACCAGCTCGTGGCACATATCCCAGGCGTGCCCGGGCTTCCCGGTATCGGGCACCTTCAGTCGCCACCAGCTGCTCGGCGCGGCGAGACCCATCCCGCCCGCCGGCGGGATGCTGCGAAACAGCGGCTCGGCGGTGATGCCGCCCCCGACCCCGGCAACGGCAAAGCCCTGGCCCTGAGGCAGGCTTGCCGCTTTCACCAGGAGTGAAATCGTGGGCATCGGAGTTCCCCTGCTCGATGACGCTGTGCGCGCTCTTTAACTATGATAGCCGAAACTATGATAGCCGGGCTTATTGCGTCAGCACCACTCCGTCCTGCGGCCGCCAGCTCGCCCAGACCGCCATTCCGCGTTCGAAGCTGCCGGCCAAGGAGCTCGGCAGATATGCCTTGAGCGAGAGCCCTTGCTCCGCCGCGAGATGCACGATCGAGCCCCCGCCCAAATAGGTGATCGAGCTCACTTTTGCGGCGATCGAAAAGCCGTCGGAGGACGCCGGCGACAAGACCAGCCTTTCGGGGCGCACCGCCAAAGCCGCCGTGGCGCCTTCGGCCAGATCGGTACGGCAAGGCAGCGGGAGCGGCTGCTCGAAACCGATCACCGCGAGCGCGAGACGATCTCGACGGAGGGTGATTTCTCCTTCGAATAGATTTACCTCGCCGACAAAGCCGGCAACAAAACGCGAACGGGGCCGCTCGTAAATTTCTTCTGGCGTGCCGATCTGCACAATTCGGCCGCGGTTCATCACGGCGGCGCGGCTGGCCATGCTCAGCGCCTCCTCCTGGTCGTGCGTGACGACGAGAAACGTGGTTCCGAGCCGTTCCTGGATGCCGATCAACTCGAGCCGGGTCGCCGCGCGCAGCTTGCGGTCGAGCGCCGCCAAGGGCTCGTCGAGCAGCAGCAATTTCGGCGCTTTGGCCAATGCCCGCGCCAACGCCACGCGTTGGCGCTGACCGCCTGACAGCTCGTGCGGCCGCCGGCGGCCGAGGCCCGCCATTTGCACCAGCGCCAGCATCTCTTCGACCCGGGCAGCGAGGCGGCGCCGATCCATCCGCTCCTGGCGCAAGCCGAAGGCGATGTTCTGCGCGACATTCATGTGCGGAAACAACGCATAAGACTGAAACATCATATTGACCGGCCGCGCATAGGGCGGCGCCGCCGTGACATCGACGCCGTCGATCACGACGCGGCCGCTGTCGGGAACCTCGAACCCGGCGATCATCCGCAGCAATGTCGTCTTGCCGCACCCCGAGGGCCCCAACAGCGCGAACAGCTCACCGCGCTCGACGCTCAGCGAAAGATCGGCAATGGCGGCCGTCGCGCCGAAATGTTTCGACGCTTCGACGACTTCAAGCAGCGCCATGACAGGTCGACGACACGGCGGCAACCAGCGCCAGAGAGACCGGCAGGATGACCGGCTCCACCCGGCTCTAGCTCGCGAAGATCACTCCGGCCTCACCCATCGAGCGCATCGCACGAGCGAGGGAGCCGTCGACGTCGATGCCGCGACAAGCGCTCGTCACGACCCTGACCGCGAACCCGGCTTTCCGGCCGTCGATCGCCGAAAAGAACACGCAGAAATCGGTGGCAAGCCCGCATATCGTCAGGCGTTCGAAGCCGCGTTCCTTTAGATAGCCGGCGAGCCCAGTTGGCGTGCGGCGGTCGTTTTCCTGGAAAGCCGAGTAGGAGTCGATCCCGGGTCTGAAGCCCTTTCGCAAGACTAGCTCGGCATGCGGAACGTGGAGAGCGGGGTGGAGGCTCGCCCCCTCCGTCCCTTGCACGCAATGCTCCGGCCACAGGATCTGCTCACCGTAGCTCGCCTCGATTACATCGAAGGGCTGCTTGGCTGGGTGCGAGCTGGCAAACGAGGCATGTCCACGCGGGTGCCAATCCTGGGTCAGGATCACATGAGCAAATTCGGCGGCCAATCGGTTGACCGCCGGAACGATTTCATCGCCCTGCCGAACCGCGAGTGCTCCGCCGGGGCAGAAATCGTTCTGCACGTCGACAATGAGCAAGACGTCTCGCTCACCTGGGTTCATCGCGCGCCTCCCAACCGCGGAACAATCTCGCGGAGGACTCCGGCATCCAAGCCTGCGGGTGGCGGATGGGGTGGGATTCGAACCCACGGTGCCCTTGCGGGCACGCCGGTTTTCAAGACCGGTGCCTTAAACCGCTCGGCCACCCATCCATGCTGTTGACGTGCCTCGCCTTTTGCTGTCTGGACCACTCGCCTGCCGAGGGCGCAGGGCCGGCCGGTGCTTGGAGTCCAACGATCTTACGCGGCGGATTCTCCTGCGTCAGCTCGGCCAGGCGACGGCGTTGAAATCGTCGAGCAGGGAGGCGATGCGGACAGTGTCGGACTGGTCCATGATCGCCCGCGCGCGGCGGGTGGCCGCGACCATGTCGAGGCTGCGGATGCGCTGCTTCACTCGCGGGATGTTGCGCGGCGCCATCGACAGGTTGCGCAGGCCGAGGCCGAGGAATAGTGCCGAAAAGCGCGGCTCGCCCGCCATTTCGCCACAGATGCTGATCGGCATGCTGCGGCGCAGCGCCGCCTCGACAGCAAACTGGATCAGCCGCAACACCGCCGGATGCAGCGGGTTGTAGAGGTGGGCCACCTGCTCGTCGCTGCGGTCGATCGCCAAGGTGTATTGGACCAGATCATTGGTGCCGATCGCAAAGAAATCCGCTTCGGCGGCGAGCGAGTCGGCGGCGAGCGCCGCTCCGGGCACCTCGATCATCGCACCGAGCGGCGGCAGCGCCTTCGGAAGCCGCACGCCGCGTCTGCGCAGGCGCCGCGCGACTTGGTCCATTGCTTCGCGCACTTTGCGGATCTCGCCGGCATTAGAGATCATCGGCAACAAGATGCGGAGCGGCCCCTCGCTCGCCGCGCGCAGCATCGCCGCGAGCTGGGGATCGAGCAGCCGCCGATCCTGCAATCCCAGCCGGATCGCCCGCAACCCAAGAGCGGGATTGGCGGCCTCGGCGCGGCACGCGGTCAGCGACCGTGCGATCTTTTCGCCGCCGAGGTCGAAGGTTCGCACGGTGACCGTCTTGCCCTCCATGCCGCGCACCAGCGCCGAAAAGATCGCGTACTGCTCTTCCTCGCTCGGAAGATCGTCCCGATTCATGTAAAGAAACTCGGAGCGCACGAGGCCGAGCC
The DNA here is from genome assembly GCA_963836845.1 of uncultured Alphaproteobacteria bacterium. Classification (GTDB taxonomy): domain Bacteria; phylum Pseudomonadota; class Alphaproteobacteria; order ATCC43930; family CGMCC-115725; genus AP-15. The sequence continues at coordinate 36,803 of CAWILK010000030.1, read as the reverse complement.
CTCGCGCTCCGTTGGCCAGCGCCTGCTGGAGCTCGATCGGCAGTTCGAGATTAGCTTCGAGGGTGATCTCGACCCCGTCGCGGGTTACGGCCGGAAGGCTGCGGAGGCGCGCAAGATGGCGCCGTTCGCGTGCGAAAGCGTCTCGCCGAGCCTCGTATTCGCGGATGGTCTCCGCGGACGGGTCGATAATCACACAGCCGCCCGTGCCGTCGATCACCACCATGTGACCCGGCCGTGCGCAACCGAGCAGCCCCGGCACGGCGAGAACTGCCGGAAGACCAAGCGCGCGCGCCACGATCGCGGTATGGCTTTCTGCACCGCCGAGGACGGTGGCGAAACCTGCAAGGCGCTGAGGGTCCATCAGCGCGGCATCGGCCGGGGTCAATTCTTCCGCGAGAATGACGGCGCCCGCGGGTGCTGCTGAGTAGGCGACATAAGGCTTCTTGATCAGATTTCGGATGAGGCGCGTGCCGACGACGCGAATGTCCTCGATCCGCCCCGCGAGGTACGGATCGCGCATCGCGGCAAAACTCTTGGCGATCTCGTCGATCTCGATCTGTACCGCACGTTCTGCGTTAATTCGCGATTTCGTGATGCGCAAGTCAGCACCCCGAATCAGGCGCGAATTCGACAGCATCGCGAGATGCGCATCAAGCAGATAACCGACTTCCTCGGCGGCGGATTCAGGCAGTGCCGCGGCTTTTGCCTTTAGCTTGCGCAATTGGTTGAGCGAAACGGCGACTGCCTCGCCGAAACGGCCGCGCTCGGCTTCGATCTCCTCTTCGGGGATATAGCTTTCGTGAACCGCCAGGTTCCCTCCCTCCCCGAGGTGCGCCGGGCCGATGGCGATGCCCGGGGAGACACCCAGCCCAGGCAGCCGGCGCTCGGTGCGGTTTTCAGGCCGCGCATCTCCAGTGAGTTCGTCAATCCTCATCGAATTTGCATTCGATCAGCTTGGCAAGGGCTGACACTGCAGCCTCCGCTTCGCGCCCGGTAGCGGAGAGCCGGATGACCGCGCCCGGTGCGGCGGCCAGCATCATCAGACCCATTATCGAGCGGCCCGATACTTCGGTGCCGTTCTTGCGCACCATAACCTCGGCGTCGAAGAGCGCCGCTGTCTTGACAAACCGCGCCGCCGCGCGCGCATGCAGCCCGCGTTGATTGCAGATTGTCGCGATCCGGCAGACCATCCCCGGCTGCGGTTCAGAGCCCCCTGCCGGCATCTCCCGCGAGGGCTGGTTGCTCATCGCCGCGCCTCGGTAAGCAATTGGGACGCGACGTTGATGTATTTGCGGCCGGCTTCTTGAGCCCCCAAAACGGTTCGCTCAAGGCTCTCGGTCTGGCGGAGGCTGGCCAGCTTGATCAGCATCGGCAAGTTGACCCCGGCGATGACTTCGATCCGAGCGCGGTCCATGACCGAGATGGCAAGGTTGGAAGGGGTGCCGCCGAACATATCGGTCAGCAGCACGGCGCCATCGCCGGCATCGACTGCGGCGATCGATCGCAGGATATCCTGCCGGCGCTCCTCCATGTCGTCGTCGGGGCCGATGCACACTGCGGCAATTTGCGTCTGAGGTCCGACGACGTGCTCGAGCGCGGCCACGAACTCGGCTGCGAGCCGTCCATGGGTCACCAAAACCACGCCGATCATCTGGCTTCCTCTGCTTGAAGGACCAGCTGCCGTCTAGCTTGGAACGGCGGGTGCAACCGCCGACACCGGCCCGGGGAAATAAATGGGTTGTCGCGGAAGCGCATGTCGAAAATCAGATCAGCATCGCGCGATAGGCCTGGCCGATACACCAAACCTATGACGAAAACGCGAAGACCAGCGGTGTCCAATATGAAGACCAGCGGTGTCCAATATAGAGTGCGGATCAAAAGACGTTTCAGTTCGGCGGTGGGCGGGTCGGCGGTGGGCGGGTCGAAGGTGTCGATTGCGGGATCGGCGGTCGTGCAACGCACAAGCCGCCCTTTGTTCGAGGCGGGAGCCGTCCACGACCGGCCCGTCTCCTAATGGGGTGGGGTAGGCGGGTCTCGGTATAGCGCCGGTCGAGCCGCTCGTCATCACTGCCGATAAATAGCCCTGCGGCTCGCGAGCGGTGCGGTCGACCGTCTTGTCGAAGTCTCGATCATGCTCGCACGCGCAGACCCGCAGGTTCGTGCATCGCCGTGGACGAAGATAGCCCCGGCGCCGGTGGCAACGCTCTCGATCAGCGCCGGTACCGGCGAGAGCGGGTGATCGTCGAATACTTCGCAGCCCATCTGTGCGAGGGTCGTTGAGGCCGTCGACCGGCCCGCTCCCCCAATCCACCTCTGGTCGACATCAGCCGAGTATAGCGGGCAAGTGCCGAGGCTGGGAACGCGCGACACGCGATCCGGAGCTTTGCCACAGCAGAGGCTTCGAAAGGCGCCAGCGCAATCACCGGCACGGCCACCCCGAGAATTTCCTCGAACCGGCTTCCCGGAAGACGCTCGACTTCCGCCGATGAGACGAGATCGACGAGCAAGGCAAGCCGCGTCGCCGGGACCGCGTCGAGGCGCAAGAATTCCCACGCCCCGAACCTCGATCAGACCGGCGATCACCGGCGGTGCGCCCACCAGGACATGATCTTCCGCTCGCCGCAGCTCAGCCTGGTCATCCGCAACGAGCCGAGCGCCGCGATCGATCAGGCGCAAGGCCAGGTCCGATTTTCCAGCCCCCGAGGCGCCGCGAAGCAGGACCGCAGCGCCGTCGATGGCGACCGCGGTGCCATGGACTAAGATATTGCCGGTCACGGGCCCGCAGGCAGCCGAACGGAGAAACGCGCGCCGAGGATCGAGCCCTGCGCGCCCTTCCGGTTTTCTGCCCAGATAATGCCGCGATGCGCCTCGACGATTTGCCGCGAGATCGAGAGCCCGAGACCCGAATGCGTCCCGAATTTTTCGCCAAGCGGGCGCTCGGTGTAGAACCGATCGAAAATTGCCGTCAGCTTCTCGTCGGGAATCCCCGGGCCCTCGTCCTCCACGCTGACCACGACCGATCGACCGTCACGCCGCGCGACCAGACGGATCTCACCGAGCGGCGGACTGAACGACACGGCATTGCCGATAATGTTGCGGAAGACTTGGGACAGCCGAATTTCGATCCCGCGCACGATCAAGTCGCTGTCGCAGATCGCGAGCACGAGACGCGGTGATCGCTCTGTCCGCGTCGCTTCGTGGACATCGAGGAGGGCACCCAGCATCGCGGCGATATCGACCGGCTCCAGCTCGCCGCGACCGAGCTCCGCATCGAGGCGCGATGCGTCGGAAATGTCCGTGATTAGACGATCGAGCCGCTGAACGTCATTGAGAATGATCGCCATAAGTCGGCGCTGATTTGCCGGATCTTCGATGCGGATCGCCGTTTCCACCGCGCTGCGCAGCGAGCTCAGCGGGTTCCTGATCTCATGAGCAACATCGGCGGCGAAGCTCTCGATCGCGTTCATTCGCTGCCAGAGCGCGTCGGTCATTTCGCGCAGCGACCCGGAAAGATCCCCGATTTCGTCGCCGCGCTGGGTAAAGTCGGGTATCTCGACCCGCGCGCGGCGGCCGCGCGCGCGCTCGGCTGCGGCTGCAAGGCGGCGAATGGGGCGCACGATCGTGCCGGCGAGGTAAAACGACAACAGCACGGTCACGAGCAACGCCACTCCGAAGATCCGCAGCAGCTCGAGCCGCACCGTGCGCAGCTCTTCCTCGATCTCGCTGCTGCCGGTCGACAGCATGACCGCGCCGAGCACCTGCTTATAGCGCTGGATCGGGATCGCGACGCTGAAGACCAGGCCGCCCGTCGCCGGGTCGCTCCTGACCGCCGATCCGGTCTCGCCCCGCAACGCGCGCGTCGCCTCCGGATAATCTACGGCGCCCGGCGAGGCGCTTTCCCGGTAAGCCGGATAGCTTGTGTGCCGCGGCAACAGAGTGAACAGCCAATCATAGACCTGATCGGCAATGCGCAGAAGCGTGCCTCCTCGCTCCGAGGGCTGCAATTCGAGGACCTGGACCGTGTCGCCCGGGCCGCGCAGGATCCGGCTGTCGGCGATGATGTCGCCCTTGATGTCAAACAGCCGCGCGCGCGTTCGCGTCGGCTCGACCAGTCGCCGCATCATCTGGCGCGCCAGATCGGGAAGCAGGATTTCGCCCTCGTCGACCGAGTCGAGCACGGCGCCCTCGCCGAGCGCGGCGGCAAACACCTCGCCCTGAACCTTCAACGACTCGATTTGCTGCCCGATCAGGCTCGCCTGGTACTTTCCGAGGTAAAGAAAGCCGCCGGCCAGTAGAGCGAGCGCCAATACATTGACCGCGAGGATGCGGCGCGTGAGCGGCGACACCGGCCAACGGCGGCCATTCGCTCTCGGGCGCGAACCGGCTTTCGGGCCGGTGTCGCGCCCAGCTGTGGTGGTCGGCCGCCGAGCCGGGGTGCTCTGGTCCGCGACCGTTTCTAATGCTGGTGCAGGCGCGGCGTCGGACTCAACGGTCGCGATATCTATACCCAACGCCATAGAGGGTTTCTATCTGAGCAAAATCCGTGTCGACCGCTTTGAATTTCTTGCGCAGCCGCTTGATGTGGCTGTCGATCGTGCGATCGTCGACATAGATGTGCTCGCCATAGGCCGCGTCCATCAGCTGGTCGCGGTTTTTGACGTGGCCCGGACGGTGCGCCAGCGATTTGAGGATCAGGAATTCCGTGACTGTGAGCTCGACCGACTCGCTGTTCCAAGTGCATAGATGCCGCGCCGGGTCGAGAATCAGATGGCCGCGCACGATCACCGGCTCGCCTTGCGGATCGTCGCGCTCGCGGGCGAGCTCGCCGCGCCGGATCAGCGCCCGGATGCGTTCGATCAAAAGCCGCTGGGAGAAGGGCTTTCTTATGTAGTCATCGGCGCCCATCCGCAGACCGAGCAGCTCGTCGACCTCGTCATCCTTGGAGGTCAGAAAGATTACCGGGATATGGCTCTGCCGCCGGAGCTGGCCGAGCAGCTCCATGCCGTCCATCCGCGGCATCTTGATGTCCAGCACGGCAATATCGACCGGCTGCGTGCTCAAGCCCTTCAGCGCTTCCGCGCCATCGCTGTAGCACCGCACGACAAAACCTTCCGCCTCGAGCGCCATCGACACCGAGGTCAGAATATTTCGGTCGTCATCCACGAGAGCGATCGTGTTCGGCACCTTGCGTCCCCCTAAACCCGCCCGCGCGTCGGTGTAGGCGACGAACGGCTCCCTCCCGCAGAATATGGGCCGGTATCGCCAAAGGAAAACCCAATATTGCTTATTTTAGAGCGCCAAGGGGCGCATTATCCCCGGCAATGCTCACCCCGGGCACCGCCCGACGGCTCTTGACGCCACCGCCTCGACGCGGCTCACTGCGCGAATGGGCGATACCGCGCCGAACGGCGACCTCGCGGCTTTCGCGCGGCGGCTGATCCGCGCAGGCGGGCGCGCCGCGCTCGCCACGAGCATGCTCGGCGCCCCTTACGTCTCGCTCGTGCTCTATGCGCCCGATCTCGATGCGAGCCCGTTGCTGCTGCTGTCGGATCTTGCTCGGCACAGTCGCAATATTGCGTTCGATCCGCGGATGTCGCTGCTCGTCGACGCCACCGGGGGCCATGCCGACCCGCTGACCGGGCCGCGCCTGACCTTGATCGGGCGGGTTGAGCCCATCCCGGATCCGCGCCGCCTCGCGCGCTTCGCCGCGCACCATCCGACGAGCGCCGTCTATTCCGGCTTTGCCGATTTCCGTCTCTACCGGGTCGCGGTCGAGCGCGGACATCTTGTCGCGGGGTTCGGCCGGATCCACTGGATCGAAGGCCGCGACCTCGTGCTCGATGCAGATCTCAGGGCGCTCGCGGCGGCGGAAGCGGACATGCTGCGCCGGGTCAACGAAGCCGATCCGGACGCTCTTGTGGGGTGGGCGGGTCGCTTGCTCGGCCGGCCCGGGCTGGGCTGGAAGCTGACCGGCATCGACCCGGAAGGCATCGATCTGCGAAGCGGCAGCGAGACTGCCCGGATCGATTTTCCCGAGATCGCGGCGACCCCCGACGGGGCGCGCGCCGCGCTCGCGCAGCTCGCCGGAACGGCGGGATGATAACGCTTTCGTTGCAGGAATTTTGACAGGGTCGCCTGTGTTGTGCTACGGCGCAAGCAGATGCCGGCGCCGCGGACTTGCTTTGCTGGCCCGGTCGCATAGGGAGGAAGCGTTCGATGAAGAGGACGATCCGATGACCGGAGCGAAAAGCCGTTTCGGGCTCGACCGCCAGGGCATGCACCACCTCGGGGCCGAGCACTGGAACCGGACGGCGCCGGAGCTGTACGAGCACGCCGTGCGGCGCGGCGAGGGCGAGCTCGCGCTGGGCGGCAGCTTCTCGGCCAATACCGGGGCGTTCACCGGCCGCACGCCGCGCGACAAGTACATCGTCGACGAGCCCGGCACCAAGGACACGGTGTGGTGGGGCAAGATCAACCAGCCGGTCCCCCCGAGCGCTTCGCCAGCCTGCACCAGCGCATGCTCGCCTATCTGCAGGGCCGCGAGCTCTTCGTTCAGGACCTCTATGCCGGCGCCGACCCGGAATACCGGCTGCCGGTGCGCGTCGTGACCGACAGCGCCTGGCACAGCCTCTTTTCGCGCAACATGTTCATCCGCCCGCCGGACGATGAGCTCGCCGGGTTCGAGCCGGCCTTCACGATCCTGCACGCCCCGAAATTCCTGGCGCTTCCGCAAGCAGGACGGGATCAATTCCGAGACCTTCATCTTCGTCAATTTCGCCGAGAAACTGGTCTTGATCGGCGGCACCGCCTATGCCGGCGAGATCAAGAAATCGGTCTTCGGCTATCTCAATTTCGTATTGCCGGCGCGCGGCGTGTTGCCGATGCACGCCTCGGCCAATGTCGGCCCCAAAGGCGATTGCGCGATCTTCTTCGGGCTCTCCGGCACCGGCAAGACGACCTTGTCCGCGGACGGCTCGCGCACCCTGATCGGCGATGACGAGCACGGCTGGAGCCCCAAGCGGCATCTTCAACTTCGAGGGCGGCTGCTACGCCAAGGTGATCAACCTGTCGCCGACCGCCGAGCCCGAGATCTACGCGACGATCACTCGCTTCGGGACGGTGCTCGAAAACGTCGTGCTCGACCCCGAGACGCGGATGCCCGATGTCGACGATGCGAGCCTGACCGAGAACACCCGCGCCTGCTATCCGATCGAGTTCATTCCGAACGCCGATCCCGTGGGGCTCGCGCCGCATCCGAAGAACGTGGTGATGCTGACTGCCGACGCCTTCGGGGTCATGCCGCCGATCGCCAAGATGACCGCCGAGCAGGCGATGTACCACTTTCTGTCGGGCTACACGGCGCGCGTCGCCGGCACCGAGAAGGGGCTCAGCAACGCCCCCGAGGCGACCTTCTCGACCTGCTTCGGCGCGCCCTTCATGCCGCGCCATCCGGCGGTTTACGCCAAGATGCTGGGCGCCTTGATCCGCGAGCACGGCGCCCAGTGCTGGCTCGTCAACACCGGCTGGTCGGGCGGCACCTACGGGGTCGGGCAGCGCATGCCGATCGCCCATACCCGCGCCCTGCTGCGCGCCGCGCTCGACGGCCGGCTCGCCGCGGCGCCGGTGCGCAAGGAGGCGAATTTCGGCCTCTTCGTGCCGGAGAGCTGCCCCGAGGTTCCGGCCGAGGTGCTCGACCCGCGCGGCACCTGGTCCGACAAGCAGGCCTACGACCAGACCGCCCGCGACCTGACCCGCCGTTTCGAGGAGAATTTCCGCGAATACGAGCCCTTCGTCGGCAGCGAGGTCAAGGAGGTCGCGATCCGCGCCGCGGCCTAGCCCCCTTCCCTGGCGGCGCGCAGGGCTGTCCGGGGAATCGAATTCGGTTGCAGCATCGCCGGAAGGTGAGGTGGGCGGCGCCGCAAATCCGTCGGTCGGCCCCCCGCACCCTGCCCTCTCCCCCCGGCCGGCGGGGGGAGAGGAGAGAAAAGCGGGTCCTCGAGAGCCCATTTCGCGGCGAAAGTGTAGCGCCAACTTTCCCCGGACAGCCCTGTGGCGGCACGCCGCCCCAGTTCGAGCCCTTCACGTCGGCCGACAAGGAGGTGCTCGAAAACCCGCTGGCGCGCATTCGTCGGGTTGAAGCGGCAAAAATCCACACCGCAGACGTCGAGTGTCAAATGCACGGCGGCTGGGCGCGCTCGCGGCGGAAATAGCCCGGCTTTCGGAGGGCGGCTGACGGGCGCTCCGGCGCGGCCCTCCGTTGACACTCACCGGCACGGGGGCTAAGTCACAGCCGCCGACCGCACAAGGATATAACGCCGGAACCGTTGTTAGATGAGATCCGCCGATCGGCCGCTGTCGCCGCACCTTCAGATATACCGATGGCAACTCACCTCCGTCCTGTCGATCCTGCACCGCGCCACCGGCGTGGCGCTGAGCGGCGGGGCCATCCTGCTGGTGTGGTGGCTCGTCGCCGCGGCCACGGGCCCCGAAGCTTATGAAGGTGTCGAGGAGTTTCTCGGCTCGTGGATCGGATTGCTGCTGCTGTTCGGCTGGACCGTGTCGCTGTTTTATCATCTGTGCAACGGCATCCGTCACCTCGTCTGGGACACCGGGCACGCTCTCGATCTCGAATCCACCTATTTCGGGGGTTGGGTGGTCGTCGCGGCAACCGGCCTATTGACCGTCGCAGCATGGGTCGCCGGCATCGTCCATTGGGTTGCCTGAGATGATGGCCTCGCGGATGCGCTCGCCGCTCGGCCGCGCGATCGGGCTGGGCTCGGCCAAGCAGGGTGTCGAGCACTGGTGGGCCCAGCGGATCACTGCCGTCGCGCTGGTGCCGCTGTCGTTGTGGTTCGCGAGCGCGGTGATCGGGCTGGCGGGCGCCGATCTCGAGACCGTGCAAAACTGGGTCGCCCGCCCGCTGCCGGCGATCCTGCTGGTGCTGCTGCTGATCGCGCTGTTCTACCACACATCCCTCGGGCTGCAGGTCGTCATCGAGGATTATGTCCATACCGAGCTGGCGAAGCTCGGCCTCCTCGTCGTGACCCGCCTGCTGTGCTTCGGCTTTGCCGTCGCCGGCATCTTCGCCGTGCTCGGCATCGCCCTGGGGGTCGAGCTGATGGCCCCCAGCCTATAAGATCACCGATCACAGCTACGATGTCGTGGTCGTCGGCGCGGGCGGCGCGGGTCTGCGCGCCACCCTCGGGATGACCATCGAGGGGCTGAAGACGGCCTGCATCAGCAAGGTCTTCCCGACCCGCAGCCACACGGTCGCCGCGCAGGGCGGGATCAGCGCCGCGCTCGCCAATATAGGCCCGGACGATTGGCGCTGGCACATGTACGACACGGTCAAGGGGTCGGACTGGCTCGGCGACCAGGACGCGATCGAGTACATGTGTAGGAACGCGATCCCTGCGGTCATCGAGCTCGAGCATTACGGCGTGCCGTTCTCGCGCACCGAGGACGGCCGGATCTACCAGCGGCCGTTCGGCGGCCACATGATGGAATACGGCGACGGCGACCCGGCGCGGCGGGCCTGCGCCGCCGCCGACCGGACCGGCCATGCGATCATCCACACGCTCTACCAGCAATGCGTCCGCAATCACGCCGAGTTTTTTGTCGAGTATTTCGCCCTCGACCTGATCCTCGACGAAGAAGGCGCCTGCCGCGGAGTGATGGCCTGGAACCTCGAGGACGGGAGCTTGCACCGCTTTCGCGCCCATCTCGTCATCCTCGCCACCGGCGGCTATGGGCGCACCTATTTCTCGTGCACCTCGGCGCATACCTGCACCGGGGACGGCAATGCGATGGTGTTGCGCGCCGGGCTGCCGTTGCAGGACATGGAGTTCGTCCAGTTCCATCCGACCGGGATCTACGGCGCCGGGTGCCTGATCACCGAGGGGGCGCGCGGCGAAGGCGGCTACATGACCAACGGCGAGGGCGCGCGCTTCATGGAGGCGTACGCGCCGCACGCCAAGGATCTGGCGTCACGCGATGTCGTCAGCCGGGCGATGACGATCGAGATCCGCGAAGGGCGCGGCTGCGGTCCGGAGAAGGACCACATCCTGCTTCACCTCGAGCATTTGACCCCCGAAGTATTGCACCAGCGGCTGCCGGGCATCTCGGAGACCGCAAAGATCTTCGCCGGGGTCGACGTCACGCGCGAGCCGATCCCGGTATTGCCGACCGTGCACTACAATATGGGCGGCATTCCCACCAACCATCACGGCGAGGTATTGCGGCCCACCGAAAGCGATCCCGACGCGACCGTTCCCGGGCTGATGGCGATCGGCGAGGGGGCCTGCGTCTCGGTGCACGGCGCCAACCGGCTCGGCTGCAACTCATTGCTCGACATCATCGTGTTCGGCCGCGCTGCCGCGTACCGCGCCGCCGAGCTGGTGCAGCCGGGCAGCGCGCACAAACCGTTGTCAAACGGCGCCGGCGAAGAAGCGGTCGCCCGCCTCGATGCCGTGCGCCAGTCGCACGGCCCGCGCAAGACCGGCGAAATCCGCCTCGACATGCAGCGCGTCATGCAGACCAATTGCGCCGTCTTTCGCACCGCGCAGGTGCTGCGGGAGGGGGTCAGCCGGATCGACGTGGTCGCCAACAGCTTTGCCGATCTCGGGATCACCGACCGGTCGATGATCTGGAACACCGACCTCGTCGAGGCGCTCGAGCTCGAGAATTTGCTGGAGCAGGCGGTGGTGACATTGCACTCGGCCGAGAACCGCACCGAGAGCCGGGGCGCGCATGCGCGGGAGGACTACCCCGAGCGCGACGACCGCAATTGGATGAAGCACAGCTTGGCCTGGCTCGACAGCGAGGGCGCGGTCAAGATCGGCTACCGCCCGGTCCACCTTTCCACCCTCTCGAACGAGGTCCAGGTCTTTCCGCCCAAGGCGCGGGTGTATTGAATGGTTTTTGATCCCGAACTCAATCGGCTCCATCTCGTCCTTCCCGCGAAAGCGCAGGGCTGTCCGGGGGATCGAATTCGGTTGCAGCATCGCCGCCAGCTCAACCGAAAGCGCAGAATTCGGCGGGATGGGTTTCGAGGAAAGGCCCCTCTCCGCCCTTCAGGGGGGAGAGGGAGGGGCCCAGGCGCGACAGCGCCTGGGAAGGTGAGGTGGGCGGCGCCGCAAATCCGTCCGTCGGCCCCCCTCACCCTGCCCTCTCCCCCCGGCCGGCGGGGGGAGAGGAGAGAACAGCGGGTCCTCGAGAGCCCATTTCGCGGTGAAAGTGTAGCGCCAACTTTCCCCGGACAGCCCTGCGCGAAAGCGGGAATCCAGAGCCGGCTGATTCCTGCGCTTCGGCCCCTGGACCCCCGCTTTCGCGGGGGCGACGTTGTGGCGCCGTTCCGAAGCGGACACTGAGCACCATCGCGATGGCCGAATTCACTCTGCCCCGAAACTCCAAAATCGGCGTGGGCCAGGCGTTCCCCGGGCCGCCCGGCGCGACGCGGCTGCGCGAATTCAAGATCTACCGCTGGAACCCCGAGGACGGCAGAAACCCGGTCATCGACAGCTTCGAGATCGACCTCAACGATTGCGGCCCGATGGTCCTCGACGCGCTGATCAAGATCAAGAACGAGATCGACACGACACTGACGTTTCGCCGCTCCTGCCGCGAGGGAATTTGCGGCTCATGCGCGATGAATATCGACGGGACCAACACGCTCGCCTGCCTGAAGGCCATCGAGGAGATCGAAGGGGCAGTGCGCATCTACCCGTTGCCGCATATGCCGGTGATCAAGGATCTGGTGCCGGACCTGACGCATGTCGTCGCGCAATACCAGTCGATCCAGCCGTGGCTGCAGACTGCGAGCCCGCCGCCGCCCGACCGCGAGCGGGCGCAATCGATCGAGGAGCGGGAGCAGCTCGACGGGCTCTGGGAATGCATACTGTGCTTTTGCTGCACGACCGCCTGCCCGAGCTATTGGTGGAACAGCGAGCGCTATTTGGGCCCGGCGGTGCTGTTGCAGGCCTATCGCTGGATCGCCGACAGCCGCGACGAGAAGACCGGCGAGCGCCTCGACGCGCTCGAAGACCCGTTCCGGCTCTACCGCTGCCACACGATCATGAACTGCACCCGAACCTGCCCAAAAAACCTCAACCCGGCCAAGGCGATCGCCGAAATCAAAAAGCTGCTGGTGATGCGCCGGTAGATTGAGGCGAGCCGACGAGTTCCTCCGTCATCAGACTTGCCATGGGTCGATCAACGGCACGCCGGTCAATTCGACATCGCGCGTATTGCGTGTTACCAAGCTAAGACGGTGCACCATCGCGGTGGCGGCGATCAAGGTATCGATCACGGGAAGGCTCCGCCCAGCTGACAGCTCGCCCCAAAGCCGTGCAACAGCCATATTCACCGGCAGCACGCGATCTGCAAAAGTCGTTTCGATACTGTCGACCCATCCTCCGAGCCGATCGGCCGCAGCGGAGTCGATCCGCCGCCTGGCAGCAACACCTTTGCGCAACTCTCCCATAGTGAGGGCGCTTAAATACAGTCCAGCCGCATCGGCTTCCGTGAGAAAGGCGAGAACGCCGGGATCGGCTCGGGTCTTTCGGTTTCGGAAATGACATTGGTGTCCAGCAGATAGCCCGCCATCAACATCAAAGCTCGACGGTGCGGCCAGTATTCCGATCGCGCTCGATGGAAAAATCGTCGACCTTGGGGCCGCCGAGCAAATGCGCCTTAAAGTCCGGCTTGCGCGCGACCAACGCGCGATAGTCTTCGATCGAAAGCACCACGGCTCGCTCCGCGCCGTGCGGGTGATCGTCTGGGGCCCGTCGGTACGGGCGCGCTCGATCACCTCGCTGAGCCGCGTCTTTGCCTCCTGCACCTGCCAAACCGCCACCGGGGTCTCCTTGGCTGAAATCGGACCAGAAATAGGCTATTCTGGTCTGCTTTCAAGTGGTGTCATGCGGTGATACACTTGCGCCTATCGATAGCTCGAACAGGCTGGGCTGCCACGAATGGCCTCGACCCGCCGTCTCACTGCGATCCTTGCCGCCGATGTGGCGGGCTATTCGCGCCTGATGGGCGCGGACGAGGAGGGCACGCACGAGCGGCTGAAGGCGCACCGCCGGGAACTGGTCGATCCGAAGATCAGGGAGCACCAGGGCCGCATCGTCAAGACCACCGGCGACGGCATGCTGGTCGAATTTGCCAGCGTCGTCGACGCGATGCGATGCGCCGCCGAGGTGCAGCGCGGGATGATCGACCGCGAGCCCGATATGCCCGACGAGCGGCGCATCAGGTTTCGCATCGGCGTCAATCTCGGCGACGTCATTGCCGAGGGCGGCGACATCTTTGGCGACGGCGTCAACGTCGCGGCGCGCCTGGAAGCGCTCGCCGAGCCCGGCGGGATCTGTATCTCGCGGACCGTGCGCGACCAGATCCGCGACAAGCTCCCCTACCCGCTCGAGGATCTGGGCGAGCAGACCGTCAAGAACATCGCGCGGCCTGTGCGGGTCTATGCTCTGCGCCCAGAAACCATCGCCGAATTGCCGGCTGCGAGGATGCCACCATCCGCGTCAATTTCGCAGCCCGTTACGCACCACGCCTGTCGATCGTCGTGCTGCCGTTTGCCAATTTGAGCAACGACCCCGATCAGCAATATTTTGCCGATGGGATCACCGAGGATGTGACAACCGATCTGTCGCGGCTCGCGCAAATGTTCGTGATTTCGCGCAACACCGCATTCACCTATCGGCACAAGCCGGCGATACCAAGCAGATCGGCCGCGAGCTGGGCGTGCGGTATATTCTCGAAGGAAGCGTTCGTCGTTCCGGCAACCAGGTCCGCGTCAACGCGCAGCTGATTGATGCAGAGACCGACGCACATTTGTGGGCGGAGCGCTTCGACCGCAACACGAGCGATCTTTTCGCCGTACAGGACGAGATCACCAGCCGGATCGCTATCGCGCTCGACCTTGAGATGATCGAGGCAGAGGCCGCCCGGCCGACCGAACATCCCGATGCTTTGGACTACATTCTCCGGGCACGCGCCGCAGCGCAGAAGCCTCATACGCGTGATAGTCTTTGCGGAGCGCGTCGGCTTATACGAACGCGCATTGGAGCTCGATCCCAGTTCTGTCGACGCGCAGAGCTGGTTGGCGATTACGCTCGTGGGCCGCGTACTGGACGATATGACAGAATTCGGCGACAGCCGACATCGCTCGCGCGGAAACGCTGGTCGAGAAAGCCCTGGCAGCATCGCCTCGCAGCCCCCCCGCGCATTTCGCCAAAGCACAGGTCTTACGCCAGCAACACCGGAACGAAGAAGCCATTCCCGAATACGAGATGGTCATTGCATCCAATCGCAACTGGCCGAATGTTTACGCGCACCTCGGCCGGAGCAAGTTCAATAGCGGGTCGATCGAGGAGATGATCCAGCTGACGGAGCATGCCATCCGGCTCAGTCCACGGGATCCTGACCTCCATCATTGGTACACACGGATTGGGCTTGTGCATCTGCTGCAATCGCGCACCGACGATGCGGTCATCTGGTTCGAAAAGGCTCGGGCCGCCAATCCGGAACAATCGCTCCATCACGCTCACCTCTGTTCGGCCTGTGCCCTCAAGGGAGATATAGAACGCGCCGCCGGGGAGCTCGCGGAGGCTCGCAGACTGAGCAGCGACGGTCGTTTTACGAGCGTCACCCGTCTGAAAGACGTCGTCGATTTCGGGCCGCCGGTTGTGCGTGCCCTGTACGAGGCCACCTATTTCGCCGGTCTGCGCTTGGCCGGGATGCCGGAGGAATAGCGCCCATCTGCCCCGGCGGAGCCTCGCATATCCCCGGCACGCGAATTGTGCTATAGTCAATTGCTGGTCGATTTCCTCGACCGGGGTATGTGCCTCATTCATGGCTTCGATCCGCCGTCTGACCGCGATCCTCGCCGCCGATGTGGCGGGATATTCGCGCCTGATGGGTGCGGACGAGGAGGGCACGCACGAGCGCCTCAAGGCGCATCGCCGAGACCTGGTCGATCCGAAGATCAGGGAGCATCAGGGCCGCATTATCAAGACCACCGGCGACGGCATGCTGGTCGAATTCGCCAGCGTCGTCGACGCCGTGCGATGTGCCGCCGAAGTGCAGCGCGGGATGATCGACCGCGAGCCCGATATCCCCGAGGAGCGGCGCATCAGGTTTCGCATCGGCGTCAATCTCGGCGACGTCATTGCCGAGAGCGGCGACATCTTTGGCGACGGCGTCAACGTCGCGGCGCGCCTCGAAGCGCTCGCCGAGCCCGGCGGGATCTGCATTTCACGAACAGTCCGCGATCAGATCCGCGACAAGCTCGCCTACCCGCTCGAAGATCTGGGCGAGCAGAGCGTCAAGAACATCGCGCGGCCTGTGCGGGTCTACGCGCTGCGCCGCGAAACCATTGCCGAGTTGCCGGCATCGCCGCAGCCGCCGACAGAGAGGCCGCGATTCGCCGGCGCACTGCCGTTGCGGCACTAGCAACGGCTGCCGCTGCGGCACTTGTTACCGCCAGCGGGATCTGGTGGCACTGGCCGGCAGCGAAAACCTCTCCTGAACTGGCGGTGACGGCCGCCACCTCGATGTCGAAACCACTGGTCGCGCCGCGTCTGTCCATCGTCGTACTGCCGTTTGCCAATCTCAACAACGATCCGGAGCAACAGTATTTTGCGGATGGTGTCACCGAGGACCTGACGACCGATCTGTCGCGGCTCGTGAGCATGTTCGTGATCTCGCGCAACACCGCGTTCACCTATCGGAACAAGTCGGTTGACTCAAAGCAGATCGGCCGGGAGCTTGGTGTGCGTTATGTGCTGGAAGGAAGCGTCCGCCGGTCAGGCCACCAGATCCTGGTCAACGCCCAGCTGATCGACGCCGAGACCGACGCGCATTTGTGGGCGGAGCGGTTTGACCGCGATGCAGGCGATCTGTTCGGCCTGCAAAACGAGATCACGAGCCGGATCGCAGTGGCGGTCGGCACGGAATTGATCAGCGCCGACGCCGCCCGACCGACCGACCAGCCCGATGCATTCGACCATATTCTCCGGGGACGCGCGGCAGCGCTCAAGCCCAAATCGCGTGACAACTATGCAGAGCGGATCAGTTTGTTCGAGCGAGCGTTGGCGCTGGATCCGCGGTCCGTCGAGGCACAGAGCGGGCTGGCGACCGTGCTCACGGCCCGCACGATGGATGGAATGACCGACTCCGCCGCTGCTGCAGCCGCTGACATCGTGCGCGCGGAGGGGCTGGCGGGGCAAGCTTTGGCGGCGTCTCCCCGCAGCTGGTATGCGCACTATGCCAGAGCGCAGGTGTTGCGCGCTCAAGGCCGATGCGAGGAGGCCATTCCAGAATACGAGACGGTGGTCGCACTGAATCGCAACTGGATGAATGCGTACGCCCACATCGGCCGATGCAAGGTGGTGACCGGATCGATAGATGAGGCAATCCCGCTGTATGAGCGCGCTCTCCGCCTCAGTCCTCGTGATCCTGAGATCGGCGACTTGTATCTCCGGATTGGAACTGTCCATCTTCTCCAATCGCGCATCGACCAGGCGATCGTTTGGTTCGAAAAGGCGCGCAGCGCCATGCCTACCCATCCGCAACCTCACGCCGGGCTTGCCTCTGCCTATGCCCTGAAAGGCGAGACCGATCGGGCCGCCGCCGAACTTCTCGAAGCCCGGGGGCTGGACGGCAAAGATACTTATTCGAGTATCGCACGCACCAGGCTCGCGGCTTCCCTCGGCCAAAATCGAGGTACTCGGCCCGAGATTCGGGCTTTGGTCGAGGCCACATACCACGCCGGGCTGCGCAAGGCCGGGATGCCGGAGGAATGATTGGCAGCCAGGCGCTTGCGGTGATCGCACTGTGACGCTACATGTGACTACATGTAGTCACTAGGGGGCGAGCGTGCGAACACTCCGTTTGCGTGATGCCAAGGCCTCTCTCTCCGCCGTCGTCGAGGCGGCCGAGCGCGGCGAGGCTACGACGATCACCAAGCACGGGCGGCCCGCGGCCGTCGTGGTGCCGGTGGAGCATGCCCGGCGGCTCTATCCGGCCGACCGCCCGAGCTTTGTAGCGCTGCTGCGGGATATCCCGCAGCAGATCGAGACCGAACGCGATCAGTCGCCTCTCCGGGAGGCCGATCTGTGACTGGCTGGTTGCTCGACACGGATATACTGAGCGCCTTCGCCCCGGGAAGGCACACCATTCCCTCCGATGCGGCTGCCTGGTTCGATGATCGTACCGAGGCGCTGTACCTGTCCGCAATCAGCGCCGCCGAGATCGAGGCTGGCATCGCCAAGCTTTTTCGCACCGGTTCTGCGCGCCGGGCAGATGCTCTGCGCGTCTGGTTCGACCGCATCCTCGCTGTTTACGCGGACCGCGTGCTGTCCTTCGATCTCGCTGCAGCAAGGGTTGCCGGCGCGCTCAGCGATGCCGCTCAAGCCGCCGGCCGGCATCCGGGCTTCGCCGATGTCGCGATCGCGGCGATTGCCAAGGCGCGCGAGCTGGTGGTGGTCACCTTGAACCAACGCCATTTCGATCCGCTCGGCGTCGAAGTATTCAATCCGTTCGTGCCGCATTGAGGCGGTTGATGCGGCGCCGGATCATTATCGACACCGATCCTGGCCTCGACGACGCCGTCGCGATCCTGTTGGCACTGGCCGCAACGGATGAATTGGAGGTCCTCGGCATCGTGACGGTCGCGGGAAATTTGCCGCTGACCTTGACCGAGCGCAATGCGCGCCGAGTTTGCGAATTGGCGGGGCGTGGCGATATTCCGGTATATGCCGGCTGCGCGCGGCCCATGATGCGCACGCTCGCAACGGCTGACCGACATCCACAGCGACCCACGGCTCGAGGCGATCCTGCCTGAGCCGGCAGACACCGCCGCAGTCGCAGCACGGCGTCGATTTCTGATCGAGACGTTACGCTCGGCCGAGCCAGGCACGATCAGCTTGTGCGCTCTGGGACCGCTGACCAATATCGCAATGGCGCTCGTCAAAGCGCCGGAGATCGCCGGCAGGATCGCGCGAATTGGTGGTGATGGGCGGCGCCTGCTTCGAGCTCGGCAATGTGACGCCGGCGGCCGAGTTCAACATCCATGTCGATCCGCATGCCGCGGCGATCGTCGTCGACAGCGGCGTGCCGATCACGATGGTCCCGCTCGACGTCACCCACCAGGTGCTGAGCACGCCGCCGCGCATCGCCGCGCTGCGGGCTCTCGGCAATCGCTGCGGCCCGGCGGTCGCCGCATTGCTGACCTCGTTCGAAGAGAATCGCAGCCCGCGCTTTGGCGAGCGCTCGAAGGCGCTGCACGATCCTTCCGTCATCGCCTATCTGCTGCGCCCAGAGCTCTATGACGGGCGCGAGGTCAATGTCGCGATCGAGACGCAGAGCCCGCTGACCATGGGCATGACGGTAGTCGGATTGGTGGGGTGTCACCGGCAGGCCGCCCAATGTGCGTTTTTTGAACACGGTCGATGCCGACGGCTTTTACGAGCTTCTGACCGACAAGCTGGCACGCCTGCCCTAGCGGCTATAGGATGTCGCGCGCTGAACATGAAACGGGAGCAGGTCGATGATCTTTGAGATGCGGACCTATCGATTGCAGCCGGGCTCGGTGCCGGAAGCGGAGAAGCGGTTTGGCGAGGCGCTGACCGAACGCGTCAAGGTGTCGCCGCTCGGCGCCTTCTTCCATACCGAAGTCGGGCCGCTCAACCACATCATCCACATCTGGCCCTATGACGATTTGCAGCACCGCACCCGGGTGCGGTCGCAATCGATCCCGAACTGGCCGCCGAAGATCCAGGAATTCATCGTCGAGATGGAGAGCAAGATCTTCAACGCCGCGCCGTTCTGCCCGCCCTTTACGCCGCGCCAGCACGGCGATCTCTACGAGATCCGCACCTACACGATGCTGCCCGGGGTCGCCCAGCAGGTCGTCGAGCGCTGGGCCGAGCGGATCCCGGGGCGGGTCAAACTGTCGCCGCTGGCCATGGCCGGCCATACCGAGCTCGGGCCGCTCAACCAATGGATCCACGTCTGGGCCTACAAGGACGCGAACGAGCGCGCCCGCATCCGCGAAGAATCGCGCAAGGACGGCACCTGGCCGCCGGCCACCCGCGGCATGTTCGTCAAGCAGGAGAACATGCTGGTCGTCCCCGCGTCGTTCTCGCCGCTGCATTAGCGGCGCTACCCTCACCCGCCATCGCCGCGCGATGACTTCCGCATCGCGGGGTCGGCGCGGCGAGGGCGGCTGGGCCCGGTCACCTCGGCCCGAAGAGGCCGAAGAGATTCTCGAAAAAGCCGGCGCCCGGGCGCGATGGCGCTGCGGCGACCAGGCTTGGCGGCGGCAGCGGGCCCGCCGGCAACGGCCGCACCGGCATCGATCGGGTGGCGGCCAGCATAAAGCGCCGCCACGCCTCGGCCGGCAGCGAGCCGCCGGTCACCCTGTTCATCGGGCTGTTGTCGTCGTTGCCGAGCCACACCCCGGCGACGAGATCGGCGGTGTAGCCGATAAACCACGCGTCGCGGTATTCCTGCGTCGTTCCGGTCTTGCCGGCGGCCGGGCGCGGAAGCGCTGCGCTGCTCCCGGTGCCGTGGCCGATGACGGCGCTCAGCATCTCGTTCATCGTGCCGGCGAATTCCGGCGAGACCACCTGCCCGAGGCCCGATCCCGAGCGCCGAAACACAATCTTGCCGGCGCTGTCGCGGATTTCGGCGATGCCGTGCGGCCACACTCCGCCGCCGCCATTGGCGAACGGGGCATAGGCGGAAACCAGCTCGAGCAGGTTCACCTCGTTGGTGCCGAGGGCGAGGCTCGGCTCTGCCGTCAGCGGCGAGGCGATGCCGAGCCGGCGGGCCGTGGCGACGACATTGCGCATGCCGGCCCGCTGCGCCACCTGCACCGCGATCGTATTGATCGACTGCGCGAGGCCCTCCGCCAAGCTGGTTTCGCCCTGGTAGCGCCCGGTGAAGTTGCGCGGCTGCCAGCCGGCGATACGGATCGGCGCGTCGACAAACGGGTCGGAGGGCCGCAGACCCGCCTCCAAGCCGGCGAGATAGACGAACGGCTTGAAAGCCGAGCCGGGCTGGCGCTGGGCCTGCGTCGCCCGGTTGAACTGGCTTTCCGTGTAGTCGCGGCCGCCCACCATCGCGCGGACCGCCCCGTCGGGCGACATCGCCACCAGCGCAGCCTGCCTTACCGCCATCTTGCCGCCGTGCCGGGCGACCAGCTCGGCGACCGCCGCTTCCGCCTCCGCCTGCATCCGCGGGTCGAGCGTCGTGACCACGGTGAGGTCGCGGGTCGTCTCGACGAACTCGCCGACCTGCTCGGCGACCCAGTCGGCGAAATAGCGGGCTCCCGGCCGGGTCGTCGGGACGGCAGCGAGCGAGGCTCCCCCCTTGATCGCCGTCGCCGATTGGGTTTCGGTGATAGAGCCGGCCTCGACCATCTTGGCGAGGACCTGCTTCGTGCGGGCCGCGGCCTTGCCGTGGTCGCGGGTCGGGTTGAACCGGGTCGGCGCCTTCAACAGGCCCGCGATGACCGCGCTTTCGTAGAGATTGGTCCGCCGCGCCGATTTCCCGAAATAGCGGTGCGCCGCGGCGTCGACGCCGTAGGTGCCGGCGCCGAGGTAAACGCGGTTGAGGTAGATTTCGAGGATCTGATCCTTTGTGAAGCGGTGCTCGAGCCACAGCGCCAACATGGTTTCCTGGATCTTGCGCCTGAGGCTGCGCTCGGGGGTAAGGAACAAGTTCTTGGCCAGCTGCTGGGTGATCGTGCTGCCGCCCTGGACGACATGGCCGGCGGCCAGATTGGCGAAGAGAGCCCGGACGAGCCCGATCGGGTCGACGCCGAAATGGCCGTAGAAGCGGCGGTCTTCGGTCGCGATGACCGCCTTCGGCAGGTAGGGCGACATTTCCTTCAGGGTCAAAGGCTGCCCGAAGAGATCCCCATAGGTCGTCAGCAGGGAGCCGTCTGCCGCCAGGACCGTGACGCTGGGGCGCCGGTCGGCGCGGGTCAGCTCGCCGGTGTCCGGCAGGGTCAGCGCGAAATAGCCGAGAACGACAGCGCCGAAGATCGCGGCCCACAAAAACAGCAACACCACGATCTTGGTCGCGCCGGCCAATACTCCCTTCCGGTTGCGGAGAGCCGGCTTGCGAGGCGCGCGCCGGTTTTGCGGGACCCGGATGCGGTCGGAAGGGTCGAGCCGCAGCTTCGGCTCAGCCATCGGCCGACGCCATCAACCCGCCGCCATTCACGCCGAATTCCCCCGCATCATCTATCGGTCCCCTGCCGCGCCATTATCGGGCAAACTATGGCAGCGGTTCGACAATGAATTCAGCGGGAGTTCCCGCGATGCGCGAGGAACTAGAGGTCGAAGGAATCCGTTGTCGGAACGGGATCGCAAGCCGGGCTCTAGTCGGAGAAAGACGCATGGCGGACAGAAACCAAGGCTCTTTGGGCCCGATAAGCGGGGAAGGGGCGGCGCCGAGGGTCCACGCGGGCGAGGGTGCCGGCGGCGAGCCGGGCGGGAACGTGGTCGGCGAATTCGTCGACGCCGCCCGATCGGCCGCCGAATTGCTGTTGCAGGAGCAAAAGCATCAGGTGGCCGAAAGAGTATCAGGGGTCGCTGACGCATTGCGCAACGCAGGCGAATCGCTCGACCGCTCGCAAAATCGGGTGATCGCCCGTTACGTTCAGCAGGCGGCGGAGCAGGTAGAGGGGCTTTCGCGCACTCTGCGAAACCGGCGTTGGAACGAGCTCCTCACCGATACCGAGGACCTCGCGCGACGCCAGCCGACGCTGTTTGTGCTCGGGGCGGTCGCCACCGGATTTGTTGTGGGGCGGTTGTTGTGGACCTCGACCCATTGGACCGCTTCGAGCCGGGCACCCTCGCGCGCCGAGACGACCCGTGCGGTCACCGCAGCGGTGTCCAGCGGCAGCGGCTCCGGGATCGCCGCCGGCACGACCGAGACCGCGGCCTACGGTGCGGGATCCTCCGGTGCGATGGGGTCCAGGTGATGCTTTCCGATCAGGACCGCTTCGGTCCGGAGGTTTCGGCTCCCCGCTCCAGACCCGAACGCTCCGTCGCCCGCCTTCTGTCCGATCTCGCCGCCGAGACCGGCATGCTGGTCCGGCAGGAGATTGCGTTGTTCAAGGCCGAGCTGAGCGAAAAGCTCGGCAGCTTTGGCCTCGGCGCGGGCCTGGCGGCGGCCGGAGGCTTGGTCGCATTCAGCGGGTGGCTGGTGTTGCTCGCCTGTGCGGTCTTGGGTCTCAGCAACGTGCTCGCGCCCTGGCTGGCGGCGTTGATCGTCGCCGTGGTGGTTCTGGCGATCGGCGCGGGGCTGCTGATCTTCGGGAAGCGCCGGCTGAACGCCGAGGCTCTGGTGCCGCGGCGGACGTTGAACTCGCTGCGCGAGGACGAAGCTTGGATTCGGGATCAGTTCTCGTAAGCGGCCGCACAGCACGACGAAGGGAACGGACATATGAACACGGAGTTTAAGGCAGGCACCGACACCGGTGGCATGGGCCAGGTGCTTCAGGCCAATTGGATACCGCTTTCGCTGATCGGTGTCGGCGTCGCGTGGCTGGTGGCGAGCAACACCGGTCTTGCCGAGCGGGTCGCGCAGGACGAGCGGGTTCAGGCAGCCGGCCACAAGATCGGCGAAATCGCCGGTGAGCTCGGCATCGGCGGAGGCGAGCAGGAGAGCGGGCATGGCCCGCAGCTGTTTGGGCCCGACGGCGAGCCGCTGAGCCGCGACGGCGATGGCCGCCGCGGCAACGGCTGGGTCCACCAAGCGGCCGACGCAGCCCGCGGCGCTCTCGGCTCGGTCCGGGACGCCGGCAGCGCCGTGCTCGATCGCGCCGGCAAGCTCACCGATTACGCCGGCGATGCCGGTGACCTCACGAAACGCGCCAGCGGCCAGCTCGCCGACCGGCTCGACCGCGATCCCTGGTTGATCGGAGTTGCCGGCCTGGTCGCCGGCGCGCTGCTTGCGGCTGTCATCCCGCCGACCCGCATCGAGCAGGAGTACATCAACGAGACGCGCGAGAGTTTGCGGAGCAAGGCCAACGAACTCGGCCATGAAGCCGCCGAACGGGTCCGCGAATTGGCCGATACCACAGACCGGTCCGCGACGCTCTGAAATCTTCAAAGTTGAATTCCACACAGCCCTCTTTGCCTCGTCTTCGCCGGGACCTACTCTGTGCTCGCGGGGGAGCGGCCCGACGCGAGACAAGGAAAAGTAGATGGCTAGCTTGATCGATTCCGGGCGCGGAGCGGTCCTGGTATTGGGGTTTGCGGGGTTGCTGGTCCCGGGCACGGCCAGAGCGCAGATGCCGCCCGAAGCGGCGGAGATCAGCGCCTGCCTCTGCCTGCAGCAGGCCGTCTCCAGCCTATCGGCGGAGATGAATGCGCGGACCCAGGCCCTGGACGCGGTGACCCGCCAGCTCGCCGATCTCGATGCGCAAGTGGCGCACGAGCGCTCGACAATCAACGTCAACAACCCCGACGCGGTGGCCCGCTTCAAGGCCTTGCTCGAACGCCGCGACGCCGCCTATCGCCAGTCGGTCGGCTCGGTTCACGCCGACGCGACGCAATCCACCGCCCGCTACAACGCCCGGGTCAACGAATACAACGCGCGCTGCGCGAACCGCCCGTTCAACTCCGCGATAGTTGCCCAGATCCAGCCCACGCTGTCCTGTCCGCCGCTGCAGTGACGCCGTAGCGAGGGCACTCGCCCTCCTCGCGATCGCCTGTGTGAGAAATGCAGGCTAGCACTAGGCCGGACGCGGATAGAGCTCTTCCGGCGGGATTTCAGGCTCCGTAATGACGGCCCAGCGGCCGTCTCGCCAAGCGCGGAAAAAACAGCTGCGCCGGCCGGTATGGCAGGCGACGCCTTGCTGTTCGACCGCCAACAGCACCGCGTCCCCATCGCAATCGATGCGCAGCTCGCGCAAGAGCTGAACCTGACCGGATGTCTCCCCCTTGCGCCAAAGCTCGGCGCGCGATCGCGACCAGTAGCAGGCCCGACCCTCGCTGAGCCTGATGCGGACCGCGTCTCGGTTCATCCAGGCCAGCATCAGCACCTCGCCGGTGTCGTGCTGCTGGGCGATGACCGGCACGAGCCCGTCCGGCCCGAAGCGGATCTCGGCGAGCGCGCGCTCGATATCATTTTCCACTGTGGGTCTTCCTCTTCGTGGGGTGATTCGGCGTTTTGGCTGCGCACGGGCCGATCTGGCTCGGACGCCGGCAAGCTATCTCTGTTTACCCTAGATTTTCTCGACAGCGGCGGGGCCATTGAATTAGCTTCGCCGATATGTTCGCTCTATGTTCCCAATGCCTATAGAAGCGCTCCCCGCTCTGACGCTTGCGGTCGCGGCGGCAGGAGCAGCGGTCGCCGTCGCCATTCTCGTACGGCTGCTTCGCCGCGAACCGGCGCTGCCGCTGCAAGGGGTCGAGCTCTCGATTGCGCGATCGGAACAGGGCTTGCGCGATGAGCTCGCGCGCGCCCGCCAGGAGAACGCGAGCGGCTCGAAATTGCTGCGCGAAGAGGTGACCGGCGCCTTTGGCGCGCTCGCCGACAATCTCCGCAAGGCCATGTCGGACCTTGCGGCTGGGCAAGGCGTGCGCTTCGACGGCTTTGCCGACCGCCTCGGCGAAACACGAGTCGGAAGCCGCCGCCAACGCCCGAGCGTTGCGCGAGGAGGTGCAGCAGACGCTTCGGCAATTGGGCGACCGACTCGCCCTCGCAGTCGGCGAGCTCGCCCGCAGCTTCCGAAGCTCGGTCGGAGGCGCTGCGCGGCACGGTCGAGGCCCGCCTGGAGGCGCTGCGGTCGGAAAATGCCGAGAAGCTCGAGCAGATGCGGCAGACGGTGGACGAGAAATTGCAGGGAACATTGGAGCAGAGGCTCGGCGCATCTTTCAAGATGGTCAATGATTTGCTGGCGAAGGTTCACGCGAGTGTCGGCGAGATGCAGGCCCTCGCGACCGGCGTCGGCGACCTCAAGCGCATTCTCAGCAACGTCAAATCCCGGGGCACCTGGGGCGAGGTCGCCCTCGGCAATATCCTCGAGGAGATCCTGTCGGCCGACCAGTACGCGCGCAATGTCGAGGTGCGCCCGCGCAGCGGCCAGCGCGTCGAATATGCGGTCAGATTGCCGGGTGACGGCCAGACGCCGGTCTGGCTGCCGCTCGATGCGAAATACCCGACCGAGGATTATGACCGCCTCGCCGAGGCGACCGAGCGCGGCGACGGCGCCGCGGCCGACGCGGCGCTGCGCGGCATCGAAGCCCGGGTGCGCAGCGCCGCCAAGGAGATCTGCGCCAAATACGTGGCGCCGCCCCACAGCACCGATTTTGCGGTCATGTTTCTGCCGGCCGAGGGGCTGTTCGCCGAAGTCGTCAGGCGGCCCGGGCTGGTCGACGCATTGCAGCGCGAGCATCGCGTCATGGTGGCGGGCCCGACGACGCTCGTCTCGCTGCTGACGTCGCTGCGGATGGGGTTTCGCAGCCTCGCGATCCAGCAGCGGTCGAGCGAGGTCTGGAAGGTGCTCTCGGCGGTCAAGACCGAATTCGAAAAATTCGGCGGCATCCTCGACAAGGTGCACAAGAAGCTCGACGAGGCGCAAAAAGTCATCGAGGACGCCGGCGTCCGCCGCCGCGCAATGGACCGCAAGCTGCTCGGCGTCGAGATGATGCCGGAAGCCGATGCGATCGCCTTGCTGGAGCTGGCCCCCAGCCCGGTGAGCCTGATCGAGGACGCGCGGGCCGAAGCGGCCGAATAAGGGCGGCCTAGACCTGTGGCATCTCGATCCGGCGGCCGACCCAGTCCGGCCGGGGAAGGCCGGCATGCGCTGTTGCGGCCGCGGCGACACGCGCGCGCACCGGGTCGGGAAAGGGCACCACCCGGCGGGCCGACAGGTCGACATGCAGGAACATCAGCTCCTGCATTGCGGCGCGGTGCCCGCCGGCGGTGGCGATCATCTCATGCGACAGGTGCAGGCGTTTGCCGTCGGCCGCCAGGATTTGCGTGCGGATGCGCAGGCGGTCGCCGACCAGCAGCTCGCGCTCGTAGAGGGTGTGGGTCTCGACCACGAATGTCCCGTGACCGGTCGTCTCCTTGTAATGGCGGCCGATGTCGATCTCCTCGAACAGGGCGTCGGTCGCGTAATCGAACAGCACGACGTAGTAGGCGAGGTTCATGTGATCGTTGGCATCGATCCATTCGGGCAGCACCTCGCCTTCATAGCGGTCGAACGGGGCCGGGATCGTCACGCGGCAGATCGCTGGGCCGCGAGGATCGTCACCGGATACGCGTAGTGGATCGTTTCCCCTACGATCCGGATCGGGATCCCCAGCCGGTCATCGACCGCAGAACGCTGGAACAGCTCGATGATCTTCCGGTCGTCGCCCGGATTGGGAAAGGAGCGCGCCAGCAGGTTCTTAACCTCGTCGCGCAGCTCGTAGAGGACTCGCGGGGCTCGGCAAGCCCGACACCTGCGAACAGCGCCTTCAGCTCGGTCAAGGTCAGATTTCGCGCATGCGAGGGGTCGCGCAATTTCTCCAGCCTGTTGAACTCCGCCGCCTTTGCAGGATCCTCGGACGCGCAGGTGTCGACGACGACGATCCGGCCTCCGGGGGCGCATACGCGAACCATCTCCCGCAAGACTGCGCGCGGATCGAGAAAGTGGTGAAACGAATAGCGGGTGACGACAATCGTAAAGCTCGCGTCGTCATACGGCAGGGTCGTGACGTCGCCTTGCCGCCAAGCGACATTGGTCAAGCCTTTCTCCGCCGCGAGCCGCCGCGCCTGCTCCAGCATTGCCGGGGTCATGTCGATCCCGGTCGCCGAACGCACATGCGGGGCAAAGGCGCATACGACGATGCCGCCGCCGCAGGCGATGTCGAGAACCGTGTCGGTCGGCTTGGGCTGCGCCGCTTCGACGATCATGCGCAGCGCATCCTCGTTGGTGATCGGCGCGGCGGTGCTGAACAGCGTCGCCTGCCGCGTGAATTGGTCGAGGATCAGGTCTTGATGGCCGGTCGCAGTCATGCTTTCCTCCCTAGAGCGGCCCGTTGGGCAATACCAGCACCTTGCCGTTTCGACCGCCCTGCTGCGCGCGAATCAGCGCCGCGCGGATCTCCTCGATCGGATAGCTGGCGTCGACCGGCGCCTCGAGCACGCCGTCGCGGATCTTGGCGGCGAGATCGGCATAGATTGCGCGGACCTGCTGCGGCGTGCGTTTGGCGAGGCCGCGGCCGAGATTGAAGCCGGTCAGCGTGACGCCGCGCATGTTGACCGCCGCGCGGCTCATCGTCGGGTTCTCGCCGCTCATCGAGCCGTAGCTGACGACCACGCCGCCATCGACGACGCAATCGCCGATCCGCCGGCAGGCGTCTCCAGAAACGGCGTCGATGCCGAGCCGGATCGATGCCCCGGCGACCGCATCCCTGGCGCGTTCGGCAAGATCGGGGCCATCCTTCAAAACCACATCGGCGCCGAGGTCGCGCAATTCCCCGGCGACATCGTCGCGCCGCACGACATTGACCGTGCGCAAGCCGCGCGCCTTGGCGAGCACGATCAGACGTGCCGGCCGACTGCCGAATTGGCGACGTTCTGGATGACCCAATCGCCGGGCGCCAGCGCAACATGGTCCTCCAGCAGTAACAAGGCGGTCGGCGGATTGATGCGCAGCATAGCGGCCTGCGCCAGGTCGAGGCCCGGCGGGACCGGGATCACGTCGGCGGCCCGCACCCGGCGCCGCTGCGCCCAATTCTCCCGCTGCATGTTGATGACGAGGTCGCCCGGGTTGACCTCGGTAACCCCGGCCCCGACCGAGGCGACCCGGCCGATGCCTTCGGCCCCCGGTGTTGCCGGCAGGGGCGGGCGCAAGCGGTAGTTGCCGCGGCAGAACGAGACGTCGGCCGGATTGATCGGAAACGCCAAAATGTCGAAGACGACCTCGCCGGCCGCCGGCTCGCCGACATCCGGCACATCGACGCAGCGCGCGACCTCTTCCGGGGCGCCGTAGGCGGTGATCTCGATCCTCTTCATTCGGCACTCCCTATCGATTTCGCCTCACTCCTCACGCTCGGGCGCAGATTTCGACATAGGCCCTGACATAACCCATCGGCGCGCCGCCGCCCAGCGCTTCCAGGTTTTTCGCAACGGCGATAATCTCGCGTGACATGAGGGTCGACAGCCGCAACCTCGATGCGCACCTGTTCGATGCCCCAAGGGTCGATCGACTTCAGAATGATGCGATTTCTCTGCCACTGCTGGTCGAAGCTCGTAATCGGCCGAGGCGCCTCGTAGAACCACGAATGCACCGGCGCGCCATTGAGCGCGTCTGTCACGCAGTGGGCAAACCGCTGATAATCCTTATCGATCTGCCAAGTCCAGGTATCCGTCGGCGAAGTCCGAACATTTTCAGGACTGACGCAACCGGTCAGGATTGCCGCCGAGGGTCACCGCAGTTGCCAGTATTCCGGTCTGTGGCCATTCTGCAGCCTGGTCGCCCTTCACCATCCTCCGTCGACGCCGATCGCCTGGCCGGTCACAAAGGCGGCCTGGTCCGAGGCCAGGAAGGCTATGACGGCGGCGACCTCGTCGGGACGTGCCGAAACGGCCGACCGGTATCGCCTTGGCGCGCTCGGCAAATCCGATTTCGAGATCGTCGCCGTATTCCCTGCCGGTTTGTGCTGATCGCTCGCGAGGTGCGGATCGGGCCCGGGGCAAACAGCATTGACCGTGATCCCGAACGGCGCGAGATCGAGCGCCAGAGATTTGGTGAAGCCGACGATCGCGGCTTTCGAGGCGGCATAGGTGGCGCGGCGCTTGCCGGGCCGGAACGCCGCCTTCGAGGATACGCTGACGATGCGGCCCCACCCCGCCTTGCGCATTGCCGGGACGGCGGCGCGCGACATCAAAAAGGCGCCGCGGGCGTTGACGCCCATTGTGCGGTCCCAGGCCTCGACCGGCACGTCCTCGATCTCGTTGCGGTCGGCGCCCTGCGGCGCGCCGGCGTTGTTGACCAAGATGTCGAGCCGGCCGTAGCGCCCCAGCACCTCTTCGACCATGCGCCCGGCATCGCCCTCGACGCTGACATCGCCGAGCGTCGAGGAGGCGATTGCGCCGCCGCGCCCGAGCTCCTCGACGAGGCTCTCGACGCCGCCCCACGAGCTGTCCAGGTCGCCCTGCACATTGTGCTCGTTGGCGACGCCCGTCGGCACGACGTCGGAAACGACGACGGTCACCCCGGCCGCGGCGAGCGCGCGGGCGGTCGAATTGCCGATGCCGATCGGCTTACCGCATCCGGTAATCAGCGCGACCCGAGCGGAACTCGGCATATGATCCTCCAATTGATCAGTGTGGCATCGCCGAGGCCTTAATGACCAAAATCGTCGCGACCGTCTACCTTGTGCTGATCGTCTGCACGACCGCTGCCGTGCACGCCGATGAGAAGCCGAGCGCCGTTCCGCCCGCGCGGGTCGCGACCCGCCACGCCATTGCGCTCGGCGGCAGCAGCATCGACTACGAGGCGGTTGCCGAGACCCTGCCGGTGACCGACCCAAAGGGTGCGGCCACTGCGTCGATTTTCACGACTTCCTATCTTGCCGATGCGGCAGCCGCCCCACCAGCGGCCGGTGAGCTTTGTATTCAACGGGGGCCCGGGTGCTGCATCCGTTTTTCTGCATCTTGGCGGCCTCGGCCCGCGCATTTTGCAAACGCCGGAAAACGGCGGCGTGCCGACCCCGCCGGCGCGTATTGTCGATAATCCGGCGACCTGGCTCGGTTTCACCGACCTCGTTTTTGTCGACCCGGTCGGCACCGGGTTCAGCCGCGGCAAAGGCAAGGAGGAGAACCCGGACAAGCCGTTCTGGGATGTGCGCGCCGACATCGCGTCCCTGAGCAGCGTCATTCGGCTATGGCTCACCCGCCATCAGCGCTGGGGCTCGCCGATCTATTTGGTCGGCGAGAGCTATGGCGGCTTCCGGGCCGCGGCAATGGCGCAGAGCCTGCCCCGCGATGTCGATGTCCGCGTCAGCGGACTGGTGCTGATCTCGCCGGCGCTCGATCTGTCGGCCCTGCACCAGACCGAGCGCGATCTTCTCGCCGCCGCCTTCGTCTTGCCCTCCTACGCCGCGACGGTCGGGAATGACATGGCCGCGGCCGAGCGCTTCGCGCTTTCCGACTACCTGGCCGGTCTCGCCGGGCTGAAGGGGCAGCCGCCCGCCGGCGACCCGTTCATCGCAAAGGTCGCTGAAACCGCCGGGGTCCCGCCTGACATTGCCCGCCGTTATCGCGGCCGCATCCCACGCCATGTCTTCGCCCGCGAGGTCCGGCGCAACGAGGGCGAGGTCATCAGCCTCTACGACAGCACGATCGCGCGCCCGGCCGGCCCGGAGGACAGCGAGCGGGTCGCCGACCCGGTTCTGCAGCCGGCCGCCGCGGCCTACGGCGCCGCCTTCAACGCCTATCTGGCGGAGGAGCTCGGGGTCCATGCCGAGCTGCCCTACCGCGTGCTGCCGAGGGAGGTGTCGCAGCAATGGAACTGGCAGGGCGAGCGCCAGCACGGCACCGACGGCCTCGCGCTGACCTCGCTCGAAGCGGCCTTGCTCGAGCACCCCGGATTGAGGCTGCTGATCGTCAACGGCCGCTACGACCTGGTGACGCCGTACCTCGCCTCGCGCTGGCTCGTCGACCAGCTGCAGATCCCGGCCGCGATGCGCGACGCGATCCAGCTGCGCGTCTATGAGGGCGGGCACATGGTCTATATGCGCCCGGCGTCGCGCACGCTGCTCGCCCGCGACGCCTCCCAGCTCTACGTCCGCCCCGGCCCTCGCCGCGCCGACGCAATGAAAGGCAGGCGGCCGCCGCACCAGCGGGAGCTGGTGCGGATCTGCGGGCTCGCCGCGGTGCGCGCCGTCTTCGAGCGCGATCCCGGCGGCGGCCAAGTCCAGTCGCTCAACGTCGCCGCCGCGGCCGCGATCCTGATCTACCTGCTGACCCGCCCTTGATCCTGGCTTTCGACTGTCTCCAGTAGCCGGGCCGCATCGGCATTCCCGAGGTCGCGCGCCCGCCGGTACCAGGAGACCGCCTGCTGCCGGTCCGCTTGCGCGCCGTGAATGCCGGCCCGGCCAAGAAAGACGGGATCGAAGGTCTCCCCCAGTCGCAATGCGGCGCGGCCGTCTCCTGCTTCGGCGGCCCGCTCAAAATAGAGCCGCGCCGAGGCAGTGTCGCGCATCTGCACGAACGCCTCGCCGCGGGCGACCAGAGCCGCCAACTCCTCTGCAGCGAGCGCCGGCGCGCTGCCGCGCGAGGCTGCGCCCTCACCCGGCGCCCCCGGGTTTCCGGTTTCCGCCCTGACCCTCCCCCGCTTGCGGGGAAGGGAAGGGGAGGGGGTTGAGCGGGTCAGGGCCTCGCTGCGGTCGGCAGCGGTCTCCGAGGATGCTGTGGTCGGCTCCGGTCCCGGCGCTTCGAGCAACGCGAGGGTCGGAGCGATCTGGTCTGCAAGAGTAGCCGGCTCGCGCGCAATTGGCGGATCGCCGATTTCCCGGATCTCGCGGGTGATCAGGAGGCCTGCGGCTGCCGCGCACAACAAGAGGGCGATCGACATCGCCCAGCGGAGATGGCGGCGCGGTGCGGCGGGCACCTGTGCGGCAACTGTCGCCGGCTCCCCTTCCTGCCTTCTGTCCGTCCAACCGGGATTGTCCAGCATGATCCGCGCGAGGCGGTTGACTAGCGCCGGGTCGCCTCCCGAAAAATCGGCGATCGCCCCGATTGCTTCCGCGGTAAAGGCTTTCGCCTCCTCGCCGTTTTGCAGCTGACCCCGGATAAACGGCTCGATTTCCTCGCGGCCCAGATCACGAAAACTGAACCGGGCCGTCAGCCCACCGGTGGAGATTCCCGGCTTCAGCCGTTCGAGCTCGGGCCGGGAACTCGGAGGCCCCGAGCACAACGGTCGCAAGCGGTGGGCGGCCCTGGGGCGCCAACAGATCCAGCGCGCCCGCGAATTGCGCGTCCGACAGCCGGTCCGCCGCGTCGAATACGACAAGCGGCGGTGTGGGCGGCATCGGCGTGGGCCCACCAGAACCCAGAGGCACGGCGCGCAGCAGGTGCTCCGGATTGAAATCGGGTCCGCAAGCAATGCGGAAAATCCCGAATTGACCCGCCGCCGCACTCGCCAGCGCCGAAATAAACAGCTCCGGGTCGGGCGGGGGATCTCCGGCGATCAAGAGGAAGCGGCCGCCGCGGCGTGCGGTGTCGGCGACGCGCGAGGCGAGCGAGCGTTAATGCGCTTCGGCGGCGAAATAACCGGCGCCGGCCTCCGGGGCCGAGAATGGTCGCGTCGGAGCCGGGTTTCCCGCTGGAGCCGCAGGGTCCTGGCGTTCGGCCTCGCTCACCGCTCGCGCAAGCTTTCGTGCTTGTAGCGCAGCAGTGGCGAGAAGAGATAGGTGATGACCCGCTGTGCGCCGGTCTTGATTTCGACAGTGACCGCCATCCCGGGGGAGAGGCGGATTTCTTTGCCCTCGATATCCATGCTGGCGCGGTCGAGGGAGACATGCGCTGCGAAGACGAGCTCGCGGCCGGGCGGCTCGCTGGCGCTGTCGGAATTCGGCGCCGTTTTCTTGTCGGTCGGCGGCTTGCTGCGGTCGATCGAATTCGGCGGATACGTCGATGACACTGCCGCGCAATAGCCCATACTTTGTGAAATTGAAGGTGTCGACCTTGATCTCGGCTTCCTGGCCGGCGCTGAACAAAGCCGATGTCGCGGTTCGACACCATCGCTTCGATCTCGAGGTGGCTGTCGAGCGGCACGACGACGAGCAGCGGCTGCGCCGGGGTCACGACGCCGCCGACCGTATGGACGGCGAGCTGCTGCACGATGCCGTCGACCGGCGCCTTCAGCAGCCTGCAGCCGCGTGCGCTTCGGCTGCCTTGATCACGTCCTGGGCCAGCCCGGCCGCCTTGGGCTCGGCCTTGCCAGCTCGTCGAACCGCGTGCGGCGGTATTCGGCGACCGGCCTGCGCGCGGGTTTCGTTGATCGCCGGCAACGCCGCCTCGGCCTCCCGCAACCGGCTCTGCTGGACCGCGAGCTCCTGCTGCTGCTCGACCAGCTGCTGTCAGGTTTGCAAGATAGATGACCTTTCGAGCCGATCTGCTTGTCGGACAGCGTCTTGCGGATGTCGAGCTGCGTCCTGCAGCAGCGGGATCATCGCCTCGATCTTGGCGATCGTCGCCGCGGAGGTCGCGCGCTCGGCCTCCTTCTGCGCGCGCTGCCGGTCGAGCGCGGCGAGCTTGGTGCGCTGCTCGGCGGTCTGGTCGAGCAGGTACTGGCGCTGCGTTGCGACCAGCATGCTCGGGCTGCGCCTCCGGCGGTTGAAAGGCGGCGAGCGGGTCGCGACCGTCGGCCAGCGCCGCGCGCAACCGCGCGACGTCGAGCTGCGCCGAGACCAGATCGCTCTGCAGATGGTCGCGCTCGGCGGCGTTGATCGTCGGGTCGAGCTCGATCAGCACCTCGCCGGCCTTGACGGTCTGCGCCGTCCCGCACGTGGATCGCGCGCACGACGCCGGTCTCGAACGGCTGGACGATCTTGGTGCGGCCGGTGGGGATGATCTTGCCCGGCGCCGAGGCGACGATGTCGACCGTGCCGAGGCAGGCCCAGGCCAGTGCCAGCACAAAACCGGCGATGATTGTCCACGCCGATCGCGCGGCCGATCGGCGAGGGCGGCGTCTCGACGATCTTCGAGCGCCGCCGGCAGGAACGCCAGCTCGCGTCGCGCGCGGCCGCAACTGCCGCCCGGCCGGGAACGACGCGCGATGGTCTCTACCGGGCGACTTCATGGAGGCCGGCCTGCAGGCGGTGCAGCGAGGCGTAGCGGCCGCCGGTGCGCACCAGCTCGTCATGGCGTGCCGTCCTCGACGATGCGGCCGCGCTCGATCGTGATGATGCGGTCGCGTACGCCGCACCGTCGAGAGCCGGTGAGCGATGATGAACACGGTGCGGCCCTTGGCGATCTGCTCCATGTTCTGCCTGGATGATCCGCTCGCTCTCGTAGTCGAGCGCGCTGGTCGCCTCGTCGAAGATCAGGATGCGCGGATTCGGTGACCAGCGCGCGGGCGATCGCGATGCGCTGGCGCTGGCCGCCCGACAGGCTCGCTGCCGCGTTCGCCGACGATCGTGTCGTAGCCCTCCGGCATTTCGAGGATGAATTCATGCGCGCCGGCGAGCTGCGCCGCGGCGATGACCCGCTCGATCGGCATCGCCGGATCGGCCAGCGCGATGTTGTCGCGCACCGAGCGGTTGAACAGCACATTGTCCTGCAGCACGACGCCGATCTGGCGGCGCAGCCAGGCCGTGTCGACCATCGCGAGGTCGACGCCGTCGACCAGGACGCGGCCGCTTTCCGGGACGTAGAGCCGCTGGATCAGCTTGGCGAGCGTGCTCTTGCCCGAGCCCGAGGCGCCGACGATGCCGACGATCTGCCCGGCCGGCACCTGGAAGCTGACGTCGTGCAGCACCTCCGGCCCGTCGATGCGGTAGCGGAAGGTGACGTGCTCGAAGCGCGACGTCGCCGCGGATCGCCGGCAGCGCGGCGCGCGCCGGGTTGTAAGCTCGGCTCCGGCTGGCGTGTTGAGGATGTCGCCGAGCCGCTGCACCGACAGCCGCGCCTGATGGAAATCCTGCCACATCTGCGCCAGCCGCAGCACCGGCGCGCTCACCCGGCCGGCCAGCATGTTGAAGGCGACCAGCTCGCCGACCGTCAGGCTGCCCGTCGATGACCAGCTTGGCGCCGAAATACAGCATCAGCGGCGGTCACGAGCTTGCTGATCAGCTGCACGGCTTGGCTCGCCGTGTTGCCGAGGCTGATGACGCGGAAGCTCGCCGCGACATAGCCGGCGAGCTGCTCCTCCCAGCGCCGCTGCATCTGCGGCTCGACCGCCATCGCCTTCAGCGTCTCGACGCCGGTGACGCTCTCGACCAGGAAGGCCTGGTTCTCGGCGCCGCGCCGGAACTTCTCGTCGAGCCGGCGGCGGAACAGCGGCGTCGCGCCGGCCGAGATCGCGATATAGAACGGGAAGGCGCCGAGCACGATCCAGGTCAACAGCGGCGCGTAATAGAACATCACCGCCAGGAACACGAAGGTGAAGAACAGGTCGATGACCAGGGTCAGCGCCGAGCTGGTCAGGAACTGGCGGATGTTCTCCAGCTCGCGCACCCGCGCCACCGAAGTCGCCGGTGCGGCGCGCCTGGAAATAGGCGATCGGCAAGCGCCATCAGATGGCGGAACAGCCGCGCGCCCAGCTCGACATCGATGCGGTTGGTGGTGTGCGCGAAGAGATAGGTCCGCAGGCCGCCGAGGATCGCCTCGAACACCGAGATGGCGACCAGGCCGATCACCAGCACGTCGAGCGTGATGAGCCTGCGGTGCACCAGCACCTTGTCGATCACGACCTGGAAAAACAGCGGCGAGACCAGCGCGAAGAGCTGCAGGAAGAACGAGGCGACCAGCACCTCGCCGAGCAGGCGGCGGTATTTGTGGATCGCCCCGAGGAACCAGGTGATGTCGAAGCGGCGGCCGAGATCCGACGAGCCCGGCGCGGCGCGTCATCAGCACGAGCCGGCCGTCCCACACGCGCCTCGAACTCGTCGCCGGCTCATCATCGTCGGGCCGCGGCGATACCGGCGACTGCACGATGACCTTGTCGTCGCCGACCTTGCCGAGGATCAGGAAGCCGCCGTCCTTCAGCGCCGCGATCGCCGGCATCGGCGTCTTTTCGAGCCGCTCCCAGCGGGTCGAGACCGCGCGCGCCTTGAGCCCCAGCTCCTTGGCGCAGCGCAGCATCTCGGGCACGCCGATCCGCCGCCGCCGAAGCGGTGGCGGATCTGCTCGGGTCGGCGCCGACGCCGTGAAAGCGCAGCAGCATCACCACAGCGCCGAGCCCGCTGTCTGTTGCGGCTTGAGGATTGGCTGATAGACATTCTTCACTATATTAACCTAGTCCGCTCCGCTCTCGCTTGACCAGCAGCAAGTACCACTACTATAGAATGGCAGCCGTTTGAATACCAGTTCCAAGTTGCCGTAGTAAAGTTAATCGCCGTTAAGCGAACTCGTTGTGTTGTACGTGATGTCCCGGCAACATTCTGCCGACTGCCGGAAAATCGCGGCGGTCGCCGAATGCGAATTGGCTGTCGTGAACCAGTACGCTCTGCCGAATGGTCGGCCACATCTTCTGAGAAAGCATTGGTCCAACGTCCTGTGAAACACAAATCGCTCGGCGTAGGCGATAACCGCCTCGGTCATCGGCGGAAGTGCGCCGCGAACCCCTCCCCACAGCCCGGCAAGTACCAGCTCCGAATGCGCGTACATGTCCCGCATCACGTGAAAGTGGCGTCGTGAGTTAAGCCACTCGTCCACCGCCACCCGCTCCCGGGTGTTGAGAAACAGAATCACAGTCTCTAATCAGGAACCGATCGACCGAAGCATCGTCAGCCACGAGGAAACGCCAGAAGGTACCGTATCGCTCGGACGGCAGGCCGCCGACCAATTTCACCTCGGCGCCTTCTTTAGGAAGTTCGCGCTTCTTATAGCGGGCGAGACAAGCTCGTCTACATAAAACCGGCATGTCCCAACCGGAATAGACCAGGCGCGCCGCCTGAACATTTTTGATCGCCCCAGCACTATACCTGTTGCTCCCGCCAAACAATGAGAAAGCAATAATGTTTTTCTTCGGGTTGCTTGGGTCGAAAGCGGCGGCATGCCTGACAGATAGCAATACGTAATCTGTCGAAGGTGTACGCAAAAAAATA
>CAWILK010000029.1:0-21312 GCA_963836845.1 uncultured Alphaproteobacteria bacterium | reverse complement strand
TGATCGGCCAGAGCTGCTCGACGCGGTTGGCGCGGATGGCGACATACCAGTCGTAGAGGTTGACGGTCGGGTCGCAATGGCCGGGCACGAGGCGGAGCTTGTCGCCGATGTGGAGGCGGTTGGTGGCGCCGGTGACGGCGAGGCGGCCGTGCTCGTCGGAGGCGCGCTCGTAGGTGGCGGCGGGCTCGTCCCAGACGGCGGGCGGGCCCGAGTTGAAGGCCGAGCGCCTTGAGGCCGGCGTCGACGATCGCGCGGTCCTCGGTCGGGCGGCTCATCACCGTCGCCCAGACGAAGAGGCTCGGCTCGAAGGCCCTGGTCGGTGCGCCGTCGCGGTCGAGGTTGCGGCCGTAATCGGCGTCCATGAAGATGTATGAGCCGCACTGCAATTCGGTGTAGACGCCGCTGCCGTCTCGAACTCGAAGGTGCCGGTGCCGGCGCCGGTGATCGTCGGGCAATCGATGCCGTGGCGCGCCAGCACGTCTCGCGTTCTGCCCGCCTTGTCGGCGCGCCTGGCGATCGCCTGGCGGCGCTCCTCCCAGCCGCGCAGATGCTGCGCCGAGCCGTGATAGGCCTGCAATCCGCCAAAGGAGAGATGCGGGGCGCCGGCGATCCGCTGCGCCAGGGCGAGCGCCGGCGCGCCCGGCTCGACGCCGCAGCGGTTGCCGCCCATATTGACCTCGACATAGACCGGCAAGGTGATCCCGGCGTCGCGCGCGGCCGCATCCAATGCGCCGACCTGGCCCGCATCATCGGTGCAGACGCCGATCCGGGCCATATGGGCGAGCGCAGTCAGCCGCTGCAATTTCTGCCGGCCGACGATCTCGTTGGTGACGAGCACGTCCTTGACCCCGCCATAGACCATCGCCTCGGCCTCGCCGACCTTCTGGCAGCACACGCCGACGGCGCCCAGCTCCATCTGCTTCAGCGCGATGACCGGGCATTTGTGAGTCTTGGCGTGCGGCCGCATCTTGACCCCGGTGCCCGCGACCCGCTCCGGCAGGCGGCGCAGATTGCGCTCGAAGGCGTCGAGATCGACGATCAGGGCAGGCGTGTCGACCTCGTCGAGGGGCATGCCGATCTCGGCGGGGGGCGGGTCGTCATCGCGGATCTCCTCTCAGGCCTCAACCCGAGGCTTGCGCAACGAAGGCCGAATTGCAACAGGCGACCCGGCGAAGGACGACCACCAAAAAAACGGGAGGCGAGGGCTAGGAGCGGCCGGTCAGCTTGGCGCGCAGGGAGCGCGCGTCGAACGGGGCGCGGACCTTCGCGTCGTTGTCGAAATAGACAAAGGCATCGCGGGGGGCGCGGTGCGGCGGGGGCAGATCCGGCGCGATCAACCGCGTGTCGTTCGGCTGCAGACCGCGCACCCATAGCCGCAGCCGCGCCGCCCAGCGGTCGAGCGCTCGGTCCGAATAGCCGCTCGCATAGAGCTCTTCGGAGCCGTGCAGGCGCAGATAGACAAAGTCGGCGGTCACATCCTCGGCATAGGGCCAAGCGACCGAATCGGCGAAGACGAGGGCAATGCCGTGACGGCGCAACAGCGCGGCAAAGGCCGGGTCGAGAAAGCTCGGGTGGCGGATCTCGATCGCGTGACGCAATACCCGCTTCCGCTCTGTTCGCGTCCAGGCGCGGCCGGTGAGACGCCGGTCATGCCGTTCAGCAAGAGCGGCGGCGGTCTCGCTGTCCCTCGGCAACAATGACAAGAAATGGTCGAGACGAGCGGCGTCGAAGCTGAACCGGGGCGAGAATTGCCATAGAAACGGCCCGAGCTTGTCCTCCAGCCGCAATACGCCTGAGGCAAAGAAATTGGCGAGCGGCGTTTCGATCTCGTGGAGCTGCTTCAGGTGGGTGATGAACCGGCTGCCCTTGATGGCAAAGACAAAGCCTTCGGTGTCTCCTCGCGCCATCGCGCGAACGAATCGGATGTTGCAGCGAATAATGGGTGCCGTTGATCTCGATCGTGTCGACTTGCCGGCTGGCGTAATGGAGCTCGTCGGCATGGCGCAGGCGCTGCGGGTAGAAGTTGCCGCGCCAGCCGGCATAGCTCCAACCGGATATCCCGATCCGCACCGCCCCGGAGCGGCTCGTCACCCCAGCCCCACCGATTGTGGTAAGAGACCGCGATGCTGACCCTCTCGGGCGTGACATACCGGATCGCCGGACGAACTCTGCTCGACCAGGCCAGCGCGCAGATCGCCGAGGGCAGCAAGGTCGGCCTCGTCGGGCGCAACGGCGCCGGCAAGTCGACCCTGCTCCACCTGATCCGCGGGGCGTTGCAGCCCGACGCCGGCTCGATCGAATTGCCGCGCGGGCACCGGATCGGCTTTCTCGCCCAGGAAGCCCCGAGCGGCGCGGCGACGCCGTTGCAGACCGCGCTTGCCGCCGATGCCGAGCGCGCCGCGCTGCTCGCCGAGCGGGAAGCCGGGGCGGCGGCGCTGCGCGCCGCCGAGATCGAGGCCCGGCTCATCGAGATCGAGGCGCATTCGGCGCCGAGCCGGGCCGCGCGCATCCTCGCCGGGCTCGGCCTCGACGAGGCGATGCAGCGGCGCCCGGTGGGCGATCTGTCGGGCGGCTGGCGGATGCGCGTCGCCCTCGCCGCGATCCTCTTCGCCGAGCCCGATTTGTTGCTGCTCGACGAGCCGACCAACCATCTCGACCTCGAAGCCGCGCTGTGGCTCGAGCGGTTTCTGCGCAATTACCGCCGCACCCTGATCCTGGTGAGCCACGACCGCCGCTTTCTGAACGCCGTCACGACGACGACCCTGCATCTCCAATACGGCAGATTGACCGCCTACTCCGGAGGCTTCGACGCCTATATCCGGGCGCGCACCGAGGCGGCGCGGCGGCTCGAGCGCTGGCCAAGCAGCAGAGCCTGGAGCGGCAAAGGATGCAGGCCTTTGTCGACCGCTTCCGGTACAAGGCGAGCAAGGCGCGCCAGGCGCAGAGCCGGCTCAAAGCGCTGGCGCGGCTCGAGCCGGTCGTGTTGCCGGCCGAGGAGCCGCCGGCGCGGATCTCGCTCCCGGAGCCGCCGCGGCTGAGCCCGCCACTCGTCGCGCTCGATCGCGCCGCGGTCGGCTATGCCCCGGGCAAGCCGGTATTGACGCGACTCGATCTGCGGCTCGACCCCGACGACCGGATCGCGCTGCTCGGCGCCAACGGCAACGGCAAGACCACCTTGGCGCGGCTGCTCGCCGGGCGCCTGGCGCCGATGGCCGGGCAGGTGACGCGGTCCCCCAAGCTCGCCGCGGGGTTTTTCGCGCAGCACCAGATCGAGGAGATGCAGCCCCGAGCCTCGGCCTTCGACCACCTGTCGGCGCTGATGCGCGACGCGCCGCCCGAGGCGGTGCGCGCCCGGCTCGGGCGGTTCGGCTTTAGCCAGGACCAGGCCTTTGTCTCGGTCGCCGAGCTTTCGGGCGGCGAGCGGGCGCGGCTCAACCTCGCCCTGGTGACGCACGAAGCCCCTGCCTTGCTGATCCTCGACGAGCCGACCAATCACCTCGACATCGAGGCCCGGGAGTCGCTGGTGCAGGCGCTCAACGATTTCCCCGGCGCGGTCGTGCTGGTCAGCCATGACTGGCACCTGCTCGAGCTCGTCGCCGACCGGCTCTGGCTCGTCGCCGACGGCACGGCCCGGCCGTTCGACGGCGACCTCGAAGATTACGAGCGCCAGGTGCTCGACGGCGGCCGCTCGGAAAACGGGGCTCGTTCGGGCGAGCCCGAACCCGGCAGCCGGCGCGCCGCGCGGCGGCTTGCCGCGGAACGGCGGCGCGAGCTCGAGCCGCTGCGGCAAAGCGCGCGCAAGGCGGAGGAGACGATCGCCCGGCTGACTAAGGAATGCGAGGCGCTCGACCGCGCCTTGGCCCAGCCGGCAGGCGCCAGAAGCAATGGGTTGGCGCCCTCCGAGGCGCTCAAGCGCCGCGCCGAGCTGGTCCGGCTGATCGAGCGCGCCGAACGGGATTGGCTAGCCGCCGAGGAGGCGATCGAGCGACAATCCGGCCTGTGAGGTCTTCGGGGGAGGGAATGATGACGGCCGAGATGCCGGCGGCGAGGACCGCGGCAGATGTAGTGCCGAAGATCACGCGCCGGCGCAGCCCTTGCCGCTGCTCGCGGTCCTGCAGCAGGAATTCGCGGAGCTGCATCCGGGCGTCGCGGCCGGCGGGCTACCCGCCAATCTCCTCGAACTTTATCGGCGAATTCACGGCTTGGCGGTCCCACGAGCCGCCCTCTGCCTTTCCGGCGGCGGCATCCGCAGTGCTTCGTTTGCGCTCGGAATCCTGCAAGCTCTCGCCTCCTATGGGCTGCTGCGGCATTTCCACTATTTGTCGACCGTATCCGGCGGCGGCTACGTCGGCAGCTGGC
Source organism: uncultured Alphaproteobacteria bacterium (assembly GCA_963836845.1). Lineage (GTDB taxonomy): Bacteria > Pseudomonadota > Alphaproteobacteria > ATCC43930 > CGMCC-115725 > AP-15. The sequence goes on along the minus strand of CAWILK010000029.1, from coordinate 16,953 downwards.
TGTCGGCGTGGCGGTTTCACGAGCGCAACGATGAGGTTGTCTTCAACGCCCTCGCCAAGCGCAGCGGCTACCTGATCGGGCAGGCGAAGCCTTCGCCGAGCCTGCCGAGCTGCAGCAGCTGCGCGCCAACAGCAACTTCTTGACACCGCGGCTGGGGGCCTTTTCTGCGATACCTGGACCGGCGTCGCTCTCTACATCCGAAACTTTCTGCTCAACTGGTTCATCTTCGGGCCGCTGTTTCTCGGCCTCCTGCTCATTCCTCATTCCGCTTTCGATGTGCTGATCTGGATCAACTACACCTTCGGGAGCCTCAATTGGATCTGGCTCGCGATCGCCGGGTTGCTGCTTCTGGGCGGGCTCGCGATGTCGGTGGCGGGACGCCCGGCGCGCGACCGCCCGACCGCGGGCGGGCTGCCGGAACGGCCGGTCGCGCCGGACGAGTTGCGGTTCGTCCTTACCGTCCTGCTCCCGGTCTATCTCGCAGGCGGATTCCTCGCGACTTTTGCCGCCTGGCTGCCGACCACCCCGAAAGCAATGTACTGGGGAATCGTGCTTTCCGACGGGCAGGGCGGCAAGGCTTTTCCGATGGCCTATTCGATGGGTTTCGGCGCAGTCCTTTACGCCGCCTCCTGGCTCATCGGCTTTTTCGCAGGAGGCGGCCGGCCCCGCCAATTGCGCCGGCTCCTCGGCACGCGCCGCAATCCGGTGCGGCCGCTTGCCGAGATGATCTGCTACACCGTGTCGGGGGCGGCGGCGGGAGCGGTCGGCGCCGTTGGCATCGCGCTCTACCAGCACTTGTCGGGCCTGGCCGAAGGCTCCGCCCCCCCGACGGTCTTAGGGTTTCTGTTCCACGGCTATAGCCGGATCTACATGGTCATCGCCGCCGGCGTGGCCTGGACGATGCTGGCGGTATTGACCGCCGATCTGCTGTTCACCGGCTTGACGAGCTATCACCGGCATGGCGAGGCTGACCGGGAGTGGTCGGCCCGAGCCGCCGGCTTTCTTGCTGCCGCCGCGCTCGGCTGGCTGAGCTTTTCGGCCGTCGTGCTCTATGGGCCTCCCGCCTATGCATCGATCTTGGCGGTGGTCGGCGGCGCTGCCGGGCTGGTCACTCTGTTTCTCGGCAACAGCGCGAAGACCGCGGCGCTCGCGCGTCAGGCGGCCGAGCGGCTGTCGGTCACGACCATCCTCAACATCGCGACGCTCATCTTCATTCTGGTCCTCACGATCCTGTTTTCAAAGCTCGGGCGCGCTAGCCTCGACCATGCGGCGCTGGCGCTGGCCGCTCCGAATCCCCCGGCGCCGAGCCCGATGTCAGGCCCGATGTCAAGGCCGCGATCGCCATCGGAGCCTCCATTGCGCTCATCGGGATCTCGGTGGTTGCCTCCTACTGGATCAACGTCAACCGTTTTTCGCTGCACGCCGTCTATCGCAACCGGCTGATCCGCGCCTTTCTTGGAGCGGCGCGGGCACGCCACCGGGAAAAGAGCAAGACACGCAGCAATCCCGATCCGTTCACCGGTATCGATCAAGCCGACAATCTGCCGCTGAAATCGATCTGGCCGCCGGCCGGGAATGACGGGAGATGCCTGTTCCACGTCGTCAACACGGCTCTCAATGTCGTCGCCTCGAAGAACCTCGCCTGGCAGGAACGCAAGGCCGAGCCCTTCGTCATGACCCCGCTCGCCTGCGGCAACCCATTTGTCGGCTTTGTGCCGACGCGCTTTTTCGGCGCCCGTCGGGACGGCATCACGCTCGGCACCGCGATGGCGATCTCCGGCGCGGCGGTCAGCCCCAACCAGGGTTATCATTCCTCGCCGATCATTGGCCTCTTGCTGATGCTGTTCAATGTCAGGCTCGGCTGGTGGCTCGGCAATCCACGCAGCGGGCCGAAGCTTTACCGCCGCGAGGGGCCGGTCCTCAGCATCCGGCCGGTGCTCGACGAGCTGGCGGGTCGCACCACCGATACCGGGAATTACATCTACCTCTCCGATGGCGGGCATTTCGACAACCTTGGGCTTTACGAGATGGTTCGCCGGCGCTGCCGCTTCATTCTGGTCAGCGACGCCGGCTCCGACCCGGCCGGCGCCTTCGAGGATCTCGGCAATGCGGTGCGAAAAATCTGGATCGACCTCGGGGTTCGCATCGAATTCGACCGCCTCGACGTAAAGCCGCGGCAAATCCCGCCGGTGGATGGCGTGTACTGCGCGTTAGGTTGGATCCGCTATCCGGAAGCGCCGGAAAAGACGGGGACACTGATCTACGTGAAGCCGGGCTTTCACGGCAGCGAGCCTCCCGATATTCGGGCCTACGCCGCGCTCCACGAGGAATTCCCACATGAGAGCACCGCCGATCAGTGGTTCAGTGAATCACAGATGGAAAGCTATCGCGGGCTCGGCAGCCATATCGTCGAAAGAATGTGCGGCGGCAGCGATGCGGCGGTAGCGACCGGAGAACTTCCGCAGCTGGATATCGATAAGTTCGTTGGTTCGGTAACCCGATATCTCGAACGCACCCGACCGCAGCCCCCGATCGCGTCGCAGCCGGCATTCGAGGGCGGCGGCCGAACCGGCGCGCCCGGATGAGGTCTGCCGCTCCCCGAGGGGCGTGGCTGATGCTCGGCGGAGCGTTTGCCGCGTTACGGTCAGCGCCGGGATCATGCATTCCTACGCCGTCTTTCTGGTGGCGCTCATCGAGGAATTCCGCTGGAGCCGGGCCGAGATCTCGGTCGCCTACTCGGTCTCCCAGCTGGTGGCGGGCGGCAGCTCGCCGCTCGTCGGCGCGATGGTCGACCGGCTCGGGCCGCGCCGGCTCCTGACCATCGGCGGCGGCCTGCTCTTTATCGGCCTCCTCGGCAGCGCATCGATCTCTTCGCTTTGGCAGAACGTTCTGCTCTATGGCATCGTGATGACGATCGGGGCGAACTGTCTGGGCCTGGTCGTTTTCGTGCCCTTGCTGTCGCGCCGGTTCGAGCGGCGCCGCGGCATGGCGATCTCGATTGTCCAATCGGCCAACGGGTTTGGGCGCGCCGCCTCGGCGCCGCTGGTCCAGCTGTCGATCTCGGGCATCGGCTGGCGCGAGACCTATTTGGCACAGGCCGGCTTTGTTGCCGCCTGCGTGCCGCTGCTCGCGATTTTGTTTCGCCGTGCCGGCCGCTATCCGATACCGGCGGGACCCGCAGAATCGAGCACGGCCTCCTCTATGGAGGCCCGGCCTTCCGCCGGTTGGACGCTGGCCGAAGCGATACGCGCACCGCATTTCTGGCTGCTTTTTGCCGTTTATCTGTTCACCGGGCTCGGCAGCTTTCTGGTGTCGCTGCACCAGCTCGCATTCGCGGTGGATGTCGGGTTCGACAAGCTCTATGCCGCGGGCGTTCTCGGCATCGGCAGCTTTCTCGCGATCCCCGGTACCATCCTCACCGGCACCCTCTCGGATTATATCGGGCGCGAGTGGTCGGCGATCCTGGCCTACGGCTTCTCGACCTTCGGGGTGGTCTGCGCATTGCTGATCGCGAGCCCCGACCAGCACTGGCTGTTGTGGCTGCACGCCTGCTTTTTCGGCTTGACCTGGGGTGCCCGCGGCCCGGCGATCACCGTCAAGACCGCCGATCTTTTCCCCGGCGCGCAGCTCGGCACGATTCTTGGCGTAATCACCATCGGCAGCGGCATCGGTTCCGCCGCCGGATCATGGGGGGCGGGATGGATTTTCGACCTTTGCGGCGCCGACCTCTTGGTCCCACTTCTTGAAGGCGGCGACCTGGCCCTTGGCATCGAGCGGCGTCTCCAGCGGCGCCCCGGCGATCATCTGCTCGTACTCCGGCCGGCCGAACTCCTTGATCGCCTCCTGGCTCTCTTTCGGCGCCATCGAGAGCGGCACGTCCTTCACCGCCGGACCCGGATAGAAATAGCCCTCGTCGTAGGTGTAGGCCTGCGCTTCGGGCGTCAGCAAATAGGCCATGAGGTCGAGCACCACCGCGAGATGCTCGTCCGAGACGCCCTTCGGCACGACCATGTAGTGGGCATCGGTCACCCAGTGGAAGCCCTTCAAGGTCGCGACCTTCGCCTCCTTCGGCACGGTGCCGAGCACGCGCGGGTTGATGTCCCACCCGGTCGTGGAGGTGATCATGTCGCGTGAGCCCTCGCCCAGCTCCTTCATCGTGGCGCCGGTTCCGGACGGGTAATACTCGATGCACTCGCCGAGCTGTTTCAGGTACGCCCAAGTCTTGTCCCAGCCCTTCTCCGGATCCTTCGGGTCCTTGTCGCCGAGGATGTAGGGAAGACCCATGAGGAAGGTGCGGCCCGGCCCCGAATTGGCGGGACGCGCGTACATGAAGCGGTTGGGATTGGCCTTGCACCAGGCGAGCAGCTCCTCCGCGGTCTGCGGCGGCTGCTTCACCTTCTCGGGCATGTACTCGAGGAGCGGTCCCGAGGGGTAGTAGGCGACGGTGATCCCTTTGTTCTCGGCGAGCTTCTGCATCTTCGCCGCGCCCTCGAGGTACTTTCCTTCGAGGTTGCCGAACTTGTCGGCGTATTTCGGCAGCAGTTCGATCCAGAGCCCCTGCTCGATGCCGGCGGCGAGCCCATCGGTGCCGGTGAGCACGAGGTCGATATCGACGCGGCCGGCGTTCTGCTGCGCCTTGATCTTGCCGGCGAGCTCGGGCGCCGGCGCCTTGGTGAAGGTGATCCGGCTGACCGTCTTCGCATGGTCGGCGCGGTATTTCTCGATCGCCTTCTGGGTCAGCGCCAGGTTGCCGGCGACGTCGATGACGTTGATCGTCTGCGGCGACGACGGCAGTGCCGGCGCCTGCGCCTGCGCCCAAACGGGAGCGGCCAGGACGAGCACCGCGAAGAGCGCGGCGGCGTTGGGCATCGTTGTCACGGAGCGGCTCCTCGCATTTTATTTCGATTCAACCGGACACTCGCCGAATCGCGCGCGCCGGTAAATCCCTCTCCCGCCAGGGAGCTGATCCTCTGCCGGGCTTGGTGGACGCCTATGCTAGGCTTTCGAGCTCGGGCGGTCGGCGTCAAACGGCGACGGGGCCGAGGCGACCCCAACGATGTAAACGCCGCATTTATGCATGGACAGGCAGGATCGCGGCGGAGCGCGCGGAACGGGGAACGTGTCAGTAAACCCCGGCGGAAGACCGAAGATGATGCCAAACGGAGGTTCGCATCAGACCCGCGCTGGAGGCAAGCGGATTCGAACTGTAGGTCCCGCCGTAAGGGATCAACCGCGAGATATCGGCGCAGCCGTTGCTCGGGACCTTGAGGGGCGACGTTAGGGCGGCGTGAGCCCGTGCACGACGGCCCGCGGGCAGACACTTCGTAGGAAGCGGACCAATAATTCCAATCCGCTTGTCAACGAGGCACTGATCCGCGATTTGGCGAACGTAAGTCACCTGATCCCTGCGCGTGCCGACTGGCGCCGAAATTGCCGAGGCCACCCCTGATCACCGCGCTGCCCCGTCGATTGTGGGCGCCGCGCTGCAAACCTCGCGATGATGATAGGGCGCGCGATTCACTCGCTACACCTGGTAAATCCCTCGGGAGGAGGTCGGCACCGCGATGAATCATACCGTTTGCCTCTGGGTACGGGAGCTCCCGCTGGGCCGGGAATACTGCTAGGATCGCACGAATGAAATTACCGCGCGCGATCCTGTTTGATCTCGACGACACCATCCTCGTCGCGTTCGGGCCGGCACAGTCACAGTGGCAACGTACCATCGCCGCCTTCGCGGACCGGCTCGGGCCTATCGAGGCGACAAATATTGCGGCCGCGATCGCGGCCGCCTCGGCCGAATTATGGTCCGATCCGGTGCGGCACAAATACTGGCGCCACCGTACCAACGCCGCGCGCCGCCGCATCGTTGCGGCCGCATTCGCTGGGCTCGCCGCGGCTGGCCATCCGGTGCCGCCCGAGAGCGTCGGTGACGCATTGGCTGATGCCTATAACGCCCTCCACGATGGGGAATTGTCGCTCTTTCCCGAGGCGCACGAGACCCTCGATCGTTTGAAGGAATTCGGTGTCAAGCTGGCGCTGATCACCAACGGTGCCGCCGAGCCGCAACGCGCCAAGGTCGTGCGTTTTGCCCTCGAACACCGCTTCGACCACATCCAGATCGAGGGTGAACACGGTTTCGGCAAGCCGGAGGAGCGAGCCTATAACCATGCGATGGAAGTGCTTGGAGTCGGCCCGCACGAGACGTGGATGGTCGGCGACAATCTTGAATGGGAGATTGTGGCGCCCCAGCGGCTCGGCATTTACGCGATCTGGCACGACGGCTATGGCGCCGGCCTACCTGCCGCCTCCCCGATCCGCCCCGACCGCATTATCCGCCGCCTCTCGGAATTGCTGGTTTAGCTCGGATGCGGGAGTGGCGGCGCGCTGATCATGTGTTCAGATGTCGTGAACCGAGCCGCCCATGGTAATATCGGCGGTGGTTTATCGGGAGGGGGCATGAGCACACGTAGAGGGTTCCTCAAAGCCGTGGGGGCAGCCGGGGCGATATTCTGCACCTGTCCGCTGATCGAGGCGGCGCATGCCCAACAGGCGCCGAGCGGGCAGCGCTTGCCGGTAATCGTGAACGGCAAACGCGTCAAGACCATCGATGTGCATGCACATTGTCTCTTCCACGAAGCGGAAAAGCTGATGGGCGACGACAATGCGGCGTTCAGGTCCCCCGTAAAGGGTGCCCCGCAGGCGTTCATCACGCTTGATGAGCGGCTCAGCGCCATGGACGCAATGGCAGTCGATATGGAAGTGCTGTCGATCAATCCTTTCTGGTATCGCAAGGATCGCGATTTGGCGGCCGAGATCGTCAAAATTCAGAACGAGAAACTGGCTGAGCTGTGCGCTTCCAAGCCCGATCGCTTTGCCGCCTTCGCGTCGCTGAGCTTGCAATACCCGGATTTAGCCGTCCAGCAGCTCGAGACCGCTATAAAGAAACAAGGGCTGCGTGGTGCAGCGATCGGCGGCAGCGTGGCGGGCGAGGAATTTGCCGATCCCAAATTTCATCCCGTTTGGGCCAAAGCGGAAGAACTCGGCGCGGTATTGTTCATCCATCCGCAAAGCCCGCCCGAGCTGGCCAAGCGCCTTAAAGGAAATGGCTGGCTGGTGAACACCGTCGGCCTCCCGACCGAGACCTCGATCGCCATTTCGCACCTGATCTTCGAAGGAACGCTCGACCGCTTCCCGGGCCTGAAAATCATCTCTGCCCATGGCGGCGGTTACCTGCCTTCCTATGCGGACCGCTCCGACCATGCCTGTTTCGTCAACCCCTCGGGATGCGACCCGAACATCACCCTCAAGAAGAAGCCCACCGAATACCTGAAGCAGCTCTATTTCGATGCCCTGGTCTTCACCCCTGAAGCGCTGCGCCACCTCGCTGCGCAAGTCGGTACCAGTCAGATCATGCTCGGCAGTGATCATCCGTATCCGTGGGAGCAGCACCCTGTTGATGCCATCCTCGCGACGACCACGCTCAGTGACGACGAGAAGAGTGCGATACTGGGCGAGAATGCAGCGCGGATTTTCGATATGAGGGCCTAGAGTGGCAGGCTCGATCACCGCTCGGCAGGTGCGGCGGCCCCGCCGATTTCGGCGGATTCTTCCAGCCGTTACGCCTTTTTGCGTGATCGGTCGCGTGCCGTCGCCGGTGCCGCCTTGGGCTTCCCTATGCCGGAGACTGGCAGCAGACGAGTGCGCTGGCGACGATCGCCCGCAGCGGCCTTGCGCTTTCGCTTCTGCTCGGGCTCGCCGCTTTCCTACGCCACCGTGCCGCCAAACTCGCCCATTGCCGCCGTCTGCTCGCGGCTCCCGAGCCGGCGCCGCCAACCCCTGTCGCCGATTACCGGGAGCGTTTCCAGTAACTCACCGGCCGCTCACTTGACCTCTGTCCGTGGTGCGACGGCCGCGTGATCGAAATCGGCGTCATTCCCCGTGCGAGCGTTTTCGCCTCTGCGGCTCCCTGGAAGACCTCATGATCCCAATGCAAGACTCCATCAGAGCCCAGTGTCCTGCGCCAATAAGCTGTCGACGCCGTAACCCGGCTTTCGCTTTCAGCGACTGCCGACAGATCGTATCCAGCCGATCACTCCGAGGCGCGGCGATCTCCGGCGCCATTTCAGTCTACGTCGTATGGCCCACCAACATCCCGATCGCGGCTTACTGGTGCCTCGCGTTCCAGCCGTCATTGGCCCCCCGCTCCCGAGCACCGGCAGCACTTAATCCCCATAGGCCACGACCCTCGATCGGCGGCTTCGTTCAACCACGCTTCTGCTCTCGCAAGCCCGCCAGCTCTGAAAAGACAGCAGATTGGCAATGCCCCCAATCACGACCGAGCCGCCGATTTGGCTCGAAAGCACCAAGGGGGGTGGGGTTGTGGGCGCGAGGAAGCCGGTGTCACCGATACGCAACTAAACCGAGGCTGTCGCCCCGCCGTTGTTCTGCATTGAACGAACCCGCTAGCGCGGGAGGGTAGCGAGCTTGGCGTGAGGAGGCTCCTGTCTGAGAGGATTGCGGTTGTCCCGACCCAATCATCAGACAGGAGATCCTGTGATGGCTCAGATGACGCCGCTGCGTCGCCGCATGATCGACGACATGACGGTTCGCAACCTCTCGCCAGCAACCGAACAATCCTACGTCTACGCGGTCGCCAAGTTCAGTCGTTTCTTCGGTTGTTCGCCGGATCGGCTGGGGATCGAGGAGGTTCGCGCCTACCAGCTTCACTTGGCCGGGCTTGGCTGGTCGTGGTCACACATCAACCCGGGTCGTCCGCGTTCCACTTCTTCTCAGCGCGACGCTGGACCGACCCGAGGCCTTCGACCGCATCGTCAGCGCCAAGGAACCGAGAACTACCGGTGGTGCTCAGTCGCGGCAGATCGTGCACTTCCAGGGCGGTGCCGGGACCGCGCAACCGGGCGGCTTTGACCACAGCTTATGGGCGGGGCTGCGGGTCTGCGAGGTGGCCGTTCTCAAGGTTGGCGACATCGACAGCAGCCGCATGGTCATCCGGGTCAAGCACGGCAAGGGGGCAAGGACCGGTACGTCATGCTCTCGCCCCAACTCCTGGGCATCCTTCGGGCCTACTGGCGATTGAAGAAGCCGGCAGTCTGGTGTCCCCGGCCCTCAGGGGGATCGGCCGGTCAGCACCGCGACGTTGCAGGCGGCCTGCCCGGTGGCCGCGCGCGAGGCGGATCTGGGGGAGCCCGTCACGGTTCACACGCTGCGCCACAGCTTCGCCACGCACCTGCTCGAAGCCGGCACCGATATCCGCATATCATCCAGTATTGCTCGGTCATGCCGCTGGCGACGACGGCGATCTAACCGCGTGCCACCAATGTCATCACCGGCACTTCCAGCCCTCTCGATCACTTGCATCTCTCGGTGACGCGCCCGCCTGAGAGCATTACGTGCGCAGCGCTCGCGGGGCGACAGACCTCAGTTCGTTGCGTATCGGTCAGACGCGACTCCTCGCGCCCACACCCGCCCCCTACTCTGTTTCGGCCAAATCGGCGGCTCGGTCGTGATTGGGGACAATCCAATCTCTGTCTTTCAGAGCTGCGTAGTCCGCCAACAGCCAGGCAATTGTGGGGCCGGGGCATTCGATACCCCTCTTTGCATCCGGACATCACAGCCGACGCGCTCGTCACCAAACAACAGCCTTCTGATTGCCTCGTTGGATCACCTTACTCGATGACTGAGGTGATCACGTTCACTCTTTCGGCGGCTCGATCCTCAATTACTCGGCCAGCACCGACCTCACCCCGACGTCGTGCCGCGCCGCCTCTTTGGCTCTGTTTGGCTCCGCCCTGGTGGGCCTCAGCTATATCCGCCGGCGCCGCAAAGACGCTGGGGCAAAAGACCTAAATCCGGCAGTTGGCCTTGAAACCGCGACTAGATTTGCTGCACGTTGCAACCAAGGCGAGCGGCTTAAGCCGGTGCGAGGCGTGGCGGCGGGTCGAGTTGGCGGCCCTTCAGGTAGCGTTTCAGCGCTTCGCTCAGGATGCGATACCAGCGTTGCACAGGGTCCAACTGCTCCGCAGTTTGTCGCAATCGCGCCAGAAAGCCGGCGATCCGCAGGTAGGCGCGGCGTGCCTTGTGTTGGTCGCCGTGCGTGCTGCTGAGTGTCAGCGTTACCTGCCCGGCATGTTGGGTCTGCCGCGCGATCGCTTGCATGAGCAACGGACGACTGGTGATCGCCTCCGGCCGGTGATCGAGATCAGCCAGGCGCACGAACAGGCTCCACCAGTTGAAGATCAGGGCGACGCTGCCCGCGAGCAGCCGGCAACGCTTCAGGTCATGCGTTGTGAAGCCGCCCCAGCCCCATTGGTTCTTCAGTTCGTCGAACGCGTTCTCGCAATCGCCCCGATCGCGGTACAACTGGCCCAGCGTGAGGAGCTCGGCATCCAGCGAGGTCGCCAACGCAGCGTATTCCCACACCTCCCGATCCGGCCCGATCTCGGCAAAACTGAGCAACGGCTGCTCCGGCTGGGTGCGATCGAGGAGCACCAGCGGCCGATCGAGCTTGCGGCGCAGCAGGACCACACGACGTTGCCGGCTCCAGCCCACTAGTCGCAGTGTCGTCTCCTTGCCCTGCCAGCCATGCCCGGCAGCCGTCCAGTCGCGCTCGGCCATCATCTTGGTCAGCGCCCGCTTGACGTTTGCCGTCATGCGCAGGCGGAACAGATAGGCCAGCCCCTCCTGCTCGGCACGCGACATCACCGGCTCGACGCCCCATGCCACATCACCCCGCAGCAGGGCCGGCCAGCGGCTCCGCCCCAGGCGATGCAGCAGCGACCATAATCCAGCCTGGCCATGCTTCGGTGTGTGTTCATCGCCAGGCTGCACATCGACCCCCAGCACCAGACGAAGGTTCGCCATCAGATAGGTGTGGTAGCAGTGCGAGGGCCGCCCGGGCTTGTGCGGGTTGTAACTCACCACCGCGCCTTCCTGACGGCCATACAGCGGCTTGATCGTGCTATCGATGTCGAGCACCCACGGTTCGCTCAGCAACGGCCAAACGCAATAATCGAGATGCGTCTGCAGCCACCTCAGGCCAGCCGCCTCGTCGATCTTCGCCAAGCCGCGACGCACCGCGTCCTCGCTCATTACCTTCTTCATGCCCAGCAGCGGCGGGTTCACCGCGTCGCACCGCAGCGTCGTGATATGGGCATAGCGGTAATGGCCCGACAGAACCGACAACAGCACGGTCCCCAGCAAGTCGCGCTTGGACGGGGCGTTCGGACTGCTGAACGTCAGCGGGCAATCCGCCACCCAGCCGGCGAACAGCCCAGCCTGCTTCAGATACTCGATGAAGAACGGCAGCTGGCCCAGCGGCGTCACAAGTCCGCCGCTGTCCCACTCGACGTGCACCCGACCGGCGAACGTGTCCGCGGTCGCCGACCAGTCTTCTACCGATGGTTGTTCACCCGCAGGGTGAGCCGAAAGCGCTGGAAGAGATGTGTCCATCTCCTACTGTTCCGCCGATTCGGCCCCAATATGCAATCACCCAACTGCCGGATTTAGGGTAACTGATGTCCGATGAGAAAGCGGCGCTCCTCCGGCGCCGCTTTTCACCTGTGGTAGCCGGGATGGGTTGCGCATGGTCTTCGCCGGTTCGCCTCGGCTACGACCTCGATACGCTCGAAGGAAACGCGGACGTCGCGCTCTGGCCCTATGAAAAAGAGGGCTCACAGCCGTTGGAGAGCTCCCGCACCGCTAGGGAGCGGCGGCGACAACACTAACTGCAAATTGAAACGGCGGGACATGAGCCGGAGATTATCCAGGCCCGTTCCTGGTCTCCGCGACCAGCATGTTGTGTTCCCTTACGGCCCCGTCGAGGTTTCGATTGCCGAAATCGCCGGCGAGCGGTGCGGGCGGGATGGAAAGAGGGAGCAAGGGTCTCCCCCGTCGCCATCGCGGGAACCGATTCGAACCAGCAGCTGGCCATGCAGCCCGCACCAGCCGGTAGCAGGTCCGAAAAGGCAGCCCTCGAATGCTTGCAGCGTCGTGTCGCGATAGATGGCGCTGATGAACGCGCCGTTGCGGACCCAGCGCTCCTCCGCAGCAGCCTGATACCCTCTTGTGGCAAGAGGCGGAATCAGGCAAATGCGATCCGGTTTGCCCAATTCTGCATGCAGCGCAGCCGAGATCGCGCGAAACGACGGTGGATTGACACTGTGCCGCGGGCGCTCGAGCTGAATGCGTTTGAGACCTCTGGTCGCTTTGTCCATTTGGAAGAAAACCACCATCGGTACTCCGCCGAGACTTTGTCGGGTTAGGACGATGTCGGCATAGCTGTCGCCAAAGTCGACAGCCCGGGGCAATGCTCTTGCCTCCTCTGTAAAGCGGCGGAGCAGCTGGCCTGACTGTTCGCCCCAGCTGGTTTGACGCAAAAGCTCTTCTAGTCCGTCAGCGGCAGACGAAATCGGTACTGGCAGGACAAACGCTAGGGTAGCGGCAGTTCCTAGCAGCCGGATCAGGGCACGACAAAGTTTCGCAGCGAGACCGGCGCTGCGCCTTGTGCCGATGTTAGACCGCAGCGCGTTGGGTTTGCTCGGTCGATTGCGTCGCATAGAGCTTGCCGTCGCGCTCTTCGATGCGGCCGGCTCGCTTGTGCCGGGAGATCGCGATGCCGAGGTGGTTGGCACGCACCCCTTGGCATGCCGCGGCGATTTCCTGCCGCGTCCTGCCGTTTGCCAGAGCAAGGATCTGATCGCCGAGGCTCGGCGAGGTTCCCCGCCCAGCATTCGGTTTTGCCGCCATCCTGCGCGGTCGACGGGACTGGGCTGGAGCGCCCGCCTTTGCGGTGCTGGAGGCCTTGGCCGAACTCGTCCTTCTGGTCGGAACACTTTTGCTGTATCGCACCAGCACCCGCTCGGTGGCCTCCAGTTCAGCAAGCTGGCTCGCGACCTTTTCGCGCTGCGCATCGACGCGCGCGAGTGCCTCGCTGACCCGCTGCTTTTCCTTGGTGATTTCATCCAGTGTCGACATTCGCCAATTCCCGTCAGAGCAAAAGTTGACCCGGTTAGGTCAATGCTTTGCGCGTATCACTATGTCATCTGTGGTGCAACAGCAGAATGAGAGATTTTGAGCTTCCGGCGCTCGCATTGCGAAGGCGAACCTTTGCCCAAGCTGGCCCGGATTGGCGACGTTCGGCCTCTACCAGCGAAGTTATCGGCCGAGTAATTTCATGCTCGTCTCCGCAGGGCAGCTAATGCACCCATTGGCGCCGCGCTACTTCGCGACAGATGGCGCCAAAGAAAACAGTCGTTCCCGCGACGCCGACCGCAAAGCGACGGGGCCGCAAACCAGATCGGAAGCCGCGGAATAGCTCGCGCGGCCCGAAGAGGGCACCGCAGGTAAGCAGGTGCAGCATGCCGAGAGCACGAAGACAGCGCCGCGGCGCATGGGGCGCAACGGCGCCAGGCAAGCCTGCCACTGCGACGACCAACGCCGACGGCGCGAGCCAGCTCGCGCCAGCGGCTGGCGACACCCGGCTCCGATAATGCCGGCTATGCGGCTTTTGGTCTCGGCGCGCGGGAAGGCCGCGCGCCCAGTATCTTGCCGTTGATGCTGAACAGGCCGTAGCTGACCTCAAAACCTTTGGTCTTATCCCGCGGCACAGCCCCCAGCAGCGGCACCGTCAGCGCGCCCCGCAAGAGCGAACGGCGATTGGTCATCACCATGATGGTCGCCCGCGCGACGATGGCGAGCGGTTTCCGCCCGCCAGTAGGGCATCCAGCGACCAGCGGCCGCCGCCTTCGATCAGCAGGTAAAGCGAGCCTAGCAGCATGTCCAAATCGGCGCGCGCTTCGTGCGCCATACTCCAGAAGCCGTAGCGCGGCATCTGCGGCAGGTGAAAAATCCACACATCGTGCCCGAGCCACATCGGCAGTTTGGTCGAGACGAGGGCGACCAGCATGATGATGATCAGCGGCACGGCCGCTAGGCGTGTCAGCAGACCGACGATGATCAGCGCGCCGCAGATCGTCTCAACGACGCCGACAAAGGGTGCCATCAGTTCGGGGTAAGGAATAAATCCGGTTCGCACTGGACTCGCCGCTGGAGGAGGGAGTCACGAGCGAACCCGTCTCTAATCTCCAAAATTCCCTGCTAGCTGGGAAAATACAGGGAATTTCATCGGCGCAGGCCTCAGAGACGGGTGTACCGTAGCAAAAAACACCACAGAATCAACTCCTTACGAGCCAATTCCCTACGCATCGTAACAGGGAATTTTTTGCGGCCTTGCAGGGAATTTAATCGGCCGATCAGGGAAATTTTCGCCTTGATCAGGGAAAGAGGTCGTCAGCTCACTCATTGCCCGTAATCGGGGGCACGAGAAGGACAGCTGCGCTTATCGCCTCCCTGGAGCCTTACCCGTCAGCCCTCCTCGCCGAAACGCCTCGGCCATTCCGCCGCCGTCGGCAGGCGCGAGATTGCTTCCGCCTGCACGCGTCTCGGCGGGTCGGAGGCGTTTCTCCGATCCCGATGGGGCGATCGCCGGGCGGGCTGCGGTCGCCCGATCTCCGGGGGTGTCATCGAGCCGCATCGTCAACGAGATCCGACGGCGTTTCGGGTCGACTTCCAACACTTTGACTCGGACGACCTCGCCGAGCGTCGCAATCTTGCGCGGATCGGAGACGTAAGTATTGGCCATTGCGGAAATGTGCACCAGCCCGTCCTGGTGGACCCCCACATCGACGAAGGCGCCGAAGGCGGCAACGTTCGTCACGACGCCTTCGAGAACCATGCCAGGCTTCAGATCCTCGAGCTTCTCCACTCCCTCGCGAAATGTTGCGGTCTTGAAAACCGGGCGCGGATCACGACCGGGTTTCTCGAGCTCGCGCAAGATGTCGGTGACGGTCGGCACCCCGAACACGCCATCGGTGAACGCCTCAGGCTCGAGCTGGCGTAATACCGGTGTATTTCCGATCAGCGCCCCCAGTTGGCTCTTGGTTGCCGCGAGAATGCGCCGCACGACGGGGTAGGCTTCCGGGTGCACGCCCGACGCATCGAGTGGATCGTCGCCGTTGCGGATGCGCAAGAACCCCGCCGAAAGCTCGAAAGCCTTGGGCCCGAGCCGCGACACCTTTTTGAGCGCCGAGCGGGTGGGAAAAGGACCGTGCCCCTCACGGTAACTGACGATGCTGCGCGCCAGTCCGTCGCCGATGCCAGAAACTCGCGACAGCAACGGCGTGGATGCCGTGTTGACATCAACCCCCACGGCGTTGACGCAATCCTCGACGACCGCATCGAGGGAGCGCGAGAGTTTGTGTTCGCTGAGATCGTGCTGATATTGGCCCACGCCGATCGACCGGGGATCAATTTTGACCAACTCGGCGAGCGGATCCTGAAGCCGCCGGGCGATCGAGACCGCGCCGCGCAACGACACGTCGAGGTCAGGTAACTCCTGCGAGGCAAAAGCCGAGGCGGAGTAGACCGAGGCCCCGGCCTCCGAGACGACTACCTTGGTCAGCTTGAGCTCGGGGTGGAGCCGAATGAGCTCCGCACCGAACCGGTCGGTTTCACGCGATGCGGTGCCGTTCCCGATCGCGATCAGTTCCACCCGATGCTCTTGGGCAAGCCGCGCCAGCTGAGCAATCGACTCGTCCCAACGACGCTGCGGCTCATGCGGGTAGATTGTCGTCGTCGCGGCGACTTGCCCGGTCCCGCTGACCACGGCGACTTTGACCCCCGTCCGATAGCCCGGATCAAGCCCCATGGTCGTGCGCGTGCCCGCGGGAGCCGCGAGCAGCAGGTCGCGAAGGTTCCCGCCGAATACCTGCACTGCGGCATCTTCCGCGGCTTGCCAAAGCCGAACGCGCAGGTCGCTTTCGATGTGAACCAAGATCCTTGTCCGCCAAGCCAAGCGCACCGTATCGATCAGCCAGCGGTCGCCGGGCCGACCCCGATCGGCGATCTTGAAGCGGTTCGTGATGTGCCGCTCAAAGATCCCCGGCTCGCCTTGATCCACCGCGGCCGGGTCGGGCACCAGCTCCAGAGCGAGCACTTCCTCCTTCTCACCGCGGAACAGCGCCAGGATGCGGTGCGACGGCAATTTAACGAGAGGCTCGCTGAACTCGAAATAATCGGCGAACTTGGCGCCAGCCTCCGCCTTGCCCGCGCGAACGCGCGAACGGAGACGGCCGCGCAACCACACCTCCTCGCGCAGGTTCCCGATCAGCGTGGCGTCTTCGGTAAAACGCTCAATAAGGATCGCGCGGGCGCCTTCGAGTGCGGCGGTCGCATCAATCACCCCCCTATTCGGTTCGACATACCGGCGAGCCACCTGCTCCGGGCGTTGGTCCGGACTCTGCGAGAAGCGCCTCCGCCAGCGGCTCGAGGCCCGCTTCGCGTGCGATTTGAGCCTTCGTCCGCCGTTTCGGCCGATAGGGCAAATAGAGATCCTCGAGCCGCGCCTTGCTATCCGCCGCGTTGATCGCCTGCTTGAGCGCGGCGTCGAGTTTTCCTTGCTGGCCGATGCTCTCGAGGATAGCGGCCCGACGCTCGTCAAGCTCGCGCAGGTATCTCAGCCGCTCCTCGAGCGTGCGCAGCTGTGCGTCATCGAGCGCCCCGGTCGCCTCCTTCCGGTATCGGGCAACAAAGGGCACGGTCGCTCCGCCGTCGAGCAACGAGATGGCAGCGGCGACCTGCTGCTCGCGGACACCCAGTTCCTCGGCGATGCGCAAGTTAATCGGCTTCATCGATCCTGAGCGATTGGCTGGAGGCAGTAAATCACCGAGTGGTCGTTCTAACCTGCCCTACGAGAACCGGTCAAAGCCGATCTCAGGGCAGATACCGCCAGGCGCCGCGGCGGCCGTGTTTTGCCATGGCTTCGCTGGTTACGGCGCATCTCGATGAATCCTCTGCGCCGCAGCGGTAAGCCACATTCTGCTGCGGAGCGAGACGGACTCGGACGGTGGGTCTCTCCGAAACGAGCCGGGCCGGAGA
>CAWILK010000028.1:0-88494 GCA_963836845.1 uncultured Alphaproteobacteria bacterium | reverse complement strand
GCCGTATGACGCCAGCACCGCGAATGACTGTTCACGGCACAACCCCGTCGTTGCCGTGCGTTCCGGCGAAGGTCCCTTCACCATCCCATTTTGCCGACCTTCGTCATCGTGCATTGAAGACCGGCGGTCTGTTGAATTCACAGGCTACAGCCCAGCAAACCGCTTGAGGGCAAGCTGGATGGAGGCGAGGGTCACGAAGGTGGCCAGGGTTCGGCGAGGCTCTCGAACTCCTTGGCGACACGCCGATTTCGCCCGAACCAGGAGAAGGTGCGCTCGACCACCCAGCGACGCGGCAGGACGACGAAGCCTTTCGTGTCGTCGCTCCGCTTGACGATCGCCATACGCCATACGCAGCGGCGGCACCTTTGCCACCGCGGCTGCAACTTGCCACGCGTTGTAGCCGCCATCAGCCAGATCAGTGCGAGCCACGGGAAGCGCCTGCTTATCTTGTCGAGGACCAGTCCGGCCCCATCGCGGTCGTGGACCGCGGCGGAGTGGACCGCGGCGGAGTGGACCACGACCCGCATCGGCAGCCCTTCGCGGTCGACCAGGGCGCGGATCTTGCGGCCCTTCACATGCTTGCTGGCGTCGTAACCCACCTGGTTGTCTTTACCGAGCACCGCCGCCGCAGGGGCTGGCCTCCCGCCCGATCCGCTCGCGTAACGCCAAATACAGACTCGGCCCAGATCGCCTCCCAGACCCCTTCATGCTGGAACTTGCGAAAGATGTTGTAGACCGTCGAGCGCGGCGGAAATCGGTCGCGGGGCAGATAGCGCCAAGGGCAGCCGGTGCGCAGCAAATACAGAATGGCGTTCATCGCCGCCCGCATGTCGGTCTTGCGCGGTCGCCCGCCCGGCGACGCCCTGGGGATCAGTGGCTCCAGCCGCGCCCACTCAGCATCTCCCCTTCGCTCGGATATCCGACGCCATCTCGCCGATATATCCGACGGTGTTCCTCCGTCCACATCGCTGGTGGCCATCGCTGTGAGCCCCGGAGCTATGAAGCACAAAACCCGGTGCCGCGCGACACGCTTTTGGGTCAGGCTCACAGTTTGGCTGAGCTTAAAAAAAAGAATGAAAGCCTGCCCCAAAAGCCTACATGGCCTAATCGTCGGCAGCAGAGGACGGCTTTCGAACCGACAACGGTCGCCGGCCTTCGTCGCGGGAACTGGTCTTCATGCCCCTTTCCGGTCATTGCCTGATGCCGGTGTGGGGAGACCCACCACCGAAGCAGCGTCGGATATGGTCGCGGAAGGCCTTCGCGCACGAATATCCTATCTCGAGCCGCAGTTCCGAGGGAGCTGGCCCTTCGTGAGCGTGGCATCACCAACTCCTATGACGCGGATCATGCACATCCTCTCGCCGCCGTGTTGCCGTCGACCTCGGCGCCCAGTTGCTGCCGGTCATTCGGGCGTCGGTGCGTACACGTCGGCACCCCCTTCCCTCTCAATCCAGGTAATCTTCGGTTTTGGTCTTTCCTCGCAGCAGTCCATCTTGGATCATGTTAAACAACAGTTTTTGAACGGTCTCCTCTAAAGGAACGGCCTGCTTGGGGCTCAGAAACACTGTCGACACGGTGACTTCCCCAGCCGATTGCCACACAATATGGCCCGATTGCACATGCCAGAGTTGCAGCCACAGGCGCAGCCTGGTCACCCGGTTCCTGAGCAACTTTAAGCCTGCAGCCTCAAACTTATCGATTACCGTTTCGTCGAGCTGCGCGAGCCCCGGCAGCATCACATACCGCGCGCCAAGCCCGGATCCGATCCGTCGCAGCCGCTGACGATCCAAAATCCCGTTGCGAGCGAAGCCCGAGAGCAGATCGGCGTATTCCGCGGCCAGCCCCTGATCGGTGAGCCGATTTACCGTCTCGATGGTCGAAATTTCCCGGATGGGCGGGCTTACTTCTGCAAGCGCAGTATCGAGGGCGAGTGACACGGTGGGACTGAAGCCTTGGAGATTGGCCGGCGCGACGAGCCCGAGGGTCGCCACCGGCTCAACCGCCAGCGCGCCCACATCAAAGGACGCCGGCCTTGGCGCCGAGGTGGTGTATGTATTCGAAAGATACACAGGGCTGCAGCCAGCAGCGAGCAGCGCCCCCGTAAATGCTAAGATGGTTCCGCCAATGCGCCTTGTCTTGGAGCCTTCGATCATCAGGGCCTCTGCTATGGCTCTTACCGAAGCGAATTTCTGAAGCTGCGCGGGATAGTCTCGTCCGATAGTCGGCTACCGCGATGGCCCGTTCCGGTCGCGGCCAACGGAACGTGAGCGCAGCTGACCAACTCGGGCTTCACCCACAATGCACGAGGGCTCAAGACCAGCGGCTATGCGGAGGGCTAGTACGCGGCGGCGGAACGTCCAAAGGCACCTCCGAAGCCGGCAAGAAGAACGGCCGGCTTCACGTCAGCATACACCAGCCCTGCAGGTGCATACGACGGCAGCTCGCCAACACTCCATGTGACAATAATCGGGCCTTTGGGCCGTGAATGGATGCGGCGGGGTACGAAGATGACAAGATGAGTGAGTTTGGCCGCTGTGGCTTTCTTGATAGACCGCCAGAGAAAAGGAGAGCCCATGCAATCGAGCGGCCGGATGCGAGCGCAGATCGCGACGCTGATCATCGCTACGAGCCTCGTCCAACTCGCCAACGGCTTCTTCGGCACCTTTATCTCCTTGCGGGTGGCGATTGAAGACTTCGGGTCGACCATGGCGGGCCTCGTGCTCAGCAGCTATTTCGCCGGCTTCACGCTCGCCGCGTTGCGCTGTGGGCGGATCATCGAGCGGATCGGCCACATCCGTAGCTATGCCGCCTTCGCCGGCCTCGTCGCGGCCGCGACTGCGGCCATGGCACTCATGGCCGGACCGCTCGCTTGGCTGGTCCTGCGCGCAATTGTCGGGTTCGGTTGCTCCGGACTGTTCATTACCACCGAGAGTTGGCTCAATGCCAAAGCGCCGCCGGCAGAGCGCGGGCGGATCTTCTCGATCTACATGGTCGGCACGTTCCTCGCCCTTGCGGTGGGACAGCTCCTGATCGGCCGAGCCGAGATCGAGACGACAGGCCCATTTAGTGCGATCGTCGCTCTGTTCGCGGTGGCGCTGGTCATGGTGAGCACAACCCGCGCTGAACCGCCCAGAGCAACCGCCGCCGAGACGCTGGCCTACGGTCAGCTTGCGCGCGCCGCACCTGTTGCGGTCGTCGGCTGCGCGCTGAGCGGGCTCATCAGCGGCGCCTTCTACGCGCTCGTTCCAGCGTGGATGCAGGATGCGGGTACAGCGCGCACGACGATCGCGTTGTTCATGCTCGTGACCGTGCTTGGCGGCCTTGCCTTCCAGGTCCCGGTCGGCTGGCTCTCGGACCGTTTCGACCGGCGCCTTGTGCTGGCGGCGCTTGGCCTTGGCTTTGCGGCTTTAGCCGTTATTCTGGTTCACCTGCCGCGCTCTCTGCTGGTGGTGTTACCGCCCGCGGCACTGCTCGGCGGCTTTATGTCGACGCTTTACCCGGTTTGCGTCTCCCACGCCCACGACAGAATGCCAGCGGATCGGGTCGTGGCGGTGAGCGGCCGGCTGATCCTGCTCAGCGGACTGGGCTCGGTTGTGGGCCCGCTGATCGGCGCGAGTCTGATGGCGCACTTCACCATCGACGGCGTGTTCTACTTCATGGCAGCCGCCGCGCTGATCTTGACCTTCCTGGCTGCGGGCCGGAGTTTTACTACGATGGCGCCGCACCATGTAGAGCGGCCCTTTGAGATCTTGGCGCCGCAAGCGGCAACGCTCGCGCACGCTCCCCTCGACGCCTCCGACGAAGCTCTGTCACCGGACCCAATCAAGGTTGCTTCCGAGGACCATTAATTCACACTTATGAGCGGGGCTGGCGTTCTTTATCGCATTTTTCGTATGGCGAGAACGCGGACGGTGGCGAAGCTGCAGTGCCGCGGACGGCCGCTTGCGGCGCAAACCCCGTCGTTGCCGTGCGTTCCGGCGAAGGTCCCTTCACCATCCCATTTTGCCGACCTTCGTCATTGTGCATTGAAGACCGGCGGTCTGTTGAATTCACAGGCTACAGCCTAGCAAGCCGCCTGAGGGCAAGCTGGATGAAGGCGAGGGTCACGAAGGTGTCCAGGGTGTCAGCGAGGTTCTCGAAGTCCTTGGCCAGACGCCGGTTGCGTCCGAACCAGGAGAAGGTGCGCTCGACCACCCAGCGACGCGGCAGGACGACAAAGCCTTTTGTGTCGTCGCTCCGCTTGACGATCGCCATATGCCATACGCAGCGGCGGCACCTTTGCCACCGCGGCTGCAACTTGCCACGCGTTGTAGCCGCCATCAGCCAGATCAGTGCGAGCCACGGGAAGCGCCTGCTTATCTTGTCGAGGACCAGTCCGGCCCCAGCGCGGTCGTGGATCGCGGCGGAGTGGACCACGACCCGCATCGGCAGCCCTTCGCTGTCGACCAGGGCGTGGATTTTGCGGCCCTTCACATGCTTGCTGGCGTCGTAACCCACCTGGTTGTCTTTACCGCCCCTTTTTCTGCCGATTTGATCGATTGGCTGTCGAGCACCGCCGCCGAGGGGCTGGCCTCCCGCCCGATCCGCTCGCGCAACGCCAAATACAGCTCGGCCCAGATCGCCTCCCAGACCCCTTCATGCTGGAACTTGCGAAAGATGTTGTAGACCGTCGAGCGCGGCGGAAATCGGTCGCGGGGCAGATAGCGCCAAGGGCAGCCGGTGCGCAGCAAATACAGAATGGCGTTCATCGCCGCCCGCATGTCGGTCTTGCGCGGTCGCCCGCCCGGCGACGCCCTGGGGATCAGTGGCTCCAGCCGTGCCCACTCAGCATCCCCCTGATCACTCGGATATGATCAAACTACGCATCGCTTTCGACTTTACTAGCGGGCTCGTGTCTTTGATGACAGCCGCAATCGTTTTTGAAGAACCTGCGAAGGTCGGCATGGTTACCGGAAGGCTGCCGCGAGATTGGATGAGGATAATCCTTCCACGAATTTACGGATTCCTCGCCCTCGGTTATTTCCCGCCGCAATCGTGGAGACGATTGTGATCGTCGGTATGGTTATCGCTTTCATCGTGTTTTCGGTCTTCAATCCCTTCATATTGGCAAATTAGGACACTATCGACGCGCCGGCGCTGTTGACCCGCGCGGGCGGTCGAACATAGGCTCAAGCCTGCTTTAGGTCGCGCAGGAAGGAGCATCCGCTATGGCCCGGCTCGTCCTCGGAATAGGCACCTCGCATACCCCGATGCTCAACGCTCCGGCGGAGGATTGGCCGCGGTTCATCGACCGCGACGGGGTGCGGGATTTTCTCGACAAGGAGGGCCGGCCGGCGACCTACGCCGAGCTGCTTGGCCCGGGCGGAGCCGCATGTCGCCGCAGAGCTGACGCCGGAGCGGCTTGCGGCGCGTCATGCCGAGGCGCAGGCTGGCGTCGACCGTCTGCGCGAAGCGGTGCGGCGGGCGGAGCTCGATGCGCTGATCGTCGTCGGCGACGACCACAAGGAGCTCTACCGGGACGACAACCTGCCGAGCTTTGTCGTCTATTACGGCGAGACGATCCGCAACGTGCCGCTCAACGGCTTTTCCGGCCCCGATTGGGCAAGACGGGCGACCGCGCGCTACTACGAGGAGAAGGAGCCGCGCGACTATCCGGTCGAGAGCCGGCTCGCGCTGCATCTGATCACTTCGCTGGTCGACCGCGAGTTCGACCCGGTCTCCTCCGACGCCTTGCCCGAAGGCAAGGGCGAGGGCCATGCCTTCGCCTTTGTCCGCAAGCGATTGATGGAAGACGCGTCATTGCCGGTCGTCCCGATTTTCCTCAACACCTATTTTCCGCCGAACCAGCCGACCCCGCGGCGCTGCTACAAGCTCGGCCAGGCGATCCGCGAGGCGGTGGAAAGCTATCCCGGCGATGCGCGGGTCGGCATTGTCGGCTCGGGCGGCCTCAGCCATTTCGTCGTCGACGAGGAATTGGATCGCGGGTTGCTCGACGCCTGCGCCGCGCAAGGACGCCGAGGCGCTGCAATCCGTGCCGCGGCGCAAGCTCAATTCCGGCAGCTCGGAGATCCGCATGTGGATCTGCGTCGCCGGCGCCGCCGAGCATCTCGATGTCGCCTGGTCGAGCTATGTCCCGGGCTACCGGACGCCGGCCGGCTCCGGCACCGGGCTCGGCTTCGCCCTCTGGTCGTGAGGTCAGCAAGATGAGCAAGCAGAAGGACAGGGACGATCTGGTCCGCGTCGGGCCCGGCACCGCCATGGGCGAATTGATGCGGCAATACTGGCTCCCGGCGGCAATGTCGTCCGAGCTCGAGCGCGACGGCGCGCCGATGCGGCTGATGCTGCTCGGCGAGAAATTGATCGCGTTCCGCGACAGCTCGGGGCGGGTCGGGGTCATGGACCACCGCTGCCCGCACCGCTGCGCGTCGCTGTTCCTCGGCCGCAACGAGGAGGGCGGCTTGCGCTGCGTCTATCACGGCTGGAAATTCGACGCGGCCGGCAACTGCATCGACATGCCGAACACGCCGCCGCACCAGGATTACAAGGAAAAGGTCAAAGCCAAAGCCTACAAAGTCGCCGAGCGCAACGGCCTGGTTTGGGTCTATATGGGCGAGCGCGCCAACGCTCCGCCGCTGCCGGGGATCGAGGCGTCGCTATTGCCGGAGGACGAGCTGCAGATCGTCTTTGCGCAGCGCGAATGCAACTGGCTGCAGGCGCTCGAAGGGGATATCGACACGTCCCATTTCGGGTTTCTGCACGCCGGCTCGGTCGATGCCGGCCGATGTGCCGGCGGACAACCTGATCCGCTGGACGGTGGCGAACCGGGCGCCCGAATACCATGTCGCCGACACCGATTGGGGCACGATGTACGCCGCCTATCGCCCTGCCGAAGCCGGGCGGACCTATTGGCGCTTTGCCAATTTCCTCTTCCCGTTCTGGACGCAGACCCCGCAGGGCGCCTTTGACCGGGTCAACAGCCGCGCCTGGGTCCCGATGGACGACACCCATACGATGTTCCTCAGCCTCGCCTGGAAGGGCCTGCCGGCGCTCGAGCGCCGCATTGAGCAACAGCCGGGTCCTTCCCGGCTCCAAATTGACGATGGACTTCGTGCCGAACACGACCGATTGGCATGGCCGCTGGCGGCTCGCCGGCAACGAGAGCAACGACTGGCTGATCGACCGCGACGCGCAAAAAAACGGCGGGATCTACACCGGCATCACCGGCATCCAGGCGCAAGACCAGGCGATCACCGAGAGCATGGGCCCGATCATCGACCACGATTTCGAGCATCTCGGGCCGAGCGACCGCATGATCACCCGCACCCGTCGACGGTTGCTGCGCGCCGCCCGCGCGCTAAAAAAGGACGGCGCAGTCCCGCCCGGCGTCGACCAGCCGGACATCTACGTCAATGTCCGCAGCGGCGACTTCCTCGCCGACGAAAAGATCGGCTGGCGCGACGCCTACGACATGCAGATGCGCGCGGCGATGCGGCCATTGCAGCAGGCCGCGGAATAGCCGCAGAGCATGCGGGGGATCGTCGGCCTTTATCTGGCGATCGGGATCGCGCTGGTCGCGATCGGCTTTATCCTCCCCGGCCCGTGCCCGAACCGGAACACCGATATCGTCAGCCACGTCGTTTTTGTGCTGACCTGGCCGATCGGGCTCTATTCGGAGGTCTATCAGGGCCCGCTGACCGCGGAAGGCTGGCTGCGCGGCCAGGCTTGCGAGGGCGGCGGCAAGCTCGGGCCAAAGACGATCCCGGGCTAGTGCATGTGCATCGGAAGGGGATGGGCAGGATCGGCGCCGTGCGTCCTTCGAGGCCTCGCTTCGCGAGGCGCCTCAGGATGAGGTACTTCTTTGATGGCATTAAGAAAATACCTCATGCTGAGGAGCGCGCGATAGGGCGCGTCTCGAAGCACGCAGGGTGCCGATGCAGCCTTGGATTCGATGCTCTGGCAATGTCCTGACACTCTCGCAGAAGGGGGCTAGCTAGCCGAACCCAAAGCCGGGGCCGGCACGGTTCCGCAGCTCCTTGCCTAAGGCGAGCCCCAGAGCCTCCGCGTCGCCGATCTCCCCTTCCCGGCGGCCGCGGATTTCGCCGCTGCCGTCGGGCTTCAGCAGCAGGCCCTCGATGACCAGCCGTCCGTCGACGAGCTCGGCGAGGCCGGCGATCGGAGTGCGGCAGGAGCCGTCGAGGGCGGCGAGCATCGCCCGCTCGGCGCCGACGCAGGCGGCGCTGACCGGGTCGTGCAGCGGCGCGACGAGCCGGGCTGTCGCTTCGTCATCGGCACGGCATTCGACGGCGAGGGCGCCCTGCCCCACAGCGGGCAGCATCAGCTCGCGCGGCAGGATCTCGGTCGCGGGCCCGACGGCGCCGAGGCGCTCGAGGCCGCACAGCGCCAGCACCAACGCATCGACCTCGCCGGCTTCGAGCTTGCGCAGCCGCGTGTTCACATTGCCGCGGATCGGCACGATCTCGAGATCCGGGCGGTGCTGCAGCAATTGCGCCTGGCGGCGCAGCGAGGCCGTGCCGATCCGCGAGCCTTGCGGCAGCGCCGCAAAGCTCGCACGCTCGGCCGAGACCAGCACGTCCCGCGGATCGTCTCGCGGCAATACGCAGGCGAGCGCGAGACCCTCGCGGAAGCCAGGTCTCCAAATCCTTCAGCGAGTGCACCGCGAGGTCGATATGACCGGCGATCAGCGCTTCCTCGATCTCCTTGGCGAACAGCCCCTTCCCGCCGATCTCGGCGAGGAGGCGGTCCTGCACCCGGTCCCCGGTCGTGCGGATCGTCACGATCTCGACCGCGCCGGGCGCGGCGAGATCGGGATGCGCCGCGACGAGCCGGTCGCGGACGAGAGCGGTCTGGCGCAGCGCCATCGGGCTGCCCCGGGTGCCGATGCGCAGCGGGCGAGAGGGCAAGGGCTGTCTCCTCGGTGCTTGGCTACTACCTCTCGGGCAGCACCGGCAAGGTTTGCGTCCAAGCCAGCCAGAACACGGCAAAGCCGATCGAGATGATCGCGATCGGGACGCCGGCGCGAGCATATTCGGCAAAGGCAAGGTGCGCCCCCATGCGGTCGGCCCGCTCGGCGATCAGTACATTCGTCAGGCTTCCGGTCAGCAGAAGATTGCCGGCGAGGCTCGACAACAGCGCCAACCCATAGAAGACACCCGGCGGCGCCGACGGCCACAACTGCAGAAACAGCATCGCGGCGGGAACCCCGCCGATCAGATTGCTCGCCAGGAGGGCGTAGGGCGTCAGCAGCGCGAGGCTGTCCGGCAACAGCCCGTGCTCGCTCAGAAAATCGAGCAGCTGGGCGGCAATCCCCGACTGGCTGAGCGCTCCGGTGATCCCGAACAGGCAGGCGACGAGCAATAACAGCGGCCAATCCACCGCTGCGATCATCGTCCGGCTGGTGATCTTGCGGCTCGCCAACAATAAAGCGGCGATGATCAAAGCGCCGATTTCGCGCGGCAACGGGGTGGCGAACAGCACGAGCAGCGCCGAGCAGAGCGACCGCACCCTTGATCGTCTGGTTCCGGTCGAGCGCGTGCACCGGCAATTGCCGGGGGATCGAGGGTTGCCGCGAGCACCGTCTGGGTGATCCGGCTGCGCCATTGCAGCCATACGACAGCGAAGACGACGATCAGGGTGAATACCGCGGGCACCGCGCAGATCGCGAGAAAGATCCAGAAATCGAGCCGGCCGAGCGCGCCGATCAAGATGTTTTGCGGGTTGCCGATCAATGTCGCGGCCGAGCCCGCATTGGTCGCGGCGGCAAGCGCTATGACCAGCGGGCGGGGATCCAACCCTCGGCTCTGCGCTCCGGCGATCAACAGCGGCGAGAACGCGATGATCAGCATATCGGTCGCCAGCACCGCCGAGAGCCCGCCGCCGATCGCCACCGTCAGCGCCAGCAATGTCGCAGCCCCATGCCGGCTCTCGGTGATCGTACGGGCGCAGAGGTCGATGAAGCCGGATTCGGCGAATTGCGCCGAGATGATCATCATCGCGAACAGAAAGGCCAGGGTCGGCAGGTCGACGGTGCTGCCGAAATCGTCGAGGGTCATCTGGCCGCTGGCCAGCAGCGCAATGACCGCGAGCAGCGCGATCCCGGTGCGGTCGACCTGCAGCCAGGCGATTCGACCAGCCGCCATGCCGATATAGGTCAGGATCAGGATCAGGAGGACGATCGCGGCGTGCATCGGGTCACAAAAAAGAGGATGGACGATCCTCGGCTACCGGCCTGCATCTTCTCGGCGTTCTTGCTATATCATTCGCAGCATGTCCGAACCCGCCGTCCTTGCCCGCGCCTCAGATAAAGTCGAACTCTCCGATCTCAACGAGGCTCAGCGCCGCGCCGTCGAGGCGGTCGAAGGGCCGGTGCTGGTGCTGGCCGGCGCCGGCACCGGCAAGACCCGGGTGTTGACCACCCGGCTCGCCTACATCCTCGCGACCGGCCGCGCCTTTCCCGCCGAGCTGCTCGCGGTCACCTTTACCAACAAGGCAGCGCGCGAGATGCGCGAGCGCCTCGAAGCGATGATCGGCCGCGCCGCCGAAGGGGTGTGGCTCGGCACCTTTCATGCGATCGCCTCGCGCATCCTGCGCCGCCACGCGGAAGCGATCGGCCTCAAGCCGACCTTCACGATCCTCGACACCGACGACCAGATTCGCTTGCTGAAGCAGATCCTGCAGGCGGAGAACATCGACGAGCGCCGCTGGCCGGCCCGCCTGCTGCTGGCGCAGATCCAGCGCTGGAAGGACCGTGGGCTTGGCCCCGAAAAAGTGCCTGCGGCGGATTCCGGCGATTTTGCGCATGGCCGGGCGGTCGATCTCTACCGGCAATACCAGGAGCGGCTGAAAACGGTGAACGCGGTCGATTTCGGCGACCTGCTGCTTGCACAATTTGAGCCTCTTTTCCGGCAACCCCGACATCCTCGCGGACTATCAGCGGCGCTTCCGCTACGTGCTGGTCGACGAGTACCAGGACACCAACGTTGCGCAATACCTCTGGCTGCGCCTCTTGGCCCAGGCGCGCCGCAATCTGTGCTGCGTCGGCGACGACGACCAGTCGATCTACAGCTGGCGGGGCGCCGAGATCGGCAACATCCTGCGCTTCGAAAAGGATTTCCCGGGCGCGACGATCGCCCGGCTCGAGCAGAATTACCGCTCGACCTCGCACATCCTCGGCGCCGCCGGGGGCATGATCGCGCAGAACCGCGGGCGGCTCGGCAAGACCTTGTGGACCGAGGCGGGCGAGGGCGAGAAGGTCGTCGTGCGCGCCGTCTGGGACGCCGAGGAGGAAGCCCGCTGGGTCGGCGACGAGATCGAGGCGTTGCAGCGCAAGCGTCACCCGCTGAGCGAGGTTGCGATCCTCGTCCGCGCCGGCTTCCAGACGCGCGAGTTCGAGGAGCGGTTCATCTCCTTGGCGCTGCCTTACCGCGTCATCGGCGGGCCGCGCTTTTACGAGCGCCAGGAGATCCGCGACGCGCTCGCCTATCTCCGGCTGGTCAACCAGCCGGCCGACGATCTCGCCTTCGAGCGGGTTCTGAACACGCCGCGGCGCGGTATCGGCAGCGCGACCGTCCAGGAGCTGCACGGGGCCGCGCGAGCCGAGCGGCTGCCATTGATCGAGGCGGCGCGGCTCGTGATCGGCGGCGAGCGCCTCCGGCCCGCCGCCCGCAACGCGCTGGCCGGGTTCGTCTCGGCGCTCGATCGGTGGCGGAGCCAGGCCGAGCTCATGTCGCACACCGACCTCGTGCAGCTGGTGCTCGACGAATCGGGCTACACCGCGATGTGGCAGGCGGACCGCTCGCCCGATGCCGCCGGCCGGCTCGAAAATTTGAAGGAGCTGGTCGTCGCGATGGCCGAGTTCGAGAATCTCGGCGGCTTTCTCGAGCATGTCAGCCTGGTGATGGACAATGCCGCGGAGTCCGGCGGCGACATGGTCAATCTGATGACCCTGCACAGCGCCAAGGGCCTCGAATTCGACACGGTGTTCCTGCCGGGCTGGGAAGACGGGTTGTTTCCGAACCAGCGGGCCATGGAAGAGAGCGGCCTCTCGGCGCTCGAAGAGGAGCGGCGGCTCGCCTATGTCGGTCTGACCCGCGCCCGGCACCGCGCCTATGTCTCGTTCGCCGCCAATCGCAGGATCCACGGCCAGTGGCAGAACGCGATCCGCTCGCGCTTTGTCGACGAGCTGCCGCAGCAGCATATCGAAGTCATCGCCGAGCTTGGACTTCAGCCGAACGCCACCTGGGACGCCGGCTGGGGCAGTGCGATCGAAACGCCCGTGGCAACCCGCCGCCGCCGCCGCGCCGGCCATTGCTCGTCAGCAGCGGCCCGGTGCCGCGGCGCGGCGAGGAGATCCGCAAGGTCGGCGGATTTGCCGTCGGCGGCCGGGTGTTCCACCAGAAATTCGGCTACGGCACGATCACCGAGGTCGAGGACAACAAGCTCGGCATCCGGTTCGACGTCGCCGGTGACAAGAAGGTGATGGACGCCTACGTCGAGCGCGCGTGAGGCGCCGGCCAGCCGATGTCCCTCGCTCGCCAAGCCCCCGCCGTTCCCTCCGCCGAAAGCGAGGGATTGTCCAAGCAAGCCCGCACCTTAACCCTCTCCCCCCGCCGGCCGGGGGGAGAGGGAAGGGTGAGGGGGGCCGATGGTCTGAACCGCGGCGCTGCCCACCTCACCCTCCCGCGCCTTCGGCGCGGGCCCCTCCCTCTCCCCCCTAAAGGGCGGAGAGGGGCTGCAAGCGGGAAGGTTCGAGTGGGGGCTGACGCGTGAATGCTGTGTGGCAGCTCACGGCCCGGGTGCGCGGCGCGGATGCGGCGAGCGCGGTGTTCTCGTTCCTCGATGACGTGGCGGGGGCCGTATCGGCTTTTGAGATCGGCGCAGGGGAATGGCGCCTCGAAGCCTATCCGCAATCCCCGGCACTGACACCGCCGCTGGAGGCAAAGCTCGCGCTGGCTGCAGCGGGGGCGGCGGGGCGCTCATGGAGGTCGGCGAGAAACGACTTGCCGCGCGCGACTGGGTCGCCGAGAACCAGCTGGCCTTCCCGCCGCAGCGGATCGGCCGGTTCTTCATCTACGGCTCACATTACCGCGGACAGGGTTCCGCCCGGGGCGATCGGCATTGCGGTCGACGCGGCGACGGCTTTCGGCACCGGCGAGCATCCCTCGACCCGCGGGTGCCTGCAAGCGCTCGAATGGCTGGGGCGGCGGCATCGGTTCCGCCGCCCGCTCGATGTCGGAACCGGGACGGGGATCCTGTCGATTGCTGCGGCAAAGCTGCTCCGCCGCAGGATGCTGGCCGGCGACATCGATCAGGGCGCCGTCGATGTTGCGCGCCAGAACGCTGGCCGCAACGGTGTTGCAGGCCTCGTGCGGACCCGCCGGGCGGCGGGATACCGCAATCGGCACATTCAAAAAATCCGATTACGACTTGGTGCTGTCGAATATCCTGGCTCGCCCGTTGGCCGTGATGGCGGCCGATCTGGCGCGCGCCTTGGCGCCGGGCGGGCGGGCCGTTCTGTCGGGGTTGCTGCTCCGTCAGGAGCCGATCGTGCTCGCCCCGCATCGCGGCTGCGGCATCGTCCTCGAACGCCGGATCGTCATCGACGGATGGTCGACCCTGGTGATGCGCCGGCCGGCATCGGGAACGAGGGCACAAGCCCTCTTCCCCGAGGCCGGTTCGGCGGAAAGGCCGCTCAGGCCTCCTTCCGGCGGGCGAACTGGGCGCGCGTCGAAAATGCGAGCGGCGGCGAGGACGATCCCGGCATCTGGACACCCTCGATCAGGCCCCCAATTTGCGAGCGATGAATGCCAATATCGGCGAGCGAGTGGTCGTCGAGCGCCATCAGCTGGGCATAGGCCCGATCCCGGCGCCGCCACTCGGAAAACGATCTTCCGGCGGAAAGAATGAAGTTGATGACTGGACATGGCTGGTACTCCCGCGCACGCTTTTGCTGCACTGCACAAGATTTGCTGTTGCGCTGCGTAAAGACCAGCGGCGTCATCGCAATCCAGCCATGCATGGAAGGCGCCAGCGCGCGCCAAGCGGGAATGAGGAATGGTTATGACGGCAATTGATCGCGAACCGGATCGGAACGAGCTCGCGCGGCTGCTGCACGAGTCGGGGTCGGCATTCGATCCGGACGCGGTCGCGGCCCTGATCGAGGGCGTACTCGCGGCGCCGGCAGAAATCGGCATCAGCTGGCATTCGCTGGTTGCCGACCCGGCACCACCAGCGCTGGCCGACCGACTGCAGGCTCTGCGCGCCGCGAGGGCAGCCGATTACCAGGATGGCTTGGCGGCCGAGGATTTCGATCGGCTGCCCCGTCCGGCGCGCCTCGACCGCTTGCGTCGGGAGCTCGCGGCCCGCGGGCTCGACGGGTTCATCGTGCCGCGCGCCGACGAGCACCAGGGCGAATATGTCCCGCCCCGCGGGCAGCGGCTCGCCTGGCTGACCGGCTTTACCGGGTCGGCGGGGCTGGCCGATCGTGCTGCGGGACCGTGCGGCGTTGTTCGTCGACGGCCGCTATACGCTGCAAGCGGCGGCGCAGGTCGACACCAGCCTGTTCGAGATTCACCACCTGATCGACGAGCCGCCGGCGCGCTGGATCGCCGCGGCGCTGAAGCCGGGCGCAGTGCTCGCCTACGACCCGTGGCTGCACACCCCGCATGAGGTGGAGCGGTTTCGCGCTGCAGCAGAAAAGGCCGGTGCAGCGCTGCGCGCCCTGCCCGATAATCCGCTCGACCGGGTCTGGCCGGGGCGGCCGGCGCCGCCGATCGCTCCGGTGGTGCCGCATCTCGAGCGCTTCGCCGGCGAGAGCGCGCAGTCCAAGCGCACCCGAATTGGCCGCGCGCTGCAGGAGGACGGAGTGGCGGCAGTCGTGCTGACGATGCCCGAATCGATCGCGTGGCTGCTCAACATCCGCGGCGGGGATGTGCCGCATACCCCGCTCCCGCTGTCCTTCGCCGTCCTGCGCCGGGACGGCGCGGTCGCCTTGTTCATCGACCGGCGCAAGCTCGTCCGCGGGATCGAGCGGCATTTCGGGAATGCGGTGACCGTGTCGCCGCCCGAGGCGTTGGGGCCGGCATTGGATGAGCTTGCCGCGGAAGGCGGGCGGATCCAGGCTGACCCGGCGAGCGCAGCTTCATGGGTATTCGACCGGCTCGAGGCCGCGGGCGCGAAGATCCATCGCGCCGCCGATCCCTGCCTGTTGCCGAAAGCCTGCAAGAACCCGGTCGAATGCGACGGCACGCGTGCCGCGCATCGCCGGGACGGTGCTGCGCTAACCCGGTTTCTGGCATGGCTGGCGCGCGAGGCGCCCCGGGGCGGCCTCTCCGAGATCGCCGCCAGCGACCGTCTCGAAGCCCTCCGCCGCGAGAATGAATACTTCCGGGACTTGAGCTTTCCGACGATATCGGGCGCCGGCTCGAACGGCGCTATCGTCCATTATCGGGCAACCCCGGAAAGCGAAAAGCGGCTCGAGCCCGGCTCGCTGTATCTGCTCGATTCGGGCGCCCAGTACCTCGACGGGACCACCGACGTGACGCGCACGATCGCGATCGGCGAGCCGTCGCAAGAGATGCGCGACCGCTTCACCCGCGTGCTCAAGGGCCATATCGCGCTGGCGCTGGCACGCTTCCCCAAGGGCACCACCGGCACCCAGCTCGACGCCTTCGCGCGCCACGCGCTGTGGCAGAAGGGGCTCGACTACGACCACGGCACCGGCCACGGCGTCGGCAGCTATCTCGGCGTGCACGAAGGGCCGCAGCGCATCTCCAAGGCGCCCAACGGGCAGGCGCTGCTGCCCGGGATGATCGTCTCCAACGAGCCCGGCTACTACAAGACCGGCGCCTACGGCATCCGGATCGAGAACCTCGTGCTGGTGCAGCCGGCAGACGGTTCCGCCGAGCGCGAGATGCTGGGCTTCGAGACCCTGACCCTGGCGCCGATCGACCGCAACCTGATCGACCCCTCGCTGCTCGACGAGGACGAGATCGCCTGGCTCGACGCGCTATCACGCGAGGGTTCGCGAGACGCTGGCGCCGATCGTCGATCCCGAGACCGCGCGTTGGCTGGCGCAGGCCACCCAACCAATCGCAACGCCAAGTTGTCATTCCGGGGCGCGGGCATAGCCCGCGAGCCCCTTACGGGCCGTCCCGGAATGACGATTTTGCCTCTGCCTCCGTTACCCCTCTCGGCTTCGCGGCGGGCCCGCTGCGCCTCCTCCCAGTTCCGGCCGTCAAAGAACCGCTTCGGCTCCAACAAGGCGGGATCGAGCCCGTCGAGGCAGCGGGCATTGACGCTGATCTTGTCGGGGTCAGATCGCGGCACGTAGAAAGGGTGCATCCCGCAGGTTCGGCAGAAGGTGTGCTTGGCGGTATTGGTGTTGAACTGGTAGGTCGAGAGCTCCCCTTCGCCCTGCAATAGCTCGAAGTGCTCCGGCGGCACGATCAGATGCAAAATGCCCTTCTTGGTGCAGACCGAGCAGTTGCATTCGAGGATTGTCGAGAGGTCGGCCCGTATCCGAAACCGCACCCGGCCGCAATGACAGCTGCCGTTATACGTGTTGAGCATGACTTTGTACCTCCGATAGCGTTCGCCTCTCACGCGACCAACGCCCTCTAAAAATCTCCGGCGGGGGAGAGGGCAGAAGAGCAGGTTATCAGGAGCAAATTTGGCGGCAAAAGTTCACCGCCGATTTTCCCCGGACAGCCCTGCGCACCGCGGGAGATGGTGCCGACCCCCGGATCGTAGTCCGGGGGAGGAGGCGGGTGAGGGGGTCGCCGAATGCGTCGGGCTCGCGGGCTAGCGGTCCTGACGATCCCGGCCCAGGACCTCGAGCTGGCGGGTCAAAGCGTCGATTTGCGCTTCCAACCGTTTCAGGCGGGGGTCCTCGCCTTCTGTCTGTGTGGTCCCGGCATCTGCGGGCGCCGACTTCTCGTCGCGGCCAAAGGGCGCCAGCATCTTCAGCGCCCGCTCGAACAAGGCGATGTTCTGCTTGCCCATCTCCTCGAATTGCCCGAACGGGAAGATTCCGAAGGTGGCCTGCAGGTTCTTGCGCATCTGCTCCTGGTTGCGCGCAAAGGCGATCATCGCCTGCTCGAGGTAGCCCGGCACCAGAAACTGCATGCTGTCGCCGTAAAAGCTGATCAGCTGACGCAGAAAGCTGGTGGGCAACAAATTCTGCCCCCCCTTCTGCTCCTGCTCGACGATGATTTGCGTCAGCACCGATCGGGTGATGTCTTCGCCCGTTTTGGCGTCATGCGCGACGAAATCCCCGCCCTCCTTGATCATCGTGGCGAGGTCGTCAAGCGTGACATAGCTGCTGGTCGCCGTGTTGTAGAGGCGGCGGTTGGCGTATTTCTTGACGACGACCGGCTTGGCTCGGCCAGAATTGTCCGAATTCGGGGTGATCATGTGCGTGACGTCTCGGCTGCCAGCGGGTCTCCCTCCGCAACAATACAGTGTTTTGGGACGATCGCCTCATCAAAGAGGCGCCCGCGCCGCCGCGGCGGCTTTCGCTGTCGGGGCTCCATCCTATATGGGGTCCGATGAGCGACGCTGCCGACCTCGCCCGCCGCTTCCTGATGCTGTGGGAGGATTATCTCGCGGCGCTCCTCGCCAATCCCTCCGAGGCGGAGCTGCTGCAACGATGGCTCCTGGCGGCCTCGCGGTCGGCAACCTTTCCAGGGCCGGGTGACAGCGCCGCGGGCGCGCAGGCCCGGCGATCCGGACCGGCGGTTGGCGCCCCGCCCGCTTCCGGCGCATCTGACGAGCGCGATGACGCTGTGGCACAGCTCGCGCGCCGCATTGCCGATCTTGAGGAGCGTGTCGCCGCCGTCGAGCGAGGCGGGCGCGCGGTTGCGGCCTCTGCTGGCCGAAATCGACGCAATCGGAGCCGATAAGGTCGCCGCGGCGCTCGACCGCGAGATCGCCCGCCGGGCGGAGGCGTATATCACAGGTCTCGAAGCCTATCGCCGGCACCCCTTCCGCCGCCGCGCGGCCGCGATGCCGGTGCTGTGGCGCGAGGGAACCACGAGGCTGCTCGATTACGGCTGCGGGGACGCCGGCCCGGCCGTGCTCGTCGTGCCCTCGCTGATCAACCGCTATCACGTTCTCGATATCCTGCCGGAGCGGAGCTTTCTGCGGCATCTGGCTGGCAGGGGGCTGAGGCCGCTCGTCGTCGATTGGGACGCGCCCGGAAGGCGGGAACGCGATTTCGACCTGACCGATTACGTCGCCGGCCCGCTGGACAGCGCCTTCGCCGCCGCAGCCCGGGCGGCGCATGGACCCGTCGGGATCCTCGGCTATTGCATGGGCGGGCTGCTCGCTCTTGCTCTGGCATTGCGTCGCCAAGCCGAAATCGGCTGCGTTGCGCTGCTCGCGACGCCCTGGGATTTCCACGCCGGAAATTCCGGCGAGGCGCGGCGGTTCGCGCAGGCCGCAGAGCAGGTCATGTCCTACCGTGGGTCACAACCGGCCGTGCCGGTCGAGATTGTGCAGACCCTGTTCTTCATGCTCGATCCGTTCACGGCGGAGCGCAAATTCACCCGTTTCGCGGCCCTCGACCCTGCCGGTGAGGAAGCCCGCAGCTTCGTGGCACTCGAAGATTGGCTCAATGACGGGGTGCCGCTAGCGGCTCGGGTGGCGCGCGAGTGCATGCGCTGCTGGTACGCCGACAACGAACCGGGACAGGGCCGATGGCGAGTCGGCGGACGATGTGTCGACCCGAAGCTGCTGCAGCGGCCTGCCCTCGTCGTCGTGCCTGGCCGCGACCGAATTGTCCCACCCAGCTCGGCCGAGCCGCTCGCCGCCGCGCTCGGCGCCACAATATTGCGTCCGCCGCTGGGCCATGTCGGCATGAT
The DNA here is from genome assembly GCA_963836845.1 of uncultured Alphaproteobacteria bacterium. Lineage (GTDB taxonomy): Bacteria > Pseudomonadota > Alphaproteobacteria > ATCC43930 > CGMCC-115725 > AP-15. The sequence continues at coordinate 69,616 of CAWILK010000028.1, read as the reverse complement.
GTCGGCAGCCCGCGCCCCGGCAATGCTATGGACGCCGATTGCCGACTGGTTGCGAGGCCGGCTCACCCTCTCCTGAGAGCCTGTGAATGAATTGGGGGTAGAGACGCTGCACGGAAATCCTGCGTCCTTCGAGACGGCGCTGCGCGCCTCCTCAGGATGAGGTACTTCCTTGATAGCATTAAGAAAAACCTCATCCTGAGGAGACCACGAAGTGGTCGTCTCGAAGGACGCACGGTGCTGGTCCGTGTTGACGATCAAAAGATTCACAATCTCTGAGGGGAGATATACGTCCCCGAGAATAGCCGTAATTGGGTGATATCGCATGAGCGTCCGATGTCTTTCCGGGGCGGTTGCAGTTTCAACTTCTGGAAGAGCTTTGCTGCAGATTCGCTGCAGATTTGTACGAAGCAACATCAGAGCACAACCTTTTCGAGCAAGGAAGCGCTCTATCACTGGGGCCCGCCTGGCCTCGGCCGCGAAATAACCAAATCGAAATCCCCGGGAGCTATCGCTCCGAGGAAGCGTTACCACATATCGGAAAGCGCTGTCTCCGACAGGCGAGATATACCATTGGGTGTGCTATGCCGCTGACCGAAGCAACCGAGGAACGACCGGCGATTACGGAGGTGGCGAGAGCGCCGCTGCCGACCGCGGTGGCCAGGTTCGAGATCCGCTACAGCCGCTTTCTCGACCCCAAGGGCAATGCGGTGCGCCCGCTGCCCGAATTCGCCCGCGACCGCGCCGAATTGGTCGCGCTCTATCGAGGCATGGTGCTGGCCCGGCGGTTCGACGCGAAGGCCGTGGCATTGCAACGCACCGGGCGGCTCGGCACCTTCGCTTCGGCGCTGGGCCAGGAAGCGGTGCCGGTCGGGATCGCCAGCGCAATGCGCGCCGAGGACCTATTGCTGCCGAGCTTCCGCGAGCACGGCGCCCAGCTGTGGCGGGGCGTCACCCCGGCAGAGCTGCTGCTGTTCTGGGGCGGCGACGAGCGCGGCAGCGATTTCGCCGGGCCGCGCGAGGACTTCCCGGTCTGCGTGCCGATCGCCACCCATGCCCCGCACGCCGTCGGCGTCGCGCTGTCCTTCAAGCTCCGGCGCGAAAAGCGGGTCGCGGTTTGCGTCTTCGGCGACGGCGCGACCTCGAAGGGCGATGTCGCCGAGGCGCTCAACGTCGCCGGTGTCTGGCATCTGCCGCTGGTGTTCGTGATCAACAACAACCGCTGGGCGATCTCGGTGCCGCTCGCCCAGCAGACCGCAGCCGAAACCCTGGCGCAAAAGGGCATTGCCGCCGGCATCGAGGGCGAGCAGGTCGACGGCAACGATGTGATCGCGGTGCGCGAGGCGATGACCCGCGCCCTCGCCAAGGCGCGCGCCGGCGGTGGTCCGCACCTGATCGAGGCGCTGACCTACCGGCTCGGCGACCATACGACCGCGGACGACGCCAGCCGCTACCGCAGCGGCTCCGAAGTCAGCGCGCGCTGGGCCGAGGAGCCGATCGCGCGGCTGCGCAACCACCTCGTAGCGCAGGGCATGTGGGGCAAGTCCGACGAGGAGCAGCTGCTCGCCGAAATCACGCTGATGATCGAGCGAGCCGCCGAAGCCTATCTCGCGACCCCGCCGCAGGGGCCGGAAGCGATGTTCGACTTCACCTACGATGAGCTGCCGAAGGACCTCGCCGGGCAACGCGAGGCGGCGCTCGAACTGAGCCGGAAGTGAGATCCCGATGCCCGAGATAACGCTGGTCCAGGCGGTCAACCTGGCGCTCGCCCGCGCCATGGCCGACGATGCATCGGTTCTCGTCCTGGGCGAAGACGTCGGCGCCGAAGGTGGGGTGTTCCGCGCGACAGAGGGGCTATTCGAACGCTTCGGCGCCGAGCGCGTGCTCGACACGCCGCTCGCCGAAAACGTCATTGCCGGGCTGTCGGTCGGGCTCGCCGCCCAGGGTTTCCGGCCAGTTTCGGAGATCCAGTTCACCGGCTTCATCTATCCGACGATCGACCAACTGGCGAACCACGCCTCGCGGTTGCGCAACCGCACACGGGGGAGGCTGACCTGCCCGATGGTGATGCGCTCGCCGTGCGGCGGCGGCATCCGCGCGGTCGAGCACCATTCCGAAAGCCCGGAGGCGATGTTCTGCCACATTCCGGGGTTGCGGGTCGTGGTCCCGTCCTCGCCGGCGCGCGCCTACGGGTTGCTGCTCGCCGCGATCCGCGACCCCGATCCGGTGGTCTTTCTCGAACCGACCCGGCTCTACCGCGCCGCCCGCGAGGAGGTCGAGGATGACGGCGCGGCATTGCCGCTCGACAAGTGCTTTGTCCTTCGCGAGGGAACCGACATCACCTTCGTGACCTGGGGCGCGACCATCAAGGAGACCCTCGCCGCGGCGGACCGGCTCGAAGCAGACGGGGTCAGCGTCGAGGTCGTCGATGTGGCGACCTTGAAGCCGCTCGACACCGAAGGGCTGCTCGCCTCGGTGGCGAAGACCGGCCGCTGCGTGATCGCGCACGAGGCGCCGCTGACCGGCGGCGTCGGAGCCGAGATTGCCGCGCGCATTGCCGAGCACGGGCTCGTCTCGCTGCTGGCGCCGATCGAGCGCGTCGCCGGTTGGGACACGGTGATGCCGCTCTACCGGCTCGAGCAGCAATACCTGCCGAGCGAAGGCCGCATCCTCGCCGCCGCCCGCCGCATCTTGGCTTACCAATGAAAAGGCCCAATCTCGTCATTCCCGCGAAAGCGGGAATCCAGGGCCCCCACTCCTCGACTGTTGTCCTGGGCCCCCGCTTCCGCGGGGGTGACGGAGAAATTCGCGGCGGTGATGGAAGGGGCGCCGAGGTATGAGCACCTTCGTGTTGCCGGATCTGGGCGAGGGGTTGCAGGAGGCCGAGCTCGTCGCCTGGCATGTCGGCGAGGGGGACCACGTCGTGGCCGACCAGCCGCTCGTTTCGGTCGAGACCGAGAAGGCTGTCGTCGAGGTGCCCTCGCCGCAAGCCGGCAAGATCGCCCGGCTGTGCGCGCAACCTGGGGAGCGGGTTAAGGTGGGCGGCCCGTTGGTCGAGTTCGAAGAGGGTCCCCGCACCGATAGCGGGACCATCGTCGGCGTGCTCGCGGCCGCCGAGCCGCAGCCGGCATGCCCCTCAGCCGGCGACGCCAGCTTCCGGAGTGAGGGCGGCGCCGGCGGTTCGGGCGTTGGCGCAGCGGCTCGGCGTAGAGCTGGCGACGATCGCGGCAAGCGGCCCCGGAGGCTCTGTGACGAGCGCTGATGTGGAGCGCGCGGCCCGGGCGCAGACCGAGGGCAGCCCGGCCGAGCCGCTCGCCGGCGTGCGCCGGGCGATGGCGCTCAACATGGCGCGCTCGCATGCCGAGATCGTGCCGGCGACCGTGTCGGACGAGGCCGACATCGAGGCGTGGCCGGCGCGGTCGGACGTGACGATCCGGCTCGCGCGCGCGATCGTCGCCGGATGCGCCGCCTCCCCGGGGCTGAACGCCTGGTACGACAGCCGCACCATGGAGCGCCGGCTGTTGAAGCAGATCGACCTCGGTTTGGCGGTGGATACGGAGGACGGCCTGTTCGTGCCGGTATTGCGCAACATCGGCGGTCGTGACCCGGCCGATTTGCGGCGCGGCATCGAGGCGATGAAGAAGGACGTGCGGGCGCGAACTGTCCCCGTCGCCGAATTGCGCGGGCAGACGATCACCCTCTCCAACTTCGGCATGTTCGCCGGGCGCTTCGCCGCACTCGTCATCGTCCCGCCGCAGGTCGCGATCATCGGCGCGGGGCGGATCAGCCGCCGCGCTACCGTCGTCGACGATAAAATCGCGGCGCACCGCATCCTGCCGCTGTCGCTGACCTTCGACCACCGGGCGGTCACCGGCGGCGAAGCGGCGCGTTTCCTCAAAGCCGCGATCGACGACCTCGAAAAGGCCGAATAGCCGTGCCGCTGATCCGGCTGCTGCTCAATGTGCTGTGGATCGTCACCGGCGGGGTGTGGATGGCCGCGTTGTGGCTGCTCGCCGCCTGCATCATGGTGATCACGATCGTCGGCATCCCGTGGGCCCGGGCGGCCTTCAATATCGCGCTCTACACTTTTCTGCCGTTCGGCCAGACCGCGGTGAACCGCGCCGAATACACCGGGCACGAGGATATCGGGACCGGCCCGCTCGGCACGCTCGGCAATCTGATCTGGCTGGTTCTCGCCGGTTGGTGGCTCGCCCTCGCCCACCTTGTCATCGCAGTCGGCTTGGCGATCACCCTCATCGGCATACCGTTCGCATGGGCGCATCTGAAGCTCGCCGCCATCGCCCTGTGGCCGATCGGCAAGATGATCGTGCCGGCCGACGAGGCTGAGTGGCGGTTCAGCCGGTAAGTTCGCGACGAACGATCGCGGCGCCCTCGGCCAGGGCCTTCAATTTGGCGAAGGCGAGGTCGCGCGGGATGTACTTCATGCCGCAATCGGGGGCCGGGATCAGCCGCTCGGGCGTGATATGTTCGAGCGCCCGGCGGATCCGCCCGGCGACGGTTTCCGGAGACTCGGCCTGCGGGTCGCCCATGCTGATGACGCCGAATATGACGGTCTTCTCGCCGAGGCCGTCCAGGGTGGAGAGATCGAGGTTCGGCTGCGCCGCCTCGATCGAGATCTGTTGTGCGATCGTGCCGGTCAGTTCCGGCAAAAAGGAATACCCGCTCGGCTTGTCACGGGCGACATAGGCGTAGCCGAAGCAGAGGTGCAGCGCTGTCGGCCCGGGAATCCCTTCGAGCGCCCGATCGATCGCCGGAAGCGCCAAGCGGCGCGCCTCCTCGGGACGGGCCTGCACCCAGGGCTCGTCGAGCTGGATCACATCCGCTCCGGCCGCTTTCAAGTCACGCAGCTCGGCATTGACCGCGGCGGCGTAGTCCATCACGAGCTCTTCTTCCTCCTCTGTAGTATTCGTTCTTGGCCTGCCGAGACATCGTGAACGGGCCGGGCAGGGTGATCTTGATGGTGCGGTCGGTGTTGCGGCGCAGGAATTCGACATCGCGCACCTCGACCGGGCGCAGCCGCCGGATCGGCCCGACGATGCGCGGCACGACGACGGTGCCGCTCGACCGGCCTCGGACCGTTGCGGGATTGTCGAGGTCGACGCCCGACAGCGCCGTCGCAAAGCGGTTCGAATAGCTTTCGCGGCGGATTTCGCCATCCGTGATGATGTCGATCCCGGCGCGTTCCATGTCGCGGATCGCCAGCACGGTCGCGTCGTCCTGGGCCTGTTCGAGCCAGGGCTCCGGAATGCGCCACAGCTCGCTCGCCCTTACCCGCGCCGGCGGCAAGGTGGTCAGCTTCTCGCGGTCGATCAGCCAATCGGGCTGCGGATAGCTGCCAACGACGGTGGTCGGAAGAAACGTCTCGATCATGGCCACCGCCTTTGCGTCGTGCCGGCAAGGTTCCCGCATTATAGACCGAAATGGCCACTACTCGCGATCGACGGCGCTCGAGAGATCTGCAAGACCAGCCCACGGCGCCATCCTCTCCCGCCTTGGGGGAGAGGATGCTGCGTCCGCAAGGGGTTGGCCCGGTGCGGGGGCCGGCGGCTAAGCCCGATGGGCCTGATAGTAGGTGTTGCGCAGCACGCGGCCCGGCAGATTGCCGGAGTGCTTGCCGTCTTCCATCAGGACCTCGCCGTTGACGATCGTCATGTGGATGCCTTGGGCCGGCTCCTTGATGCGCTTGGCGCCGGTCGGGAAGTCGTGCAACACCTCGAGCGGCAATGGCTTCACGGTGTCGGGGTCGAAGATCACGATGTCGGCGACCATGCCGGGGCGCAACAGGCCGCGGTCGTAGAGGCCGAAGATCGAGGCCGATTCAAAGGTCAGCCGGCGCACCGCCTGCTCCAGCGACATCGCTTTCTTCTCGCGCACCCATTCGGCGAGCAATCGGGTCGAGAAGCCGAAGCCGCTCTGGAACTGCACATGCGCGCCCCCGTCCGACAGCCCGATGATCGCGTTCGGGTAGGTCAGGATCTTGGCGACCGCCTCGTCGTCCACATTGTTCTCGCCATGCAGCCATTCGGTGTCGAGCTTCTCCTCGATCGCCAAATCGAGGAAGCAGTCGATGACGCCCTTGCCCTGGGCCTTGGCGATCTCGCCGAGGGTCTTGCCCTCCATCCACTTGTTCTTTTCGAGCACCGCAGTCTGCAGGACCATGTAGTCCCACCAGGTGGAACAGATGCCGATCGCCGGCCCACCCTTGAACTCGACCGCCTCCTCGTGGAGCTGCTTGCGGACTTCCGGATCGGCATAGGATTTCAGCATCTCCTCGGGCGAGGACAGGCAGATCGGGTGCCACACCGGCAGGCCCCTGAAGGTCTGGGTGTTGCGCATCGTGAAGTAATCGGTGATGCGGTTCGGCGTGCACATCGGGAAGGCGCGGATGCCCTTGGCGGTGGTGGCATCCACCTGGGCCATCTGCTTCTGCCACTGGCCGGGCCGGCGCATCGTCTGGCCGAGATTGTTGTAGACGACGGCGCGGCCGGTCGCCTCGCTGAGCCGGCTCATCAGCGCGTCCTTCATCTCCGCGCCATTGCCGCCGCCGGACTGAATAAGGCCCGTGCCGAGGTCGCGCAATACGTCGCCGAGCGCGAAGATCTCCTTCTCGTCCGCCCAGATCGCCGGGATGTGCACGCCCTGCGGGTCGAAATGACCCTGGTTGCGCGACACCGAGAGGCCGAGCGCGCCGGCCTTCATGCCGTCGCGGACGAGGCCCTGCATCTGGCGGATCTCGTCATCGGTCGCGGTGCGCTTCTGGCAGTCGTCGCCCATCACGTAATAGCGGACGGCGGTGTGGCCGATCAAATTGCCGATATTGACGCCGAGATGGTGGTCCATCTGGTCGAGATATTCGGGGAAGGTCTCCCAGGTGAACTCCAAGGTGTCGAGCACCTCCATCGGGATCGCCTCGACATAGGAGAGGAACTCCGACAGCCGCCGCTCGGAACCTTTGCGCACCGGCGCCAATGACAATGAGCAATTGCCGAAAATCACCGAGGTGGCGCCGTGGTCGCAGGAGAAGGAGCACAGCGGGTCCCAGGTGACCTGCGCGTCGTAATGGCAGTGATTGTCGATAAAGCCCGGCGCGACGACCCGGCCGTCGGCGTCGATCGTCCGCGCGGCGGGGCCGCTCAATCTGCCGATCTCGGCGATCTTGCCGTCCTTTACCCCGATATCGCCGCGGAATGCCGGCATCCCCGAGCCGTCGACGATGCGGCCGTTCTTGATCAGCAAATCATACGCCATCGCTAGCCCTTTCGTTTGCCTGTCGTTCAGGTTCCGGCCAAACTGTAGCATGGCCGTTGGATCGGCCTTGCCGCATCGCGAAATTGACGGCACGCCCTCCGTTCTCGCATGGCTGGCATGCCGCGAGCCGGCGATTGCCCCCGCCGGCGAGCGGGTACACAATCGGCTCGAACGGGGCACGGGCGAGGGACAGATCGATGCGAACAAGCTGTTCGTCGGCAATCCCTGTCCCGGCGCAACGTGTTGGCCGGCAGCGCCGGGCTGGCCGGTGCAGCGGCGCTGAGCACAGGGCTCCGCATGCGCCCAGGACGCCGGCAAGGTCGGCACGCCGGCTAATGTGATCACCAACCCGCCGCGCCAATGGGGGCGGCGCGACCCGTCGATCTACCCGGACCCCGACGTCATCGTCGTCGACCCGTCCTTTCTGCCGCTGCGGCGCACGCAGGGCGCGATCTACCGGGTGTGGACCGGGGCGCTCTGGGCCGAGGGCCCGGCGTGGTCGAGCCAGGGCCGCTATGTCGTCTTCAGCGACGTCTCGGGCAACGTGCAGTACCGCTACATCTGGGATGACGGCCGGGTCACGGTGTTCCGCCGGCCGTCCTACAACAGCAACGGCAACTCGTTCGATTTCCAGGGTCGCCAATTGTCGTGCGAGCATTTCAACCGCCGCCTCGTGCGCTGGGAGCACGACGGCACGATGACGGTGATCGCCGACTTCTACGGGGGCAAGCCGCTCAACTCGCCGAACGACGTCGTCCCGCACCCCGACGGCAGCATCTGGTTTACCGATCCGCCCTATGGCGGCTCGCTCGCCGAAGGCCATCCGGACGAAGCCGGCGGCCCGAGCAATCCGCAGGGGCTCTTCAACCCGCGGATCGGCGCCGAGAACGCCGGCGCGATCGGCGGGCGCAAGCGGGAATTGTCGACCAACGTCTATCGCTGGGACCCGAGCGGCAGGCTCGATGTCGCGATCACCGAGGACCAATTGGCCGACCCGAACGGGCTCTGCTTCTCACCGGACTACCAGACGCTCTACGTGATCAGCACCGGCAGGGGCCCGGGCGATGCCGGGCCGGGCGGCACCCGCATGATCTACGCCTTCGACGTGCAGGGCACCAAGCCCGTCAACATGAAGGTGTTCACCGACATGATGGTGGACGGCGTCAAATGCGGGCCGGACGGGATGCGCGCCGATGTCGCGGGCAATCTCTGGTGCAGCTCCAATGCGCCGCTCGGCTATGCCGGGGTGCTGGTGTTCAACCCCGCCGGCAAGCTGATCGGCCGCATCCGGTTGCCCGAAGTGTGCGCCAACCTGTGCTTTGGCGGCCCCAAGCGCGACCGCCTGTTCATGGCCGGGAGCCAGTCGCTCTACATGCTGCAGGTGGCGACACAGGGCGCTGCGCCGGGCTGACCCGACGGCCCTGAGTTCCGCAACCGCATGAGTTTCGCGATGTCACGACTGCCCCGCCTCCTGATGTCGGCCGTTTCGGCAGGCGCATTATTGCTCGGTTTGGGGTGCCCGCCCGCAATGACGCAATCGCGTCCCTCTGCAGGATCGGATTTGTTGGCGCAGGCCCAACCCGCCCAGCCTCGGCAAAATGTCGAGGCCAATATTGCCGAGCTGCGCAAGAAATTGCAGATCACCCCAGCTCAGGAGCCCCAATTCAATGCAGTTGCGGCCGTCATGCGGGACAATGCGCGGCTGGAGGCGAGCGCGCCGCAGCAGCCGCCGGCGAACGCGTCGGCGCTCGACGACTTGCGGGCCTACATCAAATACGGTGAGCTGGAGCTCACGGGCTTGAAAAAGATGCTGCCTCCGCTCGAGGCGCTCTACGCGACCCTGTCGCCAGCTCAAAAAAAGGCTGCGGATGCGGTTTTTCGGCAAGGCCCGGGAGGGTGAGGCGGCGCGCGACGGCATAGCCATAACGGCGCCTGCCATGCACTATGACAAGATCGAAGAAAGCGAGGCCGAGTCATGTTCGATCTGATCGTTACCGGCGGCATTGCGGTTCTGCCGAGCGGAGCCGAGCCGGCTGATATCGCCGTCGAGGGCGGCAAGATCGCCGCAATCGGCGCATCCGGAAGCCTCGCGGCCCTCGGTGCAGGGCGTGTCGTCGATGCCGCCGGGCAGATCGTCATTCCGGGCGGCGTCGATCCGCACATCCATTGCAGCTCGCCGATCCCGTTCCCGGGCCGCAACGAGGACCTGCTGAGCGCGCCGCCGGAGCAGGTCAGCCGCGCCGCGCTCTTTGGCGGGACGACGACGATGCTCGATTTCGCCCCCTGCCCCGCCGATCAGCCGCTGCAGCAATCGATCGAGCGGCGGCAGCGGGAATGGGCCGGCGCCTGCTATTGCGATTACGGCTTTCACCTGCTGCTGCACGGGAAATTGTCGCAGGGGGTGCTCGACCCGCTGCCTGAGGCGATCCAGGAGGGCCATGCCTCGGTCAAGATGTTCACGACCGACATCCGGCCGAACCGGCTGGGCCGCATGGTGCAGTTCGGCGACATCTGGGAAGTCTTGAAGATCCTCGGCAAGGCCGGCGGCATTGCGGCGATCCATGCCGAGGACAACGACATCGTCATGCACATGTACGAAAAGCTGATCCGCGAAGACCGGGTAGGCTTCGAGAACATGGCCGAGGTGCACAATACGCTGTCGGAGGATCTGTCGTTCAACCGGGTGATCCGGCTGGCCGAGAATGTCGAGGGCGCGGCGCTCTACATGGTGCATGTCTCGGCGGCGACCGGGGTCGCGGCGATCGCCGCGTCACGGGCGCAGGGCCATCCGATCTACGGCGAGACCCTGCACCAGTACCTGCTCTATAATGCCGAGGACTACAAGCGCCCCGGCGGGCAGATGTTTCACACCTACCCGTCGCTCAAATTCGCCAAGGACCAGGAGGCGCTGTGGGCGGCGACCGATCACGGCGCGATCCAGGCGGTCGCTACCGACGAGGTGTGCTGCCCGCTAAAGGTCAAATTGCAAGGGCGGCGGATCGACGACACGACCGGCGGCAATTCCGGGGTCGAGCCGCGGCTCGCTCTGATGTACACGCATATGGTCGAGAAGCGGGGCTACAGCCTCGCCGATTTTGTCGGTCTCACCTCGGCCAACGCCGCGCGGATCATGGGCCTCTACCCGCGCAAGGGCGCCTTGGCGGTAGGCTCGGACGCCGACATCGTATTGCTCGACGCGCGTTCGCGCCGGGTGATCCGCAAGGAGGATCTGCACGAGACCGACTACACGCCGTGGGAGGGCCACGAGGTCGCCGCCTGGCCGAGCATGACGATCCTGCGCGGCAAGGTGGTCGTCGAGAACGGGCAACTCCACGCCGCCCTCAGCGACGGCCAGTTCCTCTCCCGCAAGATCCCCGACGCCATCCGCTCCCGCCCCGCGGTTTGATACTGCTGCGAAAGGCAGCGCTGCACCGACATCGTGCGGCCAATGACACCTTCACAAGACTGACCGGACGTCGTAGCGCGCCACGAGACTGCTCAAGGATGGGCCGAGCGACGCAGGATCGAGCGCCATCCGACGACCGGCGCGGCGCCGCTGGTCGAGCTGCCGGAGCGGGTGGAGCGCCAGGGACATAATCGCCGATTTGATCCCGGCCTCCGCGCCGCCGCCCTCCTCGAGCCACTTACAACCAGGTGTTGTGTCGATGATTTCCCGTTTGCTGCGTCTGCAGCAAATCTACAGCAAAACTCACCTTCAGGTTGCAACTGCCACCCGGTAAAGCTTGCGCCCGATAATTCATCCCTTCAGTACTAGTTTTCTTGAGACTCCTGCACCCCACAACGATTGGTTTATCTTGGGTCCGGTAGCATCGCTTGCAAGCGCACGGCTATGATAGGGGACGGCATATGGACGACAGCTTTTTCGAGCGGCCGATCCTCAATGCGCCCTACTCCTATCCCGCCCGGCATTGGGAACTCGACGAGGATGGCCAGCCGACCAATCGCATCTCGCGAGTCGCGGCGGCCGTGCGAGCTGATCACCCCAGTGCCCCAGCCGCAGAGGCGGCGGCGCGCGCCCACCCAACCGGAGTTGGCGATCGGCCGGGACGAGGGCTTGTCGACGCCCGAGCAGCAATACGAGGTAACCCGGGTCATCAATGATATTCGGGGGTATGTCCAAAACTGGCGCAATCTGCCGAACCCGAACCAATGGCAGGTGACGCCGGAGACCGCCCGGCTCCTCCAGCACTGGCGGCATCATCACTTCGATAACCTCAAGCCTTTTTTCTGCCAGATCGAGGCGGTCGAGACCGCGATCTGGCTCGCCGAGGTGGCCTCTGATCGCGCGGCCGCGGGCGCCAGGATCTGGACCCACATCCGGGGCGCCAACAAGGAGGCGAACCCCGAGCTGTTGCGCATCGCGCTGAAGCTCGCGACCGGCGCCGGCAAGACGACGGTCATGGCGATGCTGATCGCCTGGCAGACGGTCAACGCGGTGCGCCATCCCGGCAGCAACCGGTTCTCGCGCGCCTTCCTGATCGTCACCCCCGGCATCACGATCAAGGATCGATTGCGCGTGCTGCTGCCAAACGACCCGAACAGCTATTACGGCGAGCGGGAACTCGTCCCGACCGACATGCTCGGCGACATCGAGCGGGCGAAGATCGTCATCACCAATTACCACGCCTTCCGCCGGCGTGAGCGCATGGAGGTGTCGAAAACCGGCCGGGCCCTCCTCCAGGGCCGCGGGCCGGAACTGAACACGCTCGAAACCGAGGGCCAGATGCTGCAGCGCGCCTGTGGCGACCTGATGGGCCTGAAGAACATCGTCGTGGTCAATGACGAGGCGCATCACTGCTACCGCGAGAAACCCCAAGCCGAGGACGGCGAAAAGCTCAAGGGCGAGGAAAAGGAAGAAGCGAAAAAGAACAACGAGGCGGCACGGCTGTGGATCTCCGGCATCGAGACCGTCAAGCGCAAGCTCGGCCTCGCCGCCGTCTATGACCTATCGGCGACGCCGTTCTTCCTGCGCGGCTCGGGCTATGCCGAGGGCACATTGTTCCCGTGGACGGTCAGCGACTTCTCGCTGATGGACGCGATCGAATGCGGCATCGTCAAATTGCCGCGGGTGCCGATCGCCGACAACATCCCGGGCGGCGACATGCCGAAGTTCCGCGAGCTGTGGAAGCATGTCGGCCCGAAAATGCCGAAAAAGGGCCGCGGCAAATCCGGTGAACTCGATCCCCTCAGCCTGCCGAACGAACTGCAGACTGCGCTCGAAGCGCTCTATGGCCATTACGCCAAGACCTTCGCGCTGTGGGAGGAGGAAGGCGTCGACGTGCCGCCGGTCTTTATCGTGGTGTGCAACAACACGTCGACCTCGAAGCTCGTCTTCGACTTCATCTCAGGCTTTGTCCGCGAGAGCGATGGCGTCTGGGTCCAGGGCCGCTTCGAGCTGTTCCGCAATTACGATCAATACGGCGAACGGTTCCCCCGGCCGCGCACACTGCTGATCGACAGCGAACAGCTCGAATCCGGCGAGGCGCTCGACAAGGGGTTCCGCGATATGGCCGGCGACGAGATCGAGCGCTTTCGCCGCGATCTCGTCCAGCGCACCGGCGATGCCCGCGCCGGCGAGAAGATCAGCGACCAGGACCTCCTGCGCGAGGTCATGAACACGGTCGGGAAGCCGGGTCAGCTTGGCGAAAGCATCCGCTGCGTCGTCTCGGTCTCGATGCTGACCGAGGGGTGGGACGCCAACACCGTCACGCATATCCTCGGCGTCCGCGCCTTCGGCACCCAGCTCTTGTGCGAGCAGGTAATCGGCCGCGGCCTGCGCCGGCAATCATACGATCTGAACGAGGAAAATCTTCTAACCCCCGAATACGCCGACGTGCTCGGCATCCCATTCGACTTCACGGCCAGGCCGGTGGTCGCGCCGCCAACCAAGCCGCGCAAGACGGTGCGCGTCGAGGCCGTGCGGCCCGACCGCGATGCGCTGGCAATCAGGTTCCCGAGGGTCGAAGGCTATCGGGTCGAATTGCCCGAGGAACGGCTGACCGCCAAGTTCACCGCCAACTCGGTGCTGGAATTGACCCCCCAACTCGTCGGCCCGTCGATCACCAAGAACCAGGGGATCATCGGAGAAGGCGTCGAATTGACGCTGAAGCACCTCGATGACATGCGGCCATCGACGATCCTGTTCCACCTGGCGCGGCGGCTGCTTTTGACGAAATTCAAAGACCCCGGCGAAGACCCGAAGCTGTACCTGTTCGGGCAACTGAAGCGAATAGCGCGCGAATGGCTCGACGGCGGCTATCTGCGCTGCACCGGCGGCACCTACCCGGCGCAATTGATCTACCAGGACCTCGCCGATCGGGCCTGCGAGCGCATCAAAGCCGCGATCACCGCGTCGATGGCCGGCGAGCACCCGATCAAGGCGGTGCTCGACCCCTACAATCCGGCCGGCTCGACCGCACATGTGCGGTTCGACACGTCCAAGACGCCGTTGTGGCAGACCGATCATCGCCGCTGCCATGTCAATTGGGTCGTCTGCGACAGCGATTGGGAGGCGGAGTTCTGCCGCGCCGCCGAGGCGCAACCCGCGGGTCCGCGCCTATGTCAAGAACCAGGGGCTCGGCTTCGAGGTGCCGTATCTGCTCGGCGCCACGCCGAAGAGATACCTGCCCGACTTTATCGTGCGGGTCGATGACGGGCGCGGGGACGAGGACCTGTTGAACCTCGTCGTCGAGATCAAGGGCTATCGCGGCGAGGACGCCAAGGACAAGGCGAACACGATGGACGCCTATTGGGTGCCGGGTGTCAACAATCTCGGCACATTCGGCCGCTGGGCGTTCGCCGAGTTCAAGGAGTCGGTCTACGCCATTGCCGCCAATTTCGACGCGCTGATCGAGCGCGCCGTCGCCGGCAACGCAGAATGAGCGCCTGGCTTTACATCCTGCGCTGCGCCGACGGCTCCTATTATGTGGGCACAGCGCGCAGCGGGCTGGAAACGCGCATCGCCGAACACCAGGCCGGCGCGTTCGATGGCTATACCGCCCGTCGCAGGCCGGTAACTCTCGTCTTCCATCAATATTTTGATCGGATCGAGGATGCCGTATCCGCAGAACGTCAAGTCAAGGGCTGGCGACGCGAGAAGAAAGAGGCGCTGATCCGAGGTGATTTTGCCGCGCTGCCGCGCCTGTCCCGGCGTGCTTCGAGACGGCGTGCTGCGCACGCCTCCTCAGCATGAGGAACCAATTTGATGGCATCCCCTGACCGTCCTCATCCTGAGGAGGGCGCGAAGCGGCCGTCTCGAAGGACGCACAGCGCTCGTCCGAGCAAGGCGGTCCCTCGCGATCTGCTGGACCCGGTGGTGGAGTATTTTAGGCCGCAGCGGGTGATCTTGTTCGGCTCCCGGGCGCGCGGCGAGGCCACGCGCGACAGCGACATCGACCTGCTGGTCATCGTCGACGATGACACGCCGGCCGAGAAACTGACCTGGCGGGCCGGCTATGAGGCGCACCGCTCTACGCCGTGCCGCCGACGTGTTCCCAATGCGCGCCGAGACCTTCGAACGTGAGCGCGCCATCGCCAACACCCTCGCCGCCGAGGCGGACGCGGACGGCATCGTCGTCTACGGTTCGCCGAAAGGATCGTGCATGAAAGCACCGAACCCGCACGCGCGATGGCAGGCAGTCGAGCGCTGGCTTCGCGTCGCCGAACGCGACCGCAAAACGGTCCTCGCCTGCATGGCGGGCGATCCGCCTCTGTATGACAGCGCCGCTTTCCACTGCCAGCAGGCGGTCGAGAAATTGCTGAAGGGCTTTCTGACGCTCGCCGGCAGGCGCGGTGGGAAGACGCATTCTCTGGAGCAGCTCGGGACGCTGGCGCAAGCGAGTTTCCCGGACATCGCCGAACTCGTCGCCGCGGCCCATGGCTGGAGCAAGTGGGCGACGCGTCTACCGCTATCCGGAGGAGGACGCTCCGCCCGAGCCCGACGAGGCGGAAATACGCGTGGCGCTCGACGTCATTGACCGGCTGGCGGCGCGGTTGCGGGCGGCCAATCCCGAGCCGCCGGTGCGTCCTTCGAGACGCGCTCCTGCAGAGCGCTCCTCAGGATGAGGTAAGGCTTTGATGGAATTTAGAAAACCACCTCATCCTGAGGAGGCCGCGAAGCGGCCGTCTCGAAGGACGCACTGCATTTCTCCAGCGATAACGGGCAGGCAAGCACATGCCGCGTAGGGACATTTCGGTCGAGGCGCTGCGCCACAAGGACAAGCGGCGCAACATCCCGACCGCCGAGCTCGAGCCGGTCATGGACGAGAAGGACAAGACGCCGATCCGGCTCGCCTATGAGCGGCGCAACCGCGATCTCGACCCGCAGCTCGTCTGGCGCGGCAAGGACGAGCAGGACTGGTCCGACCTGATCGTCCAGGCGCCGCCGCTCTACATCCAGGAGAAGGTGCACCCGAAGGTCCTGATCGACGATCTGTTGCGGCAGAGCAAAGGCGCGGCGCGACGAGGCGTCGCCGCCGATGCCGGACCTGTTCGCCGATTTCAACGGCCTGCCCGACAAGGAGGCGCTGACCGAGTTCTACCAGCACGACGCCAACTGGTCGAACCGGATGATCCTCGGCGACAGCCTGTCGGTCATGGCGAGCCTCGCCGAGCGCGAAGGGCTGCGCGGCAAGGTGCAGTGCATCTATATCGACCCGCCCTACGGCATCCGCTTCAACTCGAATTTCCAGTGGTCGACGACGAGCCGCGACGTCAAGGACGGCAACAAGGACCACATCACCCGCGAGCCCGAGCAGGTCAAAGCCTTCCGCGACACCTGGCGCGACGGCATCCACTCCTACCTGACCTATCTGCGCGACCGCCTGACCGTCGCCCGCGACCTCCTCGCCGACAGCGGCTCGATCTTCGTGCAGATCGGCGACGAAAACGTGCATCGCGTCCGTGCGCTGATGGACGAGGTGTTTGGAGCTGAGAATTTGGTATCGCAGATCACGGTCACGAAGACGGCGGGACAGAGTTCAGATTTGCTCGCCGGCACGTGTCGACTACTTGCTCTGGTACGCAAAGCAGCGAGAGCACGTAAAATTCCGACGACCCATTACTAGCCAAAGTCGTTGGATGCGGATCGCTCAGGCGTCTAACCGGTGAGCTGCCGATGAAGACGGATCGGTCAGCTGCTGATCGGAACAAGAGCGGAGCACTGGAAAGACCAAAGGCGTTTTTGCCGTCGATAACCTCACCTCTCAAGCGTGGCCGTGACAACGAGGCAGCTTCCCGGTTGAGTTTGGAGGCCGCGTTTTCCAGATCCGGAAAGGGATACTGGAAAACCAAGCGAGCTCGGGATGGCCCGCCTATCCAAGGCGCAACGGCTCCGTGAAGCCGCGAACAGTCTCAGGTACGTTCGCGTTATTCGAAGACTTTCCGGCATCCAAGCGATCGGGAATGTTTGGACAGACATCGGGACCGGCAGCTTCGCCGATGAAAAGATCTATGTCGTGCAGACGTGCCGGAAAATTGTGCAACGCTGTATGCTGATGACCACCGATCCCGGCGATCTCGTGCTCGATCCGACCTGCGGCTCGGGGACCACGGCCTATGTCGCCGAGCAATGGGGCCGGCGGTGGATCACGATCGACACCTCGCGCGTGGCATTGGCGCTTGCCCGGGCGCGGATCATGGGCGCGCGCTATCCGTATTACCTGCTCGCCGACAGCCCCGAGGGGCAGCGGAAGGAGGGCGAGGTCACCCGCACGCCGCCGAAGGAGACGCCGACGCACGGCGACATCCGCCAGGGCTTTGTCTACGAGCGGGTGCCGCACATCACGCTGAAATCGATCGCCAACAATGCCGAGATCGATGTGATCTGGGAGAAGTGGCAGGAGACGCTGGAGCCGTTGCGCGGCCGGCTCAATGCCGCGCTCGGGCTGGGTGCGTCCTTCGAGACGCCCGCTGCGCAGGCTCCTCAGGATGAGGGCCTTCCTCGGCAATCAACGGACCACCTCATGCTGAGGAGCGCCCCCTTCGAGGGGGCGCGTCTCGAAGCACGCACGGCGCCGCTGCCGCGTGGGAAGAATGGGAATCCGCGCGAGGCGGGGCGGACTGGCCGGACGAGGCGAAAAGCTGCATGGCGAGTGGTGGGAAGCGCGGATTGCGCGGCAGAAGGAAATCGACGCCTCGATCGCCGCCAAGGCCGAGTTCGAATACCTCTACGACAAGCCCTATCCCGACAATTCGCGCATCCGCGTCGCCGGCCCGTTCACGGTCGAGAGCCTGTCGCCGCATCGGGTGCTGGCGGTCGATGAGGACGACAGCCTGATCGACACGCATCGACCTCGCCGAGCCCGGCGGCGGCTGGAACGATTTCGCGCAGATGGTGCTCGAAAACCTGAAGACCGTCGGGCGTGCAGCAGGCGCACAAGGAGGACCGCATCACCTTCACGGCGCTGACGCCATGGCCGGGCAATCTGGTCTGCGCCGAAGGCCGCTACCTCGAAGGCGACACGCGAGCGCCGCGCCGCGATCTTTCTCGGCCCCGAATTCGGCACGGTGGCGCGCGCCGATCTCGTCGACGCGGCGCGCGAGGCGGCCGACGCCCGGTTCGACGTGGTGATCGCCTGCGCCTTCAATTTCGACGCCCATTCCGCCGAGTTCGAGCGGATCGGCCGCATCCCGATCCTGAAGGCGCGCATGAACCCCGACCTGCACATGGCCGGCGAGTTGAAGAACACCGGCTCCGGCAATCTGTTCGTCGTCTTCGGCGAGCCCGACATCGCGATCGAGCCGGCCGGCGAGCGACCAAATCCGGGTCAAGATCAAGGGCGTCGACGTGTTCAAGCCGCAGACCGGCGAGATCGAGTTCGGGCGGCCCCGACACGATCGCGCTGTGGTTCATCGACACCGACTACAACGAGGAGAGCTTCTTCGTCCGCCACGCCTATTTCCTCGGCGCGGCGACCGACCCCTACAAGGCGCTGAAGACGACGCTCAAGGCCGAGATCGACGAGGAAGCCTGGTCGAGCCTCAACAGCGACACCTCCCGCCCCTTCCCCAAACCCAAATCCGGCCGCATCGCCGTCAAGGTCATCAACCACCTCGGCGACGAGGTGATGAAGGTGTTCTCGGTGCGGTGACTGGATCGGCACCGTGCGCCCTTCGAGACGGCCGCTTGCGCGGCTCCTCAGGATGAGGTTTTTCTCAACGCCATCAAAGAAGTACCTCATCCTGAGGTGCCTCGCGAAGCGAGGCCTCGAAGGACGCACAATTCAGGTGCAGCCTTCCTCCGTCAATTTCTCCAGGATCTCTGCGAGGCCGGTTAGGCTCCCGCCGTTATCGCGTCGGCGCCTTCGATGCGGGAGGCGAGGGCGGCGGCGAGAAAGCGGTCGAGGTCGCCGTCGAGCACCGCGCCGGTGTTCGAGGTCTCGACCCCGGTGCGCAGATCCTTGACCATCTGGTAGGGCTGCAGCACGTAGGAGCGGATCTGGTGGCCCCAGCCGATGTCGGTCTTGGTGGCGTTCATCGCCTCGGTCGCGGCCTCGCGCCGCTGCAGTTCGGCCTCGTAGAGCCGGGCGCGCAGCATCGAAAAGGCGTGGGCCCGGTTCTGGTGCTGCGAGCGCTCGCTCTGGCACTGCACGACGATGCCGCTCGGCATATGGGTGATGCGCACCGCGCTGTCGGTCTTGTTGACGTGCTGCCCGCCGGCCCCCGAGGCGCGGTAGGTGTCGATGCGCAGATCCTTGTCGTTGATCTCGACCTCGATCTTGTCGTCGACCACCGGGTAGACCCAGACCGAGGCGAAGCTGGTGTGGCGCCGCGCGTTCGAGTCGAAGGGCGAGATGCGCACCAGCCGGTGGACGCCGCTCTCGGTCTTCAGCCAGCCATAGGCGTCGGGCCCGTGCACGGCCACGGTCGCCGATTTGATCCCGGCCTCCTCGCCGCCGCTCTCTTCGAGCCACTCGGTCTTGTAGCCGTGCGCCTCGGCCCAGCGGACGTACATGCGCAACAGCATCTCGGCCCAGTCCTGGGCCTCGGTGCCGCCCGCCCCGGCATGCACTTCGAGATAGCAGTCATTGCCGTCGGCCTCGCCCGAGAGCAGGCTTTCGAGCTCGCGCCGCGCCGCTTCGGCGCGCAATTTGTCGAGCGCCGCCTCGGCCTCGGCGACGATTGCCGCGTCGCCCTCGGCCTCGCCCAATTCGATCAGCTCGAGCGCGTCGGCGACCTCGCGCTCGATCCGCCGATAGCTGCCGATCGCCTGGTCGAGCCTGGTGCGCTCGCGCAGCAGTTTCTGCGCCGCCGCCGGGTCGTCCCACAGCCGCGGATCCTCGGCCTGCGAATTCAGCTCGGCGAGGCGCCGGGTTGCGGCCTCCCAGTCAAAGATGCCTCCTCAGCAGCGCCAACGACTTCGCGATGTCGTCGGCGGCCGCTTGGATCTCGGCGCGCATGGGTTCCTCCGCTCCTGCTGTCCGGGCTACGAGTGCGTCGCTGGTTCATATAATACCGGACAAGCGGAGTTGCATGTCGCGGAGCGGTGCAAGCCGCCTCTCCCGAGGCGAACCGAGTATCGAAGTTTGCGGAAGTGTGAAGCGGTTCACTCCGCGCCCGGCGCTTCGTGCTTATGGTTAATAGCGCGTCACGGCGACGGAGGCTATCGTGGACACGAACCCGGGTCCAGCCATCCCCTATCAAGACATCATCCCCTACGCGGCCTGCGGGCTGCTGATTTTCGTCTACGCCTGGGGACGCTTCAACACCCCGCCCTCCAACCGCTCCTCTACCCGACAGGCGCTCTATTGGTGGAGCGGCGCAGGTTATGTGCTGAGCGCATTGATGCTCTTCGCCGGGCTCTGCTTTCTGCTGCAGGCCGGCGAGTGGCGAACTGCGCTTCTCGGTCCGCTGGACAACACGGCGTTGCCGGCGGCGCTGATCGCCACCCTGGCAATGACGACGCTGCTGCCGTCAATCCCGGTTCTGAAGCGCGTGGACGAATGGCTTCTCGCGCTATTTCTCGATTGGGCCGAAATACCCGCCGAGGTCAAGCGCCGCGCAGCGTCGATGACGCCGCGCAGCTTCGAGGTGACGGAGAAGGATGTCGCCGAGCTGCGCGACCATTACGGCGACGAGGGCGACGGTCACGCTTGGGCCCGACACTTGCGGGGTCAGCGCGGTGAAGGGCTAGAACTGTCGCAGTACCGATTCACCCGCGTGGTGAAATTGTACTACCGAATCCGGCTGCTGGCAGAGGAGCCGCGCTACGCCCGGTTCTTCGCCGAAGCCGAGGAAGAGTTCGCGGCCCTTGACGAGCGAACGAGCGAATTCCTGCGGCGGGCCGCCGGCTCGCTGACCCTTGCGAAACGGCAATATGCCCTCGATGACGTGGCGGTGGTCGAAGAGCTGATCGCCGAGCGGCGGGCGGAGTTCGCGCAACGGTGCAGCGAAATTTTCGTTGCTCTGGCGCGGTTCCTCGCACGCGCCGTGCTGCGCTCCGAGAGGAGCGAAAACGATATCGTGCGTCGTTTGCGCGAGATCGGGTTTGCTGCGGCCGAGCCGATGAATCTCCCGCAATTCCCGATCGACAGCCTTGCCGCGCTCGCACTGGCGGTGTTCCTCTATCTCATTTTTGCCAGCTGGATGTTCGCAAAGGTCGCAGGCGACACTGGGCAGCCGGTTAATGGACTGGCGATGGCCGGCAAGATCACGCTGGTCCGATTGGCGACAGTCGGTGTGACGGTATGGCTGATGCAGCGTTACGCTTTCTTTCACCGTATGCCCGGCGATCCACCACGCTACTTTGCGTATCTGGTCAATGGCGCAATCGCAGCCGTGGTCGCGTTCGCGGTCTGTCTTCCGTTCGACTTCGCCGACCTAGCCAGAACACGGCCGCCGATCCTGCTGAGTTTTGCGCTTTGCATCGCGGTGGCGCTGTGCTGCGACGACTGGGTTGAAGATAAGGCGGCGCCCTCCTGGCTGCGTTCCGCGGAAGCGGCAGTGTGCGGTAGCGTGATGGCGGTGAGCATAACATTGCTCTATTTCGGCAATGTGATGACCTTCCGGGCCGGGACGCTCCGGCCCGAGGCGCTTCTTCTCTTGATTGCGCTCCCGAGCGGTTTGGCTGCTGTCATCGGCGGTTATGTTCCCCACATCTATCGCTCCGCGCGGCGCGCGGCTATGGCGCGGCGGAACGAGGCAAAACAGCTTTCCACCCCTGCGCAGGCCCATGCCGAAATCGGCGCGGTTCATGCGCCGAGCCAAGAGAAGGGCGGAGAGCCCCGGACACGGAAAGATGCGCCCTCGCGCCGAGCGGTGCGCACCCCGCGTCGCAAACAGCGCCGGGCTTTGGGGACCGATCGCAATCCAGCAACTGACGGCTCGCACGTCCCGGCCCCCACACAGGCCCGGGTCGTCGAGGTCGACGCCGGCCTAGTATAACCCTCCGGTGCCGCTGGCGGGAACCCCGCGGAGCGGCGGCGACAGCATTTCGGCCCCGCTGTCCCCGGTCGATGCGAGCGGCGTCTCGTCATCGGCGGGTGTGCGCTGCAGGCCGAAATTGCGGTTCTGCCCGGGCTCGGTGCCCGGGCTTGTAGGCCTCGTAGATGGCCGGCTCCCCGGCGCCGGCCGGCAAGCCGGTGCCGCGCTGACCCGGTAGAGCCGCATCCCCGGCGGGGTGCGGAACGCGGTCGCCGGCGCGTCCTTCAACGCCGCGATCATGAAGTCGCGGAAGACCGGCGCTGCGACATGTCCGCCGGTCTCGTCGTCGCCGAGACTGTCCGGGTCGTCGAAGCCGATAAACACGCCGGCGGCGAGATCGGGCGTGAACCCGACAAACCAGGCGTCGCGCCAATCGTTGGTGGTTCCGGTCTTGCCGGCGATCGGCTTGCCGACGGCCTTGCACGACTGTTCCGGTGCCACGCTCGACGACGCCTTGCATCATCGTCACGATCTGGAAGGCCGAACCGGGATCGGCTACCTGCTCGCGCGCATCTGGGATGACCGGCACCGGCTGATGCTGCCAATCATCATCAGTGCAACCGTCGGCAGGGGCGCTGATCGGCGCGAAAGATCGTCGCGCCGTTGCGGTCCTGGATGCGGTCGATCAAGGTCGGCGTGATGCGCTTGCCGCCATTGACCAGCATCGCATAGGCGGCGGTATGGCGCAGCAGGGTTGTCTCGCCGGCGCCGAGCGCCATCGAATATTCCCGCGGCGTGTGGTCCATGATGCCGAAGCGCTCTATCGTCTCGGCGATCGGCTCCATCCCGATCATTGATGGCGACCCGCGCCGTCACCGCATTGAGCGACTGCTCGAGCGCGACACGCAATGGCGTTGGTCCGCGGAACTTACTCCGATTGCGTTGTGTGTAGTTGGTCGGCGACCACATCGGCAATCCCGGCCCTTGCGGAAGCGAGATCGGGCCGTCGAGCCACCAGTGTCGACGGCGTGAACCCGTGATCGAGCGCGGTCAGATAGACAAACGGCTTGATCGAGGATCCCGGTTGCCGCTTGGCCTGGGTGGCGCGGTCGAACTGGCTGGTCTCGAAGCTGAAGCCGCCGCTGATCGCGAGCACGCGGCCGGTATGCGGGTCCATCGCGACCAGGGCGCCGGAGACCTCCGGCACCTGACACAGCGTGTAGGCACCGCCCGCCTTGCTGGCGGCCGCCTCGCCCTTGGCGACGGCGCGCCGATCGGCTCGACCATCACGACATCGCCCGGCTTGACGACGTCCGCGGCGTCCGCGGGGTGCCGGGCCGAGGCTGCCGTTCGCGTAGCGCGGCCGCGCCCAGCGCATCTCGGAGAACGGGATGCGCCCGCTCGCCCCGTTGGCGAAACCGATCGCCGCGCCATCCGCCTTCGTTGCGCATCACCATCGCCAGCCGCCATCCGACATCGTTCGCGACCGGCGGCACCGGCACGGCGGCGAGATGCGCCGCCCAATCGCCTTTCGGATCGATGCGGGCCACCGCGCCGCGCCAGCCGCCATGGCCGTGCTCATAGGCGATGAGCCCGGCGCGCAAGGCCCTGTCGGCTGCCGCCTGCAACCGCGCATCGAGGCTGGTGCGCACCGACAGCCCGCCGCCGTACAGCACCTTCTCGCCGTAGCGGGCGAGCAGCTCGCGCCTGACCTCCTCGGCGAAATAGGGCGCCTTGACCTGCTCCGCCTCCCGCCGATGCCGCAGTTCGAGCGGAGTTGCCTCGATTTGGGCACTACCGTTTCGGGCGCGGCGGTGCCGTCCTCGACCATCCGATCCAGCACCCAATCGCGGCGAGCCTTCGCCGCTTCCGGATGGCGCGCCGGGTTGTAACGGTTCGGCGCCTTGGGCAGCCCGGCGAGAAAGGCGGCCTCACCGAGCGTCAGCTCGTCGAGCGACTTGTCGAAATAGGTTTGCGCGGCGGCGGCCACGCCGTAAGCGCCGGCACCGAGATAGATCTCGTTGAGGTAGAGTTCGAGGATGCGGTCCTTGGGCAGGGCCGCTTCGATCCGGGTCGCCAGCAAGATCTCCTTGATCTTGCGCTCGATCGAGATCTCGCTCGACAGCAGCATGTTCTTGGCGACCTGCTGGGTTATCGTCGAGGCGCCGACCGGGCGCCGGTTGGCCCGGAACCTGCCGACATCGGTGATCGCGGCACGCACGATCGAGACCGGGTCGATGCCGTGATGGCTGTAAAAATTCTTGTCCTCGGCCGCAAGAAAGGCATTGATGACCGGCTTCGGGATCGCCTGGATCGGCACGAAGACGCGCCGCTCGGTCGCATATTCGGCGAGCAGCCGCCCGTCCCCGGCATGCACCCGGGTCATGATCGGCGGCTGATAATGCGCAAGCTGCTGGTAATCCGGCAGGTCGCGGCCGAAATACCAGAGCGTGACGCCGATCAACCCGCAGCCGGCAATCGCCAGCAAAACCGCGCAGACGAACAAAAATCTGAAGAGCTTGACCATCTTTTTACGGTTCGTGACCGCCCTCCGTGCAAGCGGACGCCCAGATGACCGTCCCCTTCGACCCGCGCGGCAGGGCTTCTCATATGCGCTATCGGCGCGAGCATGCCAAGCCTGTTTTGGGGGTGGCATCGTCGACCGCCTCGCGGCGGCCGACCGACCGGAGGGGGACGAACCCATTGTAGCTGGCCGCCTTGCTCTATACATTGAGCAGCTGCGAAAAAGCCGCCATCTCGCGACCGGGCGCCGCGCCCGGTGGGGCAATGCGACGCGAGTGCGCCGGATCGGGCAGCATGACTGCCGCCGCGCTTGAATCGCGATGCCGGGCGAGGCGGATCGGTATGAACCAGAAGCCGATCTCGGCTGACCTGACGAGACCCCTTCATGACCGAACTCCAGTCATTGATCGTGGAATAGCTTCAGGCGCCGGCGGCTTCCCTGCACACAAATCCGCGCCGCCGGCCGATTTTCGCGCGGCCGCTGCGGCGCGCCCCGGAGTTATGCCCGAATGGCAAAACGTATGCTCATCGATGCCACTCACCCGGAGGAGACCCGGGTGGTGGTGCTCAACGGTAACCGTCTTGAAGAATTTGATTTCGAATCTTCAACAAAAAAACAAGTAAAGGGAAATATCTATCTCGCGAAGGTCACACGCGTCGAGCCTTCGCTGCAAGCTTCCTTTGTCGACTATGGGAACGATCGGCACGGTTTTCTAGCGTTTAGCGAAATCCATCCAGACTACTACAACATCCCGGTTGCCGACCGGGAGACCAGCGAGATCGAGCCGCTTCCCCGAAGAAACCGAAGCTCGCGATGCCGGGCCGGAAACAGCCGACGGCGCGGGAGCGGCGCTGGGCGCCGCGCTGCCCGAGCCGGTACCGGTCCCGGCCGTGCCGGAACCCGGCGACGAGGAGGCCGGCCGAGACGGAACGATCAAATCGCCGACCGCGGTTCCCGAACGAATCCGAAGCCGCGCCTGCACCACCGGAGCAGGAAGAGCACCTGATGTGGTACCGCCGCACCCGGGAGGCGGTTCCCGGCGAGGCGCTGGTCGAGCTCGTGTGGAAGGCGCGCCGCCGGGCCTGGAGTTGACGTGCCGCGCAGGCAGAACCGATGCCTGCGCCTCCGGTGATCGCCGCATTGGCTGCGCCGGACGATATCGCGGTTTCAATCGCCGAACCCTCGGCGCGGCCGCCCGAGCCGTATGTCCTCGCCAACGGCGAGGAAGAGACCGCGGGCGCCGAGCCGGATCAAGCGAGCGACCACGCGGAGCCCGTCGAAACGCTGGGCGGCGACGAGTTCGAAGAGGCCGAGCACCAGCGCTCGCGCACGATTCCGGCACTACAAGATCCAGGAGGTGGTCAAACGGCGGCAGATCATGCTCGTCCAGGTCACCAAAGAGGAGCGCGGCAACAAAGGCGCAGCGCTGACGACCTACCTGTCGCTCGCCGGGAGATACTGCGTGCTGATGCCGAATACCGCGCGCGGCGGTGGCGTATCGCGCAAGATCACCAGCATCGTCGACCGCCGACGTTTGAAGGACATTCTGGAGGAGCTCGACATCCCCGAAGGCATGGGCGTGATCGTTCGCACCGCCGGCGCCGAACGTTCCAAGGCGGAAATCAAGCGGGATTACGAATACCTGCTTCGCCTGTGGAATGAGATCCGTGACTTGACGTTGCGATCGACCGCACCCGCTTTGATCTATGAGGAAGGCAACCTGATCAAGCGGTCGATCCGCGACCTTTATACGCGCGACATCGACGAGGTGCTGATCGAAGGCGAAGAGGGCTACCGCACGGCAAAGCCTTCATGAAGATGCTGATGCCCAGCCACGCCAAGCGCGTCCAGCCTTACCGGGACCTCAGGTCGGCCTCTTTCATCGCTTTCAAGTCGAGAGCCAGATCGACGCGATCCACTCGCCGATCGTGCAGCTCCGCTCGGGCGGCTATGTCGTCATCAACCAGACCGAAGCGCTCGTCGCGATCGACGTCAATTCGGGGCGCTCCACCCGCGAGCGCAACATCGAAGAAACTGCAGTGCGCACCAATCTCGAAGCGGCCGAGGAGATCGCGCGGCAGCTAAGATTGCGCGACCTCGCCGGGCTGATCGTGATCGATTTCATCGATATGGAGGAGCACCGCCATCAGTGTGCGGTCGAGCGGCGGCTCAAGGAGGCTCTGAAAAACGACCGCGCCCGCATTCAAGTCGGGCGGATCAGCGCGTTCGGCCTGCTCGAAATGTCGCGGCAGCGGCTGCGCCCGTCCTTGGGCGAAACCTCGACCCAGCCCTGCCCGCATTGCGGCGGCACTGGCTCGATCCGCTCGACCGAATCGACGGCGCTTTATGTGCTGCGCTCGATCGAAGAGGAGGGCATGCGGCGGCGCTCGGCGGAAATCGCCGTCCATGTTCCGACGACGGTCGCCCTCTATATCCTCAACCAGAAGCGCGATTCGCTCGTCCAGCTCGAGTCCCGCTACGGATTCGCGTGATGATCGCTCGAGACGATGCGTTGATCCCGCCGTCCTTCAGGATCGAACGGCTGCGCGCCTACACGCCCACCGAGGCCGCCGTGGTGGTGCCGATGGCCCCCCTGACGCAGGCCCCGCCGCCGACCGAAGAGGAAGAAGACGACAGCCGAGGACGCCGAGGACGCTCTCGAGAGTGCCGAGGCCGAGCAGGAGACCGGCGAGGAGCGCGGCCGCAGCCGGCGTCGCCGGCGGCGGCGGCGGCGGCAAGAGGAAGAGCCCGCCTCCCGGCCGCTCGCAGCCGCCGAGGAAGTTGCCGGGCAGCTCGAGGATGAACCCGATCTGGCGGCCGAGCCCGCTCCCGCCGAGGGCGAGGACCGTAAAGACGATGAGGAGATCGAGCCGCGGATAGGCGCCGCAGACGGCGCGGCCGCCGCGGCGGACGCCAGCGCGGGCGGCGCGAGGTGGGCGCGGAGGGCGGCTTCGAGGGACCTCGCCCGGCTTCCGACACCGTCGAGATTCTGCCGCTGCCCCAACCCGAGGAAAGCGAGCCCTCCTTGGTCGAAGCGCGGACGAGCTGGCCTGTCGAAGTCAGCGCCGTCGCGATCGAGACGGCGAGCTTGCCCGCCCTCGCCGGCGAGCCGCCCCCCAGTCTGGCGGGAATTGCCGCAGCAGGTGAAAACGAGGCGCCGGGTTCCGGGGCGATCGAGACGGCCCGGGTAGATGTCCCGCACCTCCAGCCGATCGGCGAGGCTCCCGACGAGGATGCGGGCGGGGCTGCACCGCCGACCGCCGAATCCGAACAAGGCGTGCCGTTGTCAGCGAGACGGAACGGGTGCTGGAAACCGTAGCCGCCGCGCCGGAGCCGACACCGGAACCGCCCCACCCGGTTCAGACGGTGACTGAAAAGCCCGCCAACCCGCGCCGCGGCTGGTGGCAGCGGCTGATGCAATCGTAGGCCAACCGGCATAAGCCGAAGCGGGGCGACCCAGCCGTCACAGGACCGGATGAACAACCCGAGCGTCGCCCTCAGATGCAGTAGGTTCGTATCGGCGAAAAACCGTTGAACCCGACCGATGCGTAGCTCGCCGTGTAGGCGCCCGGCGGACAGGATCTCGATCTTGTCGCCGACGCGCAGACCGAGGGGCAGCTGGTACTCGGTCTCTTTCGTACAGGATGTCGGCGCTGTCGCAAGTCGGCCCGGCAAGCACCACGGGACCCTGCAAGGCGCCGCGCTCCGGCGTCACGATGCGATACTTGATGCTTTCGTCCATCGTCTCGGCAAGCCCATTGAACTTGCCGACGTCGAGATAAACCCAGCGCCGGCCGTCGCCCCCACCCTTTTCGGAAATCAGCACGACCTCGCTCTGGATAATCACCGGCGTCGCCGACCAGGGAGCGGCCCGGCTCAACGATGATTTCCGGCAAGTGGTTGCCGAAATGGCGCGTGATCGCCGCCATCACGGCCTGGGCATAATGTTCGACCCCGGCCACCTCCCCGCGGTAATGCGCCGGAAAGCCGCCGCCGATATTGACCATGCGCAGATCGATATCGGCTTCGGCGAGCGCCGAGAACATCCGCGCCGCGGTGCCGACGGCGCCGTCCCATTGCCCGAGATCGGTCTGCTGCGAGCCGACGTGGAACGAGATCCCGTAAGGGTCGAGGCCGAGATCGCGGGCTCGGCGCAGCAATCCGACCGCCATGTCGGGTACGCAACCGAATTTCCGCGACAACGGCCACTCGGCGCCGTCGCAGGCGACGAGGATGCCGGCAGAACACGCGGGCGCCGGGAGCCGCTCGCGCCAGCTTTCGAGCTCGCGATCGCTGTCGAGGGCGAAGAGCCGCACCCCCGCTTGTAGGCAAAAGCGATGTCCTGTTCTTTCTTGATCGTATTGCCGAAGGACAGACGATCGGGCTTCGCGCCGTTGGCCAGGCACAGCTCGATTTCGCCGCGGCTCGCCACATCGAAATTGGGCGCCTCTGCGCTCGAGCATCGCCACGATTTCGGCGGCCGGGTTGGCCTTCACCGCGTAAAAGATACGGGCGAGCGGCAGGTGCCGACAGAGGCCATCATATGCCTCGGCGATCAGCGTCGAGGTCGACGACAAGGCACGGGGTCTCGGGCGAATGTTCGGCAAGAAAACGTGAAATCCTCTCGGTCATTACCGGGGGTCATCCTTCCTGCGAGGCGGCTAAGCGCAACGGTGTCGCCGGACGACGGCAAGGCCGATGGACATTTCCATCGCAGGCCTCGGTCGGCTCGAACGCGAACCGGACTGATCCGATACGGCCTCGCGGGCCGCATCGGCTGGAGTTTTATGGCTTAGCTCAAACTGCTCGGATCGATGACCCGGTTGCCCCGTCCACGTTGACGTGTCCCGCGAAGGTTTCCGTCAGGGCAGGGCACCACGCCCCTCAGTCGGATAGCAACCATACCGTCCTCCCTCTCGGGACCGGCCCCATCAAATTTGCTGGGCCCGGACTGCCAAAAAGGACGCGTTACGTCGTTGCATAACCACCATGGGCCATAGGCACGTGCGAGTGCGTCGAGAGCCCGATAGATACGCACATCCACCGGAAGCGCAAGGAGAAACTCGTCACAAAACGTTCTTAACCCCGCCGCCCCGCGGCGCGCTCGTGCCCGCCGCTCGAGCAAGCGGGATGACGAGACCCGGATGTTGGCAGCGACCCGCTCCTGCGCCGCCTCGATGATCAGCTTCAGAAGTTCGGAGTAGCGCAGCCCCGCCATTCCGCCATCAAGTTCAGCTTGCCGTCCCAGCACCAACCGGGGTTCGGATTGACCTCCAGGAGCCGGATCTCGCCCTCCGCATCGGCGCGGAAGTCAAAGCGAGCATAGTCGCGGCAGCCGAGCCGCTCGAACAGGATGTTCGAGTAGTCGATCATCTTGCGGCGCGCTTCCTCGTCCAGCCGGGCCTCGCGATAGCTGATCTGCGACCAGTAGGGCGAATCCGGCACCCATTTCGACTCATAGGACAGCAGGCGAGGCAGACTCCGGGTCGAGGCGGATATAGTCGACCTCGAGCGGCGGCAGCACACGGTATCCCTGCCCGGGATTGCCGATAATGCCGATCGAGTATTCTGGGCCCGGTGAGGAATTCCTGGATCAGGATGGGGCAGCCCGGCATCTGCGCGCGCAATCGGCCGAGGCAGGTGATCGCCTCTTCCCAGGTATGCACCACTGCATCCTTGGTGATGCCGATCGAGGAGTTGCCAAAGTTCGGTTTGATCAGCGCGGGAAAGACCGACGGAATCGTGGCCGCCAAATCGTCCGAATTGAAATAGGTTTCCGCCGGCACCGGGACGTCGATCGCCTGGGCGATCCCGCGCACCAGCGATTTATTGTAGCAGAGCGCCCAGACAACTGGGCCCGGCGCCGCTGTAGGGAATGTCGAGCATCTCCAGCATGCGCCGGGCACGTGCAATTCCATGAAGGCGTCGTTATTGAAGCCTTCGTCGCAGAAATTCAGCGCAAAATGCGGACGGTTGGCCCGCAGATCGGCAAATCAGCGAGACATGGTTGTCGAGAAAGCGAAAGCGATAGTCGGGTAATTCGTGCAACGCGGTTTTGAGCCGCTCGACGGTTTCGATATCTTCCTCGTTGAAGCGCCCGTTGCGCTTTACGGGATCGGGGAGCCGCGGATCGCCGAGGATCACGGTTATGTCGGAGAACAGCGCGGCGCGGCGCGGCATCCGTCGCGGCTCGGCGCGGCGCTTCGCAAGTCACGAACAAGCGGTGCGCCACCATGCCTAGATCCTGATTGCGGTGCGAATCCGGCGCCGGCAGCGAATGAAAGCGGACATTGGTCAACCCGGCGCCCGTCAGCAGCGCCTCCAGGCGCTCCTTCGAATAGAGCCGCTCCGCATAGAACTGGTCGGCGATCACGCCACGCTCGGCATGGACCACAACTTCGCGGCTGATCAGCCGGTCGCCATCGCCGGCGAGATCGCGTTCGCGGCAGACGAAGTGGTTCTGGTCGACCCACTCCCAAGAGCGAGGCTCGAAATGATGGCGCATCCAGTCGCCATCCATCAGATCCATTACCAGCGAGCCGCCAGAGCCAATGCGCGCTTGACCGCTTCGAGGACTGCGAGATCGTCCTCGGGGCGTTCGAAATAACCGAATGAGTTGCCGAGGACGCAGACGCAGTGAAACTCCGCATCACCGAGGCGAAACCGCCGCGCATCGCCCTCGTGAAAGGAGACCTGAAGATTGCATTGGCTTGCGCGCGTTTGCGGGCAAGGCGGATCAAATAGCGAGAGCGGTCGAGCCCGGTGACGTACGGAAAACCCCCGGCCGGCGAATTCCAGCGAATGGCGCCCCTGACCGCAGCACAGATCGAGGATGCGGTCGTTGCGCTCGAGCCCGACGCTGCGAATCAGAAGCCCGACTTCCTCGGCGGTATTGCGGTCGTTCTCGATTACATCGCCATCGGTTTCGAGATAGAGGGAATTGAACAGCGTGCGCCACCAATCCGATGGCAAGTGACGCTCGAGATCCGAAACCGGCCCCAATGTCCGAGCGCCGACCCGCCTGCCTTGCTCCGCATCGTTGGCCGCCGGAGCGCCCGCTTCGGCACGAGGAGGCTGAAGCTTGGAGGCGGGGGTCGCACCATTGGCTTTCTTTCCCATGTCGCTATACCTCGGCTTTTCGGGCATCGAAAGAGGCGGCTCCCGGGTAGGGAGCCGCCGAGGAATCTTGCTTCTCGGGTCGGCGAATACAGTATCGCAGCCGACCGACGGCGCGCAGGGGCCTCGGGCATCGGGCGGCCTGTGACAACCGGCAGGGACGCGGAAGGGGTGTCTTGCGGGCCATTGACTGCAAGGGGCGCAAGGTCGCTCGATGTTCGGTTTCGGATGCGCCAACAGTGCGAGACGGCGAGAAGTTCGGGAGAAACCACGCCCCTTTCAAGGTGGCAGTTTTTCGCCGGCGGAAACGAATGTGCCGTGCCGGGATCAGGCCAAATCAGAGCGGCGGCAGCGGCTTCGGCGCGCGGGCTCGGCCTCGAATCGGCGGATCAGGGGGCCGGCTGCAGCTCGATCGTCCCCAGACGAGAGCCGGTTGCCAGATCGATGACCAGGAGCTGCCGGCCGCCATCGGGGAGCAACAGGCCGAGGACGAGACGCTCCGGCCCCGCGGTCATCGCCTCGATGCGGGAGCCGCGGGGGATTTCGACTGCCCGGCTGCCAAAGGCGCGAGCCGCCGTGGCCGGCGCGGGTCCGCCACGCGATATTCTGCCGGCGACAATGGCGATCAGGGCGGCGAAGCCGACGACCAGCATTATGCCCATCACGACAACCAGGAATTCTGAGCGCACGCATGCGGCTAACGCCTAGATGCACTCTGGGTAATTCAGACGGGGCCCGCTCCAGTCAGAATTCCTGTCAGCCTTTTTTCGCCGGTTCTGAGCGCTAGCCCTGAGCGTTGAGGACCCTGCCGCCGACCGTGACCGGCTTGGCGGCGATCAGCACGAAGGCGATCACGCAGGGCACCGTTCCGCGATTGACCCAATTGTGGATCGTGCCGCGCTGCACCAGCACGTCGCCGGCTTTCAGATGGACGACCGTGTCGTCGAGCTCCATGTCGACCTCGCCCGACATGACCACCGCGTAATCGATCGAGTCGGTGCGGTGGTTGCGCGGGCTGACCCCGGGGGCGAGCTCGAGAATGCGGAAAACCGTGCCGCTGTCGAGCGTGGTGCCGGTCTGGCGCAGGCCGGCGTCCTCCTCGCCGGTATTGTCGGCGGGAAAGCCTAGCGGTCGTCCACACCACGCGGCCGTCGCCCCGGCGCGGGACGAGACGAGGTTCTTTGCGATCTCGTCGATCTTGACGACAGCGCGCCCGTTTTGGTCATGGCCGGTAACGACCCGGCGGAACTGCAGAGCCATGTCACGCCTCCTTCGCCGATCTGGGCTGCTGCGCGGGATCTTTCCGAACGAGATCAAAATCTGCAACAATCCCCGCATGCAGCTGCGCGTTCGAAAGATCATCTACCTGGCCGAAGCGATCAATGGATACGAGCTGGTCGATCCGCGCGGGCGCGACCTGCCGCGCTTCGAGGCGGGCGCGCATGTCGAGCTGAGGCTCGGCGGATTGCTGCGCCAGTATTCGTTGTGCAACGATCCCGCCGAGCGGCGCCGTTACTGCATCGCAGTATTGCGCGAAGCCGAGGGCCGGGGCGGGTCGCGTCATCTGCACGAGCGGGTGCGGGCCGGCGACATCGTCGAAGTCTCTTTGCCGCGCAACAATTTCCCGCTGGATTGGACTGCCGGGCGCCATTTGCTGATCGCCGGCGGCATCGGCATCGCGCCGATAATGGCGATGGTCTCGGAGCTGCGGCGGCGCCGCGCCGAGTTCAAGCTTTTTTACTGCACGCGCTCGCCCGAACGGACCGCTTTCCGCAAGGAGCTCGCGCCGTTGCATGACGAGAAGGCGCTTCGTCTCCATCACGACGGCGGTGACGCGGGACGAGGTCTCGACATCGCGGCTGTGCTGCAGAATGCACCGCCGGGAACGCATCTTTATTATTGCGGGCCGGCGCCGCTGATGGCGGCGGCAGCGGAGGCGGCGCGCCACTGGCCGGCAGAAATGGTCCATTGCGAATATTTTACCGCAGTGCCGCCGCCGCTGCTCGAGGACGATCACCCGTTCCGCGTCAGGCTGGCGCGCAGCGGCGGCGAGTACGAAGTTCCGGTCGGCGAAACGATCGTCGATGTGCTCCGCCGCCACGATGTCGCGGTCAGAACTTCGTGCGAGTTCGGCTATTGCGGGGCTTGCCTCACCCCATACCTCGGCGGCGAACCCGATCACCGCGACCAGATGCTCGAGGAGAACGCGCGCAAACGCTATGTGCTGATCTGCTGCGCCCGCTCGAAAACGCCGGTGCTCGAGCTCGACCTGTAGGGATGATGATTACAGGCGGCCGGCCGCAACAGTAAACGATGCTTCGGTTTTCTGACGGATCTCGTCGAGCGACACGCCGGGAGCGACCTCGGTCAAGCTCATGCCGGAGCGGCCAATCGTGAAGACGCCGAGATCGGTGATCACCATGTCGACGACGCCTTGGCCGGTCAGCGGAAGGGTGCAGCGATGCAGCAGCTTGGGCTCGTTGCGGGCGGTGTGCTCCATCAATACGATCACGCGCTTGACGCCGGCGACGAGATCCATCGCGCCGCCCATTCCCTTGACCATCCGGCCCGGGATCATCCAGTTGGCGAGATCGCCGTTCTCGGCGACCTGCATCGCTCCGAGGATCGACAGGTCGATATGGCCGCCGCGGATCATCCCGAAAGATTGCGCGCTGTCGAAATAGCTCGTCGTCGGCAATTCGGTGATCGTCTGCTTGCCGGCGTTGATCAGGTCGGCATCCTCTTCGCCCTCGAACGGAAACGGGCCCATGCCGAGCATGCCGTTCTCGCTCTGCAGCTGAACGGTGATCCCCGGCGGGATGAAATTCGACACCAGCGTCGGAATGCCGATCCCGAGATTGACGTAGAAGCCGTCCTGCAGCTCCGCCGCGGCGCGGCGCGCCATCTCGTCGCGTGACCAAGCCATCCTCGCTCGCTCCTCTGCCTCAATTGCCCCGTTGGCGCACGGTGCGCTGCTCGATCCGCTTCTCGAACGACCGAGCCATGCACGATCCGCTGCACAAAAATCCCGGGCGTATGGATATGGTCCGGGTCGATCGCGCCGGTCTCGACCAGGTTTTCGACCTCGGCCACGGTGACCCGGCCGGCGGTCGCCATCACCGGGTTGAAGTTGCGCGCCGTCTTGCGATAGACGAGGTTTCCTTCCGGGTCGGCCTTCCAGGCGTGAATGATCGAGAGATCAGCCACCAGCCCGCGCTCCATCGCATAGCGCTCGCCGTCGAATTCGCGGATCTCCTTGCCTTCGGCGACCAGGGTCCCGACCCCGGTCTTGGTGAAGAAGGCGGGGATGCCGGCCCCGCCGGCCCGGATCCGCTCGGCCAACGTGCCCTGCGGATTGAATTCGAGCTCGAGCTCGCCGCTGAGATAGAGGTCGGCAAAGAGCTTGTTCTCGCCGACATAGGACGAGACCATCTTGCGGATCTGCCGGCTTTCGAGAAGCACACCGAGCCCGGCGCCGTCGATCCCGGCATTGTTCGAAATCACCGTCAGCCCCGTCACCCCGGAATCCCGTATCGCGGCGATCAGCAGCTCGGGTATGCCGCACAGCCCGAACCCGCCCGACATGATCGTCATGCCGTCGCGCAGCAGGCCGGCGAGCGCGGCATGGGCGTCGGGGTAGGTCTTGTTCATCTGGCGCTCCTGCACTCGGATGGGCGGCCGATCATAGCGCGGCCGTCAATTTCGGCCACCTTGTCGCGGCGCGTTTCCGGCTATCCCGAGCCGCTGCCGCGTCGCGCTGTCGACGATGCCGCTGGCGTTGATCCCGTTCTGCTTCTGAAAACGAGCCACGGCTGCGGCTGTTGCCGCGTCGTAGACGCCGCCCTCGGCCACCTGGATCTTTGCTGCGGCCAGCGCGCGCTGCACGCTCTTGACGTCATTGCCTTGCATCGGCGGATCGGAGGGCTTCAACTGCCGTGGTCGGCTCGGCGTCGGCTCCGACCCCTCAAACCATCCGCTGACATCGCTGCCGTTGATCGTGAGCCATTTCGGCGGCGCAGAAACCAGATGGAAGGTGATCCGAGCGGTCCCGTCCGGCGCCGCGCGCTCCCTCCCGAGCTCCCTGAGAACCGGCAGGTAATCGGCAAAGGGCAGTTTGGCGCCCCATTGGGGAATGTCATCGAAGCCGCGGACCGTCAGATCGCCCGCCGCGGTGTAGCCGTTCGGGGTCAACGGCGATCCTTTCGCTTCCCCGGTCAGATCGACGCCGATATCCCGCGTTTCGACGGCAACGTCGTAGACGTGGAAGGTGGGGTTCAACATCGCCAGCGCGCCGAGCATCTGTTCGGTGGCTTCCCCTTTCTTCTCATCCTCTCCCTCTTTCCTTTCGTTTGCCATCGTGGCCGCGGCGCGAAGCAGCCTGCCTACCGCCTGGGTGCTTATATCGCTGATTCCCAAATCGAATAGTGCGCGGTGCGGCACCTTGGCTGCCTCAAGGACCGACGGCGCGAGATCCAAGCCATCATGCCGAACGCTGAGCCGGAATGCCGCTGTCTCGCTATCGAGGCCGGTCATCGTAAACGCTGTCCCGGCTTTGGCCAGCGAAACAAGAGCTTCGCCGGTCAGGTTGCGGATGATGAGGCCGTCCATGGCAAAATCGCCGCTCAAGCTCCCGAACGGGGCCGCGATCGAGGTCAGAGCCGCGAGCAGGGAGGCGCCGCGGGATTCCGGCGATCGGTTGCCCTCGGCTTGCAAACCGTCGATCGTCTCGCGCAGTTTCTCCAGCGAGTTCAAGCTGGGGCCCGCGCTCTTGCCGCTGAACGCGATGCGTTCGATGGCGCAGCCGACCGGGGCCTGAGGCACGAAGCACTCGATATTCCTCACTTCGAAATCAACCGGTCCGCTCCAGCCGCCATTCGCCTCGGCGACGAGCTTCGACGCCATCGAGAGCGGTCCGATGCCGACCCAGGCGCCGCTGTCGGTCTGGTCGAGGCGCGCCCCCGCGATCGCGATGGCGCTCTCCCGTCCGCGCCCCGATTGCGCCTCGATCAAAGCGGTGGCCGTCGCGTCCTTCAACGCGATCTTGATTTCGCCATCGTCGGCCGATTTGAGCGTCATTTGGCTCGGGAGCTGCAAGGCGAACTCGATCAGCTTCCCGTCATCTTTCTGCCCGACCCTTCGGATCTCGATGTGGTCGAGAATGAGGCTATCCACCTGGTTGGTGCCGAGGGCGAGCCGCGCGTTGCGGATCACCGCAACCAGCACATCACCGTCCCGGCGGATCTCAAAGGGGTCGGAGCCCACCCATTTGACCACCCCATTGGAGCTGGGCCCGAGCCGGCCGATAAACGCATCGAGCTCCGCTTTGAAACCGTCGAGATCCGCCTCTGCCGCGCAGGCAGGCATTGCGAGCCCGACAGCCACGACAAAGACGGCGGCCGCGCGTCGGAAGGGCGCCACCCGTTTGCTGCAATCGTGTCTCATGTCTATCTGCCCGTCTCCGATTATCATCGCCGCGTCGACACCCGAGCCTGCAGCCGTCGCCCGATCGTCTCGCCCGGCACGATACGCATGGGAAATTAAATATGTCTTCGGCGATAGAACCCGAAATTCGGTTCAAAGCGGCGGCCGACGCGGCGCACCAAGACTGGGGTGCGCTCGCCCGATATCTCGCGCGCTGCGGCATGGCGCTCGGAACAACGGGCACGCCGCGGCAGTTCGCGGGCGGGTTCGGGAATTTGAATTACCTGGTCGAAATCGACGGGAGCCCGGCGGTATTGCGGAGGCCACCGAGCGGGCCGCTGCCGCCGGGGGCCAACGACATGGCCCGCGAACACCGTATACTCGCAACATTGTGGCAGGCTTATCCGCTGGCGCCCCGAGGCTTGCTCTTTTGCAAGGATATCGACGTGCTCGGCGCACCTTTTCAAATCATCGAGTACCGCCGCGGAATTGTCATCCGCGACAAACTTCCGGGAAATGTGGCCGATCGGCCGATGGTGGGAACCCGTCTCAGCCGGCATCTCATCGAGTGCCTTGCCTCGCTCCATGCCGTAGACGTTGCCCAGATCGGGCTGGAGACGCTCGGCCGGCCTGTCGGTTTCCTTTCCCGGACTCTCGAAGGCTGGGCTGCTCGCGCCGCTGGCCTTGCCGATCTGACCAATCCGCGGCTGCTTGCCGAGACGCTCGGATGGTTGCGCGGCCAGGTGCCCCCGGATCGGCCGCCAAGCCTCATCCATTCCGATTTCAAGCTCGACAATATGATCCTCGATCCGACGACCCTCGCGCCGGTCGCGGTGATCGATTGGGACATGGGCACGCGCGGCGACCCGCTCTGGGATCTCGCGGTCCTGCTGAGCTATTGGACCGAGCCCGGCGATCCGGGTGTCATGCACCGCCTGCGCCAAATGCCGACCGCGCAACCTGGATTTTGGCGCCGCCGCGAGGCGCTCGACACCTATCGGCGTCTCAGCGGGCGAGCCCTCGACGACTTTGCTTTTTACCGCGTCCTATCGGTGTTCCGCTCGGCGATCGTCTTTCTGCAACTCTTCGACCGGTATCGGCGCGAGCCCGGAGCGAACCTCGGTTGCGCCCAGTTCGACGCGCTTGGGCGCGACCTGCTCGACTACTCTTTTGAAATTTCTCGCGGCCGCAGTGAGTGAGGGGAAAATCCCGAGGATTTCAATTATCGGCCGGGTCGCGCCGAGCAATCGGGAGAGCGCTAATGTAAATGGTCGAGCCTCAATTTTGGAACATGTGAGGTTCAATCGTGTAGCTTGATAGCGCCGTTCGGCCGGTTTGGTTTACGATTTCAGGCTTTTGATTTCTTTGCGGAATTTGCTGCGCTTCCGCATGTGTATGAGGTATGAGCACCGGCGGGAGAACCACGTCGATGTTTGTGCCGTGCGCGCAGTGTCCGCTTCGCCGCAGACAGCTGTTCAGGCCTTTTTCGGAGACCGAGCTCGGCTTCATCGGGGAGATGAAGACCGATCATATCGTTATCGCGCCGCGCATCGACATCATTCGGCAAGACGAGATCGGCGGGCCCGTTTACACGCTGTTCGAGGGTTGGGCCGTGCGCTATTACCGGCTTCCGAGAGGCTCTCGCCAGATTCTCGACATCATGCTGCCGGGCGACACGGTCGGGCTCGCCTCGGCGCTGCTGGGGACCGTCAAACATTCGGTGCAAGCAATCACCGCGGCGACCCTCTGCGTGCTTCAGGGGCGGGGATTCCCAGAGCTGTTCATCGGCCATCCCGATCTTGCATTAAACATCCTGCAAACCCGGATCGAGGAAGAGCAGCGAATGGACATCCGCCTATCGCTGCTCGGACGCCGAACGGCGGAGCAGCGGATCGGATTTCTGATGCTCGAAACCTTCGACCGGCTTCGCCAACGCGGGCTGGTCGACGGTGGCTCGACCTGCCCTTTCCCGCTGCAGAGGCGCGATCTCGCCGACGCGACCGGCCTCTCACGGGTGCATGTCGCAAGGACGCTGGAGAGCCTTCGCGAACGCCGGCTCGCTGAAATTCAGAACGGCACATTGGTGATCTTCGACCGTCCGACCCTCGCCGAGCTCTCGGAGTACATTCCGCCGGGCGGTGGGATCGGCAGAAGGGCCCTCTTGTAAGGGGGTAGCATTCCGGCATGACCCTGCCCTTTGGTCAGGGGCAGGGCCGGGAACCTATGAACACCGGCGATCACCAAGCCTTGATGGGCCGGCGTTCCGGCGCCAGGGATCGGCCGCGTCCCGGGATAACGGAAATGAGGCTCTTCACCAACCCTGGCGAATTTGGGACTGTGGATAGGGCCGTGGCCCTTGCGGAGAACGTATAGTGAACTATATTGTTGATCCCACTAAACCCGGAGTGTTGCTGATGCCGGAACATCGTTGCCGCTCGTTTTTATGATCCCGCGATCCGCTGCTTCCCGAAGCGGGTATTCAAGTTTCTCAACTACTTGATCCTGATCCCTGGCGCGCGATCGCGTCGTGTAGGGCGGGTGCAGCGCAGCGGAACCCGCCGATGACCGAAGCGGCGGGTTTCACCCGCCCTACGCTTGCCGGGCCTTGGCGGCGCCCAACGTCCGCTCGATCAGCTCCCCCAACGCCGTCAAACGAAACGGCTTGGCAAGAAACGGCAAGGATTGGTCGGACGAAGCCTCCAGATAATGAGGATCGCCGCTCGTCAGGATCGCTGCGATACCCAGCCGCGACGCGTGCTCGGCAAGCGAATCTCCCTGCTCGCGGCTCATCACGCAGTCGATCAGTGCGAGATCGACGGACGCGCGCGCCAATACATGGCGGGCTTCTTCCGCCGATGCCGCCGAGAGCACCTGGTATCCGGTGGCTTGCAGGAACTCGATGACAACGGCTTGCACATCGGCGTCATCCTCGACCACGAGAATACACGGCACGGCAGTCACCCAAATTAGACAGGTCCTGAGGATAGCAGCTATCAACATATGTTCAAGAAATCATTTACATGCCCCGCTGCGGCATCGGTGCCGCGCGTGCAGCGCAACCGAGCCTCACCCAAGAAAATTCTTGCATCGGCAAGGCCCTGGTCCGAAATTGAAATGAGGCTGGGGTGCCGGTCTGTCGCGCAGCGCCTTCGCGACGGTCCGGCTGAGATCAGACCCAATGAACCTGGCCGGGCGCGCCCGGCGAAGGGAGTCCGTTATAGCCACGCCTTCTGTATCGCCGTTCCACCCGAAGACCGTCATTATCGGCGCGGGCGTCATAGGTTTGGGAATTGCTTGGCGACTGGCGCAAGCCGGTTGTCACGTCACCGTGTACGATCGCGGGAAGGCTGGACATGGAGCGAGCTGGGCAGCTGCGGGGATGCTGGCCGCCGCGGCCGAGACAGAGCCCGGGGAGGAGCAGCTGCTGGCGCTCACTCTTGCGAGCCAGCGCATGTGGCCGGGTTTTGCCCGCGAGCTGGAAGCCGCCGCCGCTGCCTCGATCGGCTATCGGGACGAGGGCACGATCGTTGTCGCGCTGACCCGCGACGACGCCGAGCAACTGCGCTTCACGTATGATTTCCAACGGAGCCTCGGGCTCGAGCTGGAGTGGCTTTCAGGGGCGGAAGCACGGCGCCGCGAGCCGCATCTGCGTCCCGGAATTCCGGGCGCGGTGCTCAGCCCCGGAGATCATCAGGTCGAAAACCGCCGGCTCGTCGAGGCTCTCGCCAAAGCCGCGCAGCAGGCTGGCGCCGCTTTGCACGAATTTTGCCCGGTGAAGGAAGTGGAGATCGCGGGCGGGCGAGCCTCTGGCGTCGTGACCGACCGAGGCCGCGATCCGGCCGAAATCGTCGTCCTGGCGGCCGGCGCCTGGTCGCGAGAAATCGGCGGCATCCCGGACGCCGGTCTGCCCCCGGTCCGGCCGATCAAGGGCCAGATGCTGGCCTTGGGCATGGATCCGGCGGCGCCGCTGTTGCGCCATGTCGTGTGGCTCCCGAGAGGGTACCTCGTCCCGCGCAACGACGGAACGCTCGTCGTCGGCGGCACCGTCGAAGAACGCGGCTTCGATGACAGATTGACGGCGGGCGGCCTGCTGGCGTTGCTCGAAGGGGCGTGGCGCGCGGTGCCCGGCATCGAGGAGCTG
The DNA here is from genome assembly GCA_963836845.1 of uncultured Alphaproteobacteria bacterium. Lineage (GTDB taxonomy): Bacteria > Pseudomonadota > Alphaproteobacteria > ATCC43930 > CGMCC-115725 > AP-15. The sequence continues at coordinate 28,766 of CAWILK010000028.1, read as the reverse complement.
CCGATTGCCGAAACCTGGGTCGGTTTCCGCCCGGGTTCGCGTGACGATGCCCCGATCCTGGGCCCGAGCGGGATCGAGGGCCTGGTTATCGCCACCGGGCATCACCGCAATGGCATCTTGCTGACCCCGGTTACCGCAGAAACGATCAGCGCCTACATTTTGACCGGCAGCCTGCCCAGGGCGGCGGAACCGTTCACTCCCGAGCGCTTTGCGGAACGCGGATCGCGTTCGCGACCGAAAGCGGCGCCGGCCATTGCCGTGGAGGCTGGATGACGCGTGTCAGGATCAATGGCGTCGAGGAGGAGATCGCGGTCACCACGGTCGGCGAGCTTCTGGCCGCCCGCGGGGTCGACCCTGCGGCCAAGTTCCTCGCCGTCGCCGTGAACGGATCTGTCGTCCGGCGCTCGGATTGGCTGTCGAGATCGCTCGCGCCCGGCGATGACGTAGAAATCGTCCGGCCATTCTCGGGCGGTTGACGGCCAATTGCGGATATTGTGCCGAGCCAAAGCTGTCACTATGCAACCCTTTCAGGATCTCTTTCGATGACCGATCCGTTTCTGATTGCCGGCACGGCGCTTTCGTCCCGGCTTTTTATCGGCACTGCCGGCTACCCGAACCAGCAAGTGCTGCTCGATTGCCTCGAGGCGAGCGGGGCAGAAATCGTGACGGTCTCGATCCGCCGCATCAGCCTCGAAGGTTACGCCGAGAGCCTCGTCGATTTGCTCGGCGGCCGCTATCGGCTGCTGCCGAACACCGCCGGCTGCGCGACCGTGCGCGACGCGCTTTTGACCGCCGAGCTGGCCCGCGAGGCGCTCGAGACGGATTGGGTCAAGCTCGAATTGATCGGCGACCGCGAGACCCTCTACCCCGATGTCGAGCAGTTGGTCCGTGCCGCCGATGAATTGGTGCGCGGCGGCTTTACCGTACTTCCTTATTGCAACGAGGACCCCGTGACCTGTCAAAAGCTCGCCGATGTCGGCTGCGCCGCGGTGATGCCCTTGGGCTCGCTGATCGGCTCGGGCATGGGCATCGCGAACCCAGCCGCCATCGAGCTGATCTGCTCGCGCAGCTCGGTGCCCGTTGTCCTCGACGCCGGTATCGGCACCGCCTCCGACGCCACCCTGGCGATGGAGCTCGGCTGTGATGCCGTCCTGGTCAACACGGCCATTGCGAAATCGCACGACCCGCGCCGCATGGCGGCGGGAATGCGCGCCGCAGTAGAGGGTGGGCGTCTCGCCCGGCTTGCCGGCCGCATCCCGAAGCGGCGGTTTGCCGAGCCGTCGAGCCCGCAGCTCGGTCTGGTCGGCTCCTGAGCGCCTGTTAATGAATTGGCGTAGGGACGCTGCACGAACATCCTGCGTCCTTCGAGACGGCGCTTCGCGCCTCCTCAGGATGAGGTACTTTATTGATGGCATTAAGAAAAACCTCATCCTGAGAGAAGCCGCGAAGCGGCTGTCTCGAAGGACGCACGGCGCTGGTCCGTGTCGCCCATCGAAAAATCACAAGCTCTGAGCTCGGCCCAGCTCGGGCCGGCCCGGCATAACGGCTGGTCCGAGACGTGATCTTTGCCGTCCCGCTCTATGACGACAATCCGACGGCACGGCCGCCGGTCGTCACCTATTTCCTGATCGGGCTGTGCACTGGCGCCTTTCTATGGCAGCTGGGCCACAACGAGCGGCTGGTGCTCTATGGCTACGGGATGATCCCCGCCGAGCTGTTTGGTCTGTGGCGCCCCCCTCGACCCTACCAGGTGCTGCCGGCTTGGGCGAAAATTCTGACCAGCATGTTCCTGCACGGCGGCTGGTTTCATCTGCTCGGCAACATGCTCTATTTGTGGATTTTCGGAAACAACGTCGAGGACGTGCTGGGGCGCGGGCGCTATTTGCTGTTCTACCTGTGTTGCGGCAGCGCTGCCGCCTTTTCCCAGGCTTTAGTGAGCCCTGCCTCGCACATCCCGATGGTCGGCGCGAGCGGCGCCATCGCCGGCGTGCTCGGCGCCTATCTTCTGCTTCATCCGGCAGCGAACGTGCGCTGCTTCGTCTGGATCGTGATCTTTTTCCGCATCGTCAACGTTCCGGCCTGGACGATGCTCGGCTTGTGGTTCGTGATGCAGCTGGTCAGTGGGCTCAGCGTCGCTGCGGGCAGGCCGGGCGTGGCGTTCTGGGCTCATGTCGGCGGCTTTGTCACCGGACTGGTCTTGGTCGTCGTGTTGCGGCCCCCCAACGTGCCGCTGCTGCAGCCGCCCCGCACTCAAGCCTTTGCCCGGTCGGCCGCCTTCACTGCTCGCCGAACCTCGCAGCGCGGCTCCGTGCCTGAGGCTGGGCGGCGCTTCACACCGCCGCGCAGCCCTTGGGACTGACGATCACCCGCCGCGATGGCGGGGCGGTTGGGCGCGCCACTTTCTCGAGCAGGAAAAGCCATCGCTCGACACGTTTGCGGTTCTTGCGAAAATCGAACTTGCCGTACCGAGATCGGCTGAAAATGGCGATGCTCGACCGCTCCGGTCCGAGCGGGACGAACTCGACCGTGATGATGTCGGGGAAGCGGAAGACGGGAGAATGCTGAATGTAAACGAACTGCCGCGCGTCGGCTTTCGTCGCGACGGCCACCATTCGCTTCTCGCCGGCGATCACCTCTGTCCAATAATCGTACAATCGCTCCCACGGCAGGTCGAAGACCGGGCTGGCGGCGGCTTCGGCGACCGAACAGTAATCCGGCGGGCAGGCGAGATGGCCGGGTTTCCGCAATGGCGAGCGCAGCGCGGTGATGCCGGCCGCTTCCCCGGAAGCGAGACGATCTTCAGCCTCGCGCCCCATATAGATACGCAGCGCAAGCCCGAACATCACGAGCACCAGCAGCGTTGCGAGCAGTGCCGTCATGATTCGGCGAGCGGCGCGCACCCCCTCCTCCGCCATCGGTAGAGGCTCGACTTCTACTATGCCATAACGAGCCGGCGGCACAGGAGCGGATCGGATGGATCACCACTCGTCGGCCCGAGGTCGGGCTGGAACGCTGCCCGAAAAGATGGCGGAGAACCAGCCGGAAGCGGCAATCTACGCGCCGCAAGGACTGGCGCAGGGCATTTCCGTCCTTGCCGCGGAGCCGCTTTTCGCAGGGATACTGGAACGCGCCGGCCCGCCGCAGTTCCGTCGCCGCCGCAACGGGTTCGGGACGCTCCTGCACATCATCCTCGAGCAACAGGTGTCGATCGACGCTGCGGCGGCGATGCATCACAGGCTCCTCGGCCTCTGCCGGCCATTAGCGCCGAAAGCTTTTCTTTCGCTCGATGACCCGACGCTCCGCTCATGCGGCTTCAGCCGCCAAAAGATGAGCTATGCGCGAGGGCTCGCCGTGGCTGTCGAGAGCGGCCGGTTCGATTTCGCGACGCTCGCCGCGGCCGACGACGAGACCGCGCTCGCCGAGCTCCTGACGCTCAAGGGCATCGGCCGGTGGAGCGCCGAAATCTACCTGCTCTTTGCCTTGGGGCGGCCCGATGTCTGGCCCGCCGCGGATCTCGGCCTGCAGATCGCGGTCGGGGACCAGCTGGGGCTCGGATCCCGCGCGGCTGAAATTGACCTACGCGACCGCGGCGAAGCATGGCGACCCTGGCGCTCGGTCGCCGCCTGCCTTTTCTGGCAGTCCTACCTGCACGCCCGGAACCGGGCGGCACCGCGGCTCCCGCCCGAGCTCTATGCCTGAGCTCGACCGGCCGCGACGATACCCGGAACCGCAAATAGACTTGTCCTCGGGCCGGGGGTAGCCTGTCGTTCCAAGATGATCTGGATGGAGGGACGAGGATGGCGGGCCTCGATGCGGTGCTGGAAACCACGACGGCAGAACGGCCGGCGACGGGCTTCGTCTTTACCGAGGGACCGTTGTGGCACCCCGACGACTTCTATTATTTCGCCGATGTGCGAAGCAGCGTGTTCTATCGGCTGCGGCTCGGTCAGCCGCCGGAAACCGTGCGCACCGGAACCGGCGAAGGCAACGGCACGACCTTCGATCTACAGGGCCGGCTCGTCATCTGCGAAGGCGGCAACCGCCGGGTAACCCGCTGGTCCGACGACCGGGCCAGCGAGGTCTTGATGGATCGATACCAGGGCAAGCGGATCAACCGGCCCAACGATGTCGTCTGCAAATCCGACGGCAGCCTCTGGTTTACCGATCCCGGGTTGCGGGTCCCGCTCGCCGATAAGGAGCTGCCCCATTCCGGGGTTTATGCGGTGGAGCCCGACGGGACGAGCCGGCTTGTCGCCGAGTTCGAGTATCCGAACGGCCTTGCCTTCTCGCCCGACGAGCGCATCCTCTACGTCGCGAATACGCGCCACGCGCAGTACATCCATGCGATCGAGCTCGATTCCGGCGGCAACATGGTGCGCCGGCGCATCTTTGCGGACATGTCTTCAGAGGAAACCGATGGCGTGCCCGACGGCATGAAGGTCGATGTCGAGGGCCGCGTCTATTGCACCGGCCCGGGCGGGACATGGGTGTTTTCGCCCGGCGGCACCAAGCTCGGCGTGATCCGCACGCCCGAGATCCCGGCCAACCTCGCCTTTGGCGGCCCCGACCTGAAGACGATCTTCTTTACCGCGCGCACCTCGGTCTACACCTTGCGCAGCAAGGTGCCGGGGCAGCCGCATCCATGGTACCGCATGCGCGCGAAATGAACCGAGGAGCACGGAGATGAAAGTCGGCATTGCGCTCAACATGCTGTCCGAACCCGGCCGCTCCGATGTGGCGGTGGTGTCGGACCATCTGGCGATGGGCGATCTCGCCGAGCCACTCGGCTTCAACTCGCTGTTTGCGCTCGAGCACCATTTCACCGGCTATGCGATGTCGCCGGCGCCGCTCCAGCTGCTGGCCTATTATGCCGGCCGCACCAAGCGGATCACCTTCGGCACGGCGGTCATCGTCCTGCCGTGGCACGATCCGATCCGCGTCGCCGAGGAGATCGCGCTGCTTGATATCCTCAGCGGCGGGCGGTGCCTCTTCGGCTTTGGCCGGGGTGCCGCGAGCGTCGAATATGAAGGGTTCCGCATCCCGATGGGCGAAGCGCGGCCGCGCTTTGCCGAAGCGGCCCAGCTGATCCGCAAGGCGTTGCGCGAGCCCGAATTCGAATGGCAGGGCGAATTCTATCAGATTCCGCGCACCGCGATCCGCCCGCGCCCGATCTCGCATCCCGAAGAGCGCTTCTACGCCTCCTCGGTCAGCCCGGAATCGGCCGAGATCATGGCCAAGCTCGGCTTCGGCATTCTCGTCGTGATGCAGAACGAATGGCCGAAGGCGGCGGAGAACATCGTGAGTTACCGCGAGATCGCGCTGAGCGTCGGGCACAATCCGCCGCCGCCGATCATCCTGACCAACGTCTCCTGCGCCGAGAGCCGTGCGGAGGCGCAGGACCGGGCAATGACCTGGCTCGGCAAGAAGTGGCAGTCGATCGACAACCACTACCATTTCTCCGACGGCCACCTCGCCGCGGTCAAAGGCTACGAGACCTACGGCAAGATGGCGAAGACCTATGCGCGGCTGCAGAGCCCCGAGGAGCGGGTCAGGGCGACCGAGTTCTACGTCAAGATCCAGATTGTCGGCACCCCCGAGGACTGCATCGGGCAGATCGCCGAGTTGCAGCGGGTGACCGGCACCGACCATGTGGTGACCGAGTTCTCGTTCGGCGGCATTCCCCATGATCAGGCGGAAAAGAACATGCGCCTCTTCGCGAACCGGGTTTTGCCGATATTGCAGAACGACAGCGCCTTCGCGACAGCGCCCGCGCCGGCTGCCGCGCCAAAAAATTCCGAGGCCCCCGACGTGTTCGCTCCGGCTTAGAGACCGATGGCGTTCAGCGCGGAACGCCGGGCTCGGGCGGCAGCGGACGAGGCCGGCGGTTCTCCCCGATGGCGACATAGGTGAAGATCGCCTGGGTCACCTTGCGCACCTCGTCCGAGGCGAGATGACGCCGCCACGCCTCGATGCGTACGGTCATCGATGTCCGGCCGGTCCTGACGAGCTCGCCATAGCAGCTGACTTCGTCTCCGACAAAGACCGGCTCGTGGAACACCATGGCGTCCACCGCCACCGTCGCGCAGCGCCCGCGCGCCCGCTGCGCCGCCAAGCTGCCGCCGGCCAAATCCATTTGCGACAGGAGCCAGCCGCCGAAGATGTCGCCGTTCGGATTCGCATCGGCCGGCATCGCGATCACGCGCACCAGCGGCAGGCTCTGAGGCAATTTCTCCGTGGCGTCTTGCGGCGCGCCGCGGGCCGCCTCGGGTCCCATGGTTCTCCAACTCCCAATGCGGGCTCCGGCACCGGCTTTGCCGGCTCGTTGTTGCCCGGAATGCCGTTTCCATATAACACGTTATCGAATTAGGTGTTCGGTCCGACCCATCGGAGGTAGCAATGTCCGTTCGCGCGAAGCAGAGCTGGTTCCGGCGCGCTCGCCCTTGCCGGCGCGGTCTTCGCGACCGCGGCGCTCGCCACTATGGCGACGCCGCGTCCGGCTGAAGCGCAATATGCTTACCCCTATACTTATCCCGCTACTATCCGTTTCTTATCCTTCTACCCTATCTACCCATATTATCCAGCGTACTCTACTCCCTATTATTATGGCTATCCCTATTATGGGTACCCGATCGGGATTGCGGTCGGCGGCTGGTGGGGCGGCGGCTGGGGTCGCGGCTGGGGCTGGGGCGGAGGAGGCTGGGGCCGTGGCGGATGGGGCGCGCGGCGGCTTCCATGGTGGCGGCTTCCGTGGCGGTGGTTTCCATGGTGGCGGCTTCCGTGGCGGCGGTGCCATGGCGGCGGCTTCGGGCGGCGGCCGTGGAGGCGGCGGTGGTGGCGGGAGCGCCTACAACAGCTGGCTCGCCTCGCACGGAAGCTTTCGCCGATAGCGGATAATGGCACGGCGCGTGATCGGGTCGGAGGTGCTTTCGGCGCAGCTCGCCAACGTCTTGGTGGATGCGACCATCCCGGAACTGCCGAACCACTACAGGGGAAAGGTTCGCGAGAATTACGATCTCCCCGATGGCCGGCGCATCATCATCGCGACCGACCGGCTGAGCGCCTTCGATCGCATCCTGACCGCTATCCCGTGCAAGGGGCAGGTTCTGACGCAGATCGCCCGCTTCTGGTTCGAGGCGACACACGACATCTGCCCCAATCACATCATCGAGTATCCGGACCCCAATGTCGTCGTGTGCCGCAGACTCGACATCCTGCCGGTTGAGATCGTCGTTCGCGACTACCTCACCGGAAGCACCGCAACATCGATCTGGCCGATGTACAGAGCGGGCCGGCGCAACATCTATGGCGTTCGCTTCCCCGAAGGGCTGCGGGAGAATCAGAAGCTGCCTTCGACGATCCTCACGCCGACCACGAAGGCGGGCGTTGGAGGCCACGACGAGCCCATCACCCCTGCGGAGATCATCGGGCGCGGTCTGTTGACGGCGGGACAATGGCAGACCGTTTCGGAGCTGGCGCTGGCGCTGTTCGCCAGGGGGCGCGAGATTGCGGATGAGCGGGGTTTGATCCTCGTCGACACGAAATACGAGTTCGGCGTCGATGGCGGCGGCCGCATTCTGCTCGCCGACGAGATCCACACGCCGGACAGCAGCCGATATTGGATACGCCACAGCTACGAGCGTCGGTTTGCAGCCGGGGCCCCCCCGGAAAGCCTCGACAAGGATTTTGTGCGGCGGTGGGTTAGCGAGCGCTGCGATCCCTACCGCGACCCGCTGCCGGAGATCCCGAGCGACATCATTCTGGAAGCGGCACGGCTCTACATCGGGGTGTTCGAGACAATAACCGGAACCAGCCTCACCCTGGACCGGCCCGATCTTCCTGTCTTACAACGCATCCGAAGCAATCTGGCCGCATACTTCGGGTTTGAAGTCGCAGACCGGGCGCCGATCTGGCTGACCGGCTGGTCAGCGTGAGGCGCGGTAGGTCGTTCCGATCACGCCGAGGCCGGAGCTCGGCGACCGGAATGATCGAAGGGTGATATGCCGGTTCGCGCTCGCCAACGGTTCCGCTTGATCCCGGCGGCCTCGACAAGATCGCCGAATTTCCAAGCCAGGGTGCTGCGCCGCCCCAAGGCAGTTGTAGTCCAGGGAAGGAGCGGGGCGGCGGACGGAAACGGGCTGCGCCTGCCATAAGCCCAGATTTCGACGCGCAGCGACGGGCCGAGGCTCGGCCCGCGGGCGTGAAAGCCGAATGTATCCGCGACCACGAGCGTGTTCGCGGGAACCGCAAAGGCCCGCGCCGGCGGCAGCTCGAGCGCCGGGAGCTCTGCCGGGTCGATTCGAAACGAGCCTTGGCGGATTTCGGGGTTCGCCGACTGGCGGGCGCCAAGGCTCGTGCGCCGCTCCCAGTCGAGGCGTTCCGCCGTCAGCCGATGCGAGCCCGGGACGTAGGTAAAAGGGCCGGCATCCTCGGCGACATCGGTCAAGAACAGCCAAGCCTTGACGGTCGGGTGAAAGGTGTCGGCGTGCAACAGGGTTTGCGGATCGACCGGCCCCAAGCAGGCATGCCGCAAGATACTTTGCACCCAGATCACCGGCTCGGCATCGCGGCTGCCGGCATAACGGACGAGCCCCCGCCACTCAGGCGAGCGCACTACGGCATTCAATCCAGGAATTTGGGCGAGCGCCGCCTTGTCGAGCGCGATCTTGCGCATGACGGTGTCGCCCTCCGAGATTTCCCGCAAAGGCCCGCGATAAGCCCTGACCTGCGCGAGGAGCGCCGCGAACTGCTCGGCGGGCAGAAAGTTCGAGCGCACGACAAAACCGTCGCGGTCAAAGGCTTCGCGGTCCGCTTGGGAAACAAGCCCGGCGAGCTTGCGCCGCCGGGCAGTCGCCAACCCATGAGCAAGGGAGACCCGCGCCGCATGGAGGCCCCATTCGTTGAGCCGCCGGCTGCCGATCACCAGATTGCGCTCGAACGATTTCGTCCCGGTGGCCAGTTGCGCGACCCACAGCGGCGTCATCGCCACGCGACGCAGTTCCGAGAGCATTCTGCGTCCTCCGCTAAAACGGCACCGTGCCGATGACAGTCGTACGGTGCATCAGGCGCCGCTGCGGCAAGGCATAGTCGCAGATCGCGAGGTGCATCGAGGTGGCATTGTCCCACATCAGGAGGTCTCCGACCTGCCATTTGTGGCGATGGAGAAATTCCGGCTTTACGCAATGCGCATCGAGCTCGGCTATCAAATCGACCGCCTCGTCTTGCGGCATTCCCTCGATGCCGATGCATTCGCCGGCCGTGACGTAGAGCGACTTGCGCCCGGTATAGGGGTGAGTTCGAACGATCGGGTGGGCAATGTCCGGGGTCTCGGCGAGCTGCTGCGCCGAGAGCTTCGGGCGCGGGCTGTCCGCTATGCGCCGGCGGGAGGAATAGCGGTGAACGGCTTTCAGCCCCTCGATTCGCCGCTTCGTGCTTCCCGGAAGCGCCTCATAGGCGGCGATCGTGCTGGCGAACACGGTATCCCCGAGCGGGCGGCCGTCATGGCGCGGGACCTCCTTGGCGTAGAGCAGGGAGCAGCGGCTTGGACGACGCCGGTAGGAGGTATCGGTGTGCCAAGTAAAGCCTGCATCCGCAAGGCCGATATGCTCGCCCTGCTCATCCCGGACGTTCGAGATCAGCAATATTTCCGGAAAACCGGGCAGCAGGTACTTTTTAACGATGTGGATTTCGAGCTCTCCGAAGCGGCAGCTAAATTCGATATGCCGCTCGTTCGATAGCTGCTGGCCACGAAACACAACGACGACATTGTCGTGAAAGGCGCTTTCGATCTCGCGGAAGGTCGTATCGTCGATCTCCTGTTCGAGGTCGAAATCAATCTCCGCGCCGCAAGCCGCGCCGCTCTGCTTCACCAACGGCTTCATCGAGCCTCCTCTATCCCAGGGTCCCGCTCCGCACGCAAATCAAGATCCGGACCGCACATTTAGAGGTTCTTAACGCATTTAAGGTCCGATTTCATTGGCATCGGAGTTACGAGATCAGGGCAGCCAATGGCGCGTATTCTCTTGGCAGAACCGGATAGGGCCATTCGCGAGTTCATCGCGGGCATCCTGGCTGAGTTCGGTCACGACGTGCAGGTGTGCGACAATGGTGTCGACGCGAGCGTCTGGCTGTTGACCGCCCCGTTTGATGTGCTGGTTACCGATATGGTGCTGCAGGGCGGCCAGGGCTTGCGGTTGAACCAGCACTCCGCAAGTCTCGGGGTCCCGACGATCACCTTGACCGGACGGCAGTTTCACGCCGGCGGCACCCGAGGCGCGCGACCGCTCGCACTCCTCGAAAAACCCTTCCGGTTCTCGGATCTGCACCGCGTCTTGAACGCCGTGAAGATGCTTCAACCGTTAGGACCGGCCCGCCGCCAGGCGAGCAGCGCCGCCTGATCACGGCGGGAATCGGATTACTTCGGAGCGCAGTGGCCCGCACGGTACTTGCCGTGCTTCGCATAGCCCGCCGGGATCCATCGCTGGCCTTTGGGACAGCTGGGATTGGCCACGAGCATCGCCTTAGCGGAAGAAGAAAGAAGGCTGCCGCCAGTTGCGAGCGGCGCAGCATGGATCGGCTGCGAGCCCGCGGCCAGGCCGAGCATTCCGACGAACGCCAGTATCGATATTCTCATCTTCTCCTCCCTGATGCGGGCTCATCCTCGAACGGGCCGCTCGCCTTCTTCAGAATCGATCACCGTGCCGGAGACCGGCTCTATCCATACAAGATGGTCCGCGACGGCCTTGACGCCGGGGGTGTTCTCAGCCAGCACGCGAAGCGCCTCGCGCTCCTTCTCGTCGAGGATGACGCCGTCGAGCCGGACGATTCCGTCCGTCACCGTAATCCCCAGCCCGTCCCGCGGGACCCACGCCGCTTTCGCCAGCTCGGCCAGGATGCTCCGCAGGATCTCGTCATCGTCGTGAGCTGCGGGCGGATGCGCGTCGAGGGCGCGGGCAAGGGCGCGCAACAGGTCGGCGCGGCTCACCATGCCAACCAGCGCATCACCGGCAAACACCGGCACGCGCTTGACCCGCCGCCGCTCCATAAGCTCCACAATCTCATCGAGCGGGGTGTCCTCGGTCACGCTGATCAGGTCGCGGGTCATCACCTCGCCGACCCTGCGCCCATGAGTGCGGACATATTCGCCCGCCATCCGCCCGGGCCCCATCAGGATTTCGAGCCAGCGCGGCCGGTGCCTTTCGGTCCCGGTCTCGCTGCGGCGCAGCAGGTCGCCCTCGGTAAGGATGCCGACCACCTTGCCCGCTTCGTCCAACACCGGCAATCCGCTGATCTGCTTGTCGAGCATCAGCCCTATGGCCTCCGACACGGCGGCGCTGCGCTCGATGCTGACGACGTTTCGGCTCATGACATCCGAGGCCTTCATGGCGCCGGCTCCCCTATTTTGGTTCGACTCTGCCGAGAGCGGAGCCGCGCGTCAACGACCCCGCGGTGTCATGAGCGCGGCCACGCCAGGCAATTCGCGGCCTTCGAGCCATTCGAGAAATGCGCCCCCGGCGGTGGAAACATAGGACAGCCCATCGATGACGCCGGCCACGCCGAGCGCCGCGACCGTATCGCCGCCGCCGGCGACACTGAGCAATTTGCCGGCCCGGGTGAGCGCGGCGACTTTCTCGGCTACCGCCGTGGTGCCGCGGTCGAAGGGCGGCGTCTCGAAAGCGCCGAGCGGCCCGTTCCAGACGAGGGTGCGCGCCTCTTCGAGCGCGCCGCCGATCCGGGCGACGGTCTTCGGCCCGATATCGAGGACCATGGCGTCCTGCGGCACGGCGTCAATCGCGACCTCATGACTGGCCGCGCCCGAAGCCAATTCAGCGGCCACGACGGCATCTTCGGGAAGGATGACGCGGCAGCTGCGTTCCTTTGCGAGCCCCAGGATCTGCCGGGCGGTGTCGGTCATATCGCGCTCGCAGAGCGAGCGTCCGAGCTCCTTCCCCTCGGCCAGCAACAGGGTGTTCGCCATCGCCCCGCCGATCGCCAGCACATCGACCTTCCCGACCAGAAACCGCAGCAGATCGAGCTTGGTCGACACTTTGGCGCCGCCGATCAGCCCGAGCACCGGCCGCTTCGGCTCTTCGAGAGCGGCGCTCAAGGCATCGAGCTCGGCTTCCATCAGCTTGCCGGCGGCGGCGGGCAGCAGATGGGCGAGCGCTTCGATCGAGGCATGCGCGCGATGCGCCGCGGAGAAGGCGTCGTCGACATAGACATCGCCGAGCTCGGCAAGAGCGCTCGCAAACTCAGGTGAATTGGCCTCCTCCCCAGGATGGAACCGCAGGTTTTCGAGCAGTGCCACCTGCCCCGGCTGCAGCGCCGCCACCACCCGCTTCGCCTCTTCGCCGATGCAATCCGCGGCAAAGGCTATCTTGCGGCCGCCGATCGCCTGTTCGAGGGGGCCGATCAAGGGCCGCAGCGAGAACGCCGGGTCGGGCTTTCCCTTGGGCCGCCCGAAATGGGACATCACGACGACCTTGGCGCCCCTCCCGATCAGCGCCTCGATGGTCGGGGCGAGCCGCTCGATCCGGGTTGCGTCGGTGACGGCGCCATCCTTGACGGGCACGTTCAGATCGGCCCGCAGCAACACCCGCTTGCCGCTCACATCGATGTCGTCGAGGGTCTTGAACCTAGGCATGGGCCACGCGCCTCTGCTGTCGTTACTACCGGTCAGGCCCGAGATCCCTCGCCGAGAATGATCAGAAGAGCGCCAAGCACCCGAACCCATGACGAGCTTGGCCACCCGCGACGCGGTCACGGGTCGGCCGCAACCCTCATCTACCCGCGCGGCCCTGTTTCAGCCGTATCTCAAGCCGTCAGCACTTCGAGCAGGTGCCCGTTCGGGTCCCGAAAATAAAATCCGCGGCCGCCGTTCCGGTGGTTGATCTCCATGTTCTCCGCGGCGCGCGGGCCGCTGCCATAGGCGAGGCCCTCGGCGCGGACCCGGTCGAAAATCCCGTCGAACTCCGTCCTCGCTGACCCTGAAGGCGTAATGGTGGCGTTCGAAGCTGTCCCAATTGTCGAAATCGATCGTCAAGGTGTCGTTGATGCGCACCGGGGCGAAGTGCGAGACCGGGCCCTGGTATTCGAGACCGAATATCCGGGCGAAGAACCGGGCGGACTCCTCCTTGTCGCGGGCGGGGACGATCGTGTGGTCGAGAAGGATGGTCATGAGCGCCTCCGTTTCGTCTCTATAAAGATGACGACGCCCGCGGCAATCGGCAACAGCTCAACGAATGGCGGCGGTGACTGCGGCGCCGAGATCCTTTGTTCCGGCGTTGCCGCCGAGATCGGGCGTGCGGGTCCCGCCTTGGGCGAGCACCTCGGCGATCGCCCGCTCGACGGCAGAAGCCGCCGCTTCCTCGCCGAGGTGGCCGAGCATCATCGCGCCCGACCAGATCTGCCCGATCGGATTGGCGACGCCGCGACCGGCGATGTCCGGCGCCGAGCCGTGCACCGGCTCGAACATCGATGGGTACTCGCGTTCGGGATTGATGTTGCCGGAGGGCGCGATCCCGATCGAACCGACCACCGCCGGGCCGAGATCGGACAGGATGTCGCCGAACAGGTTGGAGCCGACGACCACGTCGAACCAGTCGGGATGGCGCACGAAATGCGCGGTCAGGATGTCGATGTGGTACTGGTCGGTCTTGACGTCCGGGTAATCGCGGGCGACCGCGGCGAACCGCTCGTCCCAATACGGCATGGTGTGGATGATGCCGTTCGACTTGGTGGCCGAGGTGACGTGCTTGTTGCGGGTGCGCGCGAGCTCGAAGGCGTAGCGCATGACCCGGTCGCAGCCGCGCCGGGTGAAGACCGCCTCCTGCATCGCCATCTCGTATTCGGTCCCGGCGTAGAGCCGGCCGCCGATCTCCGAGTATTCGCCCTCGTTGTTCTCGCGCACGACATAGAAATCGATGTCGCCGGGGGCGCGGTCGCGCAACGGCGATTGGACGCCGGCCAACAGGCGCACCGGGCGGAGGTTGACGTATTGGTGGAAGCCGCGGCGCAACGGGATCAGGAGGCCCCAGAGCGAGACATGGTCCGGCACCTCGGGGTGGCCGACCGCGCCGAGATAGACGGCGTCGTAGAGGCGGAGCCGCTCGAGCCCGTCCTCCGGCATCATGCTGCCCGATTTGACGTAGCGCTCGCAGCTCCAATCGAAATCGTGCCACTCACAGCCGAAGCCATAGGCCCGCGCCGCCGCTTCCATCGCCGCGACCCCCTCGGGCATCACCTCGCGCCCGATCCCGTCCCCGGCGATGACCGCGATCCGGTAGTTTTTTGCCATGCCGCACCTCCGCTTGCGGGGGCGAGCATAGCGCGCTTTGGCGGAGCCGTAACCCGATCAGAACTCGATCCGCCTCGGGCGGGATGTTATGCTCCGAGCGTGCCGGCGGGGCGTGAGGATTGAACGATGCAGATGAACCAGCCGATCGAGGGGCCCGGTGTCTGGATGGGGCAGGATGTCCAGCCCGAGGAATACCGGATCGATTTCTCCGCCGTTTGCCTCGACGAGATCCGGCGGGCGGTCGACGAAATCAGGAAATTCCCGTTGCCGGCGATCCTGCGCGGCCCGGGCGATTTCGATATGCCCGCCTGCCGCCGGGAGATGGCTCGGGTCCGCGCCATTCTCGACCGCGGCCGTCGTTTTGCGATCGTCGACCGCCTGCCGCTGGCCGAGATGAGCACCGAAGAGGCGACGGCGATCTATTGGTTGCTGTCGAGCATGGTGTCGCGCCCGGTCGCGCAAAAGCTCGACGGCACGATGATCTACGATGTCCTCGACACGGGGCAACAAGCGCTTCCCGGGTCGGGTGTGCGGCCCGACAAGACCAACATCGAAATCCGCTTTCACAACGACAACGCGTATAACGAAACGCCGCCCGACTATGTCGGCTTGCTCTGCCTCCGCCGGGCCCAGAGCGGCGGGCATAGCCGCGTCCTCAGCTTCCACACCGTCCACAACATGCTGCTCGCGCAATATCCCGAGCGGCTGCCGCGGCTCTATGAGCCCTTCCTGTTCGACCGCCAGCGGGAGTTTCATCCGGGCGAGCAACCGGTCTTTGCTGCGCCGGTGTTTGCGCATTCCGGGGAATTGCAGGCCCGGTTCAGCGTGCACCAGATCATCGGCGGCTACGCGTTGAACGGCGAGCCGATCGACCCCGCCGGGGAAAGCGCGATCGCCTCGGTGCTCGAAATTTTCGAGGACGACGCGCTGACCGTCGATTTCGATCTCGAGCCCGGGCAGATCCAATTCGTGCACAACCGGGCGGTCGGCCACAGCCGGACCGCCTTTGTCGATCACCCCGAGCCCGGCCGCAGGCGCCACCTCGTCCGCCTGTGGATGCGCGATCACGGCCGCCGCGCCTACCCGGGCTGAGCAGCCGATGCGCTGCCGCATGCTTTGCGCGGCGCGGGTCCGATCGGGCGATATAGCCGGAAAAGCAAAGCTGCGGCACGCAGAAAGCGGCTTTTCCGAGGCCCCTCGGGATGCGATTGTCACCCGATGGTTCCGCTCTCCGTACTCGACCTTGCCCCGATCACCGAAGGCAGCGACGCCGGCCAGGCGTTGCGCAACTCGCTCGACCTCGCCCGCCATGTCGAGGCGCTCGGCTACCGGCGCTTCTGGATGGCCGAGCACCACAACCTCCCCGGGATTGCGAGCGCGGCGACCGCGGTCGCGCTCGCCCATGTCGCGGCCGGCACCAGCAATATCCGGATCGGCGCCGGCGGCATCATGCTGCCGAACCACGCGCCTCTGCTGATCGCGGAACAGTTCGGGACCCTCGCCGCCCTGCATCCCGGGCGGGTCGAGCTGGGCTTGGGCCGCGCCCCCGGCTCGGACCAGGTCACCGCGCGGGCGGTGCGCCGCGCCTTGCTCGGCGGCGAGGAGAGCTTCCCCCAGGAAGTGGTCGAGCTGATGGGCTATTTCCAACCGCCCGAGCCCGGCCAGCGGGTCGTGGCGGTGCCCGGAGCCGGGCTCGCGGTGCCGATCTGGATCCTCGGCTCCAGCCTCTATGGCGCGCAGGTTGCGGCCTATCTCGGGCTGCCCTTCGCCTTCGCCTCGCATTTCGCGCCGGCGATGATGACGCAGGCGATCGCGGTCTACCGGGAACGGTTCCGCCCGTCCGCGCAGCTCGCCGCACCCAACGTCATGCTCGGCGTCGTGGTCGTCGCCGCGGAATCGGACGAGGAGGCGCGGTACCTCTATTCGTCATTGCAGCAATCGTCGCTGAACAACCGGACCGGGCGGCGCGGCCGGGTGCCCGCGCCGGTCGAAAACTTCGAGGCGCAGCTCGACCCTTACGCCCGCGCCATCCTCGACGACGCGCTCGGCTGCGCCGTGGTCGGCGGCCCCGACACCGTGCGCCGCGGCCTCGAGGATTTCATCCGCCGCACCGGCGCCGACGAGCTGATGGTGACGGCCAACATCTTCGACCACGCCAAGCGCAAACGCTCGTTCGAGATCCTCGCCGAATTGCACGGCGCGATGAACACCGGCGGATCAGGCTGTTGACCGCGACCAGCCATAGACCCGCGCCAAGGTCTCGCCCATCAGCTTGGCGCGGTCATTCTCGGACAGCCGGTCGGTGACGCGGAACGCCTCGACCCCCTGCTCATAGGTCAACAGCCCGACGGCGCGGGTCCAGTCGGTGCCCCAGAGGCAGCGGTCAAAGCCGAAGGCGTCGAAGATGCGGCCGAGCGGGTCCCAGATGTCGTTGTAGGGGAAGGGCTCGTGCGACAGGGTGCAGGCGCCGCTGATCTTGATCGCGACATTCTTGTGAGCGGCCAGCGCCAGCACCTTCGGCAGCTGGGCGAAGGGCTGCGCCGGCGGCGGCGGCTCGAAAGGCTGCTGCAGCCCGACATGGTCGATAACCAGCTGGGTGCCGGGGTTGCGCGCCGCCAGCTGGGCCGCTTGCTCCAGCCGCCCCCAGCACAGCAGGTTGACCGGCAGCGAATGCCGTGCGGCGGCGGCGAGAACCCGGTTGAGCCCGGGATCGGCGGGATCGGCCGAGACCTCGTCGCGCAGCATGATCCGGATGCCGACCGCACCCTTGGTCGCCGCCCAATCGGCGATCGTGTCGGCCACCCCGGGATCCGTCGAGTCGACCGGCTTGACCAGCCTGAACCGGGCCGGATGCGCGGCGTAAACCTCGAGGGCATAGCTCGCATCGTAGCGGTACATGCTGTAGGGCGAGACCAATACCGCGCCGTCGACCCCGACCGCGTCCATCGCCGCCACCATCTGGTCGCCGGTCACCTCCGCCGGCCCGTGGAGGGTGCCGACCCAAGGGCGGCCCGGGTGGTTTCGTTCATAGGCGTGAACCTGGGCATCCAATGTCGCCATAGCTTCCCGTCCTCCCCGCCGCGATATCAGCAGCGGCAATGTGGCGCTTCGCATAAAGGCGAGTCAAACGGCGGATCGAGCTTCAGTGCCGCGGCATCGAGATCTGCAGCGGCCGCTTGGGTTTGAGAAAAAAACACCTCTCCGCCCTTCAGGGGTGGCCAGTTCGGGGATGCCCGGCTGAAAAAGGGGGCTGTGCTTGTGCAGCGCATGGTCGAGCGCTCGACCGTGCGGCTGCGGCAATTGGCGTGCAATCGCGCCGAGGAGGTCAGGCTCGGGCGGTTTTTGCGCGATGACCGGGTGAGCCTGGAGGCGCTCAACCGGGGGGCCGGCGAGCGGTCGGCCGGCTGGCGGCGGGGTGCGGTCATGTGCTGGCGATCCAGGACACCACCGAGCTCAACTTCCAGCGCCATGCCCGGCGCACCCGGGGGCTGGGCCCGGTCGGCAACGGCACCGACCAGGGGCTGTTGCTGCACCCGTTGCTGGCGATCGAGGCGGCTGGCGGGCGCTGTCTCGGGCTGGCCTGGGCCAAGCTGTGGGTGCGGCCCGGCAAGATCGCCAGCGGGCGGCGCCAGCGGCCGACGGCGCAGAAGGAATCGCAGCGCTGGCAGGAGGGGGTCGCCGCAGCCGAGCAGGCGCTGGGCGGCGCCGCGCTGGTGACCGTGGTCAGCGACCGCGAAGCCGACATTTACGAGAGCTGGGCGCGGCCGCGCCCGGCCCATCTGCACCTGCTGGCGCGCGCCGCGCAAAACCGCAAGCTCGCCAGCGGCGATTGTCTGTTCGCGGTATGCGACCGTCTGCCGGCCACCCTGTGCTACGAGCTTGCGGTGCCGCGGCAGCCCGGCCGTCCGGCGCGGCAGGCCAAGCTCGAGCTGCGCTTTGGCCCGGTCGAGCTGATGCGCCCGCGCTGGCTGCGCCGCGCGCCGCGTCTGCAGGAGGCCGCCGCGGACAGCGTCGCCCTGCATCTCGTCGATGTGCGCGAAATCGGCGCGCCCGCCGGCACCGAGCCGCTGCATTGGCGGCTGCTGACCACCCACGCCGTCGACACCCCGCAAGCCGCCCTGGAAATCGTCCAATGGTAACGCCGTCGCTGGAACATCGAGCAGCTGTTCTGGACCCTCAAGCGCCAAGGGCTCGACATCGAGGCCAGCCAAGTCGAGGGGAGGGTGAGGCGGGCGGCGCCGCAAATCCGTCCGTCGGCCCCCCTCACCCTGCCCTCTCCCGCGGCCGGCGGGGGGAGAGGTAAAGGCGGGTCGCGGAGCAAATTCGGCGGCAAAAGTTCGTTGGGAAAAAGCCCCTCTCCCGCCCTTCAGGGGGGAGAGGCCGGAGGGGCCCCGGCGCGGCAGCCGACGGGGGAGGGTGAGGTGGGCGGCGCCGCAAACCGGTCCGGCGGCCCCCCTCACCCTGCCCTCTCCCCCCGGCCGGCGGGGAGCCGGCGGGGGGAGAGGGTAGAAAGGCGGGTCGCGGCCGCATCCTTTGGCCCGCCCGTCTCAATAGACCCCGGGGATCAGGCGCGCTGTTTTCGCCCGGTAGGCGGCGTATTCGGGAAATGTCTCGGCGAGCACCCTCTCTTCATTGTGCATGCGCCGCAGCTGAAAGGCGATCTGGGCGGTCAGCAGCAGCGCCGTCCCTGGCGAGCAGAACTGGATGAAGATGCCGATCGTCGCGAGCTCCTCGGCAAGGTAGAGCGGGTGGCGCACGAACCGGTACACCCCCCGGGTGACGAGCCGGCGCGCCTCGGCCATGACGCTGAACGAGCGGCCGAGCTGGGCCAGCACAAAGACCGACGCGGCGCTGCCGATCAAGGTCAAAAAGGTTGCGGCGATCTCCCCGGCGAGCGGCAGCTCGCGCCGCGGGAAGAGAGCGAAGGCATAGACGATAAAGGTGCCGGCCAGCGCCGAGACCCGAGGCTCCAGCCCGCGCGCCTTCCCCGCGGGCCGCGCCCGCAGCACCACCGACACTGCGAGGAGCATGAGAAAGGCGAGAGCCGACAGCCGCATCGCCAGGTTGACGGCGTAAACGGCGTCGGGCAGCCCCGGATCGGCGCCGCGCAGATACCGCGCGAGCCCATTCACCCACGCGGTCAGGCAGAAGAGCGACCAGCAGAGCAGCGGCAGCCGCATCGCGATATCATAGGCCCGGGACTGCTGCAGCCGTCGCGACACCGACGTTGATATGTGCTCGCCGCCCGGCGGGAATTTCCGGCATCATCGCGTCGAGACGAGCACTGCTCCTGTCAATTTATCGTCCCGCAACGCCCGGGCGCGGACGCTTGCCGGATCGGCTGCTGTGATGCCATCTTGGCGGTCGGGAGGTTCGAGGCCGGTGCGAGCCGGCCGAGTGCGATGATGATCGATACGTTGAAGGTAGCGAAGAGGCTCCGCGAGGCTGGCTTCACCGATCCGCAAGCCGAAGCGGTGATCGCTACCGTGCAGGAGGCGGCGGAAGGCGCCGAGTTCGCCACAAAAGGCGATCTCAGAGGCGAGCAATCGCGGCTCTGCGCAGCGCCCTGCGCGAAGCTGAGCTGCGCCTCGAGGCGCGGATCGAGGCGATCAAGTCCGAAATTCTGAACCGCGTCTTCGGCCTGATCCTTGGGGCGCTGGTCGTAAACATCGTCGCGATGGTCGGCGCCGTCTTCGCCGTAGCCAAGCTCGCGGTGCATTGAGTGGCATTGAGGCGGCGCTGTAGCCATCCGGTGATGACCGCCTTGCATAGCGGATGCATGTCGGGCTGGTAAGCACTGGTGCAAGCAACGGTATTTGCACTGGTGTTAGCGACGGTGCGATGGCGAGGGTTGAAGTCATCACCGGCCCGGAACGGCGGCGTCGGTGGAGCGCCGGGCAGAAGCGGGCGATCGTTGCCGAGAGCCTGGCGCCGGCCCGGCCCGATTCCCGAGGCGGCCTGCTGGAGCCATGGCCGGCGCAAGTTCTTCGTGCTGGCCGATCTCGGCAACGAGACCAATCGCCGCTCTCGACAAAGTCGCTAATTCTAATCGAAATCGCCCGATTTTGCTTTGGAATTAGTTGTTAATCCAGCGACTGCCACAGACGTGCACCGCCGCGCCAATCTAGTCATAAACTCGCCACGTTCCTGTGTTCTCTTTTCGTACTCACCGCTTAGGAGGAAGCCATGCTGTCGGCTCGTCCGGCAGAGAAGCTCGGACATGTTCCGACTGATCGCGCCAAGGATTTACCACCCGCAAAGCTTGCGCTGGCAGCGGCGATCGCAGCGGTGAACCAGGCCCAAAAGCAGCTCGAGGCAGCCCAACAGCCTGTCGACAAGCTCGCTTATGCGCGGGCCGCGGCGACATTGCGGGAAGCGGCCGAGCTGCGCGGCGAGATCGCGCGGCTTCGCGCCGCGCACGAGGCGGAAATCAATCGCTGGGTCGAGGCCGGCGGCGAGGGAAAAAGGCCGCAGCCATCCCCAGAATTGGTGCCGCTGGAGCGCGCCCTCGGCGCCATCGCGGCGGCGGCTCGGGAAGCCGAGGTGCGGTTTCCAACGGTCAATGACGACTTCGCGCGCGCCGCCGAACGCGTCCGGCACGCAACGCGGGCGCGCGAGCAGGCGATATTCGCCGCCGCGACCGAAGCGGCCGAGGCAACATTTGGTGAATTGGAGCGGGCGATCGCAGCGGCGCAATTGGCGGAAGCGCGGCTGTTGAGCCTTGTCTTCGGATTGCGCGAAGCTGGCGCGCGCGCCGGCGACGATCACAACGCCGCATACGCCGGCGCCGAGAAAATCCAGCGACGGATCCTCGCGACGAAGCGCCGTAGCGCGCCCCGCGTTGATCCGGCGCACGGCCGGTCGCTGATCGAACGGTTGCGGTTGGATGCCGCTGCCGAACTCTAATCGCGATCCTGCACTGCGGTTTCATCTACATACATGCATGCCGGAATACTTGCGGCGGCGCAGGGCGGGCGGGCTTCAGTAAATGCCAGGGACCAGCAGCGCGGTCTTGCGTCGATAGGCGGCGTATTCGGGGAAGCCTCCGTGAGGACGTCTCCTCGTTGCGCATGCAGCGCAGCTGGAAGGCGATCCGCACGCCCAGCAAAAGCATCGTCCACAGCAAGGCGAACTGGAGGAAGAGGCCGATGATCGCAAGCTCCTCGGCCAAGTACAGCGGGTGGCGCATATAGCGATAGGAGCGCGAGGTGACGAGGCGGCGGGCCTCGGCCATCATGCTAAACGAGCGGCCGAGCCGCAACAGCGCCACCACCGCCGCCGCGCTACCGACAAGGATCAGCACGGTCGAGACGATCTCCGCAGGAGCGTCCGCGATCGAGACAGCGGCACCGATCTCAATCAGTAACACCGGGTGTCGTTGCCGCCCACTCAGCCTCAATGATGCATATGGTCGTTGTTCCATAATACGACGAATACGCTGGGTTATTTATGCTAAAGTCTATTAACAGGCTCGGTATCTTAGTTATTCTGACATAGGGTGGCTCATCATTATCAACAGCCTTTCCCTTTTGGAAATGGCCCGTAAGGCAGCTGTTAAGATGTTTCCTGATACCGATGACCTACCGAGCATAGTCTTACAGACGGAAAACGTCTTGTTCAGAAGGCGGCTGGTCGATCGGGTGCAGCGAGTTTGGTCACAGGCGGCGCGCAGCGGGCGGTTTCCGCGCCGAGGACAAATCGAGCCCTCGATGCTGGGCGAGGATTGGATAAATTCTTGCGTAATTGCGGTGCGATCGCCGGTCCATCTCTCACATTTCGTTGCGATTGGAGATAATTTATCATTTGTGCACTGCCCGGGCGATAGTCTGGCCGGCGTTCTCCTGTCGCATTTGCCGAACGTCCTTACCGAACACCGCTGCCTGATGATCGAAGGCCGTGCGACGCTTCGCGGGTCCAGCGTGCTCTATCGGAGCGCTCTCTTTCCCTTGTCCGAAGACGGCATCACGATCGACCATGTGCTCGGCGCCGCGAATTACCGTCCCTTGCGCAAAAACGAGGAGCTGATCACCCCACTCATCCTTACGAAATGGTTATGAGTTGAGCTGTTTTGGAACTCCAGCCTCGTTTCCCGCCTCTTTTAAAAAATCTGACTACCGTCAATCAAGCGGGAAACTGGCTCGGCCTGTCACCGTAAATGGTCCGGACAGGACGCCGTTAACGAAACCAACAGGTACAATGATATTGTTGTAAGCATAAACTGCGGTGAATGTCAGGGTATCCGGCTGAGGTGGAGTTCCCGTTGTCTTGCTAACGTGGACGCAGATGTTCCCCGGGCTTGGCGCGACGATATTTCCCATGGCGACAGTACAAGGCGGCGGTGAGGAGTATCCAAGGTTCGTAAAAGCAGTCTGGAGGCGGGTTTCCCCGCAGCTAGGGGTGTTGCACGCATTGTGGAGCATTATGTAACGGCCGGCTTCCTCCACCGCGAGAACCATAGTGTTCCACTGAAAGAATGTTGTCCCGAATTCGATGATGCCGAAAGTCAGGGCGAGCAAAACAGAAAAGATAATCGCTGCTTCGACTGCTACTGAGCCCTCTTCCAATCGTGTCCTTCGTCTCTTAGAAAGATGGATCATTGAATTCGAATAGATGCCGTTGCGGTCAATGCGTGAGAACCGAAACTGCCGAAATACAGTAAGCTTGTTATTGGCATCAAAGGTGCAGTAGTTTCAGTGATTGAGACCTGCCTATATTTGAGAACTCGTGGGTCAGTGTTCGCAGAGCACGGATTTGATGAACCAGGGCCAGGGCAGGTCACCGGGGTACCATCAACACAAGTACAAGTGGGATTAGCAGCGACTGTGAATGTAGCACCGGACGGAGCGATAGCGAGTGCGTTTAGCTGAGCACTAGTTTCGCTTGGGTTTGCCTTGACGACTTCCGCTCCGGCCCGACTCGCAGACACCAGAGCAGCCGCGCTGTTCATTAACATTCCGTAATCACCGACACCGACCACTAACGCGACCAGCAACGGAGCCGTTATCGCGAATTCGACCGCCGCGGTGCCGAATTCTCCACCCTTACGCCACCTCTGTAATAGTGCGAACAGATTGGTAATCATTCGGTCAGTCCCAGGGAGAGGACCGTCGGTGCGCTGACTTCAGCCGTCTGACAAGCACTCTGTGTTGCCGACATCGAAGAAGTTCCAATGAAAGTCATGGTATCCGCAATCACGACCGTACAGCCCGAGGCGGAATTCCCAGTGAATGTCACATTCTTTTGTGGAGCATAAATCACCCCAGTCAGAGTCACATGTTCGCACCGGCAGTGATTGTACTATTCCCTTTGTTATTTTGAGAATTGACGATAGTGGGGTCTTGGTAAAAGACCACTCCTGATTTGACACTGCCGCCTCCGGGAGGCGTAAGATTGGCTGTCGGAGCAATCAAGGTTACCGTGCCACCCTGAATATTAATAGCGCCTGCCTTGCTACTGTTGGTCCCCGTCGCAATAATAGTCACACCAGTGCCGCTTACAGTCGCACCGGTATTTACACGGAAAGCCTCGTTTTGATTGTTCTCTCCGTTGATTAGATACACCCCAGCATTGAGAGTGACGCTGTTACCGTTACCAAACGTCATAGGGCAGTAGAACTGGCCGGCTGGCAAGGGCGAGAGAGTGCCGCTTCCGGTCGGAAGTAAAGTCGACCAGTTGGTACAGGTCGAATTCGTCGGTTTTGTATAACTTATTTGGCCTGCATACGGATCCGATACGGCATATTGCTGCGTGAAAGCGCCTGAAGACAGAGTTACAGACGGATTTCCATTGGTGGACCAATTCCCCACGGTCCAAAGCGAATTCGCGTGTAGATTTGTGCTGCCTGATACGTCTATGGCATCGACATTGTTCGAGTTAGCGGCAAAAGAGCAGTTGAGGTTAACCGTGGTATTTCCTTGGAAATAAATCGCCTGCGCCGCGGTCTGGTTGAGCGCTGTGGAGCACGAAATCCCGTTGTTCTGCACTTTAGCGACGGCACGCGCTCTGATCGTGGCGTTCGGCAACGACAGGCTTGCAAACAACGCATTCTGTTGCTGAGAAAGGATTACCTCGACCGCAGTCGCATCGCCGGCGCTGGGACCCAGTACTGGAGGGTTATTGGCACACATTTGCCCCGAACCAGGGCTCGTACACGCTGGCGAGGTGGTCGGGCATGTGAAGGATTGGAAGCTGAAGCCGTTTTGAGCTAGCAACCCGCTGTGCCAGAGCGCAAATGCTGGGATATGACTTCCCGGCGGCAACTTCCATAGCTCCGGAAAGCGCTCCGAAATCAGCCGCCGATTGATCCTGACGCTTGATCGTGTACCAGAGCCCGGTTTCGACACCGAGGCCCGCGAACCCGATCAGAGCTGTCAGGCTAATCGCTACGAGGGGCAGTGTCACGCCCCGGCTGTCCCACAATAGACACCGGCACGCCACTTTAACCATGAAAGCGGTTTTAATCATTATTGCCGGACTCCCGTCTTGTCGCTTCTTTTTCGGCGTGAAAGTGTGATTGATGCCAGTGGCAACCGTGTCTCGGTTGTAATTTACACCTTTCAATAGCTAATGCAAACGAGATCGATGGGGCTGGATCCGGAGGAGAGGGAAACTTTGCGCGCCATTATTAATGCGACCCCGCCATGAAGTGCTTCATCGTGTCGGCGACGCGCAGCGCCACCGGCGTGCCGACGACCATCAGCACGCAAGGCAGAAAGAACAGCATCATCGGGATGGCGAGCAGGACCGGCAGGCGGGCCGCGCGCTCCTCGATGCGCAGCTGTCGCGCCAAGCGCATTTCGGCAGCCAGGATGCGCATCGACTCTGCGAGCGGCGTGCCGAACCGCATCGACTGCTTCAAGGTCGCGATGATGCCGCGCAGCATGTCGAGGCCGATCCGCTCGACCATGTTGTCGAGCGCCTGACCCACCTCCGGCATGACCCGCATCTCGGCCGCGGTTGCCTCGAACTCCTCGGCGACTTCCCGGCACGACGGCCGGATGTCGCGGCTGATCTCCTCGATCGACTGGTTGAGGCTGAGCCCCGCCTCGGCGCAGATCACCAGGAGATCGAGCGCATCCGGGATCCCCTGCTCGATCCGTAGCCGGCGGCGCGCGGCGAGGCGGGACAGGATGATGTCGGGCAGGCGCCAGCCGAGCATCAGCGCGGCGAGCACCAAGGCCAGTCTGATCACCATGTACCCGGCGAACAATTGCCGCCATTCGAGCACAAGCCAGATCAGGCCCCCGAGAGCGACTGCACCGCAGAACTTGGTCGCGACAAACGTCGCGAGGCTGCCATGCCCCCTGAGGCCGGCGGCGGCCAGCACCTTCAGCAATCTCTGCTGCTCGACGGTGCCGACGATCGGGCTGGAGGCAATCCAATTGCCGAGGCGGCGATACCAGGGCGGCCGTCGCGCGTCGACCGTCTCTTCGGCCTCCGCCGGCGCGCCGCGCAACAAGCCGAGGCGATGCCGCTGCAACTCCTCGCGCCGGGCGATCCGCCACAGATGAAACCCCGACAGCAACCCGGCCGCCAATGACAGGGCGAGGATCCATGTCTCGATCGGGCTGTAGCCGATCTGACGCGCCTGTTCGGTCACATGAGAACCGAGCTCGGAGAGCCCTGTGACAAAGTTCATCGCAGTGCCCGCTTGACGATCATCGACATCGTTGCCAGCCCGACCAGCAGGCTGAGAAACGCGACCCCGACCATGAAACGGCCGCGCGGGTCGACGATAAGCACCGAGGCCAGATCGCGATTGAGGAAATACATCAACCCGCCGACCACGAACGGCAGAACACCCAAGACCGCGGCGGACGCCCTCGCCTCGGAAGACAAGGCCCGGGCTTTGAGGCGCAAGACCTTGCGCGCGCGGACGACGGCGCTGAGGTTGGCGAGGGTCTCGGCGAGAGCGCCGCCGGTCTTCCGCTGCAATGTCAGCGCGACGACAAGAAAACGGAAATCCGGCACGCGGACCCGGTCGGCCATCTGCTGCAGCGCCTCGATCATCTCGACGCCGATCCGCGTCTGGTCGAGGGCGCGGCGCAATTCGCTGCCGACCGGCTCGGCCATGTCGTGGGCGGCCACCGACATCGCCTCGTTGACCGGCAGACCCGCCTTGACGGCACGGCCGATGATGTCGAGCGAGTCCGGAAAAAGGTCGAGGAATTTGGTGCGATAACGGCTCTGCGCGAGCCGCAGCAGCGCGACCGGCGCCCCGACCGCCGCAGCGCCGGCAAACAGCACCCCGAATGCGGGATGCAGTCCCAGGATGTTGCGGGCAAAGCTGATCGCCAATGCCGCTGCGATGCCGGCGATCGCTACCAAATGCGGGATGCCGACGCGATGACCGCAGGCCGCAAAGGCCGGGTCGAGCCGCGCCCATAGCTGCCGCGGCAGGCGGAACAATGTGCCGGGGCCGGCGGCGGCCAAGGTCCGGCGCAATAACGATACGCGAATGACCGGTTCGCCGGTATCGCCGCGCCCGATTGCGGCGACGGCTTGCAGCCGGGTCTGAATGGTCTGCCGGCGCCGTCCGGCACGCATCGTCCAGACCAGCGCCGCGCCCAGCAATACCGGCGCGGCGAGGAGCGCCAGGATCAGCTGGCTGGTCATGCCCTCACCGTGCTTTGGAAGCCGGTGCTCCGGCCCCGCACCTGGATTCCCGCCTTCGCGGGAATGACGGGATGGGGGCAAGGGAAGTGGGGTGAATGGGCGCGGGAGGGACGGGCGCCCGAATATTAGCGCCGTCTTTCGTCACCCCCGCGAAGGCGGGGGTCCAGGAATCAGGAAAACGATGCAGCCCTGCGTCTATATTTTGGCGAGCAGCAGAAACGGCACCCTCTACATCGGCGTAACCCGTGATCTGGCGCGTCGGGCCGCGGAACATCAGGCCGACGTCGTAGACGGCTTCACGAAACGATACGGCGTGCACATGCTCGTTTATGCCGAGTTCCACGCCACGATGGCCGATGCGATCCTCCGCGAGAAGCAGATCAAGAAATGGCGAAGAGCCTGGAAGATCCGGCTGATCGAGGAGGCCAATCCGACTTGGCGCGACCTGTTCGGCGAGATCGGCTGAACGGCTTTCGTCATTCCCGCGAAAGCGGGAATCCAGGGGACCCAGGCCGGAAGGTCGGCCCTGGACCCCCGCCTTCGCGGGGGTGACGGTGACCGGTGCGCGCCTTTTCATTACCCCGCACCGATGCCGACCGCCTCGAGGAGGGCGGTGTCGAGGCCATATTGTGCTGCCCGGGCGGCGAGATCTGGGCGCAACCGGCTCGGCTCAAAGGTGCCCTCGATAATCCCGTCGCGGTTCTCGCCCTGATACTTGAAAGTGAAGATGTCGCGCGTGCTGACGACCTCGCCTTCCATGCCGCTGATCTCGCAGATCCGCTCGACGCGCCGGATGCCGTCACGCATGCGCTCGATCTGCACGATCGAGATTGATGGCGCTGGCGATCTGCGCGCGGATCGCCCGCAGCGGCAGGTTCGACGTTCGCCATCAGCACCATGTTTTCGAGCCGGAACAGGGCGTCGCGGGGAGTATTGGCGTGGACCGTTGACATCGATCCGTCATGGCCGGTGTTCATCGCCTGCAGCATGTCGAAGGCTTCGGGGCCGCGCACCTCGCCGACGATGATGCGATCGGGCCGCATGCGCAGCGCATTGCGGACGAGTTCGCGCTGGGGGATCTGACCGACCCCTTCGATATTGGGCGGCGCGCGTCTCCATCTGCACGACATGCGGCTGCTGCAGCCGCAGTTCGACGGCGTCCTCGATCGTGATGATGCGCTCGGCGGTGTCGATATAGCGCGAAACCGCGTTCAACAGTGTGGTCTTGCCCGAGCCGGTGCCGCCCGAGATCAGGATGTTGACCCGAGCAGCGCGCTGCGATGTCGAGAAACTGCGCCATCTCGGCCGACAGATTCCGTTGCCGGACCATCTGTCTCGAGCGTGATGTTCTGCTTGGGAAATTTGCGGATCGAGATGGTCCCGCCGTTCAGCACGAGCGGCGGCAAGACGATATTGACGCGGCTGCCGTCGGCGAGCCGGGCATCGACCATCGGGCTCGCTTCGTCGATGCGGCGGCCGACCGCCGAGGCGATGCGCTGCGCGATGTTGACAACGTGCTGGGCGTCGCGAAACCGGGCCGGCGTCTTTTCGAGTTTGCCGTGGCGCTCGACATAGATGTCGTAAGGGCCGTTGACCAGGATGTCGGTGACCTCGTCGTCCTCGAGTAGTGGCTCGAGCGGCCCAAGCCCGACCATATCGTCGGTCAGCTCGGCGGCGAGGGCGGCCTCCTCGATCTCGTTGAGCTGGACCTTTTCCTCGGTGGCGATCTCGCTGACCAGCATTCGCGATCTCCGCCCGCAGCGCGCGGCCGCGGGATGCGCCCGGCCACCGCCGGGTCGATGCGCGACATCAAAACGGAGCGCACCCGCTCCTTGACGTCCTCGCGGGTCACCGGAGC
>CAWILK010000027.1:0-36364 GCA_963836845.1 uncultured Alphaproteobacteria bacterium | reverse complement strand
TGTCGAAAGCCAAATGGCGGTCAGTGGATTTAGGGCCTCAGGGTTAGCATGCTAATAGCAATTGCGTCGAACAGCGCCAACAAAGCGGGCCGCCAATCTCGGCTCCGGGTCCGGATCCTACTCCGCGGCCACACCCTTCTGCGCTGTTCAGAGCAGCGCCGAGACGCCGCAATGAGGCTCGCTGGGACGCTCGCTCGTAAACCATGCGTCGCGAGGTCTCCCGTCCCTTGGTTGCGCCGACGACACCCCAAACTCGGCTCAGCGCTGGTCGTACTCGTCGTGGCGCCGCCACCAGACGCCCGCCTCGTTGCGCCCCTTGGGGGCGCGGTCGAGCCACTGATACATGCCCCCGAGGCCGTCCAGTCCGCGCGCATAGGTGGAATAGGTGTGGTAGACGATGCCGTCCTCGAGAACGAACGCGCTCATGCCCGGCCGCTCGCGCGTGTACGTGGCCACATCGGTTCCGCTCGTGGCCGCAAACGTAGAGGGCCCGTCGGGTGTCGAGCGTGTGGGTATCTCGGGGACGGGCCCCTCGCCGCCGCGCACTTGCTGCGCCGCCCCGCGCCGATAGTTGTACTCGAGGGCCCCCTCGCGCTGTTGCGCCTCGGTGAGCGAGACGTTGAAGGCGAAGTTGAACTCGCTGCCGAGCGAGGACGCCCACGGAAACGTCGTGATCGTCGAATTGATGCGCCGGGGGTATCGGGCTATCGACCTAGACACTCCCGAATGGTCGCATTGGATTGATGCGGCACCAGATGACGACCTGACGCCTCGCGATGGGCAGGATTGGGTCTGGCAGGAGGACCGCGTTCGGGAGTTACTTTCGCGAAACGACGTTGACGATCTCTTTATCAGCGGCTGCGCCGAGAACATGGGCAAGTTGTTTGATGTGATCGACACGGTCGTCCTGCTATCCGCTCCGCTCGACACACTCATGGACCGGCTCGCCGCGCGGGCGACAGAGGGTTACGGCCACACCATCGACGAGCGCCGGAAGGTCGCCGAACTTGTCGCGACAATCGAGCCGTTGCTGAGGCGATCCGCTCACTACGAGATCTATACGGCACGGCCGGTCGGCAGCACAGTCGAGGACATTCTGGCTCTCGTAATGTCGTCGTAGCAGATCGACAATCCGCCCGTCGGAGGGCGAGATGCCAAATTCGAATCGGACGTTCGAGTTCGGGTCGGGCTTCTGCTTCCCACCCATTGCCGACGGACCCAAGCGTCAGATTTTCACCACTAGGACGTACTGTCGGCGACGAGCCGCTCACGCATCCGGCAGCGTGAAGACGGCGCAGGGCGCCGCGATGCCGCGCAGCACGTGTTCGCCCAGCGGCACCAGCGGCGTGGTGGTCTCGGCGGCGACCGCGCCCGAGATCAGCACCGACCGGCCGAGCGGCCGGCACAGCCCCTCCAGCCGGCTGACCAGGTTGACCGCGGGGCCGATGGCGGTGAAGTCCAGCCGGTCGGCCGCGCCGATATTGCCCCACAGGATCTCGCCCAGATGCAGCGCCGCGCCGAAGGGCAGCGGCGGCAGCCCCTGCGCCTGCCGCACCGCATCGAGATGGGCCATGCCGGCGCGGGCGGCGACGACCGCGCGCAGCGCCGCCTCGCAGGCCTCGGCCGGCGCGCCGGTGACCGGGAAGATCGCCAGCACGCCGTCGCCGATGAACTTCAGCACCTCGCCCCCGAAGGCGTGCACCGCCCCGGCGACGCGGTCGAACCAGGCGTCGAGGGCGGCGATCATCGCCGCGGGCTCCGTCGCCTCGGACAGGGCGGTGAAGTCGCGCAGATCGGCAGAGAGCAGCGCGGCGCGGATGGTCTCCCCGGTGCCGCGGCGCAGCGCGCCGGCCTGCACCCGGGCGGCACTGCGCCGGCCGAGATAGGCCTCGAGCAGCGCTGCCAGCGCCGCCCGCGCGGCCAGGGCGGCTAACGGCGCCGCGACGAAGCGCGCGGCCTGGCGCAGCCGGCCGGCCTCGGCGGGGCCGAACGGCCGGGTCCCGGCCCAGCCCAGCACCGGACTGTCCGGCGCCGAGCCGAGCGTGTCCTCCTGCACCGGGCCAAGCCCGGCCAGCCAGTCGCGCCCGGCTTGGCTGAGCGGACCGCCGGCGAAGCCCAGCGCCTCGATCACCGCCCCGGTCTCCGCCCGCCACAGCCAGGTGCGGCGGGCGATGATCGGATGCGGCACCGCGAGCGTCAGCGCGCCGCCGGCCAGCGGCAGGCCGTCGGCCAGCAGCCGGCCGCCGAGCTCGGCCAGGAACCGGTCAGGGCCGGGCGAGGCACCGGCCTCGTCCACCAGCCAGGCGAGGGGCGCGGGCAGATCCATGGCTCCTCGTCGTCCCGCCGCGATCATGCCGCCACGGCCCCTGCCCTGTCATCCGCGCGCGGCGAGCCGGCCCCGCCTATATCTGGCGCAGGCCGACCCCGCCGCGTCTATCTTCAGCCGAGGCGGGCAGGCATCGCAACCATCGGGGAGACCGATGCAAGAGGCCCTCGTCGTCCGCCGCGAGACGCACATCCCGGCGCCGCCCGCCGCGGTGTTCGCCCTCCTGACCGATCCGGAGAAGATCCTGCGCTGGATGGGAACGGAGGCGCAGGTCGAGCCGCAGCCCGGCGGGCTCTATCTCGTCAATGTCACCGGGGCCCGCTTTGCCCGCGGCTCCTTCCGCGAGGTGGTGCCGGTGCACCGCCTGGCCTACAGCTTCGGCTGGGACGGCAGCGAGGTGGTGCCGCCGGGGTCGAGCCTGGTCGAGATCGACCTGATCGAGCAGCCGCCGGACGGAACGCTGCTGCGCCTGACCCACACCGGCCTGCCCAATGCCGAGCAATGCGCCGGCCATGCCGAAGGCTGGGCCCATTACCTCGGCCGGCTGGCCGAGGTTGCAGCCGGGCGCGACCCGGGCCCGGACCCCTGGCACGGCCGCACCGGCAGGGAGTGACTGCTTCCCGCTCTCGATGTCGCCGCACTCGTCCCTCTTGAGCGGGCCTGTAGCCGTGAAAGAGACGTGGCAGACCGCGGCGGCAAATGAATGCCGGCTCTATGCCGCTCCTGTAGAGTTGGCCGCGATCAGCCGCGGCTCCGGCTGGTTCGAACCAGGAAAAGCTTGGAGGAAAGGCAATGACTGAGAAGACGGTTCGCCCTCGTTCGGTATTGCGGCGCACGATGCTGGCCGGGACGGCGGGAGTGCTCGGCGGCGCCGTGCTTCGACCGACCCCTCTGCGGTCTCAAACCGGCACCGCGCCCGCGGCGGCGGTGCCCGGCAGCGCGCCGCCCGGCGCGCGCTACGGCGATCCGGCATGGTGGGCGCAGCGCAAGGAGGAAATCCTGGAGCCGGCGCTCGAGATCGTCGATCCGCACCATCATCTGTGGGACCGCGCCGGGCACCGCTACCTGCTCGACCAGCTGCTCGCCGACACCGGCAGCGGCCACAACATCGCGCAAAGCGTCTTTGTCGAATGCGGCTCGATGTACCGCGCCGACGGGCCGGCGAGATGAAGCCGGTCGGCGAGACCGAGTTCGTCAACGGCGCGGCGGCGATGAGCGCCAGCGGCCGCTACGGCAAGAGCCGGCTGTGCGCCGGCATCGTCGGCCGCGCCGATCTGCGCCTCGGCGACGGTGTCGCGCGCGTGCTGGAGGCGGAGATCGCCGCCGGCGACGGCCGCTTCCGCGGCATCCGCCATTCGGTCACCTGGGACGCCAGCGAGCGTTCTCGCGCGGCCGCACCAACTCGCCGAAGGGCCAGATGGCCGACGCGACCTTCCGCGCCGGCTTCGCCCGCCTCGCGCCGCTGAACCTGACCTTCGAGGCCTGGCTCTACCACCCGCAGCTGATCGAGCTGGCCGACCTGGCGCGCGCCTTCCCGCAGACCACGATCATCCTCAACCATGTCGGCGGGCCGCTCGGCATCGGCCCGTACGCGGGCAGCAAGAGGAGACCTTCGCAGTCTGGAAGGCCGGCATCGCCGAGCTCGCCAATGCCGAACGTCGTCGTCAAGCTCGGCGGGCTCGGCATGCTGTTCGGCATGTTCGACTTCCACACGCGCGAGACGCCGCCCTCGTCGGAGGAACTGGCCAGCGCCTGGAGGCCCTATCATCGAGACCTGCATCGAGGCCTTCGGCCCCGATCGCGGCATGTTCGAGAGCAACTTCCCGCCCGACGGCGTCAGTTCGAGCTACGCCATCCTGTGGAACGCCTTCAAGCGCATCGCCGCCGGCTACTCGGCCGACGAGAAGGCGAAGTTGTTCAGCGGCACGGCGAAGCGCGTCTACCGTCTCGCCTAGCTCGCGGTGGCGACTGTCGCTCCTTCCGGGCGCGACAGCCGCCACGGCCGGGCTTGCTGCGCCCGTTTCCTATTGCGCGTTCACCCACGTCTCCGAACCCGCTAGCTTGACGGACACATCCGAAAACAAGACTTGCAGCGGCTTGCCGTCCGCCGTCCCTTGACGCTCCGTCGAGATCAGGAGAGGGCCGGCTTTCTTGTAGCCCGTCCATGTTGCTATGACGATACTCGGCTTCTTGGGCCCGCCGCGGCGATAGTCGAATTCCTCAACTCGATTGTCAGGCCTGACGTACAGCTCCCAAGTATCTCCAGGCGTGTAGCCGCCATCAGAAGAATATTTCACCACGACTAGCTTCGCCGAACCCTTGCCCAGGGGCAATTTTTGCATTCCCATATCTCGTACATCGGCACCGTCCCAATAAACATGCAAAGGGAAGAGCAGATTATATTGATCGTTATAGAAAGCCGGGTCGATTTCGTCCTTTACGTTGGCAGGTGCGCCGTTGAGCTGAGACTGAACATAGGTAACCTTCACCGGCTTGCCGTCCTTATCTTTTTCCTCGTAGGAGACTTGGCCGGTCTCGGGCTGCCAAACCCATGAACGGGAGACATTCCCCTCCGGGGAACTGGGCGTTGAACGTGTAGCGGATCGCTTCGATTTTATCAAATAAATCAAGTCCATAGGTCTTGGCAATCTGTTCGGCAATGGGTGGGCGCGCCTGCGCCCAGGAGGTTGCCGCAAGGACCAGCACCCCAAAAAATAGGCAACTGATCGTCGTTGAACGGCCCAGCTTTGTCATGATGGAGGGTGCTCCTCAGTGAATGAAATGATGTGTCATGTTGGATGACGCACCAAGCCTCACCCTCGACAAATCGGAGATGCGCGGCACCGGCTGGCGCAGTGATCGCATTTTTGAAGGGCTGATGTTCGGCTGCGTATGAGAGCCTGACCCGAAACGGCTGCCCTGGACCCCCGCTTTCGCGCCGGGGCATGCACAGATCTCAAATCCCGAATATCCCCCTCTCCGCCCTTGGGGGCGGAGAGGGTCGGGGTGAGGTGGGGGAGCCCCAAGCTCCGAACTGCGGCGCGACCCACCTCACCCTCCCACGCCCGCGGCGTGGGCCCCTCCCTTTCCCCCCGCAACCGGGCGGAGAGGGGTAAAGCGTGCAAAACACTGCTGCGGATCGTGTGATCAGCTTCTCACCACTAGGGGATTTGGGTCCCTTCGGCGGCCACGGCTTTTTGCACCGCGGGGCGCGCCAGCATGCGTTTGCGGTGCTCGATGACGCGCGGCAGTTTGGTCGTGTCGACCCCGTCGCCTTCGATCCAGGTCGCGATCGTGAACAGGTACGGGTCGCAGATCGTGTACTGCTCGCCCATGACCCACGGACCCTTCAGCAATTTGCGTTCGATCAGCTCGAAGCATTCCGTCATCGTTGCGGGCACCTTGCGCTTCATCGCCTCGATCGCCGCGGCGTCGTCCGCCCACCGCGCGCCCCGCCTGCCATGCGCGTGCGCGACGTGCACCGTCGAGCAGAGATAGCTGTTGAACTCCTGCAGCTGCGCCAGGGCGAACGGATCCGAGAGCGGCGCGAGCTCTGCCTGCGGAAAACGCTGCGCCACGAAGAGCAGCAATCCGGGAGTTTCGGTGAGTGTGCCGCTTTCGGTCACCAGCGCGGGAACCCGCCCTTTCGGGTTTATCGCGAGGTATTCGGGGCTTCTCTGGGCCTGCGCACCGAAATCGACCGGCACCGCCTCATAGGGTGCGCCGGCCTCTTCGAGCGCGATGTGGGTCGCCAGCGCACAGGTGCCCGGAGCGTAGTAGAGCCTGAACATCAGCGTCGTCCTTTTATCGGTCACCGGCAGCTTGTATCAGGGATGCGGGTTGCCGGCACCTTCACTCTTCACACAGAAAGGGACGCACCAATGTTGATCGTCGACGCACAGATCCATCTCTGGGAAAAGGGCACGCCGTCCCCGCATCATCGTCAGGAGCCCTATTCGGCCGAAGAGGCGATAGCCGGCATGGATGAGGCCGGCGTCGACCGGGCGCTGGTCCACCCGGTGCTGTGGGACCCGGATTCGAACGAGCTGGCGGTCGCAGCGGTGCGCCAATACCCCGGCCGCTTTGCGATCATGGGCTGGTTCTATCTCGACGACCCGAAGGGCCGCGACCTCGTCGCGCACTGGAAGGAGCGGCCGGGGATGCTCGGCCTGCGCTTCTATACCAACGAGCGGCACCCGCAATCCTGGTTCACCGACGGCACCCTCGACTGGCTGTGGCCCGCCGCCGAGCGCGCCCGAGTGCCGGTGTCGCTCGGCGCGGCGATGTTCCTGCCGACCGTCGGCACGATCGCCGAGCGCCACCCCGGCCTGAAATTGATCGTCGATCACATGGGCGTGCCGCGCGCCAGCATGGGCGAGGCGGCCTATCGCTTTCAGCCGGAATTGCTGGCCTTGGCCAAATACCCGAACGTGGCGGTCAAGGCGACCGGGCAGGCCGGCTACGCCGAGGACCAATACCCGTTCCGCAGCCTGCACCCGCACCTGCACCGCTGTTTCGACGCGTTCGGCCCCGAGCGGATGTTCTGGGGCACCGACATCACCCGGATGCCGTGCTCGTGGCGGCAATGCGTGACCCTCTTCACCGAGGAATTGCCGTGGCTCAAGGGCCGCGACCTCGACCTCGTCATGGGCGAAGCCCTCTGCAACTGGATCGGCTGGCCGCTTCCCGCCGGCGGCAAAAGGTGACGCTAACGGAGAGGCGCGCGGCCTGGCTAGAGGCGAACAGGGGGCAAGCCTCCCGTCACTCGCCCTGGGTTCCCGCTTTTGCGGGAACGACGGTCCACTTCATACACCGCGGCCCGGGATTGGTCGTGTTGCTCTGCGGGGGTGACAAGAGCACGCAGGATCGTGACATCGGGCGCGCCAAAGAACTCGCGAAGGAAGACAGAGATGGCTCTTGAAACACTTCCCTGGGACCCCGCCGAGCATCTGAATACCGCGGAGGACGTGCGGGAATACCTCGAGGCCGCCTTCGAGGACGGCGACCCGGCTCTGATCGCGGCAGCCCTCGGAGACGTGGCGCGCGCTCGCGGGATGACCGAGATCGCACGTGAGGCGGGCATCAGCCGGGAGGCGATGTACAAGGCATTCCGGCCGGAAGGAAATCCGACACTGGATACGCTGGCGCGCGTCATAAGGGCGCTCGGCCTCAAGCTCACAGTCCGCGCGGCTTAAACTGCGCCATCCCGGCGGCTGGTGTGCTCTTCGGCCCTGTTTCGACGCATTCGGCCCCGAGCGGATGTTCTGGGGCACCGACATCACGCGGATGCCGTGCTCCTGGCGGCAATGCGTGACCCTCTTCACCGAGGAACTGCCGTGGCTGAAGGGCCGCGACCTCGAGCGCGTCATGGGCGAAGCCCTGTGCCACTGGCTCGGCTGGCCGCTCCCTGCCGGCGGCAAGAGGTAACGTTTCAGACGCGCTCAAAACGTCATGGCTGTGAAGGACGGCACTTGCCCTGCAACCGCCCTTCGGGTCGCTACGGGAGGACAGTCACCATTCCTCGCTCACAGTTTCATTAACGCCAGCGCGGCGCGGCCGTTTGGCCCATAGGGATTACCTAACGACTCCAACATTTCCTGATGCCCAAAATTCGCCGCCTGGATCAGCTCGACCGGCTTGCCGGCGGCCTTCACAGCTGCGGCGAAGTCGCGTGCTTGACGCTGAAATTCCGGGGTGTCGTTCGTTCCGTAGGTAACGATCAGCGGCGCGCGCAGGCGGTCGATTTGCCGCTGCGAACTCATCGCGTGCTCCATCTCGTCGGTGAATTTTACGTATTCGCTGCGCCTCGAAAGCCGCACTGGCTTCAGGTCGTACATCCCGCTCATGCACAAGCCGGCTTTGATGAAATCGGGCGGTAAGCCGAAATCCTTTTGCCAATCCGTCACTAGCGACACGCCGCAAAGGTGTCCGCCGGAGGAAAATCCGCCCACGTAAAGACGATCCCGGTCGCCGCCGAAGCTACCGGCATTCTCGTAAACCCAAGCTATGCCACGGCGCACTTGATCGGCCATTCGCCGGAGATCGCCGTCCGCTTCTTTGATGGCGATGAAATCGAGAGCGACGTAGTGGACGCCTGCATTGACGAACAGCTCTGCCGGAAAGCCATTGTTCTTTGCCAGTCCGACGAGCCAAGCGCCGCCATGAATGAAGACAAACACCGGCGCATTCGGGCGGTTCGTGCGGTAAATATCAAGCGCCTCGACCTGGGTTTGTCCGTATTGACGGCGTAGCGGCTCGCCGAGGCGCCCACGGACCTCCTCGCTAAGCGAGGCCTGCCGTTTGACATTCTGTCCCATCAGCGGTGCGTACTGGAGCTGGTCATAGGCCGCATCGAGCTCCACCTGGTCATAATCCATCCAGACCAGCGGGCCTTTTTCATGCGGCGACGGGCCGATCCGGCATTCTTCGGCGAGGGCCGGCGCCGCCGCTGTGACCCCGGCCGCACTTAGCAACATGCGTCGCGTGATCCGGCCGATGTTCTGCCTAGCGCACCTCGACATCGTTCTCCTCCTCCTTGAATGGCGTTCTTGCGAGATTATGCGATCGGTTGCGTCCAGTTAAACCGCACCGCCGCTCGCTGATACGTGGTCACTTGATTACGGTGTCCGCACGGGCGAGTATTGATTGTGGGACCGCCAGGCCGAGAGCATTCGCAGCGTTGCATGTTCACGGCCAATATGAACTTTGTCGGCTGTTGAAACGGCAGATCACCTGCCTTCTCACCCTTTAATATTCGCGCGGCATACGTCCCGTTCGATTGGTAAGCTGAAAAAAGGTCCGGTCCATAACCGAGTAGACCTCCGTTCTCTACATAGACCCGGCCCGGGAAAATAGCAGGTAGCTTGTGCTGTGCCGCCAAGCTTGCAAGCTGAGATGCTCGACCACTGAAGAGTACATTTCCCAACACCATCAGGGCATCAGAGCGGGACTGCTGAATTTTTGCGAATGCCGGCTCTATATCGTTTTCACTAGCCGCCTCAATAACCTGGAGCTGGAGCGCCTTCGCCTGCGCCGCCTGTTGAGCGCTTTTGACTGAAATCGCCAGCTGACGGATCTTTCGGATTAACTAAGTACGCTATAGTCTTTGCCTGGGGCAGCAGCTCAGAAACGATTTCCAAGCGCTTCGCATCCAACCCGTGCAGCATCACGCCAGTAACGTTCCTGCCAGGCCGCTGTAAGCTGTCGGCGAATCCGGACGCAACCGGATCCCTGCTCAGAATGCAAATAATCGGAATTGTTGATGTCGCCTGCTTGGCGGCAAGCGACGGCCCCTCACCGCCCTCGGTCGCGATGACGTCGACCTTGAGCGCAACAAGGTCAGCCGCCAGCGTGGGGAGGCGATCATATTGCGTCTCGGCCCATCGATATTCGAAAGCTAGTGTCTAATTGCGTAAGTTAACGATAGTATGTCGCAATTGCGAGCCCTTGACCTCGCGCTTGCGCCAGACAAACGGGGCGGCCCGTTGATTGTATGCGGCGGTGAAGTCGTGGATCGCCTGCGTCAACTGCTCGGCACTGCGAAAGCTCGCGCCGGACAAGGCCTTTCGGGTAAAGATGCCAAACCAGATCTCGACTTGGTTAAGCCAGCTCGCCGAAGTCGGCGTGAAATGGAAAGTCACATTAGGGTGCGCGGCAAGCCAAGTTTCGTTCTTCTTATGGGTGCAGTAGTTGTCGAGGATGACGTGGATTTGGCGGTCGGACGGCTGGTCTGCAATGATCTCGGCGATGAAGGCCTGGAAGTCGACGCGCTTTTTGGTCTGTGTGGTCTTGCCGCGGATGATCCCGGTGGCGACTTCCAGGGCGGCGAAGAGGTTGACCGTGCCATGCCGCTTGTAGGTGCTCTTGAGCCCTTGAACGATCTTACCGCTGCTGGTCTGAACATAGCCGGTCGCCCGTTCCAAGGCCTGGATCGACGGCTTTTCGTCGACACTGAGCACCAGCGCATTCTCCGGGGGGTTCAAGTACAAGCCGATAATATCGGCCGCTTTCGCAGCAAACTGCGGGTCGGTACTGACGCACCACGAGCGGTGCCGGCGCAGCTGAATGCCTTCTTGGCGCAGCACCCGCCAAACCGCAGCGTCCGTAACGCCGAGCGCCACGGCCAGGGTACCGCCATCCCACCCGGCCAACCCTGGCGGCGGCGGCAACTCCAATTGCCGCAGAACGCGCAGGCGCAGCTGCGCACCGTATGTGGGTTTCTTGCCCGGCCGCGGCTGATCGCGCAGCCCACCCATACCCCGTGCCGCAAACCGCTTGCGCCACAGACCGATCGTGTTTGGCCGCACCCCAAGCTCGCGCGAGACCTCGTCATTCCGCTTGCCATCCAGGCAAGCGAGAAGATCTTGGCGCGCGCGACCAAACGGGCTTCCGCGGTACGGCTACGGGCAAGGTTCATCAGTTCCGTTCGTTGCTCGGCAGAACACGACAACGCCACCGCGACCCGGGTCACGCGACACCTCAGCTGGTATGCGAACCCAAGGTATCATACAAAATATCGCATAACAATGCAATTAAGCACTACATTCTTTGCGTCGATGAACCCGGCTTCGGCGAGGGAGTCTCGAAATCCGGATATGTTCCGTTGAGCACCGGTGTTTTGCGAGGAAGCCGCGGCCAGGATACCGACCACGGGCATGGCTTTTTGCGGTTGCGCTCGCGCCGTAAGTGGCATGATCGCGGATACCGCGGTGATTTTGATAAAGTCGCGACGCCTCACCTCTACCTCCGTTGGCATTTCGGGAGATCGCGCTTCCCGTTCAGAACATTTGGGAGAAGAGCTCTCGCCAGCCGGATGCGCTCCTTAGAGCTTGTGAATGTTTGGGAATGAAACCGGGACCAGCACCGTGCGTCCTTCGAGACGACCACTTCGTGGTCTCCTCAGGATGAGGTTTTCCTCAATGCCATCGATAAGATGCCTCATCCTGAGGAGGCGCGCAGCGCCATCTCGAAGGACGCGCGATGGTCGTGCAGCCTCCCGGCGCCAATTCTTTCACAGGCTCTCAGTCGTGTGGCAGTGGGGAGCAGATACACGGGTTATTCGATTACGGTATCGGCGCGCTCGAGAATTGACTGCGGTACCGTTATGCCGAGCGCCTTCGCCGTCTTCAGGTTGACCACCATCTCCAGTTTCTTCGGGCGCTCGATCGGCAAGTCGCCGGCCTTCTCGCCCTTGAGGATCCTTCCGGTGTAGATCCCCTTCACACGGTACGCGGCGGTTTGGCTCGGGCCGAAGCTGAGTAGGCCGCCGGCTTCCGGCAAGTCACGATACAAGGCGAATGTCGGAAGACCATGCTTCGATGCCAGTCCTGCAGCCCGAGCGCGGCCGAAGCCGTAGATCATCACCGCTTGGACTTGGCCTTCGACAAACTTCGCGAAGGCCGCATCGACCTCGCTGTCGGTGACAACAGGCGAGATATCGACTTGTACGCCCTTAGCGTTCGCGGTTGCCGCGAGATCAAGCGAACTGTCCGGTGCGGACAGGACGCCGATGCGTTTTGCTTGCGGCACGACTTCGATTAACAGCTCGAGCAGCTTAGGCATCAGCTCGGGGACTATCAGTTGGACCCCGGTCAGGTTGCCCCCGGGCCGATCGAAGCTCGAAGCCCAACCCCGCGCGACCGGGTCAATCGAGCCGTGAAAGACGAT
The DNA here is from genome assembly GCA_963836845.1 of uncultured Alphaproteobacteria bacterium. Taxonomy (GTDB): domain Bacteria; phylum Pseudomonadota; class Alphaproteobacteria; order ATCC43930; family CGMCC-115725; genus AP-15. The sequence goes on along the minus strand of CAWILK010000027.1, from coordinate 24,372 downwards.
CGGGATCGTTGACGTAGCGTCTTTCGCGGCGATGGACGACGAATCGCCACCCTCCGTAACGATGACATCGACCTTGCGGGCGACCAGTTCGGCAGCCAAAGCGGGCAGCCGCTCGATCCGGCGTTCCGCCCAGCGGTACTCGATTGCGACATTCTGCCCTTCGACATAGCCCGTCTCGGCCAGCGCCTCGCGGAAGGCGGCGAGATTCAACTGGACCTGTCTTGCCTCGGGCGTGACCGCGCCGAGCACGCCGATCACCGGCAAGGGCTTTTGCTGCTGGGCCCATGCCAATGCTGGGCACAGGCTCGCCATGGCGGCCATGCCAATTAGTTCGCGACGCCTCATATTCGCCTCCCCGGTATGACTCGATTACCGACCTTGCCCGGTCGGCCTTGGTCCTGATCCAGTCGTTCGTTATCGCCACACCGGGGTCCCTGTCGTCCCCTGATCGGGTGATACGGTATTGCGGCAATCGGCCGCGGCGTCTATCGTCGCGATGCCTGCAAACAGCGCTGCCTTAACACAGGCGCCGAAAAGAACTTTCAAGCATGTCGACGACGCACGGGCGCTACGGCGCGCTTCTCGACACGATCTACGCGGCGGCCGTAGATCCATCGCAATGGCCTGAGGCGTTGACGCGCGCCTCGGATTATCTCGGCGCTGTTGGTGGCGCGCTGATTTATCATGCTCCGCCGCCGGGGCGAGGCTTCGCCGTTCTTGGCAGGCTTAGCGAGGAACTCGCCGCCCTGTACTGGCAACAATACGCCGGGAGGGACCCGTGGGTGATCGCGATGAAAAATTTCGCGTTCGACCGGCCGATCGCTCCAAGCAGGCTCGTGGAGATGAGCGTAATCCGCCGCACGGGGTATTATGCCGACATTCTGCAGCCTTCCGGTATCGAAGACCTGTTGGCCGTCAGCATCAGACCATTGGCAGCCAAAGGCGGGGTCGGCGGCTTTAGCTTCGGGCTTTCAGAGCGCGCCGTCGAGCGAACAGAGGAACGCCTTCGACGGTTACGCCGTCTTCTGCCGCATTTGTCACGCGCGGTCGATGCTTCGCTGCAACTCGGCCGGTACGCCGACGGGAGCCGGCAACTCGCGCGGGTGCTGGGCGGTATGCAGAACGCGGCGCTGCTCTTGGATGCCAGAGGACGCATCACCTACGCTAATGCCGGCGCCGAAGCGCTGCTCGCCATCAATGACGGGCTCGCCGCAATGCGCGGCGGCGATCTTTGTTTGACCGCCGCGTTGCCCGCCGAAACCGCTGCCTTGAAACGTGCCCTTGGCGAGGCACTTTCGGTCGCCAATGGGGAAGACCGCACATTGCAGGCTCCGTTGCGCCTAACGCGGCCGTCGGGTCGCGCGCCGCTGCTGATCATCCCGGTGCCGCTCCCGCCGCCTGCCTTCGCCATGTGGGAATTGGTGAAATCCGCCCGAGCAATGGTGATCATGATCGACCCGGAGGCAGGGTCCCTGCCGGTGGTGGAAGGGGCTCAAGCCGCCTTCGGTCTCACCGCGGCCGAGGCACGCGTCGCGGCCCTCGTCGGGGGAGGATTGAGCGGCCCCCAATCAGCGGCGGCGCTCGGCGTCTCACCGGAAACCGTCAAAACCCACCTCGCGCGGTGCTTTGCCAAAACCGGCGTGCATTCGCAAGCCGAACTGGTGCGTCTGCTCGCTGCGCTGCCACGGCCGGCGACATCCTGAATCAGACCCGCTCGCGTTAGGGTAGCACACACGGTGCCGAGCTGTCCAATCTCGCGAACCAGGTGACACGCGCCCCCCGTGATCCGACCAGCTGCAAGTCGCGGGGCCCCATGCCACCCTTAGCCGCCGACGAGCGGAATGACGTCAGTGGCGAACCATTGCAGGCGCTCGATGCTCTCCGGGATGGACTGGCCGCGGCAATCGAAGATCAGCTCGTGCACGCCGATCGCCGCGAAGGTTCGGATGTCGCCGGCGATCTCTTCCGGCGCGCCGGAGAAGGGCCGGCGGGACCCGTCCGGCGAGGGAATGCCGGTGTCGTAGAGCGGCGCCTTGTAGGAGATCGTCAATGCCGAGAAATCGCGCCCCTCGGCCTCGGTCAGCTGCTTCAAGGTGTCGAGATGCGCGCGCATCTCTTGCGGCGGCAATGGCGAGGCGGCGACGGCGCCGACCGGGTGCCAGCCGTCGCCATGCCGGGCGGTGCGCCGCAGGGCCGCGCGGGAATGCCCGCCGACCCAGATCGGCGGGTGCGGCTTCTGTAAGGGCAAGGGTTCGCAGCGGATATCGGAGTATCGGTAGAAGCGGCCATCGAAGCTGGCGGGCGACTGGGACCAGAGCTGCTTGAAGATCGTGATCCACTCGTCGGTCACCGCGCCGCGCATATTGAAGGCGGGGCTGTTCAGCGCCTCGAATTCTTCCTTCAGCCAGCCGGCGCCGACGCCCAAGGTGACCCGGCCGCCGGACAAGACATCGAGCGAGGCCACCATCTTCGCGGTCAGCACCGGATTGCGGTAGGGCAATACCAGCACGGAGGTGACGAGCCGCAGCCGCTCGGTTGCACCGGCGACCACGCCCGAGGATCGAGAACGTCTCCAGCGCATCGCCCGCGCTCGGGTGCTTGCCATCCAAGGTGTACGGATAGGTGGACTGGCTCTCGACGGGCAAGACGATGTGGTCCGCGATCATCGCCGAGTGCAAGCCCAGCCGCTCGCCTTCGCGTGCCAGGGCGAGAATGCCGCCGCGCGTCGCGGTCGGGCCGCGGGTCGGGAGATAAAAGCCGTAGCGCATCAACAGGCCGCTGAAAAATGCGTGAGCGTCGTCATTCCGGGGCGCGGGCATCGCCCGCGAGCCCGGAACCCAAGAACACGGGCGAGAGAAATCAATGGCCTGGCCGGTGTTCATAGGTTCCGGGCCCGCCCCTGACGGGCCGTCCCGGAATGACACGCGATTTGTTCAGCATCCTGTCAGTCTAGTGCATCGCCGCCAACCCCGGCGACAGGAAGCCTCGAGGTGCCGCGACGCCGCAGGCTCAGCATCCGGCGCGCATCGTCCAGGCGGTCCGCGCCGGCGATAGGCCTGCAACAGCGTGAACTCCACCAGGTCGAGCTGCGCGCGGCTGCCGCCGATGCGTTCGAGCTCGCCGGCAATCGGCTCGAGCGCGTCGATCGCGGCGGCGAAATCTCGCCGCTCGAAGGCGGCAAAGGCGCGCGACACCGCCGGCACACAGGGGCCGGAGGGATAACGACCGTTGCGCGCGAGCTCGTCGATCTGCCCTTCGCGCGCCTCCAGCGCCGCCTCATTGCCGGCCACGGCCTGCGCGAGCGCGATGTGCATGTCGGAGAAGGCCACGCCGGCGCGTGGAAACGCGCCGGTCGCGAAGTCGTGCATGATGCGCCATGCTTCTGCGTCACGGGGCATGCCCGGCGAGCTCCCAGCGCCACAGAAACGAAACCGGATCGGTCACCTTCCCGCGCGGCGGCCCGCTGTGCACATCGGGCGAGAAGGCTTCCCGGAAAAGCCGGTACGCCGCCGCTCGCATCGCCGGCCTCGAGGTGGCCGAGCGCGAGATGCCAATTCAGGTGGCTGTATAGCGAGCCGCTGCGCGGGTACGTCGTGAGCCAAGGCGCCAGGAAGGCGCGGGCGGCGTTTGCATCGCCCTCCTCATAGCAGAGGTGCGCCAGGGCGTGCGCCGCCCAGGGGTTCTTCGGGTTTTGCGCGAGGGATCGTTCGATTTTTGGGCGGGCGGCCTCGCGCTGTCCATTCTCCGAGAGCGCCATGCCGTGATGGGCCGTGAACCACCAATCGTCGCCCTAGCTCGGGGCGAGCCTCTCCAGCAATTCCAGCAGCGTGCGTTTCTGCCCAGGGCGGCCGGAGCTGCCGATCAGGCCGTTGGTGAACGCGGTGGTCGCCAGCACCACGGCGTCGCGCGGCCAGGCGCTCAGGTGCACGCGCAATGCGGCAAGTGCCGCTTCGGCGTCGCCCGCCACGAGCAAGTCGAAGAAGGCGACATGGCTGGCCTCCCGCCCGGGCAGACCGGCGGCGAGGGAATTGGCCGCCGCCATCGACGCGCGTGCCGCCGCCGCGTCGCCGCGCTCCAGCAGCGCGTGCGCCCGGGCGGCATGGGCGAGGGCAAAGCCGGGATCTGCGGCGATGGCGCGATCGAACGCCTCGATCGCGCCGGGATACATGGTCAGCTTCGCCTCGCAGCCCTCCACATAGGCGTCCCGCGCGGCGGGCGAGGCGGTGGACAAGGGAAGTTCGTATCGGTCCGTCAACATGATGATCCTCATCGCGGCATTCGTTAGAGGTCGAGACCCGCACCGCCGGGCCACCCTTCTCCCCAGCGCTCGGCAAACGCGACCTCCGAGACGGGGCGGCGCGCCAGCTTCCCGTATTGCTCGAGCGGGTAGCCGATCGGCATCAAGGCGAAGGTGAACACGTCGTCGGGCAGGCCGAGGATCGTTCGGACCTCATCCTCGTAGAGGATATGGTTGGTGGTGATCAGGGTGCCGAGGCCGAGCGCCCGGCACGCCAGGATGATGTTCTGCACCGCCGGATAGATGCTCGAACCGCGTATCTGCTCTTGATAAGCCAAATGAGCCTCGTAGCGCGCCCTGACCGCCTCCGGCAGTGCGTCGCGCGGCGGCATCTCGCGCCTCTTCAGGCAGGGCACCAGCAGCACCGGCGCATCGCCGAGTGGTCCCAGAGATAGCTGCCGCCCGCCATCAGCCGCTGGTACTGCGCGTCCGTCAAATGGGCCGGCCGCCCTCTTGCGGCGTAGATCTCGGCAACCTCATCCGAGGCCTTCCGATAGACGGCCGCCAGTCGGCGGCGCTGCGCCTCTTCGCGAACGACAATGAAGATCCAGTTCTGGGCGTTGCCTCCGGACGGCGCCCGAATGGCCGCATCGAGAACCCTGGTGATCAGTTCTTCGGGAACCGGGTCCGGCTTCAGCCGCCGCATTGCGCGCGCCGTGTACATCGCCTCGAACAGCCCGATTTCGGTCATAGCCGAGGTCCCCTCTTGAGTGCATTGCTGCAAATCCTCTTTGCCCAGGCACCGGACGGGTGTCAATGCCTCCTTTCTTGCCGCTGACTTCGGGTGGCGAGCGGCATCGACATGCGTCTGAGGCCCAACGGCCGATAGATCGTGCCGTTCAGGTTGTTGACGGGAGGGTTGAACTTCCGGCACCATGCCGGCGGTGGTTCCCTTCGGGGATTGAAAGGGAACACGGTGAGGCCGCTGCCATTCGTAAAGGTGTGGGCCGACGCCGTGGCTGCCCCCGCAACTGTAAGCGGCTAGCCGCGCGCCAATCACGCCACTGGGCAACCGGGAAGGCGGCGCAAGGCAGAGACCCGCGAGCCAGGAGACCTGCCACCGCCGTGGTCGCGCACGAGCACATCGGGCGGGGTGCACCGATGGGGACCAGGGGCCGTCCCTCGGGTGAGCCGGCCTCCGGGCCTTGGTTCGTGGTGACGTGTCACGTTGCCGCGAGGCCTGAAGCATGCTTGGCCGGTTTGGACTGCCCGCGAGCCGGCGGGCGCTCGCCATCCTCTCGATTGCCGCCGCTTATCCCGCCCAAGTAAGTGCCGCCTGGGGCGACCCGTTGTCGGAGCCGGTGTCACTGCCGACCGTCGTCGTTACGCCGACGCGCCTGCCGACACCCGAGAACGAGGTCGGCAGCAGTGTTTCCGTCATTACCGAAGAAGAAATCCAGCGCAAACAGGAGCGCACCTTGCCGGATGCGCTGAAGGACGTTCCGGGGCTCAACCTCGTCCAGACCGGCGGGCCGGGCGGAGCCACCTCGGTCTTTATCCGCGGGGCAAACTCCAATCAGACGAAGGTGTTCATCGACGGCATCGACGCCACCGACCCGGCGACCGGCACCTTCAATTTCGAGCACGTCCTGACCTGGGACATCGAGCGTCTCGAAGTGGTGCGCGGGCCGCAAAGCGGGCTCTACGGCGCCGACGCGATCGGCGGCGTCATCAACATCATCACCAGAAAGGGCTCAGGCCCGGCGCAACTCGCGGGCAGCCTCGAAGGCGGCTCGTTCGGCACCCTCAACCAGAACGCCAGGATGAGCGGCGGCGCTGAACGATACAATTACTATTTCGACTTCGCCCATATGCACACGGGCGACACCCCCGTCACACCGCCCGGCCTCGTGCCGCCCGGCCGCTCGGTGCAGGGCGACGCCTACGACAACAAGACGTTCTCGGCGCGGTTCGGCGCCAATCTCGCCGACAATCTCGATATCGGGCTGGTCGCCCGCTATCTCGACACCTCGCTGCGTTTCACCGGCACCGATTTTCTCGGCCCCGAAGGGTTGCAGAGCACCGAAAGGGACCAGCAGCTGTTCACCCGCGCCACCGCGCATCTGGTATCGTTCGACGGCATTCTCGATCAGACCGCCGGGCTCGCCTATACGAAATTTGATCAGCGCGATTTCGACCCGAACCCCCCGGCGCCGCAGCCGAGCTTTTTCGACGGCGACCGGCAAAAGGCCGATTGGCAGGGCGATGTAAGGCTCGCCGAAGGCGAGGTTCTGACATTGCGCGCCGAACACCAACGCGACGCAATCACCACCCCCGCCGCCTCGATCACCGACAATGCGGGAATGCTTCAGCTCCAATCGGCCTTCGGCAAGCGGTTCTTCAATGCCGCGAGCCTCCGCTACGACAGCTACGACACCTTTGGCGGCAAGGGCACATTCCGCATCGCTCCGGTTGTGGTGATCCCGGAGGCGGACACTAGGCTGAAGGGAAGCGTCGGGACCGGCTTCAAGGCCCCGACCCTGGCGCAATTGTTCCAGAATTTTCCGTCGTTCAATTTCTTCGGGAACCCAAATCTCAAGCCTGAGACCAGTATCGGCTATGATTTCGGCTTCGAGCAGGCATTGCTCGAAAAGCGCATCCAATTGGGCGCCACCTATTTTCACAACGCCATTGAAAACCTGATCACGGTCAACGACACGGGGACCTCGCTCCAGAACATCGGCAAGGCGACGACCTATGGCGTCGAGTGCTTTGCCGCTGTCGCCCCTTGGGAACCGCTGACGTTGCGCGCCGATTACACCTTCCTGCTCGCCAAGAACGACGCCACCGGCCAGGAATTGCTGCGCCGGCCAAAGCACAAGGCGAGCCTGAATGCGGCGTGGCAGGTGACGGAAGCGGCCGTGCTGTCGGCCACCCTGCTCTATGTCGGGCCGTGGCTCGACGTCAGCCGCCTCGGCACGGTCTCCGGACTGCCGGTCAACGGCTATGCCGTCGTGAACCTCGCGGGCTCCTACGACCTCGGCAATGGTGTCAGCGCCTATGCGCGTATCGACAACCTGTTCGACCGGCACTATGAAAACCCGCTCGGGTTTCTGCGCCCGGGGTTTGGGGTGTTCGCCGGATTGCGCCTCGCCTTCGACGTGATCGGGAGGCGGCGCTGAGCAGGGACGGGAAGGGGTTCGATGGCCGCCGAGATGCGCCCGGAACGCGTTACGGATCCCGACGGGGCGGTCGTCCAGGCCTTCTCATTGCCGACCGACGAGGCGAGCCTCGAAGAGCTGCTCCGAGAACTCTTCGAGCAACATTGGGACAAAATCACCTTTGGGCCGCTGATCCAGGGCGCCGCCTGGGAGATCCGCGCGCCGCACGCGCCGACTCATCTCGGCATGCTGGACGGCTACCTCACCGTGGCGTTCGGCGCGTCGCATTTCCATCTCTGCATCGGGCCGCACAAGGGCCCGCGGGGTCACCCGACCCCGGAGGCGTTGGCCCGCCATCGCCGCACCGCCCGCGCCGAGCTCTACCGGCGGCTCGACAAATCGGGCGCCCCGGTCTCCTGGGGCCTGCGCCTCTACAACGGCAAAGGCGAGGAGCAGGTGACGATCCTTCTCCCCAATCCGTTCCTCTCGCCGGATTCCGACAGGGTATTGAAAACGCCGGACTGGTCGCGGCTGGAGCTGTGGGACCGGCTGAGGTCGCGCTGGCTGGGGTTGACCGAGCCCGACTCGGTGGACCGCAGCGGCCGCGGGTTCAGTCATGGCTAGCGCGGTAAATTTATCGATAAGGAGCAGCACAATGCGTCATCTCATCTGGTCGACCCTGCTGGTCGGCGGCGGCGTCGGGCTCAGTCTGGGTTTTGCCTGCGCGGTCCCCTTGGCGGCCTTCGCCGCGGCGGCCGCGCTCACCGTGCCGCGGCGCGACGCGCTGGCGCTTATCCTCGCGGTGTGGTTCGCCAACCAGCTCGTCGGCTTCACGGCGCTCGGCTATCCCTGGATGGCGGACACGTTCGAGTGGGGTGCGGCGCTCGGGGTGGTTGCGGTGCTTGCGACCTTGGCTGCGCAGTGGGCGGCCGCCCGTTTGGCGGGTGCGGCCCGCGCGGTCGGCTTCGCCGTCGTGTTCTTGCTCGCCTTTGCGGTTTATGAGGCGGCGCTGTTCATCGTCTCCATGGCCTGGCTCGGTGGGGCGGAGGTTTTCACCCTAGCCGTCCAAGGCCGCATATTCGCCATCAATGCCGCAGCTTTTGTCGGCCTCATGCTGCTGAACCGCCTCGCGATGGCTTTCGGGCTCGTCCTCGGTTCGAACGAGTTCCCCCTCGAGGAACGGCACGCCTAGTGTGTGTCTCGCAAACAGCTTAACACGGGAGGGTGGCTGGTTGGCGGCCATCGCCTTTCGTGCCGCCTCGATCTTGCGCAGGATGTCCTCGCCCTTGGCGCGCCAGACGTAGCGTTTGCCGGTTTTGTTGTGTTCAGCGAGAAAGCCGATGATCGCGTCGGATAGTTCGCCGACCGAGGCCAAGCTCTTCTCGGTGATGAAGTCGGTAAGATCGCGAAAGAAACGCTCGACCAAGTTGAGCCAGGACGACGAGGTGGGAGTGAAGTGCATGTGGAAGCGGGGATGCTTGGCCAGCCATCGCTTCACCTCGGCGTGCTTGTGGGTGGCGTAATTGTCGGCGATTAGATGGATGTCAAGACCGGGCGGGGTCTGGCCGTCGATGATCTTGAGGAAAGCGAGCCACTCCTGATGGCGATGGCGCTGGGCGATGCGGGTGATCAGCTTCTCGAGATAGTTGAGCGCGGCAAACAGGGTGAGTGTGCCGTGGCGGATATAGTCGTGGGTCTTGGTCTTGATGTGGCCAATGCCCAGCGGCAGGCCGGGTTGGGTGCGCTCGAGCGCCTGGCATTGCGATTTCTCATCGCAGCACAGGATCAGAGCTTTCTCCGGTGGATCGAGATAGAGCCCGATCACGTCCCAGAACTTGGTCTCGAATTGCTTGTCTTTGGACAGTTTGAAGGTCCGCGCGAGGTGCGGCTTGATGTCGTTGGCGGCCCACAGGCGCTGGACGGTGGCTTTCGAGACACCCGCCTTGAGAGCCATTTTCGACAGCTCCACCGCCCCAGCGTGGCCGGCGGCGTCACCGCCTGGTCGATCACCATGCGCACCGCATCGGGCGGCAGGGAGGGCTTGCGCCCGCGACCTGCGGTATCCTCCAACCCAGCCAGACGATTGGCCAAAACCGCCGGCGCCAGTGGTTCACCGTCACCCGCGACACGCCGACACGCGATGCGATCTGGTCCTGTGAAATCCCCACCGCGCTGAGCACGATGATCTCGGCCCGCTGCCGGTCGCGCACGGCAACCGTGTCGCCTTGATCCGCCGTTGCAATTCGCGTCTCTCTTCGCCATCCAGTGTGATTTTGCGGCGCACCACTTCTTCCCCCCACGCGGTGGCCGCAGTATGCAAAAATCAACGATCATGTAAAGTCATTTAATAGACATACTACGGGTCAGATCGGAGATTGCCATGCCTGCATCCTATGAAACGCATCGCGCGCAGCTCAAGGCCATCCTGCTGGCCTGGGGCATGCCGGAAGACAATGCGGAGACCACCGCCGACATCCTGTCCTGGGCCGATCTGCACGGCGTCGACAGCCACGGGTTGTCGATGATCCCGGGCTATGACCGGCTGCGCCGCAGCGGGCGGGCCAAGATGGAGGCGCAGCCGCGGATCGTCAAAGAAACGCCGGTCTCGGCATTGGTGGACGGCGATGGCGGGCTCGGCCATGTGCCGGCGCATTTTGCGATGCAGGTGGCGATCGACAAGGCCAAGCAATCCGGCATGGCGATCACCGCGGTGCGCAACTCGGCCCATTTCGGCGCGACCGGCTACTACACCTTGATGGCGGCAAAGGAAGGGCTGATCGGCATGGGGTGCACCAGCGCCTCCAGCGTCCAGGTGGCGCCGACCTTCGGCAAGGAGGCAAAGCTCGGCACCGACCCGTGGTCGTTTGCGGCGCCCACGGCGGACGGGCAGCCGTTTTTGCTCGACATGGCGACGACGACAGTGGCCGCCGGCCGGATCCGCAACAAGGCCAATGAAGGCCTGCCCTGCCCGCCGGGCTGGGTGTTGAACAAGGACGGGCTGCCCAGCACCGATCCCTTCGAGGCGCGCGAGAAGGGCGGGTTTCTGACCTCGCTCGGCGGCTCGCCCGAGACCTCGAGCTACAAGGGCTATGGGCTGGCGGCGATGGTCAACATCCTCGGCGCGTGCCTGCCGGGCGCCACTCTGATCACCGACCCGCGCCGCGCGACGATGACCGGCGGCAACGACATCGGCCATTGCTTTATCGCGATCGATCCGGGCTTGTTCCGCGACCGCGAGGAATTCGCCGCCGACGTGACCCGGTTCTGCCACGATTTGCGCGCGACCAAGCCGGTCGACCCGGGCCAGCCGGTCATGGTCGCGGGCGACCCGCAATGGAATTACGCGGAGCAGCGGATGAAGGACGGGATCCCGGTCGGCGCGGGTCTCATGAACCAGGTGCGCCAGATCGCGCAGGCCTCCGCCGCGCCGTGGCTCCTGGATTGAGCTGCGCCACGATTGGCGCGGCTGGATCAGCACCGTGCGTCCTTCGAGACAGCCGCTTCGCGGCTTCCTCAGGATGAGGTAGGTTTTTTAAATCCATCAATGGCTTACCTCATGCTGAGGAGCGCCCGTCAGGGCGCGTCTCGAAGCACGCACGAAGCCTTTGCAGCAATCAGGCGGCGGCGACCTCCATTATGGTAAGGGCGAGAGCCTGAGCGCGCGGGACCAGAGTGTCGATGCGGCACCACTCGTCGTCGCGGTGGGCGTTGCCGCCGACCGGGCCCGTGCCGCACAGGGTCGCGGTGCCGAGCGCGGCGGTAAACCCGCTGTCGGCCGAGCCGCCGGTCGGCTCGGCCGAGACCTGAAACCCGAGCCCGGCGGCCGAGCGGCCATAGGCTTCGAGCAATTCGCGGCTCTTTTCGTCCTGCTCGAGCGGCAGGAAATTGCCCTCACGCAAGATGCGGCTTTCGCTGCCCGGCAATTCGCAGCAGCGGCAGATCTCGCGCACCTCGCCGAGGATCTCTTCCATGATGTTGAGCGTCGGAAAGCGCACGTCGATCGCGGCGGTGGCGCGCGCCGCGACGGTGTTGACCGCGGTGCCGCCCTGTATCAGCCCGACATTGACGGTCGTGCCGAGGTCGTAATCGGTCAGCCGGTGCAGGCGCTGGATCTTGCGGGCCATCGCCTCGATCGCGCTGACCCCCTGCGCATGCGCCGCCCCCGAATGCGCGGCGCGCCCGGTCACCTCCAACTCGATAAAGGCCGCCCCCTTGCGCCGCGATACGAGATTGCCGCTCGGCCGGCCGGGCTCGGAGTTGAAGACGGCGCGCGCCTCCCTGGCCTCGGCCTCGATGACCGGGCGCGATGACGGCGAGGCGATCTCCTCGTCCGAGGTGTAGAGGCCGGTCAGGGCGCACGGCGCGCCGAACCGCCGGAATGCTTCCAGCACAAAGGTGTTCATGACGAGACCCGCCTTCATGTCGGCGACCCCCGGACCGTAGGCCTGGTTGCCGTCGATGCGGAACGGGCGCTGGGCAGCGGTGCCGTCGGGGAAAACGGTGTCGCGGTGCCCCATCAATACGATCGGCCGGTTGCCGCCGCCGGCGCCGGAGATCCGCGCCGCCATGCAATCGCCGAAATTGTCGTTTGGAAAGCTTTCGCAGGAAATGCCCGCCGCTTCGAGAAAGGCCCGCAGCCGATCGCCGACCGCATCGACGCCGCGCTTGTTGTAGCTGCCGGAATCGATGTTAACGAGGTCGGCCAACAACCCGACCATCGCCTGATGTTGCCGGCCCAGATGCTCGAGAATGGCGGTCTTGGCCTCGGTGCTCATGGCTGCCCTCCGCAGGAGATAACCGCAGCAATCATCGTCAAATCTGCCTCCAACTCAACCACCGTGCAGGTGTGAATGGCTTTTCTAAATTCGATCCTGTCCTGGGTCCCGCATTGGGTGGTCGGCCTGGTTACGATGGTCGTGCCGGCGCTCGTCGTGCTGTTCATCTATCGCTGGTTCATCCGCCGGCTGATCCGGCTGGCGGGGCGGTACAGCCCGTTTCTCCAAAAATTGCTCGCCCGCGGCCAGGGGCCGGCGAGCGCGATCATCGTCATCGTCGTTTCCGGCCTGATGCTGGCCGGCGCCCAGTTTTCGGCCCCGGTGACCCGGGGCATCGCCCAGACGCTGTTTGTAGCGTTTGTGCTCGCGCTCGGCTGGGCCGCGGCGATCGCGCTCGACATCGGCGTCGAGATCTACCTGCGCCGCTTCAGCATCGACACCGCGGACAATCTCCTCGCCCGCAAGCACGTCACGCAGATGCGCATTCTGCAGCGGGTGGCGAAAACGCTGCTGGTAATCTTCACCCTGGCGATCGCGCTGATGACCTTCGATGCGGTGCGGCAGTACGGGGTGAGCCTCTTCGCCTCGGCCGGGGCCGCCGGCCTGATCCTCGGTCTTGCCGCGCGGCCGGTGCTCAGCAACCTCCTCGCCGGCATCCAGATTGCAGTGACTCAGCCGATCCGGGTCGAGGACAAGGTGCTCGTCGAGGGGGAATTCGGCACCGTCGAGACGATCACCAGCACCTACGTCGTGGTCCGGCTCTGGGATCTGCGGCGGATGATCGTGCCGTTGACCTACTTCATCGAGAAGCCGTTTCAGAATTGGACCTACGAGACGACCGAACTGCTCGGCTCGGTGATTTTGAATGTCGACTATTCGGTCTCGATCGATCGATTGCGGCAAAAGCTCGACGAGATCGTCCGTGAAAGCAAGCTGTGGGACGGCAAGGTCGCGGCCCTGCAGGTCACCGATGCGCCGGCCAATATGGTCGAGCTGCGCGCGTTGGTGAGCAGCCGCAGCGCCAGCCAGCTTTGGGATCTGCGTTGCGAGGTCCGCGAAAAACTGGTCGCCTTTCTGGCCAACGAACTCTCGAGCCCTGCCGCGGCAGCAGGAGGAAACGACCGACGATGTTTGCCAAAGGGACGCCATCGGAAAAGAAGCGGTCGCCGCCTCGGGCGAGCCGCCCCGCCCCCATTAGCCGGCCCGCTCGCCGGCAGCCTGTTGTCGCGCGGTTCGAGAAAGCCCTGCCGATACGGGCAGGTCGCGAATATGCAGGTCGCGCTGCGGGAAGGGGATTTCGATGCGATGCTCGTGGAACGCATCCCATAGCCCGAGCAGCACCTCGCCTTTGATGTTGGTCACGCCGTTTGCCGGGTCGTCGATCCAGAAGCGCAGCAGCAGATCCACGGCGCTGTCGCCGAACCCGGTCACATGGCAGACCGGCGCCGGCGACGCGATGACCCGCCTGGTCCCCTTGGCGACGGCGACGGCAATTTCGCGCACCGCATGCAGATCGCTGCCATAGCCGACGCCGAACGGCACGTCGAGCCGGACCAGCGGGCTCGAATACGACCAATTGACCACCTGGTTGGTGATCAGGTTCTCGTTCGGGATCAGGTATTCCTTGCCGTCGCGGCCGCGCACCGAGGCATAGCGCGCGCCGAGATAGGTCACCGAGCCAAAGGTGGTGCCGACCTCGATCACGTCGCCCGGCTTGATCGAGCGCTCGAGCAATAGAATGATCCCGCTGACGAAGTTCGACACGATTTTTTGCAGGCCAAACCCGAGGCCGACGCCGACGGCGCCGCTGAACACCGCAAAGGCGGTGAGGTCGATGCCGACGGTGTTGAGGCCGATCAGCAGCGCCACGACGACCAGCGCGATCCTGACGAGGTTGCCGGTGAGCGCCCGCACCGAAGGGCTGAGCGTCGCGAGGTGCTCGACACGGGTGTCGATGATGCGGGCGAGCCCCAGCGCAATCCACAGCAGGACCGCGACGATGAATACCGCCTTGATCACGAGCAGCACGGAAAGCCGCAGCGTGCCGACGCTGAGCGCCATGCTGTCGAGCGCCGCCGCGGTCGCCGGCAAGAGGCCCATGATGTCCAGCGCGGCGACCACCCAGGCGACGGCCGCCACGCCCCGCGCCAGCAGCGGGTCGCGGACCAGCAGCGCCGAGGCCCTGATGACGATCCACAGCCCGGTCAGGCTCGCAGCGATGCCGATCAGCCGATATTCGCCGCCGAGCTGCGCAATGCTCTGCTCCAGCAAGACCAGCAGCAGCCAGGCGTAGCAATAGGCCGGCAATCCGCGCAGCCCGGCGGGGAAGCGCAGCGCCCGGTAACGCGCCGCGAGGCGCTCGACGAGCCGGTCGGTCCACGACCGGGTCGCGGCGCGGATCCCCCATGCTGCGAGGAAAGCCGCGGCAATGCAGGCGAGCTGCAGCAGCAAGGCCTCCAGGACTGGGGGCGAGGCGGCGAGATCGCGCAGGTGGGAGAGCCAGTCCGAGAAATGCGCGGTGTCGAAAAGCGGCAAGATGCGCCTCTATGCCGGAAGCGGGCGGGGATGCAGAATCAAACCTAAAGCGATGCCCCGCAATCCCGTTGAACTGCGAAATGAAGCTGCTCGCTTGGAATATTCGACAGGGCGGCGGTTCCCGGCTGGCGCGGATCGCCGATGCGCTGGCCCGCCACGAGGCCGACATCCTGGTATTGTCGGAGTATCGCGGCGGGGAGGCGGGCGCACGCCTGCGCGTAGCGCTCGCGGCGCTCGGCTACCGGTTCGCGACCGCGCTCGCGCCGCCGCCCGGCCGCAGCGGCGTGCTGATCGCCGCCCGCTGTCCGTTCCGCGACCTCGGTGCGGTGGGCGCCGGCTTGCCCGAGCCCTACCGCATGCTCGGCGCCGGGTTCCCGGCCTTCCGGCTGGTCGGCGTCTATATGCCGAACCTGCTCGCGAAAGTGCCGTATTGGGAAGCCCTGATCGCCGAATTGCGCGAGACCGCCGGGCCCGCGCTCGCGGTCGGGGACTACAACACCTGCCGAGCCTATCTCGACGAGGCGGGGGCGATCGACCGCACCGCCCACTACCTGGACCGGATCGCCGAGATCGGCTTTTGCGACCTGTGGCGCCGCCGCAATCCCGAGCGCCGGGAGTTTTCCTGGTTCAGCACCCGGGGCAACGGCTTCCGCATCGACCACGCCTTCCTCTCGGACACGCTCGCGGCCTGCGCCGGCCCGATCCATTATTCGCATGACGAGCGCCTCGCCGGCCTCTCCGACCACTCGCCCTTGATCCTCGAGCTCGCTGGACCCCCGCCTTCGCGGGGGTGACGAAGACTTGCCGATGCTGGCGAATTTCTGCTCGAAGGACTAACCCGCCTTGTCGGCGGCGGGATTGAGGAGGCCGGAGACGAGGCGGCGCAAGGAGGGGATCTCGCCGGGGCGGAACTCGACCGGCCGGCACAGCGCCATCGCGAGGATGCCGAGACGGGCCATCTTCTGCGCGGCATAGGCGCTTTCGGCGGCGCTGGCGCTCAGCCGCTCGAGCACGGCGCCGCCGAGCTGCTGGACCAAGACCCCGCCGACCAAGATCCACCGCGCCGACCATGCCGGCGCCGCCGACGAGCCGGCGCAACAGGTGCACGGTGCCGGCCAGCCCGGGGCGCTGGCCGTAGATCTCGGCGATCTGGCGAAGCAGCCGCATCGCGCGGGCGGCGAACAGCACGGTGTCGAGCAGCGCGGTCGGGCTGATCGCATTGATCGCAAAGGCCTGCCCCGCAGCGCGGCGGATCGCGGCCTCCGCCAGCCGGTCGGCGGGGGCCAGCACAAAGCGCGAGAACAGCTCGAGCGCATCGCGCCCGCTGTGGTGCTGCTCGACCGCGGCCCGGTAGCGGGCGACGGCATCGCCGAGCAGCCGGTCGCGAGCAAGGATCGCGGCCGCGGCGTCCACCTCGGATTTGAGCTCTCCCGACAATGCCGAGGGGATCAGGCTGCGCAGCCGTTCGGCCGAGCGCAGGCGCCATAGCCCGCGCAATTCCGCGAGGAGCCAATAGGCGGCGCCGCCGACACCGGCGGCCACCGCCGCCGCCGCGGCGAGGCCCAACCCGGTCCCGTGCGCGAAGGCGCCCTGAACAAATTGGACGAGGTCGATCCCGATGATTCCGGCCACGAGGAGGCCGAAACCCGCCGCCGCCACCCCGAAGGGGGAACGGGAACGCCCGATCCGCACGGCCGGAAGGTTGACCTCGGGCGCCGGCTGCAGGTTCAGCTCGAGCCGGCCCGTCTCCTCGGTTTCGAGGATGCGCGGCCGCAACCGCTCCCGCACCGGCTCTGTTTCGGTCGTCATGCGAGGGCGTCCTCCAGCAGGAAATCGAGCACCTTGTCGAGATTGATATGGGGAATCCCGTCCTCCGCTGCCGAGGTTATCCGAGGCGGTTGAAACACCGGGAACTGGGTGAACCGCTCTCCCCAGAACCCGGGCGGCGGGGGAGTGATCGGCACGATCCCGGGAAAGAACCGGATGCGCCGCTCGCCGCCCTCGGGCAGGCCGAGCACGACATCGACCTTGCGGCCGTCGATCAGGTCGGCGCCGTCCTCGGTGCAGCGGACCGAGGCGAGCGCCGCCGCGGCGACCCGGGCATGCGCCGCCTTGGCGCGCAAAGTCGGCGCTTCCACCAAGGCGCCCATCAGCGCTTCGAGGTGGTCGCGCTGCACCGCCGGCACATGATCGGCCTTGGTCGCGGCGAACAGCACCCGATCGATGCGGGCGCCGAACAGCCGGGAGAGGAGGCTTCGCCGGCCAAAGCGGAAGGCAGCCAGGATCGTGTCGAGCGCCAGCCGCTGATCGGCAAACGCCTCCTCGCCGGCATTGAGCGCGCGCAGCACGTCGACCAGCACGATCTGCCGATCGACATCGCGGGCGAGCTGCGCAAAGAAGGGCCGGACGATCGCCTCCTTGTAGCTCTCGAACCGCGCTTCCATCAGGGCGGCGAGGCTGCCCTGCCGTGCCCGGCCGCCGATCGGGAAGGGGAGTGGGCAGAACCAGAGGAGCGCAGGGTCGGCAAGCGCTCCGGGGTTCAGAAACCGCCCCGGCTGCAACAGGCTCAACTCCTCGCGCGCGCGGCAGGCGGCGAGAAAGGCCCGGTAGAGCTCATGCGCCCGGAACGCGGCCTCGGGATCGGCTGGGTGGTCCGCCGGGTGGCGGGCGAGAAAATCGAGCCAGTCGCGGGCGAGCGGCGCGCGCGCCCCGCGCCGCGCCAGCGCCAGGGTGGTGCGCGACCACTGGCCGTAATCCTGGCGCAATAGCGGCAAATCGAGCAGCCATTCGCCCGGGTAATCGATGATCTCGAGGCCGAGCTCGGCGATGCCGCCGGCGAAGCGCCCGATCGGGCCGCCGCGGCCGAGGAGGCCTCCGGGGGCGAAACGCAGCGCCAGCCGGGCCCGCCGCAGATCGGTCGTGCTCTGCGGCCAATGCGGCGGGTCGGCGGCGAGCGCCGCGATCGTCTGGGCGAGCGGGAATTGCGCCGCGGCGCCGCCTTCGGCCTCCACCAGCCGCGCCGCGAGGATGCGCCGCTCCGCGGCGGCCCGCAGGAACGGCAGGCGGGCCGGCCTCCCGACGGCGCTCAGCAGATTGTGCGCAAGGCTCGTGATCAACGCGGTCTTGCCGGAACGGCTGAGCCCGGTGACCGCGAGGCGCACGGTGCGGCCGCGGGCGAGCCCCGTCAGCGTCGGCAGACGGTCGAGCCCAAGCAGGCGCAAATTCTCCCGGTTCAGGCTATCGGGCGGCTATCCGGGCGGCTTCATCGCGACATCGAGCATGACGTTCGGCAGGATCTCGCGGATCACGCCGCGCAACGTCGCCTCGTCCGCAGCCGTGGCGGCGGCGAGCAGCCGCCGCGAGCCGCGGCGCAGGATGCGGGCCGTCACCCGGCCGTCGCGCCCCGGCCGGATCGTCGCAAACACATCGGCCGGCTCGATCCGCTTGAGGATTCGCTTCAACGCCTGCAAGCCTTCGGACGTCTCGACATCGTGAACCGGCGTCTCGGGGGTTTCGGGCTCGGGCTCGTCCTCGACCGCAGCGTCCACCGCCTCGACCGGCCGATACCGCCCAAAGGACTGGTAGATCGCGCGGCCCGCCTCGGTGTCGATGCGGGATTGCAATTCCCAGGTTTCGCCGCGCGCCGACAATTCGGTGATCAATGCGTACATGTCGTCGCAATCGTCTTCATGGGTGCAGGTCAGAAAGGCGAGGCGCCCGTCATGCTCCACGATCCGGTCGTCATCCTCGGCAAAGCCGAGCTCGGCGAGCGCATTGTCGAGCGCGCGGCGCGAGGCGACGAGAAGTGTGGTGACGTGCAGCCGGCGCCCGCTTTCCGCCGGATCCTTGTCCGCCATTTTTTCCTCCCGCATCGAGATGATCGGCCGGCCCTTCAATCTAGGGGCTGTTCGGCCGCCGCGCGACGAAAATCACCGGATCTCGCCCGCTGGCGGCGGCTCCTTGCCGCACCTGATATGCGTGATCCGCCGTCGGGGCTAGCGGACCAAGGCGCGGGCGATCGTCTCCCATTCCTCCTTTAGCGGCGCCTCGGAGGGCGTCTTGCCGGCGCGGCCGTACCAGCCGCCGGCATTGCGCAGATCGCCTTCGACGCGGTGCAGATAGGCGTGCGCCCAGGCGCCTTCGGCGTCTTCCTGCGCTTGCGCGCATTGATGCGCCTGGTGCCAGTCGCCTTTGGCCTCCCACCACAATGCCTGCGCCGCGGGGCTCAGCTTCTCGGGCGGCGCGTCCTGCGCCAGTGAGGCCCGGTAAGTCTCGAAATCCATTTGTTTGCTCCTTCAGCGGTTCCCGTCACGCTTGCGGGCGATAATAGCCGCCCGGTCACAGCGTCGCAAAGGTGGCGACGACCGGGGCGTGGTCCGAGCTCGGCTGGTCGCGGAGGGCATTGGGATCGGCGCCGATCGAGGGGAGCTGCTGGGTGTTGAGCGCCTCGGCCGTGATCGCGTCGAGCGGCTTGACGAGCGCCGCCGAGACGAGGATGTGGTCGATCAGCTCCTTTCGCCCCTGGTTGATGCGCGAGTAGTCCTTGCCCGGCGGCATCAATGGCGCCAGGTTCCACAGCCGCTGATGGTCGCCCTGGTCGGGGTGGCCGAAACCGCCGGTGCCGATTTCCGAGCCGGGCGGCCCCAGCAGCAGCTGGGTGGTCGCGGCCTGCACCGTGTCGTTCAGGTCGCCGGTCAGGATCAGCGGCCGGTTTTCGCCGGCATTCGCCAATGCCGCCGTGACCCACACCCGCAACGTCGCCGCCTCCGCCGCCCGCCGGTAGAGCGCGTAGGCGGCAAACCGCGCCCGCTCGTCCTCGTCGCGCGGCTCGAACCGGCCGCCGGGAAAGGTCAGCAATTTCGACTTCAGATGCGTCGTCACCAGCCGGACGGGCCGGCCGGAGTCCGACATCACGGTAACAGCCACCGCGCCGCGGCCCATTACGCCGATTGTGGCTCCTCCATCATCGACCTGGACCGGCTTCAGCTGCGCCGGAAATTCCAGGATGTCCTCGGATTGCGTGATTTCGCGCCGGGTGAGCCAAGCAACCCGGATATGGCGCTGATCAGGGTGCCGCGACAGCTTCTGGTGCCAAGTGCCGCGAAGCCGCTGGACCAGATCGTCGAGTGCCGCCGGGTCGCCGACCTCCTGGACCGCCAAGGCGTCCGGCGCCTGGTCGTTGATGGTCGCCGCCAACCCGCGCAGCTTGGCCTCGTAGACCGCCTCACTCGCCGGCCCCGCAGCAGCACCCGGTTTGAACAGGTTCTCGACGTTCCAAGTCATCACCTTGAACATGGCGCATCCCTTTCATCGGGCCAGCATCTCGTCGCGCGCTTGCACGCAGGCTGACCCAGCGAAAGACGGATATACGCCCTTCCAACCAGTCGCGGGTGTGATCGCCGTCACACTGGGGATGAAGTTAAATTCACCCGCGTTCCCAGCGCGCGGACCCGTTCGGCACGACACAAGCGTTGCCTGGTATTCAGGTACATTCAGATGAACCCGCTCCAGCAGAATCGTCTTGCCCGGCGTTGTGCCGGGCATCCCCGGAGAACCGTAAAGCATGCGCTGCGGCTTGCAGCTTGCCGCGAAACGGCGATTCTGGAAAATCCTTCATAATCATCAACTGTGGTGGGTACAAACTCAAGCAGAGGAATGCCGCAGCCACTCCGCCGCATAAACGCGCCAATCGACTGGAGCGTTTACGCCGTTGCAAATCATCCTGTTCTAACGTCGGGTGTCGGGGCCTGTATCACTGCCTTTGCCTCGACCGAAGCAGCCATAGGTGTCTTTCTAGCGATGATCCGCTGGCATGATGCCCCACAAGCTGTTGAATTATGGTCTGTTAAGCGCACAATTCGAGACAAGCTGAAGGTGGTCGAGGCGCAGTCTGATCTGATGGGCATTGTCTATCAAAAAATGGCCGCTGAGGTTCTTGACGGGTTCGCCTCGTTATCAAAAAAAAGGAACAAGCTGGCACATGGCTTCTTCGGCATTGTAACGGATCGCCAGAACCAGTTCGCTTGGCGAGAGGGATGCTCGGCCGCAAGACGGATGGCAGTTGATCTCCCCTCCCGAATTATCACTATGCATCCTCCCCCGAGATCGCCGACGTGGATTTACACGCCGAAGGATTTTAGCGAGCTTGCCCAAGGATGCTCCAACACGTTCAACAAAATCGCGACTGCTTTAGAGTTGCTGCCAATCGTTCACGGCCTTACTTCGCCCCTTCCACCTGCCTCTGCCATCACGGCGGCGCAACAGGCGGGGCGCTGTGAAAATGACGGGTAATCTGCTTCTGGAAAATTGACGCCCTGCGGTTGATCTGGCACGGCATGCAAAATCGATCTTTGAAAGTCTGCGCGGTTGGCGCAGACTTTCCCGATGCCCGATACCATCAGCACCGCAAATATCATCAGCATAGGGGTTTCGGCTCTAGCGCTCTTCGTGTCGGCACTCACAGCATGGCTCACCTTGTTGCGCAAAGGTCGGATTTTGATGACTCAGCCGACCGTGATCTATTTTGGGCCTGACAATAACCCTAAGTCACAAGACAAGGTATTTCTTCGGACGTTGCTTTGCGTCACTGGAAAAAGGGGCCATATCATCGAGAATATGTTTGCGCGCCTGCGCCGTGGTGAAACTCAACAGAACTTTAATATTTGGATATATGGTGATGCGGATTTGCGGCGCGGCAGCGGCTTATTCATTCCTGACACTGGATTGGCAACTAATCATCATTTCCTACTTCCGCCAGATGGCACATCCTTTCAGTTTCTACCGGGCCATTATGATGTTGAAGTCTTTGCTACTGAACTTGGCTACGATGCTGAATTGCTTTACTCGGTCGTTGGTCTCGAAATCACACCCGATCTCTACAAAAATTTTAAGCAACCCGGTTATGGACTGTACTTTGATTGGGGGCCAGATGCAGGGCGTTACTTCGCCCACGTCAGGCCGCCGCCGCGTACAGAAATCCCGCGATTTCTTCAAGACATGCTTACAGATAAAGGCAACGCGGCGGCACACTCGGAATGTTGATGCTGAGCGGCGGCTTCGGTTTCTAAATCTTGTGCCTGCGCCGCCGCCTTGTCTCGCGGCAAAAGGCGCATAAGCCCCATTCTGGAAACCTCGCAAAAGACTTCGTGAAATTATCAAGTGCACCGTGAAGGAAAACCATGATCGAGAAAGCAGTTTGGCTTGAATTTTCAGTGCACCTGGCCTGCTCGAGTACTTTCAGCTGCGCGTTCCTTCGCCGGGTCGGACACCAAGATCCAGGGCGGCGTGGCTGTCTCGTGGACGCCGTGAGCCAGGAAGATCCGGGTTCGCGTCGTAGCCGAGGGCCACCGCGTCGGATGATTGCCGGCGGAACACGATACCAAAAGTTCGGGCGGTAAAGAACAGGTTCACAGATAAACGAACTTTGTCGAATAACGCAAGGGGTCGGGCCGTATCTGGGGAAGGACGAGCGTGATGAGGTTTAGCGCCCACAAAATCGGCTAAATCTGAAGGCATACTGTCGGATGGTACGGTTTAGCGGGTGGAGAGGCGGCGGTGAGATGTGGTCTAACACCGAAGGGCCCAGCAGTTGGTGAGCGGCCGCTCGGAAAAGGGGTCGTGCCGCTCTGCCTGGAACTTCAACTTTGAAGAGAGTTTAGCTGCTGATTTGCTGCAGACTGCACATCGGGTAATCTCTGGATCAATTTTTGATTGCGGCCTGCGGCCCAATGAGAGGGCGTCTACGCGGACCAATGCACGGTTGTGGTCGAGAGCGTCTGTTCTACTCAGAGCAAGAGGTTGAATGCGATGGCGATTGTCAATCCCCAGTCCGGCACCAGGGTGGACGAGGTCGAGGAGCGGATCTATCGTATCAGCACGCTGGCGACGACAGTGCCCGGCGGCTTCAGTTTCAACCAGTACCTGATCGTCGATGACGAGCCGCTGTTGTTCCATACCGGGCCGCGCAAGCTGTTTCCGTTCGTGCTCGACGCGGTCGGCCGGGTGTTGCCGGTCGGGCGGCTGCGCTGGATCGCGTTCTCGCATTTCGAGGCGGACGAATGCGGCTCCTTGAACGAATTCCTGGCCGCGGCGCCGGGTGCCGTGCCGCTCTGCGGCGCGGTCGCGGCAATGGTGTCGGTGAACGATGTCGCCGACCGCGAGGCGCGCGCGCTCGCCGACGGCGAAGTCGTGTCGCTGGGCCGCCGGGAGGTGCAATGGCTCGACACGCCCCACATGCCGCATGCCTGGGAGTGCGGCGTCCTCTTCGAGCGCACGACCCGCACCTTATTGTGCAGCGATCTTTTCACCGAAGGCGGAGCCGATCACCCGGCGGTCACCGAGGCCGACATCCTCGAGCCGAGCGAGCGTTTTCGGGCGCAGATGGATTATTACTCGCATGCGAAGAACGGGCCGCAGATACTGATGCGTCTCGCCGCGACCCGGCCGGCCTTGCTCGCCCGCATGCACGGCAGCGCCTGGCGGGGTGACGGCGCAGCGATATTGACCGCGCTTGCCGAGGCGCTCGCCAGCGAGAACCTGTGATCTTTTCGGGCGCAGCCGGGACCGGCGCCGACGCGTCCTTCGAGACAGCCGCTTCGCGGCTTCCTCAGGATGAGGGTTTTCTTAATGCCATCAACCAAGTACCTCATCCTGAGGTACCTCGCCGCTGGTTCTACCACCTCAATCTGCGCGCGCCCTGCCGCTCGACCCTGGCGGACGCCAATGCCGAGCGGCCGGCTGCGGTGTTCCGCGATATCGCGCTGGCGCTGATCCCGGTGGCCGCCGGCGCGCTGCGCGGCGAGGGCGCGGCCCTCATTCGGCTGCTCGACGCCACGCCGATCCCGCTCAAGGGCGATGGCTTTCCCTGGGCCGAGGCCGATGCCCGCACGCGCGGGCTGAAACTGCACCTGCTCTACAATTCGCGGCAGCGCCGGCCGGTGTGGTTCGACGTGACCTCGGCCAAGATTGACGATGTCGTGGCCGGCCGCGCCATCGCGCTGGAAAAAGGCGCTACCTACGTCTTCGACAAAGGCTATACCGATTACCGCTGGTGGTCGCAAATCATTGACGCCGGCGCCGTCTTCGTCACCCGGCGCAAGCGCAACGCGCAATGCCGCGACATCCGCGAACAGCCTGCCGCGGGCGACGCAATCCTGGCCGACCGCCGCCTCAAGATCGGCCATCGGCAGCCGCGCGGCGGCGCGCCGATCAACCCGCTTTATCAGACCGAGCTGCGCGAGATCGTCGTCGCCCGCCCCGATCACGACCAGCCGCTCTCTCTGCTCACCAATGACTTCGAGCGCCCCGCCGTCGACATCGCGCAGCTCTATAAAGAGCGCTGGGAAATCGAGCTGCTGTTCAAGTGGCTCAAGCAGAACCTCAAGATCCGCCGCTTTCTCGGCCGCAGCGAAAACGCCGTGCGCACTCAGATCTATGTCGCGCTGATCGCCTTTTTGCTGCTGCGCATCCTGCATCAAACCGCCGCCCGCTCCTTCAAGGACAGTACCGCGCTGCTCCTCACCCGCCTCAAACTCGGCCTCTTTGGCCCGTTCAGCCTGCGTCAGCACGCAACCCCGCCGCCCAAACCACCCGCCTTGCGCCCGCCCAGTCCGCAAACTTGCCTCGCCTTCCATGACCGAATTCCGCCATAAAATCCCGGACAGCA
>CAWILK010000026.1:0-113774 GCA_963836845.1 uncultured Alphaproteobacteria bacterium | reverse complement strand
CCACCGCAACGGAATTATTCCGCATAGCAATAAGGCAAGGGAGAGACGCGAGACGCGTTCGGACCTCTCCTCTCGACGCCCCGGTATTGCCAGCCTGTTTAGGATTTATCGTGCCTAAGGCCGCAGCAGTTGCCCGATCCAGCGCCAACGCCGAATGGCGAGCCAAGGCTCAGGGGCATGTGAACCGCTGTCGAGATCGGTGGCATGTTTGATGCAGTGATATCGGCGCTTCGTCGGAGGACGCGATGATCGCCCGTTCCGCCCTGCCTTTTAGCGCCCGCAATATTCTCGACCGAATTCGTCAGCCCGTGTCAGGGGCTCGGCCGCATCACCACCACTATGCACGCCGCCTCTTTGGCGGGGATGGATCCCCTCTGCGGCGCGCGGGTCGCGACGGCGGAAGCGGCTTCAGCCTGTGGCAGCGGATGTTTGCGGCGTACGGCGATTGGTCGTCGGTATTGAGCCTTGCCTGTCGGGGCGAGGCTCGCTCGGGCGACCGAACCGAGCGGTTGCGCCGCTACTGCCGGGATTGCGAGGAGGATACTTCACACGAGGAATTCGATGAGTTCGGCCTCGGTTGGTATGCTCTGATATGCCGGTGCCGGCGCTGTGGGCGGGAGAGCATGAATATTTGGCCTCTCGCCAGTTGGTAAATGCTGCCCCGCTAAAAACTCGCTCGCCTCACGCCGCCGCGAAGTCGATCAATTGTCGGACCGGCGCGCCGGATTTCAATGCGGCGAACCCGTCATTGATCTCGCTGAGCTTGATCCGCCCGGAGATCAGGTGGTCGAGCTTCAGGCGGCCCTGGCGCCACAAGGACAACAGGCGCGGCATGTCGACCCGGAAGCGGTTGCCGCCCATCGAGGTGCCCTGCAATTTGCGGTCGCGCAGAAAGTCGTAGCCGTGCAGCTCGATCTTCACGCCGAGCGGCACCATGCCGATGATCGTCGCGGTGCCGCCCGGGCGCAGCATGCCGAAGGCCTGCTCGGCGGTCGATTTGGTGCCGAGCGCCTCGAACGAGTAATGCACGCCGCCGCCGGTCATGTCCCTGACCGCCTTGACCGGGTCGGCATTGCTCGCGTTCAACGTGTCGGTGGCGCCGAGCTCGCGCGCCACTTCGAGCTTCGAGGCGACCGTGTCGATCGCGATGATGCGCTCGGCGCCGGCGAGCGCCGCGCCGTTGACCGCCGACAGCCCGACCCCGCCGCAGCCGATCACCGCGACCGTCGCGCCCGGCTCGACCTTGGCGGCGTTGAACACCGCGCCGACCCCGGTCATCACCCCGCAGCCGACCAATGCCGCGCGGTCGAGCGGGATGTCGGGGTCGATCTTCACCATCGAGTTCTCGTGCACCAGCATCTCTTCGGCGAAAGACGACAGGTTGAGGAACTGGTTCATCAATTCGCCGCCTTTCCACGACAGGCGGCGCGACACGCCGGGCGGCAATTTGACCTCGGTGTTCTCGCACAAATTCGGGTGGCCGGTGACGCATTGCGGGCAGGTGCCGCAGAACACCGAGAGGCAGGTGATGACGTGGTCGCCCGGCTTGACATAGGTCACCCCGTCGCCGACCGCCTCGACAATGCCGGCGCTTTCGTGCCCCAGAACGCACGGGGTCGGATGCGGGTAGAGGCCCTCGATAAAATGCAGGTCGCTGTGGCACAGCCCGGCAAAGGCGGTCCGCAGCAACACCTCGCGGCTCCCCGGCTTGGCCAGCGCGACCTCTTCGATCGTCAGAGGCTGGTTCGGCGCATGAAGGACGGCGGCTCTCATCCGGGAACTCCTAAGAAGGCCTAAATTACGGGGCCGTCATTCCCGCGAAAGCGGGAATCCAGGGGCAGAGCCCCCGCCCGGCAACCCTGGGCCCCCGCTTTCGCGGGGGCGGAACTTGCCGAACTGGTACAGACGCAGGTCACTCCTGGAAATTGAGGCGCAGGCCGGGCTCGGGCCAGTCCATTGCGGCGAGCTCGCCGGTGCCGGAGAGGGTGATGTAGGCGGTTTTCATGTCGCGGCCGCCAAAGCAGATGTTGGTCGGGTAGACGTCGGGCATCTTGACCTGGCGCACGACATTGCCGTTCGGCGCGATGACCGTGATGTGCCCGGTGATCAAGGTCGCGACCGCGATGTTGCCCGAGGCCTCGACGGCGAGGCTGTCGAAGCGCTGAAAGCCGGGGAGCCCGCACACCAGCCGGCCGGTATAGGGCGCCGGGAAAGGCTCCTTGCGCAACACCCCGGGCTCGACGATGTCGAAGGCGAAGAGCCGCGAGCTCTCGGTGTCGGCGACATAGACCACCTTCTCGTCCGGCGACAGGCCGACCCCGTTCGGGCTCAGCATCGGATGGACCAGCTCGACGATCTTCGAGCCGTCGGGCAGCGCGTAATAGAGCCCGCCATGGTCGCGGTCGCGCCCCCGCCGCTTGCCGAGATCGGTGAAGTAGAACCCGCCCTGGCGGTCGAACACGATGTCGTTCGGCGCCGACAATTTGTGTCCGCTGCACTGGCTGTAGAGGATGCGGGTATCGCCGGTGCGCGGGTCGATGCGCTGGATATACCCGCACTGGTAGTCCTTGGAAGGGCCGGTCGAGAGAAACCCGCCCTGGGCGTATTCGTTGCCGCCGTTGTTGCAGAGATAGAGCGCGCCGTCGGGGCCGCGGGCGAGCCCGTTCGGCCCGCCGCCGGCCGATCCGACCGCCGTCTTGCCGCCGTCGGGCGCGACGCGGGTGACGGCACTGCCGGCGATCTCGCCGAGGATCACCGAGCCGTCGGCCATCGCCACCGGCCCCTCGGGAAACCGCAACCCGCCGGCCATCACCCGAATATCCGCCATCGCGCCTTCCTCCCGTTAACCTCGACCGGCGAATTCTGTGGCCGAGCCGCCGCCAGCGTCAAGCCGGGCCCGGCGGTTGTTCTCCTTCAATGGTAGCAACTATACCGTGTCTGGATTATTACAGCCCGCTGCTCTGCAGCGAATCTGCAGCAAAGCTCTATTCCCGTTGTAATCCCGTATCTCCCGTTCGATCCGATCATAGAGCGAGAATTCGGCGGTTTTAGGGAGTTCCTTCACATCTGAAGACATTTTAGAGGCATTGCCGTGATCTGCGGTTGATCCTGGCAACAACTAACCTCCCTCTCCGCCCCCGGGGCGGAGAGGGTCCAGTGCATCGTGCGGGACTGGTTGCGACGCAAGCGATCCGGAGAGGGCAAACCGCGCAATACCCGATCGAATTCAGGCGATGTGATACGCCATATGCGCAACCCGGGGATTGCCGCGCCAAAAAGCATAGATGGCGTCGGTCGTCGCGGCGGACCAGCGCCGGCAGTCCTCGCGATTGTAGGAGCCGGCATTGCGGTTTTCCTTGCCGCCGAGCAAATCCGCGATCATCAGGCCGCGCTCGCGCGGGATGTAGAACGGTCGGCGCACCAGCTGCACGCCCGGCAGACCGGCGAGCGCGCGCCGCAGCAAGACGGTGCCGAGATAGGCGTTCGGCGAATGATAAATCGTGTAGCTGTGAACCAAAACCGCCATGCGCCGGCTTCCCGATCACCTATAGTCCCGTCGCCCGAGCGGCTATAGTAGCCATACCGACCGGCAAAAGGGACGGTGCATGGATTTCGGGATCGGCATCGCGACGGCGAGCGATTTGTGGAAATTGGCGCAGCGGGCCGAGGAGCTGGGCTTTACCCATGCCTGGTTCTTCGACACGCAGATGATCACCGGCGACTGCTTTGTCGCGATGGCGGCGGCGGCGCTCAAGACCTCGCGAATCCGGCTCGGCACCGGCGTATTGGTGCCGTCGAACCGCATCGCCGCGGTCACCGCCAATGCATTTGCGACGCTGAACGGGCTGGCGCCGGGGCGCATCGATTTCGGCGTCGGCACCGGCTTTTCGGCGCGCCGCGCGATGGGGCTGGGCGCCGTCAAATTGGCCGAGATGGAGGAATATATCCGGGTCGTCTACGGGCTGCTCGACAATGAGACCGTCGAGACGCCGATCGAAGGCAAGCGGCGCAAGATCCGCTTTCTCAACCCCGAGATCGGGCTGATCAACACCAAGGACCCGATCCCGCTGCACATTTCCGCCTATGGCCCGCGCTCGCAGGCGCTGACCGCAAAGCTCAACGCCGGATGGAAGAGCTTCATCTCCGATGTACCCGGCGCCTTGGGCGCGCTCGAAAGCATGCAGCGGAGCTGGAAGGCCGCGGGGCGGAATGCCGGCGATCTCTACGCCACCGCCTGGACCTGCGGCTGCGTGCTGGCTGAGGGCGAGCCGGCCGACAGCCCGCGCGCGATGGCGCAAGCCGGGCCGCGTGCCGCCGTCCTATTGCACCGGGCCGCCGATTTCGACATGGAGGGCTGGCAGAACACCTCGCCGGTGCCGCAGGAGGTCGCCGCCGAAATCGCCGGCTATGTCGAGATGGCGCGCCAATACCAGCCGCCCGACGCGCGCTATCTGACGAACCACCGCGGGCACTTTCTGTTCGTCAAGCCCGAGGAGCGGAAATTCGTCACCGCCGAACTGATCCGCCGCACCACCTTTACCGCGAGCGAGCAGGAATTGAAGCAGCGGGTCGAGGCATTGCGCGACGCCGGCTGGAGCCAGCTCGTCATCGCCATCGCCCCCGGCGAAGAACGCGCCCTCGAAGACTGGGCGCGCATCAAGCGCGCATTCGACTAATGGGACCGGAAGCCAAATTGCTGGACGAAAAACCAATGCAGTGCTCGTCACCCCCGCGAAAGCGGGGGTCCAGGGTAAGCGACGAAGCCTGGGCCTCTGGATTCCCGCTTTCGCGGGAATGACGAATACCTGGTTTTGCTGCGTCATTTTCATCCGTAGAGCCGAGAGGAAGAGCATGCGCATCGAGATCATCTGCACCGGCGACGAAGTGCTGACCGGCAAGATCGTCAATACCAATTTCAGCTACATGGCCCAGAAGCTCGAGGATTTCGGATTGTCGGTCAGCTGGGGGACGACCGTCGGCGACGACCGCGAGGAGTTGCTCGCGGCGTTTCGGCTGTCGGGCGAGCGCGCCGATGCGGTCATCGTCAATGGCGGCCTCGGGCCGACCGTCGACGATCTGTCGCAGGAGATCGCGGCGCGCGCCGCCGGCGTCGAGCTCGTCCTCAACGAGGATTGGCTGCAGCGCATGGAGGATTTCTTCCGCCGCCGCAACCGCGTCATGTCGGCCAACAACCGCAAGCAGGCGATGCTGCCGACGACCGCCGAGATCCTCGACAACCCGATCGGCACCGCCTGCGGCTTTGCGCTCGACATCGGCAAGGCGCGGTTCTTCTTCACGCCCGGCGTGCCGCGCGAGCTGCGTCGCATGCTCGAAGAGCAGATCATCCCGCGCCTCTTGGCGCGCGCGGCGGGACGCCACGGCAATCCATCTGAAGCGCTTCCATTCCTATGGGCTCGGCGAGTCGCATGTCGACCAGTTGCTCGCCGGGGTCGAGGAACTGGTGCCCGACGGCAGCGTCAAGCTCGGCTTCCGCACCCATTACCCGCAAATCGAGACCAAGCTGACGGTGCGCGGCGTCGATCATGGACGATATCGCAGCGCAAGCTGGCGCCGGTGCAGGCCGAAGTGCGCAAGCGGCTCGGCAATTTCATCCTCGCGCGAGGACGACCAGACGCTCGAAGGCGTGGTGCTTGGCGCGCTGGCCGGCGCGGGCGGCTCGCTGGCGATCGTCGAAACCTTCACCGGCGGCCAGATCGCCGCCCGCATCGCCCATCTGCCCGGGGCGGAGAAGGTGTTCCGCCGCGGCCTCGTCGCCCGCGACCCGGCCGAGATCGCCGCTGACGCTCGGCCTCGACGGCGGGCTGATCTCAGGCGAACTGAGCCGCGAGGCGGCCGAGGCGGTGGCGCAGGCCGCGCGCGAGGAGACCGGCGCGACCCATGCGCTGGCGGTGTTGATCGAGGTCGATGACGGCCCCGACCGCATCGATTTCGGCGGCAGCATCCATCTCGCGATCGCCGCCGGACGAGGGCACGGAATCCCGCCGCTCGCGCATCTATGGCGGCCGCGACTGGGTGCGCCTCGGCGCCGTCGAGCTCGGCCTCGACTGCCTGCGCCGCTACCTGCAGGGCCTCCCGGTCACCGAGCGCACCGATTTCGAGCGGGTGTGAGCGACAGCTGCGAGTCGGATGCTGCCGGATGAGCACTCGAAATACGAAGACCGTAAGGATCTCGCTACCGCCGCAGCTGTGGCCGAACTCGACCGTGTGCGGCGAACGCGAACACCGCACCCGCTCCGAAATCCTGAGCGAGGCGCTCCGCCGATACATTACCGTAGCCGAGCGCGACCGCATGATCCCCGTCGAGGACGCCTTACCGGAGGAAATCGAGGCGATGCACCGCGCCGACGAAGAGTACGCGCGCGGCGAATGCGTGCGTCTCGAAGACCTCCAGCCTGAATTGGGACTTAGAACTCGCTAGAGCGGCACAGCGTGCGCTGCGGGGAAATGCCCGCCAGGGACCGGGAGCGCATCAACCGCGCGCTCAACGATATCAAGACAGATCCCCTGTCCGGCGATATCACCGCCCTGCGAGGTGCGTACCGGGGCCTTTATCGTCGTCGTGTCGGATCATGGCGCATCATGTTTGGATTGAAACCGGAAAGCCGCGTTGTGCTGATCGGCGATATCGTGCGCCGCACTTCGACAACTTATTAACATTGCAGAACTCCGCCCCCTTCCAGGTCCGATCTGCAGGGCCAGCCGAACGGGTGGCGTAGGCCGTGCGCTGAGAGACCAGCGCCAGCCGCGCGCTCGCAATAGTGATCGAGCTTGATGATGCCCCGACCGCATCGATTTCGGCGGCAGCACCCATCTCGCGATCGCCTCGGACGATGGTGTCGAATCCCGCCGCTCGCGGATCTATGGCGGCCGCGACTGGGGGCGCCTCGGCGCCGTCGAGCTCGGCCTCGACTGCCTGCGCCGCTACCTGCAGGGCCTCCCGGTTTCTAAAAAATGATGTTATGGCCGCGACCACTTGCTTACTCCCGTAAATGGCAATACGTCCCTTCGCATCTGTCATGGATATAGAGCCCTGCAACTCTTTTTCTTTATTCTGACTCTTCTGAGACATAGCGATTTCTGCGGTGGATCGAATAAAGTCTACGTGGGCGGTAGTTCTTAAGCTCTGGTAAATTTTAGAAGATCTTCTCCTACGCGAAAAGTAATATTGCGATGCTGCAGCAAGCATCTCTCCTATTACTACGCCAAGTAAACTCAGCAAAGCGAAATATATATTCGGCTGCATACCAATAATTTAGCGGCTGTCGGTGAATTCCGACACCCCGATCAGCAGCGCATGCCGGGCCATGGCTCAGCCGTCACGTCAACGGGCGCCGCCGGGCTGCTGGTGCGCCCGGTCGTAGCTGTCGCCGACCGGGTCGCGGGGCGCCTGCCAGCCATAGCTTCCCGCACCGCCTGGTGCAGGCGAAGGGGCCGGATTTGGCGGCCAGAGGGTAACCGGGCCGACTTGCAGACGAGGCTGCGGTTGCGGCCATCCGCCATAATTTCCGGCGCTGTTCGGCCATTGCGGAGGCCCCGGAGCCCACGGCCTCGCAGCCCCCGTTCCGACCGGCGCCGGGGCTGGCTCCGGCTGCTGGACCGGAGCGGCGGGGGTTTCCCGGCGGGCTGAGGCGGTTTCCGCAGCGGGCCGCTCGGTGGCGGGCGGCGGCTTGGGGCGGGCGGGCGCCTTGGCCACGACCAAAACCACGGTCGTGCCCTTGTCGACCAATTGCCCGGCCGGCGGCGCGATGCTGATCACCTTCCCCGCCCCCATCCTGTCGCTCGTCTCCTCCTGCCGTTGCGCCTTGAGGCCGGCGCGGCTCAGCGCGGTCAGCGCCTTGGTCAGCGGCTGCCCGATGACCCGCGGCACGCCGACCCTGACCGGCACCGCAACCACCAGGGTGACGGTCGAGCCTTTGTCGATCATCTGCCCCGCGGCAGGCGACGAGCTGACGACCCTGCCGGCCGCGACGGCATCGCTCGGCTGATCCTCGCGTTGCCATTTGAACCCGGCACGGGCCAGCGCCGCCACGGCCTCCGCGACCGGCTGCCCGCCCACCGGCGGCACGGCGATACCGGCGGGAACCGCAACGATCAGCGTGACGGCGGCGCCCTTTTCGACGAATTGCCCGACCAAAGGCGACGTGGCGGTCACCGTGCCGGCGGCCGCGGCATCGCTCTGCTGCTCCTGCCGCTGCCCTTTGAGGCCGAGCCGCTCCAGCGCCGTGGCGGCGTCGGCCTCGGATTTCCCGACGATCGGCGGCACGGCGATCTTGACCGGCACGGCGATCGTCAGGGTCACCTTCGATCCCTTGTCGACCATCACCTTGGCCGGTGGCGAGATGCCGATGACCGTGCCCGACGCGGCGTTGTCCGCCGGCTCGGTGCGCCGCCGCCACTCGAGCCCGGCTCGGCTCAGCGCCGCTGTGGCCTCGGCCTCCGTCTTGCCGATCAGCGGCGGCACGGAAACAGTCATCAGGGTCGCGACCCTCAAGACGACGGCCGATCCCCGGTCCACCGTTTGCCCGGGGGAAGGCGACATGCCGATGACCGTGCCCGCAGCGGCCGTGTCGCTCGGTTCCTCCTGGCGTTGCCACTTGACCCCGAGGCGATCCAATTCGCCCGCGGCCTCCGCCGCGGTCCGCCCGACAACCGCGGGAACGGTGACCCTGACGGGCAGCGCGATGACCAGGGTCAGGACGATGCCCTTCTCGACGATCTCGCCCGCCGCAGGCGACGCGGCGATCACCGTGCCGGGCGAGGCGGTCTCGCTGGCTTGCTCTTGCCGTTGCCATTTGAGGCCCGCCCGGCTTGCCGCGGCCGTGGCCTCTGCCTCGGGGCGGCCGATCATGTCCGGCACCCGCGCCCACGGCCAAAAGAAATAGACGAGAAACGCGACCAGCAGCGTGAGGCCGATCCCGCCGGCCAGAACGAGCTTGGGGGCGACGTCCGGCCTCCGGTGCATAGCCGGCGCCGAGGGCTTGCGCTCGGGCAGCGCGCTCACCACGCGGCTTCTCCCAGGGCAAAAAAGATACCGGCGCCGCCAAGCGAAGCGAGCAGCAGGATCGACACCGCAGCCCGCTCCCAAGGCCCGCCTGACCGGACGACCTCGCGGAACAGCCACAAGCCGACCGCAATGGCGCAAAGCATCCACAGCAATGCCCCGCTGGCGCTGGTCTGCGCGCCATAGGGTGTGCTGTGGCTAAAGAACAGGTTGATCTGCCGCGCATGGAAGAACCAGGCGAATGGCAGCCACAAGGTCGCGGCGGCGAATGCCCAGACGCCAAGGACGATAGGCCGCCAATGCGGCGCCGCCAGCGGATCGGGGGCGGCTTCGTGGAACGGCGTACTGGCCCTCTCCGAAGGATCCGAAGAGGGCTGGCCCTCCACGATGCGGGCCGGGGCCGGAGGGGGTTTCGTTGGAGGCGGACTGGCCGGAGCGGCGGGAGGGGTATTCTCCAGAGCGGTGCTGATCGCGGTCCACACGACGTGGTCGCGCTCGTGCTGCAGCTGGCGCTCGAGCACGAGGCGCGCGGCCCGGGCGGGGGCGCCCTCCTGGCGCAGCCGCAGGGTGAGCTCAGCGACCGCGCCGAGGCGCAGCAGCCGATCTTCGGCAGCCAACGCCTTCAGGGTCTCGGGGTCGATCTGCGCAGCGCCGACCAGCGGGTTGCGGCTGATCACCAGATCGCCGACGCCGCCTTGCACAAACCGCTGCGGGGTCGAGGCCGCTCCCTCGGCGCGCGCCCGCCGGAACAGGTAGCGGTAGAGCGCGTCCATCGTGATCTGCTCGTCGTCGGGGGCGGCCTCGCCCTTTTTGAGACCGTCGACCAGCCACGAGGTGAAGCGCGAAAACCCGTTCGGCGCTTCATTGCCGGCGCGCAGCTCCGTGCCGTCCCAGGCGAACTGCAGCGCATCGGCGGCAGTCAGGACGTAGAGCCCGGCATCGCTGCTCGAAAAGGTTTCCGAGGTCACCGCCGGCGGCGGGGTCGCCGCCTTGGCGTGCTCGGCGAACGCGCCGCTGTGACAGCAATCCAGCACGACGATCTGCCGGCCGGCTCGGCAATCTTCGATGAATTCGCGGATGTCCCTCGCCGAGATGCTGTGGTCGCGCGGTGAATCCAGATTGGAGCCGGCGGTCGCCAGATACAGTCGATTACCGCGCCCGAGGATCCCATGGCCCGAGTAATAAAGCAGCAACAAATCGTCGGGCGCCTTGTCGTGAAAAAACTGCGACAGGTTCTCCCGCATCCCGACAAAGTCTTCATTGAGACTAAGCTCGACCGTATCAAACCCGCCCCGAGTGTTGTCCAGCAGGATTTCGCGCAACGCAATGACGTCGTTGGTCGGCGCGTTGAGACGCGACAGGCGCTCGTCGACGAAATCGGATACGCCGATCAGCAAGGCATGGCGCGCCATCGCTCATCTCCGGTCAGGCGGCGGTCGCGGCCCCCCGCAGCCGCTGCGCCGCGTCGACCAATTCCTGCAGGCTTATTCGCTTCGGGTCGAACTCGAAGCTGACTTGGCCGTCCTTGGTCTGGATCAGCACCTTGGTCGCCGGGTGACCGGCGAGCGCCGTCTGCAATGCCTGCAGCAGAGCCTTGACCACCCCCGGCGCCAATGAAACCAGAAACCCGCCCAAGGTCTCGACCAAACCGCCCTTGGCGTGATCCGGCGCCGGCACCAGGTGCGGCTCGATCTGCGCGATACCCGGAACCCTGTTGACGAGGTCACGCACATCCTGCGCTGCCGCGGAAATTTCGCGCGGCGTCGTGTCCCCGATCGGAATTATCTGCAGCGACAGATCCATCAGCGTATCCTCGCCGGCCGCACATTAACCGTTATATTAGAGTAAATTGCATCTATCCACAAGGTGGAGAGCGGCGGGCTTGCGCCGGTGCCCAGCCGGGCATATGGATGCTGCATGGAGGCTTTTCCCGAGATGAACCGGCCGCATTCCCGCCCTGCCGAAGTCGCGCTGGTCCACAGCTCCGATATCCACGTCGATGACGGCCGCGGTGACGGGACGGCGGCTCTTTCGTCAGTGCTGGCGACAGCTCGGGCGCTCGGCGCGGACATTGTCCTCCTGGCCGGCGACACCTTCGAGAACAATCAGTTGAGCACAACCGTTCTGGACCGGGCCGGCGAATTGCTGGCCGATGCAAGCATCCCCGTCGTGATCCTTCCCGGCAATCACGATCCCGCATTGCCGAATTCGGTATTTGTCCGCGGCGGCTTCGCGCGGCTTCCGAACGTACGCATTCTCGGCGTCACCGATGACGAGGCCGTGCCGTTCCCGGCATTCGACCTCGAGATCTGGGGCCATGCGCATCGCGACTATTTCGACATGCCGCCATTGCGCGGGGCGCGGCCGCGTTCGACGCAGTGGCAGATCGCGATCGCGCACGGGCATTACGAGCCGCCCGAGACGCGGGCCAATCCGCTGCGCCCATCCTGGGTCTTTGGCGACGAGGAGATCGCGGCGACTGCCGCCGACTACCTGGCATTGGGTCACTGGGACCGGCCGGCTCAGGTCGGCAACGGCCTCGTGCCCGCCTATTACTCGGGCTCGCCGGAGCTCGCGGGCACGGTCAACCTGATCCGCCTCACCGCGAGCGGCGAGACCGTCGTCACCCGCGAGCGGCTGCGCTAGCGTTCAAACTTAGACAGCAAGTGCACCATTCCGTCTTGGCCGGGCTTGACCCGGCCATCCACGCGCCGCAGGCACAGGCGGTGCCGGTTCTCGTGGATGCCCGGCCCAAGGCCGGGCAAGGTGATTGAAATTATGCTGAATCATCTGAACCCGTCAGAGCGCTAGCGCTGCCGGCCAATTGGCGGATCTCGGCCGGCGAATAGCCGAGCTCGGCCAACAGCGCCTCGGTGTCTTCGCCGAGCGCGGCGACATGACGGGCAGCTTTCGCCGGCGCGGCAGAAAACCGGAATGGCGGGTTCAGCACCTTGAAAGTGCCACCCGCGTCGCGAACCTCGGCAAAGGCGTCGCGATGCGCCAATTGCGGGTCGGCCATCGCCTCCCTGACGGTGCGGTAGGGCGAGGAAGGCACGCCGTGCCGGTCGAACACGGCCTGGACTTCCTCTGAGGTGCGCTCCTTGGACCAGATTTCGAGCTCGTCGATCAATTCGCCCCACTTGGCCCGCCGGTTGTTGTACTGGGCAAAGCGCGGATCCGTGATCCATTGCGGGTGGCCGGAGGCGACGGCCAGGTTCTGAAACGTCCGTTCGCTGGCAATCGACAAATTTATATAGCCGTCCTTGGTGGCGACCGGGCCGAAGATCGGCCGGCCCGGAGGCGTCACCGCGAATTGCGCCGCCTGGATCTCGCTCAATGTCAGGCTCAGCATGCTCTCGAGCATCGACACGTCGATCAGTTGGCCTCTTCCGGTCAGCTGGCGGTCGTACAGCGCCGTCATGACGGCGCCGAAAGCATAGGTGCCGGTCAGCACGTCCGCGATGTAGATGCCGCAATAATCCGGGCGGCGTTCCTCCAATTGATAAGCCAGATGCGCGAGATCATAGCCCGAAGCCGCGTGGATCACCGGGGCGTAGGCGGGCAGCTGCGACGACGGGCCGGTCTGCCCGTAGCCCGAGATCGCGCAATAGACCAGCTCAGGCTTGATCGCCTTCAGCGCGTCGTAATCGAGGCCGAACCGGCGCATCACCCCCGGCCGAAAATTCTCGACGACGACATCGGCCGTCGCGACTAGCCGGCGGGCCGCCTCGACCGCCTGCGGTGTCTTGAGATCGAGAACGAGGCTTTTCTTCCCGGCGTTTAGCTGGCCGAAGCTGGTGCTCGCACCATTCCGCAATGGCGGGCGCGAGCGCATCATGTCGCCGTCGGGCGGCTCGATCTTGATCACCTCGGCGCCCAGATCGGCGAGCAGGCGGGTGCAATGAGGGCCGGCGATCGTGGTCGTGAAGTCGAGCACGCGAAGCCCGCCCAAGGCGCTGTCCATCATCCCCTCCACCGCAGAACCCGGCCCGCAGGGTCGGGAGCGCGCGTCGAATGTCAAG
The DNA here is from genome assembly GCA_963836845.1 of uncultured Alphaproteobacteria bacterium. Lineage (GTDB taxonomy): Bacteria > Pseudomonadota > Alphaproteobacteria > ATCC43930 > CGMCC-115725 > AP-15. The sequence goes on along the minus strand of CAWILK010000026.1, from coordinate 100,730 downwards.
CCGCCAATGCAAGGGACAGCGGACGGGCGGCTTGCAATCGGCCGGGTTCGGTGCCAAGAGAGCCGCCGCATTGCGAGGGAGGATGGAAATGGCGTTTCGCAATATCCAAGCAGAGATGGAGACTTACCGAGGCCATAACGGCGACCGCGGCGAGTCGTATTACGCCCGCCCCGCCGGGTCCGGGCCATTCCCCGGCGTCGTCGTCATCCACCACATGCCCGGCTGGGACGAGTGGACTTGCGAGGTCGCGCGCCGCTTCGCCCATCACGGCTATGCCGCCGTCGCCCCGAGCCTCTATTTCCGGGTCGGCGACGGAGCGCGCGAGGACGTCGTGGCCAAGATCCGCGAAGGCGGCGGGGTGCCCGACGACCAGATGCTGGGCGATGTGACCGGGTCGATCGATTTCCTGCGCTCGCAGCCGCACACCAACGGCAAGATCGGGGTGATCGGCTTCTGCTCGGGCGGTCGCCACACCTATCTGGTCGCCAGCAAATTGTCGCATCTGATCCAGGGCGCGATCGATTGCTGGGGCGGCAATGTGATCGTCGACGACAAGTCGCGCCTGACCAAGAACCAGCCGGTGGCGCCTATCGAATACACTTCGGGGATCGACTGCCCGCTATTGGGCGTGTTCGGCAACGAGGACCCCAACCCGTCGGCCGATCAGGTCAACCGCACCGAGGCGGAACTGAAGCGGCTCGGCAAGAACTACGAGTTCCACCGCTATGACGGCGCCGGGCATGCCTTCTTCGCCTGGTATCGGCCGAACTACCGGGTCGAGCAGGCCGAAGACGGGTGGAAAAAGGTTTTCGCCTTTTTCGGGAAGCATCTCGCCGGCCCGGCCTGACCCGCAATCCGGTCACAGCCGTTCAGGATAACACCGAACGGCTGTGACCCGCCTTGCGCCGGCATGCCGCTTTCACCTTGGCGCTCGCGGGCGCATTCGCCACATTAACCCGGTGACGACGTCAGGGAACATGATGGCGAACGAGACGACGGCGGCGGAGCCGGGGCGCGACTTCATCCGCGACATCATCGCGGCGGACATGGCCGGCGGTCGCCATGCCGAGGTGGTGACGCGCTTTCCGCCGGAGCCGAACGGCTATCTCCATATCGGGCACGCCAAGTCGATCTGCCTGAATTTCGGTGTCGCCCAGGAGTACGGGGGCCGCTGCCACCTGCGCTTCGACGATACCAACCCGACCAAGGAGGAGCAGGAATACATCGACGCCATCAAGCGCGACGTGCATTGGCTCGGTTTCGACTGGGGGCCGCACCTTTATTATGCTTCCGATTATTTCGAGCAGCTCTACGAATGGGCCGAGGATCTGATCCGGGGCGGCAAGGCCTATGTCGACGATTTGCCGGCGGAAGAGATGCGGGCGATGCGCGGCACACTTACCGAGCCCGGGCGGGAGAGCCCCTACCGCAATAGGCCGATGGCCGAAAATTTGGACCTGTTTCGCCGCATGCGCGAGGGCGAGTTTCCAAACGGGGCGCGGGTGCTGCGCGCCAAGATCGACATGGCGTCCGGCAACATCAATCTGCGCGACCCGGTGCTGTATCGGATCCTGCATGCCGCGCACCCGCGCACCGGCACCCGATGGCGCATTTACCCGACATATGATTTCGCGCACGGCCAGTCGGATGCGATCGAGGGCGTCACCCATTCGCTGTGCACCCTCGAATTCGAAGACCACCGCCCGCTTTATGACTGGCTGATCGACAACCTGCCGGTGCCGTCGCGACCGCGGCAATATGAGTTCGCCCGGCTCAACCTCAATCACACGGTGCTGTCGAAACGGTTTCTGACCGAGCTCGTTCGGCAGGGCCGGGTCGGCGGGTGGGACGATCCGCGCATGCCGACCCTGGCCGCCCTACGACGCCGCGGCGTGCCGCCGGCCGCGATCCGCGATTTCGTTCGCCGCGCCGGCGTGGCGCGCGCGAACAGCACCGTCGATGTCGGGATGTTCGAGCATGCGATACGCGAGCAGCTGAACAAGACCGCGCCGCGCCGCATGGCGGTGCTGCGCCCGTTGAAGGTGGTCCTGGAGAATTACCCGCCCGGGGGCGTCGAGGAGCTGGAGGCTGCCAACAACCCGGAGGACCCCGCCGCCGGGACACGGCTGATCCCGTTCGGGCGCGAGCTCTATGTCGAGCGCGACGATTTCATGGAGGAGCCGCCCAAAAACTTCTACCGGCTGTCGCCGGGGCGAGAGGTCCGGCTGCGCTATGCCTATTTCATCACCTGCCGCAAAGCGGTGAAAAACGCGGCCGGTGAGGTGGTGGAGCTGATCTGCACCTATGACCCCCAAACCCGCGGCGGCAACGCCCCCGACGGGCGCAAGGTCAGGGCGACATTGCATTGGGTCTCGGCCGCGCACGCCGCTCCGGCGGAAATCCGCCTGTATAATTCGCTGTTCACCCGTCCCGACCCCGGTGCGGACGGGGATCTGCTCGGCGATCTCAATCCACACTCGCTCGAGACGTTGACCGGGAGCCGGGTCGAGCCCTCGCTCGCGGCGGCGACATCCGGCGAGACGCTCCAGTTCGAGCGTCAGGGATATTTTTGTCGAGACCCCGACAGCACGCCGGATCGGCTCGTGTTCAACCGGACCGTCGGGCTGCGCGACAGTTGGGCCAAGGCTCGGGCGGGCGGCGGCGGATAGGAATTTTTAGCAGGATCGTAATAATCTCCGACAGACCCCTACAATAGGTTGACGCGACCCCGCGAGAGCGGCGGGCTCGATCGGGCTAGCTGGATCGCGGACAATGGAAGGACTGTCGATGCGACCATGGATCATTGTGTCGTCGAGCGCGATCTTCGCGGTCGTGGTCGCTGCGGCGACCGCCGTCCCCGCGCTCCTCAATGCGCCGCCCGCCGAAATAGCGCCGATCCTGCTTCAGCATTTGCCGGCGTTCGCAGTCGTTTCGCTGGCGGTATACGCGCTGCTCGCAATGCTGCTGGTGACGGCGGGCATGCTTGCCGGCGCTCTACGCGCCCGCCAGTATCTGGCGCCTGGCCAGCGCGCCCGGATGGTCGCGCTCGGCGTGGAGGGAGTTGGCCAGCCGGTTCCGAGATTGATTGCGGCGCTGACCCGGCGGGGGCGGACAGACGCGGGCACCGTTCTCCAACCCCGTTTCGCTGCGGACGAGGCGAGGAGCGAGATCGCCCGGCTCCACTATTTCTCGCTTGCTCGCAGCCATTTCTTCAGCGCGATGATCGTGCTGGCCGGAATCATCGGTTTGGGATTGGCTCAAGACCATGCATCGCTTCCATTTTCATCGGGCGCGATCCCGACCATTTCGGCAATTCTGGTTTTCGTCGGTTTAGTGCTCTTGACCCTCCTTGGCCGCATTGCGATCGACGTCACGACGGAGCCTCTGCTCGAAGCGGTTTCGGAGCTTCCCGCCAAGCGCGTTGAATTCGATGCCCTGCGCCTTGCCGTGGAAGCCCTGGAACGGGTTTCCGTTTCCGGCGAGAGGGCGCCGCCGGCGCAGGTTCAGTTCCCCGAGCAGCTGGCAGCCGCTGTCGAGGACGGTCATCATGCCCTTGTCGAGGCGGTCAGCCGCTTGTCGGAAAACACGCAGACGCTCGAGACCGTCATCCGATCCTCCGTCGAGACGATCGAGACGACGATGCGGACGAGCGTCGACGACCACCATTCGGCGCTGGACGTCAGCGCTTTTTCAGAGCTTAAGAGCGCAGTCGAAGAGCTGACGGCGGCGCTGCAAAAATTGCCGGCGGCGCCGGAGCGCGCCGAGCCGGCAATTGTGCCGGCCGATCCTGATCCTTCCCGCCGCAGAGCGCCGCCGCCGCGCCTCGCCGGCGAGCTCCGCAGGCTGCTGCAGGAAATCGACGCCGGCTAGCCCCCTGCCTCTGCGGCTTCATCCCACCCCAGAGCAGCAACAGAGCAGCAGCGCGGACAGTTATCCGCGCTTCAACTCCTGCAGCAGTTTCTCCGCATCGGCTTTGTCGGAGAACGTCACGCCGGAGCCGAGCAGCGTCTCCAGCATGGCTTGCGCATCAGCCGCCCGGCCGGTCCGGTGGAGAGCCACCGCGAGGTGATATTGGATATCGGGGTTGCTGGGCGCCGAGAGGCTGGCGGCGCTGAGATAGGTCAGCGCCTTGTCGGCTTCCCCTTGCGCCAGAAGGATCCATCCGAGGGTGTCATCGATTTGAGGCGCACGCGGGGCGGCGGTGATCGCCCGTTCGGCCAATCCCCGGGCCTTGGCCAGATCGCCCTTTTTTTGGTAGAGCCAGGCCAGATTGTTGAGCGCGGCCGCATCGGCCGGCCGGTCGGCGATCACCCGGTTATATTCGGTGATCGCCTCGTCATACTTCTTTTGCTCGAGATAGAGCGAGGCCAAGGCCGAACGGATCGCAGCGTCCTTCGGATCGATCTGCAATCTGGTCGTCAGCACCGCTTCCGCCTTGCCGAGATCGCCGGCGCGGGCATAGGTGCGGGATAGCGCGGCATTCAGATTGGCGTCGGAAGGTCGGGCGGCGACCGCCTTCTCCAGCAACGCCGCCGCATCGCCCTTGCGGCCAGCCTTTTCATAGAGCTCCGCCGAAACCATGTCGTAGAGCGGGTTTTCGGGATCAGCTCTGGCGAAGCTGCGGGCCTTTGCCAGTCCCGCCTCCAAGCCGCCGATTTCCGTTTCGACGCGGATCAATTCTATTTTCAGGTTGCTGTTCTTGGGCTCGCGGTCGATTGCCGCCTGCAATACATTGCGCGACTCGGTGTAGTTCTTTGCTCCGTTGAGCAATCCGACGTAGCGAGACAGGCCGGCGGCGGAATTGGGAGCGATCTCGTTTATGCGCTTGTAAGTGGCAATCGCGCCCGTGCGTATCGCCGGATGCGATCTGAACCCGGCCTTTGGCGTCGAGGGCATCGGGGTTATTCGGAAATTTTTCGACCAGCTCGGCCGCAGCCGCGGTCGCCTCCTTCCAGTCCTGACGCAGCCCGTAAAAGTTGACGCGGCGCGATCCAGGCGCCGGGTCGTTGGGTGCAGCGGCCCGTGCGCGGTCGATGTAGTCGGTCGCCTCCGGCCACTTCTTTTCCGCCGTCGAGATTTCGGCAAGACCGAGCAGGACCGCCGCATCGTTCGGCCGTTGGGCCAGTAGATCGGTATAGACCTTCTTGGCGTCATCGAAGACGACCGGTGGACCGGTAGAGCAGCGCCAGCGCCGAGCTTATCGCCGCATCCTTGGGGTCGGCCAGGAGCCGGCGGCGAAGGACATCTTCGGCCTTCGAGAAGTCTCCGGTGCGACTGTAGAGCCGGGACAGGGCAACCGTGAGACTATCGTCGGCGGGTTTTGCCGCAACCGCCTTTTCGAGCAAGGCGAGCCCATCGGCGGTGCGTCCGGCCTTTTCATAGAGCTCGGCCGACACCAAGTCGTAGGTGTTGTTGTCGGGGTCGTCCTTTGCCAAGCCGCGCGCCTTCGCAACCGCCGCGTCAACCCCGTTGATTTCCCCTTCGACCCGGATCAGCTCGGCTTTCAAAGACTGGTTTCGCGGATTTCGGGCGACCGCCTCCTGCAAGGCGCCCCGCGCCTCGCTGAAATATTTCCGGGAGTTGAGGAGCGCCAGGTAGCGGGACAGGATCGGCATCGAGTTGGGCGCCAGCTCGTAGGCGCGCTTGTAGCTCGACAGCGCGCCCTCCATGTCGCCGGCTCCGATCTGGGCTCGCCCTTGCGCTTCGAGAACCGCTGACGTTTTGGGGGAATTGCGCTGCGAGCTCCGCCGCCACCGTCTTGGCGCTCTTCCAATCCTGACGCGCTTCGTAAAGGGCAACCAATTTGAGCCCGGGCGTCGGGTCGTTGCGCGCGACGGTGCGGGCCCGGTTGATCGCATCGGTGGCTTCGGCCCACTTCTTCTCGGCCATGTATAGATCGCCGAGGCCGAGAAGCGCGCTCGTCTCATTCGGCTTTTTTGCAAGCAAGTCGCTATAGACTTTTTTCGCCTCTTCGGCGCGCCCGGTGGCCGCGTAGAGCTGAGCCAGATCGCGGGTCGCGGCGGGAAATTCCGGGTCGATCGCCAAAGCAGCACGGAACGCGCCCTCGGCAGCGGGATAATCCCGTTGAGCGACACGCACCTCGCCCGAGCAAGGTATTGTAGATCGGATTCTTGGGGTCGCGCTTGATCAGGGAGCCGGCAACCTCGGCGGCCTTGTCGAGCCGTCCGGCGCGCAGTTCGGTGAGCACCAATGTCGGCCCTGCGACGGGCCGCACCGGCTTCGGTCGCGAAAACCTGCTCCAATGTGGCGAGGCCCCTGCTGACGCCTGCCCGGAGTCGATTTCCGAAATCGCGACGCGGGTCTTGATCGTCGGGTTGTCGGGATCGAGAGCGGCGGCCTTCTCGAACTGCTGCAGCGCAAGGTCCGGCTTGCGATCGGCCATGTAGGCGTTGCCGAGAACGGTCAACGTCGCCGCATCGGCCGGCAGCCTTTCGACCAGCGGCTTGAGATATTCGATCGCGCGGCCGCGGCGCCCGCTGCTGCAGAGCGGCGCTGGCGATCAGCCGCGCCGCCCTGATATCGTCGGGAGCGCGGCTCAGATATTTGGCCAAGATGGTTTCCGCCTGCGCATATTGGCCGAGCGCCAGTTTGGTCGCCCCCTGCAGATAATATCCAGCCCAGAACGCCGGAAAGGCGGGGCTGATCCGATCGAAAATCCGATCCGCCTCCGTATATTTCTGCTGTTTGGCGAGTTCTAGGCCGCGCAGGTAATTCGCCATGAAATTGTTTGGCGAGGCTTTGAGGATGGGGTCGAGGTCCTCGTCGGCAGCCTTGAAGTTGCCCTGCGCTATCTTGACGTTGGCGCGGCTCAGATGTGCCAAGACATATTTCGGATCGATCTTTATCGCCTCGTCGAACAGACTGCACCGCCCCGTCGAGATCGCCGCGCGCCCGAAGCATCTCCCCTTTGACCTGCAGCGCCTCGGTCGAGCGCGGGTTGGCGGCGATCGCTTCGTCGATCTATTTGTCGGCCTCGTCGCGGTTTGTTCCGGCCAGGAACCGCGCCATCTGTATCTTCGGCCGGACGGCGCTCGGATCAAGCTTTATTGCCTCGCGCAACAGCGCTTCGGACTTGTCCCGATCGCGCATCCCGGCGGCGGCGACCCCCAAGGCAGTCCGACCTTGCTTTCCAGGACCGGATCACGATCCCCGGGTGGACCATATCGATAAGGTCCGCGAATTTGTCCTGCCGCAACAGGGCTTCCATCAGGACCGGCAGGTAGTCGGCCTCGTTGCCGTTGCGCTCTCGTGCGGCGCGCGCCTCGCGCTCCGCCAGGCCGAGGTCGCCGAGCTGAAGATAGATTTCCGCGAGCCTTGCGTGCAGCACCGGGTCTTGGGGCGCTTCGCGGATCGCGTTGCGCAGCTCGATCTCCGCAGCTTTGAGGTTGCCCTTCGCGACGTATTGTTCCGCGTCTTTGATGGAGGCGGTGGAGTCTTTGGCGTGCGCGGCTTGGCATGCGAAGGCGGCAACCGCAGCGGCAAGAGCGATCCGGCGCCAAGAAAAACGGCTTTGGCTCTGGGGCATTGCCTTCCATTCCTCCGGCATCTGGCCGCTACGAATCGAGGCCAATCTGGTGCTGTTGCATCAGGTCGTAAAGCGTGGGCCGGCTGATCCCGAGCAGCTTTGCCGCTTTCGACAGGTTGGAGCCGGCCTGCGCGAGAGCCAATTGCAAGCACCTCGCGCTCGGCCCGGGCGCGCGCGGCGCGAATGCCGAGCGACGGCGGCTCCTCTTCCGAGGCCGACAGACCGAGGTCAGCGGCCGAGAGCAGCGCCCCATCGGCCATCACCACCGCGCGTTTCATCCGGTTCTCGAGCTCGCGCACATTTCCGGGCCACGGGTGATCCTTGATGGCGGCGAGCGCCGGGGAGGCGAAACCGCGCACCGGCCGGGCATATTCCGAGGCGAACCGCCTCAGGAAGAAGCTCGCCAGCACCACCGCGTCTCCGAGCCCGTTCGCGAAGCGGCGGCACCCGAATAGTGACTTCGTTCAATCGGTAGAAGAGATCCTCGCGGAACCGCCCTTCCGACATCAGCTGATCGAGGTTCTGGTTCGTCGCGCAGACGATCCGCACATCGACCTGCACCGGCTTGCGGCCGCCGATCCGCTCGACGATCTGGTCTTGCAGGAAGCGGAGCAGCTTGACCTGCATCGGCAACGGCACATCGCCGATTTCATCGAGGAACAGAGTGCCGCGATCGGCGCTTTCGATGCGGCCGATATTCTGCTTGACGGCGCCGGTGAAGGCGCCCTTTTCGTGACCGAAGAGCTCGCTTTCGAGCAATGTCTCGGGGATGGCGGCGCAGTTTATCGGCACGAACGGAGCTCGGACCCGCTTGCTCATCTTGTGGAGCGCTTGAGCGAGCAGCTCCTTTCCGGTGCCGCTCTCACCGAGCAGCAGCACGGAAACGTCGGTAGGCGCGATCTTTTCGATGTTGCGCAGCGCTTGCAACATCTCCGGGCTGCTCGCGATGATCCCGTCGATCGGTGACGGCGCAGCGCTCTCGCTCAACCGCCGGTTTTCGGCTTCGAGCTCGAACATTTGCTCGGCCCGGCTGACGATCAGCTGCAGCACCTCGATGTCGATCGGCTTTTGATAAAAGTCGTAGGCGCCGAGCGCGATGGCCCGCAACGCATGTTCGCGGGTTTCGTTGCCGGTCGCGATGACCACCTTTGCCGCCGGCGCAATCGCGAGGATTTCGCTCAACGCCGCCAGCCCCTCGGACGCTCCGTCCGGATCGGGAGGCAGCCCGAGATCGAGGATCGCTACCGGTATGGCTTCCTTCTTGACGAGGTCGACCGCTTCCCGCCGCGTTCCGGCGGGATAAACCTTGCGGTCGGAAAACGCCCAGCGCAGCTGGCGCAGCAGACCGGCGTCGTCGTCAACGATCAGCAACGATTTCGGATTGGGCGGCATGTCAGGTCACGGCGGGCGAGGTCGCCGGCTCTCTCTCGGCAACGAGGGGCAACACGATCCGCATGGTAGTGCCGAACCCTTTTTCAGAGATTACCTCGAGATCACCTCCCACCATGCGGATCAGCTCACGGGTTTGGAAGGCGCCGATGCCGTACCCGCCCGCTTTCGTCGATCGGAACGGCAGAAACAGCTCGTCGCGAATGAACGCATCATCCATCCCCGGCCCTCGGTCGATGATGTCGATCAGCAGCTGCATTCCGAGACGGCGCGAGGAAATGGTCACCCGATCTCTCGGGCACGAAGCGTCGATCGCGTTCTGGACGAGGTGGGTCAGCGCCGAGCGGAGGCGATCCGGGTCGATCGCGACCGCGCACGGACCGGCTTCATCCCGGCTTTCGATCGCTACGGGGATGCCGGCGAACTCGGCGGCGACCGCGCTGATGACGTCGTTCGGGTCGACCAGGCGCGCCGCCCGCGACCCGGCATCGGCCTTGAGCTGGCCGAGAAGCTTGTTCATTCGCGCAACCGCATCCTCGACCGTCCGAAGCATGTCGCGCTGAAACTCGGGATCGTCGATATAGCGCTTGGCATTCGACACGATCAAATTGAGCTGGCTTGCCAGATTTTTGATGTCGTGCACGACAAAAGCGAAACGTTTGCTGTATTCGGTCAACAGCTCGGCATCGCGCAGAACCTTGGTCGAGCGTTCCTCGGCGAGATAGCTGGCCGCCTGGCGCCCGGCTGCGCGCAGCAGATCGAAAGATTCCCAATCGGGATTGACCCCGTGCTTGGGGCGGTCCAGGAGGACGAAACCCACGACCGCCCCGCGATGCGACAGCGGCACCGCGAGCCAAGCCTGATCGGACGCGAAGGACCATGTCTCGGCGGCTTCCGGCGTGCGCTCCTGTATCCAGCCGCCATCGCGGAACCCGAGAACGATCGGGTCGTCAACCGCCAAATTCACGTCGCCCGGAACCGGGATCCGCCACGCCGCGACCGGATGATAGCCGATGCCGCGGCTGAGCGACCACAGCACACCGGCCGGGCTGTCGACGAACTCGGCCAATGCGCGAATGATCCTGACCGGAAGCTCCTCGCCGTATTTGGGTTCGGATACCAGCTCGATAAATTTCAGCCACTCGATCCGATAATCGTAGCGGTGGGTAAAGAAATTCCGTGAAATCACATATTTGAGCCGGCGGCGCAGATTTCCCGAAGACAGCACCGTGGCGAGCACCACAATGCTGCCGAACAGCATCGCGAGCTGCAGGACCAGCCCCCAATCGCCGCCAAATCCGCGCAGCACCATTCCCACAAGGGCGACAGCGAGGAGGAAACTGCCGCTCGCGCCCAAGGTCGCAGTGTGCAGGACCACCTGACGGGAGACGTGGATGTCGACCCGCCACTGGAGATTGCGGGCCATCGCCAGGGCGAGCAGCGGCGCCATGAATGCCGAGACGATGGCCCGCCCCAGGCCGAGCCCGGGATCGACCCGCCCGCGGGTGATGAAGGCGTCGGAGAACAGGAACAACTCGTAGGCAAACAGGCCGCCGAGAGCAAGACACAGCGGCCAGACATGCCATCGTTGCGGCGGTTCGGTGTTGCGCCACAGATTTTCGATCGTCAGCAGCCCAATGACGCCGAACCCGATGCGCATCAACAGCTGTGAGGTGTAGAGCCCCGAAGCGTCAGGATTGTAGTCCAGCACCCATGCGTCATCGGCGATCGCGGCGAGGCAAAACAGAAGCGCTCCAAGAAAGTAGACCCGCCCGACGCCGGCACCGTCGCCGGCCCGGATCGTGACCAGCGCTACCGCGAACAACAGCCAGCCCGACAGTCTGATGCTGTCCAATGGGGCCAGGAGGGCGACCGGCGCACCGCCGGAGGCGGCGGTCGCGACCGCCCACACGACTGAAGCGATGCAACAGGAAAGGATGGCGAGGCCGGTTTTGCTGGTGCGGCCGCGCAACACCATCAGCACGATCAGCACGGCAAACGCCAGGGCGCAACCCGAGTAGACCGTCTCTGTTACAAAGATTTCCAGGTGCAGGCCCCTATCTTGCTCCTTGGTTCCAAAAAATCACCCGAGCGGTTTGCAGCAATATCAAAGCATCCAAGAAAATGCTACGGTTCTTTACATAATAGAGATCGTAGGTGAGCTTGCGGCGGGCATCCTCCGTCGAAGCGCCATAAGGGAAGTTGATTTGCGCCCAGCCGGTGATACCCGGCCTCACCCAATGCCTTTCGGCGTAATACGGAACGCTCTTGGCCAGTTCAGCGACAAAATAGGGGCGTTCCGGGCGGGGCCCGACAAAGCTCATATCGCCCCGCAGCACGTTCAGAATTTGCGCGAGCTCGTCGATGCGGAGTTTTCGAATGACGGCCCCCACCCGCGTAACCCGCGGATCCCGCTGCATCGCCCAGCGAGGGCGGCCGTCGGTCTCGGCGTCAATCCGCATGCTGCGAAATTTCAGAATGGTGAAGACGCGGCCGTGCAATCCTACTCGCTGTTGCCGGTAGAGGACCGGCCCGGGGCTCTCGAGCTTGATCAGGCAGGCGGTCACGATCAGCAGCGGAAAGGTAAAGGCGAGCAGGCTCGAGCTGACCACGATGTCGAACATGCGCTTCAAGAACTCGTCGATCGGGCCGCAGCGGAAACCGTCGGAGTAAAACAGCCAGCTCGGCTTGAGCGCGTCGAGATCCACCGTTCTGGTCTCGCGTTCCCAAAAATCGAGAAAATCGATGATTTGGATGCCGGCGAGCTTGCAGTGCAACAATTGGCGCACCGGCAGGCCGCGCCGCTCGTCCGCCGCCACGACGATTTCGCTCGCCCCCAGGCGATAGCTCAATTCCAGCAGGCTGTCGGGATCGGCCTCGGGCCCGTCGACCGCCTCAGACCCGGAACGGCCGCCCCTGGCCGGCATATCAACAAAAGAAATCGGGATGAAATGCTCGTTTTGCCCGGTCTCGACCAGCCTGGCGATCCGCGCTGCTTGCGCGCCGCCGCCGAGAACGAGGACGCGCCGCTTCAGCAGCCCGCGCCCTAAAGTCACCGAAAAGGTTCCGCGGGTCACCGAAACGCAGATCAGCCAGATCAATGTCGCCTTCCAGGGAAAGCTGGCGGAATCGGTAACGCGGGTTAAGCCGTCCCGCCAATAGGTGGCGGACAGCGAGAAGAGCGTCAGGACGAGTATCGAGGCGACGGCGATCCTGCTGAACAGAAGCCGGAAGTCCACAAAGCTCTGCTGGCCGTAAAGGCCGACCGACACCATCGTCGTCACGGCGGCGAAAGACAATCCTAAAGAAAATTGGGCATTGAAGCCTGCGGCACCGAGCACAATCGGTGTTCCGGTCTCGGCGGTTGACAGCAGCTGGTAAAAAGCGCCGGTGATCAACAACGCGTCCGACGATGCGAGAAGCAGGACCGAAACCGGGACAAAATGTCGGAATAGTCTGAGCTGCATCTCGAAACTGGAAGTGTCAACGCCCCCACGCCAACATTGCACTTATCCGGCCCGGGGCCACGCTCACATACCATAGCAGCAACTAGCCGAGCCGTCCAGTAGACCCGCGGATTTGACTTGCAACGACAGGTGACCCGACTTCGCGACTGGAATTTAACCTCAATTTATTAAAATATTGCCGCGCCTCGGAACCCGTAGCAAGGCCGCGGCCGCGCCGCGCGGGCTCTCTACCCGCTGCGCCCGGGTGCGCCTTGTCTTGCGGCTGATGTTTGACGAATATGGCAAAAATCGAGCCGGCCCGACGCAAATCTGGTACAATGAGGTAGGGAATTCATGATCACAGCCGCCCAATGCCGTTCAGCCCGCACCTTGCTGACCTGGTCCGTCGCCAAGCTGGCGAGCGCGGCTTCGGTCAGCGACAGCGACATCGATGATTTCGAGCTGGAGCGGCGGCGTCCGCCCGCCGCAACTCTCGAAGCCATCCAGCGCGCCTTCGAGGAGGTCGGCGTGAGATTTCTGGCCAACGACGATGTCCGGCTGGGGGCGGATGCCTCGCTGTTAAAGTAATCGTCGCCTCGGCGGCCGTGCCCCCCGATCCGGAGTCTTTTAGCAACCCGGCTAGGTTCCCGCTCGGGATAAGGAATTTCGTAATGCCCATTAACAACATCCCTCACGCCGAGGAGCGCCTGACCGAGCCTGCCCCCCAGGCGTGAACTGGGGGCGCGTCTCGAAGCAGGCAGGGTGCCGATCCAGCCTAGCCTCTGCGTTCTGGCGATTTCCGGCGCACGGAGCCCTCACGCCTGGCGAAACTGCTTGCCGTGTCCGACGAGGCGCCGCCCGGGCAGGTAGACGCCTTTGCTGTCGTCTTCGATGACACGGCCGATGATCCGGGCGCCCCGGCCGTGGCGCTGCAAGATCGACAGCGTCGCGGCGCGGTCCGGTTCGGCGACGACCACGCAAAATCCGATCCCCATATTGTAGACTTGATGCATTTCCGCGCTGCTGACGCCGCCACAGCTCTGGATCAAGCCAAAGATCGGGGGCGCCGGCGGCGGGTCGTCGATCATGAAACCGACCGTGGCGGCAACCCGGGGCAGGTTCATCAACCCGTCCCCGGTGATGTTGATCAGCGCCTTTACACCGGGGACGGCGCCGAGGATGTCGAGGACCTCCGGCACGTAAATCAGGGTCGGGCGGAGCAGCTCTTCTCCCAAAGGGATGCCGAGCTCGGGGAAGACATGGTCGACCGACAATCCGCCCTCTTTGAAAAAAACCTGGCGGGCGAGGGTCAGGCCGTTGCTGTGGATGCCGCTGCTCTCCAAGCCGATGACGACGTCGCCCGGCACGAGATCGCGGCCGGTCACGATCCGGTCGAGCGGCACCAGCCCGACTGCCGTCCCGACCAGGTCGAAACCGCGGATCACATCCCCGAGCGACGAGGTCTCGCCGCCGCAGATCGAGATCCCGGCCTGCCTGGCGCCCTCCGCCAGCCCGATTGCGATCGCGCCGAGCATCTCGGCATCGGATCTTTCGACTGCAATGTAGTCGACCATCGAGACCGGCCGCGCGCCGACGCAGATCACGTCGTTGACGTTCATCGCGACGCAATCGATGCCGATCGTGTCGTAGCGGTTTATCATCTGCGCGACGACGGATTTCGATCCGACCCCGTCGGTGCAGATCGCCAAGCCGACACCGCCGATATCGATGACATTAGCGAAATAGCCGATATCCAATTTGACGGCGCCAACCCCGCCCGAGCTAGGCCAGGTTTGCTTGATGCGTTCGATGATCCGGTGAAGGCCGGATTCGGTCGCAACGGTATCGACGCCCGCGGTCGTGTAGAGGCTGTCTTGCGGTTTCATTCGGGGCCTCCGGTCAGCGATGTGCGATTAGACGAACCGCGCTCGTCTGCGTAAAGTGGGGGCGAAACAGCGATGGAGGACCGCCTTATGGCGACACCGCAACTGCGTCCGCTCGGCGAGCATCTCGGCACCGAGGCGTTGGGCGTCGATTTGTCCAAACTCGACGACAGCACATTCGCGTGGATCCAGCAGGCTTTTGCCGAGCATCCGGTGCTGGTGTTCCGCGGCCAGCAGCTCGACGCCGGCGACATCGCCGCTTTCGGGCGCCGGTTCGGGACCCCGCGCATCCACTCGCTGGTCAGCTACCGCCACCAGGAGCATCCCGAGGTGTCGTGGCTGCGCAACGTCGACGAAGAGGGCGGGGTCGACTGGTACGGGGTAAAGCGCGCGACCGACTGGCACACCGACTCGACCTACGAAGAAGTGCTGCCATTGCTCGCGATGCTGCACGCACTGGAAATTCCGGCGACCAAGGGCGGCACGATGTTCGCCGATATGTGCGCGGCTTACGAGGCTTTGCCGCCGGCAATGAAGGACCGGCTCTCCGCTCTTGTCGGATTGCACGGCCGCACCGACGGGCCCGCCGGCGCGCGCCTCTACGATCCTGAGGAGGAGATGCGCCGCACCGACAAGAGATATGCCGAGCAGCCGCGCCCGGCGGTGATCGACCATCCGGTCACCGGCCGGCCGATCCTCTTCGTCAACCCGATGCACACGCATGGCTTCGAGGGGATGGGCCGCGACGAGGCGTGGCAGCTGATCGAGGAGCTCGCCGCGCACGCCACGCAGGAGCGCTTTACCTATTATCATTCCTGGCAGGTCGGCGATCTGCTGATCTGGGACGAGCGGGCGACGATGCACCGCGGCGCCGGCGACTACCACCCCGAGGAGCGCCGCATCATGCTGCGCACCATCGTCTATCCGAACTGACCGCCGCGGCGTTTGGCAGAGGAAGCAATCGAGGCAAGCCCGACCGCAAGGATCGGGCTGCCCGCCATTTTTGCCGCATTCTTCCGCCTCGGCGCGACGAGCTTTGGCGGCGGCACGGCGGGCTGGCTCTACCGCGAGATCGTCGAGCGCCGGCACTGGATCGACCACAGCAAGTTTTTGTGGACTTCAGGGTTGGGCCGCCTGATGCCGGGATCGGGCGGCGTCAACCTCACTGTCCAGGTAGGGCAGCTGCTGCGCGGCGCCGCGGGCGCGTGCGCGGCGGTATTGGGGTTATTGTCGGCTCCCTTCGCGATCGTGCTGGCGCTGACCGCCGGCTATACCAGCGTCGCCGGCAACTCCACCGTGCACGCCGTCCTGGACGGGGTCGCGGCGGCGGCGATTGGTCTGACCTTCGCCACCGGCCTCAAGCTCTGCCGGTTCAGGATCGCGAACGCCGGCCCGCTGGCGATCACCGCGGCGACCGTGCTGTGCGTCGGCGTATTGCGCTGGCCGATGATCCCGGTCGTCCTCTGCCTCGCCCCGGTCAGCATCGGCATCGCGCTCGCCGACAGGCGCGGCGGGCATGCCTGACGACATCAAGACACTGATTGCGCTGGTCCTGGTGTTCGCGCCGCTGTCGCTGCTGTCGATCGGCGGGGGCGCTTCCCTTCTCGCCGAGATCGAGCATCAATCCGTCTCGGTTCACGCCTGGACGACGCAGCGCGAATTCGCCGATCTCTTCGCGATATCGCGCGCCGCGCCCGGGCCGGGCACGATGCTGTCGACCCTGATCGGCTGGCAGGTCGCGGGATTGACGGGCGCCTTGGTTGCGACCGTTGCGCTCTACCTCCCTTCGTCGCTGCTCGTCTACGGCGCCGCCCGGCTGTGGGGCCGCTGGCGTGGGTCGGTGTGGCATTCGGCAATCGAGCGCGGCCTCTCGCCGATCGCCGCTGGGCTGATTCTGGCCGGCGGGATCGCGGTCTTGCGGGTCTCCCCCGGGGGGCCCGCCGTCTGGGCTGCAGCAGGGCTGTCGACGGCGCTGATCCTGTGCCGGCCGGCGCTTCATCCGCTGGTGTTGTTCGGTGCCGGCGGGGTTGTGTTCGGGCTAGCTGACCTTATCGGTTTGTGGTAAAAATATCCTCGCGTCCGTCGCCGAAACGGACGATTTCAGGGAGGTTCGCATGCCCAAATACCTGGTATCGGGCTCCTATACCGCAGATGGCCTGAAAGGGCTGCAAAAAGACAAGGCCTCGGGCCGCAGACAAGCGGTCACCACGGCCATAGAAGGGCTCGGCGGCAAGCTCGAATGCGCCTATTTCGCCCTTGGCGAGGACGACGTCTATTTGATCGCCGACCTGCCCGACAATGTCAGCGTCGCGGCATTGGCCATCACCGCGTCGGCCTCAGGGCTGGTCCGCACCCGCACGATCCCGCTGATGACCGTCGAAGAAGTCGATCAGGCCCTCGCCAAGACGGTCAATTACCGCGCACCGGGGAGCTGAGCAAAAGGCACGGCGCCCAAGACGCGTCCTCCCGCTGCAGCCAGTGCCTTACCCGCCGATCCGGAGTTAAGCGGTGATCACCGCGCAGTAGCAGCGGGTCGAGCGGCGATTGGCGGCGATCCTCGCCGCCGATGTCGTCTCGTATTCCCGTCTCATCGGAGCCGACGAGGAAGGTACGCTGCGGCAGCTGAAGGCAATCCAAACCGAGCTGATCGGTCCAATGATCGCGGCGCATAACGGGCGCATCTTTAAGACGACCGGTGATGGGCTGCTCGCCGAATTCGGCAGCGTCGTCGATGCGCTCCGTTGCGCCAGCGAAATGCAGACTGGATTGGCGGAACGCAACGCCGAGGTTGCCCCGGAGGCTTGCATCGAGTTCCGTATCGGCATGCGCGATGTCGTATGCCGAGAAAATGTGCTAAGATTTCCTTGTGCGAAGAGATGAGGTTATCGCCAAGTTGCGGGCGCACGAACCGGAGCTGAAAGCTGCGGGGGTTGTCAGCCTATCCGTGTTCGGATCAGTTGCGCGGGGCGAGGAGCGGCCTGATTCCGATATAGATGTCGTCGTGCGTCTGAGCGAGGAAACGGCTCGAGGCGGCTTTTCCTATTTTGGTCGCCTCGAAGCCCTGTCCCGCCGCTTGCGGCAAATTCTCGGCCAGCCTGTCGATGTGGTTGCCGAACCGGTGCACAAGGACCGGCTGCGACGGAATATCGAGAAAGAGCGTGCTCTTGCCTTCTGAAAGGCCGCTGCAACGCCTCCAGGACATTCTCGATAATATCGAGCGCATCGAGCGTTTCACGGCAGGCAAGGACTTCGAGACCTTCGCCCGGGACGAACAGGCCCTTTACGCTTCGCTCTATGCGTTGCTGGTCGTCAGCGAAGCCGCGAGGAAGCTGGGTGGGCAGGCGGAAACGCTCGTGCCCGGTCAGCCATGGGCTGACATCTGCAGCATTGGCAACGTACTGCGCCACGAATACGACGGCGTTGATCCAGAGGCCATTTGGCGCGTCATTAGCACCGGTGATCTCGCCTCGCTCAAGGGCGCAGTCGGCGAAGCGTTAAGGCGTCCAGGGGCAGAAAAAGAGCCACGCTGATCGGCTAATTTGGGCCCAACATACGGCGGTCAGAACGTCGCGCCGGACTGCAGCCAGGCCTGCACGATTTCCTCGCCGGTGGCGAACCAGACCCGGTCGTGCGAGCGGATGTAGGCGAGCGCTGCGTCGAGGCCGGCGATGCGGTGCGGCACGCCGATCAGATAGGGGTGCAAGCAGATCGCCATGACCCGGCCGGACCCCGCGCCCTCGGCGTAGAGCGTGTCGAACTGGCGGCGAATCATTTGTTCGAACTCGCCGATCGTGCCGTTCCTATACTGGAAGTGCGGCGCGTCGTTGATCTCGTATGAATACGGGATCGAGACCAGCCGCTTGCCGCCGACATCCATCAAATAGGGCTGGTCGTCATTGACCCAGTCGGCGACGTAGAGGCAGCCTTCGTCGGCCAGATAGTCGAGCGTGTGCCAGGTCTCGGCGAGGCCGGCGCCGAGCCATCCGACCGGCCTGCGCCCGGTCATTTCGGCAATGCGTGACAAGGTGCGGGCGACGGTCTGCCGCTCCTCTTCGGGGCTCAGCTGGTCGAGCCAGACGCTGTTGGTCTGGTTGTGCCCAAGAATCTCCCAGCCAAGTTCGACCGCGGCGCGGACGATCTGCGGATGGTGGTCGCAGATGTCGCTGTTGAGGGTCGGGCTGGCGCGGATGCCGTGCTTGCTCAACACATCCATCAGCCGCCAAATCCCGACCCGGTTGCCGTAATCGCGCTGCGCCCAGGCCCGCACCGAGGGTGGGTTGCCGGAGGCTGCTCCGGGTTGACCGGCAATGCCGCGGGTCAGCGGAAAGAATTCGATGTTCGGAATGACCCAGACCGCCACCCGCGCGCCGCCGGGCCACTCCAATTTCGGCCTGGCGTTGATCGGGGTGTAAGGGAACGGGCCGTAATCGCGCGGTTCCATTGGCGTTGCCTCCCCTCCGAGGTTTAGGGTCGCCAGCATGCCCGAAATCGCGATGCGATGGCAGCGCTTCGACGAGCTGAGCGCGGATCGGCTCTACGAATTGCTGCGCTTTCGCCAGGACATCTTTGTGGTGGAGCAGCGCTCGCCCTACCCCGACCTCGACGGCCTCGACCAGCGCGGGTGGCATTTGACGGCATGTTCCGGGGATGAGCTCATCGGATATTTGCGCCTGATACCGGTGGAGTGCCCGCCAGGGCAGGTCCGGATCGGCCGGGTCGCGGTCAGCGCGCGGGCGCGGCGTCAAGGGATCGGCAGATTGCTGATGCACGAGGCGCTGTTGTTCTGCCGCGATCGCTATCCGCGGCAGCCGATCGCCCTCGGCGCGCAATTGCATCTCGGCGGGTTCTATCGGAGCTTCGGCTTTGCGAGCGTGTCCGACCCCTATGACGATTTCGGGGTCGCGCATATCGACATGGTGTTGCGGCCTGACGACCGAGCTTAACCCAGTTTGGTCCAGGTCAGCTCGTGCTTGTTGTGGAACAAGTGGCGCAGCTCTGAGCCCGGTATGGCGGCGAAGCGGCGGGCGATGTCGTGCTCCGTCGGGCCCTGGAATTTGATCGTGCAGACAAAGCGCCGGCAGGTGCCGGCGGCAAGCCAGCGCTCAACCAGCGCGAGAAGCCGCGCCGGATAGCACGCAATGTCGGAAAAGAGCCAATCGACCGGCCCGAGCATGCGCGGGTCGAGCGCGAAGGCGCTCTCGGCCCGATGCTCGATGCCCGGGCAGGCAAGCGATATCGGGCGCGAGCGGCGCCTTGTCGACTGCGACGACCCGCGCCCCCATGCGTTGCAACGCCCAGCTCCACCCGCCGGGGCTGGCCCCGAGATCGAGACATCTTTCGCCGGGCTCGGGCCGCCGCCCGATCAGGGTCAGCGCCTCCCAGAGCTTGAGATAGGCGCGGCTCGGCGGCCCGGACGGTCTTCGACAAAGCGGGCCTCGCCATTCGGAAAGGGGCTGGTGCAGCGCGGCGCGGCGAGCATCGTCGCGGCGTCAAGCAAGGTCCAGGATCCGAGCGGCGCCGCGGGCGGCGGCAGCCCGAAAACCAGCGGCTTGGCCGAAACCTTCGGCAATTGCTGCTGGATCAGGGTGGCGCGGCGATGAAGGCGAGGCGCATAGGGCGCCCAGCCCCGCTGGATGGCACGCAATTTCGCCGCCGCGTCGGCGATCGAGGCGATCGCGATCCGTCGCGGGTCGAGCCAGACATTCGCCGCCCAGGCTGCGGGGCGGGGCGGCCCCGCGGCCGTCAGCAAACGGCCGTGGCGGAGATCGACGACCCCGAGCTCCTCGGCGAGCTCATCCTCGTATCCCTCCGCCGCGAGATAGGCGGTGCAAGGCTCCATCGTCCGAGCATTGCATGCCGAGCTTGGCGCGTCGCGACGCATTTGCCAAAATCGGCGCATGCCGACCGATCCGCAAATCGCAAAGCTCGCCCAAACAATCGCGCTGGCGCGCCGCGCCGTCGTCTTTACCGGCGCCGGGATCAGCACCGAATCCGGGATCCCCGATTTCCGCAGCCCGGGCGGGATCTGGACGCGGATGGCGCCGATCGACTTTTCGGATTTCCTCGCCTCGGAGGAGGCGCGGCGCGAGACCTGGCGGCGGCGTTTTGCGATGGAAGACACCTTTCGCGAAGCCCGCCCGAACCGCGGCCACCGCGCGGTCGCCGAGCTCGTCCGCCGCAACAAGGTCGCCGCGGTGATCACGCAAAACATCGACGGTCTGCACCAGGCCTCCGGCATCCCCGATGAGCGGGTCATCGAGCTCCACGGCAATACGACCTATGCGCATTGCCTCGACTGTGGGTCCCGCTACGAGCTTGCCGCGTTGCGCATCGCGTTCGAGCGCGACGGCGATGCGCCGAGCTGCGACGATTGCGGCGGTTTTGTCAAAACCGCGACGATCTCGTTCGGCCAGGCGATGCCGGTTGATGCGATGCGCCGCGCGGAAACCGAAACGCGCGCGGCCGACCTGTTCATCGTCGCGGGCTCGTCGCTGGTGGTCTATCCAGCGGCCGGGTTCCCCGAGCTGGCCAAGCGCAACGGCGCGAGCCTCGTCATCATCAACCGCGAGCCGACCGGCCTCGACCGGATTGCCGACCTCGTGCTGAACCGCTCGATCGGCGAGACCCTCGGCGCCGCGGTCGCCATCGACTGAGACGCGCCGTGGGCGATGACCAGCCGAACACTGACAATGCTGCGGCTAAAGACAGCCTCGAAGCGCTATCCGCGAAGCTCGATCTTGCCGACGCTCTGTGGGCGCAAGGGCGCCTGATCGCGGCGCGCAAGCTCGAGGAGGAGGTCGTCGAGGGACGCCGCCGCCGGCTCGGGGAACAGCACGCCGAAACGCTGAAAGCGATCGGGAAGCTGGCGGTCACGCTGGCCGCGCAAGGCGATCTGGCGAGGGCGCGGCGCCTCCAGGAGGAGGTGATTGCCGGGCGGCAGCGTCTCTTCGGCGACACCGATCCCGAGACATTGCGCGCCGTCAACAATCTCGCCGGAACAGTGGCCGCCCAAGGAGATTTTGCCGGCGCGCGTGCGCTCCTCGAGGGCGTCGTCACTACGACCTGCCGCGAGCTTGGCGAGGAGCATGCCGACAGCCTGACGGCGATGGGCAATCTTGCCGCGATTCTGTGGCAGGGAGGAGACCGGGACGAGGCCTATGCGCTACAGCTGCAGGTCGTCGACATTCAGCAGCGGCGGCGTGGCGAGGGTGATCCGGCTACGCGCGCCGCGGTCGCAACGCTGCAAAGCATGGAGCGGGAGGCCGGGTTCTAGTCGTGCACAACCAACAGGTCATTCCCGACAATTCCTTCGTCAGCCCCGCGAAAGCGCGTGTCAGCAAATCCTCCGAACCTATAAATTCGTCGTCCCCGCGGAAGCGGGGACCCAGAGCCTGCCCCTGGCTTGAACAGGGGGCAAGCGACTGAAATCCCTGGGTTCCCGCTTTCGCGGGAACGACGAAGGAGATAGCGCAGGTGAAGAGCCTTAAGACATACCACTAGGCCCGCCCCCTGCCCGGCCCGGGAGTTCTCGGATGACTTTCGAGACGAAACAGATTGCCGCCGTGCCGGATGTGATCGCACCGGACGGTTCCGAGGTGCGCATATTGTGCCGAGGATGGCGCGGCAGCTTCGCGATCTTTACGCTGCCGCCGCAAGCCGTCTCAAAGGCCGTCGCCCACCATACCGTCGAAGAACTCTGGTACGTGATCTCCGGCCGAGGTCGCATATGGCGGAAATCCGGGGAGCTCGAAGAAGTCGCCGAGCTGCGGCCCGGCACATCGCTCAGCATACCGACCGGCGCGCATTTTCAGTTCCGCAGCGACGGGCCCGAGCCTCTCACGATCATCGGCGCCACGATGCCGCCCTGGCCGGGTGAAGGTGAGGCCTTCTACGTCGAGGGGAAGTGGCGCGAAACATGATTGCCCCCGCCTTCCGCGATTGCAAAATTGCTCTACTCTGGTGCTTTGCCGAGGTTTGAGGAGCCCGCACGATGAAAAACACTGCCGCCGTTCACAGCGGGCGCCATTTTTTGCAGATCCCGGGGCCGACCAATGTCCCCGACCGGGTGCTGCAGGCGATCGCGATGCCGACCATCGATCATCGTGGGCCGGAATTCGCGATGCTCGGGCGGGAGATCGTGGCCGGCATGAAGCGGGTCTTCCGGACCGACGACACCGTCGTCGTCTACCCGTCTTCCGGGACCGGGGCCTGGGAGGCGGCGCTGTCGAACACATTGTCGCCTGGGGATCGGGTGATCATGTTCGAGACCGGTCATTTTGCGACGTTGTGGCGCCAGATGGCGGCCCGGCTCGGCCTCGAAATCGACTTTGTGCCGGGCGATTGGCGGCACGGCGTCGACCCGGCATTGGTCGAGGAGAAATTGACCGCCGACGGCGGGCACCGGCTGAAGGCGGTCTGCGTCGTGCATAACGAGACTTCGACCGGGGCCACCAGCCGCATTGCCGAGATCCGCGAGGCGATCGACCGGGCGCGCCACCCGGCGCTCTTCATGGTCGACACGATTTCCTCGCTCGCCTCGATCGACTACCGGCACGACGAGTGGAAGGTCGACGTAACCGTCGCCGGCTCGCAAAAGGGGCTGATGCTGCCGCCCGGCCTTGGCTTCAACGCGGTCTCGAAAAAAGCGCTCGCCGCATCAAAGACGGCGGGGCTGCCGCGTTCCTATTGGGACTGGGAGGCGATGCTCGAAACCGGGCGCACCGGTTTCTTTCCCTACACGCCGGCAACCAACCTTTTGTTCGGGCTGCGCGAAGCCTTGACGATGCTGCTCGACGAGGAAGGCCTCCCGGCGGTGTTCCACCGCCACGCCCGACATGCCGAGGCGACGCGGCGCGCCGTTGCCGGATGGGGGCTCGAGGTGCTTTGCGCCGATCCCCGGGACTATTCGAATTCGCTGACTGCGATTGTTGTTCCCGACGGGTTTGATGCCGACCGGCTGCGCGAGATCATTCTCGAGGCGTTCGACATGTCGCTCGGCACCGGGCTCGGCAAGCTCAGAGGCAAGATCTTCCGCATCGGCCATCTCGGCCATTTCAACGACCTGATGCTGTGCGGCACCTTGGCGGGCGTCGAAATGGGATTGCACCGCGCCGGTGTTCCGCACCGTACCGGAGGAGTGAGCGCGGCCTTGGAGTATCTCGGCTCGGTGCTGTCCGATTTGCCGGCAACGGCGTAGCATGCGGCAGCAAAGCTGTAGCCGAGGATGCCGAGATGCTCAGAGACCACGCCGAAGAAGCCGCCCGCCTGCTCTGCGCGGCGCGCGGTGGAGCGCCCGTCCATGAATTGCCGCCCAGCTGCCGGCCGCAATCCGACGCCGACGCGTATGACATCCAGGATGCCGTCACGCGCCAGCTCGGGGAGACTGTCGGCGGCTGGAAAATCGGCGCGGGCTCGCCGACGACCGCGGCGTTTTGCGCTCCGATCTTCGCCCGGATGATCCGCGCGAGCCCGGCCTCCTACAAGGCCGGGGAATTGCGGCTCATCGGCATCGAGGCGGAGATCGCGTTTCGCCTCGGCCGTGATCTGCCGCCGCGGGCCGCCGCTTACGATCGCGACGAAGTGGTGGCCGGAGCAGCGCTGCACCCGGCGATCGAGGTGGTCGATTCACGTTACGGGGATTTTCGTTCGCTCGACCGGCCATCGATATTGGCCGACAATTTCTCGAATGGCGGCCTCGTCTATGGGACTGCGGTCCCCGGCTGGGAAGCGCTCGACCTCGGCGGCATGCGCATCACCGTAACCGAGGACGGAGAGCCGTTTGCCGACAGTCGGGGCGGCGCCGCTCGCGATCCGCTCGGCGCGCTCGTCCAATTCGTCAATCTGATGAGCAGCCGCGGCGGCGCCCTAGCCGGCACGATCGTCACGACGGGTTCGTGGACCGGCATGGTTTTCACGAAAGGCGGCGCGCATATCGCGGCTGATTTCGGCCGGCTCGGCCGCGTCGAGGTTGTCTTTCCGGCCGACGAGTGACAACCCTCGCCATCGCCGCGGGCGAACCAGGCTACGACCGCGCCGCCCGCGCACTCCATTGGCTGGTCGCGGCGCTCGCCGTCATCGTCGTTTCGCTCGGCTGGGCGATCGGCGGCGCGCCGCGGAATACGGCGACGCGTGAGCTCCTATTGCTGCTGCACCGATCGGTCGGGTTGACCATTCTCGCGGCGATGCTGCTGCGCGCGCTCTGGCGCTGGCGCCATCCGCCGCCGGCGCTGCCGCCGAGGGTCGCTGCTCTGGAACGCGTCCTGGCCGGCTGCACGCATGCTGCGCTCTACGTACTTTTTATCGGC
The DNA here is from genome assembly GCA_963836845.1 of uncultured Alphaproteobacteria bacterium. GTDB lineage: Bacteria > Pseudomonadota > Alphaproteobacteria > ATCC43930 > CGMCC-115725 > AP-15. Next base: position 76,162 of record CAWILK010000026.1, on the reverse strand, counting down.
ATGCCGCTCGCCGGATATGTAAACGCCGCAGCGGCGGGTCATGCCGTCAGCCTTTACGGGATTTTTTTGATCCCGCCCCTCTTGCCCGAGAACAACAGGCTGTCGCAGGCGGCGATCGCCGTCCACTTGGTCGGGCAATATTTCCTCTACTTGTTCGTGCTGCTGCACATTGCCGGCGGCCTCATGCACGGCCTCGTCAGACGGGACGGCGTGCTCGAACGCATGCTGCCGATCCGCAGAACGGCCAAGGCTCGCTAAATCTTAACCAAACCGTAAAATCTCTGACACCTCCAGAAGCAGAAGATCGCGGTCCCGCAAGGCTCTCCCATGCCACGGAGAGCACCTGCCGTCCCCGACTGCCGTGGAGGAGCATTTCGTATGAGTCGCTATCGCCGTTCCGCTTTTGCCGCCGGATTGCTCGTCAGTGCGAGCCCTGATGCGGCTTTGGCCGAGGTTCAATCCCCGATCAAGCACCTCATCGTTGTCGTCGGTGAAAATCACACTTTCGACAACGTGTTTGGCGCCTATCTTCCGCGCGCAGGGCAGACAATCCTAAACCTCCGCTCTCTGGGCATCATCGACGATGACGGAAGTCCGGGTCGCAATTCCCGCCTTGCCCAGCAAAAGGCCGCCAATCCGAGCGGCGTCTACACGATCAACCCCAATCGGACCGGCGCTTTCGAGAAACTGCCCCAACCCGATACGACTTATGCCACCGGTCAACCCGGCAACATTCCCGACCCGCGCTTCCCCGACGACCTGCGCAATGGCCCGTTCCAGATCTCGCGCTATGCCGCATATAGCGATTTCATCGGCGACCCGGTGCACCGTTTTTTTCAGATGTGGCAGCAGGTCGGGGCCAAGAACACAAAGGATCTGTTCGTCTGGGTCGCAGCAACCGCGGGCATCGGCAACCACAATGACGGCTTTGGGACCGGCCCCGAGGATACGCATCAAGGCGGCCTCGCAATGGGCTTCTATAATATGAATACGGGGGACGCGCCGTTCTACAAGCAAATGGCAGATCACTATGCGATCAGCGACAATTATCACCAAGCCATTATGGGCGGCACTGGCGCCAATTTCTTGGCATTGGTGACAGGAGATGCCGCTTTTTATAATATCAACGGTCAGCCCACGATCCCGCCGACCAATTTTACCTACCAGGGCGTCCAGACGAGTCGAAGGTGGAGAACCCTAACCCGCAGACCGGTCTGTCCAACCCTAATTGGTATATCGAAGACGGCTACCGGGGAGGTTCTTATGTCGATTGCTCGGACGCGAACCAACCAGGCGTCGCGCCGATCCGCAACTATCTTTCCGGTTTGCGCGTCAACCTAACTGTGAGCCGGGGCGCTATTACTTGGTCAACAATTATAACCTCGGTTACAAGGCCAACGGAGACTTGGCGAATCCGACCAATGATCCGACCAAGTTCACCTTGCCGCCGCAACCGCCGAGCTTGCCGACCATCGCCGACGTGCTCTCGACCAAGGGCGTGACCTGGAAGTATTATTCCGGCGGCCGCGGCGACGGCACCAGCCCGACCGTTGATTATTGCGGCATTTGCGACCCACTGACGGGCTTCGCTTCGGTGATGACGGATCCGGCAAAGCGGGCCAATTTGCAGGATGTCAACAACCTCTATGCCGACATCGCGAACGGGACCATGCCGTCGGTCGCCTTTGTACGGCCTCTTGAGCAGCTCGCGGGTCATCCGGCTAATGCGACCTTGGCGCTTTACGAGAACTTCACGACCAATCTGGTCAATCTGGTTCACGATAATCCCGAGCTGTGGAATTCGACGGCGATCCTGATCACCTTCGACGAAGGGGGCGGCTACTACGACAGCGGTTATGTACAGCCCGTCGATTTCTTCGGCGACGGTACGCGGATCCCGCTGATAGCCGTGTCGCCCTACGTCAAGAGAGGTGCAGTCGACCACACTTATTATGACCACGCCTCGGTGCTGAAATTCATCGAACGGAACTGGAGCATTCCCAAGCTGTCGGGCCGCAGCCGCGACAATCTGCCCAACCCAGTGCAGCGCTCGGGCTCCTATGAGCCCACCAACGGTCCGGCGATTGGTGATCTGCGGAATCTATTCGATTTCACGAATTTCCGCGCCAACGCCCCGAAAATCACGCCAATCGTCTCCGATCGGGACAGAGACGACCGAGGTTGATGCCGGGCGATCAGTCCCTTCAAGAAGAGGCCGCCCGGCGGCCTCTTCACATGGAATTGTCGGAAAGCCGATAGAATTTGGTCGCTGTGCCGGCGAACAGGGCGGCCTTCTCAGCGGCGGTGCAGCCGGCGGCAATGCGCTTGAAGGCGTTCCACAGCGCGGCGTACCCGCAGCTTCCCTTGTCTACCGGGAAATTGCTCTCGAACATCGCGCGCTCGGGGCCGAAGGCGGCGATGCAGGTTTCGATATAGGGGCGCCATGCGGCTGCGAGCTCGTCCGAGCCCGGCGGCAACTCGCCGGCATGCACGGTGAACCCGAACATCCGCATGCCGAGCCCGCCGAGCTTGACGTGAACGTTGGGGCAAGCAGCCAGTTCTCGGATGCTTGCACTCCACTCGGCGAAGACTTCGTCGCGCTTGCCGGCATATCGGCCGAGCCCGATCGGGCCGCCCACATGGTCGAGCACGATCCGCGTCTCCGGGAAGGCGCGCGCCAGGTCGACGAGCTCGCTCAGCTGGCGTGTGATACATCCAAGCATCGAAGCTGAGCCCCAGCGGGGCAAGCCGGGCGAAGCCCTCGCGCACCCGCTTGTCCATCAATAAGCCGGCTGGTCTGTTGATTAGCGACCCCCATGCCGCCTGGTCCGGGTGGGTCGCCGAGATGAAGCGGATGCCGCGAAACCGGCCACCGCCAGCGGCGACCATGGCTTCGAGCACCTTCTCGACGGATGCGCCGAGCATCAAATCGGCATATCCCACAATGCCGGCGCAGACGCGCGTCTTGCCGTAATCACCGCTGGCGGCCATCGCGGCGACGCCGTTGGCGAACTCGATCTCGCCTACAGGGCGAAATTCAGCCGGCCCCGCGGACCGGTGCATCGAGAGCCATTCGAGGTACACCGTCGCAGTCACGTTGTGCCCGGTACCGATGTCGGCCAGCAATTCCGGCAGCAGATAGCGCCCGGTTTCACGACGGTCCACGAGGTGATGATGCGGATCGACGATCGGCAGATCGGGCTCGATGATCGCCTCGCGCCGTCGATCGAGCCAATCTTGTCGAACCGGCAGATGTGAGCTGGTCGCCGCAGCTTGCATTGTCCCCTCGTCGAGCAGTGCCGCTATTGGATGACCGCGAGCTTTCGGCTGGCGACTCGATCGGCCGCGCGCCCCGCGACGCCGATGATGAGCGACGAATTGCTCGACCAGCCGCTCGCAGCCCTCGCGATCGGCTTCGTCGAAGCGCGCCGGAAGCGGGCTGTCGAGATCGAGCACGCCGAGCACGTCGCCGTCCTCCATCAACGGGATCACGAGCTCGGAGGTCGAGCCCGGGTCGCAGGCGATGTGGCCCGGAAACGCGTGCACATTCGGCACCAGCACGCTTGCCGCGCGCGCTGCGGCGGCGCCGCAGACGCCCTTGCCAATGGGGATGCGGATGCAGGCTGGCTTGCCCTGGAACGGGCCGAGCACAAGCTCGTTGCCGCGCCGGAAATAGAAGCCGGCCCAGTTGAGGTCGGGCAGGCCGTGATAGATCAACGCCGCGGCGTTGGCAGCATTGGCGGTTACATCCAATTCTCCGGCAAGCAGCGTCGCGAGCTGCCGCGCGAGATCACGGTACCGATCCGATTTCGTTGCGGTCATATGCTTCGACGCATCCCGGCGCTCGGGCTGGCTTGGCGAGGGTGGCGCCTATATCATTGTTAGACGCGATTATCCGCGGCGTGCAATGCTGCTTGGCCTCCACATCCGCGACGTTGTCCTGATCGATCGACTCGACCTCGCGTTTCGCTCCGGTCTTTGCGTGCTGACCGGCGAAACCGGCGCCGGCAAATCGATCCTGCTGGATGCCTTGGGCTTGGCGCTCGGCAAGCGAGCCGAGGCGGGGCTCGTGCGGACCGGCGCGCAACAGGCTGCCGTTTCGGCGGAGTTCTCGGTCGGGCGCAACCACCCGGCGCACGCGATCCTGCGCGGCGCCGGGCTCGACGGCGATGGCGAAGCGATCGTGCTGCGCCGGCTGGTCGGCGCCGACGGGCGCGGCCGGGCCTTTGTCAACGACGAGCCGGCGAGCGTCGGGCTGTTGCGCGAGCTCGGCGACAGCCTCGTCGAAATCCAGGGCCAGTTCGAGCAGCGCGGGCTGCTCGACCCCGCCAATCACCGCGTGATCCTCGACGCCTTCGCCGAGCACACGGTCGCCCCGGCGGCGCTCTCGCAATCCTGGCAGGGCTGGCGCGAAGCCCGGTTGCGCGAGGAGGAAGCGGCGCGGCTGGTTGCCGCCAGCCGCGACGAGGAAGACCTGCTGCGGCATCACCTCGCCGAGCTCGATTCGCTGGCGCCCGAAGCCGGGGAAGAGGAGCAGCTCGCTGCGCGCCGCACCTTGCTGCAGAGCGCGGAACGTTTGGCCGAGACCTTGAGCGAGGCCATGGCCGAGCTCGACGGCAAGGCCGGCGCGCAAGCCGCGCTCGCTCGCGCCGCACGCCGGCTGGAGCGGGCGCGCGACCGCGCCCAGGGCGTGCTCGATGCGGCGCTCGCCGCCACCGAACGCGCCGCCGCGGAAACGGAAGAGGCGCTCGCTGCGCTCGAGGCCGCGCGGCGCCAGCTCGAGCTCGACCCGCGCGAGCTCGAAACAGTCGAGGAGCGGCTCTTTGCATTGCGCGCCCTCGCCCGCAAGCATCAGGTCGCGGTCGTCGACCTGCCACAAGTGCGCGAGCGGATGGCGGCTCGGCTCTCGGAGATCGAAGCCGGGGTCGAAAGCATCGACCATCTGGTCGGGGCCACTGCCGAAGCCCGCGCCCGCTTCACCGCCTCGGCCCAAGCGGTCTCCCGCGGGCGGGCTGCCGCCGCCGCCCGTCTCGACGCGGCCGTAGCGGCCGAGCTCGGGCCGCTGCGGCTCGAAAAGGCGCGCTTCCGCACCGTATTGACGCCGCTCGCCGAGCCGGAATGGGGCGAGCATGGCTGCGAGCGGGTGCATTTCGAGGTCGCCACCAACCCCGGCGCATCTTTCGGGCCGTTGGCGCGGATCGCCTCGGGCGGCGAGCTGTCGCGGTTCATGCTGGCGCTGAAGCTGGTTCTTGCCGGCACTTCCTCGGTCCCGACCCTGATCTTCGACGAGGTCGACAGCGGGATCGGCGGCGCCGTCGCGGCGGCGGTCGGCGAGCGGCTGCAGCGCCTCGGGACCAGCCTGCAGATTCTGGTCGTCACCCACTCGCCGCAAGTCGCCGCGCGCGGCGCCTATCATTGGCGCGTCGCGAAGAGCCTCGCCGCGCGGAAAACCATCACCCGGGTCGAGGAGCTCGACGACGACGACAGACAAGAGGAGATCGCCCGGATGCTGTCCGGCCGCGACATCACCGCCGAAGCGCGCGCCGCGGCGGCGAGCCTGATCGCCGGGGGGCGCGCATGAGCGCTTCGGCGCGGCAGCGGCGCGGTGACGAGCCGGGGGTGCCGCCGGTCGAGGCGCTGACCGAAGAGGAGGCCGCGGCCGAGCTCGCTTCGCTTGGCCGAGGAGATCGCCCGCCACGACCGGCTCTATTACACCGATGCCGCCCCCGAAATCTACGGACGCCGAATACGACGAGCTGCGCCGCCGCAACACCGCGATCGAAGCCCGCTTTCCGGAGCTGATCCGATCCGACAGCCCGACCCGCCGGGTCGGGGCGGCGCCCGCCACCGGCTTTGCCAAGGTGACCCATGCGCGGCCGATGCTGTCGCTGGAGAACGCCTTCGAAGAGCAGCGACGTCCGCGAATTCTTCGCCGGGGTGCGCAACTTCTTCCGGCGGACGGCGACCGAAGCGCTGGTCGCCGAGGACACGATCGGGATCATGGCCGAGCCCAAGATCGACGGGCTGTCGATCGCGCTCACCTACCGCAATGGCCGCCTTTCCCTCGGCGCGACGCGTGGCGACGGCGCGACCGGCGAAAACGTGACCGCCAACATCCGCACGCTCGGCAGCGTGCCCGAAATGCTAAAGGGTGGGGCCTGGCCCGAGCTGGTCGAGGTGCGCGGCGAAGTCTATCTGGAGCGGGCGGGGTTTTTTGCGCTCAACGAGGAGCGCGCCGCCGCGGCTGAAATCGGTGTTCGCCAATCCGCGCAACGCCGCGGCCGGCTCGTTGCGCCAGCTCAACTCGGCGATCACGGCGCGGCGGCCGCTCAAATTCTTCGCCTATGCCTGGGGCGAGGCGAGCGCGCCCTTCGCCCGCACCCACGACGAGGCGCTGGCCCGGTTCCGCGGCTGGGGGTTTACCGTCAACGAGCGCTCGCGGCTCTGCCGCGGCGTCGACGAGGCGCTCGCCTATTACCGCGAGATCGCCGCCGAACGGGCGGAATTGCCCTACGACATCGACGGCGTCGTCTACAAGGTCAACGACCTCGCATTGCAGGAGCGGCTCGGCATGGTCAGCCGGGCGCCACGCTGGGCGGTCGCCCAGAAATTCCCGGCGCAGCAGGCGCAGACGGTGTTGCGCGACATCTCGATCCAGGTCGGGCGCCAGGGCTCGCTGACCCCGGTGGCGATGCTGGAGCCGATCACCGTCGGCGGGGTCGTCGTGCAGCGCGCCACGCTGCACAACGAGGACGAGATCCAGCGCAAGGACGTGCGCATCGGCGACACCGTCGTCGTCCAGCGGGCGGGCGACGTCATCCCGCAGATCGTCTCGGTCGTGCTCGACCGCCGCCCGGAGGGCGCCGTTCCTTACCAATTCCCGGACCATTGCCCGATCTGCGGCAGCCTCGCGGTGCGCGAGCCGGGCCAGGTGGCGCGGCGCTGCACCGGCGGGCTGATCTGCGCCGCCCAGGCGGTCGAGCGGCTGCGGCATTTCGTGTCGCGTGACTGCTTCGACATTGAAGGATTGGGCGAGAAGCACATCATCGCATTCTGGCAGGACGGCCTGATCCGCGGGCCGGGCGACATCTTCCGGCTCGACCCCGAGGTGATCGCCAAGCGCGAGGGCTGGGGCGCGGTCAGCGCCAACAAGCTGGTCGCCGCAATCGACGAGCGCCGGCGCATTTCGTTCGACCGCTTCATCAACGCGCTCGGCATCCCGCAGGTCGGGCAGGCGACGGCGCGGCTGCTGGCCCGGCATTACCGCTCGCTGGCCGCATGGCGGCGGAGATGGAGACCGCGCAGGACCCCGAGAGCGAAGCCCGGGCCGGGCTGCTCGATATCCACGGGATCGGCGAGGAGATGGCGGCCGACATCATCGGCTTCTTTGCCGAGCCGCATAACCGCACCGTCCTCGACGATCTGGCGCGCGAAATCACCGTCCTCGACTATGAGGGGCCGGCGCAACGCGCCGCCTCTCCGCTGGCGGGAAAGACGATCGTCTTTACCGGGACATTGCAGGCGATGAGCCGGTCGGAGGCGAAGGCGCGGGCCGAGGCGCTCGGCGCCAATGTCACCGGCTCGGTCTCGGCCAAGACGGATTACGTCGTTGCCGGGGCGGATCCCGGCTCGAAGGCGGCCAAGGCGGCGGCGCTCGGCGTCCGGCTACTCGACGAGGCCGAGTGGCTCGCGCTCGCCGGCGACGCCGCGGGGTGACGGCGGCCGGTGCTCGGCATCACCGAACCCGCTGACGAGCGGCGACTGGAGCCCATCCTCGGGCCTGCCCTGGGAGGAGCCGCTGCGTCCCTGGAGGATAGCAGGCGAGACCACGTTTATCTCGTCACGCCGGCACATGCCGGCACAGACGCAGGACTGGGGCCCGGCTTTCGCCGGGACGACAATCCACGAATAGGAGATCGGCCGGGATGGAGGCGGCTGCGGGGGCCGATCGGCTCTCTGTTGCTGCACCTCTTGCCGTTGTTGCTGCTGATCGACTGGCAGATATCGCGACCCGCCGAAATGCAACCGATCCCGGTGCAGCTCGTTCTCGAACCGCCGCCGCCGGAAGCGAAGCCACGCAGCCGCAGCCGCAGCCGAAACCGGCGCCGCCGCCGGCCCGAGGGCGGCTCGCCTCGGAGGACCTTGGGGAGCCCGAAGCGAAAGAGGCCGATCAGCAGAAGGGGGACCCGCCGCCGCCAGCCGAGAAGTCGGCCAAGAGCGATACCCGGCCGGTCGAGACACCGCCCGAGAAGCCGCAACAGACCGCGGCCGTCGCCCCGCCCCTGCCCCCGGCGAAGCCCGATGCGCCCAGGCCCGAACCGGCGCCAAAGCCGCCGCCGAAACCCACCCCGGCGGCTCATCAGGCGCCGCGACGGGTCGAAGACCCGGCAAATCTCGGCTCCCCGGCGGGCACGGCTCCCCGGGCCGGCGGCGACGCGGGACGAATACCTCGCCTATATGCATTCGCTGATCCGCCAGCATTACAACCTGCTGCCGTTGTCCGAACTGCGCAATCGCCGCGGCATGACGGTCATCGAGTTTCTCGTGCTCGATGACGGGAAGATCGTGCTGACAAAGGTGCGGCGCAGCTCGGGCTATCCGGACATCGACAATCGGGTTGCCGAAATGATCGCTGCGGTCGGCCGCTTTCCGCCGCTGCCGCAGTGGTTCCAGGGCATCGCCATGCCGTTCGAGTTCGGCTTCCCCTTCCCCGAAGCGCTGCGGGAGTAGCGCCCCGAACCCGAAGGAGCGCCTACACCAAGATCTTCTCGGGCAGACGAGCCGCGCCTCGGCTTTCGACCGATTGGCCGGATAGGTCGCGCTGGCCATGCCCCAACCCACCAGCACAGCGCCGTCCCGCATCGATCGCGGCTCTAGCGGTATGCCGAATCCCCGATCCGGCCCCCGGCCAGCCGCCCTGTCGGGCTCCCCGCATATCGCTGCCGCAATTCGGTCCATAATGCGCGTCGATCCGCGAATGAACGGAGGCTTGCGATGCGGCAGATCCCGGTTGGCGCCAAAGGCTCCTTCACCTTGCTCGTCCAGCCCGAGCATCTCGCAAACCGTTTCAAGGACGCCATGCTGCCGCCGGTCTTCGCCACGCCGGTCATGATCATGGTGATGGAGAACGCCGCGCTGAATGCCATCAAAGCCTATCTCGACCCCGGCGAGAGCGCGGTTGGAACCGCTGTCAATATCCGCCATCTCGCCGCCACGCCGGCCGGGCGGCTCGTCACCGGCGAGGCCGAGGTGACGAAAACCGACGGCCGACAGATCGATTTTGAGGTTCGGGCGACGGAAGGGGAAAAGGAAATCGGGGTGGGCTCGCATTCGAGGGCAGTGATCGATCTGGCCAGATTTAACCGGCGGCTCGGGTGAGCTCGTCCGGAACCCGCCCTCGCCCATCATGGGGGAGGGCTAGAAGAGGAGGCGCCATGCCGGAACAGCGACGGCCAGGTGCGGCCCGTGCCGCAAGCCAGGATCACGGATCAGCGGGGACCGATGTAGCTTACCTGACCGAAGTAGAATTGCGCCCGCTCGGGCGGGATCTGCCGGACATAAAACGTATTCGGGTCGAAGCAGCCCCAGCTGCCGATGCTGCCCAGCACCTGGACCTCGAGATCGGCCTGCATGCCGGCGGCCAGCTGCAATGTCTGGGCCTGGTTGAAGTCGCGGGTGCAGCTGTCCACGGTAAAGGTGTAGGTTCCCGGAGCGAGGTCCCGATAGAACGCCGTGCCTGCATAGGCTGGGGCAAGCGGCGAGCCGTTGACATAGGTGATCGGCGACCATTGCACACCCAGCCCCGGCTCGAACTGGCGCAATACCCAGACCCTGGCCATCCCTGGCGGCGGCGCCGGGATTCTTGCCAACTCGGCGCTCACCGTTGTTTCGGGGGCGCAGCCGAAGAAGCAGAAGCCGGGCACTGAGAGCCACCCAAGGCCTCGGATCGATGCGATGATCTGCATTGGCCCTTCTCAATCGGTCCCGGCGGGCCGCGGTCGCGGGCAGAGGCGGCTTGGCGGAACAACCCTCCGCAGCGAAAGCCAAGACACAACGCGGCGGCGCGCTACGGAACGTTCAGCCAATCGCATTGCCACCCATTCTGGCGATAACCGAGTTCTTCAAATCCCCGACGCAGCATCAGGTGCAGGAAGAGTTGAGCTCACTTGGCGGCGGCCTGGACTGGCGCGATCTCGCCACTTCTACGCCGCACACCGATCACCTCGATGCCGATCGGGTTGCCGTTCGGGTCGAATTCTACAAACACGCCCGGAGCGACTTCCTCGGACGTATCGGAACGCACGCCCTGCGGGCCGAATGCCAGATGGAGAACGTCGGCCTCTGGATCGTAGTTGGTCCGGATCACAGCTTTGCTCCTCTGTCCCAATGCGCTGTCACCACGAAAATATCATCACCATCCGGCCGGTAAACCACACGAAGCACACGGTTTCCGAATTCGGGAATGATTTTATACGAACGGCTCAGGGCCGGGTCCGTCACATCCTGCGCTACGCGGTCCGGCGAGGTGAGCGCCGCCTCGATATAGGAGAGCAAGATACCGCGTCGCTTTATCTCATCTGCCGTGTGCTTGCTCAGCTTCACCATTGCCCGTTCGATAACGCTCGCTGCCTTGCCGACGGGAGGGACCGGGCTAATCGGTTCCGGCGGGGCGCGGCCGCAGCCGGCCGAAGCGCGCGCTCGACCGCTCGCGAATTGACTGGAAGACGACGTAGAGCATCGGGATAACGAAAATTCCGACCGCGCTGGCGGCGATCATCCCGGCAAAGACGGGGGTGCCGACATCGTGGCGGCTGATCTCGGCCGCACCCTGCGCCACCACCAGCGGGTAGACGCCGAGAATGAACGCGAACGAGGTCATCATCACCGCGCGAAACCGCATCCGGGCGCCAAGCACGGCGGCCTCGCGAATGTCCATGCCCTCTTCGCGCCGGTCCTTGGCGAATTCGACGATCAGGATGCCGTTCTTGGCGGCCATCGCGATCAGCACGACGAGCCCGATCTCGGCATAGAGGTCGAGCGACAGGTGAAAAATCAAAATTCCGAGAAACGCGCCGAGCACTCCGACCGGCACCGACAGCAAGACCGGGACCGGGATCATCCAGCTCTCATAGAGGCCGACGAGAAACAGGAACGCGAACAGCACGGCGAGCCCCAGGATCGGGCCGGTCTGCCCGGAAGCTGCGAACTCCTGGTAGGCGGTCCCGGTCCATTCATAGCCATAGCCGGAGGGCAAGGTCTTGGCCGAGATCTCCGCCATGGCCGCCAGCGCCGTGCCGGAGGAAGTGCCGGGAGACGGGCTCCCTTGTATCGGGATTGCGCGGTAATTGTTGTAGCGCGTGATGACCTGCGGCCCGAGGACGACGCGGGCGCTGGCGATCGAACGCAGTGGCACATCGGCGCCGAATTTATTGCGAATATAGATCTGCCACAGCGAGGAGACATCCCTGCGGTCGGCGCCCTCACCCTCGATGTTGACCTGCCACACCCGTCCGAACAGGTTGAAGTTGTTGATGAAGACGCCGCCCAATGTCGCCTGCAAGGCGCCGAACACGTCGGTCATGCTGAGGCCCAGCGCCTGCGCCTTCTCGCGGTCGATGTCGAGCCAGATCGACGGATTGCTGGCGGTGAAAGTCGAGAAAACGCGGGTCAGCCGCGGGTCCTGGTTGGCGGCCGCGAGGAGCCCCTGCATGACGCTGTTCATCGCGGAGGGATCCTGTCCCTCGAGGCCTTCAAGCCGGTACTCGAACCCGCCCGTCGTCGAGAGCCCGATGATCGGCGGGAGGTTGAACGGGATGACCGTCGCCGTGCGGATCTGCTGACCCTCGCCAAACACCCGCGCGATCAGCGCCTGCGCTGAATTCGCCGCGCCGACGCGGTCGGCGAACGGCTTCAGGGTCGGAACGATGAAGGCCGTATTCGGCTCGTTGACGCTGTCGATGATCGAAAATCCGACGATCGCGAAAATGTTCTGGATTTGCGGCATCTGCTTCAACGCGGCCTCGATCCGCTTGACCGCATCACGGGTGCGGCTGACCGATGCGCCATCGGGCAACTGCACCGAGATGAAGAAAGCACCCTGGTCCTCTTCCGGCAGAAACCCTGTCGGTGTTCGCAAGGACAGAAAATAAACCCCGGCGGCACTCGCTAATATCACCACGAGGCCGAGTACGGAGACCCGCACCAGGCGGCGCACAACCGCCGCATAGCCGTCGCGGATATTATCGATGCGCCGCAACACCCAGCCCATCGGACCGCGCTTCGGGCCGCCGGGACGCAGAAACACGGCGCACAGCGCCGGCGACAAGGTCAGCGCATTCAAGGCCGAAATCAACATCGCGACGCTGATCGTCACGGCGAATTGCCGGAACAATGTTCCCGCAATGCCGGGGATAAAGGCGATCGGGACGAATACCGAGAGGAGGACCAACGTGATTGCGATAATCGGCGCGGTGATTTCGGTCATCGCCTTCTTCGTCGCGTCCGCAGGCGACAGGTTCGGTTCTTCCTCCATGACGCGCTCGACGTTCTCGACCACGACGATCGCGTCGTCGACGAGAATCCCGATTGCCAGCACCATGGCGAGCAACGAGATCGTATTGGCCGAAAAACCCACGGCCAACAGCACCGCGAAAGTACCGATCACACTGACCGGCACCGCGATCGCAGGAATGATGGTCGCGCGCAGACTGCCGAGAAACACAAAGACGACGATCACGACCAACCCAAAGGCAATGACGAGCGTGATCAGCACGTCGTGAATCGTAGCCTGGACAAAGGTGGTCGTATCGTAATTGACCAAATATTTGAGGCCCGGCGGGAAGCGCTGGCTCAAGCGATCCAAATTTGCGACGACCTGAGCAGCGGTCTGCACGGCGTTGGCGCCGGGCGAGAGATAAATACCGATCGCGACTGCAGGCTCGCTGTTGAGGCGGCCTTCGATGTCCTGGTTCTGGGCGCCGAGGTCGACCCGCGCGACATCCCGCACGCGCAGCAGCGATCCATCGGGGTTGGCGCGCAACACTATGTTGCCGAATTGCTCGGGTGTCGTCAGGCGGCCCTGAGTCTGCACGTTCATCTGGAACTGCTGGTCTCGGCCGATCGGGCGTGCGCCGATCCGGCCGGCCGGCGCCTCCACGTTCTGCGCCTGGATCGCTGCGATCACATCGGCCGGGGTCAACTGCAAATTGTCGAGCCGCTGGGTGTCGAACCAGATGCGCATCGAGTAATTGAGCGCGCCGAACAAGCGCGCCTGGCCGACCCCGGGTGTGCGGGACAACACATCGAGCACATTGATGATCGCGTAATTGGTAATGAACAGCGGATCCTGCTTGCCGTTCTCGCTATAAAGCATGATGAACTGCAGGACCGCCGACGACTTCTTCTGGATCGTCAGCCCCTCCAGCTGGACCTCGGGGGGGAGTTGGGCCAGGGCGGTCTGCACCCGGTTATTGACGGCGTTGGTGTTGATGTCGGGATCGCTGCCGAGCACAAAGCTGACGGTGAGGTTGTAGCTGCCGTCATTGCCGCTGGTCGAACTCATGTAGATCATCTTGTCGACGCCGACGACCTGCGCCTCGATCGGCTGCGCGATCGTCGACTCGACAACGGCCGCGGAGGCGCCGGGAAACGTGGCCGAAACTACGGTCTGCGGCGGCACGATGTCCGGGAACTGGGCGACCGGGATGCGCATAAGCGCCAGCAGCGCCGGCGATCGTGATGACGATCGCGATGACGACGGCGAGCCGCGGCCGATCGACAAAGATCGCCGAGATCATTGTTTCGCTTTCGGCGCGCTCGGCCCGCCGCCGGCCGCGGAGTTGGCGGCGCCATCGCTCGAACCCTGCTCAGCAGCCGGTTCGGCCGCCGGGGAAATCGCCGGCGGCGGGGTCGCCGGGCTGGGTGACACGGTCTGGCCGGGGCGAACTCGCTGCAGCCCCTCGCTGATGACCAGTTCTCCTTCCTTGAGCCCATTGCTCACCACGGCCGTTGACGGCGTCGACTGACCAAGCAGGATGCGCCGCTGCTCCGCCTTGTTCTGCGCATCGACGACGTAGACGTAATCGCCCTGCTGATCTGACAGCACCGCGGCGCGCGGGATGGCGAGAACGGTAATCGGCTCCACGCCTTCGACCATGACGGTCACGAACTCGCCGTCGAACAGCTCGCGCGGGGCGGGCCCGTTCGGCGGCACGCCAGGAAGCAGCGGGTTGGGTACGACGCCGCGCACCGTGATCGTGTCGGTGTTGGTCGCGACCGTCGGCGATACATAATCGAGCTTACCGGTCTGTCCGTAGATCCGCCCATCCGGCAGGCGGACCTTGAGCACGACTGCGCTGAAGCCGCCCTTCGCCTCATAGCGGTTGCGCAGATCGAGGCCCGCGCGCACGGAGACCGGGTAAGCACATACATCGGGTCCTGGCTGACGAGATTAGCCAGGGTCCCGCTGGTCGGCGAGACGACGTTGCCCTCGGTGACCTCGGTGGCGCTGATCTTGCCGTCGATCGGCGCGCGGATTTCGGTGTAGCCAAGATTGATCTCGGCTTTCTCCAGCTGGGCCTTGGCGGCTTCGATCTGCGCCGCCAGCGAGCGTTCCGAGGCGAGGGCGGCATCGACATTCGATTGCTGGCCGGCGACAGTCTTCAACAGATACTGCGCGCGCTCGAGCGTCAGCTGGGCATTGCGGTGCTGCGCTTCGAGCTGCGCGACATTGGCCTTGTTGTTCTCCACCTGGGCCTGAAATGGCGGCTGCTCGAGGAGGTAAAGGAGATCGCCCTTTTTGACCTCGGCGCCCTCGACAAACTGCCGCTTTTCGAGAAAGGCTGTGACCCGCGCGACGAGCGCCACCCGCCCGATCGACTGAATGCGACCGATAAACTCATCGGTCTCGGTGATCTGTTGCCGCTCGGCGCGCATGATCCCGACCGCCGGCGGCCCGCCGGGCGCTGGCTGCGCCCGGGCTGCGACAGGAGCGACGGTGAGAACGAAGGCAAACACGAAGCGTTTCATGCCGGGTTTATAGCCCATCTTGCTGCCCGTCGCGCCTGCGGCCTCGTTGTGCTATCCATCGCCCGGGAACATTCGTGAGGAACCGATGATCCATCATCTATCGATCGCCGCGCGCGACCCGCAGCATGTCGCCGGCGTGTTGGCCGAGCTCATGGGCGGGACGGCGGTGCCGTTTCCGCCCAACCCCGGGAGCTATTTCGCGCTGCAGCTCGACGAGCACGGGTCGGGTGTCGAGGTCTATCCCGCCGGGACCGAGCTTCACCCCGGGGGCACCGAGGGCGGCGGCTTTGTCAAGAAACCGGAGGCTCGCGGCTATGGCCCGACCCATTTCGCGCTCAGCGTCAGCACCGACGCCGACAAAGTCGACACAATCGCGGCCCGCGCCGGCTGGAAATGCGTTCACTGCAACCGGGGGCCGTTCCACGTCATCGAAGTGTGGGTGGAGAACGAGACGATGGTCGAGATTCTGCCGCCGGAATACGCGGCCGAATACCTCGCCTTCACCCGCCCGGACAAGATCATGGCGGCGATGGCGGCCGCAGCCCCGGCAACGTCGCGGCTGCGCCCGTCCTGATCAGGGCCGACGGCTCACCGCAGGGCGCGCCGTCAGCGCCACCAGGATGCTGGCGAAGGACAGGGCGGCAAAGCAGTGGAGCGAGCTCCAGTAGCCGCCGGTCCAGTCGTGCAGGGCGCCCGACAATAACGGGCCCGCCGCCTGGGCCAGCACCTGGGCGGACAGCGCGACGCTCCTGATCGCGGCAAAGTTGGCGCGGCCGAAATAGTCCGCCCAGGCGACCGGCATCAAAGTGAGGATGCCGCCGATGCCGAACCCGAACAGGCCGGCGGCGACATACCCCTGCGCGGCGGTCGAGATCCCGACCATCAGCAGCGTGCCGACGGCCAGGAACCCGCCGATCAGGGCGAGCGGGTAGCGGATCGGCAGCGCTCGCGGCAGGAAGCCGCAGCCCATGCTGGCGACGGCCGACATCAGCGAGAAGCCGCTGACGATCGTCGCGGCGACGGTCGGCGAGATCCCTCGCTCGATCAGGTGGGCTGCCTGATGCAGGCTGACCCCGGCCTGCACCGGATAGACCAGCACGGTATAGAGCCAGCAACAGCCAGAATGCGGCGGTGCGAATTGCCTCCCTGCGCGAGAAGCTCGGCTCGGGCTCGGTGCGCGGCGCGGCAACGGCGCTGGCCCGACTGGCGATCGGGCACCAGCCCCAGATCCTCCGGCCGGCGCACCATAAACAGCCACACCGGCAAAAAGCCGACCAGCAACGTCGTGAGCCCGATCGCCAGCCAGCCGAGCCGCCACCCGTCCCGGCTGATCGCCAGCTGGGCGATCAGCGGCATCGCGACCAATCCCGCCATCTGCGCGACAGTGGCGACCGAGGCTGCAAAGGCGCGGCGCGCGACAAACCAGTTGTTCAACGCGCCATAGATGCCGAGCTCGAACGGCCCCGCCCAATTCATCCGGGCGATGCAAAACAACAGATAGAACACCAGCAGCGACTGCGTCAGCGACAGCAGCATCAGCGCGATCCCGTTGACCAGCACGGCGAGGCACAGCGCCGCCCGCGAGCCGTGGCGGTCGAGCAGCGGCCCGATCAGCGGCGATGCGAGCGCCGCCAGGACGCCGCCGAGCGACACCGCCCCCGACAATGCGGTGCGCGACCAGCCGAACTCGCGGGTCAATGGCTCGACAAAAATCGACAATGTCGCGACCGCCGGCCCCTGCCGCGAGAACCCGGCGCAGCACAGGCAGGCGAGGATCACCCAGCCGTAAAAGAACGGCAGCCGCCGGACGAGCAGCCGGGGGAGCGCCGGGCTCGCGGACAAAGGTCGTATTTACATGTCGTTCCCGCGAAAGCGGGAACCCAGGGCGCCGGGCTCTGAGCGGACAGCCTCTGGACCCCCGCCTTCGCGGGGGTGACGGTTGCCCCTTGCCGCGCCATCAGCTCGGGACCAGCCCGCCGTCGACGTTGTAGGCTTGCCCGGTGATGTTGCGGGCGGCGGGCGAGGCGAGGAACACCGCCATCGCGGCGATGTCCTCCGGCTGATTGGCGCGGCCGATCGGGATGCGCGCCTCGGCCTCGGCCTGCAGCTCCTCGACGGTGATGCCGCGCTCGGCGGCGCGCGCCTCGGCGTTGCGCGCGCCGAGCTCGGTGCGCGTGACGCCGGGGCAGATCGCATTGACGTTGATGTTGTGACGGCCGAGCTGTTGGGCCGCCATCCAGGTCAATGAGATGACCGCGCCCTTGCTCGCGGCATAAGCGGCGTTCGAGGCGCCGGGATAGCCGCGCCCGGAAATCGAGGCGATGTTGATGATCCGGCCGCCGCTCCCGTCGGTCTGGTTCTGCCGGATCATCTCGCGGGCGGCGCGCTGCAGGCAGAAGAACACGCCCTTGGCGTTGACCCGGTGGATGCGGTCCCAATCCGCCTCGGTCAGGTCCATGATCTGCGCATAGCGGGTGACCCCGGCATTGTTGACGATGACGTCGAGCCGGCCGAGCTCGGCGACGGCGCGCGCCACCATCGCATCGATGCTCGCGACATCGCCGCAATCGGCCTCGATGGCGATCGCCCGGCGCACATTGCCGGCCGCCTGATCGGCCGTCCGCTGCGCCGCGGCGAAATCGATGTCGGCGGCCGCCAATGCGGCCCCGGCTTCGGCCATCGCGAGCGCGGTGGCGCGGCCGATCCCGGCCCCGGCGCCCGTCACCAGCACGACCTTGTCCTGCAGGATCGCCATGTCCTCCCTCCCGCGCCGCCTATGAAACCTCTTCCGCGAGCCGCGACAAATGATGGGCCGCATCGCCGAACAGATGCTCGATCACCATGCAGCGCCGGAAGTAATGGCCGACCGCATATTCTTCGGTCATGCCGATGCCGCCATGCAATTGGATCGCATTCTGTGAGACGAATTTGCTCGCCTGCGCGACCCCCACCTTGGCCATTGCAATGTTGTGGGCGCGCTCGGCGGCGTCCGGCTCCTCGACCATCATCGCCGCCAGCATCGCCATGCTGCGGCCCTGCTCGAGCGCCATCAGCATTTCCGCGGCGCGATGCTGCAAAGCCTGATTGTCGCCGATCGGCCGGCCGAATTGCTGGCGGGTCTTTAGATATTCGAGGGTCATCGCCTGCATCGCCTCCATCGCGCCGACCGCCTCCGCCGCAGTGGCGGCGATGCCCGCCTCGACGACCCGCTCGATCACCGGGAAACCGGCGCCCACTTCGCCGAGCACGCTCTCGGCGCCGCCTCGACGCCGCTCAGCGAGATCTCCGCCGCCCGCGTGCCGTCGCGCATCGGGTAGGACCGACGCGCCACCCCGTTCGCCGCCGCGCCGACCAGGAAGAGGCTGATGCCGTCCGGGTCGTCGCGCTCGCCCGAGGTGCGGGCGCTGACCACCAGAAGCTGCGCGCTGTCGCCGTGCAAGACCACGCTCTTGCCGCCGTCGAGCACCCACCCGCCGCTCCTCGGCTTCGCGGTGGTGAGCACATCCGTCAGGTCGTAGCGCGCCTGCCGCTCGCCATGGGCGAAGGCAAGGATCAGCTTTCCTTCGGCGAGCTGCGGCAGGATCGCCGATTTCTGCGCCTCATTGCCGGCCAGGCGCAATGCCGTCCCGCCGAGCACGACCGTCGCCAGATAGGGCTCGAGCGCGAGCACGCGCCCGAGGGCTTCCATCACCAGCATCACCTCTATCGGGCCGCCGCCAAACCCGCCGTGATCCTCGGCGAAGGGCAGGCCGAGGAGGCCGAGCTCGGCATATTGCGACCACAGCGAGCGGCTCCAGCCCTCCGGCTCGGCACTGTAGGCACGGCGCTTGGCGAAGTCGTAATGATCCGCGAGCAGGCGTTCGACCAACTCCCGCAACAGCCGCTGCTCTTCGGCCAGCTCGAAATCCATTCCTCACGTCTCCCCTCTGGCTGCCGGTGACCGGTTGAGCTTTGCAATATCTCCAGCTGAGAGGCAAGTCAGCCCATCGCGGCCGGCAGCTGGCGCAGCTGCGCCTTCAGCTTATCGAAATCGACCGGCTTGGTGATGAACTCGGCGGCGCCGAGTTCGCCGGCGCGGCGGCGGCGGTCGTCGTCGCCATAGGCGGTCACCATCATCACCGGCAGATCGGGAAAGCGCCGCTTGACCTCGCTGAGGAGGGTCAGTCCATCCATCCCCGGCATGTTGATGTCGGATAAAATAACGATCACGCCCGGCTCGATGCCGCCATTCAACAGCTCCAGCGCCTCCTCGCCCGAGGCAGCGAAGTGCATGACATAAGTTCCCTGGCGGGCCTCGCGGCGAAAGCGCTGGCCGAACAGTTCGGCGACATCCGGCTCGTCGTCGACGACGATGATGCTGGCGCTCATTTTGTCACCTCCCCGGCCATTCTTGTTTCCTCAACCGACCAGCAGCTTTACCGCGGATGCGCAAACACCGTGCCGTGCAGCGGCCGCCGCGAAGGCTTTATCGGCGGTGACCAGGGTGGCGCGTTCCGCCAGGGCAGCCGCGAGATAAAGGCTGTCGCAGACGGTCTGATCGAGGTCGAAGGCGATGGCCTGGGCGCTGGCGACATAACCGGCGGCTGGAAGCAGCTCGACGGGCGCGGCCTCGATCGCTGCCAGGGCCGCGCTGGCGAGTTCGCGCGTCAGCACCCGCGTCTTGCCTTCGCCCAGAGACCATTTGCGCATTCGATCGTCAACAGGACAGGCGCGGCTAGCAGCTGCTCCAACAGCAGCGCTCCGGCGGCGTCAGACCCGTCCTCTTCGATGACCCATTTGAGTGCGATGCTGGCATCGACGATGACCGTCATCCCTGGTCCCGATCCCGGTCGCGACGAAGATCTTCGAGCGTCGACGACGCTTCGAGGCGGCCGATCTTACGGCGGATCTCGACCAGCCGGGAAATCGCCGTCTCGCGATCCAAACCAACCGCCGTTGAAAAGGCGCGACGGCTTGTTCTTCGGTCGAGGTGCCGTTGACCGCGGCGCGACGCCGTAGTGCTTCAATTACAGCGGTGTAGAGGTTGCGGATCAGGATTTGTGCCATAGTCGTGAGTACTGAGATATCGATATCGACGCAATCAATACGGCGTATTCGACGATAATGATGCTGGCGCTTATGCCGCGGCCTCCGCTGTTGTCGTTGCTTGGCGGGTGCGGGGCAGATGGATCGCGAACTCGGTGAACTCGCCGACCCGGCTGTCGACCGCGATCGTGCCGCCATGCTGCTGGGTGACGATGTCGTAGCTGATCGACAGGCCGAGCCCGGTGCCCTCGCCGGTTGGCTTTGTTGTGAAGAAAGGCTGAAACAATTTTTCCCTGATCTCCGGCGGGATGCCGATACCGTTGTCGCGAATGAGGATTTCGACTGCGTCGCCCAAATCCTCGCGTCGTCACCTGGAGGGTCGGACGGGAATCCGGCTCGATCGCCGTCGCGTTGGCGTCTGGTCGCGGCATAGAAGCCGTTGCCGAACAGGTTGAGGCAGCACGCGGGTCATTTCCTGCGGCGCCAATTCGATCGGGGCGAGGCCGTGGGCGAAATCGCGCTCCAAGGTGATGTTGAAATTCTGGTCCTGGGCACGCGCCCCGTGATAGGCGAGGTTGAGGGCCTCCTCGACCAGGCCGTTGAGATCGACCTCGCGGCGCTCGCCGCTGCCGCCACGCGAATGCTCCAGCATGCTCTTGACGATGCCGTCGGCCCGCCTGCCGTGCTCGGTGATCTTTTCGAGATTGCCGGTCAGCATCCCGATCGATCTCGTCGATATCGGCGCGCTCGTCCTCGTCCAGACCGGCGATCACCGGCGCCGCGGTCTCCTTCAGCTCGTCAAGCAATTCGACCGACAGCCCGGCAAAGTTGTTGACGAAGTTGAGCGGGTTCTTGATCTCGTGCGCGATCCCCGCGGTCAATTGCCCGAGTGATGCCATCTTCTCGGCGTGCATCAGGTTCGCCTGTGCTGCCTGCAATTCGCGCAATAGCGCGCTCGGCGGTGTCGCGCGCAGTACGGATCTCCTCCTCTGCGCGCTTGCGTTCGGTGATGTCGCCGTAGATCGTCACAAAACCGCCACCTGGTACCGCATTGCGCCGTATCTCGATGATGCTCCCGTCGGGCCGCGTGCGCTCGAGGCGCAATTCCTGGTCGGTCGCTTCGAGCTGTCGGCTGAGTTCCGGCGCGATGCCCTCGGCGCCGAAATCGCCGCGCTCGGCAAGGAAGCGGATGTAGTCGGGATAGCTTGGACGCTCCGCCAGAAGTGCGCCGGGCAGATCGAAAATCCGCTGGAAATTGAGGTTCCATGCTGCGAGCCGCTGATCACCGTCGAACATCGCCACCCCGTCGCCCATATTGTCGAACGTGACGCGCAACTCGGCCTGACGCTGGCGGATCTCGTTCAGCAGCCGGGCATTGTCGATCGCGATCACCGCCTGCGCCGCGAAGCTTTCGAGCAGCGTAATCTCTTTTTCCGAGAACGGCCGGACTTGGGGGCGGGCGGCGGCGATTAGACCGAGGAGTACGTCGTCCTTGCGCAACGCAACGTAAACCACAGTCCGCACGCCGGCGAGTTCAGCGGCGCTACGCGCCAGCGGGTCGTCTATCTCCGCCCAATCATGGATGTGAACGACCCGCTCTCCGTCGAGCAATCGCCGGTTCGGGTAGGTGAAACGCGGGGTGTAACCCTGCCTCAGCCGCTCCGCGTATGGCTCCGGTAAGCCGCGCACCGCGACGGCCCGGTACTTCTCGCCGTCGTAGAGCTGTAGGCTGCCACGGGTGACGCCGCAGAGGCTGTGCGCCTTCTCCAGGATTGCGTCGAACACCGGCGTGAGGTCGCCGGGCGAGCGGTTGATGGCCTCCAAAATCTCGGCGGTCGCGGTCTGTTGCGCCAACGCCTCTCGGGTCTCGGTGATCAGCCGCGTGTTCTCGATCGCGATGACCGCCTGGTCGGCAAAAGTTGCGCACGAGCTCGATCTGCCGGTCGGTGAACGGCTCGACCCGCAGGCGCACGAGCACAATCACGCCGATCGGCTCACCCTCACGCAGCAGCGGCACACCGAGTTGGGTACGAGCGCCTTTGCGAACTAGCTTCCGTTACAGTGTATTCCGGGTCAGCAGAAGCATCTTCCAGATGTACGACCTGTCCATCCAAAAGGACGCGACCAACGACAGTCCCGCGACCCGGCGAAAACGACAAAGTCCACACGAATTCGTCAAAATCACGCCCGTACGCGAATGTTGCCGCCGTGCGATAGATCTCGCCCTCCCGGTTCACGATGTGAGCCGTGTCCGCGCCACACAACAGCGCGGCCGTTTCGCACAGCGTATCGAGCACCGGCTGCAGGTCGAAGGTCGAGCGGCTGATGACCTTCAGCACGTCGCTGGTCGCGGTCTGGTACTCCAGCAATCCTGCAGGTCGCGGGTGCGCTCGCGCAATTCGCCCAAGAGCCGTGCATTCTCCATCGCGATTACCGCCTGCGCGGCGAAGCTTTCGAGCAGCGTGATCTCCTTATCGGAGAATGGCCGCACCTCCAGCCGGTTCGCGGCGATCCAGCCGAGCACGCGGTCGTCCTTGCGCAGCGGCACAAACAGCATCGTGCGAACACCCCCTTCGGCGGTAGCCATTCGCCTCGGGTCACGGGGTCCCCACTCGGCCTCGGCCGCCAGATCGGGGATGTGGATGACACATTGCTCGCGCACCAGCCGTCCGAGGGGGCCGTTCGGCAGCGCGCGGAACGGCTGGCGCAGCAATCCTCCCAACTCGTCAGAGACCCCGTGCGTCGCAATAGCCCGGGCATGCTCGCCGTCATAGGTCATCAATGTGCCGTGCGTGGCCCCGCAGAGGCCGTGCGCCTTCTCCAGGATCGCATCGAACACCGGCGCAAGGTCGCCGGGCGAGCGATTGATGACCTCCAATATCTCGGCGGTCGCGGTCTGCTGGTCGAGGGCCTCGCGGGTCTCGGTAATGAGCCGCGCATTCTCCATCGCGATGACCGCCTGCGCGGCGAAATTCTGCAATAGCGCGATCTGCTTGTCGGAAAACGGCCGCACTTCCTGGCGGTAGATGTTGATTGACCCGAGCGACACTCGGTTTTTGAGCAATGTCACCCAGAGAAATGCGCGCGCCCCGCCAAGATCGACGAGCGCTCGACGATGCGGATCGCCCTGCAAATAAAGTTCGTCATCCTTCACATCGGCGACGTGGATCACCGGTTCGCCGGCGAGGATGCGGGCAGTAATGCTCCCCGGGGTGGGCGGAACAGGATTATGATGTCTGAACTCAGCAAAGGCCGCAGGTGTGCCGCGAACTGCAACAGCGCGCAATCGCTCGCCCTCGGCCGTAAAGAATTCGCCAAACTCCGCCCCACAAAGCCGCATTGCCTTTTCGAGCATCGCATCGAACACCGGCGCGAGGTCGCCGGGCGAAGAATTGATGACCTGCAACACTTCGGTGGTCGCGGTCTGCTGCTCCAGCGCCTCGCGTAGCGCCTGCTCGGCCTCCTTGCGCTCGGTGACATCGCTGACCGCGCCGACGAGGCGGACTGCCCAGCCGCGTTCGTCGCGCACCGGCAGGGCGTGGTCCTCGACCCAGCGATATTCGCCATTGCTGAGCCGGATGCGGTATTCGCAGTGCAGCCGCGCGGTCTCGCCCTTCAAGGCCGCCCGCAGCGCCGCACGGTAGCTCGCGAAATCTTCCGGTTGCACCCGGGCATTCCAATCCTCGCTCGGGCGCTCGCCGATGCCCTCGCCCGCCTCCCAGCCGAACAATTCGACCAGCCGCGGCGACACCCACAGCCGAATTCTGTGCGATGTCCCAGTCGTAGATGCCCTCGGCAACCGCCCGGCTGACGAGCGCATAGCGCTCCTCGCTGCCGCGCAGCTCGGCCGCGCTGCGCGCCAGCTCGCCGGTGCGTTGCTGCAGTTCGCGATAGGTCTCGGCGCTGCCGATGGCGATCACCGCCTGCTCGGCGAAGGTCTTCAGCAACTCGACTTGGGTGTCGGAGAAGCCGCCGCGCTCTCTGCTGCCAAGGGCGAGTGCGCCGATCGCCGCGCCGCCGCGAATCAACGGGACCAAGACGCTCGACTTGACCGTCAGGCCCCGCATGGCGGGGCTTACCCATGGTTCCGTCTCCATATTACGAATGTGGATAACCTGACGGTCGAGGATCGCTCGGCCTGCGGGCCACTCACGCGCTGGCGCCATCGGGTACATTGTTTCGAGCGCCTGCCGCGCGGACGGGTCGTCGCTGACGCCTGTCGCCGCTCGCCAATGGATCAGCGTGCCGTCGAATTCGTACACCGTTACGCCGTAGCCGTCGCAAAGGTCGCGCGCCCGTTCGACGATCAGGTCGAACACCGGTTGCGGATCGCCGGGTGACGCCGACATCACCTTCAGCACGTCGACGGTCGCCGCCTGATGATCGATCCGCTCGCTATAAGCGTTGTTGCGCGCGGCCAGTTCGGCGCGGCATTCGTCGAGTTGCCGCCGGAGTTCTGCGATCGTCTGCTGGGGATCGGCTTTCGCCGCGTCGAGCGTTGCGGTCATTGGCCGGGGCGGGCGAGCATTCGGACAACGTCCGAAACCAGAATGTGCGGCATGATCCCTCCTTTCCGGGAGCAGCGATCGATCGCCTGCAAACCCCTTGGCCAGGATATCGGTCTACGCTTCTACCAGCCAGCGGTCGCCCGGAAAAAAGTCAGTTAGACGTAGGGCGGGCGTAGCCCGCCGTGGTCCCGACGCACGGCGTTGACGGGTCGCGCGAAGGAGGCGGTGCACGAAATCCTTTAATTGCCTGGGTTCCAGGCGGTGCGTTCTTCGAGACAGCCGCTTCGCGGCTTCCTCAGAATGAGGAATTCGGTTAACGCTATCCAAGACTTACCTCATGGTGAGGAGCGCCGCGGGCGCATCTCGAACCACGCACGGCGCTCGCCGGCGACAAAACCCGACGCATCGCTGGCAAGGTATGCCCAGGCGAGGTCGATATCCTCGATCTCACCGATACGGGCCAGCGGCACTCTGGCCGTAGCGCAGTGGATCTGCGCGGGAAAACAGAATTCTGGTGGCGTGGGACCTCGCATCGATTGCTGCAATTGTCAGCCCACCTAGTACAACGTTTCCAAAATATCGAGCCTATGGGTCAAGCGGCGAGATCAATTTGGTAATGCCATCGATGGACGACCGGATCGCGATTGAGGTCGTTGATGAACTCGGTGATACGTTGTTTCAGCTCGTGTTTCGAGTTGACGCGGATGTGGCGGAGCACGGAGCGGGCGGCTTTGGCGAAGAAGCCCTCGACCAGGTTCAGCCAGGAGCCATGCTTGGGGGTGAAGACGAACCGGAAGCGTCCCTCGGGTCGGGCGGCGAGCCAAGCCTTGGTTTCCCGCAGACGTCGGCGAAGTCATGCTCTAGAATGATTTTGATCGCGGTTGCGATCGATAAGCGGCGTCGAGGGTCTGCAGAAACTCGATGAATTCGCGACTGCGGTGACGATCCCTGACCAGCGCGTGCACCTGACCGGTGAGCAGGTCGATGCCGGCCATCAGCGTCACCGTTCCGTGGCGCTTGTATTCGTGATCGCGGCTGATCGTGATCGGTGCCGGGAACCGGAGGCAGATCGGGGGCGTTGTGCCGATCGCCTGGATGCCAGGTTTCTCGTCATACGAGACGACGCGATCGCGTGCTCGTTCGCGGCGCCGCCGGCGGCCCGCCGCATCTCGACCTCACGTAGACGCACAGAACCTCCGCCATTTTCGCTCAACTCGGATCGCGCCGCTCCAGTAATAGCGCACCCCCGCCTTCGCGAGGCAGGCTCTTGTGCGGCTTGACCTCGTGCGCGCGAGATCTTGCACACCGTTCCCTGAGCCAGCTTCGACAGGCTCATGCCGGCGCGCGCCCGTGTTCCGCGCATGCGCGCCAACAGGCGGGTGGTCCACAGCTCATGCGGGAGCCGAACTGCGTCGTCTTTGCGCAGCCAGCGCCACAAGCCAAGCCCTCGCGTCCGAGTAATTACCGCGTCGCGTCCTACCGCGCGCATCGTCAGCGCCGCCAACACTCCCAATTCCGCAGCTCGCTGCAACAACGTCACCGTCTGTTGGCTCACCCCAATCTACCCCCCGGCGTAGCGAGGGGGTCGAGGAGGCAGAACGAGCAGCCGCTCCATCCGGTCGCGGCCTCCGCGCGCGAGCGCGAGATCTCTAAAAGCGCGCTGCGCTGATCCGCGTCAATCGATAGTGCAATAATGCGTCGAGCCGCAACCATCGCTTCCCCCGCCGCTATCCCCCACTCCTCCATACCATATCAGCCCCAATACGGCTTTGGTCAGGATGTTCTTTTGGATCTCGTTGGTGCCGCCGTAGATCGAGGCGGCGCGCAGGAAGAGGTAGCTGCGGGTCGCCTCGGTCGCCCATTCCGGGCCCAGTTCCGGCTCGTTGCTGAGCGCCGCCAATTCCTGCGCCCAGTCCGGCATCGCCAACGGGCCGCCGACGTCCATCGCCAGCTCGGTCGTCGCCTGCAATAGCTCGGTGCCCTTGACCTTGAGCACCGAGGAGAGCGGGTCCGGCTTGCCGTCGCGCGCCTTGTCATGCGCCGAGACGACGCGCATCTGGGTGATCTCGAGCGCCTTCATGTCGGTTTCGAGCTGGGCGACCCGCTGACGGAAGGCCGGATCCTGGATCAGCGGTTTGCCGTTGGCGCGCATTTCGCGCGCCGCTTCGCGGGCGAATTTGACCCGCTCCTTCGATTTCCCGAGCCGCGCAATGCCGGTGCGCTCGTGCCCCAGCAGGAATTTCGCGACATCCCAGCCGCGGTTCTCCTCGCCGACCCGCAACGACACCGGCACCCGCACATCGTCGAAGAACACCTCGTTCAGATGGTGGCTGCCGTCGATCGAGATGATCGGCCGCACCGTGATCCCCGGCGTCTTCATGTCGATCAGCAGGAAGGAAATTCCCATCTGCCGTTTTGGCGCCTGCGGGTCGGTGCGCACCAGGCAGAAACACCAATCGGCGTGGTGCGCGGTCGAGGTCCAGATCTTCTGGCCGTTGACGACGTAGTGGTCGCCGTCGCGCTTGGCAGCGGTTTTGAGCGAGGCGAGGTCCGACCCCGCGCCGGGCTCGGAAAAGCCCTGGCACCACCAATCCTCGATATTGGCGGCGCGCGGCAGAAAGCGCTGCTTCTGCTCCGCGGTGCCGAACTGGATCAACACCGGACCGATCATCGTGATGTTGAAGGACGACACCTCGGGCGCCGGCGCCAGCTGGTTCTCCTCGAGGAAGATCATCCGCTGCACCGGGGTCCAGCCGGGCCCGCCATATTCCTCGGGCCAACTGTAGGCGGCCCAGCTACGCCGGTTGAGAATGCGCTGCCAGGTGACCGTGTCTTCCTTGCTCGGCGCATGACCAAGCCGCATCCGCTCGCGGATGCCGCCCGGCAGGTTGTCCGCGATAAAGCCGCGCAGCTCGTCGCGAAACGCCAATTCCTCGGCGGTGTAGCGCAAATCCATCGCTCGCGCCCCTCTCTAGCCTCTGTCAGCTCCGCATAAAGCCTTCGATTTCCCGCTCGGCCCAGGCGATCGCCTTGTCGATCGGCTCGCCTTGCTGCGTGCAATGGGCCACCAGTTTCGTCATCGTCCCCTGCGCATACATCTGGTTGGCGATCCGCGGCGGCGCCGGCGCGCAGGCGATCGACAGCACCACATCGCCGCGCGGCGGATAGTTCCACAACGTGCCCTTGGGCGGGCCTTCCTCGGCCCACACCGTGAAATCATGAAATTTCTCGTAGAGCGGCACGTCGTAGCCGCGGCTCGCATTGAGCAGCGCTTCGACCGAAGAGCGCTGCGACAGGAACATCAACAGGCTCTTGGCCGCCGCCTTGTTGGGCGAGAAATTCCAGATCCCCCAATACCACGGGATGCCGGCTTCGATGCGGCCCCGCGGCCCTTTCGGCGGCGGGAAGGTCCAGAGCTGCTCGGCGATCTGCGGCGCGTCGCGCAGCGCCACCGCCCAGGCCGAGGGCGGGTTCAGGATCAGCGAGCCCTTGCCGGAGACGAGGTATTTGTTGTTGCTGGCATTGTCCCAGGCGTAGACCTCGGGCGGCAAAAACGGGGCGAGCCGCTTGAACCAGTCGAGCGCCGCCTTTACCGGGTCCGAATTGACCGTGATGTTGCCGTCCCGGTCCACCAGCTCGGCGCCATAGCTGGCGAACATCGCGCCCACCCAGTCCACCAAATCCGGGGTGACCCCGAGCGGCAGCCCAAAGGGATGGCCCGCGGCGAAGCACTTGCGGGCCGCAATCAGAAAATTCTCCCAATCCCATTTGTCGGTGAGCTCGCGGTCGGGGGGTCCGCCCGCCGGATACATCTCGGAAACGTCAAGGCCGGCATGCCGCTTCATCAAGTCGATGCGGGCACAGGCCGGCAATGTCGGGCTGCCGGTCGAGCACGGCAATGCCGCCCAGTGGCCATCGAACTTGCCGAGATACTCGGCCGTCCAATCGATCTTGCCGTTCTGCGCGACAAGCGCCGCGACCAAATCGTCGACCGGTTCGAGCCGCTCGACCTGCCCCGATACGTACCAGCTGGGGATCGTCGCGACATCGTGCCCGGCCCGCGCCTGCCCTTCCGCGGCGAGCGTCAGCAGGATCTTGTCGCCGTTGGTGCTGACGAAATCGAGTTGCAGGTCGACCTTTTCCTTGGCTGCCCAGGCCTCGCACAACTTGCGCATCGCCGCCGGCACGGTCGGGACCGGGTGGTCCCAGAAAAACGCCGACAATCTGCCGCCGGCACGGGCCCCGTGCACGAACGGCAATACCAGCGCCCCGGCGGCGCTCGCCGCGGTTTGCAGCAGCGAACGCCGTGTCAGGCTTGTTTTCGCCATGCCCCCTACTGCGCGCGGGTGTAGCGGCGGCACTCGATCCGCAGATGGTCGCGGAAATGCGGCCGCATGCGCTGGGTCCAGGAGGTGTCCGCCGCCTTGCGCCACTCGGCCGAGCGGATAACCTCCGGCGCGTTCAGATGGTAGAGCGCGACATAGCGCTGAGTTCCGCCGGTCCCCCGGTAGCGCCGGGCGCACAACACGCCCGGCACTCGCGCCCAGCGCCGGGATGTGCTCGCTGTTGTACCATTCGTTGAATTCGTGCTCGTGCTCGCCGGCGACATTCATCCCGATCAGCATCAAGGCCGCGGCATCACGCGGCGCCGTGCGGTCTCCCGGGAAGAGCTGCTCGCCTTCGTAGCGCAGCAGCCCTTTGCGGAATTTGGCGGTGCGCTTGGTCCAGGGCGAGGAATTCTCGCCGGCGATCGCCTGATAGGGCGGGCTCTGCAATACTCCGACATTGTCGAGGTCATAGGTGGCGACCGAGACCTTCGGGTTTTCGGTGCCGATCCAGCGGTCGGCGTTCAGAAACCCGGGCACCCGCAGCCGCTCGGGGACATGTTCGAGATCGTACCAATCGTGGAACTCGTCCTCGGGCGCCGCCGAGAAATCCATCGCCGCAATCAGTATGCCCTTGGCCATCGCGTCCTCCCGAATATGTCCCAGCAATCTTCACCCTTCACGGCCGATCGCGCAACGTCCAGACTGGCAGCCGGCGGGTTGCGCTATGATCAGCCGCCCGCAGCAGACGGAGGGATCGGCGATGACGGCTACCACCCCTTTTCTCAGACACGCGGAACGGCTCGGCGCGCTGGCCTCGCGCTATGTCGAGGTCGAGGAGCTGCCGTGGAAGCCGACCCCCTGCCCGGGGATCGACATGAAGATCCTGCTGGAAGACCAGGAGACCGGGCTATTGACGGCGCTGTTCCGCTGGCAGCCGGGCGCCGAATTGGCGCTGCACGAGCATGTCGAGGTCGAGCAGACCTTCGTGCTCGAAGGCAGCCTCGTCGATGAAGAAGGCGAGGTCCGCGCCGGCAATTACGTCTGGCGCCCCAAGGGCAACCGCCACACGGCGCGCTCCCCCAACGGAGCGCTGGTATTGTCGATGTTCCTGAAGCCGAACAAATTCCTGGCGGGCGATGCGGCCGGCCAGGACCTCAGGTAGCGGAGGAGACATGGCCCTAAAGATCTATGGCGTCGCGCGGTCTCGCGCGTTCCGCACCCTATGGATGGCAAAGGAGCTCGGGCTCGACTACGAGCACATCAAAGTCGATTTTGCGACCGGCGACACGCGCACGCTCGGCGCATCTGGCGCTCAACCCGAACGGGCATGTCCCGGTCATCGATGACGACGGCTTCGTGCTTGTGGGAATCGATGGCGATCAACCTCTATCTCGCGAAGAAGCACAGCCTCGGGAAGCTTTATCCGTCGGCACTCCAGGACGAGGCGCGCGCCTGGCAATGGAGCTTCTGGGGGATGACCGAGGTCGAGCGCCCGGTGCTGACCGCGCTGTTCAACCGCGCCATCCTTCCCGAAGACAAGCGCGACGCGGCAGCGGCGGACGACGCCGAGAAATCGCTCGCCCAACCCCTCCAAGTGCTCGACGGCGCGCTCGGCCGCAGCGCCAACCTGCTGGGCGCCGGGTTTACCGTCGCCGACCTCAACGTCGCCAGCATCCTCGCCTGGGCGCGGCCGGCGCAGATCGACATGTCCCGCCATCCGAAAGTCGCCGAATGGCTGAAGGACTGCGCCGAGCGGCCGGCCGCCCGAGCTGCCCGGCAAATGCAGCGGGAGTGACCGAGAGCGACGCCGATGCCGCAGGCCAGGGAGATCCGTCTCCTCGCGATCAGTCGCGGGTAAGCTTAACTTCCTGTATGCGCGGCCGCCGTCGCTGTGGCTAAATGGCAATCCGATCTCGGCTCGGGAGTTCTCGCATGCCGCATGCCGAACCCTACCGCCTCCCCGCGACCGACATTGCTCGCCTCGTCGAAGCCGGCGAGCTGACCGCCGAGGCCATCGTCCGGAGCTGTCTCGAACGGATAGCCGAGCGCGAGCCGGTTGTGCGGGCGTGGAGCCATCTTGCGGGTGAAGCGGCCTTGGCCGGGGCGCGCGAGCTCGACCGCGCCCGGAAACCCGGCCTGCTTCGCGGGGTGCCGTTCGGGGTCAAGGACATCTTCGACACCGTCGACATGCCGACGACTTACGGCTCGCCGATCTATGTCGGCTGCCGGCCCGCCAACGACGCCAGCGCCGCGGCGTTGCCGCGCGCGGCGGGCGGCATCCCCCTCGGCAAGACAGTATCCACCGAATTCGCCAACCGCCAGCCGGGCCCCACGGCAAATCCGCACGATCCCGACTTCTCGCCAGGCGGGTCATCGAGCGGCTCGGCTGCGGCGGTCGCCGATTTCATGGTGCCGCTGGCGATCGGCACCCAGACGGGTGGATCGGTGATCCGGCCGGCCGCGTATTGCGGGGTCGTCGGCTTCAAGCCGAGCTTCGGGTTGTTTCCGCCCGCCGGCATGCGGATCAACACCGAGGCGCTCGACACGGTCGGCATCATGGCGCGCTCGGTCGGCGACATCGCGCTGTTCCGCGCCGCGATGATGGCCATCCCTTATGCGCCGCCGGCGGAACTACAGAGCGCGCCGCGCCTCGCCATTTGCCGTGCCCCGCATTGGGATGAGGCGCAGCCGGAAGGAAGGGCGGCGCTGGAAGCTGCCGTTGATCGCCTCGCAGCAGCAGGGGCGGTGGTCAGCGAGACCCGACTGCCGGCGGAATGCGAAAACGGCGACGAGAGGCAACGCGTCATCGGCTCCTTCGAGGGTTTGCGCAACCATATGCCCGAGCTCTACCGGCACGAGGCGTTGCTCAGCGCGCGGCTTCGCAACGAGAAGATCGCGCTCGGCCGCGAGCTGACCCTAGATGCCTTCCGTCGAGCCTGCCGCGGCGCCGAAGGGGCGCGCGAAGCGGCGCGGAGCTGGGCCTCCGGCTTTGACGCGATTTTGACCTTGCCGGCGCCTGGCCAAGCGCCGCGCGGGCTGGCGGATACCGGCTCCGCGGTCTTCAATGCGTTGTGGACCCAACTTTACATGCCCTGTCTCACCTTGCCGGCCGGTGAGGGCCCAGACGGCTTGCCCGTCGGCATTCAGCTGGTCGCCCGCCGCCATGCCGACGAGCAGCTGCTGGCGGTCGGACGCTGGGCCGAAGCCCGGCTCGACCGGGGAGAACGGCGATGAGCGGTCCCGAGCAGCTGTCCGCCAGCGAGGCGGTGAGTGCGTCTCAGCTCCGGCGAATTGACCTCCGAGACGCTGACCGCGGCGTGCCTCGAGCGGGCTCGCGCCGGCGCCGAGATCAAGGCTTGGGCCTGGCTCGACCCGGAGCAGGCATTGGCCCAAGCGCGCGCGGTCGATCGCGCCGGCCGAAAAGGGGCGCTGGCCGGTGTTCCGGTCGGCATCAAGGACATCATCGATGTCGTCGGTATGCCGACCGAGCATGGCTCGCCGATCTATCGCGGCAATCGGCCGTTCGCCGATGCCGCCTGCGTCGCGCTGATCCGCGCGGCATCGGGGGTCGTCCTCGGCAAGACGGTAACCACCGAGTTCGCCAACCGCCATCCGGGGCCGACGGTTCATCCGCACAATGCCGCGCATTCGCCGGGCGGGTCGTCCAGCGGCTCGGCCGCGGCGGTCGCAGATTTCCAGGTGCCGTTGGCGCTCGGCACGCAGACCGGCGGCTCGGTGATCCGCCCGGCCGCATTCTGCGGCGTCATCGGCTACAAGCCGAGCTTTGGCGAGTTCAGCCGCGTCGGCGTCAAGATGCAGTGCCACAACCTCGACACGATCGGGATCATTTGCCGCAGCCTCGACGACGTCGCGCTGTTGCGCGCCGCCCTGCTGGCCCAGAGCCCGCATTCGGTCGACCACCACTCCGCCGCGCCCCGCATCGGCTTCTGCCGCACTCCGGCCTGGGAACATGCCGACCGGGACACCCATGCGCTGCTCGAGCGCACGGCCGCGGTGCTGAGCGGGGCGGGCGCCGCGGTGCGGGAAGTCGCGCTGACCCCGTCCGACATCCTCGATCATCACCGCCGGATCTTCGAATTCGAGGCGGCACGCAACTACGCCTACGAATACGATGTGCATGGCGAAAAATTGAGCGAAGCGCTGCGCGAAGGGCTTCTCGCCCGCGGCCGCGCGCTGCCGCTCCCCGCCTATATCGAGGCGCTCGAAACCGCGGAGGCGTTTCGCCGCAATCTCGACGACCTCTTCGCCGATCTCGACGTGTTGCTCGCGCCGAGCGCGGTCGGCGAAGCCCCCGAGGGCCTCGGCTCGACCGGCGACGCCCGCTTCAACGCGATCTGGACCTTAGCCTGGACCCCCTGCGTGACCCTGCCGGCCGGCAACGGAGCCAAAGGGTTGCCGCTCGGCATCCAGCTCATCGGCCCCCGGTTCCGCGACGAGGCTCTGCTCGACGCGGCTGCGTGGGTCGAGGCCCGGCTCCATTAGCCGCACCTTAAGAGCAACAATTCCAATGCCGGATTCCGGAACATCCTACCCTCTCCCCCGCTGGCCGGGGGAGAGGGCTGGGTGAGGGGGCCGGTGTGCCGGACCTACGGCGCTACCCACCTCACCCTCCCATCGCTGCGCGATGGGTCCCTCCCTCTCCCCCCTAAAGGGCGGAGAGGGACCATTGCCCCAAAGCTCCTCAGGAGGAAAGACGATGCTTTACGAATTGCGCGTCTATCACTGCATCCCGGGCCGCTTGCCGGACCTTTTGAAGCGGTTCGACACGATCACACTGAACATCTGGCGTCGGCACGGTATCGAGCAGGCCGGCTTCTGGACGACGGTGATCGGCGATTCGAGTCAAACCCTCTATTACTTTCTCAAATGGGAGTTGCTCGCCGACCGCGAAAAGAAGTGGAATGCCTTCCAGTCCGATCCCGAATGGATCAGCGCGCGGGCCGAGACCGAGAAGAATGGCGCGATCGTAGCGCGCGTCGAGAACCAGATCCTGCAGCCAACCAGTTTCTCGTCGGTGAAGTAATTTCACCACAGAGGCACGGAGAACACAGAGAACGAAATATTCTTCTCGTGCTCTCCGTGACTCCGTGGTGACTATCCCTTGAACAGCTTTTCAAAGCCGGACCAGCACAAATCGTAGTCGCGCTGCAGGGCGTCGGTTTCGAGCGCGAAGCGGGTCGGGCGGATCACCAGACGCGTCTCGAACATGAAGGCGAGCGTGTCCGTCGATCTTCTGCGGCTGCAAATCGGCTGCGGCGGCTCGTTCGAAGGTGGCGCGGTCGGGGCCGTGCGCCGACATGCAATTGTGCAATGAGGCGCCGCCGGGCACGAAGCCTTCGGCTTTGGCGTCGTAGGCGCCGTGCACGAGGCCCATGAATTCGTTCATGTAGTTGCGATGAAACCAGGGCGGGCGGAAGGTGTGCTCGGCCACCATCCAGCGCGGCGGGAAGATCACGAAATCGCAATTCGCGGTGCCGGGCACCTCGCTCGGCGAAGTCAGCACGGTGTAGATCGACGGGTCGGGATGATCGAAGCTGACCGTGCCGATCGTGTTGAAATGCGCGAGGTCGTAGGCATAGGGGGCGTAGTTGCCGTGCCAGGCGACGACGTCGAGCGGCGAATGGTCGAGATCGGCAGCCCATAGATTGCCCTCGAATTTGACGACCACCTCGCAGGGTTCGTCGCTGTCCTCGTAAGCCGCGACCGGGGTGCGAAAGTCGCGCGGGTTGGCGAGGCCGTTGGCGCCGATCGGGCCCAATTCGGGCAGGCGGAACAGCGCGCCGTAATTCTCGCAGACATAGCCCCGAGCCTGCCCGTCCAGCAGCTCGACACGGAATTTGATGCCGCGCGGGATGACCGCGATCTCGCCCGGTCCCGCCTCGATGACGCCGAGCTCGGTGAGGAGCAGCACGCGCCCGAGCTGCGGCACGATCAACAGCTCGCCATCGGCATCATAGAACACCCGCCGCTGCATCGGCTGGGTCGGCGCGGTAGATGTGAACCGCGATGCCGAACCGCGGGCGCCGCATCGCCGTTGCCTCCCAGCGTCACCAGCCCGTCGACAAAATCGACCGGCTCGTCGGGAAATGGCAGCGGGCTCCATCTGAGCCGGTTGGGCGGCGGCGCCGCCTCGGCAAGCGGCGCGCTGCGAATGAGGCCATTGTCGATCCGGCGGAACGGCGGATGCATCGCCGAGGGCCGGATGCGGTAGAGCCAGGAGCGCCGGTTCTCGGCGCGCGGCGCGGTGAAGGGGGTGCCCGAGATCTGCTCGGTGTAGAGCCCGCGCGGCGGCCGCTGCGGCGCGTTCTGGCCCACCGGCAGCGTGCCGGGCACGGCT
Organism: uncultured Alphaproteobacteria bacterium; assembly: GCA_963836845.1. Lineage (GTDB taxonomy): Bacteria > Pseudomonadota > Alphaproteobacteria > ATCC43930 > CGMCC-115725 > AP-15. The sequence continues at coordinate 40,916 of CAWILK010000026.1, read as the reverse complement.
TCGGAGGCGTGATGATTGCCGAAGCCGGTCAAGTAACGGAGGCTTTTCTCCTGCATGCTTATTCCCGCGGAATGATCACCTTTTCCTCGGTGACGAAGCTCTTGATGCGGCCGATGAACAGGGCGCCGTCGGCGTGGAGTGCCTTGGCCTCGGGAGACGCATTGGACCGCACCATCGTATCCCGGTCGTCGTACCAGGTCTCGGCGATCCCATCGACGTCGACATCTGTTGTCGGAATGTCGGGGCGCCGGCGCTCGCCGACAATATGCGACTGCACATAGCGGCGCAGCCCGGGGACGGCATGCGCCAGCGGGGCGTGCACCTCCACCCAATGCTTGACGAAGTCTTCGTGCGACAGCCCCCCCTTGCGGGTCAGCAGCGAGATGCTCTTGATCATGGCGGAAGCCCTTTTGTTGCTCGGCGCAGTCGCGCATGCTGCGCCCAGCAAAGCCGAGGAGGAAGCATGAAGATCGATATCGCTGGCAAACGCGCCATCGTAGCGGGGGGCAGCCGCGGGATCGGGCGCGCGATCGCGCTCGCCTTCGCCGAAGCAGGCGCCGGCGTCTCGATTTGCGCGCGCGGCGCCGAGGCGCTTGCCGCGACCCGCGACGAGCTCGCCCGGTTTGGCGGGATTGCCCATTCCGCAGTCTGCGATCTCTCCGATGAGGCAGCCATCCCCCGCTATATCGAGGAGGCGGCCGGCGCGCTCGGCGGCATCGACATTCTCGTCAACAATGCCTCGGGCTTCGGCACCACCGACGACGAGGCGGGCTGGGCCGCCAGCATCTCGGTCGACCTGTTGGCAACCGTGCGGGCGACGCGGGCGGCGTGGCCATTCCTCGTAAAATCCGAGGCGGGGGCGGTTCTCAACATATCGTCGATTTCGGGCTTTCGTGCATCGGTGCGCACGCCGCCCTACGGAGCGGTCAAGGCCGCCATCCTGGAATACACGCTGACCCAAGCCGCGACGTTCGCCCGGCAGGGCATCCGGGTCAACTGCATCGCCCCCGGCTCGGTCGAGTTTCCCGGCGGCACCTGGGCACGGGTCAAGGCGAGCAATCCCGATCTCTACGGGCGCATTCTCAGAAGCATCCCGTTCGGGCGGCTCGGCCGGCCCGAGGAGATCGCGCAGGTGGCGCTATTCCTGTGCTCGCCGCTCGCCGGCTGGGTCACCGGCCAGAACATCGCAGTCGATGGCGGCCAGATGCTCTGAGGCTCAGAACCGCTCGACCCAGGGGCGCAATTCGACCTCCCAGGCCCAGGCCGAGCGCGGCTGTTGCAGCATGTGGAGATAAGACGCCGCGATCGCGTCCGGATCGAGCATGCTGTCGGGCCGGTCGGCCGGCTCGACCCGGCCAGGATTGCGGATCGCGCCGTCGATCACGAAGTGCGCGACATGGATGCCCTGCGGGGCGAGCTCGCGGGCCATGCTTTGCGCCAGGCCGCGCAGCGCGAACTTGCCCATCGCAAACGGCGCCGACAGCGGGTAGCCCTTGACGCTCGCCGAGGCGCCGGTGAACAGCACCGCCCCGTGGCCCTTGGGCAGCATCCGCGACACCGCCTCGCGGGCGACCAGAAACCCGCCATACGCGCTGACCATGATCGCGCGCTCGACCTCGGCCGGCACCAGCTCGGCGACCGGGCCGCGGGCCCGCGCGCTGGCGTTGTAGACGACGACATCGGGCGCGCCGACCGCGTCCTCGACCGCCGCGAACATTTGCGCCACCTGCCCCGGATTGATTGCGTCGCAAGCGAAGGCCTTGGCTCCGGTCTCGGCGCAGAGCGGCGCCAATTTTTCCGAATTGCGCGCGGCGAGCGCCACCTTTAGGCCTTGGCGGGCGAAGAGCCGCGCCAGCGAGGCGCTCAGCCCGCTTCCGGCTCCGACGATCAGCGCTCTCTGGTAATTCGGGTTCGGCATCTGGCACTCCTCACGTTACGGCTTCGAGATGATAGCATGCCGCCGCCCCGGCCCTTGAGGATCAATCATGAAGCCCTTGCACCGGCTCGAACCGCACCCGAAGAAATTGGTATCGATCAACGACAAACCGATGGCCTATGTCGAGCTCGGCGAGGGCGAGCCGGTGTTTCTGTTCCTGCACGGCAACCCGACCTCGTCCTATCTCTGGCGCAACGTCATGCCCGAGGTGGCCGGGCTCGGCCGCTGCATCGCGCCCGACCTGATCGGCATGGGCGATTCCGCCAAGCTCGAAAATCCCGGCCCCGACACCTACCGCTTTTCCACTCATCGCGAATTTCTGTCGGGGTTTATCGACGCGGTGATCGACCCGGAAAACCCAATCGTGCTCGTCGCGCACGATTGGGGCTCGGCGATCGCCTTTGATTGGGCCAACCACCATCGCAGCCGGGTCCGAGGGTTCGTCTACATGGAAGCGATTGTCCGGCCGCTTAGCTGGTCCGAATGGCCCGAGGGCTCGCGCCGGGTCTTCCAGGGCTTCCGCTCCGCTGCCGGCGAAGACATGATCCTCGACAAGAACATGTTCGTCGAGCGGGTGTTGCCGGCCTCGATCCTGCGGCAGCTCGACCCCGCCGAAATGGCCGAATATCGGCGCCCCTTCGCGGGGGCCGCGTGAGGACCGCTGGCCGACGCTCTGACCTGGCCGCGCGAGATCCCGATCGACGGCGAACCCGCTCCCGTTGTCGAGCTGGTCGCCGCTTATGCCGATTGGATGGCCGAGAACCAGCTTCCGAAGCTGTTCGTCAATGCCGATCCCGGCGCGATCCTGGTCGGAGCGCAGCGCGAATTTTGCCGCGGTTGGCGCAACCAAACCGAAGTGACACTCGCCGGCAGCCACTTCATTCAGGAGGATTCCGGACCGGAGATCGCCCGCGCCATCGCCGCCTGGTTCGCTCGGCTGCGCATCAGCACGTGATCCGTCATTCCCGTGAAAGCGCAGGGCTGTCCGGGGAAAGTTGGCGCTACACTTTCGCCGCGAAATGGGCTCTCGAGGACCCGCTTTTCTCTCCTCTCCCCCCGCCGGCCGGGGCTCATCTATGCACATTTCCGATGACGGCACGGGCCTGGCAGAGAGCTTGGAGTCTGGTGAGGCCGTGGCGCATTGTGATCGGTCCGGGCGGGCTTTCCGAGGCGTATCCTTTCCAGCCGCCGAGGCGGGCGATGATCCAGCTGGCCCAGGCCAGGGAGCCGGCGGGATGAGGGTTTTTCTGCTTTGCGGTTTTGCCTTCGAGGCTCGGCAGATGAAGGCTGAGGGCCTCGATCTCGGCGGCCGAGAAGACCTCCGCGGCCGGGGCCGGCTGGGTGCCGTCGCGGGCGCGCACCAGCTGCATGATGCGGGTCGCCGCAACGGTGGCGAGAAAGGCCAGCTTGACAAGGGCGGCAGCGCTCTCGACCTGGCTGGCCTCGATGTCGAGCCCTTGGCGCTTGAGGGTCCAGAACAGCTGCTCGATGTTCCAGCGCCGGCGATACCATTGGACGATTTCCAGGGCGGCTTGCGGGGTGTCGACGGCGTGGGTGGTCAGCAGCCGCCAATGCAGCGGCTCGGTGCCGGCGGGCGCGCCGATTTCGCGCACATCGACGAGATGCAGGGCGACGCTGTCCGCGGCGGCCTCCTGCAGACGCGGCGCGCGGCGCAGCCAGCGCGGGCGCATCAGCTCGACCGGGCCAAAGCGCAGCTCGAGCTTGGCCTGCCGCGCCGGACGGCCGGGCTGCCGCGGCACCGCAAGCTCGTAGCACAGGGTGGCCGGCAGCCGGTCGCATACCGCGAACAGACAATCGCCGCTGGCGAGCTTGCGGTTTTGCGCGGCGCGCGCCAGCAGGTGCAGATGGGCCGGGCGCGGCCGCGCCCAGCTCTCGTAAATGTCGGCTTCGCGGTCGCTGACCACGGTCACCAGCGCGGCGCCGCCCAGCGCCTGCTCGGCTGCGGCGACCCCCTCCTGCCAGCGCTGCAATTCCTTCTGCGCCGTCGGCCGCTGGCGCCGCCCGCTGGCGATCTTGCCGGGCCGCACCCACAGCTTGGCCCAGGCCAGCCCGAGACAGCGCCCGCCAGCCGCCTCGATCGCCAGCAACGGGTGCAGAAACAGCCCCTGGTCGGTGCCGTTGCCGACCGGGCCCAGCCCCCGGGTGCGCCGGGCATGGCGCTGGAAGTTGAGCTCGGTGGTGTCCTGGATCGCCAGCACATGACCGCACCCCGCCGCCAGCCGGCCGACCCGCTCGCCGGCCCCCCGGTTGAGCGCCTCCAGGCTCACCCGGTCATTGCGCAAAAACCGCCCGAGCCTGACCTCCTCGGCGCGATTGCACGCCAATTGCCGCAGCCGCACGGTCGAGCGCTCGACCATGCGCTGCACAAGCACAGCCCCCTTTTTCCAGCCGGGCATCCCCGAACTGGCCAACCGCAAACCCGTCCATGCCGACCCCCTCCTCAACATGTAGCGGTCGGCATCCAGAACCTCACACAATACGCCGGGATCGCAAGACCCAATCAAAGGGTGAGTCAAAATGTCACACCCTATCCTAAAAGATGTGTGCACAGGTGACCTGAGGGCGGAGAGGGGCTTTTCCAATGAACACGGACTTTCCAAAGAAAACGCAATGGCTGCAAATCGGCTGACGCCCGTGTGCATGGGTTCCGGGCGCGCAGCTCCGCTACGCCCCGGAATGACCGCATACCGTCGCTTACCGACCTTATTATGCGCGCGCTACATTGGTCCGTCCCTGGGCCCCGATTTCGCGGCGGGCTCTGCCATTTCATTGGTCCCTTTGGCCCGTTCGCGCGGGCCGGCGAAGGCGGTCACGACGCCGTGCAGGGTGCGCAACTCCTGCTCGGTGCATTGGGCGCGCTGAAACAGGCTGCGCAGATTGCGGACCATGCTCGGGCGGCTCTCGCGGTTGCGCAAAAAGCCGTTGCGGACCAGCTCTTCCTCGAGGTGCTCGAAAAAGTTCAGCAGCTCCTCTTTGGCCGCCGGCCGGCTGCCGCCGCGGCGCAGGGTTTCGGGCGGCGCCGCGGCGCCCGAGGTGAACCATTCATAGCCGATGATCAGCACCGCCTGGGCGAGGTTCAACGACGAGAAGCCGGGGTTGAGCGGCACCGTCAAGACGGTGTCGGCGAGCGCCACGTCGTCGTTGAGGAGGCCGGTCCGCTCCGGCCCGAACAGCACCCCGCAGGGCTCGCCGGCCGCGAGCCAGCCGCGCATCTCGGCCGCGGCGTGGCGCGGCGTCACTTCGCGCCGCACCATGCCGCGGTCGCGCGCGGTCGCCGCGTAAACATGAACCAGGTCGGCGATTGCCGCCGGTACATTCGGATAGAGCCGCGCCTTGCCGAGCACCGCATCGGCGCCGCTCGCCGCGGCGACGGCCTTGTCCGACGGCCAGCCGTCGCGCGGGCGCACCAGGCGCAGATCGTCGAGCCCGCAATTCATCATCGCCCGCGCCGCGGTGCCGATATTCTCGCCGAGCTGCGGCTCCACCAGGATGATCGCGGGACCCGCCGTCACCGCCTGGCGGCGATGATCGGTGCCGGCCATGCTCAGTCCTTCCGCCACCAGGTCGTCGTGCCGTCGGGCTTGTCCTCGAGGATGATGCCCTCGGCGGCGAGCGCCGCGCGGATCTTGTCGGCCTCGGCAAAGCGGCGCTGGCGCCGCGCCGCCGCGCGCGCGGCGATCTGCTGCTCGATGCGTTCGGCCTCCGCCTTGTCGCTGCCGCGCAGCCATTCGAGCGGCGGCTGACCCAGGAGCCCCATCAGGCGCCCGCCGGCTTCGAGCGCGCGCTGCAGCGCGGAGCGCTCCGCGTCGGAGCTCGTCCGGTTGATCGCCCCGGCCAGCTCATGCAGGTGCGTCAGCGCGAGCGGGGTGTTCAGATCGTCTTCGAGCGCTCGGCGCAGCGGCGCCAGTGCAGCCTGCGCCTCGCCGAGCCGCTCGAACACCGCATCGCCGGGCAGGGTCAATGCCCGGTAGAACCGGTCGAGCGTTTGCCGCGCCTGGCGCAGGCGATCGGGGGTCCAATCGAGCGGATCGCGGTAATGGGTCGTGAGCAGCGCCAAACGGATCGCCTCGCCAGGCGCTTCGTCGAGCAATTCGCGGACGGTGCGGATATTGCCGAGCGACTTCGACATCTTGGCGCCGGCATCGGTCAGCATCCCGTTATGCATCCAATAGCGCACGAACGGGCGGCCGGCATGGGCGCAAGTGCTTTGCGCGATCTCGTTCTCGTGGTGCGGGAACACCAGATCGAGACCGCCGCCATGGATATCGAAGGTCTCGCCCAAATGCGCCTCGCTCATCGCCGAGCATTCGATGTGCCACCCCGGCCGGCCGCGCCCCCAGGGGCTGTCCCACCCCGGCAGATTGGCGTCGGACGGCTTCCACAGCACGAAATCGGCAGGGTCATGCTTGTAAGGCGCAACCTCGACCCGGGCCCCGGCGATCATGTCGTCGCGGCTGCGCCCCGAGAGCTGCCCGTAATGCGGGTCGGACGGCACCGAGAACAACACATGGCCCTCGGCCGCATACGCATGCCCGCTGGCGATCAGCCGCTCGATCATAGCGACCATTTGCGGGATATAATCGGTCGCCCGCGGCTCGATATCGGGCGGCAGAGCGCCGAGCGCCGCCATGTCCTCGTGAAAAGCCGCGGTTGTTCGCGCCGTCAGGGCCGCGATCGGCTCGCCGTTCTTGAGGGCCGCGGCGTTGATCTTGTCCTCGATGTCGGTGATGTTGCGCACATAACGCACCTGCCCGCGCCCGTAGATTTCGCGCAGCAGCCGGTAGAGCACATCGAACACGACGATCGCCCGGCCGTTTCCGATATGCGCGCGGTCATAGACCGTCGGCCCGCAGACATAGAGCCGCACATTCTTCGGATCGAGCGGCTCGAACGCCTCCTTGCGGCGGGTCAGCGTGTTGTGCAGCGTCAAGGTCATGGCTAGGGGGTATCAGATTGCACCGATCTGGTCCACGCGATCCAGCCCGCAAGCCTGGCGAGCCCCCAAGCCTGGCAGGGCCCAATTCGTCTTCCTCATTCGATAACCTCGTCGGCGCGGGCGAGGATTGACGGCGGCACGGTGAGCCCCAGCGTTTTTGCAGTAGCGAGATTGATCACCAGCTCGAAGCTCGTCGGCTGCTGGACCGGAAGCTCTGCCGGCTTGGCGCCGTTCAGGATCCGCCCGGCGTAAACGCCGACTTGGCGGTAGACGGCCGTCAGGCTAGTTCCGGAGCCGATCACCGGCAACGCCTTCTGCTGCGCACGCAGGGCGCGCATCGGCAGCGCTGCGGCGCCGAGCAGCAGCATCAAGTCGCGCCGCCTCATTCGATGACCTCGTCGGCCCGGGCAAGGATCGATAGCGGCACCGTGAGCCCCAGCGCCTCGGCGGTGTTCATGTTGACAATCAGCTCGAATTTGGTCGGTCGCTGGACGGGCAGATCAGCTGGCTTGGCGCCATTGAGGATCTTTCCGACATACATGCCGACCTGGCGCCACGCGCCGGCGAGGCTTGTTCCATAGCTGACGAGGCCGCCGGCGGCGACAAACTCGCGCCATTCATACATCGCCGGAACGGCATGGCGCGCCGCCAGCGTCACGAGCTGCTCGCGCCGGCTGTAGAAGAGCGGGTCGGCGCCGACGAGCAGCGCGCCGGCATGGAGACCTGTGAGGGTTGCGAAAGCGGCTTCCATCTCGCTTTCGCTGCCGGCCTTCACGACGAGGAGGTGCACCCCCTTCGCGCCCGCCGCCTTCTGCACCTCTCGGGTCATCTGCTCGGCACCCGCGGCATTGTTCGGGTTGACAAGCAGGGCGATTACTTTAGCCTCGGGAACGAGCTCGGAAAGCAGATCGAGCCGCTTGGGCGCCAGTCCGATCGTGAGGAAGCTGACGCCCGTCAGATTGCCGCCCGGCCGGGCGAGACTGGAGACCGCCCCCTCTCCGACCGGGTCGCTGCCGCCGGTGAAGACGATCGGGATCGTCGAGGTTGCGTCTTTCGCCGCTTGAATACCTAACGCTGCTGCTGGTCACGATCACGTCGACCCCGCGGCCGACGAGATCGATGGCCAATGCCGGCAGTCGATCATACCGACCCTCCGCCCAGCGGTATTCGATCGCCGCGTTTTGCCCCTCGACATAGCCGGTTTCGCTCAGTCCCTGGCGGAATGCCGCCATAAACGAGGCGCTTGTGTCGGGCGACCCGAGACCGATCAGGCCGATCACCGGCATCGCCTTCTGCTGCGCGCGGACGGCGCGCGCAGCTGTCATTGCGCCGCCCAGCAGCAGCACCAGCTCGCGGCGTCTCATTCCCAACCCAAGGGTTTCAAGCCTCGGAGATATGCTGCGAGCCGGGCTTCCCCCAGCGGATCGCCCGCACGGGCGCTCATGAGCATCCATAGTCATCACAATGGCTCAAAGCCGGGGAGTTGCGAGGCCTTCTGCTCGAAAGTCAGTGTGTGGGTACAGCCCGCTCTGCCGCCCAGCCCGCCGATCAGGGCGTCAGCGAACGAGCCGTGCCCCTCCTTGAGCGCGATCATGGCGGCAAAGACTTCCTGTTCGTCTTCCACAACAAGGACATCAGCCTGCAGCGTGCGCTCGATGGCGGCCGCGATCTCATCGTCCGCTAGCCCGTAGGCGCGGTCGAGGACCCATGCGGTCTCGACCATCGCCACAATGCTGACAAACCCGGGATTCTCCTCGCTCAGCCGCCGCTCGACCAGCTCCGTCGCCTTCGCCGATTGGACCGGATCGTCTTGCGCGAGATAGCGGACGAGGATGTTGGTGTCGAGCCCGATCACCGGCGCCGGGCGCCGTTGGCGGCGCCGGCAGCCGCGGCCGCGCCCATTTCCTCGATCGTCACCGGCCGCCGCCGCGGCCTGACAATGCCCCGCAAGGCCGAGGCGGGCAGTTTCGGCAAGAGGACCACACTGCCGTCGGGATGGACAAAGAACTTGACGCGGTCGCCCGGCTTCAACCGAAGATGCTCCCGGATGGCCTTTGGGATCGTTGCCTGGCCTTTGGCCGTAATAGCGGACTCCATGGTGCCTCCATTACGTTTTGTCAAATGTAATACCTCTACGGGCAACTGCGCGTCAAACCGGGAGCACGCAGTCCCTTTCGGAGCCATCGAACGCCTTCGTCGATGGTGATCCCGCCGGCGATAAGACACCGATGCGAAACGTTTTCGCCCACTGCTGCGCCCTATCGGGCAGAGCCACGGCGCCCGAAACCGCGATCCCCAGCAGGTATGCGGCCCAATGCCTCATTCGATGACCTCGTCGGCGCGGGCGAGGATCGATTGCGGGATCGTCAGGCCGAGGGCGTTGGCGGTCTTGAGGTTGACGCACCAGCTCGAATTTGGTCGGCTGCTGGACCGGCAGATCGGCCGGCTTGGCTCCGGCGAGAATCCGCCCCGTATAGACCCCAGCGTGGCGCCAGATGCCGGCGAGGCTCGGTCCATAGCTCATCAGGCCACCGCCCGCGGCGAATTCACGCCACTCATAGATCGCCGGAATGGCATAACGTGCCGCAAGTGCTACAAGCTGCTCGCGCCGGCTGTTGAAGAACGGATCGGAGGCGACGACGAGCGCGCCAGCTCGCAGTCGTATAAGCGTTGCGAAAGCAGCGTCGATCTCGCCTTCGGTGCTGGCCTTCAGGATGTGCGATTGCAATCCCTTCGTCCGAGCCCCTTCCTGCACGTCTCGAACCATCGGCTCGATATTTGGAGCGTTCGGGCTGATCAGCAGGGCGACCACCTTGGCCTGAGGAATCAGTTCGGAAAGCAGCTCGAGCCGCTTGGGAGTCAGCTCGCCTGACATGTTGCTGAAGCCCGTGACGTTGCCCCCAGGCCGGGCCAGACTGGCAACGAGGCCGGTCGCGACTGGGTCAGCGACGCCAATGAAGAAGATCGGGATCGTCGAGGTTGCATCTTTCGCCGCGCGTGCTGGAGGTGTGCCACCGCTGGTCACGATCACGTCGACCTTGCGCGCGACGAGATCGGCGGCCAATGCCGGAAGCCGATCATTGCGGTCCTCCGCCCAACGGTATTCGATCACCAGATTTTGGCCCTCGACGTAACCGGTTTCGCTCAATCCTTGATGCAGCGCGGTCACGAACGGCGCGAAGGGGCCGGGTGAGGTGAGGCCGAGAAATCCGATCACCGGGATTGCCTTTTGCTGCGCGCGGAGGGCGCGCGCGGCCATCACCACGCCGCCCAGCAGCAATCAGCTCGCGGCGTCTCATTCGATCACCTCGCAAAGAGCGGTCGAACCGGCAGACCCAACTCTATGCAGCCCGCAGCGCCTTGATCCTCTCCACCTCTTCCGGTTTCAAATTTTGCCGCGCCAGCTTCAGGTCATAATGAGTTTGCAGGTTCATCCAGAACTCTGGCGAGTTTCCAAAGTACAGACTTAGCCTCAAAGCCGTATCAGCGGAAATACGGCGACGATTATTGACGATCTCTGCAATGCGGTTCGGCGAGATCCCAACAGCTTTGGCGAGATGATTCTGGGAGAGGCCGTACTCGGCCAAGAACTCGTCTTTCAGCATTTCACCGGGCGTGACGGGTGCAAACTCGTCTTCGGTCATTCCATCTCCTCCGTGTCATCGACGGTGCCGCGCATAGGCCTCAATGATAGTCCACGATCCGCACCTCATGGGGCTCACCGTCGCGCCACCGGAAGATGACGCGCCATTGCTGGTTTATCCGGATCGAATAAAAGCCTCGTAGATCCCCACGCAGCCTTTCCAGACGGTTGGATGGCGGCACCGCGAGGTCACTTAATCCGTTCGCCGCATTAATGGCCTCCAGCTTGCGCTTCGCTCTGCGGGCAATTCCTTGAAAATCGGGCACCAACTGATCCCGGAACAGTGCCTCGGTCCGCCTGTCGCCAAAGGATCGGATCATCTGCCCATGTTACCGCATACCGGTGTGCGGTCAACAAGTAGGCCTCTCGCCCGGTAACGCCCGGCGCCTCATTCAATGACCTCGTCGGCGCGGGCGAGGATCGACTGCGGCACGGTGAGGCCGAGCGCCTTGGCGGTCTTGAGATTGACGACCAGCTCGAATTTGGTCGGCTGCTCGACCGGCAGATCGGCCGGCTTGGCGCCGTTGAGGATCTTTCCGGCGTAAATGCCGACCTGGCGACGGGAAGCCATGAAGCTCGCTCCATAGCTGATCAGGCCGCCGGCCTCGGCGAATTCACGCCTTTGATAGATCGCGGGAACGGCGTGGCGTGCCGCCAGAGTGACGAGCTGCTCGCGCCGGCCGTCGAAGAACGGATCGGCGCTGACGATGAGCGCGCCGGCTCGCAGTTGGACGAGAGTTGCGAAGGCGACGTCGATCTCGCTTTCGGTGCTGGCTTGCAGGAAATGGAGCTCCAACCCCTTTGCCCGCCCCGCTTCCTGCACGTCTCGCATCATGCCCTCCATGCGCTCGACACCCGTGTTCGGGTTCACGAGCAGAGCGATCTCCCTGGCCTGGGGAACCAGTTCGAAAAGCAGCTCGAGCCGCTTGGGCATCAGCTCGAAGGTGAGGATGCTGACGCCCGTGAGGTTACTGCCCGGCCGGCCGAGACTGGCGACCAGGCCACGCTCGACCGGGTCGCCGGTTTCGAAGACGATCGGGATCGTCGAGGTCGTGCTTTTCGCCGCCAATGCCGAAGGAGTGTTGATTGCTGCAATCACATCGACCTTACGGCCGACGAGGTCGGCGGCCAGTGCGGGCAGTCGATCATAGTGGCCCTCCGCCCAGCGGTATTCGATCGCCACGTTACGCCGCTCTACGTAGCCGGTTTCGCCAAGTCCCTGGTGGAAAGCGGCCATCAACGGTGAGTTCGGGATGGGCGAGCCGCTGGCGAGGTAGCCGATCACCGGCATCGCCTTCTGCTGCGCGCGGAGGGCGCGCGCTGCGGTCATCGCGCCGCCGAGCAGGAACACAAACTCGCGGCGTCTCATTCGATGACCTCGTCGGCGCGGACGAGAAGCGATTGCGGGATCGTTAGTCCGAGCGCCTTCGCGGTTTTGAGATTGATGGTAAATTCGTAGTGCGTCGGTTGCTCGATCGGCAGATCGCCCGGGGCGGCACCTCGGAAGATACGGGCAACGAAGTACGCTGTGCGGCGCCGCAGCTCGTTGCGGCTTGGTCCGTAGCCGAGGAGACAGCCGGATTGCGCCATTTCAGCCCACTCGCACACCGTGGGCAAGTCTGCCTCGAGCGCCAATCGGGCGAGGAGGGACGCGTCGCGATTGAAGGTGGCGTGGGCCGTGACAACAAGGGCTTGCGCCCCGGCCGCGCGCATCGCGGCGAAGGCGGCCCGGTAGTCCTCAGGCCCGCTGGCGTCGAAAGGGAGGAGTTCGACCCCGGTGGTCGCCGCTGCTTCCCGCATCTCGCGTTCGCTGGTCTGACGGAGCGGCGCCGAGGGCAGCAAGAGGCCCGCAATGCGGCGTGCCGCCGGCACTGCCTCGCGGAGCAAATCCAAGCGCTTGCCGTCCAGCTCTGCCGCCAGGATCACCACGCCGGTGACATTGCCGCCGGGGCGGGCGAGGCTCGCCACCAACCCTTTCCCGACTGGACTGGCGCCAAACATCACGATCGGCACTGTGGTCGTCGCCTCGCTCGCGGCGCGGATCGCGTCGGCGCCGATCGCGATGACCGCATCCGGGTTGGTGAGGAGCAGCATCCGCGCCAAGTCCGGCATCGCCGCCGCATCACCCACCCGCTCTTCCAAGATAAGGTTTCGGCCCTCGTCAAAGCCGAGCTTCGCGAGCTCGGGCAATGCCACGCTTCGGGTAATTTCAAGCGATGCGGCGGACGGCGCCAATTCACCAAGACGGTAGACCTTTTCGCCGGCAGTAGACGCGTCGAGCGCGCACACGAGCATGAGGAGCAACAACCAGAACGACCTCATTCGATGACCTCGTCGGCGCGGGCGAGGATCGAAGGCGGGACCGTGAGGCCGAGCGCCTTGGCGGTCTTGAGATTGACCACCAGCTCGAATGTGGTCGGCTGTTGCCACCGGTAGATCGGCCGGCTTCGCGCCCGCGAGGATCTTTCCGGCGTAAATACCGACCTCATGATGGGCAGCGGTGAGGCTGGTTCCGTAGCTGATCAGGCCGCCGGCTACGACGTATTCGCGCCAGTCATAGATCGTCGGTACGGCGTAACGGGCCGCCAGCGCCACGATCTGCTCACGACGCCCAAGGAAGGACGGATCGGCAACGAGCAGTGCACCGGCCTGCTGCTCGACAAGGGAAGTGAACGCGGTATCGATCTCGCTTTCAGTGCTTGCCTTCAGGACGCGGAGCTGCAGCCGCTTGGCGCGCGTTGCCTCTTGCACAGCTCTGATACTGCGCTCGACAGTTGGCCTCTGCGGGTTCACGAGCTGAGCGAGCACTCTGGCCTCGGAAGCCAACTCGGCGATCAGCTCGACCCGCTTGCCCCATAGCTCGACAGCGAAAAGGGTCATGCCTGTGAGATTACCGCCCGGATTTGGGAGACTGGCGACCAGGCCTTCTTCGACCGGGTCACCGCCGGCCAGAAAGACGATTGGGATCGACGAAGTCGCGTTCTTTGCCGCCAGTGCCGAAAAGTCGCCGCCACTGGTCGCGATTATGTCGACCTTACGGCCGACTAAGTCGACGGCCAATCCGGGCAGCCGATCATACTGACCCTCCGCCCAGCGGTATTCGATCGTCACATTTTGTCCTTCGACCCAGCCGGTTTGGCTGAGACCCCGGCCGAATGCGGCCACGTACGGTGCATTCGCGCTGGGCCAGGCGCTGGCGAGGTAACCGATCACCGGCATCGCCTTCTGCTGCGCGCGGAGGCCAGGCGCCGCGCTCATCGCGCCGGCCAGCGAAAACAGAAACGCGCGGCGGTTCATCACTCGATGACTTCGTCGGCGCGGGCGAGGATCGATGGCGGGATTGTCAGCCCGAGCGCCTTTGCGGTCTTGAGATTGACGACCAGCTCGAACGTCGTCGGTTGCTGTACCGGCAGATCGGCCGCCTTGGCGCCCTTGAGGATCTGTCCGACGTAAATGCCGACCTGGCGAAAGGAAGCCGCTAGGCTCGATCCATAGCTGATCAGGCCGCCGGCCTCGACGGATTCACGCCATTGGTAGATCGCCGGAACGCCATGGCGTGCCGCCAGCGCCACGAGCTGCTCGCGCCGGTTGCCGAAGAACGGGTCGCCGCCGACGACGAGCGCGCCGGCTTGCAGTTGGACGAGGGTTGCGAAGGCGGCGTCGATCTCGCTTTCGGTGCGGGCCTTCAGGATAGGGAGCTGCACGCCCTTCGCGCGCGCCGCTTCCTGCATGTCTCCAATGATGCGCTCAGTATTCGAATTGTTCGGGTTCACAAGCAGGCCGATCACCCTCGCCTGGGGAACCAGTTCGGAAAGCAGCTCGAGCCGCTTGGGACTCAGCTCGGTGCCATAGTGCTGACGCCTGTCAGGTTGCCGCCCGGCCGGGCGAGACTGGCAACCAAGCCGAGATCGACCGGGTCGCCGACGCTGAAGACGATTGGGATCGTTGAGGTTGCGGTTTTCGCTGCTAGTGCCGCAGGGATGCCGCCGACTGCTACGATCAGTCGACCTTGCGGGCGACGAGGTCGGCGGCCAATGCTGGCAGCCGATCATAGTGGCCCTCGGCCCAGCGGTATTCGATCGCCACGTTTTGTCCGTCGACGTAGCCGGCTTCGCTAGTCCTTGGTGAAACGCGGCCGCGAGCGGTGCATTTCGGCCAGGCCAGGCGCTGCCGAGAAAGCCGATCACCGGCATCGCCTTTTGCTGCGCGCGGAGGGCGCGCGGCGCAGTCATCGCGCCGCCCAGCAGCGAGCACCAACTCGCGGCGTCTCACTCGATGACCTCGTCGGCGCGGGCGAGAATCGATTGCGGTACCGTCGAGGCCGAGCGCCTTGGCGGTCTTGAGGTTGACGACCAGCTCGAAATTCGTCGGTCGCTGAACCGGCAGATCGGCGGGCTTGGCGCCCTTGAGGATCTTCCCGGCGTAAATGCCGAGCTGGCGATTGGCAGCCATGCGGCTTGGTCCGTAGCTGATCAGGCCGCCGTCTGCGGCGAACTGGCGACCCTCATAGATTGCCGGAACGGCATGGAGCGCCGCCAGCGCCACTAACTGCTCGCGTCGGCTGTCGAAGAATGGATCGGCCTGGACGACGAGCGCGCCAGTACGCATTGGACGAGGGTGGCAAAGGCGGCGTCGATCTCGCTTTCGGTGCCGGCCTTCAGGACAGGGAGCTGCAGCCCCTTCGTGCTCGCCGCTTCCGGCAGTTCTCGCATGATGCGCTCGGCGCCCGGGTTGTTCGGGTTCACGAGCAGGGTGATCACGCTGGCGTGAGGAACCAGCTCCGACAGCAGTTCGACCCGCTTGGGCATCAGTTCGGTGTTCATCATGCTGACGCCGGTGAGGTTACCGCCCGGCCGGGCAAGACTGGCGACCAAGCCGAATTCAACCGGATCGGCGGCGTTGAAGACGATCGGGATCGTCGAGGTTGCGTTTTTCGCCGCTAGTACCCCGGTGGTGCCGCCCACCACGATCACATCGACCTTGGAGCGCACCAAATCGGCGGCCAACCCGGGCAGCCGATCATAGTGGCCCTCCGCCCAGCGATATTCGATCGCCACGTTTTGTCCTCGACGTAGCCGGTTTCGCTTAGCCCCTGCCGGAACGCGGCCCTATTCGCCGCAGTCGGGCCGGAGGTGCTGCCCAGGAACCCGATCACCGGCATCGCCGTCTGCTGCGCGCGCACCCCCGGCGCCGCCGTCAGCGCGCCGCCCAGCAGGAGCAGCAGCTCGCGGCGCCTCATTCGATGACCTCGTCGGCGCGGGCGAGGATCGACTGCGGCACGGTCAGGCCAAGCGCCTTCGCGGTCTTGAGGTTGATGACCAGCTCGAAGTTGGTCGGTTGCTGGACCGGCAGATCAGCCGGCCTGGCGCCCGCGAGAATCCGGCCGACATAGGCCCCGGCCCGGCGATTCATGCCGGCGAGGCTGGTTCCATAGCTGATCAGGCCGCCGGCGGCGGCGAATTCACGCCACTCATACATCGCCGGAACCGCATGGCGTGCCGCCAGCGCCACGAGCTGGTCGCGCCGGCTGAAGAAGAAAGGGTCGTTGCCAATCAGAAGCGCGCCGGCCTGCAGTTGGACGAGGGAAGCAAAGGCCGTCTCAAATTCGTCCTCGGCGCCGGCCTTCAGGATATCGAGCTGCACGCCCTTCGCCCGCGCCGCTTCCTGCACGTCTCTGATGACGCGCTCAGCACTCGCGTTGTTGGGGTTCACCAGCAGGGCGATCACGCCGGCCTGGGGAACCAGCTCGGAAAGCAGTTCGAACCGCTTGGGATTCAGCTCGGCAGTGAGGATTGTGACGCCGGTGAGGTTGCCGCCCGGCCGGGCGAAGCTGGCGACCAGGCCGCGCTCGACCGGGTCGACGCCGATTTCGAAGACGATCGGGATCGTCGACGTAGCGTTTTTCGCTGCCAGTGCCGAAGTGACGCCGCCGCTCGTCACGATCACGTCGACCTTGTGGGCGACGAGGTCTGCGGCCAATGCGGGTAGCCGATCATAACGGTCCTCGGCCCAGCGGTATTCGATCGCCACGTTTTGCCCCTCGACGTAGCCGGTTTCGCTCAGCCCCTGGCGGAATGCGGCCATAAACGGTGAATTCGGGTCGAGCGAGGTGTTGCCGAGGAAGCCGATCACCGGCATCGCCTTCTGCTGCGCGCGCAGCGGACGGGCCGCCGCCATCGCGCCGGCCAGCAGCAGCAACTCGCGGCGTCTCATTCGATGACCTCGTCGGCGAGGTCAAGGATCGCAGCTGGGATAGTAAGGCCGAGCGCCTTCGCGGTCTTCAGGTTGACGACCAGCTCGAACCGGGTCGGCTGCTCGACCGGTAGATCGGCCGGCTTGGCGCCGTTGAGGATCTTTCCAGCGTAATTGCCGAAGCGACGCCACGTGCCTGTGCGGCTGGTTCCATAACTGATCAGGCCGCCAGCCGCGACGAATTCGCGCCACTCGTACATCGCCGGAACGGCATAGCGTGCTGCCAGCGCCACAAGCTGCTCGCGTCGGCTCATAAAGAATGGGTCGTTACCGACGAGGAGCGCGCCGGCTTGCGATGGGGAGGCGAACGCGGCGTCGATCTCGCTTTCGCTGCTCGCCTTCAGAATTTGGAGCTGCACCCCCTTCGCGCGCGCCGCCTCTTGCACCTCTCGGATCATGCTCTCGGCACCCGGGTTCGCGAGCAGGGCAATCACCCCGGCTCGGGGAACCAGCTCGGAGAGCAGTTCGAGCCGCTTGGGCATCAACTCCGCGGTGATCATGTTGATGCCCGTGAGGTTGCCGCCCGGCCGGGCGAGACTTGCGACGAGGCCCCACTCGACCGGGTCGTCGCCGAAGATGGAGACGATCGGGATCGTCGAGGTCGCGTTTTTGGCCGCGCGCACCGAAGCGTTGCCGCCGGTGGCCGCGATCACATCAACCTTGCGGGCGACGAGATCGGCGGCCAGAGCGGGCAGCCGATCATGGCGACCCTCCGCCCAACGGTATTCGATCGCCACGTTCTGGCCCTCGACATAGCCGGTTTCGCTCAGCCCCTGACGGAACGCGGCCAAAGCCGGTTCATTTGGGCCAGGCGAGGCGCTGCCGAGAAAGCCGATCACCGGCATCGCCTTCTGCTGCGCGCGAAGCGGCGCGCGCCGCCGTCAGCGCGCCGCCTAAGAGGATCATCAACTCGCGGCGTCTCATTCGATGACCTCGTCGGCACGGGCGAGGATCGATGGGATCTGGAACAGCAAGCGTCGCTCTCAGAGACAATTGTGGGTTGACGGGCCAAGCGCCGGCGGCGACGATGGTGACATCAAGCTGATCGTCACCCGAGCCGCATCGAAGGCTCTCGCCGGGATGCCAAGGCGGGAGCGCGAGGCGTTGCTCGACAAGGCGGAGGCTTTCGCCGCGGCGCCGTTTGCGGCGCATCCGGCGGCCACTCCGCTGCGCGGGCAGCCGGACGTGATCCGCCTGCGCCAGGGTGATTGGCGCGGAATTTGCCGCGTCGACCGCACTGCAGATACGATCGTCCTCGAGACGGTCGCACACCGAAGAGAGGCATACCGATGAGCGAGAAGAGCGAGACCGTCACGCTCAGCCGCGCCGAGTACGAGGCGCTGATCGAGCGCCTCGATGAGGCCGAAGACCTCGCCGCAGTTGCTGCGGCCGAGGCGCGCGAGGCCGCGCTCGGCAAAGAGAAGGCGCGCGCCGACTATCTGCCGATCGAGCTGGTCCGACGCCTCAGCGCCGGTGAGCACCCGGTCCGCGTTTGGCGCGCCCATCGCGGCCTTACCCGCGAGGCGCTCGCCGCCGCCGCCGGGATCGCGCCGAGCTATCTGAGCGAGATCGAAACCCGGCGCAAACCCGGCAGCTTCGGCGCACTTGCCAAGATCGCGGCGGCTTTGTGCATCTCGCTCGACGATCTCGCGGCGTGGCTCAAGCCCCAGCAAGAGTAAGGCGCGCCTCATTCGATGACCTCGTCGGCGCGGGCGAGGATCGATTGCGGCACGGTGAGGCCGAGCGCCTTGGCGGTCTTGAGATTGATGACCAGCTCGAATGTGGTCGGTTGCTGGACCGGCAGATCGGCGGGCTTGGCGCCCTTGAGGATCTTTCCGACGTAAATGCCGACTTCGCGATAGACAGCCGCGAAGCTCGTTCCATAGCTGATCAGGCCGCCGGCCGCGGCGAATTCGCGCCACTCATAGATCGCCGGAACGGCATGGCGTGCCGCCAGCGCCACGAGCTGCTCGCGCCGGCTATTGAAGAACGGATCGGCGCCGACGAGGAGCGCGCCGGCTTGCAGTTGGACGAGGGCCGCGAAGGCGGCGTCGATCTCGCTCTTCGGTGCCGGCCTTCAGGATAAGGAGCTGCACCCCCTTCGCGCGCGCCGCTTCCTGCACGTCTCGCATGATCTGGCGCTCGGTACCCGGGTTGTTCGGGTTCACGAGCAGGGCGATCACCCCGGCCTGGGGAACCAGCTCGGAAAGCAGTTCGAGCCGCTTGGGCATCAGCTCGGTGGCGATGATGCTGACGCCGGTGAGGTTGCCGCCCGGCCGGGCGAGACTGGCGACCAGGCCGGCTCGACCGGGTCGCCGCCGTCGAAAAGACGATCGGGATCGTCGAGGTCGCGTTTTTTGCCGCCAGTGCCGAAGGAGTGCCGCCGCGGGCCGCGATCACGTCGACCTTGCGGCCGACGAGATCGGCGGCCAATGCGGGCAGCCGATCATAGTGGCCCTCCGCCCAGCGGTATTCGATCGCCACGTTTTGTCCCTCGACATAGCCGGTTTCGCTCAGTCCCTGGCGGAACGCGGCCACAACGGTGCATACGGCGCCGGGCGACCCGCCGCTGAGGAAGCCGATCACCGGCATCGCCTTCTGCTGCGCGCGGAGCGGCGCGTGCTGCGGTCATCGCGCCGCCGAGCAGGAGCACAAGCTCGCGCCGTCTCATTCGATCACCTCGTCGGCGCGGGCGAGGATCGATTGCGGCACGGTCAGGCCGAGCGCCTTGGCGGTCTTGAGATTGACGACCAGCTCGAATTTGGTCGGCTGCTGCGACCGGCAGATCGGCCGGCTTGGCGCCCTTGAGGATCTTTCCGACGTAAATGCCGAGCTTGGCGATAGGCAGCCGTGCAGGCTCGGTCCATAGCTGATCAGGCCGCCGGCTCGGCGAATTCGCGCCACTCATAGATCGCCGGAACGGCATGGCGTGATGCCAGGCCACGAGCTGCTCGCGCCGGCTGTTGAAGAACGGATCGGCCTGGACGACGAGCGCGCCGGCATGCAGTTGGACGAGGGTGGCGAAAGCGGCGTCGATCTCGCTTTCGGTGCCGGCCTTCAGGATATGGAGCTGCACCCCCTTCGCGCGCGCCGCTTCCTGCATGTCTCGGATGATGCGCTCGGCACTCGGGTTGTTCGGGTTCACCAGCAGGGCGATCACCTTGGCCTGGGGAACCAGCTCGGACAGCAGTTCGAGCCGCTTGGGCATCAGCTCGGTGGTGATCATGCTGACGCCGGTGAGGTTGCCGCCCGGCCGGGCGAGACTGGCGACCAGGCCGAGCTCGACCGGGTCGCCGCCGACGAAGACGATCGGGATCGTCGAGGTTGCGTTTTTCGCCGCCAGTACCGCAGGGTGCCGCCGCTGCCACGATCACGTCGACCTTGCGGGCGACGAGGTCGGCGGCCAATGCGGGCAGCCGATCATAGTGGCCCTCCGCCCAGCGGTATTCGATCGCGACGTTTTGTCCCTCGACGTAGCCGGCTTCGCTCAGTCCCTGGCGGAACGCGGCCACAAACGGTGCATTCGGGTCGGGCGAGCCGCTGCCGAGAAAGCCGATCACCGGCATCGCCTTCTGCTGCGCGCGCAGCGCGCGTGCCGCCGTCATCGCGCCGCCCAGCACGAGCATCAGCTCGCGCCGCCTCATTCGATCACCTCGTCGGCGCGGGCGAGGATCGACGGCGGGATCGTCAGGCCGAGCGCCTTGGCGGTCTTCAGATTGATCGACCAGTTCGAATTTGGTCGGCTGTTCCACCGGCAGATCGGCGGGCTTGGCACCCTTGAGGATCCTGTCCGACGTAAATGCCAGCGCTGGCGATCGGCATCGTAGAGGCTCAGCCCGTAGGAGATCAGGCCGCCGACGTCGGCGAAGTCCGCATTGCTTAGATCGCCGGCAACGCGCATGGCGTGATTCGCAGCGCCAGGAGCTGCTCGCGCTGGCTAGCCGAATAATGGATCGGCTTGGACAACCAGCGCTCCGGCATGCGTTCGGACGAGGTTTGCGAGAGCGGCGTCGATCTCGGCATTTCGATGCCGGCGCTCAGGATCTCAAGTAGCAGCCCCCGTCGCTCGCGCCTCTTCCGCATCTCTCGCCCGATGCGCTCGCCACTCGGCGTTGTCGGGTGTTGACTATCATTCCGATCACGGCTAGCTTGCCGGGCACCAGCTCGTGACAGCATTTCGATCCGTTTGGCGGTCAGCTCGGCGTCCATGCATGCTGACGCCGGTGATGTTGCCGCCCGGCCGCGCGAGGCTGGCGACGAAGCCGCCTCGACCGGGTCACCCGAGAGTGAAGACAATCGGGATCGTCGCGGTCGCGTCTTTCGCCGCTAGTACCGCGGTGGTGCCGCAGTGCTACGATCACGTCGACCTTGCAGGCTGACGAGACTCGGCAGCTAATCCGGGCAGCCGATCGTAGTGGCCCTCCGCCGAGCGGTATTCGATCGTGACGTTCTGTCCCTCGACGTAGCCGAGCTTCGCTCAGTCCCTGGCGGAAGCGGCTAAAACGGTGAATTCGGGTCGAGCGCGCTCGTCGCCGAGGACAGCCGATCACCGGCATAGTTTCTGCTGCGCGCGCGAGCGCCGTCGAGCCGGCAAGTCATCGCGCCGCGCCAGGAGCAGCAGCAATTCGCGGCGTCTCATTCGATCACCTCGTCGGCGCGGGCGAGGATCGATTGCGGCACGGTCAGGCCGAGCGCCTTGGCGGTCTTGAGATTGATGACCAGCTCGAATTTGGTCGGCTGCTGGACCGGCAGATCGGCGGGCTTGGCGCCCTTGAGGATCTTTCCGGCGTAAATGCCGACCTGGCGATAGGCAGCCGTGAGGCTCGGTCCATAGCTGATCAGGCCGCCGGCCGCGGCGAATTCACGCCACGCATAGATCGCCGGAACGGCATGGCGTGATGCCAGCGCCACGAGCTGCTCGCGCCGGCTGATGAAGAACGGATCGGCGCCGACGACGAGCGCGCCGGCATGCAGTTGGACGAGGGAGGCGAAAGCGGCGTCGATCTCGCTTTCGGTGCTGGCCTTCAGGATATGGAGCTGCACCCCCTTCGCGCGCGCCGCTTCCTGCACGTCTCGAATGATGCGCTCGGCAGTCGCAGTTGTTCGGGTTCACCAGCAGGGCGATCACCCTGGCCTGGGGAACCAGCTCGGACAGCAGCTCGAGCCGCTTGGGCGTCAGCTCGACGGCGATGATGCTGACGCCCGTGAGGTTGCCGCCCGGCCGGGCGAGACTGGCGACCAGGCCCGTCCGCGACCGGGTCGCCGCCACGCCTGAAGACGATCGGGATCGTCGAGGTCGCGCTTTTCGCCGCTAGTGCCGAAGGCGGCGCCGCTCGCCACGATCACGTCGACCTTGCGGCCGACGAGATCGGCGGCCAATGCGGGCAGCCGATCATAGTGGCCCTCCGCCCAGCGGTATTCGATCGCCACGTTTTGTCCCTCGACATAGCCGGTTTCGCTCAGTCCCTGGCGGAACGCGGCCACAAACGGTGCAGACGGGCCGGGCGACCCGCTGCTGAGGATAGCCGATCACCGGCATCGCCTTCTGCTGCGCGCGGAGCGCGCGCGCCGCAGTCATCGCGCCGCCCAGCAGCAGCATCAGCTCGCGGCGCCTCATTCGATCACCTCGTCGGCGCGGGCGAGCAGTAGCGGCGGGACCGCGAGGCCGAGCGTCTCCGCGGTTTTTAGATTGATCACGAGTTCGAATTTCGTCGGCTGCTGGACCGGCAGATCGGCCGGCTTGGCGCCCTTGAGGATCTTCCCGGCGTAAATGCCGGCCTGGCGCCAGGTATCTGTGAAGCTCGGTCCGTAACTGATCAGGCCACCGGCAACAGGGAATTCCCGCCGCTCATAAACCGCCGGAACGGCATGGCGTGCTGCCAGCGCCACGAGCTGGTCGCGCCGGCTGAAGAAGAAGGGATCGGAGCCGATGACGAGCGCGCCGGCGTGCAATTGGACGAAGGAGCTGAAGGCCGCGTCGACCTCGTCCTCGGTGCCGGCTTTGAGGACATGGAGCCCCAGCCCCTTCGCTCGCGCTGCCTCCTGCACGTCTCCTATCACGCGCTCGGTGTTGGCATTGTTCGGGTTGACGAGCAGGGCGATCACCTTGACCTGCGGCACCAGCTCGGACAGCAGCTCGAGCCGCTTGGGCATCAGCCCGACGCCGAGAAAGCTGATCCCCGTGAGGTTGCCGCCCGGCCGGGCGAGACTGGCAACCAGACCCCGCTCGACCGGGTCGTCGCCGGTAATGAAGACGATCGGGATCGTCGAGGTGGCGCTTTCTGCCGCCAGCGCCCCGGTGATGCCGCCGGTCGACACGATCACGTCGACCTTGCGGCCGACGAGTTCGGCGGCCAATGCGGGCAGCCGATCGTAACGGTCCTCCGCCCAGCGGTAGTCGATCACTACGTTTTGTCCCTCGACGTAGCCGGTCTCGCTCAGTCCCCGGAGGAACGCGGGCAGAAGCCGCGCATTCGCGGCGGGCGTCGCACTGGCGAGATAGCCGATCACCGGCGTCGCTCTCTGCTGCGCACGGACTGCATGCGCTGCCATCCCCGCGCCGCCCAGCAGGAGCATCAGCTCGCGCCGTCTCATTCGATGATCTCGCCGGCGCGGGCGAACACTCGCCCGCCGCTCTTTTTCACGGTGCGTCTTCCTTTTTTGCCGCCCTGTCCGAAGCGATCGTAACGCTCCCGGCCGCAATTTCATATCGATGGAGCAGTTCCGCGATCGAGGCTCTATGTTGACAAAGTAGCTTCTAGAAGCCACTTCCTCGGTCATGCGCACGGTCGGCCTCAAATTGCTGAAGAACAAGCTCAGCGAATACGTTCGGCTGGCCGCGGCCGGCGAGACGATCGTGGTGACCGACCGCGACCGCGTTGTCGCCGAGATCGTGCCGCCGCGGCGGCACGCTCAAGAGAGCGTTATCGAACGCGGTGCTCGCGAAGGCTGGATCAGACCAGCCAAAAGGCCGTTTCAACCGCTCCCAGCGCGCAAGCCGATCCCCGGATACACGTTGGAGCAATTGCTCGCCGATCTCGACCGCGATCGAGAAGATCGCTGGTGATCTATCTCGACAGTTCGGTTCTGCTCGCCGACTTGTTCGCCGAGCCCCAGTCCCCACCCGAAACGCTGTGGGACCAGGATCTGGCGTCCAGTCGATTGCTGGCCTACGAGGTCTGGAATTGGGTCAATGCCCACGGCCGGATGATCTCGCATGGCGCTCGGGCGAGAGGTCTGTTGGCTCGCGTGAACATAACCGAGATGAGCGAACGAGTATTGGTGAGAGCCGTAGAACCGTTTCCTATTGCTGTTCGCACATTGGACGCGCTGCATCTCGCGACGATGGAATTTCTGCGTGGTCAGGGCGAGTCGGTGGCACTCGCCAGCTATGACTATCGGCTCGTCGCTGCCGCCCAGGCGCTCGGCATCGCGCTCGCCTCCCTGTGACGCCGACCCGTCGCGTTGATCCGGCGGCGCCCCGCCCCCATCTTGGCCGAGGCATGACTCCCCTCTCGCACATCCGCAATTTCGCGATCATCGCGCATATCGACCACGGCAAGTCGACCTTGGCCGACCGGCTGATCCAGGCCTGCGGCGGGCTCGAGGCGCGCGAGATGCGCGAGCAGGTGCTCGACAACATGGAATTGGAGCGCGAGCGCGGCATCACGATCAAGGCGCAAACCGTGCGCCTCGAATACCGGGCCGAGGACGGCGAGACTTATGTCCTCAATCTGATGGATACGCCGGGACATGTCGATTTCGCCTATGAGGTCAGCCGCTCGCTCGCCGCCTGCGAGGGCTCGCTCCTGGTCGTCGATGCGAGCCAGGGGGTCGAGGCGCAGACCTTGGCCAATGTCTACCAGGCGATCGAGGCCGGGCACGAGATTGTGCCGGTGCTCAACAAGATCGATTTGCCGGCGGCCGAGCCCGAGCGGGTCAAGGAGCAGATCGAGGACGTGATCGGGCTCGACGCCGCGGATGCGGTGCTGATCTCGGCCAAGACCGGGCTCAACATCGACCGGGTGCTCGAGGCTCTGGTGACCCGCCTGCCGCCGCCCCGCGGCGACGCCGAGACGCCCCTCAAGGCGCTGCTGGTCGACAGCTGGTACGACCCCTATCTCGGCGTCGTGATCCTGGTTCGCGTCAAAGACGGCGAGCTGCGGCCGGGCCAGAAGATCCGGCTGATGGCGACTGGCGCGGTGCACAATATCGAGCGGGTCGGCGTCTTCACCCCGAAGGGGGTGGCGGTCGAAGCATTGGGGCCGGGCGAGATCGGGTTTATCACTGCCGGCATCAAGACCGTCGCCGATTGCCGGGTCGGCGACACGATCACCGAGGACCGCCGGCCGGCCGCGGCGCCTCTGCCCGGCTTCAAGCCGGTGCAGCCGGTGGTGTTTTGCGGGCTCTTCCCGACCGATGCCGCCGATTACGAACGGCTGCGCGACAGCCTCGCGAAATTGCGGCTCAACGACGCCAGCTTCGAATACGAGCCCGAGACCTCGGTGGCGCTCGGCTTCGGCTTCCGCTGCGGGTTTCTGGGCCTCCTGCATCTCGAGATCATCCAGGAGCGGCTCGCGCGCGAGTTCGACCTCGACCTGTTGGCGACCGCACCCTCGGTCGTCTACCGGGTGCATCTGACGAACGGCGCGGTGCGCACCTTGCACAACCCGGCCGACATGCCCGACCCGGTGCGGATCGACCATATCGAGGAGCCGTGGATCAAGGCGACGATCCTGGTGCCCGACGCCTATCTCGGGCCGATCCTCGCCTTGTGCGAGGAGCGCCGCGGCGAGCAGATGGACCTGACCTATGCCGGCAACCGGGCGATGCTGGTCTACCGCCTGCCGCTCAACGAGGTGGTGTTCGATTTTTACGACCGGCTCAAATCGGTGAGCCGCGGCTATGCCAGCTTCGACTACCAGATCGACGATTACCGCGAAGGCGACCTCGTCTTGATGAACATCCTGGTCAATGGCGAGCCGGTCGATGCGCTGTCGGTCATCGTCCACCGCAAGGAGGCCGAGCGGCGCGGCCGCGCCTTGTGCGAGCGTTTGAAGGACCTGATCCCGCGCCAGCTCTTCCAGGTCGCGATCCAGGCGGCGCTCGGCGGCAAGGTCATCGCCCGCGAGACCGTCAAGGCGCTGCGCAAGGACGTGCTCGCCAAATGCTATGGCGGCGACGTGACCCGCAAGACGCAAGCTCCTCGACAAGCAAAAGGAGGGCAAGAAGCGGATGCGCCAGTTCGGCAAGGTCGAGATCCCGCAATCCGCCTTTATCGCCGCCCTCAAAATGGGCGACGCCTGACCGGGCATCCCCAAATCATGGCGTCCGCTCTTCCTCGAGCCGGCGCAAGCGGGCATCGAAGCGCTGGTGCTGCGACACCATTGCATGCGGTTGGTCGAGAACACCGTTAAGGGTGCCTTCAAGCCGCAGCACGATCGTAGTCAACACCCGCAAATCGTCGCGGATCGAATTCTGTTCGGCAATTACGCGTTCGAGCTGCTCGCCGAGAAATTCCAGGGTGACCTGCTCTCCGCTCATGCCGCATGGCGGAAGTCGACCCCCCGGGACAACTGAGGGCGAACGCTCGATATGGGGGTGGACTCCGGTCCCTCGCCAGGAGGCGTCCGGGCGGCAAGGTTGCGCCGAATCCGGCCGTTCGCATGACAACCGGCTCGGCCCAGGTGGACCCTAAGCCGACCTTGACGGCGATGGGCCGGTTGCCAAAGGTGCTGCCGCATCAGAAAGGAGATGCCGATGCTGCCCCTGGTTCTCTCGTCCGACTCTCACGTGTTCGAACCGCCCGATCTGTGGCAGACCCGCATCGATGCGGCGTTCCGAGATCGTGCGCCGCGGATCGAGCGGATCGACGGCGCCGACCATGTCGTGGTCGAGGCGGATCAGATCCTCTCCGGGATCGGCCTGATCTCGAACGCCGGCGCGCGGTTCGAGGCCCCCGAGACGATCTCCGCCCAGGGGCGCTTCGAAGACGTGCACCGCGGCGGGTACGACCCCGAGCAACACCTCAAGGACATGGCGCTCGATGGGGTGGCCGGCGAAGTCCTCTATCCCTCGCAAGGGCTCTTTTACTTCAAGGTGGCGGACACGCCGCTGATGTCCGCCATCTTTCGCGCGTACAACGACTGGCTCGCCGAGTTCTGCCGCACCGATCCCGCCCGCCTCAAGGGCATCGCGATGATCAACCTGGACGACGTCCAGGACGGGATCAAGGAGCTGGAGCGCGCCGCCCGCCTGGGCCTCTCCGGCGCGATGATCACCGAGTATCCAGCCGAGGACCGGCGCTACGACCAACCCGAGTACGAGCCGTTCTGGGCCGCCGCCGCGGCGCTCGACCTGCCGCTGAGCCTGCACACGGCGACGCGACGGCAGGGCAAGATCCGCGGGGCCGGTCCCGGGACGCTGCGCGACGCCAGCAGCCGCGCGACGAAGGCGTTCTATCCGGCACTGTCGATGTGCGACCTGATCTTCTCCGGCGTCTTCGAGCGTCATCCCGCGCCTCACACTGGCCATCGTCGAGTTCGAGCTGGCCTGGGCGCCCAATGTGCTCTCCTCCATGGACTACACCTACCGCGAGCGCCACGGCGAGGCGATCTACCGGTTCAAGGACGGCATGCTCCCGAGCGACTTCTTCCGCCGCAACGTCGTGCTGAGCTTCCAGGAGGACGCCATCGGCATTCGCCTGCGCGACGTCATCGGCGTCGACAACATGATGTGGGGCTCGGACTATCCGCACAGCGAGTTGACGTTTCCCCAATCGCGGAAGATCCTGGCGGAGATCCTGGCCGGGCGTGCCGGACGACGAACAGGCCAAGATCGCCGGCGGCAACACCGCCCGCGTGTACAATTTCGACGTGGCGAGGCTGACCGTCCCTGCTTGAAGAGCCAACCTCTCTGCGGATCGACGAGCTCGGCGACGACAATATTGCGTTCGATGCAGCGACAATTGCGTGTGTCGCCGCTGATCGCCCCGGATCGCGTTTACCGCGGGGTGTGGTTCGCCAGAACCCTCAGTCAGGTCAGCGCCCTCGATTTGCGCCAGGCGGCGCCGTGAGCCGCTCCCCAAGACGCTTGCCCCGGTGGGTCCACAGGGACCTCCCACGCGCGCCGCTCCGCCAAACTCGTGGCGGTCGCTGCGCGGCGCGCGCGGGTCCCTCCTGTGGACTACCGGGACAAGCTGCGACTGTGCCAACCCGTCCACCATGTCCCCGAACACCTGTTCACTATCTCCCGGGCCTTTACACCCCTGAAGGGCGGAGAGGGGCTTTTCCTCGAAACCCATCCCGCCGAATTCTGCGCTTTCGGTTGAGCGGGCGGCGATGCTGCAACCGAATTCGATTCCCCGGACAGCCCTGCGCGAAAGCGGGACTGCGTTGGTCTAGCGCATGCCGGTCAGACGGTCCCATTCGCGGACGAATTCGGGGCGGCTCGACAGGAAGGCGTGCCAATCCTCGGGCAACAGCAGGCGCAATTGGCTGATCGGCAGCCCGCCCGGCGGCGGCGGGGCGTCGGTGCGGATCGAGTGCAGGTATAGGTAGTCGCCGATCGCCTTCTGACCGACCGGCGACAACAGCCAATCGAGAAACAGCCTGCCCGCATTGGGGTGCGGGCCATTGGTCGGCAATCCCCAAGTCTCCGGCGTCGCCGGCAGGCCGGCCTCGGGGATGACGAAGGCGACCGGCGCGCCTTTTGCCTTCCACTCGAGATATCCCGAATACTGCGCCGTATGAATGAGCTTGTCCTGCTGGTTCACCAGCCGATCGTATTGCTGGACATAGGAATCGAAGGCGCGCGGCTTCAGTTCGGCAAACTTCTTCCAGTAATCCGCCCCGTAGAGCTGGCGCAATTCATACCAGCTGACATGCTGCAGGCCGGAATTCGAGACCTTGACGGTGACCGAGCCGGCCCATTTCGGGTCGAGCATGTCCTGCCAGGTCTTGGGCGCCTGGTCCTCCGCAACCATCGTCGGGTTGTAGGCGATGCCGGCCGGCCCGATCGCGCCCCAGGTCCAGTAGCCTTCGGGGGCGCTCTTATAGGCCTTGTTGATCGCCGCCATCTCGGGCGAGACGTAGCGCGAGTACCCGTTCTTCTTTTGGAAATCGAGGATCATCCCCATGTCGGAGATCTGCATCGCATCGACCAGATAGGTCTGGGCCTGCCGCTCCGACTGCACCTTGGCCATCAGCGCCCCGGCCTGCAGGCGCAGATAGGTCGGCTTGATCTTCGGGAACATCTCGCTGAACCGGGCCAATACTTTGAGCTCGGCCTGCTCGGGGTTGGTCGCGTAGATCACGACCTCGCCCTCCTGCTCCGCCTTCTCGACATCGGCGCAGGTCTTGAACCCGCTCATCTGCTTGGGGTTGGGGCAGAGCCCTTCTTCGGCCGCCGCAGCCGCGCCGCAGAACAGCCCCGCGGCGAAAACCATTGCCAGAAATCGCATTGCTTCCTCCTACCGAGCCAGCCCCCCTATTCGAACTGCATGCTGATGGTTTCGGCGACGAGGGCGGGGCGGGCAGCGCCCTCGACCTCGATCGTATTTTCCGAGGTGATGCGCACGCCGCCGCCATCGACCGGCTCGACGGATTTGATCTTCTGCCGCAGCCGAATGCGCGATCCGGCCGGCACCTGTCCGGTGAAGCGGACGCGGTTGGAGCCGTAATTCAGCCCGCGCGAGCGGTTCTTGACGCGGTAGAGCGTCTGGCCGAGGCGCGGCACCAAGGACAATGTCAGATAGCCGTGCGCGATCGTCTTGCCGCCGGGCAATTCGCGCTTGGCGCGCTCGACATCGACATGGATCCATTGATGGTCACCGGTCGCGTCGGCGAATTTGTCGATCAGCCCCTGATCGACCGTGAACCAGTCGCTGACGCCGATCTCCTTGCCGACATACCGGGCGAGATCCGCCGGGCGCTCGACTTCGATCATTCTCCGTCCTTTCTTGTGTTGCCAGTCTTGTGTTGCCAGCGATCATCTAGCCGATTTACGGGCGCATCGGAAAGGCGCTCGGGCCGGGCCGGCGCAACCGCTCGGCGATGCGCGCGAAATCGCGGTTGGCGGCTTCGCCAACCGGCACGGCCGCTCCCCTCCTCAGAGCCTGTGAATGTTTCGGAATGAAACCGGGACCAGCACCGTGCGTCCTTCGAGACGACCACTTCGTGGTCTCCTCAGGATGAGGTTTTCCTCAATGCCATCAAGGAGATGCCTCATCCTGAGGAGCTCTTCTCAATGCCGGCAAAGATTTACCTCATGCTGAGGGCGCTCGAAGAGCGCGTCTCGAAGCACGCACGACCGCGGTGTAGCCAATTCATTCACACGCTCTCAGCATGAGGTTTCTATTTCTTTTTTCGGGTCGCGGGCCGCCAGCTCATCAACTCCGCCCTCTGCGGCGGCTGTCAAAAGGGTGGGCGCCTGGGCTAAGATTCTGGAGGAAAACAGAAGAGAGTTCTTCGCCATGGGCCGGCAAATCGAGGAATTGGCGCAATTTGTCGCGCAGGCACAATGGGACGCCATTCCGGAGGCGGTGCAGCGGCACGCGAAGCTGGTCCTGCTCGACACCCTGGGCGTCATGCTGGCGGGCGCGGAACGGCCCGAGGTTCGACAGCTCTGCGGCCGGCTCGGCGCCACCGCCGGAACGGGTGCAACCGTGCTGACCCGCGGATGGCCGAGGAGCGACCCGCGAACCGCAGCGCTGTTGAACGGGATCGCCGGCCGGTCGATCGAGCTCTGCGAGGGGCTGCGCTTTGTCTCTGGTCAGGCGGCAATGCAGGTATTGCCCGGGGCGCTGGCGGTCGCCGAGCATCTCGGAAGTCCCGGCCGCGAGCTGATGGCGGCCTTTGTCCTGGGCTACGATGTGGCGGGGCGGCTGTCTGGCGGGTTCACCCCGCGCCCCTTGGCCCACCAGAACGGTCAGGTGTCCCTGTTGGCCGCGGCCGCGGCAGGAGCCCGCTTGCACGGTCTCGACGCGGCGGGGATCAGCCGTACGATGCGCATCGCGACCACCTTGCTGCTGACGCCGAGCTACACCAATGCAGTAGCCGGCGCGACGACGCTCAACGTCGCCGGCGGGATGAGCGGCTTTGCCGCCGCGCTCGCCCCCGAATTGGCGCTCGCCGGTTTCACCGCGCAAGACGACGCGATCGAGGAGGCGCTCGGCAACCTGGTCGGCACCGGGTTCAGCCCCGAGAGAATCTTGGATGAGCTCGGTCAGCGCTGGGACATCACCCGCAATTATTTTCGTCTCTATGCCTGCTGCAATCCGATCCACCCGGCGCTCGACTGCCTGCAGAAGGCGCTCGAGGAATTGCGCCCACGGCCCGACCAGATCGAGCGCATCGATGTCGCGACCTATCGCTTTGCTTCGGTGATGCGCAATCCGGACCCGCCCAACTATTTCGGCTCGAAGTATTCGCTGCCGCACGCGGCGGCGGTCATGGTGGTGCGGGGGGGTGCCGGCTTTGCCGCGCTCGACGACACGGCGTTGGAGGACACGCAGATCGCGGCGCTGCGCCATCGCGTGCATATTGCCGAAGACCCGGCGATGAGCGCGGTCGCGCCCCGCCTCAGGCCGGCGCGCGTTACCCTCACCTTGACCGACGGCCGCCAAACCACTCATTCCTGCGACAGCCATCGAGGCGATTTTCAGCAGCCCTTTTCCGAGGCTGAGATTTGCGCGAAGTTTCGTGAGCTCGCCGAAACCGTATTGACGCCGGAAGGCGCAAGCAAGATCGAGAATTCGGTCGAGCATTGCGAAGACTGGCGGGGGCTGACGGAGCTGACCGGATTGCTGCGCCAATACGGTCGACCGTAAACCCGTGGAACAGGCGGTGGCGGCAGCGCCTTTCGGCGAGCTGGCCTGGCTGGCTGCGGCTGTGATGGCGGCCGGGGTCGTCACCGGTCTTCTTGCCGGTCTGTTCGGCATCGGCGGCGGCGCCGTCATCGTCCCGGTCTTGTTCGAGGTCTTCCGCATTCTCGGGGTGCCCGACGAGGTGCGCATGCAGCTCTGCGTCGGCACCTCCCTCGCCATCATCGTGCCGACCGCGGTGCGGTCTTACCGGGCGCATCGGGCCAAGGGGCTGGTCGTCGAACCGATCATGCGCTCCTGGGCCTGGCCCGCAGTGATCGGCGTCGCGGTGGGGTCGGTCGCCGCCGCCTTTGCTCCCGCCGATCTGTTCAAGCTGGCCTTTGTGCTGATTGCCGCGGTAATCGCGGCCAAGCTCCTCGCAGGCCGCGATGATTGGAGCCTGGGCAGGAGCTTGCCCGGTCGCGCGGCAATGACCGGGTACGGCTTTATCGTCGGCCTCGGATCGTCCTTGATGGGGATCAGCGGCGGGTCGTTGGCCACGATGATCATGACGCTTTACGGAACGCCCATTCACAACGCCGTGGCGACCTCGGCCGGTCTCGGCGTTCCGATCACCATCGCCGGCACCCTCGGCTACATGCTTGCCGGCCTCTTCCATCAGGCGCTGCTGCCGCCGCTGTCCATCGGCTTTGTCTCGGTGATCGGCGTCTTACTGATCGCGCCGATTTCGAGCTATGTCGCGCCGTTCGGGGCCCGCCTCGCCCACGCCATGCCAAAGCGCCGGCTGGAAATCGGCTTCGGCCTGTTTCTGATCGCCGCCTCGTTGCGCTTCGTCGTGAGCCTGATCGGGGGCTGACCAGGAATGGATCTCAGTGTTTCCACACGTTACCGTCATTCCCGCGAAAGCGCAGGGCTGTACGGGGAAAGTTGGCGCTACACTTTCGCCGCGAAATGGGCTCTCGAGGACCCGCTTTTCTCCGGAATTATGTAGCAAACGCACCCAAACTCTAAACCACCAAGTTGGCTGATCGCTCGACTAAAAAGAATATCTGGAATAGGCGGATCGCGAATTTGCCGCATCAGATTTGCCTTATGCGGAAGGCGTCGCAAATCCTTTCTGACTAGTGTAGTGTCTCGCAAACAGCTTAACACGGGAGGGTGGCTTGGTTGGCGGCCATCGCCTTTCGTGCCGCCTCGATCTTGCGCAGGATGTCCTCGCCCTTGGCGCGCCAGACGTAGCGTTTGCCGGTTTTGTTGTGTTCAGCGAGAAAGCCGATGATCGCGTCGGATAGTTCGCCGACCGAGGCGAAGCTCTTCTCGGTGATGAAGTCGGTAAGATCGCGAAAGAAACGCTCGACCAAGTTGAGCCAGGACGACGAGGTGGGAGTGAAGTGCATGTGGAAGCGGGGATGCTTGGCCAGCCATCGCTTCACCTCGGCGTGCTTGTGGGTGGCGTAATTGTCGGCGATTAGATGGATGTCAAGACCGGGCGGGGTCTGGCCGTCGATGATCTTGAGGAAAGCGAGCCACTCCTGATGGCGATGGCGCTGGGCGATGCGGGTGATCAGCTTGCCCTCGAGATAGTTGAGCGCGGCAAACAGGGTGAGTGTGCCGTGGCGGATATAGTCGTGGGTCTTGGTCTTGATGTGGCCAATGCCCAGCGGCAGGCCGGGTTGGGTGCGCTCGAGCGCCTGGCATTGCGATTTCTCATCGCAGCACAGGATCAGAGCTTTCTCCGGCGGATCGAGATAGAGCCCGATCACGTCCCAGAACTTGGTCTCGAATTGCTTGTCTTTGGACAGTTTGAAGGTCCGCGCGAGGTGCGGCTTGATGTCGTTGGCGGCCCACAGGCGCTGGACGGTGGCTTTCGAGACACCCGCCTTGAGAGCCATTTTTCGACAGCTCCACCGCCCCAGCGTGGCCGGCGGCGTCACCGCCTGGTCGATCACCATGCGCACCGCATCGGGCGGCAGGGAGGGCTTGCGCCCGCGACCTGCGGTATCCTCCAACCCAGCCAGACGATTGGCCAAGAACCGCCGGCGCCAGTGGTTCACCGTCACCCGCGACACGCCGACACGCGATGCGATCTGGTCCTGTGAAATCCCCACCGCGCTGAGCACGATGATCTCGGCCCGCTGCCGGTCGCGCACGGCAACGGTTGTCGCCTTGATCCGCCGTTGCAATTCGCGGCTCTCTTCGCCATCCAGTGTGATTTTGCGGCGCACCACTTCTTCCCCCCACGCGGTGGCCGCAGTATGCAAAAATCAACGATCATGTAAAGTCATTTGAGAGACACTACACTAGCGGACGATCCGCTGCGTGCCGCCACCGACAAGTTTGGATCGAAGATTGCCGGCTTTCAGCGGGGAAACGAACCCGCTGTCGTTCCTATTCGCGGTGGAAAGTAAGGCGGACACTTGCTCGAAATCGAGCTTTGCCGGGTTTCTCCTGCGATTTTGCCGCGGCCGCCCAATTAAGGGCAGATTTAAAGAAAAGTGCCGCCTTCGTTGCATAACCATGGGACGGGAAGCGTCCCAGAGGAGCGCATGTTCCGCAGGCCGACCCGCGCCGAGCTTGGCGGTGCGGCACGAAGGCCGCGCACTGCGTAACTGTCCCTATTCGGACGGCGTAGCTCTACGGATGTCGGTGGCACAGGAGTAGGAGATCGTACCGTAATCACCGGAGAATGCCATGGCGGCGTTTGTTGCCGTTTTCGGCCTATCTGTACATAACTCATTCGGCGCCCCGCTGCGGAACTAAGGCTGGGTTGCCCTTCATCCATTTATTGCGCCCACCGGGTACGGCCGCTAAGCTCACCTCCTCTTATTTCGCGGTCGCGAAGCCGTCATCCCTGAAAAGGAGCACAGTTATGCCAGTAAAAGCCGGAGTCATTCGTGCCGATGCGCGCACCACAAGGCGGGGCGCCGCCGAAACGTTCACCGGTGTCGTATTCCAGGATCCGGTGATCACGGCCGAGGCGCCGTCACGCCTTGGAGGTTCGGTCGTTACGTTCACGCCGGGAGCACGCACGGCGTGGCATTCTCACCCGGTTGGGCAGACGCTCTTCTGCTTGTCCGGTGTCGGGCGCATCTGCTTCAAGGGCGAGAAGCCGCAAGTGCTGAACCCCGGTGATACTGTCAATATTCCTCCGGATACGATGCACTGGCATGGGGCCGCGCCCGATCGCCTGTTCTCGCATCTGGCGCTGTCTGAAGCCGGCGAGCAAGGCCAAGGCGCCGCCTGGGGTGAGCACGTTAGCGACGCTGAATACAGCGAGGCGGCGAGCCGCGGCTAAATCCCGCCGAGCTCGTCGGCGCCACGGCCGGGCATCGCCTTACGGCGCTAGCGCTTTAATCTCTACTCGTCGGATGCGCGCATCCCTGTAGCGATGATGGTGCCGCAGATGCAAACGTTGGCGCCCAGTCGGCAGCGGAGCGGCGCCTACCCGAAGGTGTTGGAGCCGCCGCTGCCGCGCGGGTGGTGTTACGGAGCGCTACAGCAGTATTTTTTGAGCGTGGTTATCATCGGTGAGTTCGGTAATGGTGACGTCGTAAAGTCCGTCAGGAACGTGACAAACGCCTCCAACTCGGTATCCTGTGCCCCGGAACGACGGTTTTTGATCGCAATCCCAGCTTGAGTAAGAGGATTGTAATTGTTTATGAGGACTCCAGGTGTAGAACTGCTTTCAATAGAAAATAACTAAAGCACTTGTTCCAGGCGTCGGGTATTTGCCCTCGGAACAGATTGCCGACATCGCCACAAATCCCACCGGGTCAGTCTTGGCGAGGACCGCATTGAGGGCTGCCGTGATATTGGGATACTCGTGAACGAGGGGGTTTCTGGAAAGAGGAGGAATGAGACCATACCTGCCCGTCAATACCGTCTGAGCTGCAACTCCATATGGCGCAAGACTTGGGTCGGCGATCGCCACTGTTCTATAAATATTGGGGCCATAGCCGCAGGTGCCGCCGGATTTTGTAGGTGACATCCACACCAGGCGTGTTGCTCAACAATGCAAGAACGCCCCGTTGCATAATTAAACATGTATAGCGGCGGGACGAAAGAAGAATTATAGGAAGAATTATCGGGTAAATTATAGGGAGCGACCAGTTTAAAGTGATTTATATATAAATCTATGGGAGTGGCGGTGTCGGCCGCCAAAAAAAGATCAACTTTCAGCTTGTTGCCATTGATGATATGGCTTGCCAGAGTTGCGGTCGCCCCGTTATCAATTACGGTGACAGTATAGTTAGAGTTATCCGCTTCGAATGCGTTAAAAACGAGAAACCAATCTGGTGCTCAGCCACCAGTCGCTTAGTGGCGCCGATCCGGCCGCACCGAGGCGGAGCTTTGCTTGCTTGTAGACGTCCGGTGGCAACGGCCCGTGCCGCAAGATCTCGAGATTGGCCTGGAGGTGGGCGGGGTTGATCGTTCCGACGATCGTCGTGTCCAAATCCGGGTTCGAGAAAGTGAAACGTAGAATGAACTCCATAGGGGTCATGCCATCGAGGAGGTCATTTAGCCCGGAATTCTCACAGCGGGGTTGATTTTCTTGCGGCGGGCCGGAACGGCGGGCGAGTAGGTTGAAGAAAGCGTTGGTTGTGGGTTGAAGCGATTGACTTCAACTTTTGCGAGTTCCTGCGAGAGGCATTGCTCCTAAGCACAGGTACGCCGCCGGCCACAAGCCATTGTCCGCTGACAAACCCGGGCTCTCGCCGGCAATCCGCCGGGCCTCCTGCCGGTAATCGCTGTAGGCGACTACCCTTTGCCCTCGCGGCTGCCAAGTCATCGTGGCCGCGATCGGCATTCCTCTCCGATGACGCTTTACGCCTGCCGCCTACAACCTCGGGAGGCTCGCGGCGTTTTTGCGTTTGCTACCAGGCGCGTAATGACAGCATTCTTCGAAAATGCGAGCATCATGCCGATCAACCCCGAGGCCAACAGCGCGCTTGTTGTCGGCTCCGGCACGGCAGAAACGACCTCGATCAGGGTAAGGTTGGACTCCCAGCGCCCGTGCGCAAATGCGGTATCGCCCGGCAGAATCGTCCGGGCCAGCCCGGCGGCAGGAAAGTTTCCGCCGGTATCGGCGTAAGGGACGAGGTCCTGGTCGGTTGCGGTGGACGCACCGAAGGCCGGGTCGAGCTCCGCCAGCGAGAGCACGACCTCATAGCCGTCAGTCCCCGCGGTCACGACGTATTGGTTGAGTATGTTGGAGTTACTCGGATCGATCAGAGCGAAAAACGGCGGGCCAGTGTAGGTATCGCCATTGACGGTTTCGGTTATTGGGTTGACGTTTTGCGGGTCGGCGCCCTGGAATTTGTACGAGCCGGGGTGGCTTACATTTCCGGCCAGCGTGACACTCGTCGATGGCGGAGCGTTCGTCACCAGGGGCAAGGCTGGCGCGGACAAGAGCTGAAGGCTCGTCAGATCGGTCACGTTGCGCCCGGCGGCGCCCGGCTTCGTGAAGACCAGCGCGGCGGCGTTGCCGGAAACAGTAACGAGATCTGGCGTCGCGCTGCCGCTTAAGTTGGGATCAATCTCGCCCAGCGAGATCAAGGATTGGCTGCCGGTATTGCCCGTGGCGAGCACATAATAGCGCAGGATTGCATTCTTGGCGTGTCGCCAGCGGGCGTGGTGGTCGTGATCGCGCCGTAGATCGGCGAGTTCGGGTTCGATGCGTTGGCACCTCCAAGCAATCCCCACAGCGAGTAACCGGTCACGCTGCCTACGGTGACCAGCCCGCCATATTGCGCTGGCGGTGCGGTCGAGAGATCGATCGTTCCAGCATTGCTGGTCGGCCCTGAAAGCGTGACGATCGCATTCGCGTTCGCCGCAGACGGCACGCACATCATCCCGCATACCAGCAGCGTGGCGAGCACACCGGTGCCCTTGCATCCATCAATGATCATTCGTCCCCCCTCGTGCAAATCCGGTGCCCGTTGTATTCCGAAAGATATATCCTGGGAAGAAGGATGATCCATCCCTAGAGGTCAGTCACCTCCCCGCGATGCCGTTTCCTGCGCTAGTTAGTTGGAGGAATGCGATGCCAGACGATGTGCGTCTGTTCGCGAAAAAAGGCGGGAGATGCGCCGGTCGGTACTCAGCGCCGAATATGTCGAACGCTCGATCGCCGCTGTCGGCGAGTTCAACAGCCCAAGAAATAGGTCCATCCTTTCGGAGAAACGCTGATGAAAGTTCATGCATTTGGCCGCCTCCCTCCGGTATCGACCCTAACGTTGGGCGGCGGCGGGCTCGGCATGCTGTGGGGGCCGACGACGTGCGACGAGTGCGTCGCCACCGTGCACGAGGCCATCGCGGCCGGTGTCAATTTGCTTGACCTCGCGCCTCGCTATGGCGATGGCAAAGCCGAAGAGGTGGTCGGGGCAGCCTTCGGCGGCCGACTTCCGGACGGCGTCTGTGTCACTAGCAAATGCAATCTCGGCGAGCCGCCTCCTGACCAGATCGAAGGCATCCTGCGACGATCGATCGAGGCAAGCCTGAAGCGGCTCCGGCTGACCCGATTAGATCTCTTCTTTCTCCATTCCAATATTGTGCCGGATGCCGACCACGTGGCGCAGTGGCCAGAGGCGGCCGCCCGCATGACCCTCTACCAAACCTTCGTGGATCACGTCCGACCCGCATTCGAACGCCTGGTCGCCGAGGGCCTTGTTGGCGCTTGGGGTCTTACGGGCATCGGCCATCCGGATATGATAATCAAGCTACTGGAGGAGC
Source organism: uncultured Alphaproteobacteria bacterium (assembly GCA_963836845.1). GTDB lineage: Bacteria > Pseudomonadota > Alphaproteobacteria > ATCC43930 > CGMCC-115725 > AP-15. Next base: position 2,575 of record CAWILK010000026.1, on the reverse strand, counting down.
GGCCGCCGCCGGCGGCCGTGCAATGCATCGCCAATCTGCTCGACTTGCCAGGCGGGTTGAAGTTTTCAATGGACCGGCAAAACCTCGGAAAGTCATCGCGACGGCCCATGCCAACGGGGTTGGTGTAATGGGCATCCGGGCTGTTCAAGCGGGTGCGCTGACAAGCGCAATCGATCGGCCGCTGCCGGACGACCATCCTGAAATGCGGGATTTTGCCCGAGCCACGGGTTTTCGCCTCCTTGCCGCCGATCTTGAAATCAACCCGGCTATCCTCGCGCACCGCTATGCGCGGACGCTCGATATCGACACACTCGTTCTCGGCGTGAAGAACAGGCAGGAGCTTGCCGAATGCGTGGCGGCGGCGGAGGCGGGCCCGTTGCCGGCCGAACTGGTGACTCAGATCGATCGATCGGTGAATCGCGACGGTAACTGACGAGTGACCGGGGCCGCCCCGCTTCGCCGCCCGTCAAAGTCTATCGGGATAGAATTCGTTTGGTTGCCCAAGTGCTGACGGACGAACAAAGCACTTCGGGTCTTACCGCTCGAAGCGGCCCAGCAGGCGCAAGGCGATGCGAGACTGATCCGTAATTACCGGGCGATCGACCGGCGGCGCGGCGGTGAATTAAATTTCCGTTCCGCAGGAAGCTGCTCTGCACTCCTGCACGCTGCTTCGAGCTCGTTCAACCGAGTTGCGGTTGCTGCATGCGCTTCAATCTCGATGGCGCGATATTGGTCGATCAATCTGACGCCAAACGCCGTCAGCGCAGCGCCGCCGCCATGCGTTCCGCCGGTCTGCGCGCTGATCACCGGCTCGCGGAAACAGTTGTTCATGTCGTCTACCAGAAGCCACGCCCGGCGATATGACATGCCGAGCAAGATGCCAGCCTGGGTGATCGATCCGGTGTCACGGATTGCTTCCAGCAGCCTGATTTTCCCGGGGCCGATTGCCCGCTCCTCGCCGAGATCGACGCGAAGCGTGAGCCGCGCCCTGACCGGGTTCGTAACGCCCATCCTCCCTGCCTCGTATTGCGAGTTGCACGCAGAGCCCCTGGCGTCCATCATTCAACCATCGTCTGCATTTTAAACCGAGGGCATCCGAGTTGGAAGTTCCCGGATGTCCGCGGGATGCGGCTGCCTCGCCGTTCGGCGTAGATCGGCGGCAATAAAGCACTGGTGCATGTTGACGATATATATAGACGGATATCACGATCTGTGTGACGATAGTCCGTCAAACATAAAGATCGGTGAATTGAGATGCCATCAGAAACCACCCTGAAGGTTGTCGGTACCCGGCCCATTCGTCCAGATGGGGTCGAGAAGGTCACTGGCCGCGCCAATTTCGGCGCCGATCGGGTGGTCCCGGGCATGCTTTACGGCAAGATCAAGCGCCGTCCCCAGGCCCATGCCCGCATCCTCAGGATCAATGCCGACAAGGCATTGGCGCTCGCCGGGGTCAAGGCGGTCGTGACCGCCGCTGACTTTCCCGAGATCCGCTCGGAAGAGGCCTTCGTCGGCGAGGGCCCGATGAACTTCCGTGATCTGTCGCGCAATGTCATGGCGCGGAGCAAAGTGCTCTACGAGGGCCACGCCGTCGCTGCGGTGGCGGCCCTTTCGCCGGCGATCGCGGCCGAAGCGGTCGAGTTGATCGACGTCGACTACGAAGTGCTGCCGCATGTCATCGATGTAGAAGCGGCAATGGCCGCGAATGCGCCGCTGCTGCATGACGATCTCTTCACCCAGGGTGTCGAGCCCAAGTCGGAAAAGCCATCGAACATTGCCAAGCGGGTGACCTTTTCGAAAGGCGACGCCGCTGCCGGCTTCCGCCAAGCCGATATCATCGTCGAGCGGCGCTATACGACCAAGCCGGTGCATCAGGGCTATATCAAGCCACACGCCTGCGTTGTCTCTGCCGCCTCCGACGGACAGGTGCAGATCTGGGCCAGCAGCCAGGGTCAGTTCATGATCCGCGCCTATTGCGCGAAATTGCTCGGCATCGATATCGCCAACATTCGCGTCACCCCGGCCGAGATCGGCGGCGGGTTCGGCGGCAAGACGCTTGTCTACATCGAGCCGGTGGCGCTGGCTCTGTCACGCAAGACGGGTCGGCCGGTCAAGATCGTAATGACCCGCGAAGAGGTGTTCCGGGGCACGGGTCCGACATCGGGCGGCGTCATCGACGTCACGCTCGGCGCCAAGCGCGACGGCACCATCGTCGCCGCAAGCTCGCGCTCAAATACCAGGCCGGCGCCTTCCCCGGCTCACCGGTGCAGCCGGGCTGCATGTGCGCCTTTGCGATGTACGACCTGCCGAATGTGCACATTACCGGCTATGACGTCGTCCAGAACTGGCCGAAGGTCGCGGCCTATCGCGCGCCCGGTGCGCCGACCTCGTCGTTCGGCGTCGAGAGCTGTCTTGACGAGCTGGCCGCCGAACTGCGTATCGCCCTGCTGTTGCTGCGCGAAAAAAACGCAGCAAAAGAGGGCACCAAGGCGGTGCACGGGCCGACCTGGACCAACATCGGCTACCTGGACACATTAGCGGCGGTCAAGAACCACCCGAACTACCAAATCCCACT
>CAWILK010000025.1:0-146232 GCA_963836845.1 uncultured Alphaproteobacteria bacterium | reverse complement strand
GCGAAACCGCCGGAGCGCCGCGTCAGGCCGGCCCTGCGATCGGCAAGACGTTTGCGATAGGGAACAACAGCGTCGGCAGGTTCGGAAGACCTCTCCGGTGCATCGCCGGAGACACTTCCGTTCTGAATTTATTTAGAGAGCGTCGGTATGGCCCCGCAGGCGACGACGGTAATTCCTTTCGGCGATGCCGCCACCACGTAGCGCTCACCGAACTAGCCGAGAGACGGCGGCCCTGGGTACAAGAAGGCACCTGCGAGGGGAGATGCTAATCGGTCTGGAAGCTGGACCTGCAAGGCATCCGCTATCCGACCTCTGTGCTTTCGGCCAAAAAAAGAGCCCCGCCGAAGCGGGGCTCGTCGCAGGCAATTACAGATGCGCTAGCGCTTGTCGCGATGCCCGCCTTCCTTATGGCCGACCTCCACCGCGATTTCGGTATTCTCTTTCTTTGCTTTGGTCTGGCACGTCGCGCCCCACAGAACCGTATTCTTTGACGCCGTGCTGGCGCTCCTGCCCCTTGCTACCACTGGTCTGGGTGGCGGCGATCTCGCGCGGCTCCTCTTCCATCCCATGATTCGGCGTAGGTGATTGTTCTTGAACTCGACCATGATAAAGTCTTTCCGGCTGCTTCAGTTTGGCCAGTCATCGATAAAATCTGGGCGGCGGCTCAATGGGGACAACTTACATCATAACGGTGCGGTTCCCAAAAAATTCGGTCGTGTCCCACTGGCGGTGTAGGAGCTGTGGGTAAGTATCCCGCCGCAGCGACCGCCACGGTCCGGCGGCGGCGGGCTACTTATCCACAGCGGTGGTCATCGTCGAATCTCCGGTAGGTTTTGGTCGCCAAACCTATCAACCGAACGGAGGACCCGACGATGACCAACGAGATGATGAGCCTTCGCACGCTGCTGGAAAAGAGCTCGGACGCCGATTTGCAGCGCGAGATGATGGGTTTTGCCGCGCAGCGCCTGATCGAGCTCGAGGTCGAAAGCCTGACCGGTGACGCGGATTGGGCTTGAACCCGGACCGCTGTCACAGTGGCTATATGCGAGCATGGCTATTTACATCGCGGAGGAGGTGACAGCATGGCGCGGAGTGCTTGGCCGGGTGCGCCGAGGGCGTGACAATGAATTCACCGGAATGAGAGAAGGGACGGGATTGTCCACCAGGTTTGCTGGTTTCCGGGAAACCGCATAACCGAAGCGCCGTTGGTCGGCGCTTCGCGCACGCTGCGGCAGGTCGACAGGTGCTGAGGTGCTGGAGACACGCGGCCATGTTCGAAAACGGCAAGGTCGCGCATTACCAAGTCATTCTGAAAGTCGGATTTACATTCGACGATGACGAATAGCGGAGGATAGCATTGCCGGGGCATCAAAAATTTATCCGCACAAGAGGAAATTTCCCTGACCGTTTCCGAGTAACGCTACTCAACCCCCGTGCCCCCAAAACCTGCACCCCGAGTGAGACCTAAGATGAGTTGGCGATCCGCTCTGTACGATATCGAAAGAGGGTGCCACCAGGCTGCATAACGCGAGATCACGCCCTTCCCCTGAGCAAGCAGGACTAACAACGACGATCAGCAGCACCAGGCCGAGCCCACCACCATAGTAATGGTAGGGCGGCCCATAATAGAATCCGCCGCCACCAAACAAGAGAAGCAAAACTACTAACAAAATAATCAGACCCATCGCTTTACTCCTGCGGGGAGGTGTCCCGTAGCTATGGTTGACGGTACTTTCATTCGATAGGTACGACAAGCCACGCCATCGCAACAGTTGAGGGCGCAGGCTCAGGTCGCCTCGGCCTCTCGACGGCAGGTCCGCCATTGTGGCTTTGATCAAAGTCCCCCGCCTTTTCGCATGCGCGCGGACGGCGTCGGCGGCACAACGCTCAAGCCGCTCCATCTCGACGTTGAATACCGCGATACGTTCGGCCCGAGTGCGGCCTAAGCGATACGCATACCGCCAAGCGTCAATCACGATGTCGTTCGCGCTCTTGCACCAGCGGTCTTGGCGGCTCATTGGCGTTCCTCCTACCCAGGAGGGAACCGTTACGGGCCAACACCGTTCCGCCGGCTCGCCCAGCATCGAATTGTCGTCACGCCGAAAGCCGCCCGAGCAAACAGATGCGGCGCCGGCTAGATTAGTCCAGGAAAAACGGAACGGAATTCCACACCGATCTGTAAACTGGGAAGAGGTCCAAACGATAACAGCGAAGACCAGGAGGTGAGGAAATGAACAAACGATTGCCTGATAATCCCGCCGTCCGGAGACACCAGCGAGAAAAAGGTACCATTGATCATTTAGTCGATCAGGTGTACGCGCCCAAACCCGTAGCCGGAGATTTGAAAGGTTCAACGACCGATGAGGGCCTCTCGATCGAGGAGCAGGTCCGGAAGGAGTGGGATCCGAAGAAGGGCGGCCTGCCGATTTTCTGACCAAGTTGCCGCTCCGGAAGATTGCCGCATCCCATAAAGTCGGGGACGGGCGGCAGCTTCCCGCAACCAAAGCGCCGAACCGGGTGTTGATTGTCGGCAACTTCGGAGAACGGATATGGACAAGGATCGGGTAGAGGGCGCGGCTCATCAAGTCAAAGGAGCCGTCAAGGAGGTCGTCGGCAAGGTGACCGGGGACGCAAAGACAGAAGCGGAAGGCGCCGGGGAGAAGGCCGCCGGCAAGGTACAAAACGCGGTTGGGGGCGCCAAAGACGCCGTTCGCGAATCCCTCAAGAAGTGATCGGGATCGGCAATCATGAAGACGATGACTTCGGCCGCCGTATTCGCAATATGCGCCAGTGCGGCGGCCTTCGCCCAGCAGCCGGCGCCAACCACCGCCGGGCCTGCGGAGATCTTCACCCGGCTGCCGGCCGGGACCACCGTGACCAACTTCTACAAGCAGAATGTCTACGACCCTTCGGACAACAAGATCGGCGACGTCGATGACGTGCTGATCGACAAGGAAGGCCGTATCACGGCCATGATCATTGGCGTCGGCGGCTTCCTCGGCATGGGTGAAAAGGACGTTGCTGTTCCCTTCAGCTCGGTGCGCGCCAGCGAGAAAAACGACAAATGGTATCTGGTCCTGAACACGAACAAGGAGGCATTGAAGACTGCCCCCGGGTTCACCTACGACAAGACCAAAACGACCTGGATGCCTGCTAAATAGACAATGGTAAGGTGAGATAACCGGATTGTGCGTGATGGCCGCCGCGTAGCGCAAGCCATTGATCGGGCGTAGGATTTGAGCGCATCGGGCTACATCCACTAGGTTGCGCCTCGAAAGTTGGTTCGCAGTCAACTCGCCGCTGGAGGAAGCCGGATTCGAACCGCTGGTCCCACCGTGGCGAGGGGCAACGTTTTTGACGCCGCTCATACCGGCCTTCGCACGCTCTCATACGCAAAACGATAAACCGCCCTCAGCTTCGGGACCCGGAGTTCGGATCCCGCTTGCTCCGCGGGCAAATCTGTCTCAGCGGGCCAAAATGTACCTTCTCGATGTATCGATGCATTCACAAGCACCGGGTAGTTGTGTTCGTGCACAGAAGGTATTAGAGGGATTCGCCTGACCGGTTTCGGTCGAACTTTGCCGCTCCGGGGTGAGGCCGGGAAGGTCCGGTATCGGCGCATTTCGCCCTCTGGCGATCGGTCTATGCTGACCGCGCCTATTCCGGGCTGGCGGCGCTGGCGCTGCCGCGCAGCAGCGCGCTGAGGCTACGCTGCCGGCCAATATCGATCGTCACCGTTGCGGTCATGCCGGCGCGCAACGGTGGCTCGCCCTGATGCGGCAGAAGGCGAACCCGCACCGGCAGCCGCTGCACGACCTTGACCCAATTGCCTGAGGCGTTCTGCGGCGGCAGGATCGCGAATTCGGCGCCGGTCGCCGGGCTGATCGTGTCGACCTCGGCGGCCCAGGTCACGTCGGGATAGATGTCGAGCACGACACTTGCCTTCTGCCCGGGCTTCACATAGGTCAGGTCAGTCTCCTTCATGTTCGCCTCGACCCACGGCCGGGTCTTCGCGACGACGACGAACAGCGGCGTCATCGCTCGGACCTGGTCGCCCGGCTGCAATTTGACGTTAACCGCGGTGCCGCTGATCGGCGCGACGATTGTCGTGCGCGCCAGGTCGAGCGCGGCGCGGTCGCGCTCGGCGCGTTTCTCGCGCACGAGCGGATGGTCGTCTGTCGCGATCTCGGGATTGCCTCCGAGCGCTGCGAGCATGCGCGCCAGCCGCTTCTTGACGACGCCGACGCGACCGCGCGCCACCGCCACGGCGTTCTGCGCCTCCTCCAGCTTGGTGGCCGAGGCGACGCCGGTCGCGGCCAGGGCCTGCTGGCGCTGAGCCTGTCGCGCCAGGTAGTCGGCTTGGGCTTCGACCTCGGCCAGTTCGCTCTGTGTCTCCAACCATTGCGCCCGCGCCGTCTCAACCGTCGTGCGCGCGTTGTCGAGCTCGGCCTCGGCCTTTTCGAGGACGAGCTTGAACGGCTCGGGATCCAGCTTGACCAGCGGCGTCCCGGCTTCCACTGCCGCGTGATCCCGCACCAGAACCTGCTGCACCCGGCCCGAAACTTCCGCCGCGACCTGGGCGATATCGGCCTTCACATAGGCATCCTCGGTGCTGGCGGTGCGGCCGCCTTGAAGCCAGATCGCGCCGCCGACCAGTGCCAGCAGAAACGGCACGATGATCAGCAGGACAAAGCGGATTATCTTTGGGATGCGGGCTGATCATTTCACCAATTCCACGACGCGCTCAGCCGCCGCAGCCTGCTCGGGGCCGATCATCGCCTGCAGTTGGCGTTTGACCCGCCGCATCCATTCGGCAAACTGATCTCGCTCGCGCGCCTGACAGCAACGCCAGCGCGTCATCGACAGTGCGGTCGGAGATTTCCGCTAACTGCACCTGAAGCAGTTCCGCCTCGGCGGTCAGATGCAGCCGGTTCACCCGCCGGTCAGCGGCGTCAGGCCGGCGCACAACCCAGCCTTTCTTTTCCATGCGGTCGACCATGCGCGCGGCGGTGGCCTTCTCGACCTCGAGCATCTCCGCCAGTTCGGATTGGGTTGCGCCGGGCCGGCGATTCACCCGGTTGATGACCAGCCATTGCGCGCGGGTCAGGCCGAGCCGGCGCACCCGCCGGTCGAACGCCGTGCGCATCAGCCGCGCAACATCGGAGATCAGAAACCCGATATGTCTCTCGTCTTCGTCGGACAAGGGACTTCCCTCAGTTGAGTGTCTAGGCTATCGTTGCCTAGCATACTATCACCCTGGACACTCAACTGCAAGGCGATGTCTGACGACCAGCCGGTAGATCCGGTCAGCGTGCCGCGCCGGACCATGATCATGCTGTCGATCATCCTCGGCTCGACGCTCTATTCGACGACGCTGCTGATCGCCTCGACGCTGCTGCCGCAGATGCAGGGTGCGATGGCCGCGACCCAGGACGAGATCGCCTGGGCGATGACCTTCAACATCTTGGCGACGGCGGTCGTGACCCCGATGACCGGCTGGCTGGTTGCCCGCTTCGGGCGGCGCGGCGTCATGGTCGGCTCGATGCTGCTGTTCTCGCTGTTCACCTATCTGTGCGGCGCCGCCGATTCGCTGGAGACGCTAGTGCTCTGGCGCATCATGCAAGGCGCTACCGGCGCGCCGGTGACGCCGCTGTCGCAGACGATTCTGTTCGACGTCTTCCCGCGCCGTCACCACCGCATGATCACCTCGGTCTACGGCATGACGGTGGTGATCGGGCCGGTGATCGGCCCGGCGCTCGGCGGCTATATCTCCGACCTCTACAGCTGGCGCTGGGCATTCTACGGACTGGTGCCGGTCGGGCTCGTCTCCTGCATCGGACTGCGCCTGAGCATGCGGCCCGATCCGCCGCGAATCCGACGTGCGGCTCGATTGGATTGGCTTTCTCAGCCTGTCGGCGGCGATCTCGCTGCTTGCAGCTGGTGCTGTCGCGGGGCCAGCGGCTGGACTGGTACGAAGCGCCGGAAATCTGGTTGGAGACGATCGGCGCGCTCGTCGCGTTCTACATCTTCCTCGCGCACAGCCTGACGGCGGCGCGGCCATTCCTTAACCTTGCGGCTATTGCTGGACCGCAATTACGCGCTCGGGCTGATGCTGGTCGGCGTCTTCGGCATGCTGAACGTGACGCCTATGGTGCTGTTGCCGCCGCTGTTGCAGCAGCATGCCGGGTTTCCCGACACGCTGATCGGCGAGGTGCTGGCGGCGCGCGGGGCGGGAGCGACGATCGGGTTTTTCGTCGCGATGTTTATCGGCCGGCTCGACCCGCGCATCGGTATGAGCATCGGCTTCGGCCTGCAGGTGATCTCCGGCCTATGGCTGATGAGCATCAACCTCGATGTGCCGATGGAGATCCTGGTCGCCAACAGCATGCTCCAGGGCATGGCGATCGGCATCATCTGGGTGCCGCTGACGATCGCCAGCTTTGCGACGCTCGACAACCGGTTCTGGCCCGAGGCGATGGCTATCTTTCACTTGCTGCGAAACATCGGCTCGAGCTTTTTCATTTCGCTCTGCGTCGCCGATGTCGTGCGGGTCACGGCACGGAATTACAGCCGAATGACCGAGATGATCTCGCCATTCAACAAGCGCCTGACTTTGCCCTGGGTCATGGGCGGCTGGGATACTGACACGCTCGCCGGGCTTGCCCGGCTGTCGAAGGAGATTGGCCGCCAGGCCGCGATGATTGGGTATCTCGACGCCTTCGCGATGTACACCGCCGCCTCGGCCGGCGCGGTGATCTTGGTAATGCTGGTCAGACGCCGCCGCTCCACTGGCGCGGCTTAGCTTCCTTGCTCAACGCATAACGAAGCAAGCATTGGCGACGGGCACACGCTCGGAGGCGCCCGCAGCTCGGATTTCCGATACGTGGACGGCCTTCGCCTGCAACGGCAACCCGAACAATCCCGCAAGTTGGCGGGGGTGTCATTGCGAGAAGCGCTTGCGCGACGAAGCAATCTCGACCGATCGAGCCCCCCGGCGGCCCGAGATTGCTTCGCTATCGCTTGCAATGACGATTTGTTTGCTGCTTCTGCAGTGAAACACCCGTATTGGCTGCAGCCCCTAGACGGTGACCGGGCCCGGCTTGCCGTCTGCGACAACGAAGCGCCGCAATGTCGTCACCTCGGCGCTAGAGTCGGCTGGGTCCGAAATCGCGCGGAAGGCGACCTCCATGCGCTGCGGCCGCAGATCGACGCTGACATAACCGCGCCGGCGGCTGTCGAAAAAATGGACATGCGGGTTGTCGGCGAGCCACGCCCGCGAACCTATCGTAAGGCGGCCCAGCAGAGGTGATCGAGCTGCCGACGAATTCCGAAGCGATGATCGGAGCTTGCGGATCGTCGAAATCGACTTTCAGGTCGTTTGCCCAGAACGAGTGGATATCGCCGCCGATAACGACCGGATTGGCGAGCCGGGTGTCGCGCATCTGCGTCAGGAGCCGCGTCCGCGCCGCCGGAAACCCGTTCCAGTCTTCGCTCCAATGCGCGATCTCACCATTGTCGAGCCGCTCCTTGAACTCGGCCATCAGCTGTTCCTGGGCGACGATGTTCCATTTCGCAGGCGCGGCGTGAAACTGCTCGAAGAGCCATGTCTCCTGGGCGAGGCCGAGATTGGAGCGCCGCGGCTCGAGCCGTTCCGGGCAGGCAGCGTCGGTGATCTGCTTGCCGCCGCCCCTGGGCGGCTGGTCGCAGGCGAGGCGCGAGCGGTACTGGCGCGCGTCGAGCGACAAAGAAGCTGGCCAATGCGCCGAAGTCGCAGCGGCGATAGAGCCGCATGTCCGGCCCCTGCGGCATCGCCGCCGGCGGCAGCGGCATATGCTCCCAGTAGGCGCGATACGCCGCCGCCCGCCGCGCCAGAAACGCCTGCGGATCGTCGAAGGTCTGCGACCAGCGGTCGGCGTAGTCGTTCTGCACCTCGTGGTCGCTCCAGGTCATCAGGCACGGCGCCGCCGCATGCAGTTTCTGCAGGTCGGGGTCGGTGCGGTACTGCGCATAGCGGTTGCGATAGGTGCGCAAATCGTTCGCTTCGACGCCGTCGCTGTGAGCGCGCACCTTCTGTGGCGATTGGCTGACATATTCGTAGATGTAATCGCCGAGAAACACGACCAGGTCGGGGTGTTCCTCGGCCAGATGCCGGTAGGCAGCGAAATAGCCGATTTCGTAATTGGCGCAGGAGCAGAAGCCGAAACGCAGTTGGTCGAGCGCTGCGCCGCGCGCCGGCGCGGTGCGGGTGCGGCCGATCGGACTCGCCTCACCGCCGACGATGAAGCGGTACCAATAATCGCGCCCCGGTTCGAGCCCGGCGCATTCGACATGCACAGCATGGGCGTATTCCGGCACGGCGATAGCCTCGCCATTCCGGACGATTTGCGACAAGCGGTCGTCGAGCGCCACTTCCCAGCGGATTGCCACCGGCTCCGGCGGCATGCCGCCCGGGCGATCGGGGTCGGGCGCCAGCGGCTCCGGCGCCAGCCGGGTCCACAGGATCACGCTGTCGGGTCCCGGATTGCCGGAAGCGACGCCGAGCGTAAACGGGTTGCCGGCAAACGCGCGCGCGCCGTCCGATGCGCGCCGCCGCGACGGCCGCGGCCGAGCCTGCCAGGAGTGCGCGACGCGTGACGGTACGACGAGTAATCATCGCACCAGTTTAACCACCGGACATGACAGTTCGCGATACCTGTGCACCCGCGTCGTCCCGATTAAAAGCAGCCCCGGGAAGCCGCCCTCCGGGCCGGTGAAAAAGTTCGCCTGATCCTCGAAAAACGCCGGGCATCTGGCGAAGTGTCGGTTGAGTTCCTCTGCTCGTGCTGCCAAGCTGCGGCGGCGCGCGCCGCCTCGGCGCGCCTCGCGCAAATCTCTAGCGGAGGAGACGGGCATGGCCATGCAACTCGGGCACGTCCACATCAAGACCAGAGAAGACCCGCAGAAGGTTGCAAAGTTCTACATCGACAATTTCGGCGCGACCGTGAAGCGGGAAATTCCGGGCCGCGGCTGCCAGCTCGACCTGCACGGCGTGCAGCTCAACGTGACAACCATCATCGCCGACCAGAACCATGAGCAGCATGTCGGCATCGAACACATCGCGATCGAGACCGACGATTATGCCGGCGCCCTCGCGAACTTTAAGAAGAACGGCGCGCAGATCCTCGAAGAGCGGGTCAACAACGGTCGGCATGTGTGCTGGGTTGCCGCGCCCGACGGCGCGCAGATGGAGCTGATCGAGAAGGCCTGAGAACGGGGCCACCACAGCTATACCCCCCGGGGGATATGGCTGTATAGGCAATGATACGAATGGCTTAATTGAGGATCTGACGGTCCATGAATCCTGCGGGCATCTCTCTTGCTCCTATGCCGATCGTTGGCCCGTCATACTGTCCGGCCCGCAGGCCGCTTTCCGCTTGCGGGCGGGGGGGCGGGGCGCGTAATGCTCATAAAGGAGAAAACGAAATGTTCAGCCACATCATGATCGGCAGCAACGATATTGCCCGGTCAAAGAAATTCTACGATGCCCTCTTTGCCGCAATGGGCGCTCAACCTGGTACAGAGGACGCGAGAGGCCGCGTGGCCTACTCGCACAATGGCAGCCGTTTCATGGTCAGCAAGCCCATCGATGGCAAGCCGGCCAGCCAGGCCAATGGCGGCACGATCGGCTTTGTCATGAAGGATGCGGCGCAAGCCGAAGCGTGGCACAAAGCCGGCGTTGCGAATGGCGGCACGTCGATCGAGGATCCGCCTGGCAAGCGCCCAAATGGCGCTTATCTCGCTTATCTTCGTGACCCCGATGGGCACAAGGTCGTCGGGGTTGCCCGGTAAGCTGCCAAAAGAGACAAACTGGATCGCGACGAAATCCCCCTCACCCAGCTCCGGGTAAGGCTCGGCCACGCTCTCGGCGGACGCCGGCGACCGCCGGTGCTCCCCAGATGTGCATCAGACGGTTCAAGGGCGAGACGGCGTCCGATTGCGATAGATACGGCGCCCCACACCTAACGGACCGAGTTGTAGACGTCACGCCAACGCTTGATGGCTTCGATGTGGCCGTCCACCGTGGTGAGGTTCGCGCCCATCGTCACGACAGATATGTGGCTCCCCCCAGCCTCGCGCCACGCCGCAATATCGCCAGGCCATTGGTTGTCCCCGCGGCTGTATTGCTGGATCGAACTCGAAGCCGAATGCATCGGCATCCCTGTCCGAGCTCGCGCAGCTTGGCCGCGATCCTCGCCTTGATCTGGACCGCCTCGGTTTGAGTCCGGCCCGAAAACAGGAAGCCGTCCCCGATCCTGGCCGCCCGGTCGTACGCGGCCTCGCTGAAACCTCCCAGCCAGATCGGGATCTGCCGTTTCGGGCGCGGCAATATCCCGGCTCTGTCGATCCGGTGGTCGGAGTCCTCATGTTCGACCACCGGCTGTTCCCACAGCTTGCGGATCAAGGCGATCTGCTGCTCCTGCCGCTTGCCGCGGCGGCGAAAATGTCCGGACATTTCGAGACCGTCGTATTCCACCCAGTTCCAGCCGACCCCGACGCCCAGGCGAAGCCGGCCGTCCGAGAACAGGTCGACATCCGCGGCCTGTTTGGCGAACAGCGCAGTCTGTCGCTGCGGCAGGATGATCACGCCCGTTACCAATTCGAGGTTCTTGGTGACGCCGGCGAGGTAGGCGTAGGTGACCAACGGCTCGTGGAACGGATCGGTTTCCTTATAAGGGCCGGTCAACTTCGGTTCTCTGCCGGCATGAACGGCGCCGAGGACATGATCGTAGATCACGATATGGTCGTAACCCAGGTCTTCCGCCGCCTGGGCAAACGCCTTGACCGCCCCTGTATCGCCGCCAAGTTCGATCTGCGGATAAACCACACCAGCTTTCATCGTCCACTTCCCCTTTCACGATGTGAGGTCTTGCGCCAGATACAGACCATTCGCGTCCGGTCCGGAAGCAGCAGCCTAAATGAAGAACGGGGTTGGGCCCGTTCGGGCAATCCGGCTAAAGTTGGGCTCGGTGCAGTCCCCTCAACGGTCTATCCTTCCAGCCTCGTCCCGGGCGAGCTGGCCAACCCGAGGAAGACAAGAATCGCCTGATTGAGCCGCAGGATATCTTCGTTGTCCAAGCGTCCGATCTGCGCACCCACCTTGGACTTCGGGACGGTGGTGATTTTGTCCACCATCAGCCGGCTGGTCGCCAACAGTCCGTTGCGGTCATTCGGTTCGACAGGCAGGCGGAACAAAGGCGCTTCTGTTTCATCGGTGGTGAAGGCGCACACCGTGATCGAGTCTGTCGCGTCGAAACTGTCATCCTGGACGATGACCACCGGACGGGGTTTGCCCGCGTAGTCCCTGCCACCGGCGACTGTCCAGATGTCGCCACGCCTCATTCATCCCGCCAATCAGACACCGCATCGATGAACGCCTGATCCTCGCGGGCATGAGCGCTCGTCGCCACAGCCAGCGATTGGCGGTGCGCCTCTGACCGGAAGGACGGCGCGCGCACGTCCGGCACCCAAATCTGGATGGGGCGCAGGCCCTGCGACCGCAGGCGTTCGCGATGTTCCCGAACCTTGACGCGGGACGGCTTGGGCTTCGATGTCGGGGCCATGGCAGCACTCCAGACCAGTTACATGTAACCTATCATCGATACTGGGTCTTGACCAGCCACGTCGCATCGAGGCTTTCGGCCTAAGCGATCGACCGGAATGAGTCGGACCTGGGCAGCAAAGAAAGGCCGAGTGAAGGTCGGAGGAAATAGCGCGGCCGGTCATTCGTTAGGATCGGCGCGCAGGCGGATAGGCGAACGGCGCCGAGGACATGATCGTAGATCACAATATGGTCGTAACCCAGCTCTTCGGCCGCCTGGGCAAACGCCTTGACCGCCCCTGTATCGCCGCCAAGTTCGATCTGCGGATAAACCACACCAGCTTTCATCGTCCACTTCCCCTTTCCCGATGTGAGGTCTTGCGCCAGATACAGGCCATTCGCGTCCGGTCCGGAAGCAGCAGCCCGAACACCGGCAGATAATTTTGGCCCGCGACACGGTTGCAGATTACCCGGCGCGATGATGACCGCGAACTGCAAACGGAGCAAACGATCGTCGGCCTGCCGCCTCGAAAACTTCAGCCGCCTCCGTGGTGTGCTACGACCGCTCGTTCCGTTCTCGGCGCGTCTCGGCAGTTGCCGGATCGCCTCGCGAAGGTCCCTTGACCGAGCCGACAGCCGACACTCGGGCTTGTCGGTGGGAACTGGTCAAAATGCCCCGAAGCTGCCACTCCAAGGGCGCGGGCCAAACGGCTCAGACGGGTGGATAGCCGACCTTCGGCGTTCCCGCCGTTGAGTTGGTTGCTGACCCGTTGCTGACTCTCCAGACGGCAAATTGATGCATTGCAAGAGACTCACCAGGCTCGTGGGCCGTTGTTGTTGCGGGTCGCATTCGCGCTACGCCATTTATGGAACGGCAGCCAGCGTAGCGGCTCCTTTGTGGCACGCAAGATGCGCTCTATTCGAACCCCTTTGCTTTTAGAACGGTCTGGGCGGCAGGCGAGGAAAGGAACGTGACCAGCGCTCTTGCGGCCTCAGTCTGACTGCTGCCGGTAACGATGCCAGGGGCGAACTGGGTGTAGTTCTGAATCTCTGGCGGCAGCGGGCCAGCGAATTCGACGGTCGGCTGAGCCAAGACTTCGCTGATTTGATTGAATCCGATCTCAACGTCGCCGCTGGCAACGCTTGCGTACAGCACTTTCGCAGACGGAGATAGCTTAGTCTTGGGTTTCATTTCCCCAGCGATGCCCAATCGTTCGAGCAAGCTGGCCATGTAGATGCCACTGGCGCCCCCACCGGCCGGATCAGGATAAGTAATCGATCTTGCGGCCAACATCGAGCGTTTGAAGGCGTCGGCCGAACTGATGTCGGGCTTCGCGGCACCCTTGCGCACAAAGGCACTAACACCGACCTTCGCGATGATGATGCGGTCGCCAGCCACGACTTTGCCTTGCGCTCGAAGTTGGTCCATCAGTGGCGCAGCGTTTATCACAAGATCGGCGGCCTCACCCTTTTGAAAACGGTCCGCGATAGCGCCCGCATTTCCGTAGGCGACCGTTACTTTGTGTCCCGAGGATTTTTCAAAATCCGGTATCAGTGCGTCAATTGCCGGATGCAAAGCCACGGCGCATAGGAGCTTGATCTCAGCGGCTCTTGCCGTACTCCCGGCAGTGATGCCAAACAAGGCAAGTCCCAAAGCGATTGTCGCACAGACACTCAGAATGTTGCGTCGTTTCATCGTGTTCTCCTCTGACCACAGACTTAGGACGCGCTGTCAGCGACGCGCATACGTGGAACGCCGGTGCCGAGCTACTCGCGAGAACGACAAAGGTCATTTTCGGATCCAAATCAAGCCTGGCGGCGGCACCAGCGCTGCCAATTATAGGGTACGAGAAATGCGGCACATTCTCGATTTAAGAGCAGCTCTCGGACAAGCTAAGCGACTTGCCTGTAAGATGCGGCGTTTGAGCACTATGCGCTAGCCGTCCGGGAAACTGTTGCTGCAACAAGGGGGCGCACGATGGTCCGCACCAAGTTTTCCGGAAATTGGTGCCGAGCAGTCGCTCACCGCCGGATTTGGCACGTCTCTGATGATCTGCTTGGCCTGGTCAAAGGTCCGGTGTGGGCCGAATCCGGCGCTCTGATCTCGATTGCCCGAACGGCCCGCTCTCGGCGCATCTCGCCCGTTGCGGCGCATTCCGGCGATCGTCTCCTTTCTGAACCCACAGCCGGCACTCAGCCTTGTCGGCGGGAACCGCTCTTCATGCCCGAACACGGACATTCGGAAAGAGCGCGGCGTTTGCGCGGCAGGCGCAGCGCAGGTTCGCATGACCGGAAAATCATGGTCTGGAAAACGCAGGCTCTGTGTGCCACGGTGAGGCAGAAACAATCGGAGGTGTGCCATGAGCCCGCTCGATGTCGCCGACAACAAGGTCGCGGACCCACACGACGGTACGGTCGCCTATGTGCCGCCGCTCGAGCGCACGGCAGGACAGCCGGAGCCGATCGCAGCGCATGGCGGCCTGTCCTACATGGCGTTCGCCCGCGACGGCGATGCGGGAACCGCCGTGGCGCTCGAGGACGCGCTCGCGGAGATCGCCTCGGGCGAGAGCCAGCGCGTTACCGACATGATCGACAAGGCGCCGCCGGGCCCGATCAAGACCAAATGGGGCATCGGGTTCCGCGACTACGACGAATGCCTCAACTACATCCGCCAGTCGAACAGCATCAAGGCTCCGCCGGGCGGCGTGGCATTGCCGCTGCCCTATACGGTCTACGAGCGGCCGAGCTACTCCGTCGTGCCGTCCAACGCGATCTGGCGGGACCCGGCGCGCGCCGAGACAGCCATGATCCTGCGCACGAACGAGCGGGGCAACCGGCGGCGGGACCTTTATTTCCCGCAGGTGCTGCGCGATGCGCGGCGGATCGGCGAGTACTACCCGGGCCTCTCGCCGAACAGCCCCGAATGCATGGACAAGCTCGGCGTGTCGCTGGCGCATCTCGAGTCCAAATGCACAAACATCTACGATGCGGCTGAAGTGGAGCGGGTGTACTACCCGGAGATCGAGAAGCTGCTGCTCGAGTTCTTCCCGGACGCGACCGACGCATTGGTCTACAACCACGATGTCTTCGACAAGGACTACCAGGGCGACCGCACGGAGGATCAGGACGGCAAGAACCCCGGCGTGAACGCCAATTACGCCAACCTGGTGCACAACGATCTGAACGACAACAGCGGGCGCGTGCGCTGCCGCGAGCTGCTGACGAAGAACTTGCGTAATTTCGGGCGCCAGCAGCACTACACCGAGGAAGAGGCCGACGCGAAGATGTCGCGCCGGTTCATGTCGATCAACCTCGCCAAGCCGATAGAGACAGTCGAGCAGTTTCCCTTTGTGCTCTGCGCCTGGCCCTCCTTCGCCGACCAGCCCTACATCAACAACTACCGGATCTACGACGACCGCGTCGGCGAGACCACCCGCTTCACCTACCGTCCGAACCACGAGTGGTACTGGTTCCCCCAGCAGAAGCCGACCGAGGTCTCGATGCTCAAATGCTATGACTCGGTGACCGACGGCTCCGTCTCGCGCTGGTCGTTTCCACACGGCCTGTACCGACCCGACCGCACCCGCCAATGCGCGATGCCGCAAGAACGTCGTGGTCCGGTCCTTTGTCTTCTTCTAGGAACACAGGCGACGGCAGGCATTTATGTGTTTAACGCCGCCAGCGCTGCTCCGGATCAGTGCGTGATCCGATCAGGATCGCATTCGTCACCCCCGCGAAAGCGGGGGTCCAGTACAAACCGCTCGTCGCTTACCCTGGGTCCCCGCTTTCGCGGGGACGACGGTCTACTGGATCGAAAATCGCTCCTAGAAGCCCCGCTTCTGCGAAAAACCGGTTCGCGGGGCGGGGCAATCCTAAATTCTCGCGCAGGGTCTGGCCCTCGTATTCGCGGCGGAAGAGGTTGCGGCGCTGCAGTTCGGGGACGACCCGGTCGACGAAATCGTCGAGGCCGCCCGGGACCCACGGGAACATGATGTTGAAGCCGTCGCAGGCGTCGCTGTAGAGCCACTCCTCCATCTGGTCGGCGATCGTCTCGGGCGTGCCGACCAGGGCGAGGCCGCCATAGCTGCCGGCGATCTGCGCCAATTGGCGGACCGTCAGATTGTCGCGCCGGGCGCGCTCGATGACCCGCTCGCGGCCGCTCTTGCTGGCGTTGCTCTCCGGGATCTCGGGCAGCGGGCCGTCGAGGTCGAACACCGAGGCGTCGCAGCCCAGGGCGATCGACAATGAGGCGATGCCGCTGTCGGGGTGCACGAGGCTGTCGAGCAGGGCCCGCTTGTTGCGCGCCTCCTCCGCGGTGTCGCCGACGACGACGAGGCAGCCGGGCAGGATCTTGATGTGGTCCGGGTCGCGCCCGGCCTTTGTCGCCCGCTCCCTGACATCGGCGTAGTAGCGCTGCGCGTCGGCGAGCTTGCCGCCGCTGGCGAAGATCATCTCGGCGGTCTCGGCGGCGAGCTGGCGGCCGGCGTCCGAGGCGCCGGCCTGGACGATGACCGGCCAGCCCTGGATCGGGCGGGCGATGTTCAAGCGGGCCGCGCACCGACAGGAACTCGCCCTTGTGGTCGAGCACATGCAGCCGCTCGGGGTCGAAATAGATGCCGTTCTCGACATCGCGGATAAAGGCGTCGTCGGCCCAGCTGTCCCACAGCCCGGTCACGACGTCGAAGAACTCGCGGGCGCGGCGGTAGCGCTCGCCATGCTCCATATGCTCGGTCAGCCCGAAATTGAGCGCCGCGTCGGGGTTCGAGGTGGTGACCAGGTTCCAGCCGGCGCGCCCGCCGCTGATATGGTCGAGCGAGGCGAAGCGGCGGGCGATCGTGTAGGCCGGCTCGAAGGTCGTCGAGGCGGTGGCGATCAGTCCGAGATGCTCGGTCTTCATCGCCAACACCGGCAACAGGGTCAGCGGGTCGAACGAGGTGACCGTGGCGCTGCGCTTCAACGCCGCCATCGGCATGTTCAGCACCGCCAGATGGTCGGCCATGAACCAGGCGTCGAACCGGCCGTGCTCCAGCTTCTGCGCGAAACGGATCAGGTGCTTGAGGTTGAAATTGGCGTCGGGCTAGGCGCCCGGGATAGCGCCACCAGGCGGTGTGGATGCCGACCGGGCGCATAAAGGCGCCGAGATGCAGTTGGCGAGATCCCGTCATGGGTGCCCGATACCGTCGGTTCGTTCTATCATCGGGCAAATTGTGAAGGCCGATGAGGGCGGCGGCAAGGACCAGCATGAATCGAATTGGAATTGCCTTCTCCGGCGGGCCGAGCCCGTCGGAGATCGTCGAATGCGTCAAGCTCGCCGAAGAGCTCGGCTACAAGTCGGCGTGGGTCGCCGAGGGCCATGGCGGCGACCAGTTCGCGGTGCTCGCGGCCTGCGCCGTCCAGACCTCGCGGATCCTGCTCGGAACCAGCATCACCAGCGTCTTCGTCCGCACCGCGCCGACGATCGCGATGGCGGCGGCCACCGTGGACGAGTTATCCGGCGGCCGCTTCATCCTCGGCGTCGGGTCGAGCCACAAGGTCCAGGTCGAGGGCGAGCATGGGGTGCCCTACAGCAAGCCGCTGACCCGAACCCGCGAGACGATCGAGATCATCCGCGCCCTGCTGCGCGACGGCCGGGTCCGGTACGAGGGCGAGACCGTTCGCATCGAGGGCTTCGATCTGTGGTTCACGCCGCTGCGCCCGGCAATCCCGATCTACGCCTCCGCCGTCTTTCCCGAAGATGACCGCAGCTGTGCGGCGAGATCGCCGACGGGATCATCCTGACCCGCAGCACCCTGGCGACCGCGCCTCTCGTCAGAGAACAGCTGGCGGAAGGCGCTCGCCGCGCCGGCCGCGACCCGAAGGAGATCACCGTCACGACCCTGCTGCCGACCGCCGTCCGGGAGACCCGGCGGGAGGCGCTCGACGCGTTGCGGCCGGGGCTCGCCTTCTATGCCGGGTTCTTTCCCCGCTACAATCGCCTGATGGCCGAAAGCGGCTTCCCGGAGGAGGCCGCTCGCGATTGCCGAAGCATGGTCGCGCGGCGACCGCGCCGGCGCCGAGCGCGCGGTCAGCGACGAGATGATCGACGCCACCAGCATCGCCGGCACCCCGGAGCAATGCCGCGGGCGCATCGAGGCCTACCGCCGCTCGGGCATCGACGTCCCGATCCTCAGCCCCTTCGCGCGCGGCCCCGGCGCGAAGGCCAAATTCGAAGCCGCCATAAGGGCCTGCGCCCCCTCCCGGGGTCAATCTCTGTAAGTGGCCCTCTCCGCCCGTTTGGGGGGAGAGGGAGGGGGACCCGTCGCGTCCAGCGATGGGGAGGGTGAGGCGGGTGCCGGCAAGCTCTCCGGAATCCCCCACCTCACCCCGGCCCTCTCCGCCCCCAAGGGCGGCCCAAGGGCGGAGAGGGGGTACAGGCGGAAAGGGAAGATTGTGACATGTCATTGCTGGCGGGGTTGCGGGTGGTGCAAATCGGCGACGGGTTGGCGGCTGCCGTTTGTGGGCGGCTTTTTGCCGATGTCGGAGCCGAGGTCGCTTGCATCGGGCCGAATGGCTCGGGAGCTCTCGTTCAGTACCTAAATTCCGGGAAGCCCGTCGCGACCGATCCCAACCGGGCGCTGGCGGCGGCGGACCTGATCGTCGGTGAAGGAGCGCCTGCCGAATTGGGTGCCAGAGGGCACGATGCCGCGGCGCTTCGCGCCCACAACCCGCGAGCCCCGCTAGTCTATATTTCTCCCTTCGGCCAAACCGGCCCCAAGGCCGATGACCCCGCGACCGACCTGACATTGTCTTTTGCGAGCGGCATTGCCCGGCTGCTGACGGGGCAGGTCGACGACCTCGCCGAGGCGCCGATCCGCCCGGTCGGCGAGCAATCCGCGTTTATCGGCGGGCTCGCCGCGGCCTGCGCCGGCATGCACGCCGCGCTCGCCGCCGAGCCCGGCGCCGTCATCGACGTATCGATCGAGGAGGCGCTGGCGACATTGGCGATCACTGAGCTGGCGCGCGCCGGGCTCACCGGGCAAAGCCGGCCGCGCAAGCGCGTCAGCGACGGCAATGGCGCGACCGTCACGATCCTGCCGGCGCGCGACGGGTTCACCGCGATATCGCCGCGCGAAGACCGCCAGTGGGCGTCATGGCTAAGGGTGATGGGCGCGCCCGAATGGGGGAACGACCCGCGTTTTGCGACCAAGCCGGACCGCGTCGCGAACTGGGACGCGCTGCATGCGCTGATGTCGGCGTGGAGCCGGCAGCACGACAAAGAATGGATCGCCGAGGCCGCCCAGGCCGCGCATGTGCCGAGCTTCCCGCTGCGCGAGCCGGCGGAGCAGCTCGCCTCGCCGCAGCTCGAGCACCGCGGGTTCTGGCGGTCGATCGATGTCGGCGGGCGGGCCGTCAAGGCGCCCGGCCCACCTTTCGGGCTGCGGCTGGCGCCCGGCGGCCGGGTTCCCCAGCACGCTGCGCGACCCATGCCGCTCTCCGGCATCCGCGTGCTCGACTTCAGCTGGGTCATCGCCGGACCGACCGTTACACGCCATCTCGCTTCTATGGGAGCCGAAGTCATCAAGGTCGAGGCGCCGGGCCGCGGCGACCCGGGCCGCGCATCCGAATTGCACACGGTCCTCGGCCAGGCAAAAAAGTCGGTCGTGCTCGACCTCAAGAACCATCGAGGGGCCGAGGTTGCGCGTGCGCTCGCCGGCCGATCGGACGTGCTGATCGAGAACTTCGCGACCGGGGTCATGGACCGGCTCGGCCTCGGCGCGGACGCGCTGAAGGCGGCCAATCCGGACCTGATCTACGTCTCCGCCTCGGGCCTCGGGCGGACCGGCCCGGAGGCGCATGCGGTGGCCTATGGCACGTTATTGCAATGCTACGCCGGGTTCGCCGGCCTCAATCGCCACGCCGATATTCCGCCGCGGGTCGGATTTGCCTGGCTCGACCCGATGTGCGGCCTGATGCTCGCCTTCGGTGTTGCCGCCGCGGTTTGGCAGCGGCGCCGGACGGGGATGGCCGCCCGCATCGATTTCTCGATGATCGAGGCGATGTTGTGGACCATGGCCGAACCGCTCCTCGCGACACAACTCGGCGCCCCGCCGAAACCGCACGGAAATTATTCCGACCGCTATGTCCCGCACGGCGTTTACCGCTGCGCCGGTGACGATGACTGGGTGGGGATTGTTGCGCGCAGTGACAAGGAGTGGCGGAACCTGTGCGCCATCGTCCCAGGCCTGTCTTCGATGGCAGGATACGGATTTGGCGAGCGTGTGGCGCACCAGGCGGCTATTGACGCTGCGCTTGGCGCCTGGGCGAGCCCGCGCGCTGCTGGCATCATTGCCAAAGAATTGGTGCGCGCCAGGGTGCCGGCGGCTGCGCTCGCCAGTTCACTGGACCTCATCAACAGCGATCATCTGAGCGCGCGCAATTTCTGGGACGCTCACCGAGGCGGCGTGCTTCCAGGCCTACCATGGCGCGCGAGCTTTGGCCGGAGCTCCGGCGCCGCGCCTGAACTCGGCACGGACACCGAAACGGTTCTAGGAGAAGTGCTCGGCTCTACGGCCGCGGAGATCGCCGCACTGCGCCAAGCGGGGGCATTTGGCTAGAAAGAGTACCGGCCGCCCCGCCTCGCGGAACGCATCGGCGAGCCGCTTCACGTGCGGGATCGTCCCCATAAGAAACGGCATGTCGATCACAGCTTCGGGGTGTTCCAGAGCGAGGCGTGCAAACCCGCCCTCCGGATGGACGAAGTCGTTCTGCATGTCGACGATGATGAGCGCGCCGATTTACCGATCTCCGCACCCATTGCCGCGATTGTCATTGTGCCTCTCCTTGAAAAGATCTGCTCCAAGCGAAACTCAAGGCATCACTGCGGCCGGGTCTGGCAGGTCGAGGCCCGCGTAGAGATCGGACATCGTCACTGTCAGCCCAATCGAGGCGAGCGATAGCATCGACTGCGGACCACGGACGATCTCGGTGATCCAGCGGTCACCTTCGCGCCGCAGCACCTCGGCAAAGACGCTCGCCGAGTCGATCAGCAGGATTTCCTCGACACTCGGGATGCGACGGTAATCCGCGACCTTGGTCTGGCGATCGTACATCGCGGTTTCCGGCGACAGGATTTCGACGATCAGCACCGGATCCTGAAGTAGCTGCTGGCCGCGCTCAGGCGGCGTACAGGTCACCGCGAGATCGGCGATATAGCAGGTGTCGTTCCGGTCCGGCCGGGCGATCCCGGCCTCACTCTGGCCGACACACGGAGGCCGAGAGCGAAGTGCCGCGTCGATGCGGCCTCCCAGCCGCAGCGCCAAAATCCCGTGCGCTACCGCCGGCGGCGCCATCGCCACCGGCGATCCCGCCACCAGCTCATAGCGGGTGTCGGTGCCGTCCTCCCAGCGGAGGAACTCCGCCAGGGTCATTCGTTTGACCGCGAGTTCGCTCATGTCGAACCTCCGGCTCCGAATCTAGCGTCCCCGGCGGCGATCGTCACCGGTCCGACACTCGCCACCATTAGGAATGGCTCCCGATGCTCAGAACTCGCCGCTGCGATAGGCCTCGTCGAGGCGCCGGGCGTCTTCCTCGGAGGGTTCCTCCCAGGCCGGGCCGCGGCGGCGCAACGCGCCGGTGAAGTTGGGCGGGCGTTTTTCGTTGAAGGCCTGGCGCCCCTCCTCGCCGTCGGTCGTGGTCTGGATCAACAGGGAATTGATCAGATTCTGGATGTGCCAGGCCTGGTCGGTCGGCAGGTCGCCAAAACGCACGACGAACTCCTTCATCATGCGGACCGCGACCGGCGGCAAGGTCACGATGTGGCGGGCGATCTTCTCAGCCCGCTCCATCAGCTGCGCGTGAGGCACGACCTCATTGACGAGACCGATGCGCAACGCCTCCTCGGCATCGAATGGTTCGTCGGTCAGCAGGATCTTCATCGCGTCGATGTAGCGGAGCTGGCGGGCGAGCAGGCTGGCACCGGGCCCGTGACCGAGCCAGCCCTGGGTCAGCAGCGCAAACTTGAAGCGCGCATGCTCCCGGCTCGCGATCCGGATGTCGGTCGACGACAGCAGGATATAGAGGCCGGCGCCGGCCGCCCAGCCGTTGACCGCCGCGATCACCGGCTTCCATACCCGCGGGTAATGGTCCCCCATGCGCCCGTCGACCCCGGTCTTCTGGCCGTGCACGGTGCCGGCGAGCGGCCAGAAAATTCGCTGGGTCCGCAGGTACTCGCGCTCCTCCTCGGTGATGTTGGGGCGCGGCGCCAGATTGTGCCCGCCGCAGAAATGCCGGTCGCCGGCGCCGGTCAGGATCGCGCAGCGGATCTCGCGGTCCTCCCACAGATCGATCCAGGCCTGCGAAATTTCGTCCGAGGTCGCCTTGTCGAGGATGTTCGCCTTGGCGGGATTGTTCAGCGTGATGTAGGCGACCCCGTCGCGCTTCTCGTATCGAATAGCCAACCGCTCCCCCTCTTCGGATATCGCCTTTCGGCGCCCAGCGCTCTTTTTACCAGATTTTGGCTAGCGAGCGTGGAAGCGTCTCGTCCTGGATCGAAAGACGGCCGGTGGTGATGTAGAGCGAGGTTGAATCAATGTCGCTGGTTCGCAAACCGGCTGATTTCGCGACGCCGTCACCCGTCGAGGTCTTGCTGCCGCAAGATTTGCAGTCAGGCACACAAGTTGTGCGCCGAGCCAGTTGAGTTCATGCTCAGATCAGCTAGGTAGGTGTCGAATGATGGCGAACCCTCCGAATACGCTTAATAACGAGAGCACTACTGAGCAGGCGATGTAAAGAGCACTGCCCCAGATCTGGCCTCGTTCCCATAGAAGAGCTGCGTCAAGAGAGAACGCCGAAAAGGTCGTGTACCCGCCGAGGATGCCGGTTATGAGGAACAGGCGCAGCATCTGCCCCGGCTGGCCGCGAAAGGCAAACCATCCTGCGATCAACCCCATGGCAAGACAGCCCGAGACATTGACGCAAAGGGTGCTCCACGGAAACGACAGACCTAAGTACGTTTCGGCACGATTTGCGGAATGGCGGAGGATTCCGCCAATCCCGGCACCGAGGAAAACCGCCAGATAGCTAAGTACGAGATCCAATTTCGCTTCCTTTCGCCCATTCGCTCGGGCGCATCGGAATCAACCATGCTCGTACTGTGCGTCGAACAGCGTATAGTAAGTCGACGACGCCTTCGTCGGTTTCAAAGCCGAGGAGCGCCCCCTGCGTCCGGCGCGCTGCAGCGATAAAGATCGCAGACGTGAAGGTCGCGTCGAATACAGCGTCACAATTGCCCTCGGTCACGTGAAAGCGGGCATCACATCCTCTGCGAACCACCGCAACTGCTCCTTGAACTCATCGGGCGGCAACCCCTCGGCCCAGTGGATCATGAAGTCCTCCATCCCGGGATATTTCGCCTCGATCGATTTGATGCCGTCTATCACTTGACCCGGCGGACCGCAGAACCAGGCTTTCTGCTGCACCCCGTCGCGCAGCGACGGCACGCGCGCCGGGGCTCCCGGAGTGCCCCAAGTCCGCCCTTGCTCGTCGGCATAGCGCACAAACCCGAACGGGGCGAACCATTTGTAGCGCTCGTCATGCGAGGGCTCGACCCGGCGGATCGCCTCCTCCTCGCTGTCGGCGAGATAGACGCCCGCCCCCCAGACCATGTCTTGGCCGAGCTGGACGGCGCGGCCGTGCCGCTCGCAGGCGGCATGGAAGGCGCGGACCACATCGTCGAGAATCTTTTCGCCGTTTAGGGTCACCATCGCCTTGAGGCCGTATTGCGCCATCATGTCGATCGTCCTGCCGCTCGCGATCGGCATCCAGATCTCGACCGGCAGATGCTTCGGCCGGGGCACGACCGTGATTTCCTCGAGCTGGTAGCCACGATACGGGACCGGCGGCGGGCACTCGTAATACTTGCCCTTATGGTGGAAAGATTCTTCGTTGAAGCATTTGAGGAGGAGTTGCAGCTGTTCTTCGAACAGCTCGCGATTGGCTTCCGCGTCGAGCAGCGGGGCGCCAAAGCTCTCCACCTCGCGCGTATGGTAGCCGCGGCCGACCCCCATGATCACGCGGCCGTCGGTGACGATGTCGGCCATCGCATAATCTTCCGCCAGCCGGATCGGATGCCACATCGGCAGGATGTTGAACCCGCAGCCGAATTTCAGCTGCCGTGTCTGGGTGGCGAGCCAGAGGCCGAGCTGGATCAGATTGGGCAGGCATTCGTAGCCCTCGCGCTGAAAATGGTGCTCGGCGGTCCAGAACGCGTAAAAGCCGAGCTCGTCCATCAGCCGGGCGACATCGCGGGCGCTCCAGAACACCTCGGCGAGCCGGTCGTTCGAATAGCGGCGATCGTTCGCCGGGGTGCCGCCGAGGCCGATATTGTCGAGCTCGATCTGGCCGACATAAAGCGCGTGAAACCGCTTGATCATGTTCTCCCTACCTCCGTCGTCCCGCTGAAACCTAGAAGCCTTTCCGGAACGGGCCCGCGCCCGGCGGCGGCCAAGGATATGGGTAATAATAGCGGTAGCTGCTTCCGGGCGCCGGTCCGGGATACGCGGGATAATAAGGAGGAGGCGCAGGCGGCGGCTCGGGCGGGGCGATCGCGGCGCTCTCGACGGGCGAACCAGAGTACCGATCGACCGGCGGGAAGAGCCGGCCCGCCTGGCGCTCCGCGGGGAGTCTGCTGTTGCGCTGTCCACCGGACGCGGCGGCGCTCCGGTTCTGCTGGCGGGCTGATCGGCTCCGGGCACGGCCGGCGGCATGGCGCCCCTCTTCTCCGCTTCCCGCAGGGGCGGCTTGATGCGGCGATAAAGGTGGGTCCTGCGACAGTCTTGGCTTTGCCCGGTCGAACTCTATCCTTGGTGAAGCGGGCTTCGCCTCGGTCTGCTCGACATCCGGTGGACGGGCTTCCGGCGGAGCGGCAGGCAGCGGCGGCGGGAGCGGAGCGCTGGCCTTCGGCCCCTCTTCGGCGATTGCCCGGGTCGCCCGCGACAAGCAAGAAGGCTAGCGCGATCCCCCCAGCAGCGTGCCGCTTTCGCTTCGGCGCCGACACCAGCCGCCTCAATGGTACGGATCGGCGGCGTCGCGCAACCCGTCTCCGAAGAAGTTGAAGGCGAGCACTGTGACGATGACGCATGCGACCGGCAGCATCACCCATGGATAGAGCGCGACGACATTGATATTTTGCGCCTCGTTGAGCAGCACCCCCCAGCTCGTCATTGGCGGGCGCAGCCCGAGGCCGAGAAAGGAGAGCGCGGTCTCGCCCAGGATCATGCCCGGGATCATCAGGGTCGCCGAGGCGATCAGGTGGCTCATAAAGCTCGGCAGCAGATGTCGCCCGATGATCCTCGCCGGCCGCGCGCCCATCAATACCGCCGCGGTGCAGAAATCCTCCTCGCGCAACGCCAGAAGCTTGGAGCGCACGGCCCGCGCCAGATGCGTCCATTCTATCATCCCGAGGATCAAGGTGATGCCGAGATAGACGAGGATCGGGCTCCAGCTGACCGGCAGAATCGCTGACAGCGCCATCCACAGCGGCAAGTGGGGGAACGATTGGATGACCTCGATGCCGCGCTGGATCAAGATGTCCGTCCACCCCCCGTAGTAGCCCGCGATACCGCCGATCAGGATGCCGAGCGTGAAGCTGACGGCGACCCCGAGAAGCCCCACGGTCAAGGAGATGCGCGCCCCGTAGATCATGCGCGACAGCAGATCGCGCCCGAGCCGATCGGTGCCGGCGAGGAACAGCTGACCGCCATCGGCCGGGCAGACCAGGTGCAGATCAGCAGCAAACAAGCCCCAGAAGCGGTACTCTCCGCCATGACAGAAGAAGCGGATCGGCTGCCGCTTATCTAAATTCGGGGTGTAGACCCGCTCGAGATTGGTCATATCGAGACGGTAGTCGAACCCGTAGACAAACGGAGCGACAAGCTGTCCGTTGTCGAAGATGCGCACACGCTGCGGCGGGGCGTAAATGAAATCGGTATTGCGGGTGTCGAGGCCGTAGGGCGCGAGACATTCGCAGAACACGATGGACACATACATGACGAGGAGGATCGCCCCCGACAGGACGGCGATGCGGTGGCGGCGCAGCTTCCACCACACCATCCGCCATTCCGACGCCATATAGAAGCGCTCCTGCGCCGGCGTCATCCTCTCGACGATATACGGGTCGAACGGCGCGTCCGACACAAAATGCGGCAAGGGCTCCGGCACTTTCGCGGTCGGGGCTCCGCCCCGGTCGCGCGGAGGGTCGCCGGCGAAGACCAAATCGGTCATTGCTGCCGGCCCGCCTGCAGGCGGATGCGCGGGTCGAGGACCGCTAGCGCAAGATCCGAGATGAATACCCCGATGACGGTCAAGAATGCCATGAACATCAGAAAAGACCCCGCGAGGTACATGTCCTGGCTGCGCAACGCCTCCAGCAGCATCGGGCCCGTGGTCGGCAAGGACATGACGACCGAGACGATCGCCGCCCCCGAGATGACGTGGGGCAAAAGCGATCCGATATCGGAAATGAATGGATTGAGAGACATGCGTAAGGGGTATTTGAATAGCAATTTGAACGGGTGAAGTCCCTTGGCCCGAGCGGTGACAACATATTGCTTTTGCAGCTCGTCGAGCAGATTGGCGCGCAGGCGCCGGATCATGCTCGCGGTCCCGGCCGTGCCGATGACGACGACCGGGATCCACAGATGCGCAGCTACGGAAAGAGCCTTGGCGAGGCTCCATGGCTGATTGACGTATTGCGGATCCATCAGCCCGCCGATTGAAATCCCGAAATACACATTGGCCAGATACAACAAAACCAGCGCCAGCAAAAAGCTTGGCGTCGCGAGGCCGAGGAAACCCAGCAATGTCAAAAAATGGTCTGTCCAATTGTACTGATGGGTCGCCGAATAGACCCCGATCGGGAAGGCGACGATATAGGTGAACAGAATGGTCGTGAACGACACGATGAAAGTCAACAGCAGCCGGTCGCCCACCACCTGATTGACCGGCAGATTATAGGCGAAGGAGATAGCCCATATCACCGTGGAGCAATCCGCCGGCCCAGAACACATACCGCTCCCAAATCGGCTTGTCGAACCCGTATTGCGCCTTGAGGAAATTGATCTTGGCCAGATCCGCCGCCTCGCCGGAGCTTTGCAGCTCGGCGATGTAGGTCGTGAAATAATCGCCGGGCGGCAGGTTGATGATGGTGAAAATCACGATGCTGATGGCGATCAGCGTCGGGATCATGATCAGAATGCGGTGCACGAGGTAGGTGAGCATTTCGGGGGCGCCCCTATCGTGCCGTGCGAGGCTGCCGATGCGGACTTGGCCGGCGTCCCCGAAGTGTCGAACCAGAACCCGTCCGGCTTGTAGATGCCAAAGTAGGCGCCGGGATCCCAGTTGTAGATCCCCTGCTCGGGGACATTGCGCAATTTGGCGTTTACCACGATAGGCTGGAGTACCCCGGCAACGGTACCGATCGAGAAAACCTCGTCGGCCCAGATCCGAAGCATTTCCTCCCAGATGCGTGTGTGGTCGTCGTGGGAGGCAGAGGCTAGCCACTCCTCATAGAGTTCCTTGAGACGAATTGCGGATGGTAGACTTCGGGAGTTCGCCCGCGGTGCCCTTCGTTTCGTAATACTGGCCCCATTTCGGCCACTCGAGCTGCTGCTGGCTGGTCGGCGCGAATTCCCATGGCGACATCGCGGCAGAGGCCAAGCCGTTCTCTATCCCCTTGTCGATTGACATCAGCGTCTCGCCCGAAAAGACGCGCCTTCGAAACAATGTCAGCTGCGACGGTTTGGCGAAGAGCTTGATCCCGATGCGCCGCCATGAATCACGGATCAATTCGAGCACGTCCGATTGCTCGGTCGATTCCCCCGAATTTTCGACGATGATTTCAATCGGCCGACCGTCGGGAAGGAGGCGGATGTTGTCCCCGCCGCGCCTGTCCAGCCCGACCAAATCGAGGAGCCGATTGGCCTCTGCCGGATCGAATTGCCCCCAAGCAGAGCGATAGTTCGGCGTCGTAGAGCGGACTCTGCGGCAGTAGGGTATTCTGCCCCTCGATTGCCAGCCCGAAATAAGATCGCCTGGTTGATTTCGTGGCGGTCGATCGCCAGAGACAGCGCACGGCGAAAACGCACGTCACGCACCAGTCCACGCCAGACCTCGTCGGCGACGTTGAGGTTCGGATAGAGCGCGAGTTGGCTGCCGGGACCCGGTGCGCCACAGCCTGACCTGTGTAATCGTTGCGCTGCTCGCTCGCCTTTAGAAAGGTGTAGTTGTCGAAACGCAGATAGCGACGCCTGCAGGTCACTCTCTCCGGCTCCGGTTTTCGCGGGTATGATTTTGCTGTCGGCGATCGACAGAATTACCCGATCTATATAGGGAAGCTGCTGTCCGGCTCTCATCAATCCGGTAATAGTAAGGATTTCTCTCGAACATGAACCGATCGGCCGGCGGCCTTGTCTTCAAAATCCACGGTTCCAAAGACGGCAGATCCGGATTGTCGTCGCGATACATCGTATCCAGTTTGTTGTGAAGTGCCGCCCAGTTTCGTTGATTTGCCTGCTTTACGAGGCTCTCGAGCGCCGCCTTTTCGGCATATTTCTGGTGAAATTTCTTGAGAGTAATGCGAGAGGACGGTAAATGTAGAGCGGGCTTGGCCCCGCCGAGTCCGGCAACAAGAGCGGGTTGGGACGGGCCCAGCTGTAGCGCATTGTCGTCTCGTCCAGCACCTCGAAGCGCGGCCCCTCACCTTGCGCCAGCATCGATACGGGCATCCCCGAGGGCGACAGACGGTTGTTTTGTGCCACATCCTCGAACCAGTACCGGAAATCTTCCGAGGTAAATGGCTGCCCATCCGACCATTTGTGACCCTTGCGCAAGCGCAAGGTAAAGACGCGATTGTCCTGGACATCGATCGATTTGAGTATGTCCGGCACGAACTCCAGCGATGGCGTGTATCCGACCAGCCTCGCATAGCCATAGACCACCATCATGCGGGTATCCTTGGGGCTGCCCATCAGCATTCGCAGCTCGCCGCCGGGGGTTCCGATCGCTTCCAGCTCAGCCACCGCCGGCTCTTCCGGCACCCGGTCTTCAATCTTCGGGAGCTTGCCGCTCGTCACCTCCTTCTCGAAAAACGGCGTTTCGCGGAGTCCGCGCACATGCTCGCCTTGGCGATCGCCAAGCCCCGCGCGAGGGCAAGTCCGGTCTAATCACCTCTCGCCGATCTGGACCGAGTATCGCTTCACTGGTCGACGAGCTCGAATTCATGCCCTGGCCGCGACCGTCGCCCTGGCTGGCATTGAAATCGGGCGAGGCCCTCGCTTCGACGCAATGGCCGGGAGCGATCTCGATCAGGTGGGGCGGGCTCTCGCGGATCGCGGCGGAACGGCTCCGGCCACGCCGGGGATCCGACGCCTTGTCCTCCATCAGCCGATTGAAATCGAGGCGATGCGCCGGATCCGGCGTCGGCACGGCAGCCAGCAGAGCCTGCGTGTAGGGATGAACCGGATTGCGAAACAAGCGTCGCGCGATCGGCGATTTCGACGATGCGCCCGGCGCACATCACCGCAATTCGATCGGCAATATAATCGACCACCGCGAGGTTGTGGGAAATGAACAGATAGGTGAGCCCCAGCTTCTCGCTTCAAATCCATTAATAGGTTGAGGATCTGCGCCTGAATGGAAACGTCGAGCGCGGAAGTCGGCTCGTCACAGATGACGAGCCCCGGCCGCAAGGCGAGCGCGCGCGCGATGCCGATGCGCTGACGCTGACCTCCGGAGAAGCTGTGCGGGTACCGTTTGACGTGGCGCAGGTCGAGACCGACCAATGTAACGAGCTCGTGCACCATTTCACGGCGAGAGCGTGCATCGCCGATGCCGTGGATCACCAGGGGCTCTTCGATGATGTCATAGACCGTCATCCGCGGGTTCAAAGATCCGAACGGATCCTGAAATATGAACTGCACCTGACGCCGAAAGCTGCTTCAAAGTCCTCGCCGTCGAGCGACAGGAGGTCGATCAACCTGCCCGTGGTCGTTGAAGATGATCGATCCCGAAATCCGGCATCACCGCCCGCAACAAGCACTTTGCTGAGGGTGGTCTTGCCGCACCCGCTCTCGCCGACGAGGCCGAGACACTCGCCCCGCTCGATCTTCAGGCTGATGCCGTCGACGGCAACCACCCGCGCACCGGTCTGCCCGCTGCCGAACAAGCCGCTCTTCCGCAGCGCGTAGCTCTTCGTCACGTCGACGCATTCGAGGAGCGGCCCGACCGCGCTCGCCGGCCATTTCCTGCGCTCGGCCATCAAATGCGGCGCATCTCCGGGCGGGATCTCGCGGATCGGCACGAGCCGCTCCCCGGGCCCATGTCGAAACGCGGGCACCGCGCGCAACAGCGCTTTCAGATAGGGGTGCTTGGCCCGCTGGAAGATGTCGTCGAGCGTGCCGCTCTCCATGACCTCGCCGCGGTACATCACGACGATCTCCTCGGCAACATTGGCAACCACGCCGAGGTCGTGTGTGATCAACAGCACAGCCATCCCGAGCTCGTGCTGCAGCTCGATCATCAGCTTCAGGATTTGCGCCTGGATCGTGACGTCGAGCGCGGTCGTTGGCTCGTCGGCGATCAGCAGCGCCGGCCGGCAGACCAGCGCCATCGCGATCATCGCCCGCTGGCGCAACCCGCCTGAGAGCTCGAACGGATAGCTCCGCAACGCCCGCTTCGGATCGGGGAAGCCGACCAGCCGCAGCATTTCCTCGGTCAGCTCGGTCGCCTGCGCGGCCGTTACCGACCGATGCAAGCCGCAAAGCCTCGCCGACCTGATTGCCGATCGTATGCAGCGGCGAGAGCGAGGTCATCGGCTCCTGAAAAATGATCGAGATCCGGCCGCCGCGTATCGCCCGCATCTCTGCGCTGTCGCTCGGCAATTTCGCGATGTCGACGACCTTACCGTCGAGCCGAGGGTCGGCAAACAGCACCTCTCCCTCGGTGATGATCCCGCTGCGCGGAAGTATGCGCAGGATCGTTTGGCTGACAACCGACTTTCCCGGACCCCAATTCACCGACCAGGGCAACGATCGATTGCGGACGCACCCGGAACGACACGCCGGTAACGGCGCGGATAAACCCGCCCGGGGCCGCGAAACGCACATGGAGATCGCGGACTTGAAGAAGATCGGTCACGCTCGCACCTCCGCCTACTTCCGCCAATGCGGGCTCGGCCAGCGCGCAGCTTGATCCCCAGAGCATCCAGATTGGCCAATGTCGCGGCGTCCAGCGCCAAGCCGCGGATCTCGGCGGCTCTGGCCGATGCCTTCACCAACTCGGTGAAACCTTCGATACGGCTGTCGATGCATCACCCTTTACCGGCCGAGCGAAGCTCGAGCTGCATCCAGCCCGCTCGCGGCGGTCGCGCCGTGTAGAATAATAGGCAAGCCTCATACGGTCGAGCTCGCTCCACGCGATCGAGCAAGGCAGCAGCCCCGACGCGCTCAACAGCCTCTTCCGACATCTCGAACCGCGTACCATGACGAAGGGCGGTGCGAATGCCAAACACCGCAAAGAGGGAGGCAAATCCGCCGAGCACGACCGCCGCGGTCACGCCGAACGGCGTCATGGCAAGGATCGCGGCTGTCGGCACCAGCCCGGCCGCCGCACGGACATAATCGCCCAGCATGGCGGAGGTCGGGTAGGCGAACCGGGTCATTGCAGTTCGGCGACCGCCTGGGAGAAGACCTCCGTGGCATCGAGCCAGCGCGCCGCGGCATGCGAGCGGGTCATCGTGAGGAGCCGGCGAAGGAAGGCATCGGCGGCCTCGTCCTGAACGAGGTGATGGGTCAGAATCCCGGTCGGCTCGTCGGCGCAGACGGTTCCGAGCCGGCGCGCCTGCAGATGCCGGATCAGCCCGCCAAGCGCCGCGCTTTCCCCGATAAAGCCCCGGTCGCCCCGCCATGCGACGAGATCGACATGCACATTGACTTCGGTCAATCCGGGCGGCGGCCGCGCGAAGCGGTGCGGCGTGATGCGCGAAACCGCGCGAATGCCGCAATCGGCAAGAACCGGGAGAAAGCGCTCATCGAGCCGGTTCCAGGGAGGCACCAGCATCGGGAGAGCGAGCGCGCCAAAGAGCTGGCACAACCGGGATTGCCCCGCGGCCAGCTCGATCGCCGCCTGTTGCGGCGGCCGGTCCGCGCAAAATTCGCTTTTTTTACCGGCGCCGGCGTGGTTCTCGTGGCGCCAGCCATGCTGAAGAACCAGCACGCGCCGCCACTGAAACCCGGCGAGCCAGCAGGCGAGGCTCGGCTCGTGCGAAGCACGGGATCACCGCGAGCGCCACCGGGATGTCCCCCGAAAGCGACATCAAACGGTCGAGCCCCGCACTCCGCTCCACCGCGTCGTCGTCACGCCACCACAGTGTTGCCGCCCGGCCCGCTTCTTGCCAGCGGTCGAGCTCCTCGGCGAGATCGGGCCAACCCGCGGTCGTCACGGAAGCAACACGCGAATGTCGGCTCATCCTCCGATCATACTCCCGGCCCCGTGACCCGCAAAGTTCTCGGCCCGGCGGATGCGGATAAGCTCGCCTATCGCCTCGGCCGTGCGTCGGGCGCCTCCAGTATCAATCGCGATCGGCTGCGGGCCTCGGGTGATCGCCCGGTCGAGCGCCCGGCACAGCCGTTCCGGCGAAAGCTCGTCCTCGCGCACAACCTCCAGCACGCCGGAAGCGGCAAGCCTTTGCGCACGCAGGCCTTGCTCGGTTTCGCGCTGCGCCGCGAACGGCACGACCACGGCCGGCACGCCGGCCGAAAGAATGTCGAGCACGGTGTTGTATCCCGCCTGGCTGAGCGAAACCCGGCAGCGCCGCAGCACCTGCAGGAAATCGGCGCGATAGCGTTCGAGAACCACACCTCGGGGCAAATCGTCGGCGAGAGCGTCGAATTCGTGCCGAGGCAGGTTGGGGCCGGCGAGCAGGCGCCATCCCAGTGTTGGCAGGCAACCGCGTCTGCGGCTTTCGAGCGCCGTCGAGAGCAGAAGACCTCCGACTGCGCCGCCGCCGACCGACACCACGACTTCGTCGTTCCGCAACCCTTCATCCGGCGGCGCCATACCGGCCGGTTCGTCGATCAGCGCCGACATAGCCGGTGTAGATCAGACGGTCGGCGATCTCGGAGGCGAGAGGAAAGCTTGCTTCCAGCGGAACGAACACCGGATCGCCATGGACCAGCACCCAGTCGAAATCCGCACGAACGCGGTCGACGATCTCGCCCGCCCGCTTCGCGTCCCGAGGCGCGACGACGATGTCCCGCAACGAACACAGCACCAGGGGCCGCGGGCGCTGCGATCGGGCCGCCTCGATCAGCGGATCCAGCTCGAAGCGAAACGCACGGCGGCCAAACGGAAAAGCCTCGATCAGGACGGCATCGGGCGATCCAGCGGCGAAGGCCGACAGCAACGCATCTCGTCGCCTGCTCCGAATTTCTTCGCCGACTGCTCGGCCCGCGCCGTCGACTAGCTCTGCGAATGCAGCGTCACGGCTCCTGATCGGTGGCAGCTGAACCACCCGCGCAGCGGAGCCCGAACCCAACTCCGCAACGGGCTCCCCGCCCGATACCAGGGTTACGTTGAGCCCTTCGCGCGCCAGCGCGTCGACGATCCGCAGCGCGCGTCGCAAATGCCCGATCCCCAGCAGATGCTGAACGTAGAACAGGACACTGCCGTTCACAGCGGCGCCAGCCTCCCGGCTCGCAGCGAGCAGGCTGGCCGAAGTGCGTCGACCACCGCACCGAGGCGACGAGCAGCGCCGGCGATGTCGTGCTCCGTTTCTACGCGCTGCCGCGCGGCTCCTCCGAAAGCGGCTCGCCGGGCGCCGTCGACGATCAGGCAGCGGACCGCTGCGGAGAAGGCCGACGCGTCGCCCGGCGGGACGAGCAGCCCTGTTGCTTGCGACACGACGATTTCGCTGACACCGCCGACATCCCCGGCCACCACCGGCAAGCCGCTCGCCTGGGCTTCGAGGAGGGCCATGCCGAACGCTTCGTTTAGCGCCGGCCATACGTAAAGATCGGCGGCGGCGAGCCGGCCCGCGATCGCCGAAGGATCGAGCGCGCCGCCCCAGATCACGCGCTCCTGTATTGGCGCCAGCGCGCCCTCGACTTCCGCCCCCGCCGCTCCATTGCCGATCACCTCCAGCGACCAAGGCAAATCGAGCAAACGCGACAGGGCGTCGCCCAACAGCCGGTAGGAGGCGAGTTTGTCACCGTGACGCATCATTGCTATGACAATCAATCGCGGCGGGCCTTGATGGGCACGCAGTGGCTTGCCGTAGCGGGCGGCATCGAGAAACGGCTTGATCGGAACCCAACTCCCGGGATCTCGCAACAACGGCAAGATGCAAGCCCGGTCGGCAGGATTCAACCCGATGACCGCGTCGGCCCGTCGCACCGCCCTCGCCGCAGCGTCAAAGCCGTCGGCCCAAGGCCCGCCCGCCTGCTTTGGCGCGTGAGACGCCTCGGCGATCACATAGGGAATCCGGAGACTGCGCGGCAATGGCCGGGCCCAGCCAGTCGGGCGCCTTGTGATAGAGGTGATAGGTGAACCAGAGATCTGGCTGGGCGCAAGGCGCCTCTCGGTATTTGCACAGGAGCCGCTCGGCGAGCCGTGCGCCGAGGCCGGCCAGGCGTGCTCTGACGCGGCTCGGTCGCCACCCGAGTCATAGCTGCGGAAGCGCGAGGCGACAAAGGTGTCGTGCCCGGCGTGCCGCAAGGCTGCACATAAGCAGTTGCGCCACCCGACGGTCTCCCGAGGGGATCGGATGGTCGGGGGCCTTCAACGGGGCGTAAAAGGCGATGCGCATCCGATCCGGACCGGGCTCGGCCTAGCCGCCCTCGGCGACAGCCACGACGAGGTGCTCTCGATCGGGCTCCATGCCCTCCTTTGCCGCGGTCTGCACACCGAACCGCTCGGCCAGCATGTCGATTCCCGGACCCCATCGAAAAAAGGCTGCGGACACGTGCCTCGCCCGCGAGGCCGAGCCGCTCGCGCCTTGCCGGATCGCGAATGAGGCTTGCCATGGCACGGCTCAACGCCAGCGGGTCGCCGGGTTCGGTCAGAACGCCTGTTACGCCGTCCTCGATAAGCTCCGGGATCGCCGAGACGTTGGTCGAAACGCAGCCCAGCCGCTGGCTCTGGGCTTCGATCAACACATTGGGGAGGCCGTCCCGGTCGCCATCGGCAGCCACCTTCGAGGCGAGCACGAAGAGGTCGGCCTCTCGATAGGCGGCGAGCACCTCGGGCTGCGGCCGGGCGCCGCGCCATTCGATCCGTCGCGACAGGCCCAATCGCTCGGCCTGCAGCTTCAAGGTTTCACGGAGCATCGCCGCCGCCGATATGGAGGAACCGCCATTCGAGCTCGGGAGGCAGAAGCGCGAGACGCTTCGAGCAGGTCGTCATAGCCCTTTTTGGCGACCGCGCGCCCGACCGAGAGAATGACGACGGGATCCCGCGGGTCGCTCCCGTCCCGATCGTGCGAACGCGGCGATGGCGGTAGAAACAGCCCGAAATCGAGCCCGTGGTAGCAAAGCGCGACGGAATCCGGCCGAGGGGCCAATCCGGCGAGATGGCGGCGCCCGGCTTCGGTGCAAGTGACGACCCAGCCTGCCTCGCCGAGTTTCGTGCGCTTCTCCCATTCCGGCAGGGTCCAGATGTCCTTGGCGTGTGCCGAAACCGACCAGTCGAGGCCGACGATCATCGCGGCATAACGGGCAACGGAGGCCGGGGTGTGGAGAAAATGCGCATGGAGCCGATCGACATCCCTCGGCAGTTCCGCCGCCAGCACCATGGCCTGACCAAAGCGGCGCACCCGGTTCGGCGTGGGGTCGCGCCGCAGGTCATCGAGCCAGGCGGAGCGTGCCCGGCGGTATCCCGGAAGCCGGCGCGAGCGCCGCCATCCCTGCCACACGCGGACCGGCTCCTGGTACAAATATTCGGGGAGGTAGAGCACCGCAGCGCGGATCAGCTGGTGGACCGGATGCGTCGCGCGGTCGGTCGGCTGCCGCAGCGACACGATCAGGATTTCGAGCCCACGCCGCTCCAGCGCGAGGATCTCTTGGGCGATGAAGGTTTCGGAGAGGCGCGGATATCCCTTCAACACAAAAGCTACGCGGCCGCCCGACGCGGTCGAGGCGCCCACGATCAAGTCCCGAAGCGCGCCCGCGCCGCGAAGCACCCGGCTCGGCCTTGGTCGAGCCAATTCCGGGCCAGGCGGTTGACCGCGGGCATGCCGTCGAGAAGGCCCGGAATGAGCACGGCCGAAGGAGGCGGCTGCCTCGCGAGCCGGCGGAGCCTGTCGGCCATCACTTGCGGGTCGCGCCCCTCCTCTTCGGACAGCATCGTCACCAGGCCCAGCTCGGCGGCGCGCTTGGTCCGAATGAACTGCTCCAGCCGCGGGGCGGTGCGGGGCACGATCAGCGCCCGCTTGTCGAACGACAGAATCTCGCAAAAGGTATTGTAGCCGCCCATCGCGACCACCCCGGCGGCGCGCTCCATCAAGCTCTCGAGCCGCGCATTGAAGGTGATCGCCCGCACGTTCTCCAGCCGCGCCGCGCGGGTTGCGAATTCCCCTCGCTGCTCGGGCAGCATGAAGGGGCCGAACACCAGCAAGGCGGGATACGGAATGGTTCGGTCGTGCTCGTAGGCAGACAGCACCAGATCGATCAGTGCCTCGCCGTCGCCGCCGCCGCCCGGTGTGACGAGCAGGAATTCGCTGTCGATGATGCCCTTTATCTCCGGGGTGAGCTGAAGCTCTCCGGCGGTGCGCCGCAGGTATCCGGTGTAGGTCATTCGCTCGGCGTACATCGGGCGGCACCGAGAGCCCGGCGAGCGGATCGCAAATTTGCGACAGACCATACACCCAGATTTCGTCGTAATACTCGGCCAAGGCCGGGACTGCCTGCTTTCGCTCCCACTCGCTCTCGAGCGCTTCGGGATCGTCCATCACGTCGCGCAGCCCCAGGATAAGCGCCGTGCCCCGCCGCTGCAGCAGATCGAGCGTGTCGCGCACCTCGCCGCGCAACCCCAAGGGTTCCTTGTCGACGATCAGCAGATCGGGATCGAAGATGTCAGCCGTGTGGCGTATGATCGACGAGCGCATCGCCAGCGTCTCGTCGATATTAATGTGCAAGTTCAACGAGACATA
This sequence comes from uncultured Alphaproteobacteria bacterium, assembly GCA_963836845.1. Lineage (GTDB taxonomy): Bacteria > Pseudomonadota > Alphaproteobacteria > ATCC43930 > CGMCC-115725 > AP-15. Next base: position 109,477 of record CAWILK010000025.1, on the reverse strand, counting down.
TTCGCCATTGCGCAACTTGATGACGCCGGGAACCCGCACGAAATCGACCCGCGAACGGAAATCGAAGCTGCCGATGATCGGGGACCCCGATAATATCAGGATCGAAACTGCGGGATCGGCCTCCACCAAGGAATGCGCGATTGCCCGACAACGGCGCAGGTGGCCAAGTCCGAAGCTGTCGTGGCTGTAGATGAGCACCCGTTTATGATGACGGCGAGCGGTCACGCGGGGTCTCTCATACCCACTATCCGAGCCGACTATTGCATAGCCAGTCGAGTCGCGAAATGATCTTTTCACGAAGTCCGCAGCGTTGAAGGGAATGGCGTCGGTCGTCCCCGGCCGAAGAAACTCTTCGGTCCCCGCCAGATATTCTCAAATCGCACGCGCGTACGCCGCCGAAAGCCGGCTCATCCGAGAGCGCCCAGCCGCAGCATTCGGGAGGCTCCGACCCCAATGCGCTCGAGCCGACGGTCTACCGCTTTATCCTTAGAGCACAGCTTGCCACAGCAGTTTCTTCTGCTGGCGCTCACTCTGGTGTCCTTTCCTTTCCTGTATTTCTCGCTCGACCTGCCAAAAACCATCGTCAACCGGGCGATCGGCGGCAAGCAATTTCCGCAAGAGATCCTTGGCTACGAGTTCGACCAGATCGCGTATCTGCTGATTTTATGTGCTATATTCTTGACATTGGTGTTTATCAACGGCGGCTTCAAATACTATATAAATACATTCAAGGGCCGACTTGGGGAAAGAATGCTGCGGCGCTTCCGATTTCACCTATATCACCGGATGCTGCGCTTTCCTCTTTCCCAATTCAGCAAAACCTCCTCTGCCCAGATCATCCCGATGATCACCTCGGAATGCGAATTGTTGGGCGGCTTCATCGGCGACGCGTTTGTCACGCCGGCATTCCAGGGAGGAACGCTGCTGACGATCATTTTCTTCATGTTCATGCAGGATCCGGTGCTGGGGGCCGCAGCAATTGCGCTTTACCCGCTGCAGGGCTACGTGATCCCGAAACTGCAGAGCAAGGTCAACCAGCTCGGAAAGCGCAGGGTGCGAACGGTGCGGGAAGTAGCCGACCAGGTTCATGAATTGGCCGCCGGCATCGTCGACATCCACGCCAATGACGCCGTCAAGCGCCAGCTGGCCGTGTTCTCCCATCTTCTAGGAACCATCTACGAGATCCGGTTCGAAATTTATCAGCGCAAATTCTTTGTCAAATTTCTTAACAACTTCATTGCACAGCTTACACCGTTTTTCTTTTATGCTATCGGCGGATATCTGGTGATCCGTGGGAATCTCTCCTTCGGTGCTTTGGTTGCGGTGCTGGCGGCATACAAGGATCTGGCGTCGCCCTGGAAGGAGCTCCTCGATTTTTATCAAATAAAAGAAGATTCACGGATCAAGTACGAGCAGATCGTCGAACAATTCCAACCCGCGGGAATGATCGACGCTCGGTTGCAATTGGCCGAGCCGGAAGTCCTGGAGCCGCTTACGGGTGAACTGGCCGTGTCCAATCTGTCGCTCGCCGAGGACGACAGCAGCCGTATCGCTTGACGGCGTGAGCTTCACAGTTCCGCTCGACGAGCACGTCGCAATCGTGGGCCAGGGCGGCAGCGGGAAGAACGAGCTCGCGTTGCTGCTTGCGCGCCTCGTCCAGCCCACGGGCGGCCGCATCACGATCGGCGGGAAAGACATCGCGACGCTCCCGGCTGCCGTGATCGGTCGCCGCATCGGCTTTGCCGGCGCAACGCCATACCTCTTCGCCGGCACTCTGCGCGACAATCTGGTCTTCGGCCTGAACCACGTTCCCGTCAGGCCCGCCAATTATGAGGGTGCGGTTGCCAAGCGCCGCGCCAGGCAACTCTACGAAGCTCGCCAGTCCGGCAATATCGACTTCGACCTGCACGCCGATTGGCTCGATTACCGGGCCGCAGGGGTCGCGGACTGCGAGGCGTTGTCGACGCCGCCTTGCCGAGGTGCTCGGCCGTCTCGACCTCGAAGGGACGGTCTACTCGCTCGGCCTGAGATGGCGCGTCGATCTGGATGCGCATCCGGAAGCGGCCAATCGATTGCTGGAAGCGCGCAAAGCGCTCGCCCGCCGGCTCGTCGAGGACGGGATCACCAATCTTGTCGAGACCTACGATCCCGGAGCGGTTCAACCACAACGCCACGGTGGCGGAGAACCTGTTGTTCGGGACCCCGATCGGGCCCGCTTTCGATTTCGAAGCCCTCGCCGACAACACCTACGTTTTGGAAGTCCTGACCAGGACGGGCTTGATCGAAGACCTGGTGACTGCGGGCAAACAGGTCGCCGAAACCATGATCGAGTTGTTTGCCGACCTGCCTCCCGATCATGAGTTTTTCGAGCAATTCAGCTTCATCGGCGCAGAGGATCTGCCTGAATTTGCCGCGATCCTCGGCCGGATCGGCGAAGCCGGAACCGCGGGTTTGGCCAAGCAAGATCGAACGAAGCTTCTCTCGCTGCCGTTCAAGTTGATCCCGGCGCGCCATCGGCTCGACGTGCTCGATGAAATGATGCAGCAGCGGCTCATCGAGGCCCGCAAAGTGTTTCGCGCCAACCTTCCGCCGAAGCGCGCGGCAACAGATCGAATTCTTCGATCCCGAGCGCTACAATTCTGCAGCATCCGTTCAGGACAATATTTTGTTCGGCAAGATAGCTTATGGCGAGGCGGATGCACCGGTCCGCATTCCTGCGGTTCTCGCCGAGGTGGTCGAGTCGCTGGCGCTGCGTCCGACCGTAATCGATGTGGGCCTCGATTACCACGTCGGGACCGGCGGGTCGCGCCTCTCCTTGGCCCAGCGGCAGAAGGCTGCGATTGCCCGCGCCGTGCTCAAGCGCCCGGACCTCCTGATCCTCAACGAAGCGACGTCCGCTCTCGACGCGCAGGAGCAGTCGAGGGTCGGCACCGGTCTCAAGGAGGAATTTGCCGGCCGCGGCATCATCTGGGTGCTGCATCGGGCGAGCCTCGCCAGGAACTTCGATCGGGTCCTGGTGTTGAGCGGGGGGAAAGTTCAAGAGCAGGGGCGCGTCGCCGAACTCGAGGGCAGGCCATCGCTGATGTCCTTGCTCGCCGCCGCGGAGTGAGGGAAGAGAAGCATAACGAGTTGCAGGAGGGAGGAAATGAGCCTCAAGCAGGAATTCGAGTTGCTCCGGCGCGTGCCGATTTTTGCCGAGATCGAGCCGGCAAAGCTGAAGCTCTTGGCGTTTATGAGCGAGCGGGTCGGGTTCGACCCGGGCAAGCAGCTGTTCCGCCAAGGCGACCCGGCAGATGCCGCCTATCTGATCATCGACGGGCAAGCCGAGGTCATCGTCGACACCCCCGGAGGCCCGGTGGTTCTGGCGACGCTCGGCGCCAACGAGATCGTCGGGGAGATCGCGATCCTGTGCAACGTGCCGCGCACGGCGACGGTCCGCGCGAAAGATCGCCTGATCACGCTGCGGATCTCCAAGGAGCCGTTCATGCGGATGGTTCGCGAGTTCCCGAACATGGCGGTATCGATCATGCAGGAGCTCGCCCACCGCCTCGAATCGACGAACAACCAGCTGCGCACCGCGCTCGCCGAGGTCAAGCGGTTGCGGGAAACGGCCGGCATTGCCGCTTGACGCGGCCGTGAGCCGGCTCGACAGCTTCATCCGGCGCCTCAAGGCGCAGCGCGCCTGCCTCGACCTCGCGGCCAGCCTGGTTCGCAGATCTCGGCGGCGACGTATTGGAGCTCGGCCTCGGCAACGGCAGGACCTATGACCATCTTCGCGAACTCTTCCCGGACCGCAAGATTTACGTCTGCGAGCGGGCATCTGGCGGCCCATCCCGACTGTCTCCCGCCATCCGAGCTGCTGTTGCTCGGCGACATGCGCGAAACATTGCCGGCCGCTCGCATGCGCCTTGGCGGCCGCGTAGCGCTCGCGCATCTCGACCCCGGCACCGGGGATGCCGCAGCGAGCCGCGCCCTCGCCGACGAGCTCGCGCCCCTGATCGTGCCGCTGCTGCAGCCGGACGGCGTCCTGGTCAGCGAGCCGGCCCTGGCCGCGCCCGGATTGAGCGCCCTGCCGTTGCCGGACGGGGTCGATGCCGGCCGATACAACCTCTACCGCCGCGTCAGCTCCCGATCGCGATCATGACCGGAACGTGGTCCGACGCCTTGCTCCAGCTGCGGCTCTCGCGATAAACCCGAGCCTCGGCGAGCGCCCCGACCAGCGGCGGGCGTCACCCAGATGTGATCGAGCCGACGGCCGCGATCCGAAGCGGCCCAGTCGCGGGCGCGATAGCTCCACCAGGTGTAGAGCCGCTCCTCCGCCGGCACGAAATGCCGCACGGCGTCGACGAAGCCGCCTGCCGTCTGCAGCCTTGCGAGGCGCTCGACCTCGACCGGCGTATGGCTGACGACGCTCAGCAGCTGCTTGTGCGACCACACGTCGGTCTCCAGCGGGGCGATATTGAGATCGCCGACCGCGATCATCGAGCGGCCGTCTTGCCGCTCGGCGGCAAACCAGGCCGTGATCTCGTCGAGGAACTGCAGCTTGTGGGCGAATTTCGGGTTCGCCTCGGGGTCCGGCATATCGCCGCCGGCTGGGACGTAAATATTGTGGAGCTCGACGCCGCCGGGCAGCTCGACGATCGCCGTGGCGGCAATCGGCGCGCTGGCACCAGCCGCGCACCCCCGAAGGAGTGGAAGGGCGACCGCGACAGGACCGCCACGCCGTTGTAGCCCTTCATCCCGTGCACCAGCATGTGCCGATAGCCATGCGCTTCGAAAGCTTCCCGCGGGAATAGCTCGTCCGGCGTCTTGGTCTCCTGCAGGCACAGCACGTCTGGAGACCATTCCGCCAGGAGCCGGCAGACATTGTCGATCCGCAGCCGGACCGAGTTGATGTTCCAGGTGACGAGGCGCAGCTGTTATCCCCTCGAAACGCAACGGCGCCCGGTCGGGGGGGAAGACCGGGCGCCTGCATGTCAGAAGCGTTTGGGGGAAATCGGGCCCGCAGGGGAGACGGGACCGTTCTAAAGAGAGTATTGCCACTCTCTCCGCTTCCGAATGATGCAAATGGGGTGCGCACGAGAAAAAACAAACATCGATTCGTGCATATCGGGAACGGAAAAAACGCATACTTTTTTATGGAACCAATTTCGATTTCGATCAGGCAGCGCGTATCGCTGGAGCGGCTCTCTCATAGGCTGTGCCGCACGCCTCTGCAAAGGCCGCGAAGAGCCCGTTCGAGAACGGGTTTTCCCGCGCCCGGTACTCCGGGTGCCACTGCACCCCGACAACGAATCGCGCCATCGGGGAGGCTCACCGCCTCGATCTGCCCGTCCGGCGCCACGGCCTCGACACGCAACCCTGGGGCCGGGCGATCGATCCCCTGGGAGTGCAGTGAATTGACCATGATCTCGACCGTTCCGGCAAGCGACGCGAGAAGCCCTCCAGCGGTCAGCGCTACGCTGTGCGCGGGGCCATAGGGGCCATCGGGCGAATCTTTTCGGGAGCGGTGATTGAGGCGGCCGGGAAGCTCGTGCACCCGCTGGTGCAACGTGCCGCCGAGCGCGACATTCAACTCCTGAATGCCGCGGCAAATCGCCAGAATCGGCAGGTCGCGGCGGACCGCCTCGCGAATCAGCGGCAACGTCGTCGCGTCGCGCTCGGGATCGTGCAGGGTTTCCGGGTGGCTCGGCTCGCCGCCATACTCGCTCGGGTGGACATTCGAGGGGCTGCCGGTCAGCAGCAGGCCGTCGAGCCTGTCGAGCAACACGCAGACATCGACTTTCGACCCCACCGCCGGGATCAATACCGGCAGGCAGCCGGCCGCGTCGATGACGGCATTCGGTATCTCTCGTTGACCCCGTGAAGAGCCCGTTCGTTGTTCGTGCGCACACAGGTGGGAATTCCGACAAGCGGCATATGACGGGCGGGCATCTAGGTTCGGCTCAAGGTTCGTTTTGGCGGCGCGAAGCCGCGTATGGGTCCTGATATACAAATAGCTTGGGGTCGAGCGCCATACCGAATTGTTCATTGGATAGAGAAACGGTGATTGTCTTGCGCTGCTGATCGACGATCGACCATTGCCGAAAGGCGAGGGGACGGTCGCTGAACACCATCGTCAGAGCTGCCGATATCGGGCTCGTTCTGCTCGATGACGGTAACCCGCAACGCGGTTGCGCCCCGCTCGAATCGGGTCACGACGAGGTCGCTGAATGTGATCGGGTCGCGCAGCAGCAGCCATGCCGGCGTCGACTTCAGCCCGACCTTTGGACATTTGGGCGAGTTGTTTGTCGACGTAATAAACATAGAACCTATCGGCGAGCAGCAGGATCGGCGACGGGCAGATCGTATTCGAAACGCATGCGGCCGGGCCGCGCCATCCACAACTGGCCGTTCGCGATCGCGCTCCCGGAGGATAATCTGCTGGAACCGGGCGTACATCGTGTGAATGCTGTTCAGATAAGCGGCGATGCGCTGCAGATCTGCGGTGTCCTGCGGGGTCAGGGCGGCCGCGGCCGGGGGCGCGGCGGCATCGGCCGGAGCGGGAAACAGCCCGGCTCCCAGTGCAAAACCGACGGCGACAGGACGCGTGCGGCGATTGACGCTTGCGTGTTGGCCGATGCTTCGCAATTCGCAGCTCTTCGCTCACGCAATTTTGGCTGATCTTCGATGCGGCAGATGGCGTCGGCCGGTCGGGCGCTTCAATTGCGGTCAATCGCCGCCGCGTGCCAGAACCTCGCGCTTGCCGACGTGATTTGCGGCGCTGACGACGCCTTCGGCTTCCATCCTTTCGATGATCCGGGCGGCGCGGTTGTAGCCGATCTGGAGATGACGCTGCACGAAGCTCGTCGACGCCTTGCCTTCGCGGCAGACGACCGCGACCGCCTGCGCGTAGAGCTTGTCTCCCGACTTCGTCCGTCCCCGTCGCCGCCGAGCGGATCGAGCGGCGCATTGTCATCCTCGGTGATCTCGTCGATGTACTCGGGCACGCCGCGCGTCTTCAAGAACGAGACGACGCGCTCGACTTCTTCGTCCGACACGAAGGGCCCGTGGACCCGGGTGATGCGGCCGCCGCCCGCCATATAGAGCATGTCGCCGCGGCCCAGCAGCTGCTCGGCGCCGCCTTCCCCGAGAATTGTGCGGCTGTCGATCTTCGAGGTCACCTGAAAGCTGATGCGGGTCGGGAAGTTCGCCTTGATCGTGCCGGTGATCACGTCGACCGACGGGCGCTGCGTCGCCATGATCAGAGTGAATCCCGGCGGCACGGGCCATCTGCGCCAAACGCTGAATTGCCGCCTCGATCTCCTTGCCGGCGACCAGCATCAGATCGGCCATCTCGTCGACCACGACCACGATCAGCGGCAGCTCGCTGGTGTCGAAGGGCTGCGGCTCGAAGATCGGCTGACCGGTCTCCGGATCGAAGCCGGTCTGGACGTTGCGGATCAGGCTTTCGCCTTTGGCCTCGCGCCTCGGCCAGGCGCGCATTGAACCCGTCGATGTTGCGCACCCCGAGCTTCGACATCTTGCGATAGCGGTTCTCCATCTCCCGCACCGTCCACTTCAGCGCCAGATACCGCCTTGCGCGGGTCGGTGACCACCGGGGCCAGCAGGTGCGGAATGCCGTCATAGACGGACAATTCCAGCATCTTCGGGTCGACCATGATGAATTTGCAGCGGTCGGGCGGCATTCGGTAGAGGATCGACAGGATCATCGTGTTGATGCCGACCGATTTGCCCGATCCGGTGGTGCCGGCGATCAGCAGATGCGGCATCTTGGCGAGATCGGCCAGCACCGGCTCGCCTGAGATGTCCTTGCCCAGGATCAGGGCGAGGCGCCCGGGATGGTTTTCGTAGACCGGCGAATCGAGCAGCTCGCGCAGAAACACGGTTTCGGCCTTGCGGTTGGGCAGCTCGATGCCGATCACGTTGCGGCCCGACACGACCGCGACGCGAACCGAGATCGCGCTCATCGAGCGGGCGATATCGTCCGCGAGGCCGATGATCCGCGAGGCTTTTATCCCGGGCGCCGGCTCGAGCTCGTAAAGGGTCACCACCGGCCCCGGGCGGACCTGCACGATCTGGCCCGCGAACGCCGAAATCCTCGAGCACAGTTTCGAGAAGCCGGGCGTTCTTTTCGAGCGCCTCCTCGTTGATCAGCCTCGGTTTTGGCGGTCTGCGGCTTGGTCAAAAGGTCGAGAGAGGGCAGCACCGGCTGCCGGTCCGGCTCCAGATCGAGCGCCGGCTGCCGCTCCCGCTCCGCGCGCTTGCCTTGCACGAGCGGCTTCGCCCCGGCCGCGGCAAAGCGCACGAGCCCGCCGCGGTCTCCGCTCCGCGCCGGACCCGCCGGCTTGCTCGAGGCGAGGCTCGCGCCGGCTCGGCAAAGACAGTTACGAGGCCGCGGTCCTGCGGGGTTCCGGAGAGCGCCGGCCTGCCTGCAGTCGTCGGCGCCGGCGCCGTTTCCCTTGCCGCTCGAACGGCGCAGCAGCCAGCCGAGCATCCGTTTTGCCCAGCCCGGGCTGCGGCCCGACAGCCCGGCAACTCGGCGTGGCGCCGCGCCCTGCTCCCTCGCCGAGCTCGCGCCACTCACGCAAAGACAGCCCCATCGTCGCCAGCAGCAAGAGGCCGACCAGGGCCGCGGACCCCATCGAAATCGGCAGCGCCGCAGTGCTCAGCCCGGCGCGCGACAGCAGCCGCTGCAGCCCCCATCCGATGGCTCCGCCGGGACCCGCCGTCGGCGACAGCGATGCCGAGATCGAGGACCGAAAGCGCCAGCGCCGCGAGCACCAGGATCAGAGGAAGAAGCGCCAATCGGACCCAAAGGGAATGGACCGGCCGGTTCAACAGCAGGCGAAGCGCCCATGCGAGGAGCAAAACCGGGATCAAGAAGCAGGCGAATCCGAGGCTCTGCCACAGCAGGTCAGAAACAATCGCCCCGTTCTTGGCCAAGAAATTGTGGGGCGGCGCATCGACCGCGGTGTTGAGCGACCCATCGCGCGGGTCGTAAGTCAGCAGCATCAGCAGGAGCAAGAAGCACCCGATTAACAGGACGAAGCCGAGTGCTTCGAACACCCGGCGCTTCAGCACCGCCGAGGCTTCGCCCATGACAGGCGAGCGGCGATCCCGCCCGCCGGCCCAATATCCTACCGACCTGGCCATGCTATCCCCCCGGCGCCGGCCCGACCCCGGCCCCGTTGGTTCCACTACAACAGCCGCCCCTTCTGCGCAAACCCATTGATTTCAGGACCGCCCCCGGAGTGGACCCTCGACGCCTCCTGTTCTTACTGCAACTCTGCAAGCAGGTCGTGCTTCTCCCTCGGCATCTGCGGCTGCCACTCCGATCCGGCAGCGCGAGGATGGGCTGCCAATTTGTCAACATTGCAGTCGATCCGGCGGGCTTCGCCCGGAAGCTCGGTCAGTGGCCTCTGGACAGCCTCCGGCAAGGGGCTTCATCCTCGTCCGGTGACCGACGATGTCGAGCTGTTGATCGCCGGCGGCGGGCTCACCGGATTGCTGCTCGCCGTCGGCATGTGCCGGCGCAGGCCTGACGGTTGCCGTTGTGGACCGTCAGGATCCTGCCGCCGCGCTCGGTGAAAGTTTCGACGGACGGACCTCGGCGATCGCCTATGGCTCGCACAAGGTGCTCGAGGGCATCGGGCTGTGGCCGGGCATGGCCGCGGATGCCGAGCCGATCCTCGAGATCCGGATCGCGGACGACGAGTCGCCGCTGTTCCTCCATTACGATCATCGCGAGCTCGGGACCGGCACCCCGCTCGGCTACATCGTCGAAAACCGCGTGCTCCGTCGTGTGCTGATGGAACGCGTCAGATCGCTTCAGAGCCTGGTTTTCCTGGCGCCGCTCGAAGTCCGCTCGGTATCGGGTTCGCCGCTCGCGGCAACGGTGTCGCTGTCCGACGGGCGCGAGATCAGGGCCCGCCTCGTGGCAGCCGCCGATGGCCAGCAATCCCCGTTGCGGCGCGCGGCGGGGATCCGAACCGTCGAACGGCGATACCGCCAGACCGGCATCGTGACCACGGTGCGGCATCAGCGCCCGCATCGGGGGGTCGCCGTCGAGCATTTCCTGCCGGCGGGGCCGTTTGCCATTCTGCCGATGACCGACGACCGGTCGTCGATCGTATGGACAGAGCAGGCGGAGCTGGCGCCGCGGCTGATCGGCCTTCCGGACGCGGCTTTCGCAGAGGAGCTCGCCGCCCGCTTCGGCGATTTTCTCGGCACGATCGAGCCGATCGGGCCGCGCTGGGCCTATCCATTGGCGCTGCTGCTCGCCGAACGCTATGTCGGGCCGCGGATGGCGCTGATCGGTGAGGCGGCGCACATGATCCATCCGATCGCCGGTCAGGGCCTCAATCTTGGGATCCGCGACATAGCCGTCCTCGCGGAATTGGTGATCGATGCTCGCCGCCTCGGGCTTGACATCGGCGACGAAGCATTGCTGGCGCAGTACCAGCGATGGCGCCGCTTCGATGCTCTCGCGCTCGCCGCCGTGACAGACGGCCTGAACCGCCTGTTTTCGAATGCGCTCGCGCCGCTGCGGCTCGCCCGCGATCTCGGTCTCGCCGCGGTCCAGCGTCTGCCGCCGTTGAAACGCCTGCTGATGCGCGATGCGATGGGGCTCATGGGCGACCTGCCGCGCCTCGTGCGCGGCGATCCACTTTAGCGGCTGAAAGAGCCCCGTTCACCGGGCGGCTGCTGCTCCAGCCCCTTGAGCCGCTCCGCCGCGGCGGCCTGGCCGAGGTCGCGGGCGCGGCGATACCAGGACGAAGCCTGCGCCGGATCGCCCGGAATGCCGCGAATGCCGGCGCGAGCGAGAACGCCGGGATCGAAGGTGGCTCCGAGGCGCAACGCCGCCGCGCCGTCCCCCGCGTCGGCGGCGCGCTCGTAAAACAGCCGGGCCGATGCAATATCGCCGGCCTTCAGGAAATCGTCGCCGCGCGTCACCAGGGCAGCGATTTCCGCCGGCGGAAGCGGCCGCACAGCAGCCGATCGGGTCGGAGGCGCCGAAGACGCCGGAGATGGCGTCTCCGCGGCTGGCTTTTCCGCATCACGGGCTGCAGGCAGGGAGCGCGCGGGCTCGGGCGGCAACGGATTCGATGCCGCAGCGGCGGACGGACTTGGACTCGAAGGTGTTTCGGGGACCGGGCCCGTCGCTGGTTTCGCCGGCAAGGGCGCTGTTGATTGCGGAGATGCGGGCGCGACGTTCACCGAATAGACGGGCGGTTCACCGACCGGTCTAGTCTTCTGCAGCACGAACAAACCCGTGATCCCCGCCGCCGACAGCGCGCCGATGACGACCAGGACACGGCGCAGCGCGCTCGCCGGATTGCCGCTCCTCTCGGTGTGCCGGTGGCGGAGCGCCAGCTGATGGCGCAGGAATTCGATGCCTTCGTCTTGACCGATCTCCTCAAAGCTCAACCGAGCAGCGATCAGCGCTTTGAGGAATTGCAGCGATGGCTCCTCCAACCGCCTGAGAAAACCCGTGCGCGCCAGCAGCACCATCGCCGCGCCGCTTCGCGGTTCGTGGCGTGCGGCATCGCAGATCTTCTCGATCTGGCCGGCGGCAAGCTCGTCCAAGTCGTCTAAAAGAAATAGCGGCGGTGCTGCTTCGGGGGTTTCCGGCAGCATAGCGACACCGCCGCCTGCGGCCATTTTTGCGACTGCGGAGCCGGCGCCGAGCAGCTGATCGACGATTCTTTCGGACCTGCCAGAAATCGGGATCACACTGAAGTCGGGTTCCGCCGACTTGCGCAGAGCCTCGGCGAGCAGGCGCAATTCTGGCGGCTGATCGCCGGTAACGAGCACGATCGTTGCGCGCTCGCGCAAGGCGGAGACGATGCGGCCGGCAATGGATGCATAATGGGTTTCGGTCGCGAGATAATCGGAGCCGATCTCGGCCGCGCCGAATGCGCCGGCAGACGAGGCCGAAGCCGTCGAGGTCACCACGCCGTGCTCGCGCCAAAGACAGGATCACCAGACCCGGCAAACTCCTCGAGCGGTGGGAGCCGCGGCAACATTCGTCCTGGAAAATTGAAGATTTTCTCGGCCGCCATTCTTTCCTCGCGACACAGGCAGCCGAAGTTTACCTTATTTCTAGTCGGCTGTAAAAGCTGCAACGCTGCCCCGCAACTTAGCGTCCAGTCGCGCTGCTCACCACTTTATTCGGGCCGTGCAAGCGGTGATCCGCCGCGTCATCGCTCGAGGCCAGGCCGCGAGCGAGTTCGTAAAGGGCAACCGCTGCTGCATTCGAGACGTTTAGAGTCGGCTGCTCGGGGCGCGTGGGAAGGCGCGCAACGATGTCGCAGCGCGCGCTCACCAAGCGGCGCATGCCGCTTCCTTCCGAGCCGAGCACGAGTGCGATCCGCTCGCCGAGGTCGAGCTCGGCGAGGGGCTGCGGCGCGGTTTCGACGAGGCCGCAAATCCAGAACCCGGCTTCTTTGAGCCGATCGATCGCGCGGGCGAGGTTGACGACGCGGACGAGCGGCACGCTTTCCAGAGCGCCCGAGGCGGCCTTGGCGAGCGCGCCGCCGATCGGCGGCGCGCCGTGGCCGGGAATGACGACCGCGAGCGCGCCAAAAGCGGCCGCGGAGCGCAGGACGGCGCCGACATTGTGCGGATCACCGGGCCGGTCGAGCACAACAATGACGGCACGACCCGCCGCCTCGCCGACATGCTGCAACATATCTTCGAGCCTCCGCCCGGCCAGCGGCTCGACCTCGAGGGCGAGCCCCTGATGGACCGCGGCAGCCGGCAGGAGGGCAGTGAGGCCGTTGTGATCGACCAGCTGCACGATCTTGTCGCCGCCGCGCTGCTGCGCCCGCGCCGAGGCGACCAGCGCTCTTGCTTCCGCCTCCTGGCCGGCGAGAACGACAAGACGGCGCCAACGGCGCTCGGGGTTGGCGAGCGCCGCCGTAACGGCATGCCTCCCATACACCCACGCTTCGACACCCGAGGACGTCCGGTTCGGTTGCCTGGCCTGCCTTGGTCCGCGTTTTGCCGCAGGCGGCGCCGAGACTGCGGGGCGGCGCCGGCGCGACCGGCGGTGATCCGGGCGCGAGGATCGGTCTTCGCTCATCTCGCCCTCGCGTTGCGACCGGGCGAGGCCGCAACTATGCTGATTGTTGTCGGCCCCGTGCCGGAGCAACCTCGAAGATACCGAAAATGCGGCATCTCATCCAGATTTCGACTGCTTTGTTCTGCGCCGCATGGATTGCACTGCCGGCGGTTGGCCAACAGGCCGGCAACAGCATTGCCTCGGAACTGAAAGATGTCGGCAAGCTTCAGGTCCAGGTGCAAAAATACGACCAGGCCCTCGGAGTTGTCAGCCAGCTCGGCCGTTCGCAGTCAAGTGTCGAGTGCAACGGTGTTTGCTACTTCCCGAGCAGCAGCCGGCCGATAGCATGGAAGTGCGATCCGGGGAGACGATGTGACCTGCGCTGCACGGTGAATCCGCCGGTCGGCGGATGCAACTGACCCAATCAAAGGGGCTCTCGCGCGCGCCGGCCGAGCCGGCGCGCGTTCTCGCGATCGTCAGCCCGGTTGGAACGTCAGCGTCATCTCCGCGATGCCTGCGGCGACATTGAGGCCGGTGGTCCCTTCGATGCTGACCGGCTGCAACGCGATCGAATTGCCGGAACCGCCGACCAGCACATTGGCGCCGACCCCGACCCCGACGGTGGCGCTGCCGGTCGCGCCGGCATAGGTCCCCGCCAAGGAGCCCGGCGCCAGGTTGGCGGTCGGGGCCACCACGGTCCACACGATCACGCCGCCCTGCAGGTACCCGATATCGACGCCGAATTTATTGATGGCACCGACGTAGTGCTGCGGAGGCGAGCCGCCCGGGCCGAATGTGCAGTTGACCGCCCGGGAGGAGCCAAAGACAAAGCCGAAGCCGCTGGCTACATTGCAGGTCAACACCCCGACCTGCACGCCCTGAGCCCGCGCCGGCGCGCCGACCGCCCAAAGGCCCGCGGTCAAGCCGAGCGTCACGACTGCCACCGCAAATTTTCTGAGCATTCCATACCTCCTGATTGCCGAAATCCGCTGATCCTGGGGCGCGAAAGCCTCAACGGCGGCTCATATAGTTCGTTCCCCGCACCGACGCCAATGCTTTCCCTGCGCTTCCGTTTCATGTGAGGCCCGCCTATTCCACTAGCCGGTTCGCCCACGCCTCCGCCCAGCAAGCAATCTATCGAACCTGCCGGCCGATCGGCGCTTCAATTCCATTCCTTAGCGTTGTCACAATTAATCCGCTCGCGCCCGCGCCGATTTTTTGGAACAATCGGTTTCCGCGGTCCCGACTGGGCCGTGAACCGATTCGACAGGAAGCCGACTTGATCAGAGACAGGAATTTTCGTCAGACCCGGCGCCGCGATTTCGACGACGACGGATACGACCCGCATCTGCGCGAATTCGGAGCCGCGCCGCGCTTCAGCCAACCACCGCGATTCGAGACGCCATCGGGCCCGCCGGTGCGGGCGGTCGTCAAATGGTTCAAGCCCGAAAGAGGGTTCGGGTTTGTCGAATTGTCGGACGGCTCGGGGGACGCCTTCCTCCATGCGAGCGTGCTGGAACGCAACGGCATCACCGCGGTGCAGCCCGGCGAGACCTTGGAGATCCGCGTCGCCCCCGGCCAGAAAGGGCCGCAGGTGACCGAGGTCATCAGCGTCGACAGCAGCACCGCGACGCAACCTGCGCCGCGGCGGTCGGCCTACCCGGCGGCAAGCCGGGCGCCGCTGGCCGAAACCGGCGTCGAGGAGGCCGGCACGGTCAAGTGGTTCAACGCGCAGAAGGGCTTCGGCTTTATCGTGCGCGACGACGGCGGCAAGGACGCCTTCGTGCACGCCTCGGTGCTCGAGCGATCCGGGATCGGCACCCTCAACGAGGGGCAACGGGTGCTGATCGACATCGCCGAAGGCCGCAAGGGCCCGGAGGCGGTCAGGGTGCGGCTGGCTTAAACCAGCCCGGCGCGCCGGCGCCGCATCGGGGGCGACTGATGGATTTCGGTGCGGCGATGTTCTTCACCGATTACTCGATGACGCCTGCGGCGTTGGCCCAGGCGCTCGAGGCGCGCAGGTTCGAGTTCGGTATGGGCACCCGAGCATTCGCACATCCCGACAGCGCGTGCGACGCCGTTTCCGCAGGGCGGGGAGCTCCCGAGGAAATACTCCGAGGCCATGGACCCGTTCGTGTCGCTGACTGCCGCGGCAGCCGCGACCGGAAGGTTGAAGGTCGGGACCGGGGTGTGCCTGGTCGCGCAGCGGGATCCGATCCAGACCGCAAAGCTCGTCGCCTCGATCGACCAGATCTCCGGCGGGCGGTTTTTGTTCGGCATCGGCGGCGGCTGGAATGCGGAAGAGATGGCGGATCACGGCACCGCTTTTGCGACGCGTTTCAAGCTGATGCGCGAACGCATCGCGGCGATGCGGGAGATCTGGACCAGGGACGAGGCCGAGTTTCACGGCGAGCTCGTCGATTTCCCGCCGATGAAGGCAGGGCCGAAACCGCTTCAGAAGCCGCATCCGCCGGTGATCGTCGGCGGCGCCTTCCCTCATGCGGCGCGCCGCGCAATCGCCTATGGGGATGGCTGGATCCCGCATGCCAGCCGTCCCGCAATACGGCGATGTCACGGATTTCGTTCCGCGCTTCCGGCAGATGGCTGCCGAGGCCGGGCGCGACCCGGCCTCCCTGCCGGTCACCGTCTGGGGCGTTTCGGAAGATGCGGGCCGGCTGAGCCGCTGCCGCGAGCTGGGCATCGCTCGGGTCGTCGTGAGCCTGCCCTCCGCCGCTGCGGACGAGATCCTGCCGATGCTCGATCGTTGGGCCGGGCTGATCGACGGCGTTCGGTAAGCGCTCGCCCCGCGAGCGGGGCGAGGCGGCGCAAGTCTAGGCGGCGGTTCTGTCCAACAGCTCGATGTGCACGTTTTGCGGGCCGCGCAGGAACGCGATCCGCACCCCGGGCCGGATCGTCTTTGGCTCCACCGTGAACTCGGCGCCCTTGGCTTTGAGCTCGCCGACGACCTCGTCGATGCCGCTGACGCGCAGCCCGATATGCTCGAGCCCGAGATAGGGCGGCTCGGGCGGCGCGGCGACGGCCTGCTCGGCCGGGACCTGCGCGATGAACACCGCCACCCCGCCGAGATTGAGGTCGAGGCGCGGCCGCCCGTCCGACTGCACCGAGCGGATGATCTCGGCGCCGAACATCTTCTCGTACCAGCGCGCGGTCGCTTCGGCGTCGGGGCTGCGCAGATGGATGTGATCATAGGTAAAGGCGGCCATCGCTCTCTCCTCGTTTCGGCTTCTGCGCGGCAACTCTAGGGTCGCCCGCCCGCCGGCGCCAGCCGCTTTCAAAGGCCGAACAGCTACCGGTGTGCCGGCTATCGGGGGTCGGCCGAAACCCCTATAACCCCCGACGGCCAAAAAGGACGAAGTATCGCGGCCGGAGGGAAGGAGCGCCTATGTCGAGCGGGTCTCGTGCATGTCGAACCGTTGTTCTCGCCTACGCCGTGTGGGCTGGCGGGGCCTCGGTGGCGTCAGCGGCGCCATGCGATCGGCTCGTCGGCCAATTGGCCCGTCAGATTACCGGGGCCTCCTGCGTCGTCAGCGACGATCTCACCACCAAGAACCCGCTGACGACGCCGGCCAACAACTCGTTGCCGGGCCTGCCGCCCTTTGCCTTCACCCCCCAAACCGACCGTGATGTGATCTCGCCGAGCGCGGGGCATCGCACACCGATCATGAAAGCCGTGCCGGGCGTTCAGCTCATGGGGCGCATTGCCGGCGACCCCACCGGCGAGGCCCGGATCCTGATCCGGCTGCCGAATGCGTGGAACGGCAAGCTCGTCGTGGCGGGCGCTTCGGGCACCCGCAGCGAGTTCAACGGCGACTTCGCGTGGAGCGACTATGTCGTGCAGCAGGGCTACGCCTACGTTTCTCAGAACAAGGGCGTTTATAATTTGCGGCTGAGCACGGCCGCCGACCCTCTGGCATGCCGCCTCAACCCGTCATCCGGGGTCTTCGTCCATTTCTACGACAATGACCCGGACCAACCCTTCACCCGTTGGACGGACTTCATGGTTAGGGCGGCCGCGGTCGGCCAGGACGCGGTTCGCGCCAATTACGGCCGGGCGCCGCGGCGGACCTACGCCGTCGGGACCTCGAATGGCGGCTACCAGGTGAGGCGGGCGTTGGAGACGGCCCCCGAATTGTTTGACGGCGGCGTCGATTGGGAGGGGACCTTTGTCGATCCGGTGGCGCCGAACCTGCTGAGCACGCTGCCACCCGCGATACTGAATTTTCCCGACTACGTGGCCTCGGGTCTCGCGCCGGGCAGCACCGCGGCGAAGAACATCGTATTGGCGGGGTACCCGCCCGATATCGTCAGCGGCGGGGGCGTCTCCCTTTGGGGCTCCTACTCCGCCCAGTTCTGGGAGGTGACGCTTTGCCAATGGCAAAAGCGTCTCGATCCCGGCTACGAAACCTACGGTTCGGGAACCGGAACCTACAGCTATATCCATCGCCTGGCGGTCTCTGATGTTGGGGCCGAGCTCGCCGCGATCGCGACTACCGGCGACATCGGAAAGCCGCTGATCACCGTGGCAGGCACAATGGACGCGCTGCTGCCGATCGACCTGCACGCCCGCGCCTATGCCCGCGCGGTGGCTTCCGCTTTTGCTGAGAAGGAGGAGGCCGGAGATCATCGCCACCCGCAACGTCCGGCTTACCGTCTCTACGAGGTGCAGAACGGCAACCACATCGAGACCTTCCAGGACACCTTCCCGCAGCTGGAGCTGATCCAGCCGCACGCCCAAAGGGCGTTCGATTTGCTGGCCGATTTTGTCGAGCGCGGCAGCAGGCTTCCCCCCGACCAATGCATTCCACGGGGCGATTCGATTGCCTCGTCGCCCGCCCGCCGGGCCATTGCGCCCAGCTGCTCGCCCCGTGAGCCGCGCATCGTGACGGAGCGCGCGGCGCGCTCCGGAGGCAGCATCGAAGGCCGTTCCTCGTGGGTCGCGGCGACCCTCACCCTGGCCATCCTGTCGGTCTCCTACGGCGCGCCGCTGATCGTGGTCGTCGGCCTCAAGCCGATCGCCGAATCGCTCGGCACCGACCGGTCGGTGGTGGCGCTGGCGGCCTCGCTGGTGTGGCTCGGCACCGGCCTCGGCGGCATTTTCATGGGCTGGGTCGCCGACCGCATCGGGATGCGGCCGATCGCCATTTTCGGCGGCTTGATGACCGCTCTGGGTCTCGCGGTCTCGGCGATCGGGGAAACCTGGGCGCTGATCCTCGGCAGCGCCGTGCTGATCGGCCTGTTGGGCAACAGCGCCCATTTTCCGCCGCTGGTGACCTATGTTAGCCGCTGGTTCGACCGGCGGCGCGGCACCGCGGTCGCGCTGATCTCCTCCGGGCAATATGTAGCGGGCATGGTGTGGCCGTCCGTCTTCGAGCGGGGAATGGCCGAATTCGGCTGGCAGGCGACGATGCTGGCCTTTGCCGTGCTGACCGCGGCGGCGATCGTGCCGCTCGCATTGTTCCTGCGCCGGCCCCCGCCGCCCGCCCCGTTGGAGATGGTCGCGCCTGGCGCCCGCCGCCGCTCGCATGGCCTCCAGCTGCGCCCGAACCTGGTTCAGGCGCTGCTCTGCACGGCGGCATTTTTGTGCTGCGTGCCGATGGCGATGCCGGCCGGCCACCTCGTCGCATTCTGCAGCGATCTGGGGATCCCCGCGGCGCGCGGGGCGGCGATGCTTTCGGTGCTGCTCGGCTGCGCCTTTGTCAGCCGCATGTTCTGGGGGTGGGCGGCGGATCGGTTTGGCGGCCTCGGCGCGGTGTTCGCCGGCTCGGCCTGCCAGGCGGTCGCGATCGCCGCGTTCACGATGACCCAGAACGAGGCCGGGCTGTTCGCCGTCGCGGCCGCTTATGGGCTCGGCTTCAGTGGGATCATCCCGGCCTATGTCGTCGCGATCCGCGACCTCTTTCCCTCGTCCGAGGCGTCGTGGCGGGTGCCGACCCTGCTGTTCACCGGGATGTCGGGGATGGCGTTCGGCGGCTGGTTCGCCGGGGCGCTCTACGATTATTTCGGCTTTTATGCACCGGCCTTCGCCGCGGGGGCGCTGTTCAACATCGCGAACCTCGCCGTCATTGGCTCTCTGGTAGCCCGGCACGGGCGGCGGTCCCGCCTCTTGCCAGTGCTCCGACCACGTTGATCCGATCGCGGGTGCGAGCCCGTTTGTGTCACGGAGCTGTAATTCCGGTGTAACAAGTTAATGGTTTAACGCCCCTTCGGAGTGGTTTTCTGGTGAAGGGGCAATCATGAGACTTGGCGTCCGCGCCCGCGTGCGCATCCTCCCCGTCGGCACGGCAATGGCGGGGTGGTTGTTCGCCGGCGTCAGCCTTGCCGGCCCGTTAGATAATCCTACCAACCAGGGGCCGAGTTCGAGCCAAACTCCCTATTTGGTGCCGTCCACCCCCGTATCGAGATCGACCTCGATTTTGTCGGTCGGCGATGCGGTGCCGCTCGCCGGGGGCGCCGCCGGAACCACCTATCGGATGGCCGGCATCCCCGATGGGCTGGGCGCGTACGACAACGGCAACGGCACGATCACCGTGCTGATGAACCATGAAATAGCGGCCGGGTCAGGGGTTCAGCGCGGCTATGGCGGCACCGGCGCGTTTGTCTCCAAGTGGACCATCGACAAGAACTCGCTCGCCGTGCTGGATGGCCGCGACCTTGTTACCGCACCGGCCGATTTTCACGTCAGCGGTTCGATAAACCTCAACCGGCTGTGCTCGGCGGATCTGCCCGCTCTGTCCGCGTTCTACGATGCAGCGAGCGGTCTGGGCTACAACGGCCGCATCTACATGAATGGCGAAGAGGTTTCGGGCGGGCGGGCGCTGGCCTGGGTGGTTGCCGAGAACGCCGTCTACGAGACGCCAAAGGTCGGGTCCTTTGCACATGAAAACTCGCTTGCCAACGCCTACAGCGGCAAGGCGACCCTGGTGATCAGCAATGAGGATGCCGCGGGCGGCAAGCTCCTGGTTTATGTCGGGACCAAGACCGACACGGGTAACGCGGTCGAGAAAGCCGGCCTGATAAACGGAGCGAGCTATTACATTGCCGTTACCGGGGCCACCAACGAAGACCGGCTGACCAATATCGGACTGAGCAAATCGCTGCCGGGTCAGAGCGCCGGGCTACCGTTCACACTCGCTTCGAGCTCCACCGGCGGCACCGGCTTCCTGCGGCCCGAGGACGGAGCCTGGGACACCAAGAACCACAACCGCTATTATTTTGTAACAACAGATCAATACGACGGGACCAAGGACGGCGTCTCAGGCCAACTCGGTCGAAGCCGGCTGTGGGCGATCACCTTCGACGACCTGACCGATCCCACCAAAGGCGGCAAGATCGAGCTGTTGCTCGATGGCACCGAGCCTCACCAAATGTTCGACAACATCACGGTCGATGCCGACGGCAACATTTACCTTCAAGAGGATGTCGGCGGTAACCCGCACAACGGCAAGGTATGGGTCTACAATCCCACTACCGGCGCGCTTACTCAGCTGTTTATGCACGATCAAAACCGGTTCGGGGACCTCACAATTCCGGCCACCCCGCCGTTCAACCAGGACGAAGAGTTCCTCCGGCATTCTCGACGTGACCGATTTGTTCAAGGATGCGAGCTGGTACACCGGCGGGAAGATCCTCTTGGCTGATGTGCAAGCGCACTACCCGCTCGGCGACGGGCTTGTTGAAGGCGGCCAACTGCTGTTGCTGGCGGTGGTGCCGGAGCCAGGCACAGCGCCCTTCTCATCTCCGGTCTTCTCGGCTTGATGATCTTGCGGCGGCGTCGGAGCGTCCCGCTTCCCATTCGTGGTAGCCGCCTGAGACGACCACCAGCAGGCTAAACCGGTTTCTGAGCCTTGCGCTCTGCCTCACCATTCCGTTCACGGCGTGGCCAGCGGCGGCGGTCCCCTCCATATCCGTCGCGGAAGCTGTCGCCATATGCGAAGCGGGGTTTGCCCCGCCAGCAGGCCAGGCGGCCTCCGCTTCGCGCCGGAATGCGTGCATCGCCTATATCGACGGCGTAGTCGGCGCGGTGGCCCAAATCGCCGCGATCGCCGAAACCGGCAGGCCGTCGGGGAATGCGGCGCTGTTTTGCATTCCCGGAACTGAACCATACGAGCGGCTCAGCGACGTGTTCATACGCTTCGCGCGGAGCAACCCGCAACACAACGAGCGAGCCGCTGCCTCCATTTTTGTGGCAGCTTTTGCTGCCGCCTATCCCTGCGAGCGATAGGATCCGTCGAAGGCCAATCACTCCAGCGCGTGGCGGAGCTGTCGAGCGGCGACGACGAGCATTGCGAGATCCGGAGTGGTCGCGGCGCGCAGCTCCCGGATCAGCGGCTCGGCAGGAGCGAGTTCTCTGGTGCGCAGCGCGGACCAGGCTGCAAGCGGGTCCGGCTTGCGCGCCGCAGTCGCTCTTTAAGATGCGCGCGGTGAGATCGGCCTGCAGCGCAAACAAATCGTCGACCGTTGCCTCGACCGCCTGTTTCTGCCAGACGGTCTCGGCGCGCAGCCGTCGTGCGGCAACCCGCATCTCGTCGATCGCGAATTGGGCGCCGACCCCATAGTAAACCCGGGCGGCGCGGTCGAGCGGCTGCCCGCAGCTCTCCGCCAGGTCGGCGATCTCCAGGGCGGCAGCGAGGAACGTCATGCCGCCCATCCGGGTGGCGAGCGCTTCGGGAACCCCCGCCTCCGTCATCCGCAAGCTCCGTTCGGCGGCGAGGGCGCGGTCGCGCGCCGGCAGAAGATCGGGCAGCGTGGCCGCCAGGCTGCGGACCCTCGGGGCAAATCTCGCAACCTCTCGGCCCGGCTCGATCCGCCGGCGATAGAGCAGCCATGCAGCGCAGCGTTCGACAAGATCAGCGGCCTCGATCAGCATCTCGATCTGCGCCTGGGCCGCCACCTTGTTGTCCAGAGCCTCGATTTGCGTCCACAGGTCATCGAGCCCGAACACCTCGCGCACGATAACGTAGGCTTGAGCTATCTCCGGCGCCGAGCGGCCGGTGCGCGCGCGCATGTCGGAGATAAAAGTCATCCGGGCCCGGTTGACGAGCTCGTTGGTGACCCGTGTCGCGACGATCTCCCGCCGCAGCGGATGCGCACCGATCTCGGCGCCGAGACGATCACACAAAACGGGCGGGAAATAACCGCGCAGCTCTTCGGCCAGCTCGGGCAAATCCGGCACAGGCGAGGAGAGGAGCTCCTCGTACAGCGCCATTTTCGCGTAGGCGAGCAGCACTGCGAGCTCCGGCCGGACCAGCCCGCGCCCCTGCGCGGCGCGAGCCGCCATGGCCTCGTCATCGGGCAGGAACTCCAGCGCTCGGTTCAGCCGACCCGAACGCTCGAGATCCCGGATCATCCGCAGCTGGCGATCGAGAGAGAGGACGCCGCGCGCTTCCGCGACCGACAGCGCCTCCCCTTGCAGATAGTTGTCGCGCAGCACCAGCGAAGCGACATCGCCGGCCATCGCGGCGAGCAGCGGCACGCGTTCCTCAGAGGCGAGCGCGCCCGAAGCAATCGCGTGATCGAGCAGGATCTTGATGTTGACCTCGTGATCCGAGGTGTCGACGCCGGCGGAGTTGTCAATCGCGTCGGTGTCGACCCGACCGCCGGCGAGCGCAAAGTGCAATGCGCCCGCGCTGGGTAACCGCGAGGTTGGCGCCCTCGCCGATGAACTCTCGCCCGGACCTCGTCCGCGTTGATCCGCAGCGCGTCATTGGCGTGGTCGCCGACCTCGGCTTGCGACTCGTCCGGCGCCTTGACGAAGGTCCCGATCCCGCCGAACCACAGCAAATCGACCGCAGCGCTCAGCATCTTACGGATCAGCTCGGCGGGGGTCAGATGGTCCGCCTCGATATCGAAGGCGCGCTGCATCTGCGGGCTGATCGGGAGCGATTTGGCATTGCGGTCGAACACGCCGCCACCAGGCGAGATCAACGCCCGGTCGCAATCCGCCCAGCTCGAACGCGGCAAGCGGAACAGCCGCTGCCGCTCGGCGTAGCTTTGTGCCGGGTCTGGATCGGGATCCACAAATACATGCCGGTGATCGAACGCGCCCAGCAGCCTCAAATGGTGCGACATCAGCATGCCATTGCCAAAGACGTCGCCGGACATGTCGCCGACGCCGATCACCGTCAGCTCGCTTGTCTCGATATTGCGCCCGAGCTCCCGAAAATGGCGTTTGACCAGTTCCCATGCACCACGGGCCGTAATGCCCATGGCCTTGTGGTCGTACCCCGCCGAGCCACCCGACGCAAAGGCGTCGCCGAGCCAAAATCCATACTCTTCCGATATCGCATTGGCGAAGTCGGAGAAGGTCGCGGTCCCCTTGTCGGCGGCGACGACCAGATAGGGGTCGTCGCCATCGTGGCGGACCACATCCACCGGCCCGACGATCCGGCGCCCTCCGGATCCTTCCGAAACGATGTTATCGGTCAGATCGAGCAGGCCCCGGATCAGCGTCTTGTAGCATTCGACTCCCTCCGCGGCCGCTTTTTCGCGTGAATCGGGAGGCTGCTTCACTACAAAGCCGCCTTTCGACCCGACCGGGACGATGACCACGTTCTTGACCGTTTGCGCCTTCATCAGCCCGAGGATCTCGGTGCGGAAATCCTCCTTGCGGTCGGACCAGCGGATGCCGCCGCGCGCCACTTTGCCGGCGCGCATGTGCACCCCCTCGACCCGCGGGCTATAGACGTAAATTTCGAACAATGGCCGGGGCAGCGGCAGCAGATCGATTTCGCTGCTTGCAAATTTCACGGCCAGATAGGGCTTCGCCTCTCCGGACGCGGTTTTTTGGTAGTAGTTGGTCCGCACGGTCTTGAGGATCAGCATCAGATAGGTGCGCAGGATGCGATCTTCGTCGAGGCTGCTGACCGCATCGAGCGCGTGGTCGATCGCCTGGATTTCGGCCATGGCTTGGAGCGAGGAGCCGGCACGGGCGGGATCAAAGCGGATTTCGAACAGCTGGACGAGCCGACGCGCAATATCGGGATGCCCGCTCAGCGCGTCCTCCATATAGGCTTGGCTGAAGGTGGCCCCGGCCTGCCGCAGGAATTTCGCGTAAAGCCGCAGGATCGTAATCTGCCGCGCCGACAAGCCGGCCGTCAGAACCAGGCGGTTGAACCCGTCATTCTCGACGCGGCCGGTCCACACCGCGACGAGCGCCTCCTCGAACCGCGCCCGGGTGGCATCGGGCACGGCGGTCAGCAAGGCGGTCGCGGAGAGCTGGAATTCGTGGACCCAGACCGAATTGCCGTCGATGCGGTCGATCCGGTACGGCTCCTCGGCAACCACCCGTAGTCCTACGTTTTCGAGGATCGGCAAAACGTCCGACAGCGCGACCGGGTCCTTGGCGCGGTAGAGCCGCAATCCGGGGATCCCTCCGTCAGCGCGCGGGTGAAGCGCGACTTCGAGAGGCGAGCCCGCCAGCACAGCCTCGATCCTCGAAAGATCAGCCACTGCCTGGGCCACTTCCGTACGCGCCTGATAGGTGATCGGGAAGGGCTCGTATCCGCCCAGCACAGCGCGCGCTTCTGCTTCCCCCTGCGCCACCGCCGCCGTTTCCCTCAGTCGATCCATCCAGCTGCGCCCAGCCTCGGCGAGGCGCTGTTCGAGCGCCGCGGGGTCGACCGCGGGCACCGCGCCGCGGGTCGTGCGAACAATGAAGTGGATCCGCGCCAGCGCCGACTCGTCCAGATGCGTGTAGAACGCGGATACTTGTCCGTGAAAGGCTTCTTCGAGGATCGCCGCGAAGCGGCCCCGCAACGCGCTGTCGTAGCGGTCGCGCGGCACATAGACGAGGCAAGTGACAAAGCGCTCTAGCGGGTCGCGGCGGACGAAGACCACGATCCGCTGGCGTTCCTGCAGATTGAGGATGCCGGTGACGGTCTGAAAGAGCTCGTCCTCATCGGTCTGGAACAGCTCATCGCGCGGAAACGTGTCGAGGATGTGCAGGAGCGCCTTGCCGTCATGGCTGGTCGGCGACAGGCCGGCGCGTTCGACGATCCGCCGGACCTTGACCCGCAGCAGCGGGATCGACCGCGGATTGCGGCTGTAGGCCAGCGAGGTGAAAAGGCCGAGAAACAACCGGATCCCGACCACCTCGCCGGTCGGGCCGAACCGGCGGATCCCGATCGCATCCATGTGCGCCGTGCGGTGAACCGTCGCCCGGCGGTTCGACTTGGTGACGACGAGCAGCTCGCGGCGCCGCACGAAATCCTGCACGTCGGAGGGCAGCGAAGCGAGGTTGCGCAATCCCCCAAAGACGGGATGGGCTTCGTCGCGCAAGATCCCCAGCGGCCCGCGCTCAGGCTTGGCCGCTTCATCGAAGGCGTATTCGCGAAACCCGAGGAAGGTGAAATTGTCGTCGTCGAGCCAGCGCAGAAACGCTTTGGCCTCGGCGAGAGCGTCCGGAGGAACCGGGGGGCGCGGCTCTTGCGACAATTCGGCGACGATTTCGCGCAAGGCCTCCCGCATCGGCCGCCAATCTTCGACCGCCGACCGAACATCTGCCAACACAGCAGCGATCGTTCTTGTCAGCTTGGCGAGTTCGGCCGGATCGGATTCGGCGGTGACCTCGATTTGCATCCATGATTCGCGAAGCCCGCCTGCGTCCGGGTCGCGGATCTCACAGAGCCGGCCGTCGGGGCCGCGCGACACCGTCAGGATCGGGTGGATGATCAGATGGACCACCCGATTGCCGGCGTTGATCGCCCCGGCGACCGAGTTGACAAGAAACGGCATGTCGTCATTGACGATTTCGACGATCGTGTGCGGCGACGACCAGCCGTCCGCGATCGGGTCGGGGTTGTGCACCCGCGTCTTGGCCTGACCGGGACGCCGACGTTCGGCGAACCGCCATAATGACGAGGCCGCGCCGTACAGGTCCCGCGGGCTGCGCTCGGCGACGTCGGCAGGGGGAACGTGCTCGTAAAACTCGGCGATGACGCGCCCAGCGGTGGCCTGCTGCGCCGGATCGGGAAGCTGGCCGGCGAGAGCCGCGGCCTTCCTCACAAGCGCTGCCTTTTTTGCTTCGATCGTGCTCGCCATCCGCCCTCCGGCACTTAGTGCGTCGCACAGCAAACGGCGAGCGAGATTACCCGATCAGCGCGCCGTGCCGATCAAAAACGGGCGGGGCCCGGCCGAGGCGAGGGTTAGGACGCCATGCCACCCGGGCCGGCCAAAATGCGCGCGACCGGCCGCGCAGGCTTCATCGTCTGGTAAAACTTGACCGCGCCCCCGACCCCCGACACGATCAACCCGGCGAAAGCCGAGGCGGTCGGCAGGTCGAGCGGTTGCAGCGGCCAATGCGAAAGGTAAACGAGAACCGTTGCAAGGAGCGCGGTGATGGTCGCCGTCGCGACATGCGAGCTGTTCATGATAATCGCCCTGCAGTGCCAATTTTCAGTGCACCGTAACGAAACCTTATAGCGCACGCGGCGCTCAATCATTAAGCGAATTGCGTTGACCACCGGGCTGCGGAACCCGCCTTCGACCCGCATCCTGACGATCCGTCGTCAAGCCCCCGCCCCGACTGCGAATAGAGGCCAGCCCTCAGCGGCATTTTGCGTGCTTCGAGACGCGCCCCCCAGCTCAAACCTTGGGCAGGCTCTGTCCGGCGCTGCTCAGAGCTGCACAAGCCCCCCTCCGCGAGCACCACGGTCGCTTGCTGGCGCTGGCGATGCATAACCCGGTCGTCGACCGCTGCGCGCCGGGCTCGATGCCGAACGCGCGTCCTGCCGGCTGACCTCGGCCTGCCCGGGCCGCGCCGGGAAAGTTCCTGGCCGCGGAGGCGATCGAGAGCGGCACCGCCGTTCAAATGCTTCCTCGCTGCGACCCGTCGCCTCTTCCGCGCGGCTGGCGTCGGGATTATGTGCCTCAGGCGACGCCCCGCCACCGGCCGGGCGTCAGTCGAATAGCCAAGTGGCGCAGCGTCAGAGAGTCAGCCATGCTGTTTTTCCCTTCCGGCCCTGCCTCGGCACAGTCGCTGCGGTTGCGGGTTCCCTCGTTCGTGGGACGCCTGGTGCCGGAACGCAGCGGCGATGGGCTGGATCCGTCGATCTATGGCTATATCCTTCATTATAGTCTCCCAGAGCAGATTTACCTCGTCGTCGTCACCCTGCTGTCTTTTCCGTTCCTCTACTATTCACTCGATCTGCCGAAGCTGATCGTTAACGGCGCTATATCCGGAAAGGAATTCCCCCAGCATTTCTTGGGCTTCGAGCTTGATCAGATCCCCTATCTTTTGGTGTTGTGCTGTTTGTTTCTGATTTTGGTTTTGGTCAATGGCTGGTTCAAATTACATCTGAACATCAGAAAGGGGCAAGTTGGGGAGCGCATGCTGCGCCGGCTGCGCTACCAGCTTTACGAACGGGTGCTGCGGTTTCCCTTGCACCATTTCGACCGGACCGCCACCGGCCAGGTGATCGCGATGATGACCGGCGAGCTGGAGCCGGTCGGCGGGTTTATCGGCGAAGCGTTCGCCTTGCCGATATCGCAGGGCGGCACCCTGCTGACGATCTTCGTTTTCATGTTCGTGCAGGACCCGATCCTCGGCGCCGCCGCCGTCGCGTTCTATCCGCTGCAGGGCTACCTGATACCGAAAATGCAGCGCGTCATTCGCCGACTGGGGCGCGAGCGGGTCCGCAAGGTGCGCGGGCTTTCGGACCGTATCGCCGAAACGATTGCCGCGCGGGCCGAGATCCGCGCCAATGATGCCGCGGCACATCAGCTGACCGACATCTCGCACCGCCTCGGCGAGATTTACGACATCAGGTTCGAAATTTATAATAGAAAATTCTTCGTCAAGTTTCTTAATAATCTGATCGGGAACCTCACGCCATTTTTCTTCTTTTTGATCGGCGGATATTTTGTGATCAAAGGGGAGCTCTCCTGGGGTGCGCTCGTCGCGGTGCTCGCCGCGTATAAGGAGCTGTCCTCGCCCTGGAAGGAGCTGCTCGATTTCTATCAGAACCAGCAGGATGTGGCGATCAAGTACGAGCAGGTCGTCGAGCAGTTCCACGTCCCCGACATGCTCGACAAAAGACTGCTGCTCGAAATGCCGGATCACGTGCCGCCGCTGCAAGGCGAGATCACCGCCGCCAACCTCAGCGTGGTGGACGAAGACGGCATCCACCTGCTCGAGGCAGTCAGCTTCCAATTTCCGCTCGGCTCGGATGTGGCCGTCGTCGGCCAGAGCAGCAGCGGCAGAAATCTGATCCCGCAGCTCTTCTCGCGCCTTGTGACCCCGACCAGCGGACGGCTCCTCATCGGGGATACCGACATCAACGCCGTGCCGCTCGCAGCTTCCGGCCGCCGCATCGGATATGTCGGCCCCGCCACCTATCTTTTCTCGGCGAGCGTGCGGGACAATCTGCTGGTCGGGCTGCGCCACCGCCCGAACGAGCTGCCGGGCCGGGACGCCGCCGAGGAGCGCTCGCGCAGCCGTGACGTCGACGAGGCCCGCAAATCGGGCAATCTCGAGCTTGACGTGTCTGCCGACTGGATCGACTACCAGCAGGCAGGGGTCCCCGACGCGGCCGAGCTCGAGGCCCGCATCGTCGAAGCGCTGCGGCTGGTCGATCTCGAGGAGGATGTTCATCTTCTCGGATTGCGCGGCCGGCTGGATCCGGATCGGCAGCCGGAAGCCGCGCAACGCCTCCTCGAGGCACGCCGGCTCCTCGCCGACCGGCTCACGGCGGGCAATATGGCTCATCTGGTCGAGCGCTTCGACCCGCAGCGGTACAACGCCAATTCCCCGGTCTCGGTCAATCTGTTGTTCGGCACGCCGATCGGGCCGGCTTTCGAAGGCGACGAGCTCGCCCGCAACGCCTTTGTCAAAAGCGTATTGGATGAAGCCGGGCTCACCCATGACCTGATCCGCATCGGCGCACAGGTCGCACGCATGATGATCGAGCTGTTCTCCGGGTTGCGCCCGGAGCACGAGTTTTTCGAGGAGTTCGGCTTCATCAGCGCGGACGACCTGCCGGTTTTCGAGGGCATCTTGAAGCGGATGGAAGGAGCCGGGGTCGAGGCGCTGCTGCAACCCCCGCGGGAACGGTTGCTGTCGCTGGCGTTCAAGCTTGTCGCCGCTCGCGATCCCCTCGAGCTGATCGATGAAAAGATTCAGCTGCGCCTCCTGGAAGCGCGGCATGCCTTCGCAGAACGGTTGCCCGAGGACCTGCGCGGCGCTGTCGAATTCTTCGATCCTGAGCGCTACAATGCCGCCGCCTCGGTGCAGGAGAACGTTCTCTTTGGGACCATCGTGCGCGGCGAGTTCGGCAGCCGTGAGCGCGTTCACACCGCAATCACCGAGGTGCTCGACGAGCTTGGTCTGCGCCGCACCCTGATCGCGGTCGGTCTCGACTACCCGGTCGGCACCGGGGGCTCCCGCTTGTCGGAGGTGCAGAGGCAAAAGCTGGCGATCGCGGCGGCGGTGCTCAAACGTCCGGATATCATTGCGCTCAATGACGCGACCGCAGCGCTCGACGGGGCGACGGAAAGCGGCATACTCGAACGGCTGAA
Organism: uncultured Alphaproteobacteria bacterium; assembly: GCA_963836845.1. Classification (GTDB taxonomy): domain Bacteria; phylum Pseudomonadota; class Alphaproteobacteria; order ATCC43930; family CGMCC-115725; genus AP-15. Next base: position 79,878 of record CAWILK010000025.1, on the reverse strand, counting down.
GGCCGAGTTTGCCGAGCGCAGCGTGGTGTGGAGCCTGCACCGCTCCCGGCTCGCCTCGAGCTTCGACCGGGTGCTCGTCATGGAGCACGGCCGGGTGGTGGGTCAGGGGCTCTATCGCGATCTGGAGAAATCCGGAAGCGCGCTCGCGCCGCTGATGGCGGCGGAATGATCACTCAGCCGCGCGTGGCGCTGCGGCGGGATTGGTTTCGGGCAGAAACGCCCAGACAAAAAGAGTTGCGCAGAGCCCCGCGCCGGCCAGGCTGGCGAACGCCGCCGCGCCGCCGAAATGGTCCGCGATCAGCCCCGCCACGGTCGTGCTCAAGGTCGCGCCGCCCCCGATGGCAAGGCCGACAATGCCCAGGCAGGTCGTGTACCGGCCGGAGCCTCGAGTGATGTCCGAGACGATCAGCGGAGTGAGGACGCCGAAGACTGCCGCTCCCAACCCGTCGAGCAGCTGGATCACGACAATCAGATAGGGATCGGTGAAGCCGGCCAACAGCGCCCCGCGCATTGGCAGGGCGCTATATCCCAGAATCAGGATCGGCCGGCGGCCCCAGCCTTCGGCGGCTCGACCCGCCCAGGGCGACAGCAGCGCGGTCACGATTTGGGGGCCGACAATTCCGGCAGCGATCAGCGCCGCGGCCTCGCTGCCGGCGCGTTTCGTGACAATGGCCGCGGCGATCGGCAGCATCGCCGCATTGGCGAGATGGAACAGGCAGACAGCCACGAAGAGCGCGACGAAGCTGCGGTCTTTGAGAAAGCCCCACCCCCGTTCGGCCGCCTGCGGTCGGGTCGGAGACGCGGCGATCGGCTGTGGTTTTGTCCTCCCAAGATCCGCTCTACGGATGGTGGCGAGCGCAGCCAGCGCCGGGAAACAGAGGGCTGCGGTCAGATAGAAGACGGCGCGGTCGGAAAAATAGGACCCGCACGCCCCCATCATCCCGGCCGCGACCGCATTCCCGATCGCAGCGAAGCGCGCATTGCGCCCGAGCCTTTCCCCGAAAGCGCTCGGGTGCACGAGCGCGAGGCTCAGCGCGGCAATGGCCGGGCCCATCACGGAGCCGGCAAAAGCATGCAGCACCTCGGCAAACGCGATCGAAAGAAAGGTCGGCCATAGGGCAATCAACAGAGCGCTGGCGATCGTCGCGACGATCGCGGCGGCAACCGCCACCCGCTTGTCGCGCGCCATGCCCGCGACCACCCCTCCCGGGACCTGGCTCGCCATCCCGGCGACCGTGCCGATGCTCAACGCGGCCCCGATCGCCCCCTGGGTCCAGCCGACACCGGTCAGATAGACCGAGATAAAGGGCCCGAAGCCGGTTTGAAAATCCGCAATAAAGAAATTCAGCCAATCGAGCCCGCGCAGGCTGCGGACCGGTTGCAGCAGATCGCGACGCATTCGCTAGCCGCAGCATCGGCTCCTCGCCATTACGAGGCTCTATCGGCCCGATCCCTCAGAACCCCCGCTCCGTGCCGGCCGCGGCAGGGTTACGATGGCGATCGGCTTATCCGATTCCTTGTATTCGGGCGCGGCTTTGAGCTGGTCGCGTCCGAGATCGAGAGCAAGGACTTTTTTCTTTTCGCCCAGATCAAAGCGCAGGGCATTCCAGTCGACGGCAATCTTGCGGGTGCCCACCCCGAGGAAACCGCCGAAATCGATGATCGCAGCGCGCGGTTTCCCGGAATATTCGAACAGCACATCGACGATCCGCCCCATATTCTCGCCGGTCGCGCTCAGCACGTCCTTGCCCAAGCACGCGGAACACCTGGTCAGGCGAAACATGGTCGAGATCCGCGCCGGTCGCGACCGCCGCGTCGGGCACCCCGCCCGAAGGCGCCTGAGCCATCCCTTGATGCGCGGCCGCAAGCACGGCGCCGATGACGGCGAGCAACGGCCACAGGCCCCACCGGTGCGGCATGCGTTTTCTTTCAGCAAGTGAGACGCTGGTAGATCCGGACATAATCTGCCGCCATCCGGCGAGCGGTGAAACGCTGCTCGAACACCGCCCGGATTTGGCCACGGTCGAGACCGCATGATTGCTGCGCGGCTTGCGCAGCCGCGGCCTCGTCCTCGACGACGAAGCCCGTCACCCCTTGGTCGATGACTTCGGCAACGGAGCCGCCCCGGATCGCGATCACCGGCGTGCCGCAGGCCATTGCCTCGATCATGACCAGCCCGAAGGGCTCGGGCCAGGCTATCGGGAACAGCAGGCCGGCGGCCTCGCCGAGAAACCGGGCCTTGTCACTCTCGCCGATCTCGCCGAGGAACTCGACGTGCGGCTGGGCCAGCAGCGGCTCGATTTCTGCTTTGAAATAGTCGCGGTCGACATGGTCGACCTTGGCGGCGATCTTCAACCGCATGCCGGCGCGCGCCGCGATGCGGATAGCCCGATCCGGCGCCTTCTCGGGCGAAATGCGGCCGAGGAAGGCGAGATATCCCCCGCTGCCGCTGCCCGGAAGCAGCAGAGCTTCGGGCAATCCATGATGCACCGTCGCGATATAGCGCGCCTGCGGCAAGGGCTCGCGCTGAGCATCGGAAATCGAGACCACGGGGACATTCGAAAAAGCCGCGTAGAGGGGCTTCAATTCGGGAAGATCCAGGCGGCCGTGCAGGGTTGCGAGAAACGGGGTCCCGGCTCTTTGCAAGGCGGGGTAGCCGAGATAATCGCAGTGCAGATGGATCACGTCGAAATCGTGCGCCCGCTTCGCAACCGTTTCGAGCATCGCGACCAGCGGGGCGACATAATCGCGCACGTTGGGATCGAGCCGCAGGGCGCGCGCGCAGCCGGCCTCCAGCCGCGCCGCGGTAGTGCTGTCGCCGCTGGCAAACAAGGTCACCTGGTGACCCATCGCGACGAGCTCGTCGGTCAGATAGGCCACGATCCGCTCGGTGCCGCCGTAGAGCTGCGGGGGAACCGCTTCGATCAGGGGCGAGATCTGCGCAATTTTCATGCTTGCTCCGGGGGGTCATGGCGCCGCACCGCGGCCTGATCTGTAATCGCCTCGCCCGCCAAAGGGTTGCATCTGGCGGGTGCGGCATCGCGGCTCACTCTGGGGTCTCAATAACCGCACCGACTGACTGAAAGTTAGGCAGCGATCGAAAGGCCTCCTGGGAATATTGTGTCGCGATCGACGTTTGTCGCCGGAAGGGTGGACCGCAAAGTACGGCCGTGGCCCAGAACCTACGGATTAGATAGCGGAACCGCCCGCCCTATACCGTTGAAGATTGGGGAGCGGCATTTCTTGAATTGCAACCTACGGTGAAGATGCTGATGACCTTTGCGCAAATCGACGCCGCTAGTCGATTTACCTCATGCCAGCGAACCCGCGAGCGCCACAGCATCGACCGGTCGCAGACGCAGGAGCTGGGGGCGGCGGGATTTCCGCTTCGGCCGGTGGCATTTTTATGGCACTACATCAAGCGGCGGCCCTTTCTTCACCTCGCCGCCATCGGCGCTGTCCTCGCAGCCGCCACATTCGCCTCGGTTTCCCAATACGGCTTGAAGCTGATCGTCGACGCTTTGGCGGAAGGCCCGCATCATGCGCCGAAGGTGTGGTGGGCCTTGGCGGTCTTTGTCGCTCTCGTCGCCGGCGAAAGCATATTTTGGCGTTGCGGCAGCTGGCTGGGCTACCGCGCCATGCTGGTCGACAAGGCCGAAGCGAAGCTCGACCTGTTCAATCATTTGAGCGGCCATTGCGGCCGGTATTTCTCGGATCGGCTGGGCGGCGCGCTGGCCAACCGGATCTCCGGGACCGGGGACGCCGTGCAGCAGGTGTTCTCGGTCGCGTTGTTCAACATCGCTCCGGTTTGCGCCGATTTCTGTGCCGCTTTGGTGATGCTCGCGACCATAGAGTGGCATCTGGTCGCAGCGCTTTGCGCTTTCGTGCTGCTCGCCGCCGGCGCTCTTGCCCGGTTGAGCCGGCGCGGCACACCTCGCCACCGGCGGCACGCCGATCGGGCCGCCGAAGTCGCCGGCGAGCTCGTCGACGTGGTTTCGAATATCTGGGTGGTCAAGGCGTTTTCCGCACGCTCCCGCGAACGGCAGCGCTTCGAGCGCCTGCTCGAGATCGAGGGGGCCGCCCACCGCGACAGCCTGATGTATGTCGAGCGCCTGAGGGTCTTGCACGACGCGGCGCTCTGGCTGATGGCGGCCGCGATGCTCGCTTGGACCCTCTATTTGTGGAGCGAGGGCAAGGTTTCTCCCGGCGATGTCATCCTCACCGTGGCGATCGCGTTCCGGATCCTGCACGGCTCGCGCGATCTTGCTTTCGGCTTGGTCAATGCGAGCCAGTTCATCGCCCGGATCGCCGATGCAGTGCAGGCGATCGGCGAGAGCCACCGGGTGGTCGACCGGCCGGGCGCCGCCCAATTGGTGCGGCCGGGCGGCAGCATCGCGTTCGAGAATGTCGGGTTTTCCTACCCCGGTGGTGAGCGGCTGTTTGACGGCTTCACCTTGCGGATCGAGCCGGGGCAGCGCGTCGGCCTGGTCGGGCCGTCCGGGGCCGGCAAGTCGACGTTGATAAGCCTGCTGCAGCGCCTCGTCGATATCGACGCCGGCCGGGTGCTGATCGACGGCCAGGATATTCGCGCGATGACGCAGGACAGCCTGCGCGCCGCGATCGCCGTCGTGCCGCAGGAGATCTCGCTGTTCCACCGGTCGGTCCTGGAGAACATCCGGTATGCCCGGCCCGAGGCGAGCGACGGCGACGTGCTGACGGCGGCGCGCGCCGCGCGGTGCGACGACTTCATCCGAGCATTGCCGCAGGGCTACGGAACGATCGTCGGCGAGCGCGGGACAAAATTGTCGGGCGGTCAACGCCAGCGGCTGGGCATCGCGCGCGCCATCTTGAAGGACGCTCCGATCATCGTCCTCGACGAGGCCACCTCGGCGCTCGACAGCCGGTCGGAAATAGAGATCCAGCGCGCGCTCGAGGTGCTGATGCGCGGCCGCACCGTGCTGGCGATCGCCCACCGCCTGTCGACGGTGACCAGGTTCGACCGGGTGGTCGTGCTGGAGCACGGCCGGATTGCCGAGGACGGCCGGCCCGCGGAGCTGCGCCGCCGCGGCGGGTCGTTCGACCGGATGTGCCGCCTGCAGGAAGGCAACGTCATCCAGCTCGCCAGCTGATACCCCTCCCGCATTTCGCGCGCAGAGCCTTGCCGGGCGGAAGGTGAGGTGGGCAGCGCCGCAGACCGGACCATACCATACCATACCATAGGCCCCCCTCACCCTACCCTCTCCCCCGGCCAGCGGAGGGAGAGGGGGATAGAGACGGGCGAGGAGAAGCCGTATGGCCAATAATGCTCGGCGCGAGCTGAACTTCGCATCGTTTCACGCCCACCTACAATCTTGCATTGTATAACATTTGTTCGATGTAGCAGTCTGCAGCGAATTTGCAGCTAAACTCGCCACCAGGTTGTGAACCCCCGGTTACCAATCTCTCAAGCCTCAGACTACAATGCGAATGCGGCGAATTTACCGCCGGCTCTGGCAGCGCGTCTTACGTAGCGGAAAAGGGGGGTGCTGATGATCCGGCTACTGATCGCAGTGGCGATCTTGCTGACCCAGGGACAACCGGCAGAGGCGTTGCTCCTGTGGAATTGGAGCTATAGCGGCGCCGGGGTTTCCGCCTCGGGCACCTTTACGACGAACGACGCGCCCGACGGGGCCGGTTTCTATCAGATTGTCGGGATCACCGGCACCGACAATGGGGTGCCGATCACTGGCCTCCAGCCGACTGGCACAGCAATCCCCGGGAACGAGCCGTATGCGGTCGATAATCTGGTGAGCGCCGCCGAACCGCATTTGACCACGCACGGGTTTGGCTTTTCGCTGGCGAACGGCAACTACGCCAACCCGTTCTACAACGGCTCGAGCTATCTCGAGTATCTATCGGTACCGCCCTACATAAACGGCGCCGGCCCCGAGAGGCCGGTATCGTTCTCGGCCGCCATTGTCCCGGAGCCGAGCGCAGCCTTCCTCATGCTTACGGGTCTCGTCGGCCTCATCGGCTTCGGCCGAGTTTTTACGCGCCGGACGAACCTAAACCGATACCCACTCCACCGGCTTGAAGGCCTTCAAGGGCCGCTGCGCGCCTTTCTCGCTGGAACCGCTTAGCGAGTTGCTTCCTCAGCGAAGCTTGCGAGCACCTGGTCGATTGCCTTGGCATTTTCCACCGGCATCGCGAGCCCGTGGCGCGGATAGACATAGCTCATGAGGTAATCGCCCGAATTGTAAGTGAGCCACACCTTGTCTTGATCATCTTGCCAAACGAGCGCCTTCAAGGGCACGTCGATCGCCAGCGTTGGTGCTCCCTCCATTGGCTTGGTGCCGAGTTTGGGGTTGCCAAACACGATGACGAGGCGCGGCTTCAGCGTGAGCCCGTTCTTGCTCGCCGCAGCGGCGTGATCGATTTCGGTGAAGACCATCCAGCCGTTGGCTTCCTTGGCCTTTACGGCCTGCTCAAATCGCTTCACCGTTTCCCCGACGGAGTGGCTGCTCGGCTTCGAGACCAGCCCGGACTTGGCGGCGTGAGAGGCGGGCAGCCAAGCCATGAACAGCCCCGCAAACACAAGAGCTCGGCAGACCAGCGCGGTGGAAACCATGTGAGCACCTCCGAACGTGGGGCTTGCAACAGGCCAAAGCCACCCCACAGTAGTTTTCAAATGCGCGGCTTGGTCCACCATCTAGACCTTACCGTAAAGGACCCTTGGGCGTCCCGAGCCTTTTATGATGCGGTGCTCGGCTTCATGGGTTATCGGCTTGTGCGTGAGGATGTGCGCGGTTTTGATTGGGAATTGACGACACAGGGCGGAGGCTTCTCGTCAATAGGACTCATGAAGGCCGAAGGCCCGGGCCTCGTGCGCGTGCATGATCGCTACGCCCCCGGCTTGCATCACGTCGCCTGGCACGCCGACAGCCGCAGCGACGTCGACAATCTGCATAGGCTGCTGATCGAAATCGGTGCCACGGTGCTCGATCCCCCAGCCGACTATCCCGCCTACGGAAACGGCTATTACGCTGTCTTCTTCGCCGACCCCGACGGGATCAAGCTCGAATTCGTCCACTTGCCAAGCCGGTGAATTCCAGCGACTCAAGTGCTCGACATGCAGAGAACGTCAGGTCAATGCAATAAGGTATGCTTCAAACGGAACGTCAGAGATAACCTCGCTCACGTGACCCGGCCCTTCGGTATTTGCATCAATTAGGCTCTCCCCCGCCCGAAGCACATGGGTCGCCTCATCGCTGCCGCGAAAACGCGCGGCTCCGGACACACACACGACTAGCTGCTTTTGAGGAGAAGGGTGTTGATCACCGACAAACCCCGGCGGGATACGCATAAAGACACACTGCCCAGTTTGTATGGGAGTGCTCACGGTGACCGGCGCGGCCGGGGGAGCATATTCTTTCATCACGAGGGGAATATCTGTCTGATCAAATCGACACTCCCCCGCAGCGTCGGAAAACATGCGTGGAATGGTCAGTGTCGCCGAGGCTTCCATTTTTGCTCCCTTCCAACTGTGCTCCGAAAGACCGTGGTCGGAGAGGGTAAAGGGCCGGTCCGCGAAACGCCACATGGCGCAGCATAGTTTTCGAATTGCTGAAATTGAGCCAATCTTGATCGCACGGCAGATCGTCGCTAACGTCCAGGCGGCTTCATGCACTGGCCCTTGCCGAAAATGTCAACGATCAGCCTGCATCATCGGTTGGCGACGCGCGATGATATCGTGGCGCTGACGGCACTGATGAATGCAGCCATTGGTGAGCTTCAAAAGCCGTTCCTCACTGACGCGCAGATCGCTTCGAGCCGGGCGATCATGGGTCTCGATACTCAGCTCATTGACGATGGAACCTATTTCGTCGTCGAACAAGATGGCCTTGTTGCTGGTTGCGGCGGATGGAGTCGGCGGGCAACTCTCTATGGGGGCGACCGTTCACCCGGGCGCGATGCAGCGCCGCTTGACCCGGCGAAGGATGCCGCGCGCGTACGTGCTATGTACACGCACCCCAGCTTCACCCGCCGAGGGGTAGGGCGCTTGATCCTCGCGCTGTGCGAAGATGCCGCCCGCACCGAGGGCTTCACCTGTGTCGAGCTTATGGCGACAATGGCTGGCGAGCCGCTATACCGAGCCTGCGGCTATGATGCGATTGAAGAGGTCGTCGACGAGAGGGGTGGAGTCGGTGTGCCGCTTTTGCGGATGAAGAAAGTGCTGTGAATGATCGGTAAGCTCGGCATCCCTAGCCAGTAGCGGGCGGTCGCGGCGAAATCAGTTCAGCCTGCTTCAGCCATGGGCGGGCGGATCGATCCGAGAACGTCGTTGTCGACGGTGACCCAGACCAAAGCATTGATTGCCCATGCTGCGAAATTTAAGAAAACCGCTCCAAGCGAATCCCTTTCGAAAACGAGGGTTTTTGAGAGACACGAGCGGTTTGGTCACGCCGGCCGGAGCAGATTCAGACCGACCTTCCGTAATGCACATTCCGCGACATCGGCGGCGCGGGCACAGTTGACCAGTGAGCAGCCGCCATACCGATACGCGCCGCAAGAGTGCTCAGCGGATGGAACAACCCTCTCGGCATACTACTTGCGACTTTGCGTGCCCGGGAGGGATCGTGTTGATCGTATCGCGCAGCAGCGCCTCGCGGTCCTCGATCGGGCGGAGTGACAGCGCGGCGACCGGCGCCAGGAGAAACGCAGCGGCGGTGAGGACCAAGATCCATTCGGTGATCGTCATCGCCCGGATGATGGTGCGCGCCCTTAAGTTGCGCAAGACTTTCGCTAACCTTCCTATAATGCCGCTTATACGGGCTTCGCGGCAGGCGTGCCAAAACTCAAGACTTTCGTGCATTTTGCTTGCGTCCTTCCGATCAAGGGTTTACGGTTTGCATAAGATATGACCGAAACTCACCCCGAAAAACGGCTCATCGGCTATGCCCGCGTCAGCACCTACGGGCAGACCTTGGACAGCCAACTTGAGCAGCTTCGCGCGGCCGGATGCAGCAGCCGCAACATCTACCGCGAGAAGGTAACGGGCGCGCGGGCCGACCGGCGCGAGCTTAACCGGATGCTCGGCAAGCTAGCCCCCGGCGACGTGGTGACGGTGACGCGCATTGACCGCCTCGCGCGCAGCACCTTTGACCTGTTCGCCATCGTCAAGCGCATCGTGGACGCCAAGGCGCAATTCCGATCTTTGGCCGAGCCGTGGGCCGACACCGGCACCAGCACCGGGCGCTTGATGCTGGCGGTACTCGGCGGCCTTGCCGACGTGGAGCGCGATCTGATCCGCACCCGCACCGCCGAAGGCAGGAGCCGCGCCAAGGCCCAAGGAAAGCACATGGGCCGACCCCCTTCCCTGACACCGGCCCAGACAGAAAGAGGCCACCAGACGGCGCGCGCAGGGCGCTACGTTGCAGGAATTGGCGCGCAGCTACAATGTCAGCCGCGCCACGATTTCACGGCTCGCAGCCTGACGAAACACGGGGGCGCTGCGCTTCATCGGCCATGTGTTGACGCAGTGTTAAATGTCTCTGGGATACGCTCGCTGGCGACGCATGCGCGGACACCAGCACGTCTCACGGGCGATTGATGTTAACTGTTCTCGGCGTTGCTAGCGAAGTTCGAGCGCGATCTTAATCCGGCAGCGCACGGCGGAAGGGCGCGAGCGGGCGAAGGCGCGCGGCGTGAGACTTGTACGGCGACCGAAACTCACCGCGCACCGGCAGCACGAAGCACGGCGTCGGCGGGAGAGCGGCGAGCCCATCCGCGACATTGCCCGCAGCTAAAACGTCCACAACAGCACGATTGCGAGGCCTGGATGGACCGAGTCGAACGCAGGAAACTGAAAGCCCAGCAAGGTAGCGCCGAAATGCGCCGGGCAAAATGGCGCTGTCTAGGATGTGAGCGCGCCGGGTATCGGAAAAAGAGCAAGGAGCACTTTTGGCCATTATGGCTTACCAAAAGAGCGAATATCAAAGGGGCAAGCCTGAATTTGGGTGCACGGAAAAGCGCATCGAAACGCGACCGTCCTGCCGCTCTGCAGTGAGTGCAATGATATCCTGAACACGAAATTGGAAATCCCTGTTCAACACGTATTCCATTCAGTGGAAAATAAAGGAGGCTTGAGCGACCACGATGCCGAACTCCTAATCAGATGGTTGTGGAAGTATGAAGGGTTGGTTTGGAGTGTCAGGGCCTCCGGAACCCATGCCCGATATTCGTCCCGCTACACTATGATTGAGCGCGTTCTAAGTGCGAGCATGGGAGACCATCGCGACAGGTTCATGCTGGCGATTACGCTTATCAAATCAAATGAGGGTTTTGAAGACTGGCCTGTGGGGATTGACTCTCCCACCATGCCATTTAATTCCATCTTCGTCTCGGGAGTATTCTGCAGACTGGCAATCATGGCTGTATCTGTCGCCTTTCAAGACAAAATACCCTCGCAGTTTTTGCGTGTAAGATTAAAGAAAACAGCAAGCTTTGATAAGCAATACTTTCCGAGTGAGGGTTTTGAGACCTGTTCCGAAGCGGTTGTTGTAACACGCAGTTGTTCGTTTGACTTGGCCATAAGCCATGAGCAATTGGCACGCTCGACGAGTTCTGAGGCCTTAATTATCGCCCGTCCTCGGGTCGAATTGCCATAACCTCCTCGTGGTGGGCTTTCCGCCATTACAGCTGAACCAGCGCGCCGACTTTCTATAAAGGCGATACCCGACTTTGCGCGGACGCCCCCGCACGGCTTTACCTGCAAGAGGCAAGCCCATTTCCGACAGCCGCCACCAATCGCCGCTCTTGCCCGGATAGGTCAGCACGATCAGGCCCGCACCGTGACAGTGCGCAGCGGCAATCCTACGCGAGAAAAACCAAGATGATATGGGAGAGGCTTTAAGTGCCAGTAACCCCGCTCTTGTGCGCCGCCCTTAGCCATTGAAAACACACGCCCGGAGGTTCCGGCTCGAACTCGTTCTCTCCAATCGTTCCGCGTCGGAACGCGAGTTGCAGCAATAGCCATATCTGGACGACCGGAATGAACCACAGCAGCGCATACCAGCCGGAGCGTTCAAAATCATGGCAGCGTCGAACCGTTATCGCGTAGTTTGCCCAATCGAAAACATGAGGAAAACCGCGATAATTGCCCCACCGACGCCGAGCTTTTCACTGACAACACCGATGATGCTGTACAATGTGAACCAGAGAATAAAATATCGCCAGAACTCGGACCGGGATATTCTACCTTGAAACCAGTATGAAGGTTTCCCGAGGGGTCGCGACATCGCCGACCTCACTCCCCAAATGGACACGGGGTCGTCGTCCTCGACCGATACGCGAGGACCGGCGCAAATCTTCTAGCGAATGCCGGTTAACAAAGACCTGATTTTCCGAATACGCCAGCGCACTGACCCATTTTCCAGAAGCGCGAATTATGCGACACGCGGGTGTAGATCACCGATAGAAACGTCACCGGCCTCACCGATAGAGATGTCACGCTCCTCGGTCTGCCTGAGGCTTGTCGAGGTGGCGTGGGATGACGGTGATCACGATGAGCCGCGACGAGCTGACCCGCCTGCGGGTGCTGATCGATGTCGCTGACGGGCGCCTATCGGTCGCAGACGCCACGGGGCTGATTGGCGTCGGGCGAAGACAGATCTACCGACTGCTGCAAGCCTTCCGGGCTGATGGTCCGGACGGCGTGATTTCACGCAAGCGCGGCCGGCCGAGTAACCGCGCTTTGGGCGCGGTGTTTCGTGAGACCGTGCTGACTATCGTGCGTGAGCGCTATTCCGATTTTGGCCCGACCCTGGCGGCCGAGAAACTGTCCGAGCTTCACGGCCTGGGTCTCGGCATCGAGACGCTGCGACAATGGATGATCGGCACCGGCCTTTGGGTTCGGCGGAAAGACCGGCTAAAGCGCGTTCATCAACCGCGCGCTCGGCGCGATTGTCTGGGTGAACTCGTGCAGATTGACGGTTCCGAGCATTGGTGGTTCGAGGACCGCGGCCCGCAATGCACCCTGCTCGTCTATGTTGACGACGCCACCAGCCGCCTGATGCATCTGAAGTTCGTCGAGACCAAATCGACCTTCGACTATTTCCAGGCGACGCGTGAGTATCTCGAGGCGCATGGCAAGCCGGTGGCGTTCTATAGTGACAAGCATGGCGTCTTCCGGGTCAATAGCGCCGGAGCGGTCCAGGGTGACGGCATGACCCAGTTCGGGCGCTCTTTGCACGCGCTCAACATTGACATTCTGTGCGCCAACACGCCGCAGGCGAAGGGCCGCGTCGAGCGCGCCAACAAGACCTTGCAGGATCGCCTGGTCAAGGAGCTTCGTCTTCAAGGTGTCAGCACGATCGCTGGCGGAAACCAACTGCTGCCGGGTTTCCTGGCCGATTACAATGCCCGCTTCGGCAAGGAGCCGCACAACTCCAAGAACCTCCATCGGCCATTGTCGGCCGGCGACGACCTGGCCGACGTCTTCGCCTGGCGCGAAGAGCGGACGATCTCCAATAGCTTGACCCTGCAATACGACAAGGTCGTCTTCCTGCTCGAACCGAACGAGATCACCCGCGAGCTCCGCCGCAAGCGCGTCACCGTTGTCGATTATCCTGATGGCCGGCTGGCGATCCGCCACCGCGGGCTCGACCTGCCCTACACGACCTTTGACAAGCTGCGTCGGGTTTCGCAGGGGGCGATCGTCGAGAACAAGCACCTAAGCGCCGCTCTTGTCCTGATCCGCGAGCAACAGCGCCTGACCCCACAACAGCGCAGTCGGAAGGCACCACGCCGCCAGGGGCAGGTCGGCCATATGTTCAAAGTCGGCTGAAACCGGATCCGCTCGCCGCCCTTTCGCGCGCCGGCACCGCACCGGCTCGACGGCATTGTCTCGGTTCCGATTCTCTGCGGCGGGCGAGGCGCCGTAAAGCCTGGCCCTGCGGGCCCCCGCCTCCGGCGGCTTGCGGGCTTGACGGCGCCTCGCCCGCCGCAGCCTGTTCCACCAAGAGGTCAATGCCCAATCGTCCGTCCAGCTCGACCCCCAAGCGCTCTCTGCGACATTTCTATCGGTGAGAATTTATGACTTCTCTATCCGTGAGAGACAGCGGGTGTAGGCGCCGGATCAAAATGTCACCCCTCTGCCAATTAAGTGCCACTTTCCGCGGGCAATTCCGGGGTTGTTGGGCTGATGGTTCGACGGATGACGGCGACTGCGCGGAGGGCAACGGGACCGTCCCGATCATTCGGGTCGGGTGAGCTTTTGTGAAGCTGCTGGCCGGCTCGCACATGTCTCGCGCTTCGACCAGTATCGGATAGTCGAAGATTTGCTCCGCCGGTCGGCTTACACCGTAGGCTGCCAGGCTCCGTCGACGAAAAAGGCTTCGTTTTCTCCGGGCCAGGGCGGCATCGTGGCGCCGATCGCGTTGAGGGGCTCATGCCCGTCGCAGCGGAATTGAAAATGCGTGCCGGTCGGTATCGTCAACGAGGTGCCGGGGCCGAGCTCGGCGATTTCTTCCTGATCGCCGAGCTTGCGCCACATGCGCCCCTTTCCCGAAACGATGTACCAGACTTCCTCGACCGTGCGATGCGCGACGGCTTTCGACACGGTGTTCGGCGGCAGCGAAAAGATCGCGAGGCCGCCCCGCGATAATTGGCACAGCACGCGAACTTCGGAGCCGTCCGGTGCGATCGCATCCGGCTCACTATGAAATCCGTTTCGTCTCGAACCCCATCGGCTCTCCGGTGGCCTGCACGGCTGCCCAGCGTGCCTCGAGACGCGCCCCAGTTCAAGCCTGGGGCAGGCTCTTCAGGCGCTCCTCAGCATGAGGTAAGCCTATGATCGCGCTCGAAAATTCCCTCACGCTGAGAGCGTGTGAATCCTTCGGCGGGAAGCTGGGACGAGCGCCGTGCGTCCTTCGAGACAGCCGCCGGGCGGCTTCCTCAGGATGAGGTTTTTCTTAATGCCATCAACGAAGTACCTCATCCTGAGGAGGCGCTCTGCGCCGTCTCGAAGGACGCAGGATTTTCATGCAGCAATTCATTCACCGGCTCTGAGGAGCCGCCGTTAGGCGGCGTCTCGAAGGACGCACCGACGCTGATCCCGCACTCTGAGCCTATGCGAGCCCGTAAAGCGTTGCGGCGTTGTCGTGGGTCAGCTTGCGGCGCATTTCCGGCGACAAATGCTTCATCTGCCGCTCGATCGCGGCGCGCGAATTCGGCCACACGCTGTCGGGGTGCGGATAGTCCGAGGCCCACAGCAGGTGGCCCTCGCCGAAGAACGGGATCAGCGACATTGCCGCCTCGTCCTCCTGGAAGGTCGCGTAGATCTGGCGCTTGAAGAGCTCGCTGGGCTTGGTTTCGAGCGCGATGCCGCCCTTGTCGGCCCAGAACTCCTTGGCCTCCCACAGCCGCCAATGGCGGTAGTCGAGCTCCTGGACGAGCCAGGGCAGCCAGCCGGTGCCGGCCTCGGCCATCACCATGCGCAATTTCGGATGGCGTTCGAGGATGCCCCAGGCGAACAGATCGACAAACGGCTCGAGAAAATTGCCCATGAAGAATTTGGTGTTCTCGAACACGCTCGCCGGCTTGCCGGCGACGCGGTCGCCAGGCTTCCCGACAAACACCGTGATGTGCCAGGAAAGAATGATCCCGGTTTCTTCGAGCAACGACCAGAGCGGCTCCCAGGCCGGATCGTCGAGCTTTGGTTTGACGTTGGCGATCATCAGATTGACCTGGCGCACGCCGCCCTTGGCGACGAGGCGCGACAGCTCCGCGCATGCCGCTTCGGGGGTCTCCGGCAACATCGGCACGCCGATCAGCCGGCTCGGCGCCGCCGCGCAGAACTCCATCAGCCAGTCGTTGTAGACGCGGTAGCACGCCTCGCGCAGCACCGGGTCCTCGGTCGAGATCTGGAAGATCGGCCCGAAGATCACCTGGGTCTCGACCCCGTCGCGGTCCATGTCGGCCAGCCGCAACTCCGCGACCGCCGGGCGACGCTCGCTCTGGTCATAGATCTGCGCGCGGTCGAAGGCGTTGTAGAGCGGCTTGACGGCCCGCGCCGCACCCGGTTGCGGGCGGCTTGCCGACCCAGGCGCCCCATACCTTGCCGTCGCAGATCCACACCGCCTGGCCGTCGCGCTCCTCGATCCGCGGGGCCCGGTCGCGCAGCGCGGCCGGCAGCCGGGTCAGCCACAAATCGGCCGGCAGCTGGCCCAGATCCATATGGTCGTCGCACGAGATCAGCCGATGCGCCATTTCTTCCTCCATGCCCGCCAAATGTCTGGCTACCGCCGGTAGAACATCCCGTCCTTCATGATGTGGGTCAAGGCCTTCGCCCTGGCCGTCGAGCAGCGAGATGTCGGCGAGCGGGTTGCCGTCGACGACGATCAGGTCGGCGCGGGCGCCGGGGGCGACCACCCCGAGCTCGCCCGAGCGGCCCAACAGCTCGGCGTTGACGGTGGTTGCCGAGCGGATGATCTCGAAGGGCGACATCGCCTCGGCGCGGATCACGAATTCGCGCGACTGGTAGCGGTGCATCGGCCCCAAGAGGTCGGTGCCGAAGCCGATCTTGACGCCGGCCCTTTGCAGGATCTCGAGCGACTGCAGCCCCGCCTCGCGCACCTCGGCGAGCTTTGCCATGCTCGCGGCGGGAAATCCCAATTCCCGGCCATGCCGGTGCAGCGCGTCGTAAGTGACGAGCGTCGGCACGACAAAGGCGCCGGCCGCGGCGACGTGCTCGGCGGTGGCGCGGTCGATCAGATTGGCATGCTCGATCGAGCGCACCCCGAAATCGATCGAGCGGCGGATCGCTTCCGGCGAATAGGCGTGCGCCATCACATAGGTGTGCCAGGCGCTCGCCTCCTCGACGATCGCGCGCACCTCTTCTTCGCTGTATTGCAGGTTCCAGATCGGGTCGTAGGGCGAGGCCACCCCGCCCGACGCGACGATCTTGATCTGGGTGGCGCCCTTGCGCAGCTCGTCGCGCGCGGCGCGGCGGCACTCCGCGACGCCGTCGGCGATGCGCGACAGCGCGAGGCCACCGGCGCAGCAGGCGCAGCTCTCGACCGGCTGGGTTCGCGGGCGGGTATCGCCGTGCCCGCCGGTCTGGCTCAGCGCCATGCCCGAGGGGAAGATCCGCGGGCCGCGCACGAGCCCTTCTTCGACCGCCTCGGCGAGGCCGCCATCGGCGCCGGCGGCATCGCGGATCGTCGTAAACCCGCGCTGCAGCATGCCCTCGAGCACCTTGGCCGCTTGCAAGGTCAGCAGGGTGACCGGGCGCTCCGAGAGCCGGGCAAGCAGGGCGTCGACCGCGAGCACATGGACATGCGCGTCGATCAGCCCGGGCATCAAGGTGCGGCCGGCGAGATCGATCGTCTCGGCAGCGGCGCTGGCGATCGGCCGGTCCGACACCTCGCGGATCTTGCCGCCTTCGATAAGGACATGGTGGTCCTCGCGGCGCTCCTTGCCGGCGCCGTCGAGCACCGCGCAATTGGCGAAAATTATGCAGCCATGCCTCTCGTCCCGCGCCACCCCTGTGTATTTGCGCATTTATACGTCATTCCGGCGAAAGCGGGAATCGAGGGGCGCTCGCGCCACAGCAGTTGCCCCGGGCTAGTGCTCAGAGTCATTCATATGACTCATCAGGCATTGATGCACCAATCGCCCTTACCTACTCCCGCTACACCGGCGAAAGCCGGTGCCCACTGCAGCCGTGGGTCCCGGCTTTCGCCGGGAAAGCAAGAGGGGGGCCCGAGCTGAATCAACTGAATGGTTCTGAGCACTAGGGCATGCACACATTTCGAGCCCCGCATGGCCCCTCTCCGCCCCAGAGGCGGAGAGGGGGCTATTTCGCGGGGGCGACGGGTACGTTGCCGCGCCGGTGGAAGCGGGCTAACGTCGCGACAGGCAATCCGGCCAACTCGAAGGGAGGGAAACTATGTCGACCTTGATCCTCGGCGGAACCGGCTTTATCGGCCGGCGTCTGGTGCCGCTGCTGGCGCAGCGCGGCGAGGAGGTCGTCTGCATGGACATCAACCCCGGAACCGCGTCTTACGATCATCTCGGCAAGCAGGTCCGGGTGGTGCGCGGCGACGTCACCCAGTTCGACGACGTGATGGCGGCGACCGTGGCTGCCAAGCCGACGCGGGTCGTGAACCTCGCCTATTTTCTCGGCAGCGAGCATGCCCCGCATGTCGCCACCAAGCTCAACATCATCGGCATGGACAACTGCTTCGAGGCGGCGCGGCTGTGCGGCGTCAACCGGGTGGTGTTCGCGAGCTCCCTGGCGGTCAGCGGCGAGCAGCATTTCTACGGCGACCGCATCGTCACCGAGGACGATTTCCGCCATGGCCACGTGCAGTACGCGATGCACAAGATCTTCAACGAATGGCAGGCGCAGGATTACCGCGAAAAATACGGGATGGAGATCACCGCGATCCGCCCCGCCAACGTCACCGGGCCCGACAAGATCGTGGGCTCGGTCGACCACGTCAAATGCATCACCTTCCCGGCGCGCGGCGAGGCGATCTCGTTCCCCTACAAGGACGCGATGCGCTGCCCGGTCCATGTCGACGACATCGCCGAGGTGTTCGCCCGGGTATTGCTGACCGACAAGCCGCGGCACGCCGTCTACAGCACCGGGGGAACGCCGATCAGCCTCGGCGAGCTCGCCGATCTCGTGCGCCAGTTCCTGCCCGATGCGCAGATAAATTTCGAGCAGGCGACCGGCGGCAAGGAAGCCTCGGGCAACTACCTGATCGACAATACGCGCCTGATCCAGGAGTTCGGGCTGCAATACCTGCCGTACCGCCAGCGTGTCTTGCAGATCATCAACGACACGCGCCGAGAAGCCGGCTTGCCCCCCGTCGCCGACCGTTAGCCTCTGATCCTTTGGGCTGGACCTGCGGTGGGGTCGTTTCGCGAAATCGATCGTATTGGTCCCGAGCGAGGCAACCGCCGCGGGTAAAATATGTTGCCTTGGCGGCGGGGTCGATCTATAGCCGTCGATAGCTTTCGACCTTCGGGCGCGGGGAGGGGTTCCAGCGCCCCCCAATATGGATGTTCGAGCTGGCACGCTTGGCGATCAGCGCGGTTGTGGGCGCCGCAATGGATGCCCTCCTTTGCTTGCCGATCGCCGGCGCCGCCCCGGTCTCGGCGACGGATGCGAGACTTGTCGAGGTGGCGGCCGAAGCTCCGTCCGATGCCGGCGATCCGGGGCCGACAAGCCCCGCCGGCCGGGTGCGTGCCGGGAATTCGGTCGAGCGCCTTGCCGAGCCGTACGCCGCGGACTTGCCGGGCCCGCCTGCGGTCGAAGGCCTGTTCCGCTCGCGAGAATTCGAGCTGAGCGTCACCGAGGACGAGTACAAGCGCCATTCCCCGCCCGTGTCCTGCGTCAACTCGGAGAGCATTCTCCGCCGTCTCGCCGGCGGAGCCGAGGATTGCCCCGCGATCAAGCCGGGGGTCGAGGAATCGGAGGTGTTCAACCTCCCGTTCCTTGCGATCTGCGGCTGGGCTCTGATCGTTCTGGGCGTCGCCGGACTGCACCGCCTTTACGGCATTTGGCGGGTCAGGCGGTGGCTTCGGCGGATGCGCGCGCAGGGGCTGGTGCCGAGCGCCCCGCCCCCGCGCCGGCTTCCCGAGCGCAGGGCGAGGCGGCCGAGCTCGCGCGCCAAGCCGCGGTCCCGCCCACGCGGGCTGAGCGGGGCGAGCGACTGACAGCTCAGCCGCCGCGGTAGGAGACCCGCCAGACCGTGCCGTTGCCGTCCTCGCTGACCAGCAGCGCGCCGTCGCGGGCGACCGCAACGCCGACCGGGCGGCCCCAGACGCGGCGGTCGTCGACCACGAAACCGGTCAGGGAAATCCTCGTATTCGCCGGTGGCACCCAGAACGAAGGTCCTGGACCGAGGACCATTCCAGGAACTATGGTACCCTGAGGTGCTTAACGAGCGCCTCAAAATAGCGGGGCTGACCAGGGTGGCCCAGGGGCAGGCATCCGTTGACCACGACATCGGCGACCGGAGCGGGAGGTCGCGCAACCCCTCTGGCGTGACTGCCACCCGCCGTCTCGCGGCGATCCTCGCCGCCGATGTGGCGGGCTACTCGCGGCTGATGGGAGCGGACGAGGAAGGCACCCTCAACCGGCTCAAGGCGCATCGCCGCCAGCTCGTCGATCCGAAAATCAAGGAGCATCACGGCCGGATCGTCAAGACCACCGGCGACGGCATGCTGGTGGAATTTTCGAGCGTGGTCGACGCGGTGCGCTGCGCCGTCGAGATTCAGCGGGCGATGGTCGACCGCAATGCCGAAATCTCCGAGGACAAGCGCATCACATTCCGCATCGGGGTCAATCTCGGCGACGTGATCATCGATGGGGACGACATCTACGGCGACGGCGTCAACATCGCCGCGCGGCTGGAGGCGATTGGCCGAACCGGGCGGCATCTGCATCTCGCGCACGGTCCGCGACCACATTGGCGACAGGCTCCCCTACACCTTCGACGACATGGGGGAGCAGAGCGTCAAGAATATCGCGCAGCCGGTGCACGCCTACGCGATGAGTGCAGCCGCGGTGGCGTCGCTGCCGGAGGTAACAATCGCCACCGCAATCCGGTCGGGCCGCCGCCGCAACGGCCCACGCCTCACCGTTGTCGCAGCGAGTTTCGTCGCCGCAATCGGCATTGGGATCGCGGTCTGGTGGGCGTGGCCCAAAGGGAATCCCGACGGTTGTACCGGTCCAAGCACCCGTAGCCGCGAGCGTGCCAAGCCCGTCCGCCCCCGCGGCAAAACCGGTGCCGCGCCTGTCGATCGTCGTCCTGCCCTTTGCCAATCTGTCGAACGATCCCGGAGCAGGAATATTTTGCCGACGGCATTACCGACGATCTGACCACCGATCTCTCGCGTATTTCCGGCAGCTTTGTGATCGCCCGCAATACCGCTTTTACCTATAAAGGCAAACCGCTCGACGCGAAGCAGATCGGCCGTGAGCTCGGCGTCCGTTATGTGCTCGAAGGGAGCGTGCGGCGCGCCGGCGATCAGGTTCGGGTAAACGCGCAGCTCATCGACGCCGAAAACGGCGCGCACCTTTGGGCCGAGCGGTTTGATACCGATCGAGCCAACCTCCCGGTAGCGCAGCACGAAATCACCAACCGCCTTGCCCGAACGCTCGGTGTCGAACTCGTGCAAAGATGTAAGTCGCCGAATCGAGCAGGAAAAGGCGATAGACCCCGATGCGCGCGATTTCGTCATGCGCGGCTGGGCCTGGCTTTACCAACTGCTCTCCAAAGAGACAACCTCGGAAGCCTTGACGAGCTTTCGAGCGCGCGTTGGAGCTCGACCCGCGCTCGGTCGATGCACGCGTAGGTATCGCGAGGGTGCTCGCCCATAAAGTTGGCAACGGATTAAGTGGCTCTCCTCAGGAAGACCGCGAGCGTGCCGAACAGCTGATCGGCGAAGTTCTCGCCAGCGATCCGAACCGCCAGATGGCGCGCACCGTCATGGGGTATCTTCGTCGGTGGCAGGGTCGCCTTCCCGAAGTCGCGGATCGAGCTCGAGGCCGCGGTTGCACTGGATCCGAACGACGTGTGGGCGCACCATGCAGCTGGGCTGGACATTGATGTATCTCGGGCGAACCTGACCGCGCAATAGTGCGAGGCGGAAACGGCAATCCGGCTGAGCCCACGCGAACCCGGCGTAGCAGGAACCTACGCGATGTTGGGTTTGGCCCATTTGCTATCGAACCACGTGGATCAAGCAATTGAATGGACTGCCAAAGCGCGCACCCACATGCCGCGGATCTGGTATGTGCATTATGTACGCTCGCCGGCGCGCTGGGGCTTAAGGGCGACATAGAGGGGGCGAAGGCGTCGCTTGCCGATTTGCGGGAGGTCAAGCCCGAAATCAATTCAATAGCAAGTATCGACCGCCCGCCGTACGGCGCCCCTTTGGCTCCGTCGGCCCGCGCGTTGGCGGACAAAACGCTCTACGAGGGCCTGCGCCGCGCCGGTTTCCCGGAGACTTGATTGCCAGCTACTGGCGGCGGTAGGACACCCGCCAGATCGCGCCGTTGCCGTCCTCGCTGACGAGGAGCGCGCCGTCATGGGCGACCGCGACGCCGACCGGGCGGCCCCACACGCGGCGGTCGTCGACGACAAAACCGGTCAGGAAATCCTCGTATTCGCCGGTCGGCCGGCCGTTCTTCAATAATACCCGCACCACCTTGTAGCCGGTGCGCCTGGTGCGGTTCCACGACCCGTGGAACGCCGCAAAGATGTCGCCGCGGTATTCGGCGGGGAATTGCGCGCCATCGTAAAAGGTCATCTGCATCGAGGCCGAATGCGGCTGCACCAGCACGTCCGGCACAGTCACGCGACTGCGCAGAGCGGGCTGCTCGCCGGCATGGCGCGGGTCCTCGTTGGCGCCGATATAGAACCACGGCCAGCCATAGAAAGCGCCCTGGCGCATCCGGGTCAGATAATCGGGTACGAGATCGTCGCCGAGGCCGTCGCGCTCATTGACCGAGCACCAGAGATCGCCGCTGCCGGGCTGCACCGCCATCCCGACGCAATTTCGCAAGCCGGTCGCGAAGAACTGCTTGTCCTTGCCTTCCGGTGTGAAGGACAGCACGAGGGCGCGGCCCTCGTCGGACTGCCACGGCGCGTTGATCCAGCGATCGGCAGCATTGCTGCGCGACCCGACGGACACCAACATGCGGCTGCCATCGGCGGAGAACGCGACATCCCGCGTCCAATGCCCGCCGCGCGGCAACCCGTCGACGACCGTCTCCGCCGGGCCCGCCGGCTGCAGATCTCCCGCGCGATAGGGAAAGCGGACCACCTTGTCGGTGCCCGCGACATAGACGTAGCGCGGGTCCGGCCCTGGCGGCCAGAAGGCGATGCCGAAAGGCTGATAGAGGTCATCCGCGAAAATCCGGCCGGCGCGATCCGCGGAACGAAACACCCGGACCCGGCCCGGCCCGCTCTCTGCCACGAAGACGTCGCCGCTCGGCGAAACCCGGATCAGCCGCGGGTTGTCGAGCCCGCTCGCGACCAGCTCGACGGCGAAGCCGGGCGGGGCTTTCGGCCAAGCATCGGCGGGGCGCGCCACGACGGTCGGGCCGCGGCTGGCGCTCGCGGTCTCGTAGGGCGGCGGCATATCCGCCGGGGTGATCTTGCGCCGCACCCCGGGCGCGTCGGCGCGCCAGTCGCCATACGCCGCCCCGCCTAGTCAACACCGCCGGTGATTGAGCCGCTGCCGCGATTGCCGCCGTCCCGACCACAGCTGCGGCAAGGATCGCTTTCGGTTTTGCCGATATCCTCATCCGTGAACCCCCGCGGCCGATCCGATCGCCGATCGCTCTAGCGCCGCTCGGGGCGGGGCTGGCCCATGTGGAACAGCGTTTCCCGAAGCTTGCCGTCGCGCTCGCTCGCGCCCGCGAAGGCCATTGCCGGCCGGCTCGACTGCAGATCTTCGCCCGCTGCCGCCGCGAGCACCGCGAGAAAAAAGACCGCGGCAGCTGCGATCGGCCGCAACATCGGCCCCGCCGGCGGGTTTGCGCCTCAGCGGGTGCGCTTGTATTGATAATCCTCGCGCTCGCCATTGCCGAGGCGCAGCTCGGGACGCAACGCGGGCCGGGTGGCGTTCAGCTTGGCGTGAACGTCGAGCGCCGCCTGGTCCGACCAGCGCTCGAGCAAGGTCAGCCTGTCCGGATCGAGAACGCTCTGGAAGACCTCGAATTGCTCGCAGCCGGGCTCCTTCATGCACTCCTCGCAGCGCCCCTTGTACGCCTGGGCCAGCTCGGCCCCTTTTCCGGGTGCAGCGGTGATCGTGACAACCAGTCGAACCGACATATCGTCTCCTCTTCGTCACCAACGGCGGATCCTATGCGCCGCCAAGGACTAGCGACCCGGGTTGTGCCCCGTCAAGCGCGGCCGCCTGATCGGGCGGGTGTCGGCCTACTTGTCTCGGGCGGTCCGTTCAGGTTTAATTCTGCTCCGCGCCAGGGCAGGCTGGTCGCCAGTGTTAAAGTGGCCCGACAGCGAGACTCGAAAGGAAGGAAAGCATGCCGGCAGCTCGATCGCCGGGCAGTTCGCACGATTCACCCAAAAGGCAGAGGCTGTTGGCGATCATTCGGCGCGAGTTGTTGTTGCAGGACCGGGATTTCCGGCTTGCCTCAGGCCGCTCCAGCAATTTCTTCTTCGATATGAAGAAGACGATGTTCGACCCGGAAGGCACGGCGCTGCTCACCGACCTCCTGTTCGACGCGATCAGGGAGGAGGATGTCGACTATGTCGGAGGATTGGAGACCGGGGCGATCCCGATCGTCGCAGCGCTCTGCGTGCGCAGCTGGCCGGAAAAGCCGATCCGAGGCTTCTTCGTCCGCAAGGAGATCAAGGGTCACGGCACCGATCAACGGATCGACGGACATCTCGAAAGAGGATCGAGGGTCATCCTGTTCGAGGACGTGACGACCACCGGCGGCTCTGCGATGCAGGCAGTGAACCAGGCCCGGCAACTCGGTTGCAAGATCCTGAAAGTGATTTCCGTGGTCGACCGGCTGGAGGGTGCGGAGGAAAACTTTCGCGCGGTGGGCGTCACGTTCGAAGCCCTTTTTACCTGGCGTGACTTCAGTTGACCAAGTCGGTAATCGACCTGGCGGCTGTGCATTTGAAGCGTCAATTTCTGTATCAGACGCAGCGCGGGCGGTTCGGTGCTCTCGACGCGTTGCTCGAGCTGGCGATAGCCGCCCGAGCATGTGTCGCATCGTCGATGTCCTCGGGCCGCGTCACCGTGGCATTCGTGCTCGAGCGGGTGCTCGATCGTTGCGCCGACGATCTCGAAGGCCGCCCGGTTCCAATCTCCGAAACCGCGGAATTGGCTGATCGCTTTCATCAGCCGGTCGCGCGCGCCGTCGACTATCTAACGGGCGTCAACGACGACCCGATCGATGTATCCGCCGGCTTGATCAAGGCCGCTGCCGCACGCAATCGGCCCTAGCCGGGGTCGAGCTCGCCGATCGGCTCGGTCCGAACGGCATGACGGCAGCAAAGTCGAAGCTCGAACCAACCTTCCGGTCGAACAGGAACCGTGCCGGAACGGGTCCCGTTGAACAGGCGGGAGTTCGAACCGGGAGTGATTTCATGATTTGGATGCTTACTACGAGCGCGGCCGTGGTCGCCGTCGGATTGATCGGCGCGCCGGCAAGCTTTGCCCAAGCGGGCCAGCCCGGTGCTTCGGGCCAGCCGGCCGCCAGTTCGGCCGCCAAGGATACGCTGAACCAGGAAGACAAGACATTCGTCAAAGAAGCCGCGAGCGGGGGGATAGCCGAGGTTCAGCTCAGCAAGCTCGCTCAGAAATCGCAAAATGCCGAGGTCAAGAGCTTTGCGGATCGAATGGTTCGGGACCACACGGCGGCAAACGAGCAACTGACCGCGATCGCGGGCAGCCTTGGTGTCGAGCTGCCTAAGGCACTCGACCCGGAGCACGACAGAATTCGCGAAAAGCTCCAGACTCTGCACGGCAAGGCGTTCGACGAGCAGTACGTGCACGCGATGGTCGAGGACCACAACAAAGCCGTGAAGCTCTTCCAGCAGCAGGAGCGGACCGGCCACAACGCGGAATTGAAGCAATTTGCGCAGAAGACTCTGCCGACCCTCGAAGAGCACCAGAAGATGGCGCTGCAGCTGTCGCAGAAGCTGTCGCAGACCGCAGCCAAATAGCGGTCGGCCGGCGTGCGGCGCCGCCGCGCTTGCCGCGCGGCGGATGCCGGATGAACCTTCTTCAGGCGGTTGTCAATTCGCCATGCCGAGGGAGCAAATTTTCTCGTAGAGAGGCTGGATCTGCGCCCGATAGGGGGCGGAGCCCGAACGGGACAACCACAGCTGCTCGAACGCATTGGCCCGGTAATCGGGGTATCGCGCGCGGAACGCTGCAGCCTTCTCGGCCGCTTCGCTGCGGCGGCCGATCGACGACAGCGCTGCGGTCAGGAAAAGCTGAGCGCTGCCGTAGGTGGGATTGCGCTCCAGGGATTTGTTGAGCAGCGTGACCGCCTGCTCGGCCCGACCGAGCAGCAATTCGGAAAATCCGCCAAAGAAGAACCAGATGCTGTGCCGCCGATCCGTCTGGTCGAGGCGCATCGCCCGATCGATCGCCGGCAGAGTTTCCTCGGCTCGGCCCAGGAACGCGCTATTGTAACCGTCAAAGCCGTGCGCGACCCCCAGCCGCTGGTCCATTACCAGTGTCTGCTCGAACGCCCGGGCTGCCTCCTGCAATTGCCCCGCCGCAGAGTACAGCATGCCTTGGACGCAATGGGCGTCGGCATGCCCCGGGGCGATCGACAGCGCCAGCGCCGCTGCCTCGCGCCCGAGATCCGAGGCGGCTGCGGCGGCGCGCGGGCCACCCCACCAAGGGTTGCTGACAAGGTGCTGGCAGGTTTGCGCGAGGCCGGTGAGGGCTGCGACATTGCGCGGGTCCTTGGCCAGCGCGGCGAGGTACCAACCCTGCGCCTCGGCAATGAATTCGGCGCGCACCCCCTTCTGCAGCGCATCCCCCGCGCGCGACAGGCAATCGCCGACTCCCAGCTCGGAGCCCAAGGCACCAGATGCGCGACGGCTGGCTGCCTGCAGCATCAGGATATGGAGCTCACGAGAGATCCGTCGGGTGATCCGGGTTTGGATCGTCGCGAGATCTTCAGGCCGGAATTCATGCCGCCCGGCCCACAGATACTCGGAGCGCGAAGCGCTTGAGATCCGCATATTGACGCGCAAGGTCCCGCCGCTGTTGCGCTGAACGCTGCCTGTCACGACATAATCGTAGCCCGCCCTTGGACGGGGCCGCCGGTGCCGGAGCGCCCGCAGCAGCGCGTTCGTCGTGCAGCGGCTTCAGAGACAGGCTGCGGCCGTGCCGCAGCAGATCGGTCACCAAATCGTCGGTGAATGCCTCGACCAGATAGTGCCGGTCGGGATCTCCGGTCAAATTGCGCACCGGCGCGACCGCGACTGCAATGCTCGGCAGCAGGCAAGGCCATTGCACGGCGGCGGGTCCCGAGCTCGGCACCGCTGCCCGCCGCGGATTGTGCCGCTCGGGCGTGCAGCCGGCCGAGTTGGAGGAGGCGGTGTGCGCGCCGCCGGGCGGCGCCGACACGCCGCTCCTGTTCGCGATCTCCTCGGCGAGCGCCCGGGTCTCGACATCAGGCGTCACCCCCAGCTCCCGTTTCAGGATCTCGGCGCAGTTTCGGTACTGTCGGAGCGCCTCGCCGCGGAGCCCGGCACCAGCGTACGAACGCATCAACGCCCGTTGGCCAATCTCGGAGAGCGGCTCGAGAGCCACCAGCCGACGCCCGCAGCGGATCGCCGCCTCGGGCGCACCGGCGGCGTCATAAGCTGCCGTCAGACGTTGCAGCGCGTCGCACGCCAACCCCAGCGTGCGGTCGCGCTCGCCCGCCAGCCATTCCTGAAAAGGCTCCGAGGCGATGTGGAAGTCGGCGAGAAACTCCCCGCGATACAAATCGGCTGCAGCCTGCAGCTCCGTCGATCCCAGATCGAGCGCAACAGGCTCTCGAACCGGTCGAGGTCGCTCGCGACCCCCTCCAATCGGCAATATGAAAAATCGGCGACCAGGTGAGCAGCGGCGCGTCCCATCGCCTTGCGCACTTCCAATATGCAATTGCGCAGGCTGTGGCGGGCCTGTTCCGACCCCTGATACGGCCACAACAGATCGGCCAGCCGCTCCCGGCTGACCGCCTGGCCGGACACCGCGGCAAGATAGGCGAGAAGACCACGCGCCTTCTTCGGAAGCTTGCCGAGAGGGCAATCAGCGTTCTCGATTACCAGGGGTCCAAGCATGCCGATCGATAAAGTCATGGCTTATTTTCCAATACGCAGGTCAATCGGTAATCCACGGCGCATCATTGCCGGGTTTTGATCGAGGCCGCCTGGGGAGAAGCGGCCTCGATCGGGAGCTGACGCGCGCCCCGCGCTCCGCAACTCCTCCCATGCTTGCCCGAAGTGTGGGCGGCCTGGGTCGATTTACTAACCGAGAGATTATGGCGAAAATACGTCACTTTGCGACTGATTGTTTCAACCCAGTGCATCGCAGTCAGATTTTTGCCTCGATCATGCTGGGCGAAATTCCTATCGAGCTGTCTCCCAAAACCGTCGCAGAGGCAAAATTCTGCTCAAAAGCATGATGTTTTTGACATGTATGAGACGTAAGATTGACGTCTGGCTGACACAGCGGGATTAAGATCAAAGAAAGGCGCCAAGGAGCCCGCTTCCAGCGGGCACTGCAGGTGACCGAGGGCGCGCCGTCGAAGCGCGTCGCCTGAAAGGGTCAACCGCAAACTGAACCTGCATTGCAGGCCAAGGCGAGGCCACGTGAAACAAGCTGCCGTCACGCGCGGCATTTATGCTGCGCAAATCCACGCGTCTATCAGCATACGCCGATCGTATTGACGGTGAACGCGGTCAACTCCGCTCTGGTCTCGATCGTGCTGGCGTCCTATATGGGACAGACTCGCTGGCTGGTGTTTCTCGCATTGACGATCGCCTTGACCGGCGCTCGCGCGTTCGGCTGGTCCCGCTATCGCCATCGCGCAGGAGCCGGCCAGCCGACCACCAAATGGGCCGCTATCCGCAACTGTTGGATCGGGCGCCTCGGGCCTCCTCTGGGGTGTCGGCAGCGCCTTGCTGCTTCCCGACAATCTTGTCGAGCAGACTTTCGTCGCCTTCGTCGTCGGCGGCATGTGCGCCGCCTCGCTCGTCGCCTTCTCGAATTACCTGCCGGCGTTCATCGCCTATGTGTTTCCCGCCTCTGCTGCCGCTGGCCGCCCGGTTTTTCTTCGACGGCTGGATCGTCCATGGCGACATGATCGTGGTCTTCGCCGCGGCCATGACGCTTGCCGCTTACAACTCCGCCCGCGTTTTCGCGAATGGATTGCGCCTCAATCTCGATCTCGCCGAGAAGACTGAAGAGCTCACCGCTGCGAACCAACGGCTGCAACACGAAATCGGAGCAGCGCAGAGCGGTCGAAGAGCAGCTGCGCCAGGCGCACAAGATGGAGGCCATCGGCCAGCTGACCGGCGGGATCGCCCACGACTTCAACAATTTGCTGACCGCGGTCGTCGGCCATCTCGAGCTGGCCCAAAGCCGCGTCAGCAACGATCCGCGCACTGCCGCGCTGCTCCAGGCAGCGTTGCGCGCAGCGGGCGCGGCGCGGCGCTGACCCGGCATCTGCTGGCCTTCGCGCGGCGCCAACATCTGGACCCGCGGCCGGTCGATATCAGCGCCGCGATCGACGGAGCCGAAAAAATCCTCAGGCAAACGATCGGTCCCGAGATCCGGCTGGTGATCGGCTCGGAAGCACGGCACATACCCCGCATGGGCCGACCCGAACCAGCTCGAGCTCGCAATCCTCAACCTGGCCCTGAACGCACGGGATGCCATGCCCAGCGGCGGCACCCTGCGGATCGGGGCTGAGAACCGAGGCAAAGAAAGCGGCCATTGCGCCGGCCGACCTTCCGCCGGGGGATTATGTGGTGGTCTCGGTCTCCGACACCGGCACCGGCATGGATCCGGAGGTTCGAGCTCGGGCCTTCGAGCCGTTCTTTACGACGAAACAGCCGGGCCGCGGCTCCGGCTTGGGATTGTCGATCGTGCACGGCTTTGCCGCCCAATCCGGAGGATCGGTGCAGATCATCAGTGCCCCGGGAGAGGGCACGACAGTGGACCTGTGGCTGCCGCGCTCCGAATGCCAGGTGATCCAGCTCGGCGACAAGGAGCAGGATCCGGAGCGGTGCTCTCCCCGGCCCAGCCAGGCGCGCATCCTGGTGTGCGACGACGACGCGGACGTGCTGACCCTCGTCGCCGCCAGTTTGCGGGACAGCGGCCACACGGTCTGGGATGCAGACGATCCTTCCGACGCCTTCGAGATCTTCGAAAGAGAGCGGCCGATAGACCTCCTGCTGGTTGATTACGCCATGCCGGGAATGAACGGGATCGGTGTCATAAATCGTGCCCGGGCTCGCCAGCCCGGGCTCAAGGTGCTGCTCATGTCGGGGCACGCCGACATGCTTCATGCCGGCGGCGCCTCCGGTATTCCTTTGCTCCCCAAGCCGTTCAAGCTCACAGAGCTAACCGGTCGGATCGCCGATCTCTTATCCGAACGGGAACCCCCGGCGGCAGCAGACAAATACGGCCCGCAGCTCATCGCAGCCTCTGATTAGAGCCGGCAGTTCGGTGCTTCGGGTCATCCCTGGCGCCGGCGCCGCGCCCGACATCTCGCCGCGACGCCATACCGCAGCGGGTGGGTGCAGCCGCCTTTGCGCAGCGGCCGGCGGGCTCAGATCAGCGGGACGGTGACCCTGCTCGTCAGATCGAGCGGCCCGAAAGGAAGCAGATTGGGGGCCGCGAAGCCGAAGGAGGAGCTAGCGCAGATGGTTATCGTCTGCGGCAGATTGGTCGTGTCCTCGCCGACCGACACCTCGATGCCCCCCACCTGGTACGCAGACAATACCTGCTGCGCTCGCGCCGCGGAGCAATTGGCGAGCGGCGTATTGGACGGCAAGGGGCAATTCGGGGCCCGTCTCTGAGCCGCGCAGGCTCCGGACGGCCCGTGGCTGTGCGTCATGGCGTAGCGGCCGGCTTCCTCGACCGCCAGCAGCATCGTGTTGTAGGTCCAAAAAGCCCTCCCGAATTCGACGCTGCCGAAGACGAGCAGCAACAGCACCGAGATGACCAGGGAAGCCTCGACAGCTGCAGAGCCTTCTTCCGGGCCGAAGCGCGGCGGCGGCCCCCCGTTCATTGCACGCGCAAATCGGTGGCTGCCGTCACTCGCGCGGGGATGCCCGGCCACGGCACCAGCGGGGTGAACGCCTGGCTGGCGCTGATCCGGATGAACAACCGGTTCGGGCCGCGGCGGCCGTCCGCGGCGCAGGATTCGGCGCATGATATAACCGTCCCATCGTCGCATTCGCAGCTCTGTAGAAAGCTGGGCGGAAAGCTCAGCGCGGGCGCAAAGCCCATCGCGCTCTGCATCGAGTTCTGAATGCCCGATGTGTCCAGCGGATATTTTCTCGCATATTCCGCGCCGATCCGTGTCGTTGCAGCCAACGCGGCCGTCCGCGTTGCGAGCATCCCGAAATCGGCGATTCCGGCAACGATCAGAACGAGCATCGGCGCCACGAGGGCGAACTCCGCAGCGACGCTGCCGGCGGATCCGAGGAGCCCGGCGGTGCATTGCAATCCTCGTCGACCATCGCCCTTTCGGCAAGCCATGGACCACCTCACTCGGCGAGGGCTGCAGTATAGATCTTCGGAAGGTCGGCGAGGCCGGCGCTCGCGCACCCTCCGGTTTCGAGGCTCGAGGCTCCTTCGACCGTCGCCGCACTGACCACGAGCAGCAAGCATCTGGGGCCAGTGGGGCTCGGCTTGCCCCAGAATGTCATCGAGGATTTCGGGAAATAGACCAGGCCGTTGAGCGTCGCGCCGGAGGTTCCGGCTATGGCGCTTCCGGTGGAGGTATAGCTCGTCCCGGCGGGCAAGCCGTTGGCGTCCTGCACGAGCACAACACCCGGGAACCGCCCTGCGGTGGGCGCGTTGAGATTGACGGTTGCGCTGGGCGCGATCGACAGCGTGCCGATTTTGTTGCTCTGGGTCGTCAGTATGAGGGTCACGCCGGTGCCGGTGACGTTGCTACAGGTCGAGCATTTGAGCTCACCGCCCGGCTGGATGGTGAGATCGCCGTCGGTAAGCCAATAGATGCCGGGCGACAGATCGACTGACTGTGCCGTCGCGATGGTCCACGACCCGGATATTCGGGTGCCCGCCGACAGGCGGATTTCCGATTGCTTCAATGATGTCCCATCCACGACGCAGTTGCCGTCGTACACTCGGACATGGTTTGAATTCTTCGATTTGCAGGTGACCGTGGTGGGTATTGCGGCGATCAGGGAGGCATGCGTCAGCACGCCGGAATACGGATCGGCGACGCTGGGCGCACCGATCCTCGCGAGTGACCCCAAGCCGAATTGCGGGGGCGGCGCCGCAGGATTGATCGGAGTGCCTTGAAAGGATGCCTCGCCCTGCGTGACGAGGGTCGCCGCGGCAATCGCACTCGTGCTCGAGTGCAGGTCGACTGCGTTCCGGCTGACAGAATTCGCTGCGACGGCGCAGTTGGACGCGTCGAGGCGGGTCGAGTCCGAAATTTCGACGCCGGTGCCGGTTGTCCCCAGAGCCAGGAGGCAAGGATTGTCGAGCACCTCGATCACCGCGACCGCCTTGGTGGCGACGGTGACCGCGGACAGGAACATCGCCGCAAGCAATGCTCCCTCGCGCTGCTGGAGCGTCACGGCGACCGCATTGCTGACAGTGCCGTCGTCATATGGATAGACGACGGTTGGCGTGCTGCCCCGATAACCGTTCCGCGCGCCGGCTTCGCTGGCCGCCGCGAGGAGCTCGCCCATGCTTTTGCCGGCGATGACCTCGTGGACCGCCGAAAGGGCGGCAGCATCGGCAGCAGACTGGTTCTGCAATTTTATGGCGAACCAAATACCGGTTTCGACACCGAGAGCGGCGCACCCCATCAAGCAGGGCAGGGCAGCGGCGACGAAAGCCGCGCTCGCCCCGCTTTGGTCGCGCAAACAGCTTGTGATCGCGCGACATAGTCGGCGCGCGAGGCTACCGGGCGGCACGTGTACTGCCGTGAAGACGAGAGACTCCCGTCATGGGCCGCTACCGAGCATGTCGGTGATGCGCAAGGCCAAGGGAGTGCCGATCACGATCATCAGAGACGGCAGGATAAACCCCATCAGGGGCAAGGTCAGAAGAACCGGAAGCCGCGCTGCGCGTTCTTCGAAGCGGGCCAGGCGCTCGGCGCGCATCTCGCCGGCGACGACGCGCAGTGCCTCGGTGAGCGGCGTGCCGAATTTGATCGATTGGCTAAGCGCGGCGACGATCCCGCGCAGGCTTGGGAGGCCGACCCGCTGGGCCAGGTTTTCGAGCGCTTCGCTGCGCGCCGGGGATACGCGCATTTCCGCCGCAGTGGCGGCGAATTCCTCGGCGACTTCCGAATTCGAGTAGCGAAGAACGCGGCCAACCTGCTCGATCGCGTGGTCGAGGCTGAGCCCGGCCTCGGCGCAAATCACCAGCAGGTCCAACGCATCGGGCATGCCGGCCTCGAGACGCACTCGGCGCCTTGCGGCAAGGCGGGATAGGACGACCTCCGGGAACCGCCAGCCCAGAAGGGTGGCGCCGGCGAGCAGCAGCAACCTGATGGTTGTTGCTCCAACAAAAAAGTGGCGCCATTCGAGAAACAGCCAGCAGAGCGGCAAGAATGCAGCGGCGCTGCAGAGCTTGGCCGCAACCAGCGCGGAGAGGCGGCCGTGTCCCTTGACGCCCGCCGCAATCAACACCTGCAGGATCCTTTGCTGTTCCGCTGTGCTTATGATGCGGGTTGCCGCCACCAAGATGACCTAGCCGCTGGTGCCACGGCACGAGCGGTACGGGCGTCGGTTCCTCGGTGCGATGCGTTGTCCGGCGCAAGGCGCTGAGGACGCGCTTCTGCCGATCTTCGGATTTTGCGATCCGCCAGAGACTGAAAGCTGACGCCAACGCAGCCGCCAACGCGAACAACAGTATGGAGCCGTCGCGCAACCCGAACTGCATCTCCCCAATGCCGATGCCGACTTCGGTTTGGGCTATCCGAGCCGGCGCGTCGATCAAGGTCGCGAACATGGCTAGCGCATATTTCTCTGAATCAGCGCTCGCATTGCGACGATACCCAACAGCAAGCCGGCTATTGCGAGCCCCAGCATGAAACGGCCTCGCGGGTCGATGAACAGCACCGACATCAGCTCGCGGTTGACGAGGAAGAGCCCGACGCCTGCAACAAAGGGCGTCGTCGCAACGACGGCCGCCGAAGCTTGCGCTTCGGCGCTGAGCGCACGGGCTTTCTGCCGCAACGCTTTGCGCTGGCGAATGATTGTGCTGAGATTGGCGAGCGTGTCAGCAATGCCCCCGCCCGTCTGCCGCTGCAGCAGAAGGCTCACGACGAAGAATTGAAAATCCGGGATCCGGATGCGCTCGACGGCGCGCTGCAGTGCCTCCTCCATATCGGTGCCGATACGCAGCTCGTTGAGCATGCGCTCGAATTCGGTGCCGACCGGGGGCCGGCTTTCGCGGCTCGCAAGTTCTATCGCCTCGGGAGCCGGAAGGCCGGCCCTGACGGCTCGGACGATCAAGTCGAGCGCATCCGGGAAAATCTCGAGGAATTGCCGCTGGTAGCGGGCTTTTGCCAGCCGCAGCAGCAGGACAGGAGCGGCACAAGCCGCTGCGGCCGCCAGCGCGATCGTCAGCAGGGGGCGAAGCTCGGCCATCGTTGCCGCCATCAGCGCGGCCGTCGCTGCAGCCATGACCGTAGTCGCCGCAAGATGCAGCAGCCGTATGCGATTTCCGGTCCCTGCGAGGACCAGCTCAAGCCGGGCCACCAAAGCAGCCGGCAAGGCTCTGCGTTGCGGCAACGGCCGCCGCAGCGACATTACGAGCCCATTCGGTGCTCGGCTCGGCTCTGAGGAGAGCCTTCAGGCGCGGTTCGAAGCTGGCGCGGCGGCGCTCAGCGCGCGCCGCCCGGAACAACATGCCACCGAGAAGCGCCGCAGATGCGATGGCGGCGAGTAGGAGCTCGTCGAACAACTCAGCCTCCGCCGATGCCGAGCGCGTCGAGCAGCTCCTTATCGAGGCCATGGCGCGCGGCGCGAGTGGCAAAATCGGGACGCATCCGAGCGGGCTCGAACGTGCCGTCGATATGGCCGTCTTGGCGGGCGCCGCGGTGCTGATAAGTGAAGAGCTCGCGGGCGGTGATGATCTCGCCCTCGGTGCCGGCAATTTCGACAACGCTCTGCACGCGCCGAACCCCGTCCCACATGCGCTCGATATGCACGACCAGATTGAGGGCGCTCGCGACGTGCATGCGGATTGCCTTCAAGGGCAAATTGAGGTTCGCCATCATCACCATGTTTTCGACGCGGTAGAGCGCGTCGCGCGGCGAATTGGCGTGAACCGTCGACATCGAGCCGTCGTGCCCAGTGTTCATTGCCTGCAGCATGTCGAACGCCTCCGGGCCGCGCACTTCGCCGACGATGATGCGGTCGGGACGCATTCGCAGGGCGTTGCGCACGAGTTCGCGTTGCGCGATCTGGCCGACGCCTTCGATATTGGGCGGGCGTGTCTCCATCTGCACGACATGCGGCTGCTGAAGCCGCAGCTCGACGGCGTCCTCGACGGTGATCACCCGCTCGTCGCGGTCGATGTACTGGGAGACCGCATTCAAGAGTGTCGTCTTGCCGGAGCCTGTGCCGCCGGAGATCAGGATGTTGATCCGCGAACGGGCTGCGATCTGGAGCACGCGCGACATCTCCTCCGACAGGTTGCCCTGCCGCACCATCGCGTCGAGCGTCAAGCTTTGCTTGGGAAATTTGCGGATCGAGATGGTGCCGCCGTTGAGCACGAGCGGCGGCAGCACGATGTTGACTCGGCTGCCGTCGGCAAGCCGGGCGTCGACCATCGGGCTCGCCTCGTCGATGCGCCGCCCGACGCCGGTCGCGATGCGCTGCGCAATATTGACGAGATGCTGGCTGTCGCGAAACCGGGCGACGGTCTTTTCCAGCTTGCCTTCACGCTCGATATAAATGTCGAACGGGCCATTGGCTAAAATATCCGTGATTTCGTCCTGCTCCAGAAACGGTTCGAGGGGGCCCAGCCCCACCATGTCGTCGCTGAGATCGGCGGCGAGCGCCATTTCCTCGAGCTTGTTGAGCTGAACCCGTTCCTCGGTGGCGATCTCGCTCACCAGCTTCGCGATTTCCACCCTCAATGCCGCGCGCGGGATGCGGCCGGCGACTGTCGGGTCGATCCTGGTCATCAGAACGGTGCGGATCCTCTCCTTGAGGTCGCTCAGCGATGCCAGATCGAAGAGAGAGGAGGCGCCTTCTGCAGGGGGTTCGGAAACGAGGGCCAGGCCCGGCCGCCCCGGTTCGGTGATCCGCCTCCCCAAGCCGTTCGTCACCATGTCCTGATCCTCCACCATGGCCTACGCTCGGGGATCCGGCCCGAGATCTCAGCCACAAGAGCCGCAATCGACGCAGTAATCGCCCCGTTCCGCGCCGGGCCCGGCGCGGCGAAAAGCTTGGGCCGGAACGGGATCACGCATTTCGGGCGCAACCTCACCCGTGCCATCTCTTCCAGAGTCATGGCCTGGCGGCCGCCCTCGCCGCCGCGATTGACGACGAGAAGATTGCAGCGCGTCGGGTCACCCTCGCCGAGCGTTTCGCGCAGCCGCACCGTGTCTCGCACCGAGCGCAGCGTTTGGTCGGCGACGATCACCCGGACATCGGCGATGTCGAGAGCCCGCCGATATGGGGCAGCGGGGATCCGCGGGACGTCGGCGATAACGTAATGGAACTGGCTACGCAACGCGCCGACCAAGGTCTCGACGGCTTCGGGGCTGAATTCAGCATCGGCGCGCAGCGGCTCCTCGCCGCTCAGCACGAAGAGGCGCTCGCCGTGAACCGCCACCGCCCGCTCGAGAAAGACACTGTCGATGCGCAGCGGATTGACAAGGGCTTCCCGCAACCCGGGGGTGGGCGGGAGATTTAACGAGAGCGCGCAATCGCCACTCTGCAGATCGAGGTCGAGGAGCAATACCCGGCGGTTCTGTCGATTGGCGAGATACCATGCGAGATTGGTCGCGAGCGTTGTCGCGCCGACCCCGCCTCGCGCACCCACGACGGCAATCGCTTTGCCCCGCTTCCGGCTAGTAGCGCTTGCTTCTTTCAGGGTGAGTGCCGCAGAAAGGGCTTGGGCGAACAATTGTGCCGTAACCGGCTTGACGATGTACTCGCTGACCCCCGCCTGGACGAGGTCGCGGTAGAGGCCGATATCGTTGCGGTCGCCAATCGCGATCATTGTCACGCCGGGCTCGCAGAGCTCAGCCAGGTCATGCACTTGTGAGGCCGGCATTTCGCTGCCACTGATGTCGACAATGATGGTTTCCGGCGACCGCTCTGTCCCGAGATAGCGAATTGCCTTGTCGATCCCCCCGCGCTTGATAATGGCTTTCGGGAGCAGCAGCTGGTTCAGGCAGGACCTCAAGGACGCTTCGCTGTGGGGGTCCATGACAAACGCCGTCAGCCGAGCTCGGCTCGCCGGCGGCCTGGCCGCCTTTTCGATCGGCGCGGGGGTCTCGAGAGGGCTCTTGAACATGTGAACGGCGTTCATCTTCTGCCCGACCCCGGAACCACTTCATTCGACAGAGGAGAAGGCCGATGCGAACCGCCGATCATCACCGGATCTTGACCGCCACGGATTTGGTTCCGTGAATGACTTCGACGACCGGCTGCTCGGCAGCAATCGGCTTATGCGAGCTCACCGCGTCACCCAGCGCCGGCGACACGTCGCCCGCCCAGATCGGTTTTATTCCGGGAGGTCTGGTCAGTTCCGCCGACGCTGTAGCAAAAGCGTCCACCCCAGTCATGTTGCGCAGGGTCAGGGACAGCTTGCCGAGCTCGGTAGCCACGTTGATCCGTTCGGCTTGCTCCGGCGTTACCTCCAATGTCACTGTCCGGCCAAAGCTGTTGCCTGCCCCGTTGGGCTTCGTGTCGGGGGCATCGATTGCCAGCACGCGCAAGTTTTCGACGATCGTCTCGCTGACCGAGCGCCGGGTCAGCGGCGGGTCGTTCTTGAACGCCTGAGTGAGGATCACGTCGACCCGGTCGCCAGGATGCAGCAAGCCGGTGCTGGCTCCGCTCGTGGCCACCGGGATCGCGATTGCGCGCGCCCGGGGCGAAAGCACGATCTGCAGAAAATCGCGGTCGCCCGGCTTGACAATTGCGTCTCGGGTAATCGGCTTGCCGGGCTCGATACCGGTGCGCAGCGCCGCCCCATACACCTCGGCCCGCGCTTGCTGATCGAGCTCGTGGCTGGGATTGCCGGCGGGACCACGGGGCCGCAGGATGGTTCCCGGCTCGGCACCGGCGATTGCCGGTTGCCAAGCCACATCCTTGGCCCGTAGCAAGGTTCCTGCCGGCAGTGCCGCGGCAGCGGCGAGTATTTCGTGTCTGGCCGCCGCTGGGTCGGGGTCAACTCGTTGCGGCAGCGCGCGCAATCCGAGGATCACGACGACACAGAGCGAGACCAGGAAAAGCAGAGTGAGGATCGTTTTGGCAGGCATTGTGTCGCTCACCTTGCAAGCATCAGAGTGATCGCACCCGCGGCAGCGATCGCGACGCCATAAGGAATGGTTGGTTTGCTCGTCAGGATCGCGTCTTCGGTGCCTCCGGGCTGGGCGCGTGCGGGCCGCCAGGCGCTGACGACGTGATGCCGGACCATTTCCCGCGCGAGCACGGCGAGGGCCAGCACTCCGCCGCACACGCTCATCAGCACGAGAAAGCCGAGCACCTCGCGGTGATCCAGGAGCAACGCCATGGCGGTCGCCAGCTTCACGTCGCCACCGCCAATTGCGCCCCGCCCGAACAGCAGAACTGCGGCACTGAATATTGCCGTCGCCGTCGCCAAACTATACCCCGCGGCCAGCGCGTCACCGGCGAGCGCAATGCGGAGCAGGCCGAGCAGGGCAATTCCGAGACATAGGGCGTTGGGAATCCGCCGCGTGCGCAGATCGCAGTAAGCGATCACCCCGAGAAGACCGATTGCAGTGATCACGCCTGCCGATTGCACGGTGCTCTCCTTTAGCCAGGATCCCGTTGAAATGGCAGGTCGGAAATGGCCAGCCCATTGCCGACCGCCATGGCAGGAGGCGCTATGGAGTGGGGACCTGTAACGCCGGTGAGCGTGGCGCCGACACGCTGGAACAAGTCGTTCAGGTCGTTGCCGAGCGCCTGTGCGCCGACGGCTATCGCAAGGGCTACAAATACGATAAGCATTGCGTATTCGGTGGCGGTGGCGCCACGCTCGTCACTGCGAAGGCGACTGATCAGATCGAACATCGTTAAATCCTTTTCAGAAAGCTGACCCTGTGGCCAGTGGCGCCTAAGGCGATCACAATCGCCATTCAGCCAATAACCAAATTAACGCTAATGCAGTCAGCGGGCTGTCCGGGCCAGCGTCAGAAAAACGCCTTTTTTGACTTATTTTATTAGATTGCCCGGCGCCCAGGCCGCCCATTGGGCGCCGGCGCCGCGGGCCAGCAAATGTGAGTATGCCGGGATGGTCGAGGCGGCCCGGCGCGAACGGTCAGGTCGCGACGCCGAGCTCGCGGATTTTCTCGAACAGCGGCCAGATCCGGGCCCGATAATTGGCGCACGCCGAGCGAGACAACCAAAGGTGCTCGAAGCCGATGGCGGGGCACTCCGGATAATGGTGCCGGAAAGCCTCTGCGACTTGTGCCGCTTCTATGCTGCGGCCGCTCGACGACAGCGCGGCCATCAGGAACAGGAGCGCGCTCCCGTAGCTCGGGTTGCGCTCGAGCGATTTTTTGAACAGGGCGATCGACAGATCGACCCGGCCGACGAGGAGCTCGGCAAATCCCCCAAAGAAGAACCAGATGCTGTGCAGCCGCGCCGCCGGATCGAGCCGCATAGCCCGACCAATCGCCGGCAGCGTCTCATGGGCACGCCCGAGAAGTGCGGCGTTGTACCCGGCAAAGCCGTGGGCGATCGCCAGGCCTTGATCCATCGCCAGGGCCTGATCGAAGGCGCCTGCCGCGTCCTCCAACTGTCCTGCGGCGGAATAGAGCATTCCTTGCACGCAATGCGCGTCGGCATGTCCGGGCGCGAGCGCGAGCGCGATCGCTATCGCCTCCCGCCCGAGATCGGACGCTGCCAAGGCGGTATGTGGGGCCGCCCACCACGGATTGCTGACGAGATGCTGGCAGGTGCGAGCCAAACCGGTAAGCGCGTCGACGTTTCGCGGGTCAGCCGCGAGCGCCGTCAAAAACCACTGCTGCGCCTCGGAGGTGAGGTCGGCCCGCAGTTCGCCCCCCAGTGCGGCCGTCGCGCTGGCGAGGCATTGCTGCGTCTCGTACTCCACACCCAATGCCGAGGGCACATTGGAAATCGCCTGCCGTAAAAGGCGAACATGCAGTTCTTGCGAGATGTCTCGGATTATCGTTATCTCGCACTCTTCGCGCCCTTCCGTCCCGAAGTGGTATCGGCGCGCCCAGAGATACTCGGTCGTGGCTGCATCGGTGATTCGCATATTGACGCGCAGCCGCCCGGACTCGCCGCGCTGAGCGCTCCCCGCAACGATGTATTTGCATCCGGGCGCCAGCTCGGCCGAGCTGATCCTCTCGTCGCCCAGCTGCTGGAGCGAGAACCCTCTGCCGTGTCGAAGTAGGTAGGAAACCAAGTTCTCGGTGAAGGCCTCCGCGAGAGTTTCCCAATCGGGATCTCCGGTTAGGTTGCGCAGCCGATCCACGCCCACCGCGATGCTCGACGCCAGACACGGCCATAAAGCGCCGGGGCTCAAGCGGGTTGCCGGCGTCGCTGAACCCCAATCCCGCCGCAGGCGCGACCGCCCCTTTGCATCCCTGAGCTTGGCCGCTCTGTGAGAGCCAGACCGACGCAATCGAAAGCTCATTACCTGGCCTTCAGTTGACAACCCCGAGGCTCCGGATCTGCTCGGCCAGCGGATGAATTTGGGTGCGATAGGCAGCGGAGCCGGAGCGCGAAAGCCAAAGCTGCTCGAATACGTTTCTACGGTAATCCGGGTATTGCGTGCGGAACATGGCGGCCGTTTCGGCGGCGTCGTTCTGGCGTCCGACAAGCGAATAGGCGGCCATTAAAAATAATTGGGCGCTGCCATAGCTGGGATTGCGCTCCAAGGATTTTTTGAGCAGCATAATCGCTTCTTCGGTCCGGCCGAGAAGCAGCTCGGCAAATCCGCCAAAAAAGAACCAGATGCTGCGCCGCCGATCGGTCTGATCCACGCTCATCGCACGCTCGATAGCCGGCATGGTTTCGCCGGCGCGGCCGAGAAAAGCGGCGTTGTAGCCGGCAAATCCATGAGCGATCCCGAGATCCTGGTCCATTGCAAGCGCCTGTTCGAAGGATCGCGCGGCCGCCTCCAATTGTCCCGCCGCCGAAGCCAGCATTCCCTGAATGCATTTTGCCATGGCATGCCCAGGCGCCATCTCCAATGCGATCGCGACCGCTTCGCGCCCGAGGTCGGACGCCACGGTCGCGGTTCGGAAATCCCCCCACCAGGGATTGCCGACAATGTGCTGGCAGGTGAACGCGAGACCCACCAAAGCCTCCACGCTCCGCGGGTCGCGTGCTAGCGCGGCGAGGTACCACCGCTGAGCCTCGGCCGAGAGCTCTGGGCTGGACCTGCCTTTGAGCGCTTCCGACGCCTTGGAGAGGCAATCGGCTACCCCGAGCGCCATGCCTGAGTCGACGACGGCACGGCGGCTCGCCGCTTGCAGCAGCAGCACATGCAGCTCTCGCGAAATCCGCCGTGTTATCCTGGTTTGAATCGGGGCGAGCTCTTCCGGCTTAAATTCATGCCGGCCCGCCCAAAGGAACTCAGAAGTCGCCGCATCGGTGATCCTCATGTTGATCCGCAGCAGCCCAGGAGCGCTGCTTTGAGCACTGCCGGTCACAATGAAGTCGAAATCCCGCTCGCCCGAACGACACGAATTGCCGAGGGCGCCACGCTCGTCGCCCAACGGCTTTAACGATACTCCCCGACCGTGCCGCAGGAGATCGGTTACGAGGTCGTCCGTAAAGGCGTCGACGAGATATTGCTGATCGGGGTCGCCGGTCAAATTGCGAACCGGCGCTACGGCCACACCGATTTTCGGCAACAAACAGGGCCACTGTAGCGGGGCCGTTCCCGAATTCGGCATATCCGGCCCGTAAGAGCTTCGAGCCGGAGGCGACCTTCCTGGCTCGGCATCCATTGCAGCCGCATCCCGGTCATCCGGCGGCGGATCGCGCGCTTCATATTCCCGCACCGCACCCGACCGCGTTATGTCGTTCGCGAGCGCCTGGGTCTCGAGGTCAGGCGCCACACCAAGCTCCCGTTTCAGGATATCGGCACAGCTTCTGTACTGGCGGAGAGCCTCGCCGCGCCGTCCCGCACGCGCATAAGCGCGCATCAGAGCTCGCTGGCCAAACTCGGAGAGCGCATCGAGCGTCACCAGCCGCCGTCCGGATTGGATCGCGGCGTCGTGCTCTCCGGCAGCGTCGTGCGCCGCGGCCAAACGGTGCAGAACATCGCAAATAACGGCGAGCGTGCGGTCACGCTCGGCGGCCAGCCACTCTTGAAAAGGTTCGGAATCGATGTCGAAGTCGGCCAGGAATTCGCCCCGATAGAGACCGGCCGCCGTTTGCAGCTCCGATCGCCGCTGTGAGCGGGAAAGCCGCTCGAACTGGTCGAGATCGGTGCTCACGTGCTGAAGCCGGCAATTGGCAAAGTCGGCGATCAGGTAATCGGCGGCACCGGGGCGTAGCGCCTTCCGCAGCT
Source organism: uncultured Alphaproteobacteria bacterium (assembly GCA_963836845.1). Classification (GTDB taxonomy): domain Bacteria; phylum Pseudomonadota; class Alphaproteobacteria; order ATCC43930; family CGMCC-115725; genus AP-15. The sequence goes on along the minus strand of CAWILK010000025.1, from coordinate 38,418 downwards.
CCAGCAGGCAGTTGCGCAGGCTGTGGCGAGCCTGCTCCGATCCCTGGTACGGCCACAACAGGTCGGCCAGGCGCTCGCGGCTGACCGTCTGACCGCCCTGAGCTGCCAAATAGGCAACCAGAGCGCGCGCCTTCTTCGGGATCTTCCTCAGCCGAGACTTCTCCGGTGTCGATCACCAGCGCCCCGAGGATCTTGATCGACAGTGTCATTGCCGCCGTCCCAATATGCTAATGAACGCACTGCGTTCAATCGCTCGACTTGTGATATGGTTAACGCTTAAACATCCTGCACCGGGTCGCGTCACTCGGCAACGAAATACTCGCATAGCCGCCACCCGCATCCGTCGGGTCCCGGCGATCACGCGTTCTGCCGTTGCTGATGTCGATATGCGGCGATTTTCTGCTCGAGAACTCGACAGAGCTCGTCTAGCCCGCGGGATCGAAGGAACGGCAGCAACTCCGCATATCTAAGTGCACGGTCTCCGATCGGCGCCGGGACGGCGTGGTCCCAGAGCTCAGCCGGCATAAGGCTTGGGCCGAAAGCCGCCGTGCTTTCGATGCCCGCAGCCAATAGCTCGAGCCGCGTCCGCAAACACTTTTCGCAGGATCCGCAATTTGCTCGGCCTCCGGTATTGCCGGGGCAGACCCGCAAAGCGTCGAGGGCCATCGGCCAACTTGCAAGCTCGCGGACCTTTTCGAGCCGCGAAAAACGCGAGCCATCATGAATAATGGTCACCAGCTGGCTCGAGAATAGCGGGTCGACCGCCGCATGTGAGCCTGCCGGGACGGGATTGAATACAGGATATGTCCCCCCGATGAACAGGAAGGTAGAACCGGCCGCAGCGGCATGGCCGACTGCAGCCAAGGCGGCTCCGACCTGCCGGTGCTCCCAGAAGCCCTGCTTGGACGGCAGATGACGCAGGTTGGTGCGGCAGGGTACAATTTGCAGTGAAGCTTCCGCTGCCAAACGCTCGAGGCTTTGTAGAGCCGCCCGGTATCGCGCGTGCTCGGGGTCGCGCGCCCGCTTCCCGATATCGAAGCCGTGGATGAACAGCGCCCGACGGACATAGGCGGCGTCCCCCGGCCGGTAGAGCCGCCGATTTCGAAGCAGCGTGTGGAAACCGTCTACGCCACCCGACAAAAAGGAAAGAGCCTGCCGCGGACCCGTTGGTACCCGGCTGCGCCCACGGTTCAGGGTCTCGATTGCCGGCGCGGGTCCGGCCATTCCTCCCCAACTCTGCCACCAGGCGTGGGCGGTGAGCAATCCTTCGATGAGCATCGGGCATGGCCGACCCTCTATTCGGAGTCTCGCTTCGCCATGCACGGCAGCCAACGGAAAACAAGCGGCGACGAATGCATCCCAAGACGGCTCGTCGATTGCACGAGCATCATCGGCGTCGCCGTCCTGGATTTCGAAAAACAGAATCTGCTCGGGGTAGTCGTTCTCTTCCCAGGATACGGCCGCAGAGCTAACCCTTGCCCGACCGTCGACGCTTGCGGCAAAATCGCGGATGATCATAAGCTCTTCCGTTCGGCTTGACCGAGCTTGGACCAACGCGGTTGAAGCACACGGCTTCGTCAGCGTGGCGGACCCTCCCTAAATCGATCCCAGCTGACGCATTAACCGAACTTCCGTCAAAAAAGCGTCAAGACTGCCTTGAGAGCCGTTGATCGGTTTTTGCCCTCCTGCATCGCCGAATCCCGATAAAACCCTTGCATAGCCTCAGGTTTTTCTTATCTTAGCGGTGACGCAATCGCACGTGCCTAGAACCCCGTTCCCGGGGTGCCGCTACGACGGAACGCGTCCTTTTCGGTCGAGCCGGCCACCCGTGGGCCGGCGTCCTTAAGGGAAACGGAAATGTTCCGGCACGCGATGCGAAGTCCTCGCACCATCCTCTGACGCTCCGGGGCGCTTTTGCCCCGCGTGCCGGCATTCACCCGATCGGTCATTCCGGCCTCGGCGCTCAGCGCCGCGGCGCGGTTTGTCGCCTCCTGGTTCGGAGGATCGTGCGATGGCACACACCCGCCTCGTCTCTCCCCGCCTCCCCGGGCGGGTTGCCCTTCCGTCGATCGACGACGTCGTTGCCCGATGCGCGTCCGACCGACCCGCTGTTGTGCTTGCGCCCGGCCTCGATCGCCGGGGCGGCGAAGCGCTTTGTCGACTGTTTCCCGGGTGATGTGCTTTATGCCGTCAAGTGCAACCCCGAGCCTCGTGTGCTGCGCGCCCTCTGGGCGGGCGGCGTCCGGCATTTCGACTGCGCCTCGCTCGGCGAGGTGGCGTTGGTGCTCGAGCTGTTGCCGACTGCCGGGGTCCATTTCATGCACCCGGTCAAGTCGCGCCCGGCCATTCGTGACGCTTTTGACGTTCATCGTGTCACCGACTTCGCGTTCGACAGCGCCGACGAGCTCGCCAAGATCCTGCAGGAGACGGTGCGGGTCGGGCTGGTCGGCGACCCGCCGGTATTGGGGCTCTTCGTCCGGCTTGCCTTGCCCGGCGGCGACGCGGTCTATGACTTGTCCGGCAAGTTTGGCGCCCCGTTCGACGAAGCCGTCGAGCTGCTCCGGGCGGCCCGGCCGCACGCCGCACGGCTCGGCGTTGCGTTCCATGTCGGCTCGCAGTGCTTGCGGCACGACGCCTATGCGCGCGCCATCGCCCTGGCCGCGGAAGCGATCGACCGGTGCGGGGTCACGGTCGACATCGTCGATGTCGGGGGCGGCTTCCCGGTCAGCTATCCCGACATGGCGCCGCCCCCGCTCGGCGATTACGTCGCCGCGATCGAGGCTGCTTCAGCGGCACTCCCGGGCAACGTCCGGCTCTGGGCCGAGCCCGGCCGTGCGCTCGTCGCCGGCGGGGGCTCGGTTGTCGTGCAGGTGCAGCTGCGGCGCGGCAATGCGCTCTATGTCAACGACGGCGTCTACGGCAGCCTCAGCGATGCCGGTGCGCTCGGTTTTCGTTTTCCGGCGCGCCGCATTCGCCCCGGCGAACCAGGTGGTCCAGAGGAGCCGGCGGTCGACTTCTCGCTGTTCGGGCCGACCTGCGACAGCGCCGACCGGATGCGCGGACCGTTTCGGCTGCCCGCGGACATGCGCGAAGGCGACTGGATCGAGCTCGGCCAGCTCGGCGCCTACGGCGCGTGCCTACGCACCGGGTTCAACGGCTTTCGAACGGCCGATCTGGTCGAGGTCGCAGACCCTCCGCTGCTGACAACCCCGGGATACGAGCCCGCGCACCCTGATTTTGCCTAGGCGTCGTCCCAGATCTTGTCCGTGAGGGGCAGGCCGCGGATGTCTGCGGGGCCGAGCGGGCGGTCCGGGGCGATGCCAGCCTGCTCCAGCAGCGACGCGATCTGGCGGGTATGCTGCGCCGAGTGCCAGACCGTGCGCTCGAACATTTCGTGCCGGGACGTCTCGCCAAAATAGGTCGGCACCGGGCGGTGGAAATCCTCGTTTGCGGCGCGCGGCCACCAGGCGTTGAGCCGAGCGCGGACACCCGCGCCAAAATCGGCAATGGCGGCGCTGGTCCGCATCTCGGAGGGCGGTGGAACGACGAGGCTCGCATAAACCAGTGTTCCGCCCTGCTCCTCCATGTCGAGATAGGCGGTCGGGATCTGGAAAATGTGATGCATCAGCATGCGGTACGAACGCGGCCGGTTCGGCAATTGGTGTTCGAGCCGGTCGTCCGGCATCTGACGCACCAGCCGGATCGCGGTCGCGAGCACATGGTCGTAGCGGGCATAAAGCTCCGCCGGCGACAGGGCCGGGCCGGTCGTCTCGTCGAGCTCGAGAAACTCGACGACGTCGCGGATCACCTGGGCAAAGACAAAACGGTCGCCGCGCGAGACGACCGGCACCGAGCGCGCGCCGAGGCGCCGCAGCTCGTCGAGGCCGCCTTCGTCCGCCATTACGTTGATCGATTGGAACTCGATCCCACGGACCGAGAGGTATTCCTTTACCCTAAGGCAGCTCGTTCAATGCGGCTGCCAGAAGACCTTAATAGGCTCGCTCATATCCGCGCTCTCGGCCATTGTCGCGACGGATGCTAGGGCGGTATTTCGGGCTTTGCAACCCGGTGCGCGCCGGGCCTATTCTCTGGCCGAATTTCCAACCGAACGGAGGGAGCGATGACGGTTCTGAAGGTCAGGAGCGCGTGCGACCAGGCGGGGTTCCGCCGACAATTTCGCCGGCGAGGTCTTCCAGGACGAGGTGCTGGTCGGCCAGGCGCCATCACGGATGCGGGCGACGGTGGTCTCGTTCACCCCCGGCGCGCGGACCGCGTGGCACGCCCATCCCGTCGGGCAGACGCTCTATTGCCTGTCCGGCGTCGGCCGCATCTGCATCGGCAAGGGCTCGCGGCCGCAAGCCATCTACCCCGGCGACACGGTGATCATCCCGCCGAACACGATGCATTGGCACGGCGCCGCGCCGGACCGGCTGTTCAGCCATCTGGCGATGTCGGAAAACGGCGAGCAGGGCCAGGGCACCAGCTGGGCCGAGCAGGTCAGCGACACCGATTACAAGATGGAGCCCGCCTCCGCCTGAACGGCGGCGCCCCAAGTTCAGGCGAGAGCGCCGGCGGCGCGCAATTCCGCGATCTCCGCCGGCTCCAGCCACCCGGCGAGCGCTGTCTCTGCATCACCGGGCCGGCGCGGCGGCTGTGGGGGGACCGGCAGATCGGGAACGGTGCGGCTGAAACGCGGCGCCGGCGCCGGCTGCACGATCCCGTCGACCTCGATATAGGTCTGCCGGGCCTTGTTGTGCGGATGCTCCGCCGCCTCGTCCGTCGTCAAAACCGGGGCAAAGCAGGCATCGGTCCCTTCGAGCACCGCGCACCAATCGTCGCGCGCCCGGGTCTTGAACAATTCCGCCAGCCGGGCCTGCGCCTCGGGCCAATATGCGCGGTCCATCTGCGGCGGCATCGTCGCCGGATCGATGTCGAGGCGCCGCAGCAACTCGGCGTAGAATTTTCCTTCGATCGGCGCAATCGAGATCCAGCGCCCATCGGCGCATTCATAGACATTGTAGAAATGCGAGCCGGTATCGAGGTGGTTGGCGCCGCGCTCGTGAGTGGCGAGGCCGGAGGCGACCATGCCGTGGAAGGCCGTCATCAGCGAGGCGGCGCCGTCGACCATCGCCGCGTCGACCACCTGACCCTGGCCCGAGCGCTGCGCCTCGAGAATGCCACAGACGATTCCGAAAGCGAGATATAGGGCGCCCCCGGCGAAATCGCCGATCAGGTTCAATGGCGGGGTCGGCGGCTGGCCGCGGCGCCCGAAGGCGTGCAAGGCGCCGACCAGCGAGATGTAGTTGATGTCGTGCCCGGCCGCGTGCGCGAGCGGCCCCTCCTGGCCCCAGCCGGTGACCCGGCCGTAGACGAGGCGCGGATTGCGTGCGAGGCACTCGTCGGGGCCGAGGCCCGAGCCGCTCGGTAACCCCGGGCCGGAAGCCCTCGATCAACGCATCGGCGCGATCGATCAGCCGCAAGGCCAGCGTCTTGCCTTGCTCGCTCTTCAAATCCAAAGCGAGGGCATTGCGGCCGCGCAACAGGAGATCGTAGCGCAGCTCGCGCTGGAGGCCGAGATCGCTCGGCTCCGGCCGGTCGATGCGCAACACGGTCGCGCCGAGATCGGCGAGCAGCATCGCGCACATCGGCCCCGGCCCGATCCCGGTGAGCTCCACGACCTTGATGCCGGCGAGCGGTCCCATCAGCCCCTCCTTGCAGCTAGCCGGCCTTGCAGCTAGCCGGCGAACGCCGCGATCCCGGTCTGGGCGCGGCCGAGGATCAACGCGTGGATGTCGTGGGTGCCTTCATAGGTGTTGACCGCTTCGAGGTTCATCACATGGCGGATCACGTGATACTCGTCGGCGATGCCGTTGCCGCCATGCATGTCGCGCGCGGCGCGGGCGATGTCGAGCGCCTTGCCGCAATTGTTGCGCTTCAGGATCGAGACCATCTCGGGCGTGTCGCGGCCCTCATCCTTGAGCCGCCCGAGCCTTAGGCAAGCGTGCAGGCCGAGAGTGATCTCGGTCTGCATGTCGACGAGCTTTTTCTGGATCAGCTGGTTGGCGGCGAGCGGGCGGCCGAACTGACGGCGCTCGATCGTATAGTTGCGCGCCGCATGCCAGCAGAACTCGGCCGCGCCGAGCGAGCCCCAGGCGATCCCGTACCGCGCGCTGTTGAGGCAGGAGAACGGGCCGCGCAGCCCTCTGACCCCGGGCAATAGGTTCTCTTCGGGGACGAGCACGTCGTCCATGACGATCTCGCCGGTGGCCGAGGCGCGCAGGCTGAACTTGCCCTCGATCTTCGGCGCGCTCAGTCCTTGCATGCCCTTTTCGAGAATGAAGCCGCGGATCACGTCGTCCTCGGTCTTGGCCCAGACCACGAACACATCGGCGATCGGCGAGTTGGTGATCCACATCTTGGCGCCGCGCAGCCGGTAGCCGCCCGGCGCCGCGGCCGCCCGGGTGGTCATGCCGGCCGGGTCGGAGCCGTGATCGGGCTCGGTCAGGCCAAAGCAGCCGACCCACTCCCCGGAGGCGAGCTTGGGCAGGTATTTCTGCCGCTGCGCCTCGGTGCCGAACCGGTGGATCGGGTGCATGACGAGGCTCGACTGAACGCTCATCGCCGAACGGTAGCCGCTGTCGACCCGCTCGACCTCGCGGGCGATCAGCCCGTAGGAGACATAGTTCACCCCGGCGCAGCCATAGCCTTCGATCGTCGAGCCGAGAAACCCGAGCGCCCCCATCTCGTTCATGATCTCGCGGTCGAAGCGCTCGTGCCGGTTGGCCTGGAGCACCCGCGGAAACAGCTTCTCCTGGCAGTAGGCGCGGGCGCTGTCGCGCACCATCCGCTCCTCCTCGCTCAGCGCTTCGTCGAGCAGCAACGGATCGGCCCAGTCGAACTGGACCTCGGCCTGGGGAGCGGCGGGCTCGGCGAGGACAGGGGCGGTAGTCATCGAAGCTCTCGGACATCGGCGGGCGCTTGCACTATAGCCTTTCGGGCCGGGCCGATCATCTCCCCTCCGCGCGCAGGTTTCCCGTACCGCGCCCGCTCAGCACGATCGCCCCCGCCGCCAGCTCGAACACAGCGGCGGCGGAGAACGCAACCGAGTAGCTGCCGGTGAGGTCGTGCAGCCCGCCGAACGCGAAGGGCGCGAAGGCGAACACCGCTTGATTGACCGCCGTGACCAGCGCGACCACCCGGGGTATGTCGGCCGGCTCGAATTCCGCCTGGGCGATGAAATACATGCGCGCTAGAATTGCACGGCCGCCTGTCCGAGGCCCCTCTCCGCCCTCGAGGGGGAGAGGGAGGGGCCCGGGCGCGTCAGCGCCCGGGAGGGTGAGGTGGGTCGCGCCGCGAGCTCGGAGTGTGGGGCTCCCCCCACCTCACCCCGACCCTCTCCGCCCCCGAGGGCGGAGAGGGAGAATGATCCGGCAATGCCTCCGAGCGCCTCATCGACACCACCGACCTCGCGGTGGCGGAGATCGCGCTGCACGCCGGCTTTACCAGCCTGCGCCGCTTCAATACCGTGTTCGCCGAAACCTACGGCCGGCCGCCCTCCGAAGCCCGCCGGCGCGGCGTGCCATGCCGGGCCGGGGAAACTTCGCGTTTCGGCAAGAGTTCTAGCGCTCAGACCCCTTCGCACGACCTTCGAGACATCGGCTTCGCTGAGGAAGTCGCCGCCCAGTGGCAGCTATCAGCCACGCCGGCCCCAGGCGAGGAAGCCGTCATTCTTGAGGCCGGGCTTGCCGTAGCGGAGCGGGGTGCCGGCGGCGGTTTCGACGCGGCCGCCGGCGGCTTCGAGAACGGCTTGGCCGGCGGCGGTGTCCCATTCCATCGTCGTGCCGAAGCGCGGGTAGAAATCGGCCTCGCCGGAGGCGATGACGCCGAATTTGAGGGCGCTGCCGCATTTCTTGCGCTCGCGCACCGGATAGTTCTGCAGAAATTCGGCGAGCCGCCGGCTGTTCTCGTGCGACCGGCTGTGGATCACGACGAGCCCGTCCGGCGGCGGGATGCGCGCCTGGATCGGCTCGGGTTTGCCGCTGCCGAGCTGGCGTGTCGCCGTGCCGGGGCCGCACGCCGCGTAGGTGACCCCGAGCGCCGGGCCGTGGATGACCCCGAGGACCGGGATCCCGTCCTCGATCAGGGCGATCAGAACGGCGAATTCCCCGTTCCGGGCGACGAATTCCTTGGTCCCGTCGAGCGGGTCGACGAGCCAGAAGCGGGCCGCCCAGGGCGGCACGCCTTCGGCCGCTACCAGCTCCTCGGAGGCGATCGGGATGTCGGGGAAGGCTTGGCTCAGCATCGCACAGATGATCCGCTCGGAGGCGAGATCGCCTTCGCAGACCGGGGTGTTGTCGGTCTTGTGCTGAACGTCGAACGCTGTCGCATAGACCTTGAGGATCGCCTCGCCGGCGGCGAGCGCCGCGCGCCGCGCGGTTTCGAGCAGTTCCTCGCGGGTCGCGCTCATGCCGCTTTCCGCTGCTCGGCGCTGCGGATCGCCCGCCACAGGCGTTCGGGGGTCAGCGGCATGTCGAGATGCTCGATGCCGAGTTCGGCGAGCGCGTCGACGACCGCGTTGACCAGCGCGGGCGGCGCGCCGATCGCCCCGGCCTCGCCGGCGCCCTTGACGCCGAGCGGGTTGGTGCGGCACGGCACGACATTGTAGGCGAACTCGATCGCCGGCAGATCTTCGGCGCGGGCGATGCAATAATCGGTCAACGAGCCGGTCAAGAGCTGCCCGGTCTCGGGGTCGAAGACCGTGCGTTCGAGCATCGCCTGGCCGACGCCCTGCGCGACGCCGCCCTGCACCTGCCCGGCGAGCAGTAGGGGATTGATGACCGTCCCGAAATCGTCGACCACGAGATACCGCATTGATCTCGATATGGCCCGGTTTCGGGCTCGATCTCGACCTCGCAGACATGGCAGCCATTGGGAAAGGTCGGCTGCGGCGGCGTGAAATGGCCGCTCTCGTCGAAGCCCGGCTCGATCTCCGGGCGCCTGCCGCGCCGGGTCGAAGGCGGCGCGCGCCACCTCCTCGATGCCGAGCCGACGGTCGGTTCCGGCCACCGTGAATTCGCCATCGACGAATTCGACATCCGCCTCGGCCGCCTCGAACAGATGCGCGGCGATGCGGCGGCCCTTCGCGATCAATTTGTCGGCCGCCTCAGCGAGCGCCGCGCCGCCGACCGGGATCGAGCGCGAGCCGCCGGTGCCGCGGCCGAACGAGATCGCCGCGGTGTCGCCCTGCAATACGCGGATCTTCTCGGGCGCGATGCCGAGCCGCTCGGCGGCGAGCTGGGTATAGGCGGTCTGATGCCCCTGCCCCGAGGACTGCGTCCCCATCAGGATCGTCAAGGTGCCGCTCGGGTCGAAGCGCAGTTCGGCGAATTCGTCGGGCGGGAAGCCCGACTGCTCGATATAGACGGCGTGCCCAAGCCCGCGGTAATGGCCGCGCCCCCGCGCCTCGGCGCGCCGGGCGGGAAAGCCGGCGAGGTCGGCGGCGGCGAGCGCCTGGTCCATGTTGCGGGCGAATTCGCCGCTGTCATAGGTGAGGCCGAGCGGCGTTTGGTAGGGCATCGCCTCAGGCTTGATGAAATTGCGCCGGCGCAGCTCCTGAGCGGGCGACATTGAGCTGGCGCGCCGCGTAATCGATCAGTCGTTCGATGGCATAGGCGGCCTCCGGCCGCCCGGCGCCGCGATAGGCGTCGACCGGCACGGTGTTGGTGAACACGCCCTTGACGCCGACATGGATCGCCGGGATCGCGTAGACGCCGCTATGCATGACGGCTCCCGACATCGGTCGGGATCTCGGGCGCGAAATTCGACAGATAGGCGCCCATATTGGCGATGAGCTCGACATCGAGCGCGAGAAACCGCAGCTCTTGGTCGAGCGCGAGCTCGAGGCGGGTGACGTTGTCGCGGCCCTGCGTATCGGTCATGAAGGCGTCGGCGCGGTCGGGCACCCATTTGACGGCGCGGCCGGTCTTCTTCGCCGCCCACAGCACGAGGACGTGCTCGGGATAAAGAAATAATTTCATGCCGAACCCGCCGCCGACATCGCGGGTGACGACGCGGATGCGGTTCTCCGGGATCTTGAAGACGCTTTCGGCGAGCAGGTTGCGCACAGAAATGCGAGCCCTGGGTCGAGCTCCACAAGGTATAGGTATCCTCGCCCGGGTCGTATTCGCCGATCGCGCCGCGCGGCTCCATCGAGTTGACGACGACGCGGTTGTTGACCAGCTCGAGAGACGATCCGGTGGCGCGCACCGCGGCATCGCCTGCTCGACCGCCGCGCGATCGCCGATCTCCCAATCGAAGCACATATTTCGCGGCGCGTTGTCCCACACCTGCGGCTGGCCCGGATCGAGAGCGCGCGCGGTCTCGACGGCCGCGGGCAACGGGTCGTAATCGACGGCGATCAGCTCCGCCGCGTCGCGCGCCGCAGCAGCGGTCTCCGCCACGACCATCGCGACCGTGTCGCCGACATGGCGCACTCGGTCGCTGGCGATGGCGGGGTGCGGCGGCAATACCGAGGGGAGCCGTCGCGATTGGTGACGGCGCTGAGGCAGGGGATATTCCCGATCCCGTCCCGCGCCAGGTCCTCTCCGGTAAAGACGGCGATAACGCCGGGCGCGGCGAGCGCCGCCGCGGTGTCGATCGCGATGATCCGCGCATGCGCATGCGGCGAGCGCAGCATGAAGGCGTACGCTTGCCGCGGCCGGCTGATGTCGTCGAGATAGGAGCCGTGGCCGGTGATGAAGCGCCGGTCCTCGACGCGGCGGACCGGCTGACCGATACCGAACTGCTTCATGGACGACGACCTCCGAGCGCTCTTCCAAAAAATAGGGTGGAGATACGCTGGGGCCAATTGTTTTCGGCGCGGAGCAAATTCGGTTCGCGGCTTTGAGGTTAGCGGGAAGCATGCCGGAAGCCCCTACCGTCGTCATCGAGACCGATATCCCGGCGCGGCTCGACCGGCTTGCCTTGGACACGCTTTCACACCCTGGTCGTCGTCGCGCTCGGCATCACCTGGGTTCTCGACGGGCTCGAAGTGACCGTGGCGGGATCGATCGCCGGCGCCCTGCAGGATAGCCCGGTACTGCATTTCACAGCGGCAGAGGTCGGGCTCGTCGGCAGCGCGTATCTCGCCGGCGCGATCACCGGCGCGGTGCTGTTCGGCTACCTGACCGACCGCTTTGGCCGCAAGCGGCTGTTCATGGTGACGTTGGGCATTTATTTGACGGCGACCGCGGCGACCGCCTTCTCTTGGGATTTCTGGAGCTTTGCCGCCTTCCGCTTTCTGACCGGCGCCGGCATTGGCGGCGAATACACGGCGATCAACTCGGCGATCCAGGAGCTGATCCCGGCGCGGTTTCGCGGCCGTACCGATCTGGCGATCAACGGCAGCTTCTGGCTGGGGGCGGCGCTCGGCGCAGGTGGCGCGATTGTCTTTCTGCAGCCGGGCGTGCTCCCCGCCGATTGGGGCTGGCGCGCCGCGTTCGGCATCGGCGCGCTGCTCGGCCTCTTCATCCTCGCGCTGCGTCATTTTATCCCGGAAAGCCCGCGGTGGCTGATCTTGCACGCCCGCCTCGCGGAGGCCGAAGCAGTCGCCGAGAGCATCGAGCGGCGGGTCGCGCGACGCCGCCGAGACGCGTTTGCCACAGCCGCGGGCCGGGCGGATTCGGCTCGCCGCGAGCTCGCATACACCGATGGTGCGCATGGTGCTGGCGATCGTCCGCGACTATCCGAGCCGCGCCGTTCTCGGCCTGGTTCTGATGGCCTCGCAGGCGTTCTTCTACAATGCGATCTTCTTTTCCTACGCGCTCGTGCTGACCAAGTTCTATTCCGTCCCGTCGGCCTCGATCGGCTGGTACATCCTGCCGTTTGCGCTCGGCAATTTCTGCGGCCCGCTGCTGCTCGGCCCGCTGTTCGACCAGATCGGCCGCAAGCCGATGATCGCCTCGACCTACGCCATTTCCGGCGTATTGCTGGCGATCGTCGGCTATCTCTTCCGCGAAGGCACGCTCAATGCCGAAGAGCTGACCCTGTGCTGGACCGGCATTTTCTTTTTTGCCTCGGCAGCGGCGAGCGCCGCCTACCTGACCGTCAGCGAGAGCTTCCCGATCGAAGCCCGGGCGCTCGCCATCGCGTTTTTCTATGCGGTCGGCACCACGCTCGGCGGCGTCGTCTCGCCATGGCTGTTCGGCACCTTGGTCGGATCGGGCGAGCGCGGCGCCGTGTTCAACGGCTATCTCTTCGGCGCCGGGTTGATGATCGCCGCGGCGCTGACCGAGCTCGCGATCGGCATCAAGGCCGAACGCCAGCCGCTCGAAAGCGTCGCGCGGCCGATTTCCGCGCTCGGCGATTAGACCGAAATTCCGATTTAATCCTTGCTCCCCAATCTGGATTTCAACACGGAGGCACGGAGGGGCACTGAGATACCGATGAGCCTTTCTCACGGTTCGGAATTGAGCGAACGCGTAATCGGGCTGGCAATCGATGTCCATCGCCAACTCGGGCCCGGATTACTCGATTTCGGTCTACGACAAATATGTATTTGGCGTTTCAATATGTTCCTGTCATTCCCGCGAAAGCGCAGGGCTGTCCGGGGAATCGAATTTGGTTGCAGCATCGCCGCCAGCTCAACCGAAAGCGCAGAATTCGGCGGGATGGGTTTCGAGGAAAAGCCCCTCTCCGCCCTTAGCGGCGAAAGTGTAGCGCCAACTTTCCCCGGACCGCCCTGCGCGAAAGCGGGAATCCATCGATATCGGCAATTTATGGATTCCGGCTTTCCGCTGCGCTACGGCCGGAATGACGAATTTTCGTGTCGCCCGCTGTTTTTCGACATCCTCTCCCTAGGCATCGGCGTCGAGCTCGGGGTAGTGGCGAAAGATGCCGTGCTGGTTGAACGGTATGCGGCGCTCCGAGGCGAGGTAGGCGGCGATGCGGGGGCGGACGGCGACCGCGTCATGCACGGCGACGATGCGCGGGTGCCTCGGCTCGAGCCGGGCCAGGGCGCGCGGAAAGGCGTAGCGCAGACCGGCCACGATTTGGAACAGTGAGAGGTCCGGGTAGCTAAGGCTGGCTCCGACGAGGTGCTGGCTCCCGGCCTTGTTGCGCTCCAGCACCCGCTCGAAATAGCCGAGGTATTTCGGTGCGCGAGACTTCACGAAATCCGTGGCGCGAGCCTGCGCCTCGGGGCGTTGGTCCTCGTAGTAGAGGCTGCTGGCGATCGGATGGTGCGTGTCGTGAACCTCGTCGACGAAATCGGCGATCGTCAGCTGCAGCTGATGCGCCCACAACCGCCCAGGCTCATCCTCCGGCGCGAGGCCGAGACTGCCCCCGAGATAGAGCAGGATGTTGGCGGCCTGCCCGATAATGAGATCTCCCGCCTTGAGAAAAGGCGGCGCAAAAGACGGCCGCTCGACCGCCTCGCCGCCGAGCAGGCGCGACATAGCGTTCTCCCCGCCCGGCTGCCGCGCCACATCGGCATAATCGGCGCCCGCTTCTTCGAGCGCGAGGCGGACGAACTCGCCGCGCCCCTGTATTCCGGCCCAATAATAGAGTTCGTAGCGCATCCCGCCGCTCCTCCTGCCAGGGTAGAGTATACGGTCGGCCGGCGATGAAAACAGCAGGCACGGTTCTGATCTCCGGAGCCGGGATTGCTGGCCCCACCCTTGCCTATTGGCTCTGCGAGCACGGCTTTAGCCCGACCCTGATCGAGCGCGCCCCGGCGCTGCGCACCGGCGGCTACATCATCGATTTCTGGGGAGCGGGTTTCGACGTCGCGGAACGCATGCGGCTTTTGCCGCAGCTAAGCCAAGCCGGCTACAAGGTGCGGGCCGTGCGGATCGTCGACGAATCCGGCCGGCGCATCGGCGGGTTCGGCATGAACCGGTTTCGCCGAACCTTGCACGACCGCTTCCTGAGCATCCTCCGGGGAGATCTGGCGACAAACATCTACGGCGCTCTCGGTAACCGCGTCGAGACGGTGTTCGGCGATGAGATCCGGGCACTAAGGGAGGATCGAGACGGTGTCGCGGTCGAATTCGACCGCTCGCCGCCCCGTCGCTTTGACCTGGTTATCGGCGCCGACGGCCTCCATTCGGCCGTTCGTCGACTGACATTCGGGGCCAATGCCGGCTCCGAGAGCTACCTCGGTTATTGCGCCGCTGCCATTGCCGTGAAGGACTATCCGCACCGCGACAAAGACGTTTATGTCAGCTATTGTCGACCGGGCAAGCAAATCGCCCGTTTTGCTTTGCGTGATGGGCGAACGGTGTTCTTTCTGATCTTCAGTGCGCCGGAAAGACCCGCGTTCGCTCATCATGATACCGGCGCGCAGATCGCGCTGCTGTCGCAGAGTCTCGGAGGGGGCGGATGGGAGACCTCGGAAATCCTGCAGGCCATCGAGCGTGCCGACGACCTCTACTTCGACACCGTGAGCCAGATCCGCTTGCCCCAATGGCATCGCGGTCGCGTCGCCCTGCTCGGGGACGCCGCCTTCTGCCCGTCGTTGTTGGCCGGTCAGGGGGCGGCCTTCGCCATGGCGGGCGCCTATATCCTCGCTGGCGAGCTGCGGCTGGCGGACGGCAATTTCGCCATTGCCTATCCCGCCTACCAAAACCGCCTGCAACCGTTCATCGAGCGCAAACAGCGGCAAGCCGTCGGCTTCGCCCGCCAGTTCGCTCCCAAAACACCGCTGGGGCTCGCGATACGCAATGCGGTGAGCCGGTTGTTGGACGCCCCCTTCATCGGCGATTTGATGATCGACAGAATGTTCGCCGACAAATTCACGCTCCCGGAATATGGCGAAATCGGATCGAGGCCGGTTGACAGGGGCCGAGAGATGACCCGAACTTCGCCGATCGCATGACGGAGACGCGCAATGGGCCTCGACCTCCTGATCAGGAACGGCACGGTGGTGGACGGATCCGGGATGCCGCGCTATCGCGCGGATGTCGGGGTCGAGAAGCGGGCGCATCGTCGAGATCGGGCGCATCCGCGCGCCCGCCGAGCGCACGATCGACGCCGACGGGCTGATCGTCGCCCCGGGGTTTATCGACGGCCACACCCATATGGACGCGCAGGTCGCCTGGGACCCGCTCGGCAGCTGCTCGTGCTGGCATGGCGTCACCAGCGTCGTGATGGGCAATTGCGGCTTTGCGCTGGCGCCCTGCAAGCCCGAGGACCGCGAATGGTTCGCCCGTTGCCTGACCGCGGTCGAGGATATCCCGACCGAGTCGATGATGGCCGGGATCGACTGGACCTGGGAGACCTTCCCCGAATATCTGGCGACCGTCGAGCGCCTGCCGAAGGCCATCAATTACGGCATGTATATCGGCCATTCGGCGCTGCGCATGTATGCGATGGGCCGGCGCGGGCTCGAAGAGCGCGCCAATGAGGACGATCTGCGCCGGATGGCCCAGGCGGTCGAGGAGGCCGTGCGCGCCGGCGCGTATGGGCCTGTCGACCTCGCGCGCGACGACCCACGTCACCCCGGACGGCTCTCCGGTCGCCAGCCGCATCGCCGATTGGGAGGAGATCGACCGGCTGGTCGGCGCGATGGCGGCGGTCGATGCCGGGATCTTCCAGATCGGCCCCGACATCTCGGGCGGAGAGGCGCAGCGCATCTTTCTCGACCGGCTGCGCCGGGTCGCGGTCGAGAGCGGTCGGCCGATCATGTTCGGCGTCCTCGCCACTCGCCAGGGCGTCGACCCGAACCCGTGGGATTACCAGACCCGCTATCTCGACGATGTCGCGGCGGCGGGCGGGCGGATGTTCGGCCAGGCGACGACCCGGTCGATCAATGCCGTGTTCTCGCTGAAATCCTATCTGCCGTTCGACACCCTGCCGGGCTGGCAGGCCCTGCGCAAGCTCCCGCTCGACGAGCAGAAGCGCCGGCTTGCCGACCCGGAGGTGCGCCGGCAGCTGATTGCCGAGGAAGCCCTGATGAAGCCGCGCGACACCACCCTGCAGGGCGGCGGCGCGGCGACCACCGATCCGCGCAAGCCCGATTACGCCAATCTCTACCCGATGCTTGGCGTCGATTGGGACGATCCGTCGGTGGCGGACCTCGCGCGGCAGAGCGGCAAGCACCCGGTCGACATCGATCATCGACCTCTGCCTCGAAGACGACAACCGGGTCTTTGTCCAGCCGCTCGTCAACGAGTTGCCGGCCGATGTCTTGGGCATTCTGAAGCACCCGCGAACCCTGGCGACATTCTCCGATTCCGGCGCCCATGTCTGCCAGGAGATGGGGTCGTCATTGCAGACCCATCTGTTGAGCTACTGGGTGCGCCGGAAGCAGCAATTCACCCTCGAAGAAGCAGTCCGCATGCTGACCTTCGACAATGCCTCGGCCTGGGAATTGCCGGACCGCGGATTGGTGCGAACCGGATACGCCGCGGATCTCGTCGTCTTCGACGAAGAGCGCATCAAGCCGCGCTTGCCGACCGTCGAGCAGGATTTGCCGGGCGGCGCCCGGCGGCTGGTGCAAAAAGCCGATGGTATAGCCGCGACGATCGTCAATGGCGCCATCGCCGTCGAGAATGGCGAAGCGACAGGCGACTTCTCCGGCCGGGTTCTGAAAGGCCGACTGGCAGCCAATTAACGCCAATGCGCGCAATAACTCATCCGTCATTCCGGCGAAAGCGCTAGGGCATGCACAAATCTCACGCCCGAATATCTCCCTCTCCGCCCCTGGGGGCGGAGAGGGTCGGGGTGAGGTGGGGGGAGCCCCAGGGTTCGGAACAGCGGCGCAACCCTCCTCACCCTCCCGGCGCTGCCGCGCCGGGCCCCTCCCTCTCCCCCCGCAAGCGGGCAGGGGCAAGGCGCGCCGCGAGGTATTTCTGGGGCGATAGTGGGTGCATGTTCTAGCGCTTTTGCCGGGGTGACGAATGACTGAATTGAGGCGATTTGAAATGCCGCAGCTGAGCTATGTCCACGGCGCCAGCGACACGCCGTTTATCGGCGACACGATCGGCGTGCATTTCGACCGGATCGTCGAGCGGTTTGGCGAACGCGATGCGCTGATCGTCCGGCATCAGCAGGTCCACTGGACATACCGCGAGCTGGAGGAGCGCGTCGACGCCTTTGCCGCGGGGCTGCTGGCGCTCGGGCTCAAGCGCGGCGACCGCATCGGCATCTGGTCGCCGAACAATGCCGAATGGGTGATCACCCAATTCGCCACCGCCAAGGCCGGGCTGATCCTCGTCAACATCAACCCGGCCTATCGGCTGGCCGAGCTCGAATATGCGCTGAACAAGGTCGGCTGCGTCGCCCTGATTACGGCAACGAGCTTCAAGAGCAGCGACTATCACGCGATGCTGCGCGAATTGGCGCCCGAGCTTGCGACGGCATCGCCCGGCAATGTGCACGCCGCCAAGCTGCCGGATCTTCGGCTGCTGATAACCATCGGAGACCAGCACGCCTCCGGGATGCTCAGGTTCGACGAGATCGCCGGTCTCGCCCGCGACGCCGAGCGGCACAGGCTTGCGGCACTCGCCGAGGAGCTGCAATTCGACGACCCGATAAACATCCAGTTCACCAGCGGCACGACCGGGTTTCCCAAAGGGTGCGACGCTCAGCCATCACAACATCCTGAACAACGGGCTCTTCGTCGGGGGGCAATGCGGTTCACCGAACAGGACCGGCTGTGCATCCCGGTGCCGCTCTATCATTGCTTCGGCATGGTGCTCGGCAATCTCTGCCTGCCTGACTCACGGCGCGGCGATGGTCTTACCCGAGCGAAAGTTTCGACCCGCTCGCCACCCTCGAGGCGATCGAGGCCGAGCGGTGCACCGCCGTGCACGGCGTGCCGACAATGTTCATCGCCGAGATGGACCATCCCGATTTCGCGAAATTCGATCTGTCGTCGCTGCGCACCGGCATCATGGCCGGCAGCCCTTGCCCGATCGAGGTCATGAAGCGAGTCGTCGAGCGCGATGCACCTCGACGAGATCACGATCGCCTACGGCATGACCGAAACGAGCCCGGCGAGCTTCCAGGGCTCGACCGACGATCCGATCGAGCGGCGGGTGTCGACGGTCGGCCGGGCATTGCCGCATGTCGAGGTCAAAGATCATCGACGCCGAGGGCCGCATCGTCCCGCGCGGCACGGCCGGCGAATTGCTGACGCGCGGCTATCTGGTCATGCTGGGCTATTGGAATGACGAGGAGAAAACCCGCGAAGCGATCGACGCGGCGGGCTGGATGCACACCGGCGACCTCGCGACGATCGATGACGAGGGCTATTGCAACATCGTCGGCCGCATCAAGGACATGGTGATCCGCGGCGGCGAGAACGTCTATCCGCGCGAGATCGAGGAATTCCTCTACCGCCATCCGAAGATCCAGGATGTGCAGGTGATCGGCGTCCCCGACGCGCGCTATGGCGAGGAGCTCTGCGCCTGGGTGCGATTGCGCGACGGCGAGACCGCGACCGCCGAGGAGATCCGCGCCTTCTGCCAGGGGCAGATCGCGCATTACAAGGTGCCGCGCTACGTCAAATTCGTCGACGGGTTCCCGATGACGGTCACCGGCAAGATCCAGAAATTCCTGATGCGCGAGCAGATGATCGAGGAGCTGGGGCTTTCAGCGTCGCAGGAGACTGCTTGATGAGCAGAATCGCGTCGGTCACGACGCACATGATCTCCGTGCCGCGTCCGCAGCCCGTATGGACCGCGCATGAGGAGAGCAAGGCGTGGAACGTCATTTTGACCGAGCTGCGCACCGATGACGGGCTTGTCGGGTATGGCGAGATCCACGGCGCGCCGATGCCGAGGATTTGCGAATGGGTGGCCCGGTTTGGCGAAATCATCGAGGGCATGGATGCGCTGGCGCACATCGCGGTGTGGGAGAAGCTCTTTGCGCTGACCTCGCCGCGTCCCGGCGGCATCGAAGGCCGCGACGGCCTGCCGCCGCCGGTGCCGCGCGGCGAGCGCGCCCAGGTGATGGCGGCGATCGCCGGGATCGACATCGCGCTGTGGGACATCAAGGGAAAAGCGGCCGGCTTGCCGGTCTACCGGCTGCTGGGCGGCGAGAACCGGCCGATCTTCACCTATGCGACGGGGGGCTATTACCGGCCGGATGCGACCAATGCCCAATTACGGCGCAGAACTGGCGCGTTTCCTCGATCTCGGCTACCGCGCAGTCAAGCTCAAGACGGGAGCCGGCACCGTCGTCGAGGAAGCGGCGCGGATCGAGGCGGTGCGCGAGCGCCATCGGCAACGAACCGCTGCTGATGCTCGACATGAACGCCGCCTATGATCTGCCGGATTGCATCGAGTTTCGCCCATGCAGTCGAGCCGCACGGGATCTTCTGGCTCGAGGAGCCGCTGCATTGGTACCTGCAGCCCGCCGATTTCGCCCGGCTGGCGGCCTCGACGCCGATCCCGCTGGCGCATGGCGAGCGCGAACTGACCCGCTTCACGGTGCGAGACTTCATCGTCGAGGGCGGCATCCGTTACGTGCAGTTCGATGCGACCCGCGCCGCCGGCTTCACCGAGGCATTGCGCATCGCCGAGCTGGCCGAGCAGCACGGTGTAATGGTTGCGCCGCACACCGCGCCCGAATTGCACGGCCATCTGGTTCTCGCACTGCCGCGCTGCGCCTTCGGCGTCGAGTTGCATGGCGGCCCGGAGACCGATCCATTGGCCTATGGTCTCTTCCGCGAGCACCCGGAGTTGCGCGACGGCCATTTGACTCATTGGCGGACAAGCCGGGCTTTGGCCTCGAGGTTGATTGGGCCTTCGTCGACAAATACCGCGTCAGCTAGCTGTCGAGGCTCGGCAGAATCCGGGATTGGCTGGATCGGGCGCCGTGCGTCCTTCGAGACTGCCGCTATCGCGGCCTCCTCAGGATGAGGTCTTTCTTACGCCATCAAGAACATACTCATGCTGAGGAGCGACCCGGCGCAGCCGGGGCGCGTCTCGAAGCACGCACTGCGGTACTGCAGCAATGGTCCGCGGGAGGCCGTCGCCCCTCCCGCCGCTCTATTTGGGTTTTGGCTCGGACCCGGTCTGCGAGGTGGCCGCGGCGGCTTGCGCGGCGTCCTTGCTATAGGAAATCCGCCAGATCGTGCCGCCGGTGTCGTCGGCGACCAGCAATGCGCCGTCCTTCGCGACCGCCAGCGCCGCCGGGCGGCCCCAGACCTCGGCGCGCTGCTCGCCGGAGGCCCAGAAACCGGTGGCGAAATTCTCGTAATAGCCTTCCGGCCGGCCGTCCTTGAACGGCACGCGCACGACTTTGTAGCCGGTCGGCACCGAGCGGTTCCATGACCCCTTCACCGCGACGAAGAGGCTGCCCTTGTATTCGGCCGGAAACTGGTCGCCCTCGTAGAAGACGAGGTCGAGCAGCGAGGAATGCGCCTGGAACAGCAGGTCGGGCGTGATCGTTGCCTCGACCTTGTCGGGCGCGAGCTTGGCGAAGCCGGGTTGCGGATGCTTGCCGATATAGGCATAAGGCCAGCCGTAAAACCCGCCCTGCTGGACCCGGATCAGATAATCGGACGGCAGATTGTCGCCGAGCCCGTCGCGCTCCTGCACGACTGCCCAGAGCTCGCCGGTCTGCGGATGAAAGGCGAGCGCCGTCGGGTTGCGCGTGCCCGAGGCAAAGGTCGTCTGGTTCGAGCCGTCGGCGTCGAAGCGCTGGATCGTCGCCTTGGGCTCGGGCTCGACGCCGAGATTGCCCGACGAGCCGACGCCGACAAACAAGCGCGCCGTTCTTCGGATCGATCGCCAGATGGCGGTTCTGATGGCCCACGGTGATGCCGAAGACCCCTTTCTTGGTCAGCATCTCCGCGCCGTAGGCGCCGGCCACCGGCTTGCGCTGATCGGGCGGCACCTCATCGGCCCGCTGCGGCGGCGCCGGCCGGCCGGCGCGCAGTGCGCCGACGACGTGCGGCACCCGCCAGATCCCGTCCTGGTCGGCGACCAGGAGCTCGTCGTCCCGCCAGGCGAGGCCATAGGGCCGGTTGAGATCCTCGACATGACGGTTGATCCATTTGGCGTGGCCCTCGCCGTCGTCGCGCAACAGGGTCAAATAGCCGGCGCTCTGCTCGGCGACCAGCACGTCGCCGTTGGGCAGCACGAGAAGCCGCCGTGGGTTCGCGAGCCCGCTCGCGAACGAGCGTCGCGGTGAACCCCGGCGGCACCTGCAGCTTCTGGCCGTTATAGGGCACGGTCAGCGACCGGTCGGTGACGATCGGCCCGGTCTTCGGCGGGGCAAATCGTTGGGGTCGATATGGTAGCGCCGGCCGATTTCGTGCTCGGCGAGGAAATTCTGCGCCAGCGCGTCCTTGTCCGCCGCGGTTTGATCCTTTTGCTGTGCGGCGGCCGGCAAGACCGCAAGCACCGCTGCAAGGAGAGCGGCGGTCGCAACCGGCGTTTTGACGAAGTCCTTGACCATGGCTGACCTCCTCTTCGCCGGTAGAGCCGAAGCCGCTCGCCGGACATCCTCCCGGATTGATCTTATCAAGAAAGTACGCCCCTCCGAAGCTCGCGTGCTCGGCTCACTCGATTGTGACAGTTGCGAGATTTCTAGCGTTACACGATGGTTTAAACGAAGAAGATCGCGTACCACGATGATAAACGTGAAAGCCTGTCGATAAGGGAGGGGAGAAAGAGTCAGGCACGCTTCGTTGTAAGGCCTGGACGGCGCTCTTTGCCGCGATGGCCATGGGTGTCGGCACTGCGCAAGGGCACCAAATGCTGTACGACCAGGACGGCTACAAGCTGGCGGTCGGCATCGAAGCGGGGATCGGGGGCTTTCTGGTCGGCAATGTCGATACCGGGACCGGCAATATCAACACCGAGGCGCCTCTTGAAGGGCCGTTCCCACCTGGTGTGCGCCGGGTTACGCGAAACTGGCTCGAAGGGTTTGGCAAGCCCTTCGCCGAATTGGAGACGCCCTTTTTCGATTTCGGCCACAGCTATGCTCTCGTCAGCATGGTCGGCGGGCTGACCCGCGGGAACGGGGACGCGCTGTCAAGCCTGGCGCCGCAGGCGGCACGGTCGACCACGTCCAACGGCCCGCAGCACGCAGCCCTTGAGGATGCCGTCATCGGCTGGCATTCCGGCAACCTATTCGCCGATTCGCCGGCGAAGACGCCGTCGAGCTCTCCGGAGGCCGGCAGTCCTTCGTGCTCGGCGACGCCTTCCTGATCGGCACCGGCGTAGCAAACGGCTTTGGCCGCGCCGCGCTCTATCTCCAGCCCCGCGCCTCGTTCGACAATGTGGCGCTCCTCAAGCTCGACCTGTCGCCAGTGCGCGCCCGGCTCTTCAACCTCGAAAACCGGGTGAACCAGGATTTGATGCAAGGCTTCGACCAGCCCAAAAGCCGGCTCTTCGGTCTCGATGTCGCGTTGTTCGAGGCGAGCGAGGCGGAACCGAGCCCGCCGACGGCGGGCGAAAAGCAAGCCCAGAAAGCCGGCTAGCGATGCAAACGACGCGCGTCAAAAAAGACGTGCCGGATCTGTGGACCGCCGGTTTCGAATTTTTCCACTTTTATGGCGCGGACAGCACCCCCGAGCAAGTCGACAAACTTGCGCGCCTTGTGCCACGAAGCTGCCTCGCTGGCCGGTAAAGCGGACAAGAGTCGTGGTTTCACCGCCAGCGCCAACATTGTTCCTGACGTAATCGTTAAAAAATCTCTGCGTTTCATGAACACAGCATCCTCCCGCTGCAAAAATTTGCGCGCCTGTTCCGACGCGTTTGAGCACAAACGGCGGATGAAATTCAGCGCGTCGCGGAGGCGCGCCCGAGAAGACGCTTTAGCGCCCGCGGCGGCAAGCCAAGCTTGCGCCGCATATGCCGCGCGAGATGGCTTTGGTGTGCGAAGCCAGCTTCAAGCGCAATCTCGGTGATTGACTTCCCATCCTGCAAGAGCAGCGTTTTCGCCAATTCCACCCGTCGCTGAATGACGTATTGATGTACAGCCACACCCATCGAATGACGAAAAAGCGTGTTCAAATGTGAGCTGCTCACGCGGGCGACGGCGGCGATTCGCTCCAGCGATAAATCCTCAGTTAGTTGTTCCTCGATAAAGGCAAGAACCTGCTTCAAGCGATAACCGGTTAGTCCGGCGTTGCCGTTCGGCGAAAATTTTCGCGCCAAAGAACTGTGCCGAGCGACCAGGCGCGACGCCATTGCGACCGTCAATCCATCCAGATAGATGCGGCCGGAGGGATAGCCCGACTCCGCTTCGCGTTGCAGCGCCCAGCCGAGCAGTTCCAGTTCGCGGTCGCGAATTTGAAATCGATTAAGGATTTCCATGCGCTTCGGATCCAGTTCCGACTCCTGCGCGACCTTATGCAGGAGCCGCTGCGGAAGGGTCGCGATAAAGGTTCGGTCATTCTGATCGTGGGCCTCCCACCGCATCGAAGTGTGGGCCGGGACAACATCGATGTCTCCATGCACAGCTGTGCCGCTGTAATATCGGCCACCGCGTCGGCAAGTGAGCTTTGCCGCCGGGCCGATATGGATCGCGAGCAACACTTCCTCGAAGCCCGGCAGATAGAGCGGACCTTTCGGATCCCATCGCAGCTGTAGGGAAATTCCCTCCGTTGTCTTGTCTTGCCGAAAGATTGTTGGCAATACTCCGCGTGACATCGATCTCTCCATCTTTGGTTCGAAGAAAAGGTAACGTCAACTTACGCGCCGCGCGAATGGAGTGCGTAGCGAATGACCGTTAGAATCGGATTCAAGGCTGGGCACGGACTTGATGCTATACGTGATTCACGTATAGCATGTAAGGATGGCTTTCGGGACACTCCCTGATCACGTTCGGCATCAGAGGTTCGCAGCCGGTGCGTTTCCGCGAAGGCTGCGAGCATGGCGGGAGCGGAATAATCTCTCGCAAAGCGAGGCGGCGTTGAAATTACAGATCTCGAAGCGAACGCTGCAAGAGTGGGAGCAAGATCGAGCTGCGCCACGCGGCCTTGCGCGAACCGCAATCGAAAAAGCCATTCGAGACTAGCGCGCCCACATGGGTTTGTTGGCGCATGTTGCTATACGTGAATCACGTATAGCCTCGCGATAGCACGATAGCGTTAGTGTAAGTCCTGTAGCCGCCTAATGCCCGCTTGCCGCGGTGGCGGGAGCGAAGTCGAACGGGCCGTGCCAGCCGCGCCGGAATCAATGAAGGCGGGTCGAGGCGCTAGTGCCCTGTAGCCGCCTCGCTGTGTCGAGGCGTTCTCCAGTCCGACTCGGACTGGTAGCGGCGGTCTATGACCGTCGAAAGTGATGTAGGGATGGAGTGCGCGGAGGGCTCAGATTGTAGCGGCGGCCGTGTCGGCCGCATCTTCTTGCCGGTGAGCGGCGTTTGATGCTACAAAACCGACATCGAAATCATCAGCTCGTGATGTTTCCGCAGTTAGCACAGTTCACTGACGTCGCGCTTCTTCTTTTGCGCGTCATGATCGGCATTGTCTTCATCAGCAGTGGATGGAATCACCTCAGGGACCCTGAGGCGCGAAGCAAGGGCATCGGAATGAGTAAAGGCTTCACCATTTTTTTAGGCGCAGTCGAAGTCGCCGGAAGTCTCGGAGTAATTTTTGGCGTTCTCACACAACTCGCTGCGGCCGGTTTGATATTGCTAATGCTCGGCGCGATTCAGAAGAAGGGTTTCGTCTGGCGCACAGGCTTCTGGGGTGACTCAGGAACAAACGGATGGAGCTACGACACGATGCTTATCGTAATGAATCTAGTGATCGTCACCACTGGAGGCGGAAGCCTCTCTCTGATGAAGTGATCTAATGATCGAAATCCGGAGACGCGATGAGATGGGACGGGCAGCGCGAACCGCAATCGAAAAAGCGATTCGCACCTAGCGCGCCCACACGAGTTTGTTGGCGAATATTGATATACGTGAATCACGTATAGGACCCGACAGCACGAGGTCGAATGCGCTATGTCGATGGGACGCCGAACACTTTCGCGAGTCCCGGACTTTAGGATCGACAATCAATTCTCTATTCGAGCAATGTTTGATGAATGGGGCGGGTCCGGCGTGGCGGTTATATCATTAAATGGTTCATCGGAGATCATCCGCCCAGACATGTTCATATCGAAAAGGAAAACGGCGAGCTCGTGGGACGACTTGATTTGGAGCGAATGACTGGGATGGAAGGTTGGCAGCCGGATCGAAAACTGCTAAACATTATCGAAGAACTGAAGAACGAAGGTCGTTTGTGAAATTGCTCAATCTCAAAGTGCCTTTTGGGACGGCGAAAATGGTGCGCGTTACTGGGGCAAAATACCTTGCATGGGAAGATGCATTTGAAGTCGATTTTGAAGATGGCCTCACCTTTCTCGAACCTCACGAGACGATCCGCAAAGCCAACAAAATTTCGGCAGATGCCAGGCCGGTGCGCGTCGAGCTTGATGAAGAACCATGCATAGGCTTCTTCGTCCGATACAACAACGGTCAGACTGCGGAAGTTTCATGGTCGTTTGTGCGTGAGCTACCACCTAAACGTTCGCAAAAATAAATGTCTGCGAACTACGCCTTCGTGACCTGCAATCGAAGAAGAATGAGTCAATACACTTTATGCCCAGTCTAATCAGAAAACTGTTCCATAAATCGGAAGCGCCGACAGACGGCCTCACCCAGCCCCAGCGTGAGGCGATAGTCGACTTGCTAAACTATTGCATGTACGCCGACAATTTGGTCTTCCTCGCGGAGGACAGGTTGATCACGGATACGGTCGCGAAGTTCAATTGGGACCCGAAAATACCGTTCGATCAGTTCGATGTGAGATCGATTGATAACGCACGGAACGCGACAGAAAATCAAGGGTACAGAGATCGATTCCTGGCTTCGATAAGGGAAAGGCTTGGTACCGCGGCAGTGAAGGGACAAGCATTCGACTTGTGCCAGGAGCTCTTTCTCGCCGATGGCGCGCGCTCTGACGAAGAAGACGCCGTGCTTCAAAATCTGAAGAAGCTGCTCGAATAGATTCCGAGTTGATCACCGAGCCTTTCCAACTTCGGCAGCCGGGCGGATGGGATCGGCGAGACAGAAGGCAAAGCCGCGATGGGAAGCGGCGAACGAGCTGGGCAGTGAGTGAGTTTCAATTCGGAAATCGGCAATCAAAAATTCGTAGCATCCTGTTTAAAAAGAAGGACGACCAGTTCCGCACCACGCTTAGAATCAGCGCAGTGGGCGGGCCGAATCCCTGAATCAGGAGCGACGCCACGATGTAAGCGGCTGCGACCTTTAAAACCTTCTAGCGCTTTCTCGGTCAAAAGGTAGCAGGATCTATGAGAATGGCGGGAAAGTTACAGCAACGCGCTTCTTATGCACGAGCCGACGAAGCTCGTCAGAATGCAAGAAAAAAGGACTGACTCCTATTCTTTTCTCGGCGTGGCAGACCGTAAAGATGATGTGAGGACATGCCGGTCATATCATTTCGTCGTTGCAGGGTGGAAAACAAAAAAGGTAGAATCTTGCGGACATGAAAACGACAATTCTCCCATCAACCAATTCAATGAACCGCTCGCCTTGCCAGTGGCGCCCTCGAAATGGCTCCTAGACCGCCAGTCATTAGAGATCAGGACAGGATCGATGTGCGGCTGACAGGAGAGGCCGAGTACCGAATCCCGTTCACGTTCATCGAGGCGCTGAACGAAGGAACACTCTTTGATCGTCCAGCGCATGCTTTCCTCGATGCAGCGCGGGAGCGCCGCTTATTTCATGTCCTGAACCGGACCACCGATAACATTATTGGCACTGGCATCATTCAATCGGCATCCGGTGATGAGAGATCGCCGAAGGAAGCGGAGGTTGGTGGCCTGATGTTCCACCCAGCCGCGCGCGGCTTCGGGCTCTGCTCGCTCTTAGTGAAAATTATGATGGTCTACGCCATCAAGGAGAGTGGTCGAGATTCGCCGGACGAAGAGTATCTCGCCCATGTCGTAGACGGCAACGGCGCCCCACTCCACTCACTGCTCGAGGCAGGCTTCAGGCCAATCGGACCTGTCGATGTGCACCGGGGTGATATCGATGCGGTGATTGATCATATGATTAAGGGCGGAGAGTCTGTGGTTCATATGCAGGGCTTTGTCTTCGGTCGCGAGGCGATCGAAAAGTTAGTCTTGTCTCTTTGGAAGTTCGTCAACGAGGATCACGGCGTCATCACTCGATCTGACCCAGCCGGCGACATTCGAATGACAGTCGATTTCTCCAATGTTATTCCGCCTACCGACCTCAATATTTAGTGTTGTGTAACCGGTATGGCTTCACAATCGCCACGAGGAGTTTGGGCGAATTTGGAGGAGCGAGCGAAGCGCCTGCATCCGCTGCGATACTGGCCGAGGGAGGGACGCGAAAATTCGCCCAAGGAACGGCGGCCCGGAGGGTTGAGTTGAAAATAAACCGGCGCCAGCGTTGCTTCTCGGTCGCAGGTCGCAAAGGAACATGCTCCCTCGTCGCGCCTTGGCGGCGTGCCATTTTGACCTCAACGATTGTAAAGGCATACCGGTTACACAACACTGGCTCGAGCGGCTGCAGCCGTAGTTGGAATCAGTTCGAACGTTAGGCAGCGGCAGAAAGCGTTTCGCTTTCTTAGGATTATTTCGAAGTTACAATTGTGTGACGGCCGCGCCGTGACAATGTCAAGAAGCGCGGGTTGGAGTTTGGGCTGGGTTCTGAGTGGTGCTACCTTCTTTTCTTTCAGGCTTAGAAATCCAACCCAAACAAACGAGACGATTCATTGAGTTGTCGGCGATGAAGGTGAACCCCTTATTGTTAATGGTGATCCCGCTTTTGGTCTTGAGCGGATCCTTTGTAAACGCTGGGCCAGTGGGAGACTTCTTCAAGAAAGTTGGTCACTCGATTTCCAAGCCTTTACAGTCCCAGCCTCTCCGCCTCCGCCTCAGTCGGCGCGCCCTCAGCCTGCGAACACGCCGCAGGCCACGCGGCGACGGACTTCGCGAGCAACGCCTGCGGCCGCCGCAACGCCGCCCGCAGTCGGACAACCATCCCACCCTCCCAAAGGAGAAGAGCCCACTGGCAGTGTGCGGCGTGTTTCAGCCGCGGATATAGAAAAAGCAAAAGCTGGTTTGCCCTATGGAATTCCGGTCCCAGGCCGGAAAGGTATGGTCACGAGTCCTTATCTGCCGGAAGAGGACAAGTATATCGATGTCACTGATTTTGCGTCCGGGTCCGTCGTGAAAGATCCATACACAGGAAAGTTTTTTCTGGTTCCGTAGGTTGACGCGTATCGCGATAGAACGCGTTTCGTCGTGTGCGCAGATGAAAAATTGACTGCGTTTTTGGAGTTCGCATGGCCGATTCGAGCTTGACGCGAAAGGCGACACACAGATCGTCTTCGCAGAAGAAAGTTGAAATCGGAACGTTAAACGAAGGAGATGCATCATGTTTGCTGTCATTCGTCATTATCACTTTAATCCAGAGGACGGTGCAGAGATTGACCGCCGGATACGCGAGGACTTCGTACCAATCGTTAAGAGTGCGAAGGGGTTTGTGCGTTACTATTGGCTTGATACTGGCAACGGCGAGGGCGCGTCCCTCGGCGTGTTTAAGGACAAAGCTGGTGCTGATGAGTCGATGCGTTTAGCTGCGGACTACGTAAAAGAGCATCTGTCTAAACTTCTCACTCAGAAACCCGAGATTATCGAAGGGCCAATCAAGGCTCACGATTGAGCACTGACATGGGGTTGCGTGGCAGCGATGGACTGCGACGGGCGAACGATCTGGAGCCGACGCGCATCGCGGCGGAAAGCGTTTCATGGTGCGCGCGAATGAAGAATTGACTGCGTTTTTGGTCAAGCCACAGCGCGACCTCCGATAGGACGCGGCGTGCCAGATAAGTGAGACGGAAGTGTTGACGGCCGCCGCGATCTTTGTGAAAGGCAGGGGTATGCCGGAAGTCAGCGACTCTCCGATTCCGTTACAACCAGCACGCCCGCGTCTCGAGAATATCGACGTTTTGCGCGGTATGGTCATGGTGGTAATGGCCCTTGATCACACCCGTGATTTCCTCAGCCACGACGCCCTGTTGTTTCCTCCGCTCGACCTGACCCATACGTACGCCGCGCTTTTCTTCACGCGGTGGATCACTCATTTCTGCGCGCCGGTCTTCTGCTTCCTGGCCGGCACAGCCGCATTCCTCTCGTTGACGCGCGGCAAAACGAAAGCTGATCTCGCGCGGTTTCTCATTACCCGCGGTCTGTGGCTGGTGTTACTCGAGCTGACGGTGATGCAGTTCGCATGGACGTTTAACTTCGATATCCATTCCCTTGGCGGGGGCGTGATCTGGGCGCTGGGGTGGTCAATGGTCGCGCTGGCCGCCCTGATCTATTTGCCGGTGTGGGCAATCGCTGCATTCGGGATCGTCATGATCGGCACACATAACCTTTTCGATTCCGTGCCGCCGGAGGCGTTTGGCTCGCTCGGCTGGCTCTGGAACGTGCTGCATGCCGGAAATCCCATCCACCTCTTGCCGACCTACACCTTCTACATCGGTTATCCGCTCATACCGTGGATCGGCGTCATGGCCGCCGGATACGCCTACGGTGCGGTGGTGAAACTCGACCGCGCGCGGCGACGTCGCCGAACGCTATGGCTCGGCATCAGTTTATGTGCGGCCTTCGTTGTGATCCGTGCGACGAACATCTATGGCGATCCTTTCCCCTGGTCGCGGCAGCAGAGCCTGCTCTTTACCGTCTTCTCGTTCATCAAATGCGAGAAATACCCTCCCTCTTTGCTCTATCTGCTGATGACACTTGGTCCTTCCTTCGTCGTGCTAGCCCTGCTTGATCGCGACCTCGGCAAATTCTGGCGACCTTTCATCGTTTTCGGCCGGGTGCCGCTCTTTTTTTATATCGTTCACATTTTTCTGATCCATGCGATCGCCTTGCTCATCTCCTACCTGCGGTATGGCGGCGCGAGCGGACTTTTTGTCGGCCCGCTGTTCCATGGTGAAGCACGGCCGCTGTATCCGCCGGACTACGGGTTCGGCCTCGCTGGAGTCTACGCCGTGTGGCTGCTCGTCGTGATCGCGCTGTATCCCTTGTGCCACTGGTTTGCCGAGTTGAAGCAACGCCGACGCGGCGGTTGGCTGAGCTATCTCTGATCGAAGAATAAACCGGGGTTTCTCTCGATTACGATTGCTAGCTGAGCGGCGTTCGCAGCCTGAGCGAAGCGTGATTACACTGGAGCGATGCGCACGGCGAGAAAGATTCGTTATCGTCTGGAGTGGCTGGGGCTCAAATTCGCCACGAAATTCGTTCCGCTTTTGTCGCGCAAAGCTTGTTATCGGCTGGCCCTTTTGCTCGGCTCGCTCGGCGCCGTGCTCGATCGTCGGGGTCGACGCGTTGCGCTGAGTAATCTGCGCGTGGCATTTGGCGATGAGATTTCAAGCGAGCGCCGCGTGCAGATCGTGCGTGAATCCTATCAGCATTTTGTCCGCACCATGCTCGATTTTTTTTGGAGCCCGCGCCTAACGAGTCAGAATTTCTCGCGTTACGTTGAGTTCGAGAATCGCGAGAGATGGGATGAGGAAAACACGCGCCCGGGCAAGCCGGTCATTGTCGGTTGCTATCATTACAGCAACTTCGAATGGCTCAGCATTGTCTCGGCTTTCGCCGGTCTCGAAGGTGTCGTCATCGCGCAGCAATTCAAGAATCCACTGCTCGATCCGATCTTCCTGAAGTTGCGCCAGAGAAGCGGCCATCGCGTGGCATCGCGCAAAGGCGCTGTCATGCATCTTTACCGGGCCCTGCGCCGCGGCGAACGCTTCGCCTTGCTCGTCGATCTGACAATTTCGGCGAAACTGCCGACCGTGGCGATTAAGTGCTTCGGGCTTGAACGCTGCGTCACCTTTGCTCACGTGTGGCTGCACCAGCGCACGGGCGCGCCACTCATCAACGTCCATTGCGAGCCGCTGCCCGGCGGGCGTTACCGCGTGGTTTTTCATCCCCGGATTGAATTTCCCGCGGGCGCTTCGCTCCAGGAAATGGCGCAAGCTTGCTGGGACCAGTTCGAGCCGGTTGTCCGGAAAAATCCCGCGCCCTGGCTCTGGATGTACAAGCATTTTCGTTACCGCCCGCTGGCCGCGAATCTGGCGGCGTATCCATTCTACGCGAATATTTCGGAGGATTTCGAACGCCGTCTCGATGAAGGCGTGCGCAAACTTCCGCCGATGACTTCGAAAGTGAAGCTGCCGGATGGTAGCGGAAAAGTAAGAAGTAAGAAGTAAGAAGGAGGAGTCAGAAGATAAGAGAGTCAGAAGTCAGATGTCAGAAGTCGGAAGGCTTCCGCCGTCGCGGGACTACAGCGCGACAAGCGAGTGACGTGCAAAGCAGGAAAACGCCAAACGCTCAACTCCGATAAATCGCGAGCAGGTGCCTGGCGTCGAATGTGAGAAGAACAGGTGCGGAATAGGTCTAACAGACGATAGTAGCGTTGCTTTATGCCATTCCGCGCATTCAATCTTTCGCCGCAAATTGTGCAGGCCGTGCGCGACGCGGGCTACACCGAGCCGACACCGATTCAGATCGCGGCAATCCCGCTCATTCTCGCGGGACACGATGTAATCGGGATTGCGCAGACGGGCACGGGAAAAACGGCTGCTTTCGTTCTGCCGATTCTAATGAAGCTCGCTGAATCGAAACAGACGGTGACGCAGGCCTATAACGCAGCTCGCAACCGCCAGTCCGGTCGAAGACTCGCCGTGGAGAGCTCGGACCGCGGCCCGCGCGCGCTGGTGGTCGCGCCGACTCGTGAGCTGGTGGTGCAGATCGAGGAGAACGTTCGCGCTTACGCGAAACATGTTCCGTTGCGCATGGCCACGGTTTTCGGCGGTGTGAGTGAACGTCCGCAGATCGAGGCGTTGCGTTCCGGTGTCGATCTTGTCGTAGCCACACCGGGGCGATTGATCGATTTGATGGACCAACGAGTAGCCAACCTTTCTGGCATCGAGTTTCTCGTGCTCGACGAGGCCGATCGAATGCTTGACATGGGTTTTCTTCCGCCGATTCGCCGGATCGTGAAAGCATTGCCGCAAAAACGGCAGACGCTCATGTTCTCCGCGTCGCTTTCACGCGAAATCGAGCAATTGACCCACCAGTTCCAACAGTCGCCCAAGATTGTGCAGATTGGCCGGCGCGCGAACCCGGCCGAGACGGTCACGCAGTTTGCCTATGAAGTTCCCCCGCACTTGAAATCTGCGCTGCTGCTACACTTGTTAGGCGATCCAAAATTCGACACGGTTCTCGTTTTTGCCCGGACTAAGCGCGGCGCCGACAGGATCGCTCGCCGTCTCGAAAGCAGCGGAATCAAAACGGGAACCATCCATTCCAATCGCTCGCAGAACCAGAGGCTCCGTGCGCTGAAGGATTTCAAATCGGGCGCGGTCCGCGTCCTCGTCGCCACCGACATCGCCGCCCGCGGCATCGATGTGGATGGGATCTCGCATGTGGTGAATTACGATTTCCCGATGCACTCGGAGGATTATGTCCATCGCATCGGACGCACCGGCCGCGCACACGCCATCGGTGATGCGATCAGCTTTATTACTCCGGAAGATCAGGGGCCGTTGCGTTCGCTCGAGCGTTTCATCGGCCGCGGGATCGTACGGAAAAAGGCGGAAGGTTTCGATTACAATCAGGCTGCGCCGCCACGCGACGAGCGGGGCAGGGGAGCGCGAGTCCCGCAGCGAAAGATCGAGCCGCGGCTACCAGGAAATTCTCCGCGTGGAAGCGGCGATGCCCCGCACGGCCAGGTCGGGTGGCGTTTCCGGAATGCTCCTTCGAACAACCGTCCGCCGCGCAGATCATATCGAAGGCACCGTTGATTGGCGCTGTCGGGATGTGATCAGTGAATCGTTCAAGCAGAAAGTAAGAAGAAGAAGTAAGAGAATGTAGAAGTCTAGAAGTCAGAAGTCAGAAGTCAGAAGGAAGTGACCACCAAGGCTTCCGCCGTCGCGGGACCACAGCGCGACAAGCGAGTGACGTACAAAGCCGGAAAACACCGAACGCTCAACTCCGATAAATCGCGAGCAGGCTATTTAACATTCTTTAAGGAGCTGATCGCTGAGAGCACGCCTTTTACGAGTTGAGAGCGTAAAGCTCCGTCGGAGCCACGCTCCTTTACGGAGTTGAGAGCAAACCCGAAAAACGAATTGGCTCACTGCGGAGCGATGGCAAGCGTTTCTGTGTCGCAGTCTCTACTGGGACGAGTCCCGTTACCGGGCAAGCGGCTCACAATACCTAAATGGACCGTAACCCCGCACCGTCTGCCCTTCCCTATGCGCCGACGGGGGTCAGGTTGTAGGCAGCGCGCCAGGTCATTGATACTCGCGCGCAAAGCCTTCCATAAGCTTTGTGCCTGGCCGTCTACTCCCTTCGCCGCCACCTGATTCACGCTTGCGCGCGCTGTCCATGACCTGCTCCATTTGCACTTTGGTCTCCAGATAATTCGCCGTTTCATCGAACTTGCGCCGCAGACGGTTTGTGGAGCGATTCAGATCGTCCATGGCGTTCTGAAGGTCGTCTTTTGATTGCCCGGCTTGATCCTTTCCGCGCATCCGTGTTCGCGGAGTTTGCACCCTGTCCGCGCTTTGCTGCTCCGCTGCTCTTCGCCGATCCGGCCTGATCCTGGGCGTTTTCGCCGCGGCTGGTCAGATACTTCTCGAAATCATCCACGCCGTTTTCCACTTTGCGGATTTGGTCAGCCACCTGAGCCTTTGAAAGCGGATTTGTCTCGGCAAACGTGATTGTGAAAAAGCTGACAGCGGAAAAGATCGCTGTGCAACAAAGTATAGTTCGTATTCTCAAGCGCATAATTTTTGGATTTCTAATTGATTGTTGGTATGTAATGACAATGGCAGTGGGCAACACCGCCAAGCTCAGCATAGAGTGACTCTCACTCGCGGTGAATAGGACCTTAGTCGTACGGTCGCCGTCAGCTTCGCTCGCCTCGGCGAGCGGTTCGCGTTACATATCTGAACCTCCTGATAAAAGTAATCACTTTATAAGTCGTTTGCTGTGAGAGATGTCAAACCGCATATGTGCAGCAGGGCATCAATCGTTAGATTCGCTTGTAAATGTCTCGCCTGTTGCCGACGTAGTGCAGGTAAATGCGGCCCTGACCCAGACCGAATTCGTAAATGACTCGGTAATGGCCTACGCGCAGTTTGAATTCACTACGGCGGGCGGGCGAGTGATAAGGAAAACAATTGAGAGTTGAGGGTTGACGTCGAAAGCGTAAAAGCTCCGTTGGAGCGACGCACTTTTGCGGGGTTGAGGGAAAAAGTGAAAGCGCTAATCTTTGTTTTTGTGCTCTGTTTCTTCGACGGCCACATGCTGCGCGCCGAGGAGGAGTCGCCAGGCAAGGCGGCGGTTCAACCAATCGCGGATATTCCGGAAGGATACGAAGTAGGAGAGAAGAGCCTTTCACCTAACGGCCGGTTCGCGGTTTTATATCCAATCCGCACGGACGACAGCGCTGAGCTGCCACCGAATCTTTTGGTCTGTCTCAAACCGTACTCAGTCCTGACACGAATCGGAACCGAAGGCGGCCGCTGGCAGGGCGCGCGCGACCAACCGCTGGCGAAGTGGAACGGCAACTCGATCGTCGCGATCTGGATAGCAGCAAGATGGGGGATGAAGGATCTGGCGATCTACGAAATCGAAGCGGATGAGATCAAACGGATCCAGCCGGTGTGGCGGCGGGTGTGGTTGCTCTTCGATCAGGATTTTCGAAAGCGTTTCCTGAGCAAATATCCGGACGAAAAAGGGTCGGGCGTTATTTTCGTCTCCAAAGGCGAAGGACCCGACTCAAAGCCCGAGTTGGAATTTAAGGGCCGCAAAATGTTATTGAACCTTTTCGCCGATAATAAACCTGATCTGTCTGTCACTCCGCATTGGACGGCATCGCTTCACGCCGTTTGGAATCTTGATACGGCCGAGTTGGAGCACGTGGATTTTCGGCCGGGGCCGATCGAGCTGCGCCCGAATTACTGAAGGTCACAAAGTTGAGGGCAGAAGGTTGGGCGAGCAGCAAACGTGCAACGCTCAACGTCCAACATCCGACGTCGAGATCGGAGAAGTCCGATGGGAAGTTGCATCGTAGAAAGCGTGAACAAGGTTGGAAACATGAGCGCTTACACACTCGAGCCGGTTGGCTTTATCCGATCGACAGTCAAGGGCCGTGAAGACGCGCCGCGGCAGGGACCGGAAGGTGCGCCCGATGCGTGGCTCGAGATCGAACCGCGATTCGCCGAGGCGTTGTTGGGAATCGAAGTCGGTCACGAGCTGATCGTGATCACGTGGTTGCATGAAGCGAAGCGCGACGTGCTGAAGGGACATCCGCGCAACGATCCGACTCGTCCGCTCACCGGCGTTTTCTATACGCGCTCACCTGCGCGGCCAAACCCGCTCGGACTGCATCCGGTGACGGTGCGCGAAATTGATCCGCCTTCGCGTGAGGCTTCAACCTTCGCTGAAGCTACGGCTCGACAAGACGGCGCGACAAGCGGCATACGCATAAAGATCGGGCCGATCGAGGCATTCGACGGCACACCCGTTGTCGATATCAAATCGGCGTCTACTCGAGCGGATGGATGACCGGCGGTCAGGATTTTACAGTTTGCGATAGCCCGGATGCACGTCGGGTATGAGGCCTTGTTGATGAACGATTTTCCGGCCCAACGCTGCCAGCTGCTCGCGCTCTTTCGCCGTCAGCGCTGCACATAGATCAGCTTCATGGTCTGCGGCTAACCTGGAAAGTTTCTCCAGCATGCGTTGGCCGCGCCTGGTCAGGACGATCTCGGAGTGCCGGCGATCTTTTGTGCTGCGTTTTCGTTCGACCAGTCCTTTTTCCGTCAGTTCATCAAGCAGAATGACCATGCGGCTGGGAAGCACACCCAATCGTTTCGCCAGCGCCCGCTGATTGCACGAGGGCGTTCTTGCAATGATGCGCAAGATTCCGGCGTGCCGTGGAGCAACACCCAAGCCTTTGATTCGCTCGCCAAAGCGATCGGCCGCATGCGAGCCGAGCTGAGCGAGCAGAAAGGCGGCGCCGGTCGGTCGTTGTTGACGGGATTTCATAAAACTTTGCAGACAGCTTAAAGAAATTACTTGCGAAATGCAATCGTTCATATTATGAACGATTCATGGAAACAATTAAAACTTCTTCACAAGAACATCGCGGGCCGCATCCGGGTATCGTCGCGATCGTTTACACACTGCTCTTTAATGCTGCCCTTTATCAGGTCATCAGTTTCACCGGGGGACCGCATTTTCCCGGGCCGTGGGAATCGAGTGAGGCCATCGCACCTTATTTCCAGGAACATCCGAAGGCAGTTATGGTCTGCGCGTTCCTGCAATTCGGCGCCGCCATACCGCTCGGCATCTTTGTGGCAACGATGGTGAGCCGGCTTCGTTTTCTCGGAGTGCGCGCAGCCGGTCCGTCCATTGCGTTGTTCGGCGGGCTGATGACAGCCTTTAACATGGCTCTCACGGGACTCATTCTTTGGGTCATGGCGTATCCCGGCATTGCGCAAGAAACGGCAGTCCTGCGCGCATTGTATTATCTTGGCTTCGCGATCGGCGGCGTGGGGTTCTCGGTCCCGATGGGTTTGCTGATCGCTGGGTTGTCGGTTCCGGCAGCCTTTATGAAACTGCTTCCAAAATGGCTTGTCGTATCTGGCTTTGCTCTTGGGATCATTGGCGAATTGAGCGCTCTGAATCTGGTCATTCCTCAGGCGTTGTTTCTAATTCCGTTGACGCGATTTCCTGGATTCGTCTGGCTTATCGCCGCGGGATTTGCGTTGCCAGCATCACCTCGATCGGTGCTGCGAATTAGTGAACGGAGTGCCGGAGGGCGGCACGACTGAGGGTTGAGAGCTGAGAGCTGAGAGCAAATGTCCAAAGAACGACGTTCGGACTCGAGATGAAAAAGATCGGTCTCCCAACTCGACACGCTCCTTCGCCAAGGCTATGACGCGACAAGAAGGAACGGCTGATTGGGATGCGACCTACCATCTTTGTAACCGAGTTGTGACTTTACCTTTCGCGCTGGAGCTTTAGATAATTCTTCAAGCGCCATGTCCGTCAGGCGTCGCCATTTCGGGCACGCTTTGCAAAAAGACTACGAGGGAAAGGATTGACTCATTTGCTCCCGCTTGTTTGAAACTCGCTCCTTCCCCAACTCGCTCGCTGCTTCCCTTGCAGTTTACCTTCTATGTCGCTTTTCCCATAAGCTCCATTCGGCCTCTCGGCTTGCCCATCTATGTCGCTCGCGTCCCCGCGGCTCCATTCGCGACTAACGGTTATCGCTATCGCACTACGGTAAGCGTAAGGTCGTTGCCATCGCCACCTTCGTAACTCGCCTGCAAGTTATTGCCGAAGATCCTTACGACCGAGCCATCGTGGAGATTGACGAACGTCCCGGCGATAGGTGTGGCCGCGGTGTTGTTGATGACAGTGAAGGTGGTTCCTACGGGGAGTCGCCCAAGGATTATTCCGAGAACTGCTCATCCATCAACTTCCTTTGAACGCAATAATGCCATGCGCGTTTTTATCGTCAATACAAGAAGAGCCGGGCAAGAAGTATTCGGGTCAGATCTCAAAACATTTAACATTTACGAGCGGCAAAAACTGAAACGCTAGGAAGTGGAAAGCTGAAGAGGATTCACGGGACGACGAACTGCTAAAAATCAACTCGAACGGAGCGAATCCGCTAACCGAACCTGTCCGACTGCGGATCCCAAAAGTCGCCTTCCAAGCCGAGTCGCGCGAAGATGGAACGCATCTCAGCGGGCTTCGGACGCCGCGAGTCCTCTTGTAAGCGCGTCGAATACCAAGTCGTCGCGAGCGTCCATAACTGGTCCATCGTGACGAGCGGCCGCACGGGATAATCATGCGCGGCGCACCACTCTTGCACCCGTTCTTCCGACCGGAAGAAAAGCATGTTGTTTCAGGTGAAGACAATATCGTCCCACCATTTGGCTGCGGGAACAAGGCAATGAAAAAGCCAACTGCAGCGCGGCGGACCTTCCAGGCCAATCTCCAGTGAGAGTGGTTCACCGGATTGCTCGCAGCGCGAATGAACCTGCCCAGGACGATGCAGCGCAGCAGGTATCCCGAATGAATCCCAGGCGCAGTTAGCGAAATACTTCGTCTCATCGACGATCACGAGGTGTTGGGTCAGCACGCCGGAAAAGGTGGAGCCATCCGAATGGAGACTCCATCGGGTTCCAACACCAACACTCGTTGAGCGCGTAATCTCTCATAGACTTCGCGAACATTGCTGACGTCGGCGTGAACGCGTTCAGCTACAACTTGCAGCGACGGACTCTGCCCGGTCTCGCGAGGTACCGATAGATCGCCAGTTTCGTCTGCGTATCAAAGCTCATGGATTAAATCTCTCAGGAAAGTAGGCTCTGATCCT